>NZ_CP075566.1:5000-1450000 GCF_018502625.1 Pseudomonas hormoni
GTACTCCGGGGATAACAGGCTGATACCGCCCAAGAGTTCATATCGACGGCGGTGTTTGGCACCTCGATGTCGGCTCATCACATCCTGGGGCTGAAGCCGGTCCCAAGGGTATGGCTGTTCGCCATTTAAAGTGGTACGCGAGCTGGGTTTAGAACGTCGTGAGACAGTTCGGTCCCTATCTGCCGTGGACGTTTGAGATTTGAGAGGGGCTGCTCCTAGTACGAGAGGACCGGAGTGGACGAACCTCTGGTGTTCCGGTTGTCACGCCAGTGGCATTGCCGGGTAGCTATGTTCGGAATAGATAACCGCTGAAAGCATCTAAGCGGGAAACTAGCCTCAAGATGAGATCTCACTGGGACCTTGAGTCCCCTGAAGGGCCGTCGAAGACTACGACGTTGATAGGTTGGGTGTGTAAGCGCTGTGAGGCGTTGAGCTAACCAATACTAATTGCCCGTGAGGCTTGACCATATAACACCCAAGCAATTTGACTACTCGAAAGAGCATCAGATTGCGGTGTGTGAAGACGAAACGAACCGAAAGTTCGAGAAACAAACACACAAACTATCGCATACCCATTCGCTGGAGCGTGAACCGCAAGGTACACGAGCTGGCTACCGAATTTCTTGACGACCATAGAGCATTGGAACCACCTGATCCCATCCCGAACTCAGCAGTGAAACGATGCATCGCCGATGGTAGTGTGGGGTTTCCCCATGTGAGAGTAGGTCATCGTCAAGATTAAATTCCGAAACCCCTATCTGCGTATGCAGGTAGGGGTTTTGTTTTGCCCGCAGGAAAGTTCGTACAGCAGTACCGGACGGCTTCCGGCTGTCACAGTCTCCCGACAATGCTAAGGTTCGGCCCTAGCTTTTGTATTTTCCCAAGGAAGCCTTTATGCCGGACGCGACGTCCCTCAGTGCTGGTTTTATGGTGGTTCACGGCAACCGCCTGGACGAGTTGCGCAGCCTGGTGGTCAGCTGGATGCGGCGCTACCCGTTGGCACCCTTGGAAAATGAAATCGCTTTGGTACAAAGCAATGGCATTGCCCAGTGGTTGAAACTGGCACTGGCTGAGGATCCGAAAGAGGACGACATGGGCGGCTGCGGTATCGCCGCAGCGATCGATGTGCAGTTGCCGGGCAGCTTCATGTGGCAGCTCTATCGCATGGTCCTTGGACGAGATGAAATCCCGGTCAAATCCCTGCTCGATAAAGCCCCGCTGACCTGGCGGCTCATGCGTCTGCTTCCACAGTTGATCGATCAGCCACACTTCGAGCCTCTGCAACGCTTCCTTACCCATGACACCGATTTGCGCAAACGCTATCAATTGGCCGAGCGACTGGCTGACCTGTTTGACCAATACCAGGTGTACCGAGCCGACTGGCTCGAAGACTGGGCAGAAGGTCGTCATCAATTACGCAACGGTCGGGGTGAAGCGAAAGCACTGACCCCGGCCAACTGCTGGCAGGCAGAATTGTGGCGGGCACTGTTGCTGGATGTCGGTGAACAAGGCATGGCGCAAAGCCGTGCCGGCGTCCATCAACGATTTATCGAGCGTATCAATAGCCTGGACGTTGCGCCTGATGGGCTTCCTTCACGAGTGATCGTTTTCGGTATTTCTTCACTTCCCGCCCAGGCGCTGGAAGCGCTTGCCGGGCTGGCTCGTTTCAGCCAGGTTTTGCTGTGCGTTCATAACCCGTGTCGTCACCATTGGGCGGACATCGTCGCCGATAAAGACCTGTTACGGCATCAATACAAACGTCAGGCTCGCAAGAGCGGCATGCCGGTTGTCCTGGATCCGCAAACCCTGCATCAGCATGCCCATCCGCTGTTGGCTGCGTGGGGCAAGCAGGGGCGGGACTACATCAATCTGCTCGATAGCTACGACGATCCCAACAGCTATCGCTCGGCATTTCGTGACGGGCGAATCGACCTGTTCAGTGATAGCCAGCCACTGAACATGCTCAATCAATTGCAGGACGACATTCTTGAATTACGTCCTCTGAATGAAACGCGTGAACGCTGGCCGGCAGTCGATCCAAAAGCGGATCAATCAATCCGTTTTCACATTGCCCACAGCGCCCAGCGCGAGGTGGAGATCCTTCACGATCAGTTGCTCGCACGCTTCAGTGCAGATCCTGGGTTAAGGCCTCGCGACGTCATCGTGATGGTCCCGGATATCGACAGCTACGCCCCGCATATTCGTGCAGTATTCGGGCAGCTTGAACGCAATGACCCGCGCTTCATTCCCTTCACGCTCGCAGACCAGGGGCAACGTGGTCGTGATCCGCTGCTGATTGCTGTCGAACATCTGCTCAAACTGCCGGACAGTCGATTCCCCGTCAGCGAGATCCTCGACCTGCTGGATGTTCCGGCCCTGCGCGCTCGCTTTGGTGTGGAGGAGCGAGACCTGCCCACCCTGCATCGCTGGATCGAAGGCGCAGGCATCCGTTGGGGCATGAACGCCGGGCAACGAGCGGGGTTGGGCCTTCCTCAGGAACTGGAGCAAAACAGTTGGCGTTTCGGACTGCGGCGGATGCTGCTCGGCTACGCCGTGGGAAGCGGCAGTGCCTGCGAAGGCATCGAGCCCTACGACGAGATCGGTGGTCTGGATGCCGCACTCATCGGTCCTCTGGTTGCTTTGTTGGACGCGCTGGAGATTGCCCACCAGGAACTCTCTCAACCGGCGTCGCCCAAGCAATGGGGCATGCGGTTGCAGGCGCTGATGCAATTGTTTTTCCAGGCCAGCAATGAACATGACGACTACCTGCTGGCCCAGCTCGAAGAGTTGCGTGAAACCTGGCTTGAGACCTGTGAGTCCGTCGGGTTGCACGACGAATTACCGTTGACTGTCGTTCGTGAAGCCTGGCTCGCCGGTCTTGATCAAGGTCGCTTGTCCCAGCGCTTTCTCGCCGGCGCAGTCAATTTCTGTACGTTGATGCCGATGCGCGCGATCCCATTCAAACTGGTCTGTCTGCTCGGCATGAATGACGGCGATTACCCGCGTGCGCAACCGCCTTTGGACTTCGACCTCATGGGCAGTGATTACCGACCGGGTGACCGTTCGCGCCGCGAAGATGACCGCTATCTGCTGTTGGAAGCGCTGCTGTCGGCATGTGACCAGCTCTATATCAGTTGGGTCGGCCGTAGCATTCGCGATAACAGCGAGCGTCCCGCATCCGTATTGATCGGCCAGTTGCGCGACCATCTGGCCAGTGGCTGGCGATTGCACAATGCAGATGAAGATCTGCTTGAGGCCATGACTCAGGAACATCCGTTGCAACCGTTCAGCGCCCGCTACTTCCATGAAGGCGATGACCTGTTCAGCTTCGCCAACGAATGGCAGGTGCTTCATCAATCAGTTGAGCCAGAAATCGATAACAACATCCTGGCCCCTTACGTTCAGGAAGAGCCGCTGAGCCTCGGTCAGTTGCAGGATTTCCTGCGCAACCCTGTGCGACATTTCTTCAGCCAGCGATTGAAGGTGTTCTTCGAAGCCGCTGAAGTGCCGCTGGCCGATGAAGAGCCCTTTGTACTTGATGCGCTGCAACGCTATAGCCTCAGCGACAGTTTGCTTGGCGCCGCGCTGGCACAGCTTGAACGTGCGGATGAGGTGTTGGACGCGCATGCCAAACGCCTGCAAAACAGCGGACTGCTGCCCATGGCCGGTTTCGGAGAATGCCTGCAACGAGAGTTGATCGAACCGTTGCCGGATCTGCTGCAACGCTATCAACAGCTTCTGACGTTATGGCCCACACCACTCACCAGCGCTCTGCCGATCAATCTCGAACTTCAAGGTTTGCGTCTCGAAGGATGGCTCAGCGGTCTGCATCAACGCGCAGACGGTGGTTTGCTGTCGATCACCACGATTCCAAACAGCATCGGTTCGATCAAATCTCGCAAGTGGCATCGTCTGACACGACCATGGATCAATCATCTGGTTGCCTGCGCCAGTGGCATGGAGATGACCACTGCACTCGTGGCCAGTGACGACAGTCTGTTACTGGGTCCGATTGAAAAAAATACCGCATCCCTAATCCTGGGCGACCTGTTGATGGCCTGGCAAACGGGCATGCGCCAGCCCCTGCCCATCGCAGTGAAAACAGCGTTTGCCTGGCTCGCTCAGACAGATCCGGCCAAAGCCGATGCCGCTGCGCGCAAAGCCTACGAAGGCGATGGCATGACCACGGATGGCGAGCGCCGGGAAAGTCCCGCGCTCGCCCGGCAGTTCGCTGACTACGACGCACTGATCGCCGACGAGACCTTCCCTGATTGGTGCAACGCTTTGTACAAACCGATGCTTGAAGCGCCGTGGCGCTCATTGAGCAGCGAGGAGGCGCGCTCATGACCGCGAAAACACCGCTGGCCCTGGCGTTCCCGCTGCGCGGCAGTCAACTGATCGAAGCCAGTGCCGGGACCGGTAAAACCTTCACTATTTCCGCGCTGTACCTGCGCCTGGTCCTCGGCCATGGTGGCGAATCGAGCGGTTTCGGGCGTGAATTGTTGCCGCCGCAAATCCTCGTCGTGACCTTCACTGACGCCGCGACCAAGGAGCTGCGCGAACGCATTCGAACGCGCCTGGCAGAAGCCGCGCGTTTTTTCCGCGATGAAACACCGCCGCCGGATGCGCTGATCGCGGAGCTGCGTGATCAGTACCTTCCAGAGCAGTGGCCCGGATGCGCGAACCGTCTGGACATCGCGGCCCAGTGGATGGATGAAGCGGCTGTCTCGACCATTCACAGCTGGTGTCAGCGGATGTTGCGCGAGCATGCGTTCGACAGTGGCAGCCTGTTTACCCAGACCCTGGAAACCGATCACAGCGATTTGCTGGGCGAAGTCCTGCGCGATTACTGGCGATTGTTCTGCTACCCGATGCAAGGCGATGCGCTGAACTGGGTGCGCGGTAATTGGGGCGGTCCGGCGGCTCTGTTGCCACGAGTCCGTGGGTTGTTCGCCAGTGAACGCGACAGCGTCGAAGGCAAAGAGCCTGCCGAGCTGATCATCGAATGTCTGCAGGAGCGACGGGCAGCCTTGATCGAACTCAAAATGCCCTGGCGTCAGTGGGCAGACGAGTTGCTTGCGATCTGTCATGAAGGTGTCGCGAGCAAAAGCGTCGATGGGCGCAAGATGCAGGCGCGCTATTTCGAACCCTGGTTCGAAAAGTTAAAGGCCTGGGCCGAAGACGAATTGCTTGAACAGTTGGATATTGGCACCGGCTTCACCCGCCTGACTCCCGAGGGCATGGCTGAAGCGTGGAAAAAAGGCGAAGTCCCCAATCATCCGGGACTGGACGCCATGCCTGGCCTCAAGGTCAGTCTCGATGGATTGCCGACTCCCGATGCCGCGGTTCTGCAACACGCCGCCCAGTGGGTGGGTGCACGGTTCGAGGCAGAAAAACGTCGTCGCGCGGAAATGGGTTTCGATGACATGTTGCTGCGCCTCGATGCCGCGCTGCAATCCGAGGGTGGCGAACGCCTGGCGACCTTGATTCGCGAACAGTTTCCGGTGGCGTTGATCGACGAGTTCCAGGACACCGACCCGGTGCAGTACCGGATCTTCGAAAGCATCTATCGTATCGAAGACAACAACCCCGAATGCGGCCTGTTCCTGATCGGCGACCCCAAGCAGGCGATCTATGCCTTCCGGGGTGCCGATATCTATACCTACCTGCGCGCCCGCCAGGCCACTGCTGGCCGACTGCATACACTGGGCACTAACTTCCGTTCCAGCCATGGCATGGTCGGTGCGGTAAACCATGTATTTGAGCGTGCCGAGTTGCGCGAGGCCGGACGGGGCGCGTTCCTGTTTCGCGAAAAGAATGGCGAAAACCCCGTGCCGTTTCTACCGGTCGCCTCCCAGGGACGCAAAGAAGTTCTGAGCATCGAGGGGCAGGTTGTACCCGCGCTGAACATCTGGCACCTGTCCGCGGATCAACCCCTGTCCGGCGCGGTTTACCGGCAGCAATTGGCTGCCGCTTGCGCCAGTGAAATCACCGCGTTGCTTAACGGCGGACAGCAAGGCAAAGCGGGTTTCATCCAGGACGGCAAGGACTTTAGAGGCCTGTTGCCGGCGGATATCGCGATCCTGGTGCGTGACGGTAAAGAGGCTCAGGCCGTACGCGCCGAGCTGTCCGCCCGTGGTGTGCGCAGCGTTTATCTGTCGGACAAGGACTCGGTGTTCGCCGCCCAGGAAGCCCACGATCTGCTGACCTGGCTCAAGGCCTGTGCCGAGCCGGATGTCGAGCGTCCGTTGCGGGCAGCGCTGGCGAGCATCACGTTGAACCTGTCGCTCGCAGAGCTTGAGCGATTGAATCAGGACGAGCTGGCCTGGGAAGCGCGGGTCATGCAGTTCCGTGGTTATCGCGAGCTCTGGCGCAAGCAAGGTGTGCTGCCGATGCTGCGTCGCTTGCTGCATGACTTCCAGCTACCTCAGGCATTGATTGCACGCAGTGACGGCGAGCGGGTGCTGACCAACCTGCTGCATCTGTCGGAGTTGCTGCAACAGGCGGCCGCTGAACTGGATGGTGAGCAAGCATTGATCCGGCATTTGTCCGAACATCTGGCGCTGTCCGGTCAGGCGGGTGAGGAGCAGATCCTGCGTCTTGAGAGTGACGAGCAACTGGTCAAGGTCGTGACCATTCACAAGTCCAAGGGGCTTGAGTACCCCTTGGTGTTTCTGCCGTTCGTGTGTTCGGCGAAACCGGTGGACGGTAGCCGTTTGCCCCTGCATTACCACGATGAAACCGGTAACGCTCGAGTGACCCTGAAGCCCACGCCCGAGTTGATCACGCTGGCGGATGATGAACGGCTGGCCGAGGATCTGCGTTTGCTTTATGTGGCGCTGACCCGGGCTCAACACGCCTGCTGGCTCGGCGTCACTGACCTCAAGCGCGGTAATAACAACAGCTCGGTGTTGCACCTTTCTGCGTTGGGGTATCTGTTGGGCGGCGGTGCTCCATTAGCGGAGTCGCAAGGGTTGAAGCGTTGGCTGGAAGACCTGCAGCAGGATTGTCCCGCGCTGAATTACAGTGAGATGCCTGAAAAGACGGATGAGCATTACCATCCGCCGCAGAACGATGCGACGTTGCTCGCTCCCCTGATCCCCAAGCGCAAGGCCAGCGAAAACTGGTGGATTGCTTCCTACAGCGCCCTGCGCATTGGCGAAACCCTGAGCATGGGCAGTGACGAAGCACCGGAAAACCCGCAGGCGCAAAAGCTGTTCGACGACGAGCGCCTCGATCCCGAGGCGCCGCGCGAAGTGATCGCCGGCGGTGCCGATATCCATCGTTTCCCTCGCGGTCCGAATCCCGGCACCTTTCTCCATGGTTTGCTTGAGTGGGCCGGCGACGAAGGTTTTGCCGCCACCCCGCAAGCCGTGGAAGACGCGATTGCCCGTCGCTGCAACCGTCGTGGCTGGGAAGGCTGGATCACCACGCTGAGCGATTGGCTGCAGCACTTGCTCAAGACCCCGCTGCACATCGGCGCGGGACAGGCGCCCGTGATCTTTGGGCAACTGAAGCAATACCGTGTCGAGATGGAGTTCTGGTTCGCCAGCCATAAGGTCGATGTACTCAAGCTCGATGAACTGGTCCGCCAACATACCCACAACGGCGTTGCTCGTGTCGCGGCCGAACCGGTGCTGCTCAATGGCATGTTCAAAGGCTTCATCGACCTGACCTTCGAGCACGATGGTCGTTATTACGTCGCCGATTACAAATCCAACTGGCTGGGCGTCGATGACATGGCCTACACCGAGCAGGCCATGGAACAGTCGATTCTGGACAATCGCTATGACCTGCAATACGTGCTGTACCTGTTGGCCCTGCATCGTCAGCTCAAGGCGCGGCTTGCCGATTACGATTACGACCGGCATGTCGGAGGGGCGTTGTATCTGTTCCTGCGCGGAACGCACGCGTCCAGTCAGGGCGTGTATTTTGCCCGTCCGCCAAGAGAGCTGATCGAGCGTCTGGACCGGCTGTTCCAGGGTAAGCCGGAATCCAAGGCCGAACCGGCCTGGGAACAGGGAGTATTGCTATGACCCGCACCTTCGCCGATTTGTTGCCCACACCGTTGGCAGCCGGAAGCCTGGCGAGTCTGGCGCCGTTGAGTCGCGCCGATGATTTGCTGTTGTTGCTCACGCGCTGGGTCGAGCGCGGCTGGTTGCGAGCGCTGGACAAAGCCTTCGTTGCCTTTTTGCACGAGCTTGCTCCCGACGGTGATCCGCTGGTGCTGCTGGCGGCGGCGTTGACCAGTCATCAACTGGGTCACGGTCACGTCTGCCTGGATCTGTTCGAGACGCTCAAGGCGCCGGATTTCGCCCTGTCGTTGCCACCGGAAGGCGACCTGCAAAGTGGCGCGATGCTGCTGCCTTCGCAATTGCTTGAGACGCTGGACGGCGCCCATTGGTGCAAGGTCCTGGCCTCCAGCCGTCTGGTTGCATTGGCGGCCGATAGCAGCGAAACGGCGCAGCAAAGGCCGTTGGTGTTATCGGGAAAGCGCCTGTACCTGCGCCGTTATTGGGCGTACGAGCGACGTATCGATAACGCGCTGCGCCTACGCTTGGCGGAACACGAATCCACACCGAATGACTTGCCCCAGCGCCTCACCGGTCTGTTCGGTCCGGCTCGGTCCGGTGAGGTGATCGACTGGCAGAAACTCGCGTGTGCCTTGGCGACCCGCAGTGCATTCAGCATCGTCACCGGCGGTCCCGGGACCGGCAAGACCACCACGGTCGTGCGTTTGCTGGCGCTGTTGCAGGCACCGGCGGTGGAGGCTGGCAAACCACTGCGCATCCGTCTCGCCGCCCCCACCGGTAAAGCGGCGGCACGGCTGACGGAGTCCATCAGCCAGCAAGTCCGGACGCTGGAAGTGGCCGAGGCCGTGCGAGAAAAAATTCCGTCAGACGTCACCACCGTGCACCGCCTGCTCGGCAGCCGTCCCGGAACCCGACACTTTCGGCACCACGCCGGTAATCGTTTGCCGCTGGATGTTCTGGTGGTCGACGAAGCCTCGATGATCGACCTGGAGATGATGGCCAATCTGCTCGACGCGATGCCGGCCCATGCCCGACTGGTGCTGCTCGGTGACAAGGATCAACTGGCATCGGTGGAAGCCGGCGCCGTGCTGGGCGATTTGTGTCGCGACGCCGAGGCAGGTTGGTACAGCCCGCAGACGTGCCAGTGGCTGGAGGCGGTCAGTGGTGAAAACCTCGAGACCAGTGGTTTGCAGGAAGACACCCACGGGACTCATCCGCTGGCCCAGCAGGTCGTGATGCTGCGCCACTCGCGCCGGTTCGGCGAGGGCAGCGGCATTGGTCAACTGGCTCGCTGGGTCAATCAGCAACAACCGGAAGAAGCTCGCAAATTGTTGGCGGCTGAAAGCCACGATGATGTGTTTTCCCTGCCTCTCAAAGATGAGCACGACAGGGCACTGGAGCGCTTGTTGCTCGAAGGCCATGGTGATGGGCCGCAAGGGTATCGGCATTACCTGAGCCTGCTGCGCAATCGGCGACCGTCGCTCGACAGCACCCTCGATGATCCGCGTTGGACCGATTGGGCTCGCGACGTGCTGCAGGCCTTTGATGCCTTCCAGTTGCTGTGCGCCGTGCGCAAGGGGCCATGGGGCGTGGAAGGTCTGAATCAGCGAGTGACTGACGCGCTGCTCAAGGCCCGACTGATCGACAGCAACCAGCAGTGGTACGAAGGTCGGCCAGTGCTGATGACTCGCAACGACTATGGCCTGGGCTTGATGAACGGCGACATCGGCATTGCTCTCAAGCTGCCGGAGCGCGAGGGTTCCGACGCGGGACGCCACGTGCTGCGCGTGGCCTTCCCGCGTAACGACGGCCAGGGCGGCGTGCGCTTTGTCCTGCCGAGCCGGCTGAATGATGTCGAAACGGTGTACGCCATGACCGTGCACAAGTCCCAGGGCTCCGAGTTCGCCCATACGGCGCTGATTTTGCCGGACGCCCTGAACCCGGTTCTGACCAAAGAGCTCATCTATACCGGCATCACCCGCGCCAAGCACTGGTTTACCTTGATCGAACCTCGAACCGGCGTGTTTGAAGAGGCGGTGCGACGCAAGGTCAAGCGGCTGAGCGGGCTGATGCTGGAATTGGAAGAGGCCGTGTCGCCGGGGGATTGAAGAAGGCCGCGCCAGACGACGGAAACTGTCCGAAGTGCCGTCTTACGCGGCCTCGCGAGCGTTTCGACGCTATGCTATCGTTGCGGCATCATCCTGATACGATCGAAGAGAATCCCTGCATGAAGGTGGCTGTCTGGACGACAGAGCACATTGTTGTGTGCAAGCAAGTCATGCTGGCAGGCATTCTCTGCTTGCTCAGTGGCCTCGTTATCGCGCAAGCGCAAACGCCACCGGGTATGGCCGATCAACGCGCCCAAGCCGTCACACAGGTTGTACTCGGCATACTCAGTTATGCCCGTTGGCCTGTTGAGCCAGCACAACTGCGCTTGTGCATAGTGGGGCCCACCGAATACACCGACGATCTGGTCAAAGGCACGACCCAGGCCACCGGCCGTCCTGTCACCGTGCGCCGGTTGCTGGCGGACAACCCGTCCATTGTCGGTGAGTGCGACGCGGTGTACATCGGTAAACTGACCAGCGAGGAACGCAGCCAGCTCTTCGCTTCGCTGGCTGGGCGTCCGGTGCTGAGCATCAGCGAAAGCGATGACCAATGCACCGTCGGCAGCCTGTTCTGCCTGCGAGTCGGCGATGAGCAAGTGTCCTTTGAGGTCAACCTCGATTCCGTCGCCCGCAGCGGCGTGAGAATCCACCCCAGTGTGCTGCAACTGTCCCGCCGCAAACCGGCGGCACCATGACGCTATTCAAACCGGATAGCCGCCCGACCTTGCGCTCGGTCATCGGTCGCGGTCATTTGATCGTCGCGCTGGTGGGCGTGGCCATGGCCAGTGTCTCGCTGACGTTGCTGGGCGTGCTGGCCTTGCGGGTTTACGCCGACCACAACCTGCACCTGATTGCTCGCTCCATCAACTACACCGTGGAAGCAGCGGTGGTGTTCAACGACAAGGCGGCCGCCACGGAAGCGCTGGCGTTGATCGCGTCCACCGAAGAAGTGGCCGATGCCCAGGTGCTGGACGAGCAGGGCAAGTTGTTGGCCCGTTGGCAGCGACCGGAAACCGGATTTTTCTCGGACCTGGAAATGCAGATGGCCAAGGCGTTTCTGGAAAAACCGATCAGCATGCCGATTGTCCATCAGGGCCAGGAAATCGGCAGCATCCAGCTCACCGGTCACGGTGGCAGCCTGATGCGCTTTTTGCTCAGCGGACTGGTGGGTATCGTTCTGTGCACCGCTGTCAGCGCCTGGGTGGCGCTGTATCTCGCACGCCGACAACTTCGCGGGATCACCGGCCCCCTGCGTAGCTTGGCTTCCGTGGCTCACGCCGCACGCAGTGACCGTGCCTTCGACCGGCGTGTGCCGCCGGCCGCCATTGCCGAACTCGACAACCTGGGCAACGACTTCAATGCCTTGCTCGATGAACTCGAATCCTGGCAGACCCACCTGCAAAGCGAAAACGAAACGCTGGCCCACCAGGCCAGCCATGACAGCCTCACAGGGCTACCGAACCGGGCGTTTTTCGAAGGACGGTTGATTCGTTCGCTGCGCAATGCCCACAAGCTCGACGAGCGCGTGGCGGTGCTGTTTCTCGACAGTGACCGGTTCAAGGAAATCAACGATAACTTCGGTCACGCCGCCGGCGATGCGGTGCTGGTGGCCGTGGCCAATCGGGTTCGTGCGCAGCTGCGCGAAGACGATCTGGTGGCGCGTCTGGGGGGCGACGAATTTGCCGTCCTGCTGACTCCGCTGCACAAGACCGAAGACGCCGAGCGGATCGCCGACAAAATCCTTGAAAGCATGGAAATGCCGATCCCGTTGCCAGGGACCAGCCAAGTGTTGACCTCTCTCAGTATCGGCATCGCCGTGTACCCCGATCATGGGACGACACCGGGGGCTCTGCTCCACGCTGCCGATGCGGCCATGTATCAAGCCAAGCGCCTCGCCAGAGGGGCTCAGCACACGTCAGGGTCGGAGCACCCTGTCGCCGATGTTCAAACCAGGAGCTAATGCCCGTGTTCTCACTCCCCCTGCGGTTTTTCACGATCACCCTGTTCATGGCCGTGCTGGCATTGACCGGTTGTCAGACGGCGCCGCAAAAAGGCCTGACCCCGGCGCAGGTGGCGGTGCTCAAACAGCAAGGTTTCGAGTTGACCGACGAGGGCTGGGCGTTTGGGCTGTCCGGCAAAGTGTTGTTTGGCAGTGACGTCGAAAAGCTCAATCCGCAGAGCACCGAGATCGTCGAGCGCATTGGCAAGGCGCTGCTGGGTGTCGGGATCGAGCGGGTACGGGTCGATGGCCACACCGACGCGTCGGGCAAAGAGCCGTATAACGAACAGCTGTCCCTGCGCCGCGCGCGAAGCGTCGAAAAAGTTCTGACCGCGGCGGGCATGAAGGAACAAAACATCCAGCTACGCGGCCTCGGCAGCAGTCAGCCCGTTGCCTCCAACGACACCGCCGCCGGCCGAACCGAGAACCGCCGGGTGTCGATCGTAGTCAGCGCCGATTAATCGGCGAACAGCATGTCCCGCCGCTCACCCATCAACAGCCCCTGATTCTGCTCGGTGACCTCCCGGATGTAATCCCACAACAGGGTGATCCGCTTGAGCTTGCGCAAATCCTCCCGGCAGTACATCCAGAACTGCCGCGTGATGTTGATCTCTTCCGGCAACACCGGCAGTAAACGCGGATCCTGCGCGGCGAGGAAGCACGGCAGAATCGCCAGCGACCGCCCTTGCTGCGCCGCCACGAATTGTGCGATCACGCTGGTGCTGCGCAGATTGGCACTGGCGCCGGGCAGCACGTTGGCCAGGTACAACAGCTCCGAGCTGAACGCCAGGTCGTCGACATAACTGATGAATGAATGCTTGCCCAAGTCTGCCGGGCGGCGGATGGGCGGGTGTTTGTCCAGATAGTCCTGGGTCGCATACAACTGCAATTTGTAGTCGCAGAGTTTGCAGCAGACGTACGGGCCATGCTCCGGACGCTCAAGCGCAATGACGATGTCCGCCTCGCGCTTGGACAGGCTGATGAAGTGCGGCAGGGGCAGGATGTCCACCGAGATTGCCGGGTAGGCATCGACGAAATGACTCAGTTGCGGGGTGATGAAAAAGCTGCCGAACCCTTCCGTGCAGCCCATCCGCACGTGCCCGGACAGCGCCACGCCGGACCCCGAAACCTGCTCGCAGGCCATGTGCAGCGTACTTTCGATCGACTCGGCATAACCGAGCAATCGCTGGCCTTCGGCGGTCAGGACGAAACCGCTGGTCCGGGACTTTTCAAAAAGCAGCGTGCCCAACGCCGCTTCCAGCGAACTGATGCGCCGCGACACGGTGGTGTAGTCCACCGCCAGGCGCTTGGCCGCGGTGCTGGCCTTGCGGGTGCGGGCGACTTCGAGAAAAAACTTGAGGTCATCCCAGTTCAGTGAACCTAAGGACGTGATGTTTTTTTGCATGATGGACCGGCTTTTATGTGCGTTCTTATTAGAAGTTTGCACATCTATACTCCAAAAACAGTCCGACAACCAATTCGCGACACACGCCTCATCTCAAGGCGACTTTCTCGCCTTGGCTCCCTAGATAGCTCTCTAAATAAGAACAATGTCCCGGAGACCAACATGAACGCATCGCTCACGCCAAACGAAACCACTGTGCAAAAGGTCAAGCTGTTGATCGACGGCGAGTGGGTCGAGTCCCAGACCACCGAATGGCACGACATCGTCAACCCGGCGACCCAGCAAGTGCTGGCCAAGGTTCCGTTTGCCACGGCGCAGGAAGTCGACGCCGCGATCAGTGCCGCCCATCGTGCCTTCCAGACCTGGAAGCTGACCCCGATCGGCGCGCGCATGCGCATCATGCTCAAGCTCCAGGCGTTGATCCGCGAGCATTCCAAACGCATCGCCGTGGTGCTCAGCAACGAGCAGGGCAAAACCATTGCCGACGCTGAAGGCGACATTTTCCGTGGCCTGGAAGTGGTCGAACACGCCTGCTCCATCGGCAGCCTGCAAATGGGCGAATTCGCCGAAAACGTCGCGGGCGGCGTCGATACCTACACCCTGCGTCAGCCAATCGGCGTCTGCGCCGGCATCACCCCGTTCAACTTCCCGGCGATGATTCCGCTGTGGATGTTCCCGATGGCCATCGCCTGCGGCAACACCTTCGTGCTCAAGCCGTCCGAACAGGACCCGATGTCGACCATGCTGCTGGTGGAACTGGCGATCGAGGCCGGTGTTCCGGCAGGCGTGCTTAACGTCGTTCATGGCGGCAAGGACGTGGTGGACGCGCTCTGCACTCATAAAGATATCAAGGCCGTTTCCTTCGTCGGTTCGACCGCCGTCGGTACGCACGTCTATGACCTGGCCGGCAAACACGGCAAGCGCGTGCAATCGATGATGGGCGCGAAGAACCACGCCGTGGTGCTGCCGGATGCCAACCGCGAACAAGCGCTGAATGCGCTGGTCGGTGCCGGTTTCGGTGCGGCCGGTCAGCGTTGCATGGCGACTTCCGTGGTGGTGCTGGTGGGCGCGGCCAAGCAATGGCTGCCAGACCTGAAAGCGCTGGCGCAGAAACTCAAGGTCAATGCCGGCAGCGAGCCGGGCACTGACGTCGGTCCAGTGATTTCCAAGCGCGCCAAGGCGCGGATTCTCGATCTGATCGAAAGCGGCATCAAGGAAGGCGCCAAGCTTGAGCTGGATGGTCGCGATATCACGGTTCCTGGCTACGAGAAGGGCAACTTTGTCGGCCCGACCCTGTTCTCCGGCGTGACCACCGAGATGCAGATCTACACCCAGGAAATCTTCGGCCCGGTGCTGGTGGTGCTGGAAGTGAACACGCTCGACGAGGCCATCGCCCTGGTCAACGCCAACCCGTTCGGCAACGGCACCGGCCTGTTCACCCAGAGCGGTGCGGCGGCGCGCAAATTCCAGAACGAAATCGATGTCGGTCAGGTCGGTATCAACATCCCGATTCCGGTGCCGGTCCCGTTCTTCAGCTTCACCGGTTCGCGCGGTTCCAAACTCGGCGACCTCGGCCCGTATGGCAAGCAAGTGGTGCAGTTCTACACTCAGACCAAGACTGTCACCAGTCGCTGGTTCGATGACGACAGCGTCAACGACGGTGTGAACACCACCATCAACTTGCGTTAAGGAGCCGGACATGAAAATTGCTTTTATCGGTCTCGGCAACATGGGCGCGCCGATGGCGCGCAACCTGATCAAGGCCGGCCATTCGCTGCGGCTGGTCGACCTGAACAAAACCGTTCTGGCCGAGCTGGAACAACTGGGCGGCAGCATCAGCGCGACAGCCCGTGAAGCCGCTCAAGGCGCAGAACTGGTAATCACCATGCTGCCCGCCGCTGTGCACGTGCGCAGTGTGTGGCTGGGTGAAGACGGCGTGCTGGCGGGGATCGCCAAAGGTGTGCCGGCCGTGGATTGCAGCACCATCGATCCGCAAACGGCGCGCGATGTGGCCGCTGCGGCAGCCAAACAAGGCGTGGTCATGGCCGATGCACCGGTGTCTGGTGGCACTGGCGGCGCAGCGGCCGGGACCCTGACCTTCATGGTTGGCGCCACGCCGGAACTGTTCGCCACCCTGCAACCGGTACTGGCGCAGATGGGCCGCAACATCGTCCATTGCGGCGAAGTCGGCACCGGACAAATTGCCAAGATCTGCAACAACCTGCTGCTGGCGATTTCCATGGTCGGCGTCAGTGAAGCCATGGCGCTCGGTGATGCGCTGGGGATCGACACCACCGTGCTGGCCGGGATCATCAACAGTTCCACCGGGCGTTGCTGGAGTTCGGAGATGTACAACCCGTGGCCTGGCATCGTCGAAACGGCGCCGGCCTCGCGCGGCTATACCGGCGGTTTCGGTGCCGAACTGATGCTCAAGGATCTGGGGCTGGCCACGGAAGCGGCACGTCAGGCGCACCAACCGGTGGTGCTCGGCGCGGTGGCCCAGCAGTTGTATCAGGCGATGAGCCAGCGTGGGGAAGGTGGCAAGGATTTCTCGGCGATCATCAACAGCTATCGCAAACCCCAATAAGGGCTTTGGTGAGGGGCTTTTGTGGTGAGGGGGCTTGCTCCCGCTGGTTCGCGAAGCGGACCCAGGTTCAGCGGATGCGGTGCTTCAGAAAAACTGCATTTGCTGATTTTGCGACTGCTTCGCAGCCGAGCGGGAGCAAGCTCCCTCGCCACAGGTACTGCATGTGCGCATCGACATTTACCGGGAAATCACGTCGGGTGATCTCCCGGTTTTTTTGCATCAGGCAAACACGAAATACTTGCGCACGGTTTCTACCACTTCCCACGTGCCTTTCATCCCCGGCTCAATGACGAAAATATCACCGGCACGCAGATGGATCGGCTCCTTTCCTTCCGGGGTGATGATGCAGTAGCCCTCGCGGAAATCGCAGTATTCCCACTTCACGTATTCCACATACCACTTGCCCGGCGTGCAGATCCAGGTGCCCATGATCTTGCTGCCGTCTTCGCTGGTGTAGGCGTTGAGGTTGACGGTGTGCGGGTCGCCTTCGAGTTTTTCCCATTTGCAGGCGTCAAGGACCGGCAGGGGGTGAGTGTCGCGAAGAACGGTAATCGGTGCGGACATGATGACTCCGAGCGTGAGGGAGAACTGAAGTCGCACCCTATAGGGCTTGGTGCGGCATCAGTTGTCTGTGCTCGACATCGGGGTATCCAGAAACGCAGCGGCCATCACCTGCTCGAGGGCTGAAACCACCTGTGGGCCCATTGAAATTTCCACTCGATAAACCGCCGATTCCTGGCAGTTTGTGCGAAAGCCCCAGGCTTTTTCGAACGTTTTTGCAAGAACATGCACAGGTATCACTCGTATCATTCACTTCGGAAAAGGCCGAGAGCTGTGCAATGAAAAAAACAATGTCGTGGTGGGACATCAGCCCGCCCTTGAGTACCGCAACACCGACCTGGCCGGGTGACACGCCGTTTCAGGAAGAACGCGTCTGGACGTTAGGGCCGGAATGCCCGGTGAATGTCGGGCGCATCACGCTGTCGCCGCACACCGGTGCCCATGTCGATGCGCCGCTGCACTACAGCAAGGACGGCGCCGCCATCGGCGATGTGTCGCTCGACGTCTACATCGGACGTTGCCGGGTGCTGCATTGCCTGGACAGCGACCGACTGGTGCAGCCTGAGCAACTGCAAGGGCGTTTGGACAACCTGCCCGAACGTGTCCTGCTGCGTACCTATCGACACGCGCCGCTGACCACCTGGGACCCTGAATTCACCGCGGTCGCCAAAGATACGGTCGACCTGCTCGCCAGTCTCGGCGTACGCCTGATCGGTATCGACACGCCGTCGCTCGACCCGCAGCAATCCAAGACCATGGATTCGCACAACGCCGTGGCCCGTCACGGCATGGCCATTCTCGAGGGCATCGTGCTCGATGACGTCCCGGAAGGGGATTATGAGTTGATCGCGCTGCCGCTGCGCTTTGCCAATCTCGATGCCAGTCCGGTCAGGGCCATTTTGCGTCCACTGAACACACCGCCACATGAGGAGCCTGCTCAATGAGCCAATGTCCGTATTCGCCTGCCAATCAGACAGAGGAATGGCATAACGCCGAGCTGAATTTTTCCGACTCCATGAGCTACGGCGACTACCTGGATCTGGGGCGTATTCTCAGTGCTCAGCACCCGTTGTCGCCGGACCATAACGAGATGCTGTTCATCATCCAGCACCAGACCTCCGAGCTGTGGATGAAGCTGATGCTGCACGAGCTCAAGGCCGCCCGCGAACACCTGCGGCTGGGAGAATTGCCACCGGCCTTCAAGATGCTGGCGCGGGTCTCGCGGATCTTTGATCAGCTGGTGCATGCGTGGACGGTGCTGGCCACCATGACGCCCACCGAGTACCACTCGATCAGGCATTTTCTGGGGCAATCGTCGGGCTTTCAGTCGTTCCAGTACCGTGAGATCGAGTTCATCCTGGGCAACAAAAGCGCGACGCTGTTGCGCCCGCATGCCCATCGGCCGGAGCTGTTGCAGGAGCTCGAAAAAGCCATCGCCACGCCTTCGCTGTATGACGAAGCGATTCGCTTGATGGTCAGCGCCGGACTGACGATTGACCCGCAGCGTTTCGAGCGTGACCCGACCGGCCCGACGCAGCATGACGCCTCGGTCGAAGCGGCCTGGCGTGTGGTCTACAAAGATCCGTCGCGTTATTGGGATCTCTATCAACTGGCCGAGAAACTCATCGATCTCGAAGACTCGTTCCGTCAGTGGCGCTTCCGCCATGTCACCACGGTCGAGCGGATCATCGGTTTTCAACCAGGCACCGGCGGCACAGAAGGGGTTGGTTATCTGCGCAAGATGCTCGATACCGTGCTGTTCCCGGAGTTGTGGCGAGTGCGCTCGACACTGTGATCCAGTAAAAATAGAAAAGCCCCGGCATTCATTGAATGCCGGGGCTTTTTGTTGCGCGCAGGATTATTGAGCGACTGGCAAGCCGCGATCACGCGCCACACGCATCCGGTAGAACACGTAGATGATCAACACCCAGACCGGGATGGCGATGACCGAGGCGCGTATGCCGGGAATCATCCACATCACGCAGATGATCATGGCCATGAACGCCAGGCACAGGTAGTTGCTGAAGGGGAACCAGAACGACTTGAAGCTCGGCACGATGCCTTGCTGGCCCATGATTTTGCGGAACTTCAGGTGGGTCAGGCTGATCAGCGTCCAGTTGATCATCAGCGAGGCGACCACCAGGGCAAACAGCAACTCCAACGCTTCATGGGGAGCCAGGTAGTTGACCAGCACGGACAGCATGGTGATCAGCGCCGAGATGCCCAGCGCCCGCAGTGGCACGCCTTGTTTGTTCAGTTTCATCAGCGACTTCGGTGCATCGCCCTGTTCGGCCAGGCCGTAGAGCATGCGGCTGTTGCAGTAGACGCCGCTGTTGTAGACCGAGAGCGCCGCGGTGAGCACCACGAAGTTGAGGATTTGCGCGGCGGTGTCGCTGCCGATCAGCGAGAAGATCTGCACGAACGGGCTGCCGCTGTAGGCATCGCCGGACGCGCCGAGGGTCTGCAGCAATTGATCCCAGGGGTACAGCGACAGCAGCACGGTGAGCGCGCCGACGTAGAAGATCAACACGCGATAAACCACCTGGTTGATCGCCTTGGGAATCACCTTCCTCGGTTCGCTGGCTTCAGCGGCAGTGATGCCGACCAGCTCCAGGCCGCCGAAGGAGAACATGATGAACGCCATCGACATCAGCAAACCGGTGGTGCCGTTGGGGAAGAAACCGCCGTGGCTCCACAGGTTACTGACCGACGCCTGCGGGCCGCCGGAGCCGCTGAACAGCATGTAGCAGCCCAGGACGATCATGCCGATGATCGCCACGACCTTGATGATCGCGAACCAGAACTCCATCTCGCCGAAGACTTTGACGTTCATCGTGTTGATCAGGTTGACCAGGACGAAGAACACCGCGGCGCTGACCCAGGTCGGGATCTCCGGCCACCAGAACTGCACGTACTTGCCGACGGCCGTCAGCTCGGCCATGCCCACCAGCACGTACAGCACCCAGTAATTCCAGCCGGACAGGAAGCCGGCATAACCGCTCCAGTACTTGTGGGCGAAGTGACTGAACGAACCGGCCACCGGCTCCTCGACAATCATCTCGCCCAACTGGCGCATGATCAGGAAGGCAATGAACCCGGCAATCGCATAGCCGAGGATCATCGACGGACCGGCCGACTTGAGCACGCCCGCAGAACCGAGGAACAGTCCGGTGCCAATCGCCCCGCCCAAGGCGATCAGTTGAATATGTCGATTTTTCAACCCCCGCTTGAGCGTGCCCTGTTGCAAGATTTCATCCGCCATCTCGTTCCCTTCTGGTTATTGTTGTCAGGCCTGATTTGAAAGATCAGATATTACTCTCGGTGAACTTTTCGTAATACAGGTGAACGCTGTCCAGTGCCTGAGTCTGCAACCAGTTCTTGATCGACTCGACCATCGGTGGTGGGCCGCAGACGTACATGTCGACCGGCGCGTCGCGCAGTTCACTGGTGTCGAAATGCTCGGCAATGTAGCCGCGCTTGCCCGTCCACTGTGGCGATGGATCGCTGACCACTTCGGTGTAGCGAAACCCCGGAAGGCGTTCGGCATAGGCATCGATCCGTGCGCGTTCGCACAGATCGGCAGCGTCGCGCACGCCGTAGTACAAATGCACCGGCTGCGCGCAGCCGCGTTCGGCGAGGTCGTCGAGCATGCCCAGCAGTGCGGAAAGCCCGGTCCCGCCCGCCACCAGAATCAGTGGTTTGGCCACATGTCGCAGATAGAAGGCACCCAGCGGTGCCTCCAGAACGATTTCGTCGCCCACCTGGCAGCGTTCACGGATGTAGTTGCTCATCACCCCGTCGGGCAACAGGCGAATCAGGAATTGCAGTTGATTGTGCTCACTCGGCCGATTGGCGAACGAGTAGGAACGCTTGCTTTCAGTCCCCGGAATCAACAACCGGGCGTATTGACCCGGCAAGAAATCCAGGGGGGGTGTCGTACCGAGATCCAGGTGCAGAATCGCGGTGCTGGCTGAAATCTGCCTGACGCCGGTGACCGTTCCGCTCAGTTGTTCCGGACCCGCGGCGTTGCACAGGCTGGAAGCGAAGTCGAAATAAAACGCCGCGTCGGATTTTACCCGCGTCTGGCAGGTGAGCATTTTTCGTTGCTGCAGGTCCTGGCTGGAGAGGGCCTCCTCATCCACATAGTCCTGGCTGTAATCGCCCGATTCGCAGCGGCCCTGGCAGGTTCCGCAGACGCCTTCGCGGCAATCCAGAGGAATGTTGATGCCGTTGCGCAGGGCGGCGTCGAGCAGTATCTCGTTGGGCTGTACGGGAAAGAACAGCGTTTTGCCGTCGGCAAAGCTGAACGCGACCTTGTGGTTCATGCCCCGGTCTCCATGGTGTCAGAGGTGGTAGAAATCGAGCACCGAGTTGATGGTGTCGTTGAGCAGCAGGACATGCTTGCGGGTGATCAGCCAGCTGTCGGCGAGGGGCTTGAGGCGATAGGTCGCGCGGCCGTAGAACTGCTCGGACGTGGCCAGGCGATAGAACAGGGTGTGCCAGTTCAGGCGCACCTCCAACTCACCGCCGTCAAGTTCGCTGATCCGCACGTTGTTGATCAAATGCAGGGTGCGTGGCATCGGCGTCGATGACGCGGACTTGCCAGTACGCAGACGAAATACGCGGTCTTCCAGGCCTGAGCGATTGGGGTAGTAGATCAGCGACATCTCTCGTTTGGGGTCGAGGGTGTAGACGTGTTCCGAGTCCCATTGCGGCAGGTGAAACTCGCTCTGTTCGTCGAACAGCCTGATGTAGGCGTCCCACTCCTGGGCATCGCACAGTTCGGATTTGCGATAGAAAAACTGTTCGATCTGGTACTGCAGTTGCGCATTCATGTTCACACCTCACGTAGCTTCAGGGATTTCGCGTCCAGGCCGTCGAGCAGGAACTTCTGCCAGTTGCTGTGCTGGTTGACGTATAGGCCTTCGTGGGTGAATTCGGTGCCGGTCATGGCCGGGGCAATGCCGATCGATTCGCTGTTGGGGGTGGCGCCGGTTGCCCATTGATGGCTGCCGCGGGAAATATCGCTCCAGCGTTCCAGGCGTGCCTGGAAACCACGCTGCGCTTCGCGAAATTCCACGAGGTCGTCCGGTGTGCCGAGGCCCGACACGTTGAAGAAATCTTCGAACTGGCGAATGCGGTTTTCGCGGTCGGCGTCCGATTCGTTTTTGACCCCCAGGCACTGGCTGATGATCTCGGTTTTGTTCCAGGCCACCGGGCGGATGATGCGCAGTTGCGAACTGATCTGATCGAGGAAAAACAGGCTCGGATAAATGTTCAGGTTGCGCAGGCGATGCATCATCCATTCGGCTTTTTCCTGGCCGTGCTCTTCGATCAGGCGTGGCATGATCGTGGCATAACCGGAGCGCACTGTCGGGTTCGGCATGTCACTGAACAACAGGCTGTGGCCGTTATCGAAGGCGAACCAACCGTCATCGGTATTGGCATCGCCGGCGCCGAGCTTGCTGTAGTCGAGTGTTGTGCCGCTGCTGGTGCCGTTCTCGCTGTTGACCTGCTGGCGGTGCTGCACCGTGGCCACGTAGTTATAGTGGACGGTGCTGACGTGATAGCCATCGAGGCCGTTTTCGTTCTGCAGTTTCCAGTTGCCGTCGTAGGTGTAGGCCGACTTGCCGGGCAGCACTTCCAGCTCGCCGGTGGGCGACTGGGCAACCATCATGTCGAAGAACACCTTGGCATCGCCGAGGAAGTCTTCGAGGCTGTTGTCGGCGTGCACATCGAGGCTGATAAACACAAAACCCCTGTAGCTCTCGATGCGTGCTTTTTTCAGGCCTCGAGTGGCCTTGTCGAAACCTTCCGGGTATTCGCCGGGCGCCTTGACCTTGACCAGGCGGCCGTCGCTTTTGTAGCACCAGGCGTGGAAAGGGCAGGTGAAGGTCGACTGGTTGCCCTTGCCGACGCGGGTCAGTGTGGTGCCGCGATGCTGGCAGGCGTTGATCAGCGCGTTGAGCTGACCGTCACCGTCGCGGGTGATGATCATCGGCTGGCGGCCGGCGCGCATCGTGACGAAGTCGTGATTGTTGGCCAGTTCGCTTTCGTGGCAGGCGTAGATCCAGTTCTTCTCGAAGATCAGTTCCATCTCCAGATCGAACAACTGCGGTTCGGTGAAAATGTCCCGGGCGATCCGGAACACGCCGTCTGCCGGACGGAAGTCCAGGCAGCTTTCGATAAACGCTTTCCACTGCTCGACGTTTTTTTCGCCACTCATGGGTCTGTACCTTTTTTATTCGGGCCAATCGGTTGTGCTCATTAGAGAGAGTGGGGCGGGCAGGGGTCTATCCGCTTTGTCGACGAAGGCAGTCCATAAAATTGGTGGGGTAACACCGGGTGTGGTGAGCTGGGCAGCGAATACCCAGTCGCTGCACCGGGCGATAAACGGCTGCACCTGTTTGCAGCAATCAGGTACTGTTTCGCCAGACGTCGAGTGCTGTTCGATGGCGCTTGCCGACTTCAGATCGGCTGCGTTATCCGCTTAGTGGGTGATTGTTATCCGCTGGGTGAGCACCGCCGGTTTGTGGCCTGGAACTTGCTCTTTTCCAGCCGGATACGCGCCGTCAGAGCGCGCAGAAAAATAGCCGTGGGTGCACCGTGATGAGTAGCAAAACTGATCCGCAGTTTCGCGACATTTGTATTGATAGCTTTGACGTTGAGGGCGCACGGAACTGGATGTCCGGTATCTGCGGACCCCATCGACTGGTGACCACCACGCCCGAGCGGATCCGCTTTCATCACAGCGCCAATGTGTTCAAGTCGATGGCCACGACCCTGGGCACGATCGAGTACGGCACCGACGTCACCGTCGACATCGAAGACCCGGAACACTTCAGCAGTTACAGCCTGAGCTTGCCGTTGGTGGGCGAGCAGGAACTGAGCAAGAACGGCAGCGTGTTGAAGTCCAACCGCGATCAGGGCGTGATCATTTCACCCAATGAAAACCAGGTGCTGGCGATCTCCGGCGACTGTCGCAAAGTCCAGGTGGTGATAACCCGCGCCGCCATGAGTGAATCGCTTGAAGGCCTGTTGCAGCGGCCGCTGGATGCGCCGCTGCGGTTCGAGTCGGTCATGGACGCGGTCGACGGGGCGTCGGCGTCGTGGTGGCGCATGGCGCGTTATTTCATTGCCGAACTGGAGCGCAGCAGCGAACTGTATGACCAGGTGGCTTTCACTCGGGATGTCGAGAGTTCGTTGATCAAAGGTCTGATCCTCGCTCAGCCGAACAATTATTCAGAAGAACTGCGCGATGTGTTGGGCGTGAAGTTGCCGCATTACCTGATCAGGGCGAGGCAGTACATTCACGACAATGCCCGGGAAGCGCTGCACCTTGAGGACATCGAAGCGGCGGCCGGGGTTTCGCGCTTCAAGTTGTTCGAGGCGTTCAAAAAGTACTTTGCCCTGTCGCCGATGGTGTACCTGAAAAAGCACCGCTTGAACGCGGTGCGTCAGGACATTCTTGAGCACGGTTCTGCGCGCAATATTTCCGAGATCGCCATGGGCTGGGGGTTCACGCATATGGGGCGTTTTTCTGCGGAGTATCGCAAGTTGTTCGATGAAGCGCCGAGCATGACGTTGCAGCGGAATGAAGCGCGGCGTATGCGGTGATGGTGTTTGCTTACAGAAGGTTTTTGAGTACATATCCGTTGCTGCGGTAACGGCGACTATTGGTTCCGCTCTTACAGCGGGTCACTTGGCGCTTTTCCAAGTAACCCGCCGTAAGGGCGGAACCAATATCAGCCATCACCCAAATATTGGATATACACCCCGAAGTGAGCAGCATTACGCCGCATGCGCGACGTCCGCGGCCATCCTTACTTACGCACCACAAGATCCAGCAACTCCTCCCGCTCCTTGATTTTCTGCAGAACGATTTCCGAACGTATGTCGGTGACGCCCGCGGTTCGATTGAGCTGGTTGACGATGAAATCGGAGAAGTGTTTGAGGTTGCGCGCCTGAACCCGCAACACATAGTTGCTCGCACCGGTAATCACATACGCGGTGACCACTTCCGGCCACGACTGGACTTTCTTGATAAAGGTCTCGTGCCAGTCCTCGACGTCCTGTCGCAACGACACATGGACGATGGCTTCCAGCTCGATACCCAGCCGTTCAGCATTCAGCACCGCGCGATAGCCAGTAATGATTCCCTCACTTTCCAGCAGGCGCAAACGGCGCAGACAGGCCGACGGCGACAGGGCGACTTTCTCCGCCAGTTCCTGGTTGCTGATACGGCCATCCTGTTGCAGCTGATGCAGGATCCGCAGGTCTGTCGAGTCGAGATTCATGGTTGGTATAAATCCGCGTTTATTGGCGTTGTAGTCGAATTTTCTGCGAGATAACTACTATACGAGCGCCCACTTTGCACGAAAATTCTCTAAAGCTTCGTTCATTATCTGTCCACGGAAAAGGGGCCGAAAACGCCTGAAACACGCCACGACCTTCAAAGAACAGGACACCCGATGACAACAAGAAACGATTGCCTGCAGCTTGATGCCCAGGACACTCTCGCGCCATTGCGCCAGCAATTTGCACTGCCCGAAGGCGTGATCTATCTGGACGGCAACTCCCTCGGGGCACGGCCGGTCGCCGCATTGGCGCGTGCTCAAGAAGTGATTGCCGAAGAGTGGGGCAATGGTCTGATCCGCAGTTGGAACAGCGCGGGCTGGCGTGACCTGTCTGAGCATCTGGGCAATCGATTGGCCGGGCTGATCGGCGCGCGTGACGGTGAAGTGGTGGTGACCGACACCACCTCGATCAACCTGTTCAAGGTACTCAGCGCCGCCCTGCGAGTACAGGCCACACGGTCGCCGACGCGGCGAGTGATCGTCACCGAGTCCAGCAATTTTCCCACCGACCTGTACATCGCCGAAGGTCTGGCCGACATGCTGCAGCAGGGCTACACCCTGCGCCTGGTCGACAGCCCGCAAGAGCTGCCGCAAGCGATTGACCAGGACACTGCGGTGGTGATGCTCACCCACGTCAACTACAAGACTGGCTACATGCACGACATGCAGGCCCTGACCGCGCTGACCCACGAATGCGGTGCGCTGGCGATCTGGGACTTGGCGCATTCCGCCGGTGCGGTGCCGGTGGACCTGCATCAGGCGCAGGCCGATTACGCCATCGGTTGCACCTACAAATACCTCAATGGCGGCCCCGGTTCGCAAGCGTTTGTCTGGGTCAATCCGCAGCTGTGCGATCTGGTGGCGCAGCCGCTGTCCGGCTGGTTCGGACATTCGCGGCAGTTTGCGATGGAGTCTCGCTACGAGCCGAGCAGCGGCATCGCTCGCTACTTGTGTGGCACCCAGCCGATCACGTCATTGGCGATGGTCGAGTGTGGCCTGGACATCTTCGCCCAGACCGACATGGCCAGCCTGCGCCGCAAATCCCTGGCCCTGACTGACCTGTTTATCCAGTTGGTCGAGCAGCGTTGCTCCGCACACGAACTGACTCTGATCACTCCGCGCGAACACGCCAGACGCGGCAGCCATGTCAGCTTCGAACATCCCGAAGGTTACGCGGTGATCCAGGCCCTGATCGCCCGTGGTGTGATCGGCGATTACCGTGAGCCGCGGATCATGCGCTTCGGTTTTACCCCGCTGTACACCACCTTCACCGAAGTCTGGGATGCGGTGCAGATCCTCGGCGAGATTCTGGACCGGAAAACCTGGTCGCAAGCGCAATTCCAGGTCCGTCATAGCGTCACCTGAACCACCCGACGCCCGTGTCTTGCTGCTGAGATCTTCTCGGCAGCACGGCTTCGGTCGCCTCCAATAAAAGTTCTGTGAAAACACAATAATAAGGAGCACGCAGAATGAAACTGTCCCTCTGGCCTGCCTTGCCGCTCGCCATCAGCAGTTGCCTCGGTCAACTGGCCTACGCCGCCAACGACAATGGATTCGTCGAAGACAGCAGCCTGACCCTCACCAACCGTAACTTCTATTTCTATCGCAACAACCTCAACAATTCGGGCGCTCAGAATTACAGGGACGAATGGGCACACGGAATCATGCTCGACTACCGCTCCGGTTATACCCGAGGCACCGTGGGTTTCGGGGTTGATGCCTACGCGCAGTTGGGGATCAAGCTCGACAGCGGCAGGGGACGAACCGGCACCGGTTTGTTGCCGGTCGATTCCGACGGGCGTCCCGAGGATGAATATTCCGAAGCGGGGGGCGCGCTGAAAATGCGGATCTCGCAGACCGAACTCAAGTACGGCAACCTGACACCGCTCAACCCGGTGTTCGGCACCGGCAACGCGCGGCTGTTCACCGAACAGGCCACCGGTTTTCAACTGACCAGCAGCGAATTGAAAGGGCTGCTGCTCGACGCCGGGCACTTCACCTCCGGCAATGACAGTGCGTCGACCAATGGCGACGGCGCCCTGAAAGCGCTGTATGCCGGCGTGGAAACCCGCAGCGTCGATTACCTGGGCGGCAGTTATGCGCTAAGCGATCAGTTGAGCGTCAGCCTCTACGGTTCGCAGTTCGATGACATCTGGCGGCAATACTACGTCAACACCAACTACAGTTTTGCGCTCAGTGAAAACCAGTCCCTGAACCTCGATCTCAACCTGTACCGCACCGACGACACGGGCCAGAGCCTGGCTGGAAAAATCGATAACACCACCTGGTCGCTGGCCGCTGCCTACAAGGTCGGTGCACACCGGTTGACCCTGGCGTACCAGCGCGTCGATGGCGATGAGCCGTTCGATTATCTGGGTTTCGATCAACAGCCCGGCACTTCGATTTTCCTTGCCAACTCGATCCAGATCGTCGACTTCAACGCTCCCAACGAACGCTCCTGGCAATTGCGTTATGACCTCGACATGGCGCCGTTCGGCGTACCGGGCCTGAGCTTCATGTCACGTTACGTCAGCGGTGACCATATCGATGACAGCCACTACGACGGCGGAGCGAATGGCGCTTATGGACGCTACGGCAGTGACGGCAAACGCTGGGAGCGCGACATTGAAGCGCGTTACGTCGTGCAATCCGGCAAGGCGAAGGACCTGTCGGTGCGCGTGCGTCAGGCCAGTTTGCGTTCGACCGCTCAGGTGGCTCGTGCAGACACCACCGACAACAACGAAGTGCGGGTGATCATTGAGTATCCGCTGAGTATTTTCTGATCCTCACCGTAATCCCGACGACTTGCTCTCTTCAAGAAAGACAATATTCAGAGGCTTGAAAAATGACCGACAAAAGCGGTTTTGAAACGATATCCAACCGTGAACACGGCCTCAGGCGCCAGCTTACCTCGGGTCAGATGAGCATGATCGCCATCGGCGGCGCGATCGGCACGGGGCTGTTCATGGGCAGCGCCTACGCCATCGGCTACGCCGGGCCGAGCGTGCTGCTCAGCTACGCCATCGGCGCGATCATCACCCTGCTGTTGATGGGCTGCCTGGCGGAAATGACCGTGGCCCATTCGACCTCGGGTTCATTCGGCGCCTATGCCGAGTTTTACATCAGCCCGCTGGCCGGATTTCTGGTGCGCTACGCCTATTGGGCGGCCATCGTGCTGGCGGTCGGCACGGAAGTGACGGCGGTGGCGATGTACATGAAGTACTGGTTTGCCAACGTGCCCGAGTGGATATGGATCGTCTCGTTTTCCAGCATTCTGATCGTGCTCAACGCCATCAGCGTGAAGACGTTCGGCACCTTTGAATACTGGTTCTCGACCATCAAGATCGGCGCGATTGTCGGCTTCATCATCCTCGCGGTGTATGTGGTGTTCGGCTCCGGAAACCCGGAATACGGCGTGCACAATTACACCTCCCACGGCGGCTTTTTTCCCAATGGCCTGCAAGGGATGTGGATCGCAGTGATCGTGTCGATCTTCAGCTACCTGAGCGTGGAAATGATCGCGGTGGCCGCGGGGGAAGCGCAGGACCCGGAGCGCGCGGTGAAGAAAGCCTTTCGCGCGACCATCGTGCGGCTGGTGGTGTTTTACCTGCTGACCCTGGCGCTGATGTTGGCCATCGTGCCGTGGGTGCAGGCCGGTCACGCGCAGAGCCCGTTTGTCACGGTCATGCAGACCATCGGTATTCCGGGCGCTACCGGGGTGATGAATTTCGTGATCCTGATTGCGGCATTGTCGGCGATGAACAGCCAGCTCTACATCACCACGCGCATGATGTTCAGCCTGTCCCGTGGCGGCTACGCGCCAAAGTCCATGGGCGTATTGAGCAAGACCGGGATTCCGTTGAACGCTTTGCTGCTGTCGAGTTCGGGCATTGCCCTGGCGACCCTGCTCAACGTGCTGTACCCGGAAAGCTCGTTCACCCTGATGATGGCGATCTCCATGTTTGGCGCCATTTTCACCTGGTTCATGATCTTCCTGACTCACTACTGTTTCCGTCGCTATCACGAGCGCAACGGTGAGCGAAAACTGTCGTTCCGCATGCGCCTGTTTCCCTACAGCACGTTGTTGGGACTGGTGCTGATGGGCGCGGTGATGATCACGACGTACTTCACCGAGGCGTTCAAGATGACGCTGGTGTTCGGCGTGCCTTTCCTGGTGATCCTCTCGGTTGTCTACGGCCTGTTTTTCAGGAATTCAAAACCGGCTTCACTCGGTGCGCAACGCGTCGAGCAAGGCTCTGGCATAACCGGGCAGGCCAGTGAATGAGCGGGCGCACAACAACAGTTTGCGCTGTGCCCATTCTTCTTTCAGGGCGAAGCTCTTGAACGGTTGATCGACGGCCCGGCGCTGGATCGCCGCCAGCGGCACAATCGCCAGCCCGGCGCCGCGAGCGACCATGCGCATCACGCCGTCGAAGCCTTCCGCACGGATGCGGATTTGCAGGCGCATCCCTGCGTGCAGCGCCTGTTCTTCGAGGTACACCGACAATGCACTGTTGGCGCTCAGGCCAACGTAATCGTGATGCAGGGTGTCGCTGAAGTTCGGGGTCGCGCCGTTCGCCAGAGGATGGTCGGGCGGCATGATCAGCACCAGCGGATCATCGCGAAAGGGCAGGGTTTCGAGGGCGTGGGTGTCCACGGCGTCGGAGACGATGCCAAGGTCTGCAGCGCCCTGGCGCAGGGCGTGAGTGATACGGGCGCTGGGCAACTCTTGCAGGTCAATGTCGAGGTTGGGATGACGGCACAGGAAGTCCGCCAGCACTTCCGGCAGGTGCTCGGTGATCGCTGTGGTGTTGCACAACAAACGCACCTGACCTTTGACGCCTTTGGCATATTCGGCCAGGTCCTGCTGCATGCGTTCGGCCTGTTGCAGCAGGAGCCTGGCGTGTTGCGCCAGGGCTTTCCCGGCGGGCGTGGGGGTGACGCCGCGACGACCGCGTTCGAGAAAATCGATTCCCAGCGATGATTCCATGGCGCGGATTCGCGCGCTCGCGGCCGCCAGGGATAAATGGCTGCGAGCGGCGCCGGCGGTGATGTTGCCGGTGTCGAGGATGTTCAGGTAGAGGCGCAGGTCGGTCAGGTCGAAGTGCATCGGTACAGCCTCGGGAGGTGTGTTGTCTGGACGGACGCCTTCGCGGGCAAGCCTTGCTCCTACAGGTCATGCGGTGTCTGCGCTATCGCGTTCCTGTAGGAGCGAGGCTTGCCCGCGAAGGCGTCAGTTGCATCGATACATTCTTAAGCCTCTGCCAAAACAAGAGGCAACCTCAGTATATGGCAGATTTTCACACGGCCATTCCGGGCTCAGGATAGGCCCATGAATACACTCGCCGCGTTCTATCAAAACCTTGGTCTGGCCCTTTCACTGCTGGTCATCGCCACGTTCCTGCTGGCCGGGATGATCAAGGGCGTCATCGGCCTCGGCCTGCCCACCATCGCCATGGGCCTGCTCGGTCTGGCTATGGCGCCGTCGCAGGCTGCGGCCCTGTTGATCATTCCCGCGACTCTGACCAACGTCTGGCAACTGGCATTCGGCGGGCATTTGCACGGGCTGGTCAAACGGCTGTGGCCGATGCTGCTGGCAATCTTCATCGGCACCGGCGCCGGCACGTTGTGGATCGGCATGGCCGGCGGTCATTGGGTGGTGCGAGGGTTGGGCGCGGCGTTGCTGCTCTACGCGCTGAGCGGGTTGTTCCTGCCGACCTTGCGCGTCGGCAACCAGACCGAACGCTGGCTCGGGCCGCTGTGTGGCGTGCTGACTGGCGTTATCACCTCGGCCACCGGCGTCTTCGTGATTCCGGCGGTGCCGTACCTGCAAGCACTGGGTTTGAGCAAGGATGAACTGGTGCAGGCGCTGGGCCTGTCGTTCACCGTGTCGACCCTGGCACTCGCCGCCGGCCTGTTGTGGCGCGGTGCGCTGGGCGGTGGCGAGTTGAGCGCGTCATTGCTGGCGCTGATCCCGGCAGTGCTGGGCATGCTGCTCGGGCAGTGGCTGCGCCAGCGGATCAGCGCGGTGCTGTTCAAACGCGTGTTCTTCATCGGCCTCGGTGTGCTCGGCGGCCACTTGCTGATCAGCGGGTAGCGGACGACGGGCTGAGCATGTCGATGGCGCGGATCTCGAAATCCTGCTCCAGATATTCTTCGCGCTGCTCAAGGAACTGCTTCATGTGCGGCAGGTTCGAGTGCACGTCGAGGTGGGCCTGGGATTGCCAGATCTCGAAGAAGATAAACAGTGTCGGGTCCTGTTTGTCGCGCAGCATGTGGTACTCGATACAGCCGGGCTCGGCGCGGCTCGCTTCCACATAGCCACGGAAGAACGCTTCGAAGGCGTCGGATTTTTCCGGGCGGGTCTTGGCGTGCAGGATGAAGCCTTGCATTTCACTCATCAGAAAATCTTCTCAAGTTCAGAATCGGCGCAAGTGTATGGCAACAATCGCCTGTTGATTCGTGCGTATGAGTCAAATGAATTTTGTGAATTCAGGGCTTATTCCACGCGAGGCGGGCCATTAACCTGCCGCCATCCAATTTCTGACCCTTCCGAGATTTCTCATGAAAAAAGTCCTGTTGCTCAATGGCGGCAAAAAGTTTGCTCACTCCGACGGCCGCTACAACGCAACCCTGCATGAAGCCGCGTTGAGCGTGCTGGATCGCGGCGGCGTTGACGTGAAAACCACCTTCATCGACGAGGGTTACGACGTCGCCGAAGAAGTCGCCAAATTCCTCTGGGCCGACGTGATCATTTATCAGATGCCCGGCTGGTGGATGGGCGCACCGTGGACGGTGAAGAAGTACATCGACGAAGTCTTCACCGAAGGCCACGGCAGCCTCTACGCTAGCGACGGTCGCACCCGTTCCGATGCCTCGCAAAAGTACGGCAGCGGTGGTCTGGTGCAGGGCAAGCAATACATGTTGTCGCTGACCTGGAACGCGCCGCAGCAAGCCTTCGACGACCCGACCGACTTCTTCGAAGGCAAGGGCGTGGACGCGGTGTACTTCCCGTTCCACAAGGCCAACGAGTTCATCGGCATGACCGGTTTGCCGACGTTCCTGGCCGTTGACGTGATGAAGCGCCCGAACATCGAAGCCGATGTGGCGCGTTATGAACAGCATTTGAAAGAGGTGTTTGGCCTCAAGGCTTGAGGCTCGGCTACTATCGATGTCTTGAGCGGACGCTGATTTGTGGCGAGGGAGCTTGCTCCCGCTGGTGCGCGAAGCGGACCCCAAACCAGCGAATGCGGTGGATCAGGTGGACCATGCAGGCTGATTTTACGACGGCTTCGCCGCCGAGCGGGAGCAAGCTCCCTCGCCACATCAGGTTTCCTTTGCACAGTGAAATGGCGCAGGACTATCGATAAGGGACACACGTGAAAGCCAGATCCGATGAGTTGCAGATTTTCGTCTGCGTGATTGAGTGCGGGTCCATTTCAGCGGCGGCCGAGCAGGTCGGACAAACGCCTTCGGCGGTCAGTCGCACACTGTCGCGGCTGGAGGCCAAGCTCGACACCACACTGATCAACCGCACCACGCGACGCATGGACCTGACCGAGGAAGGCAAGTATTTCTTCGAGCACGCCAAGCTGATTCTCGATCAGATGGACGAACTCGAAGAGCGCCTCAATTCACGCCAGCAAACCCCGTCCGGGCGCTTGCGGATCAACGCCGCCTCGCCATTCATGCTGCACGCCATCGTGCCGTACATCGACGAATTTCGCCGGCTCTATCCGGACATTCAGCTGGAACTCAACAGCAACGACCTGATCATCGACCTGCTCGAACAGAGTACCGACATCGCCATCCGCATCGGCACCCTGGCCGACTCGACCCTGCATGCCCGTTCGCTGGGTTGCAGTCCGCTGCACATCGTCGCCAGCCCGGCCTACCTTGAGCAACACGGCACACCGATGGTGGTCGAGGAGCTGACCGGGCATGCGCTGCTGGGCTTTACGAATAACGAAGGCCTCAACCAATGGCCGTTGCGCTATGTGCACGGTGATCGCTGGCCGATTCAGGCGTCGATCAGCGCGTCCAGCGGCGAGACGATCAGGCACCTGGCGCTGGAAGGCCAGGGCATTGCCAGCCTGTCGCATTTCATGACCATCGACGACATCCGCGCCGGGCGCCTGAAGGTGCTGCTGGCGGATTTCAACAGCGGCTATCGCCAGCCGATCAACGCGGTGTACTACCGCAACTCGCAACTGGCCCTGCGGATTCAGTGCTTCCTGGACTTCATCCAGGGCAAGTTGGCGGTGTACGCGAACTCGGATTTCAAGGGCTGATTCGTGATCCCTGCGCAAGAGTGAATTGGGCCAACGGGGATTTTTCGTCAGTGATGACTGCTTGATACTCGTTGCATCACTTATTCACGCAGGGAGTTTCTCCATGAACGTATTCGTTACCGGCGCTGCCGGTTTTATCGGCGGCTCCATCGCCACAGGCCTGGTCCGCGCAGGCCACACGGTCACCGGCCTGGTGCGCAGCACCGAACAGGCCAATGAGTTGGGCGTTTTGGGCATCACCCCGGTCGTCGGCACTCTTGACGACAGCGCACTACTGGCCGACCAGGCCCGCGCTGCCGACGCCGTGATCAACGCCGCCAGCAGCGACCATCGCGGTGCGGTGGAAGCCTTGCTCAATGCCTTGCGCGGCTCCAATAAAGTGTTCCTGCACACCAGCGGTTCGAGCATCGTCGGCGATGCGTCGGGCGGTAAATCCAGCGACGTCATCTATTACGAAGACAGCCTGCCGGAACCGACGGTCGACAAGGCTGCACGCGTGGCCATCGACAACCTGATTCTCGCTGCGGCGAAAGACGGGGTGAACTCGGCCGTGATTTGCAACACCCTGATCTACGGCCACAGCCTGGGCGTCAAGCGTGACAGCGTGCAATTGCCGCGCTTGTTGAAACAGGCGCGCAAAAGTGGCGTGGTGCGTCATGTTGGCACCGGCCAGAACATCTGGTCCAACGTGCATATCGAAGACGTGGTGTCGCTGTACTTGCTGGCGCTGACCAAAAACGTACCGGGTACGTTCTACTTCGTTGAAAGCGGTGAAGCGTCGTTCATCGACATGACCACGGCGATTGCTGAGGCGTTGAATCTGGGTGAGCCGCAAGACTGGCCGCTGAAAGATGCCGAGGCCGAGTGGGGTTATGAGATGGCCAACTATGGCTTGGGTTCCAACAGCCGGGTGCGCGGCGAGCATGCGCGGGAACTGCTGGGCTGGGTGCCGAAGCGGACGTCGGTGGTTGAGTGGATTCGGGACGAGATGGTTTGAGTTCGCTCTAGGCCGCGTCATCGTTCTTCGCGGGCAAGCCATGCTCCTACAGGTTTTGCGTCGTTCACCAAATTTGTGAACGACGCAAAACCTGTAGGAGCATGGCTTGCCCGCGAATGCGATTCTGAAGTCCCAACAACTGGCCGGGCCGTGCTCATTTCCGTAACATCCGCTCCCCTCTCTCCCTGCTGTGTCCAGTCCCCCATGAAACCAAAACGTCTGCGCGCCGATGTCCTGGCCGGACTCACCACCTCATTCGCCCTGCTTCCCGAATGCATCGCCTTCGCGCTGGTGGCCCACCTCAATCCGTTGATGGGGCTTTATGGCGCGTTCATCATTTGCACCCTGACCGCGTTCTTCGGCGGGCGGCCGGGGATGGTCTCCGGTGCGGCCGGTTCGATGGCGGTGGTGATCGTCGCGTTGGTGGTGCAGCACGGTGTGCAGTACTTACTCGCGACGGTGTTGCTGGGTGGCCTGATCATGCTGGCGTTCGGGTTGCTGAAACTGGGCAAACTGGTACGCATGGTGCCGCACCCGGTGATGCTCGGCTTCGTCAACGGCCTGGCGATTATCATCGCGCTGGCGCAACTCGAACACTTCAAAAGCGGTGACACCTGGCTCAGCGGCACGCCGTTGTATGTGATGACGGGGCTGGTGGCGCTGACGATGGCAATTGTCTATCTGCTGCCGCGCCTGACGCGTGCCGTGCCACCGGCATTAGTGGCGATTCTGGGGGTGGGGCTGGCGGTTTATCTGCTCGGCTTGCCGACCCGCACGCTGGGAGACATGGCGCACATCGCTGGCGGCTTGCCGACGTTTGCGTGGCCGGACATTCCCTGGACGCTGGACACACTGCGCATCATCGCGCCTTACGCGATCCTGATGGCACTGGTCGGCCTGCTGGAAACCCTGCTGACCCTGAACCTGACTGACGAAATCACCGAAAGCCGCGGGTTTCCGGACCGCGAATGCGTGGCGCTGGGCGCGGCCAATATGGTTTCCGGTGTGTTTGGCGGCATGGGTGGTTGCGCGATGATTGGCCAGACCGTGATCAACCTCAGCTCCGGAGGGCGTGGCCGGTTGTCCGGCGTGGTGGCCGGTGTGCTGATTCTGCTGTTCATCCTGTTTTTATCACCCTTGATCGAGCGCATTCCGTTGGCTGCGCTGGTCGGGGTGATGTTCGTGGTGTCGCAGCAAACCTTCGCCTGGGCTTCGCTGCGGGTGGTGAACAAGGTGCCGCTGAATGACGTGCTGGTGATCGTCGCGGTGACGGTCATTACCGTGTTCACCGATCTGGCCACCGCCGTGTTGTGCGGGATCATCATTGCCGCGCTCAACTTCGCCTGGCAGCAGGCTCGCGAGCTGTATGCCGACAGTCACCTCGAGGCCGACGGCAGCAAGCTTTACCTGCTGCATGGCACGCTGTTCTTCGCCTCGACGACACCGTTTCTCAACCAGTTCGACCCGGCCAATGACCCGGCCGTGGTGACGATTGATTGTCGTCACTTGAGTTTTGTCGACTACTCGGCCATCGCCGCGCTCAAGACTTTGCGCGAGCGCTACGCCAAGGCCGGCAAGCACCTGCGTGTGCTGCATCTGTCTGAGCGCTGCAAGAAACTGCTCAAGCGTGCACGGGTGAGCCACGACTGAGGTCTCGCTCCCACAGGGAAGCGGATGAAAATCCGCCTTCCTGATTTTCATATTGACCGACCTCGCATACCTCTCAGCGACAACCCTTACCCCTGTACGAAAATTACTTTCACCTCGTTTGAATATCGCGCCTCGAAATGTTTTAAGAGTTTCACAAAACTTTCGACGTGACCCTTTCGAGGAGTACCGCATGACCCTGTCCTTCGGCTATTGGCTGCTGGTGTATGCCGCCATCGCCATCATTGCCCTGATCGTTCTGATCGCCCGTTACCGACTCAATCCGTTCATTGTCATCACCCTGGTGTCCATCGGCCTGGCGCTGCTGGCCGGCATGCCGCCGTCCGGCGTGGTCGGTGCGTACGAGGCCGGCGTGGGCAAAACCCTGGGGCATATCGCGCTGGTGGTGGCGCTGGGCACGATGCTCGGCAAGATGATGGCCGAGTCCGGTGGCGCCGAGCAGGTGGCGCGGACCCTGATCGACCGTTTCGGCGAGAAGAACGCGCACTGGGCGATGGTCTGCATCGCCTTCCTGGTCGGGCTGCCGTTGTTCTTTGAGGTCGGTTTTGTGTTGCTGGTGCCGATCGCCTTTACCGTGGCGCGGCGCGTCGGCGTGTCGATCCTGATGGTCGGTCTGCCGATGGTCGCCGGGCTCTCGGTGGTGCATGCCTTGGTGCCGCCGCACCCGGCGGCGATGCTGGCGGTGCAGGTCTATCAGGCGTCGGTGGGGCAGACGTTGATGTACGCGATTCTGATCGGCATTCCAACGGCGATCATTGCCGGCCCGCTGTACGCCAAATTCATCGTGCCGCGCATTCAACTGCCGGCGGAAAACCCGCTGGAGCGGCAGTTCCTTGAGCGTGAACCGCGCGACAGCCTGCCGGGTTTCGGCATCACCATGGCGACCATTCTGTTGCCGGTGGTGCTGATGCTGATCGGCGGCTGGGCCAACCTGATTTCCACGCCGGGCAGCGGCTTCAACCAGTTTCTGCTGTTCATCGGCAACTCGGTGATCGCGCTGCTGCTGGCGACCTTGCTGAGCTTCTGGACCCTCGGTATTGCCCAGGGCTTCAACCGCGAATCGATCCTCAAGTTCACCAACGAATGCCTGGCGCCGACCGCCAGCATCACCTTGCTGGTCGGTGCCGGTGGCGGGTTGAACCGGATTCTGGTGGACGCCGGGGTCACCGATCAGATCGTCAGCCTGGCCCATGAATTTCACCTGTCGCCGCTGCTCATGGGCTGGCTGTTCGCCGCGTTGATGCGCATCGCCACCGGCTCCGCCACCGTGGCCATGACCACGGCGTCGGGCATTGTCGCGCCGGTGGCCATTGGTCTGGGCTATCCGCATCCGGAGTTGCTGGTGCTGGCGACGGGCGCCGGGTCGGTTATCTTTTCCCACGTCAACGACGGCGGCTTCTGGTTGATCAAGGAATACTTCAACATGAGCGTCGCCCAGACCTTCAAGACCTGGACCGTGCTGGAAACCATCATTTCGGTGGTCGCCTTCGCGCTGACCGTGGGTCTTTCTTACCTGATTTAACCGGAGCCGCCTGCCATGGACATCCTCTACCAGATCCGCGCCCGTCAGGATTCCTTCAGCGCCGGCGAAGGACGCATCGCTCGGCTGATGCTTGACGACGTAGGATTTGCCTCTGCCGCCAGCCTCGAGGAGCTGGCGCTGAGAGCGGAAGTCAGCACCGCCACGCTGTCGCGCTTCGCCCGCACCGTGGGTTGCCGGGATTTGCGGGACTTGCGTCTGCAGCTGGCTCAGGCCAGCGGCGTCGGCAGCCGTTTTCTCGACCCGGCGGGCACGCCCGACCAGTCGGCGTTCTACGGGCAGATCGTCAGCGATATCGAGTCCACTTTGCGCCAGCATCTGTCGGCGTTCGACGAGTCGCGCTTCGCCGACGCGGTGAAGTTGCTGGGCAAGGCGCGGATGATTCACGCGTTTGGCATGGGCGGTTGCTCGACCTTGTGCAGCGATGAACTGCAAGTGCGGCTGGTGCGATTCGGCTACCCGATCTCGGCGTGCCACGACCCGGTGATGATGCGCGTCACTGCCGCCAGCCTGGGCGCGGAACACGCGGTTATCGTGTGTTCGCTGACCGGCATCACTCCAGAATTGCTCGAAGCCGTCGCGCTGGCGCGCAACTACGGCGCTCGGATTGTCGCCATCACTCGGGCCGACTCGCCGCTGGCGCAATTGGCCGATGTGCTGCTGCCGCTGCAAGGCGTCGAAACCTCGTTCATCTACAAACCGACGGCGGCGCGCTACGGCATGCTGCTGGCCATCGACGTGCTTGCCACCGAGCTGGCGCTGGCCAATCCTGAAGACAATCAAGAGCGTCTGCGGCGAATCAAGCTCGCCCTCGACGATTACCGCGGCGGCGACGATCACTTGCCGCTGGGAGACTGACATGATGTACGACACGCTGATTCGCAACGCCCTGATCATCGATGGCAGCAACGCCCCCGGTTACCCCGCCGACGTGGCGATTCTGAACGGTCGCATCGAGCGCATCGGCGACTTGCACGATGCCACTGCCACCGAAGAAATCGACGCCGCTGGCCGCGTACTGGCGCCGGGTTTCATCGATGTGCACACCCACGACGACACGGTGGTGATCCGCCAGCCGCAGATGCTGCCCAAGCTCAGCCAGGGCGTGACCACCGTCATTGTGGGCAACTGCGGGATCAGCGCTTCGCCAGTGAGTTTGAAAGGTGACCCGCCAGACCCGATGAACCTGCTCGGCACTTCGGCGGCCTTTGTTTATCCGACATTCAGCGACTATCGTGCAGCGGTCGAAGCGGCGAATACCACGTTGAACGTCGCCGCACTGGTGGGCCACACCGCGCTGCGCAGCAATCATCTCGACGATCTGTTCCGCACCGCTACGCCGGATGAAATCAGCGCGATGCGCGAGCAACTGCGCGAAAGCCTTGAAGCGGGCGCGTTGGGTTTATCCACAGGCTTGGCCTACGCCAGCGCCTTCTCGGCTTCCACCGATGAAGTGATGCAGCTGACCGAAGAACTGGCGGCATTCGGCGCGGTGTACACCACCCATTTGCGCAGCGAATTCGAGCCGGTGCTGGAAGCCATGGACGAGGCGTTCCAGATCGGCCGCCACGCGAAATCCCCCGTGATCATTTCCCACCTCAAATGTGCCGGCGCCGGTAACTGGGGACGCAGTCCGCAATTGTTGGCTTCGCTTGAGGAGGCGGCGAAAACTCATCCGGTGGGCTGCGATTGCTACCCCTACGCCGCGAGCTCTTCGACCCTGGACCTCAAGCAAGTCACCGACGCCCATCGCATCACCATCACCTGGTCCACACCTCATCCGGAACTGGGTGGACGCGATCTGATGGACATCGCCGCCGAATGGGGCGTATCGCTGCTCGATGCCGCCCGCCGACTGCAACCGGCTGGCGCGGTGTATTACGGAATGGACGAGAACGATGTGCGAAGAATCCTCGCGCATCCACTGTCGATGGTCGGCTCTGACGGACTGCCGGAAGACCCGTTTCCGCATCCTCGCCTGTGGGGCGCATTCCCACGCGTACTCGGGCATTTCAGTCGCGACGTCGGGCTGTTTCCGCTGCACACGGCGGTACACAAAATGACCGGGTTGTCCGCGGCGCGATTCGGTTTGAAGGAGCGGGGTGAAATCCGTGAAGGGCATTGGGCGGATCTGGTGTTGTTCGATCCTCAAACCATTCGTGATGTTGCGGATTTCAATGATCCGCAACGGGCGGCGGAAGGCATCGACGGCGTATGGGTCAACGGTGTGTTGAGTTACAGCGAAGGCCAGGCGAGCGGTAGAAGGGAAGGGCGGTTTTTGGCCCGGGAAGGGAATTTGCGTGACGGGTTTCAGTAACGATTCCGAGTGCTGCGTCGCAGTGGTGGCACATTGCAATTAAAGAAAGCCATCGCCAAGCCGAAGCGCTGACACTAGCCCGGCTACACTCTGGGCCTTTCCAGTCTGGGAGCAACTTCATGAGCTTCGGCAAAACCACCCCGATCCTGCGGATCTTCGATGAAAACAAGGCCGTGGAGTTCTACGTCGACTTCCTCGGTTTCAAGATCGACTGGCAGCATCGTTTCGAGCCGAATTTTCCGCTGTACCTGCAAGTCTCCCGGGGTGAATGCGTGCTGCATTTGTCAGAGCATCACGGCGACAGCACACCGGGTTCGGCATTGCGCATCGAGACGGATGAGCTGGAGTCGTTTCAGCAGCAGTTGCTGGCCAAGGAATACACGTTTTCGCACCCGCAGATTCAGGCAATGCCGTGGGGCAGCCAGGACATGACGATTGCCGACCCGTTCGGGAATCGGTTGGTGTTTACCAATGCGATTAGTGTGTAACGCGGCAGGAAAAATCGCGCCTGGTGATAGTGTCGTCCGTTCAATTTCGACGAGCACAGGAGGCGCTTATGGCCAGCATTACCATTGGCAATCTTGATCAACTGATCTACGAGCAATTGCAAATCGCGGCAGACAGTAATTGTCGTTCGGTAGTAGAAGAGGCTCTCTTTATTTTGAAGAAAGCTCTTGATCAGGATGGTCGTGCTTGTAGTTTGGGGACTCGAATCAATAATCGATTCAGAGAAAATGGCGGTACCGAGTTAGATCTACCCCTTCGCTAAGGGCGTGCGGTGAATGCAAGGCTAGGGGGTTGGTTCCAAGTATCCGTTGTATGTTCGATTGCATTCGCGGGCAAGCCTCGCTCCTACAGGTTTAGTGTCGTTCACATCCTCTTCGAACGACACTAAACCTGTAGGAGCGAGGCTTGCCCGCGAATGGATCTTTCATTCACCGCGAAGTGAATGTCAGACGCGGAAATGGCTGACCATCATCTGCAACTGATTACCCAACCGCGCCAGTTCAATACTGGATTTAGCGGTCTCGTCGCTGGCGGCGGCGGTCTGTTCGGACACGTCGCGCACGTTGATGATGCTGCGGCTGATCTCTTCAGCCACGGCGCTTTGCTGCTCGGCGGCGGCAGCGATCTGCTGGTTCATCGACTGGATGTTGGACACCGTGCGGGTGATGTTTTCCAGCGACACACCGGCCTTGCGGGTCAGGGCGACACTGCTGTCGGTGAGGGCGCGGCTGTTGTTCATCACCGTCGACACTTGTTGCGTGCCGTTTTGCAGACCGGCCACCAGGCCTTCGATTTCCTCGGTGGATTTCTGCGTGCGCTGTGCCAGGCCACGGACCTCGTCGGCCACCACGGCAAAACCACGACCGGCTTCACCGGCACGGGCCGCTTCGATGGCCGCGTTGAGCGCCAGCAGGTTGGTCTGTTCGGCCACGGCCTTGATCACGTCCATGACGCTGCCGATTTTGTCACTTTCCTGTTGCAGCACGCTCATGGCTTCGGTGGAACGCGCCACTTCGCTGGCCAGACGTTCGATCTGGGCAATGGCTTCGTTGACCACCTTGTCGCCTTCGCGAGCTTCACCGTCAGCGGCGGCCGCGGCTTGCGAAGCTTCTTCGGCGTTGCGCGCGACTTCCTGCACGGTGGCCGTCATTTCGTGCATGGCGGTGGCCACCTGATCGGTCTCGATCTTCTGGCTGTTCACACCGGCGCTGGTTTGCCCGGTCACGGCCGACAGTTCTTCGGCAGCGCTGGCGATCTGGGTAACGCCGTCGCGGATGCCGCTGATCAAGTCGCGCAGGGTCACGCCCATGCGCGCGATGCCCTGCTGCAACACACCGAGTTCGTCGCGGCGTGTCACCTTGACGTCTTGGGACAGGTCGCCGCTGGCGATGCGTTCAACCACCGCCAACGTGTCGCGCAGCGGGCCGGTGATCTGACGGGTGATGATCACGGCGGCAATGACGCCCACCAGCAACGCCAGCAACGTGCTCATCAGTTGTAGGGTGCGGGCTTGTGCGCTTTCGGCGTCACGGCGGTCGAGCTGGATCTGATACAGCTGCTCGCTGAGGGTCACGATCGCAGCACCCTGATCCGTCATCTCCTTGCGTGCCTGCACCGCATCGATGCTCGCGGTCTTATAGGCCTGCAAAGCGCTGCGGTAATTGCTCAACGCCGTTTCCAGCTGACGCAGGGCGTCCAGCTGAGTGTCGGCGAAATGCACATTCAGTTGTTTCAGGCTGGCGATGGCCGCGTCCAGTTGGCCGACGGCTTTCTGCTCGGTCTCGGCGTTAGTGGTCGCGGTGTAGCCGCGCACTTCGTAGCGGGCCAGCAGGAACGCTTCCCTGGCGGCCGTGATGGCCTGGAATTGTTCGAAGCGCTGGTCGCTCAATGGCATTTGCTGCACGTAGGTACTGATGGCATTGATCAGCGTATTCGCGGTTTCCGCGTTGGCACCCATGGCATCGCGGGCGCTGTTACCAGTGCGGTAGGCGCTGCGCATTTTGTTCAGGGACGTCTTGTAGGCCTCGATGACAGCGCCTTGCTCTTTGAGCAGCTTGAGGTTTTCCGGACTCTTGAATTTCACCAGCAGCGCTTGCTGCTGGGCAGAGAACGCGTCAAGGGTGGTCTGTACGTTCTGTGCGGCGGTTTCGTCGCCGTTGGTCAGCATGTATTGCAGGCGAACCACGCGCAGTTTGGTCAGGCCGGCATTGAGCTGGGTGATATCGCTCATCCAGTTACTGCGGTCAATCAAGCCGCCCAGGCTTGTCCAGCCGGTCAGGGCGAGGACGCAGGTCAATGCCAGGACCAGGCCAAACCCCAGGCCCAGTTTCATGTTCACGCTGATGTTACCGAACCAGCTATTCATCAAATTCCTCCAGGAACGTTGCGCTTTATGTCGTCGGTTGGCTGGAAGATTGTTGTTTTTGGTAGCCAAGGATGTGTAACAGGTCTGTATCGGCAGCAATCACGAGAGCTGAAAGGATTTTGTCGGAGCGATGTGTAACAAGGTTTTTGCGGGCGGATTAAGCTTTTTTTCACATCGGTTTCACCGCTCGCCGACGCCAGGCTCTCTACCCTCGCGGCATCGAATCAAGTGATGCATGCCGGTGAGGCGGCCTGATGTGGAACTGAGACTGAGTCTGTTCGGGATAACGCGCTCGATTGATCTGAGCCGTTTTGCCCGCTATCGAAATACCGCGGTGGTGCTGGCCTCGGTGCTGCTGGTGATTCCGTTGACGGTCTGGCTGTTGCGGCCTGCCGCTGTGCCAGACCTGGCCCACGGCAATGTGGCCGGCGCCCGGGCGTTACTGACCGGCTGGGCCAAGGGCGACCTGATTGTGTTGGTGCGTCATGTCGAGCGCTGTGATCACTCCAAAGCCGCGTGCTTGAGTGGCAATGACGGCATTACCGATCGCTCTCGCAGCGTCGCGGTGAGTGTCGGTGCGCAGTTTGAACAGTTGGGGTTGGAAAAGGCAGACATCTACAACAGCCCGATGATTCGTACCGCACAGACCGCCAGCTATATGTTCAACAAGGTTGCCGCCAATGAAGACTGGTTGATCAGCTGCAAGGGCACGATGCTGCGCGATGCCCTGGCGCACAAAGTGGCGGGTCGCAATCTGATTCTGGTGACGCACAGCGAATGCATGGCGCAGATTGAGAAAGACCTCAAGTTACCTGCTGCCACCCTCGGTTACGGCGCCTCTTTATTTATCTCCACCACCACATCACAGGCACCACAAATGCTCGGTTTCATCGAAGCTTCCGACTGGCGCACGGTGACCACCCAATGAGTAAGTCCATGCGCTTTTACTGCGTCAATTTCGGTATTCCGCTGGCCTGCGCAGCCGTGGTTTTCCTGTTGTTCGACATGACAAAAATCGACATCGCGTTCAGCAATCTGTTTTTTGATCCGGTGACCCAGACCTTTCCGCTCGATCAGGTTCACTTCTTTGAAAAGCTCACCCACAAGTGGGCGCGCATCATTCCAAACTGGACCGCTGAACTCGCTTTGATCGGCGCGATGCTGTCTTTTGTCTGGCCGCTGATCAACCCACAGAAGTATCCGCGTCTGGGCCGTTTTCTGGAGCAGAGCAAGGCTGCCTCGGTGCTGCGATTTACCCGCGACCATCGTCGGGACTTTCTGTTTGTGGTGTTTGCGTTTGCCATTTGCACCGGCGTGATTCATTTCCTCAAGTCGCACACCAGCGTGTATTGCCCGATTGAAACGACCCTCTACGGCGGGAAAGTTGCCCATATGGAGTGGTACAGCAACTTCCAGCTGTTCAAGGAAGCCGGCGATGGCCGCTGCTGGCCGGGCGGGCATGCTTCGGGCGGGTTCACCATGCTTGCGCTGTACTTTGTTGCGCGCCGTTACCGCTGGCGCTACTCGAAAGCGCTGATGTACGGCTCGCTGCTCCTCGGTTTCGTCTACGGTACGACACGGGTTCTGCAAGGCTGGCACTACATGTCCCACACCTTCTGGGCCGGGATCTTCGTGTGGCTGGCGTGTTTGCTGACCGCGCTGGCGTTTTACGGGCGAGCGCGCCTGGATCTGCCGGTTCTGCAAAAACAGAAAGAACCGGTCGTTTTGATACAGTCGACCAGCCTTTCCTGAAGGCAAAAAAAAGCCCGCGGGAGGGCGGGCAAACCGTAGTTTCTTGAATGAGCGAGGGCAATGTACCGGTTGGCGAGGCGCAGTGGGGTGAAGAAAAATTCATGTGGCTCAAAGGCCGTCTTCAGTACGACTACGGCAAATGATCCGCGGCAAAATCGGCTTCCGAACGTGCGCGTAACCGGCCTTTGCGGCAGGCCTGCTGAAAGCGCTCAAAGTCCTGCTCGTTCTGTTCGGCGTAGCGTTGTGCATACTTGAACAGCGCATCGGCCAGTGCTTCGCTTTTGCCAATATAGCCACTGATCAGCGCGGCTTGCCCCGAAGACTTGGCATGGGCGCGGGCCAGGGCGCGGCCGCAGATCCGCCCATAGGCGGCGAACGCATCAGCGTCAAAGGTCTCGAGTTCGGCCGAGACCTTCATGTCGCGCAACTGGCGCACGTAGAAGTGGCGCCCGCTGGGGCCGGTGGTCCAGCCCAGAAACAGGTCGCTGGCGGACTGCATCAGTCGCTGGCCATCGACCACGCGCTGACCGTTATGCCGCACCCGCGATTGGGTCTTCACGTAATCGGCGAGCACCGAACGCCGTGCTTCCTTGAATTGCAGAAACAACGGGAATCCTTGATCGTCGGTCAGCAGGGCCACCAGACAGCGGGTGCCCACACTGCCCACGCCGACGACTTTGAACGCCATGTCCTGGGCATGAAAACGGGATAAAAGTGCTCGGCGGTCGGCTTGAAGGGTGCCCGGATAATCGCGCATGAATGCGTCGTAAAGCGGTCGCCAATCCGAGAGACGCAGCCAGTCATCGTCGGCATCCAGCAGCGTGGTGTGGTTGTGCAGGTGGAAGATTTCCGGCAGGTCATCGCGAATGATCAGGCGATCCTGCGCGTCACGCTCACTGATTTTCGGCAGCAGTTCGGCATGGGTGCGCCGCTCGGCTTTTTCGATGGCCCGTTCCACATGCTCCAACGTGGCCTTGCTCGTTTGCTGGCGCAGGTCGTCGCAACGGATGGACTCGTACCAGGTTTCCAGCGAGCTTTGTTCAGCACATTCGAGCAGGGTCTGTTGATAAGCGCCGACCACGTCATGGCAGACCGTTTCTTCGACGGTTTCACCATGTCGCAGATCGCGCGCGGCAACCAGAAAGCTCGCCACCAGACGTTTCAGATCCCACTCCCAGGGGCCGGGATGGGCTTCGTCGAAATCGTTGACGCTGAACAGCAGATTGCGTTCGGGCGTGGCGAAACCGCCGAAGTTCATCAAGTGACAATCGCCGCAGATCGGCGACACCAGGCCCATGTTCGGTGTGCCGGCCAGGTCGTGGGCATGCAACAGTGCATTGCCGCGATAAAAGGTGAACGGCGAGACGAGCATGCGACCGTAACGCAGCTCGCCCAACGACTTGATCCGGCCTTCGCTTGACGCCTTGATCAGCGGCAGTGGATCGCGGGGTGTTTTGCTCATCGACGCGTGAGCATTGCGCGGGCAGTTCTTGCGAGCGTTCTTGCCTTGCTTCAAGCGGTCTTTGAGGGTGGCCATGGGGGCTCGGCGTTGGGGGCTTATGCGGATGGAGTGTAGAAGAGCGGGAAGATTTCATTCGGTGGGATACGCTCTTCTTATCTCGCGCCTGGGTAGGCAGCCGACAAGTCTCCGGATGCCGTCGATCAGCCATTGCGGTGGGGCGAAACCGGGCTGAACGTCAACGATAAGGAGGGCGTGATGCATGCTGTGGGCTCCACAGGGGGCGGTGTCGCATGAGCCATTGTATGTCGACGTGTATTTATTAAATGTCGTCAATATAGTGGCGTTTTTTCAGGATGGACAACCGTGCGGCGGCGACCAAGACAAACTATTGACAGTATCCTCGCGATCTCACATCATCGGCGCCGCGTTAATGGCCTAGCGCCATAAAGTCGACATTGGCCCGCACAAAACCGAGCCATGAATTTGAACCTTCGAGATTGAGACGATGTCGCAGTCTCAGGCGTGATGGGCTAAGTGCCATCAGCCTGGATCAATGATATACAGAGTCACCGTTGGGCGGACTTTACATACGAAGTGTCCGTGTGAATCTTCAGGAAGAAACTTCATGTTTGATGGGCGAATACTGGTTACCGGCGGTGCAGGATTTATTGGGTCACACCTTGTGGAAGCTTTGCTTGGCAAAGGCTACAAGGTTCGCGTACTGGATAATTTGTCGACCGGTAAGGTCGGTAATCTGCCGGTCGGTAATGCCAATCTGAACCTCGTTGTCGGCGATGTAGCGGACGGTGCCGCTGTAGAACAGGCCATGCGTGATTGCACCGCAGTCGTGCATCTGGCGGCGGTGGCCTCGGTACAAGCGTCGGTAGATGATCCGGTCGGCACCCATCAAAGCAACTTCGTCGGCACGCTCAATGTGTGTGAGCACATGTTGAAGGCCGGGATCAAGCGCGTGGTATTCGCTTCCAGCGCGGCCATCTACGGCAACAATGGCGAAGGCTCGGCGATTGATGAGGACACCCCCAAGTCCCCGCTCACGCCTTATGCCAGCGACAAACTGGCCAGCGAGTATTACCTGGACTTCTATCGCCGTGAACATGGCCTGGAGCCGGTGATCCTGAGGTTCTTCAATATCTTCGGCCCGCGCCAGGACCCTTCGTCGCCGTACTCCGGCGTGATCAGCATTTTCACCGAACGGGCCATGGCCCGGCAGCCTGTGGCGATTTTCGGCGACGGCGAACAGACCCGTGATTTCGTTTACGTCCAAGACCTGGTGAGCATTCTCGTCCAGGCCGTAGAAGCGAGCGAACCGAGCCCCGGTGCGGTGAATGTCGGGCTGGGTCGTTCCACCAGCCTCAACGACCTGATCACCGAATTAGGGAGCGCCACCGGCAATCCCTTGACGGTGAATTATCAGGCTCCGCGTCAAGGCGACATACGCCATTCGCGCGCCAACAACGCTCGCCTGCTGGAGCGTTTTACGCTCCCGGCACCGACCTCGATCGGCAACGGTTTAGCGCAGCTTCTGCGCAGCTTGTAACCCGCCCGCTCCTCATGTTGGACGTTCGAGTAGTATCGGTTCAGTCATTTCAAGAGTGAATTATGGAAATCGTTTTTCGCAGGACGCGTGTCCGCGCGGTTGCCAAGCGGCTCTTCGCGGCCCTGGCACTTTTCGTGAGCGGGCCAGCCGTCCAGGCTTCAGCATTGCCGTCACCTTCCAGCGTGGTTTTTTGGTACGCCGACCAGCCCCCATTGTCCGAGCTGGCTCAGTTCGATTGGGCTGTGGTCGAGCCGGGGCATATGACGGCGAGCGATGTCAAAACCTTGCGCAAGCTGGGCAGCCATCCGTTTGCCTATGTGTCGGTGGGCGAATTCGATGGCAACAAGGCTGCCATCGACAAGGCGGGGCTGCGTGATGCGGTCAGCCCGGTGCGAAACGATTCCTGGAACAGTCAGGTCATGGACCTCACCGTGTCGGCCTGGCGCGAGCATTTGCTCGGCCGTGCCAAGGCGTTGCAGGCAGAAGGTTATGACGGTCTGTTTCTCGACACCCTCGACAGCTTTCAGCTGTTGCCACCAGCCTCGCGGGAAGCGCAACGGGTTGCCCTCGCCAGTCTGCTGCGCGAACTGCACAAGCGTCAGCCCACGCTGAAACTGTTTTTCAATCGCGGATTTGAAGTGCTGCCCGAGCTTGATGGTGTCGCGGCAGCGGTAGCTTTTGAATCCATGTATGCCGGCTGGGATGCTGCCGCCAAGCGTTATCGTCCGGTGCCGGAATCCGATCGCCAGTGGTTGCTGGGCGAGTTGCAACCTTTGCGTGCCAAAGGCATCCCGCTGGTGGCGATCGACTATCTGCCGCCGGAGCGCCGTGACGAAGCGCGCAAGCTGGCCAAGCGTCTGCGCGAAGAAGGCTTCATCCCCTTCATCAGTACGCCTGAACTGGACTCGATGGGCATCAGCAACATCGAAGTCCAGCCGCGTCGAATCGCGCTGGTTTTCGATCCGCGCGAAGATGACTTGATCAATAACTCCGGGCATACCCTGCTCGGCGGCTTGCTCGAATACCTCGGCTACCGGGTCGATTACCTGGCCGCCGACAGTTCATTGCCGGAGCATCGTTTTCGCGGTTTGTACGCGGGCATCGTTACCTGGATGACCACCGGCCCGCCGCAGGACAGTTCGGCCTTCAATCGCTGGCTCGGCAAGCGCCTGGACGAACAGGTGCCGCTGGTGTTTTTCGCGGGTCTGCCGGTTGAGGACAGTGGTCTGCTCAAGCGACTGGGCCTGAGCCGCTCGCTCGCGCCAGGCACCCAGGCCGTGACCATTACCTATCAGGACAAATCGCTGATCGGGGCGTTCGAAGCACCGGTGCAGCCCCGATCCCGTGACTTGACGCCAGTTTCGGTATTGCCCAATGGACCCAAGGCAGCCTTGTCGCTGACCGGCAAAAGTGGCCAGACATACGTTCCGGTGGCCGTTGCCGAGTGGGGCGGCCTGGCGCTCTCGCCGTACATTCTCGAAGTGAACAACGAACGCAGTCGCTGGATTCTCGATCCGTTTGCGTTCTTGCAGGCCAGCTTGCACCTGCCGATGCAACCGCGTCCGGATACCACCACGGAAAACGGTCGCCGCATCGCGACAGTGCACATTGATGGCGATGGTTTCCCGTCGCGCGCCGAGGTGCGTGGCTCGCCTTATGCCGGCAAGCAAGTGCTCGATGATTTCATTCGGCCAAACCCGTTTCTGACCTCGGTGTCGATCATCGAAGGCGAGATTTCGCCGCGCGGGATGTTCCCGCACCTGGCGCGAGAACTGGAGCCTATCGCGCGTGATTTGTTTGCCAGCCCGAAAGTCGAAGTGGCCACTCACACCTTCAGCCATCCGTTCTTCATGCAGCCGGAAGTGGCGCAGAAACGCGAAAACTTCGACGCGGAATACGGCTTGAAAATGGCCATTCCGGGCTACGACAAACTCGATTTCCATCGCGAGGTTTTTGGCTCGCGTGACTACATCAATCAGCATCTGACCACCCCGGAAAAGCCAGTGAAGATGATCTTCTGGCCGGGCGATGCCTTGCCGTCGGCCGCCACCATCAAAATGGCCTACGACGCCGGTCTGAAAAACGTCAACGGCGCCTCGACCATGCTGACCAAGGCCAATCCCTCGCTGACGGGGTTGAACCCGCTGTTAAGGCCCACCGAAGGTGGTCTGCAGTATTACGCGCCGATCATCAACGAGAACCTTTACACCAATCTATGGAAGGGGCCGTACTACGGTTTCCGCGATGTGATCGATACCTTTGAATTGACCGACAGCCCACGGCGGCTGCGCGGCCTGCACCTCTATTACCATTTCTATTCGAGCACCAAGCAGGCCTCGATCAAGGCCATGAACGAGATCTACGGCTACATGCGCGACCAGCAGCCGATGTCGCTGTGGATGAGCGACTACCTTGATCGTCTGCACGGTCTGTATCAGTCCAGCCTGGCTCGTACCGCCGACGGTGCCTGGCAGGTCCGCGGCATGGATGCGTTGCGCACGCTGCGACTCGACCCGCAAATGGGTTGGCCGGATCTGCTGCGCTCCCAAGGCGTCGCCGGGGTTCGCGATTTGCCGCAGGGGCGCTATGTGCACTTGAGCAGCGACCAGGCATTGCTCGTCCTGCGTCCTGACCGCGATCCAAGGCCAGCACTGGAGGAAGCCAATTTACCGTTGCAGCAGTGGCGTTATCTGGATGACCGGCGCGTGAGCTTTTCGTTTGCAGGTCAAATAGACCTGACCTTCTCGGTGCGCTCGGCAAGCGCTTGCCGGGTCGAGGTGGATGGGCAGCGTTTTGCAGGCAAGGCCTCGGCTGGTCTGTGGACTTTTCAATTACCTATGAAACAGGTGAGTAATGCTCAACTCATCTGCGACTAACTCTTCAGCCACTAAAAGCAGTCGCCTGCTCAATCCATGGGCCCTGGCGGTGGTGGCGGTTGCCGTGGGAGGTCTGCTGTGGGCGACTTTCCAGCGTGAAGAAGTGTTCCAGCCCGATGGTCGTGAGCCGGATGCGGTCTCGGCCAACTATGCCGAGTTGCTGCTGACCGCACACCCGGAAGACGAGCATCTGCGGCTGCAATTGATCGATCTGTTGATCCGTCTCGGCGACTACACCAAAGCACGCCAGCACGTGGAAAACTGGCCAAAGCCGAACCCGCAATTGCAGGCGTATTACCGGCTGGAGCTGGATGCGCTGGAAGCTGCAAAAGACAGCGATCTGATCACGCAACAGGCCCTGGTCGAGCGTCTGAAAAGCTTTGACCACCGCTTGTTGCCGTTGCCGCAATTACAGAGCCTGGCCAAGCTCGCGCTAACATTGCAGGCGCCGGCCTTCGCCGCCAGCGTCTATGAGGAAATCGCCGCGCGTGATCCACAACAGCGTAGCGCTGCCCTCAAGTCCGCCGCGCAATGGTATCTGGCGGGCGAACAGCCGGAGCGCGCCGCAGCAATCTACCTGGAACTGAAAAAGGACAGCGATCAGGCCGCCGAACGCCGGGAGTACGCACAACTCGCGTTCAACAGCTTGTTGGCCTCCGGAAAGGGAGCGCAGGCTACGCAGGTGCTCGCCGATGAGATCGATCAGCTGATCAATCCGCAAACCGATGTGGCCTGGGTGCAGCAGGGCGTTGATGTCGCGATCGCGAGCAACCGTCCCGACCTGGCGCAACGCTTCCTGGATCAGTGGCGTCTTCTGGAACCGGACAATACAGAAATCCTGCGCAAGGAATTCAGCATGCGTCTGGCGCTTGGCGATTTGCCCGGCGCCTGGGACAGCGGTCAGCAACTGTTGGTCGAACATCCCGAAGACCTGGATCTGCTGGAGCAAATGGCTCGGCTCGGAGAGTGGCGCGGTGAAAGCGAAGCCGCGCTTGGCTACTGGATTCGTTTGCTGGAACTGCATGAAACACCGGAGACCCGTGAACATGCCTGGCGGCTGGCCATCCAGCAGTTTGACTTTGACCGGGCGATTCCATTACTCGCCGACATCATGGACCAACGTGCGCTGACCGACATCGAACTCGACGCGCTGATTTACGGCCATGAGTCGCGGGGCACACCGGAACAGGCCGAAGCCTGGCTGCGTGCCTACTTGCGCAAGTACCCGACCCATCGTCTGGCCTGGACGCGTCTGCTGCAAAACCTGGAAAACACCGGGCAGTTCGCGGCCAAGGCCGAGGTCTACAAGAGCTATTCAAAACGTTTTGCCCTCACCACCACCGAGCGGGTCGATTGGGTCGACACCGACCTGAAGCTGTTTGACAACCAAGCCGCATGGCAGGTGTTGCAGGTCGATAACAGCAAGATCGACGATCCCAAATACTGGCGTTCCCGGGCTGCAGTCGCCTGGAACCTGGAACTGGACGATGAACTGCAGGTGGCTCTGGAGAAAATGCTCGCGCTCAAGGGCTCGCTGGGTATCGGCGAAGAGAGTCAGTTGATCACCCTTTACCGCACCAGCAATCCACGGCGTGCGTTGGAGTTGATGGTCGACAGCTGGAAGCGCACCCACGATGGGCAGCGCCTGGAACAGGCATTGCAGCTGGCCCAGGAGCTGCAGGACTGGCCGCTGGTGATCGCACTGCTCAAGGATGCCGAACAATACCCGGGTATTTACGAGCAGGATCAGGTGCTGGCGGTACGCGGTGCCCTTGCGACTCAGCAGGGTCAGGACGAGGAGGCCGAGCGCTTGTACCTGCTGGGCTTGTCGCGCTACCCCGATGACAACCTGTTTCGCGAGCGCCTGATGTGGCTCTACGTCGATCAGGGCAACACCGCCAGACTCAAGCCGTTGCTGACGGAATGGAAAGCCCGGGCGCGTACAGACCGGGTGTTGTGGTTGCCGTTCGCCAGTGCCAGCCAGATGCTCGGACGCAGTAGCGAAGCGCTGGCCTGGTATCGGATGTACCTCAAGAGCAGTCCTCAGGATTGGCTGGTACAGGCGGCTTATGCCGATGCGCTGGACGGTGCCGGTTATCAGGATTCGGCTCAGCGTTTGCGCCTGAAATTGCTGCGCAGCCCCGAGAGTGAAAACCTTCAACCATCGTCCCAGCGTTACGTGATCTGGTTGCGCCTGATGGCCAGCAGTTATTCGCCACGAAAGGCTCAGCAAGAAGTGCAGAAGTGGCAGGACGGCTCGCCGGCGATGCTGCAATTGTGGTTCGAGCGTTTGCTGGCGCGCCTGGACGCGACCAATCAGGAATCGCAGAAAGACCAATGGCTGGAGTGGGCGCGTGGCCAGGGCTTGAAAGTCGACCGCTATGAGCAGATTCAGCAAGCGCTGCGAAGCCGCAACAAGGCACAGGTCGAAACACTGTTGGCGAGTAGCGATCTGAACCCGGCACAGCGGGCCCAGGCCCTCAGTCGCCTTGGGCGCGTCAACGAAGCGCTGGATACCAACCTGTCAGCGCTCGGTGACGAGCAACCCGAGGCGGTGCGCGACCAACTGCGACGTCAGGCCGTGGAGATTCACGAAAGCACGCCGCAAGGCGCGCTGCTGTCGTGGCAGGATCAGGATTTTGGCGGCGTCGCGTTCAACGCTCCGCGCCTGCAAATTGCCCACAATCTGGGGGACAAGTGGTACGCCGATCTTGAGTTGGAACAGGGCACTTACGATGGCGACGACGTACGTTCATCGAAAATCGGTGAGGAGCGTAACGCGGCCCTGACCCTGATTCGCCCGGTGGAAAACGGCAGTTATAAGCTGTTCGCCGACACCAGTCAGCGCAAGGACGACGACCGCAATGGACTGGGCCTTTCCCGGACCTGGCAGTTGGGCGTCAGTGATGAGCTCGAAACCGGTCTGGACTGGCATCGCAAAAGTGAAGACAGTGGCTTGATGCGCGCTTTCGGTCAGCAGGACCGTGTATGGGTCGGTGGTCGTCATGGCCTGACCGCACGGGATCAGTTGAGCTGGGAAGTCGCCCGCAGGTCGTTCTCCACACGTGCAGGCGACTCGCTGGGTAATGGCGAGGCGCTGAAGCTGGAACTCAATCACACGCTGGAATTCGCCGGTCCCAACTGGACCGTGCGCAGTGGTGTCGACTACCAGCACAACAATGTGAATGACCGCAGGCTGGATGACCTGTCGAGTCGCAATGGCGGCCCGGTGATCGTGCCCGATCAGGCGCGAGATCCTGAAACCAACGAACTCGACCCCACCGATACCGAAACCGTCATGGGCAGCGACTTGCTGCAAAGTCGCTATGGCCAGCTCTATGTCGGCACGTCCTGGCGTCGCGGCATCCCCGGCGCACTGGTTCGCACCAAGCCGCAATACACCTGGCTGGTGGATGTGACGGCAGGCTGGCAATGGCTTGATCAAACTTTTAACTACGGCATCAATACCGGGATCGGTTTTGAAGTGCTGGGTGATGACGAACTGGCCCTGACCTTCGGCTACCAATCCGCGCCACAAGGCGGGGATGGTCAGTCCGGCGGAACACTGGGTGTGAGCTACGGCGTGCGGTTTGGACGCTGATCATGGAATGTCTACGGAGAAAAACTATGCAAGCAATTCGTAATCTGGGCCTGGCGCTCGCCGTCCTGTTCGTCGCCGGTTGCGCCAGCTTCACCGATGAAGCCAGCCCGAACCTGCCGCGCAACGCGCAGTGGGGCATCGTGCCGATGATCAACTATTCGCAGACGCCACAGGCCGGTGAACGCAGCGAGCAGATCCTGCTCAGTGTGCTCAGCAGCCACGGCCTGCAACCGCGGGTTTACCCGGTCAGCACCCAGGGCGAACAAGCGCTGATGGATGACAACGAGCGTCTGGCCGGAGCCCTGGAATGGGCGCGCGAGCAGAAACTCGATTACGTGATTGCCGGCAGCGTTGAAGAGTGGCAGTACAAGAACGGCCTGGACGGCGAGCCAGCGGTCGGCATCAGCCTGCGTGTACTGGAAGGCAGCAGCGGTCGCGTACTCTGGAGCAAGAGTGGCGCACGTGCCGGCTGGTCCCGTGAAAGCCTCGCGGGCACCGCTCAAACGGTGCTCGACAAACTTGTTGGCGCCCTTCGGTTCGAGTGATTGCAATGAATTCTCCCCACATGGATTACAGCCTGGCGCCTCAAGCCAGCGGCCCGGTGTCTTGGCTGGAAACGTTTCTGGTGACCGGCGCGGCCGTCGGCCTGGGCTTGTGGCTGACCCCTGAAGACCCGTTGCAGATACACGGCGGGTTCCCCTGGCCGATTCTGGCGCCGCTGCTGCTGGGCGTGCGCTACGGTTTTGTGCGCGGCCTGTTCAGCGCCAGCCTGCTGGTGCTGGCGATGTTTGCCCTGCGCCGTACCGGTCTCGAAGGCTACGCCCAAATCGATCCGTCATTCATTGTTGGCGTGCTGGTTTGCGGGATGCTGGTGGGTGAGGTTCGCGATCAGTGGATGCGGCGCCTGGAGCGGCTGCAGATGGCCAACGAATATCGTCAGTACCGTCTCGACGAGTTCACCCGGGCGCACCAGATTCTGCGGGTCTCCCACGACCTGCTCGAGCAGCGCGTGGCCGGCAGCGACCAGAGCCTGCGCAGCTCCTTGCTGGGCTTGCGCGAAAAATTGCGGGTGATGCCGGACGCAGGCGATGCGTTGACCGCGCTGGCAGACCCGATCACGGCGATGCTTGGGCAGTACGGCGCGTTGCGCGTGGCCGGTCTGTACCGCGTTGACGAGCGTGAAGAAAATGTCTTGCCTGACGCGTTGGCAACGATCGGCGTCATGGGGCCGTTGGGCACCGAGGACGGTCTGGTCAAGCTGTGCCTGGAGCGCGGCGAACTGGTGAGCGTGCGTCAGGAGCTGATTGATTCCGGCACCTCGGCGCAGTTCTCATCGTTGCAGGCGTGCATCCCGTTGATCGATGCCGAGGGGCGTCTGCTGGCGATTCTGGCGGTTCGGCAGATGCCGTTCTTCGCCTTCCAGGATCGCACCCTGAGCCTGTTGGCGCTGCTCGCCGGGCACATCGCCGACCTGTTGCGCCGGGACCCGCAAGTGCTTCAACTGCCCGACGCCGATGCACAGCAATTCACCCTGCAGCTCAAGCGTTCGCTGGTGGATGTCGAGAAACACAAATTGCCGGCCGGGCTGTTTGCCTTTGAAATGACTCGCCCCAACGACGAGCTGACGCGTCTGCTGGAACGCAGCCAGCGCGGTCTCGATTTGCACTTGCCGGTGCGCAACAATCGCGATCATCGACTGTTGCTGGTGCTCTTGCCGTTGACCAGCCCGCAGGGCACCGAAGGTTATCTGGCGCGTATCAGCCTGTTGTTGCATGAGCACTTTGGCATTGAAAGTGACATGGCGAGCCTGGGTGTGCGGGTGATGCCTTTCAATCTGGAGCCTGGCTGTGAACGCGACGGGCTGCGTAATTTCCTGTTCAACGAGTGTGGCCTGAATGATCAGCAAGTGGCTGTTTAGCGGAGCCTTGTTGTTAGAGGCGGGCAGCTGGGCCAGTTTGTGGCTCGCGGCGCCCGAGTTGCAACAATTGCTGGTGTTCACCCTCAGCCATGGTCTGGCGTGCGTGCTGTTGTGCGCCGCGGTGTGGCTGCTGTTGCCAGCACGCTACCGTGCGCCGTTGCCCTGGAGCCCGCTGTTCATTTTCAGCCTGGCGTTCTTTGTGCCGGTGATCGGTACGCTCGGTGTGGTCGCGTCGATCTTTCCGGCGCTGTACCTGCCGCGCAAACGCGACAAGCAAGCCTGGCAAGCCGTCGGTATTCCGAGCCTGCCGTATCGCGCGCAGCTGCAATTGCATTCACCGATCTTTGCCGACGGCGGTTTGCAGGATGTGCTGCGCCATGCGCCCGATCCGGATCAGCGTCTGGCCGCGTTGCTGGCCACGCGACGCATGCCGGGCAAGGAAGCGGTGCCGATTCTCAAACTGGCACTGGGTGATCCCAGCGACGACGTGCGGCTACTGGCGTACTCGATGCTCGACAAGCAGGAAAGCGACATCAACCTGCGCATCCAGATCGCCCTGGGGCAACTGGGCGGCGCCAATGCCAAAACCGTAGGTGCGCTGCATGGCACGCTGGCGCGCTGGTATTGGGAGCTGGCGTACCTCGGCCTGGCGCAAGGCAGTGTGCTCGAACACGTGCTCAACCAGGCCAGCGAACACGCCGAGCTAGGGCTTGAAGCGGGCGAGGGTGGTGAGCTGTTCTTGCTGGCCGGACGCATTGCGCTGGAGCGAGGTGATATCGAGCGTGCCGAAGTGCTCTTGCATCAGGCCCAGGACAACGGCATGGGTGCCGCACAGGTATTGCCGTTCCACGCCGAACTGGCGTTCGAGGCCGGTCGTTATCACGAAATTCCCGGGTTGCTCGAGAAACTTCCCGAGAAAACCCGTCAGCGGCCACCGTTCGCTGAGCTGGTGAGGAGCTGGACATGAATCACAAGGAAGCGGCGCCGACTGCCGACATCTGTCTGCTGCTCGAAGGCACCTGGCCTTACGTGCGCGGCGGCGTGTCGAGCTGGATTCATCAGATGATTCTCGGCCTGCCGGAGCTGACCTTCTCAGTGATGTTCATCGGCGGCCAACGTTCGGCCTACCCGTCGCGGCGCTATGAAGTCCCGTCGAATGTGCTGCACATCGAAGAAGTGTTTCTCGAGGATGCGACCCATCCGACCAACACCCGTGGAACGCCGCGAGAGGCCGACCCGCAGCAGCTGCTGGATCTGTATCGTTTCCTCCATCACCCGGACGCGCCGGAGCCCGAGCTGGGCGAGCGTCTGCTCGATTGCATCGCGCAGGGCCGCATGACCCTCGATGACGTACTGCGCAGCCGCGCCAGTTGGGAGGCGTTGAGCGAAGGGTATCGGCTGCATTGCGCCGACCCGTCCTTCGTCAATTATTTCTGGACCCTGCGTTCGATGCAGTCGCCGTTGCTGATGCTCGCCGAAGCGTCACGAAAAATGCCGCGAGCGCGGATGCTGCATTCGATTTCCACTGGTTACGCCGGACTGCTGGGGTGCATTCTCAAGCAGCGCTGGAACTGCACCTACCTGCTCAGCGAGCACGGGATTTACACCAAGGAACGCAAGATCGACCTGGCCCAGGCCAGCTGGATCGCCGAAAGCTCCGGCCAGGCGCTCAACCGCAGTCTCGATGCCGGCTCGGGTTACATCCGCACCTTGTGGGTTCGCTTCTTCGAACGCATTGGTCAGCTGACCTACAACAGCGCCGACAACATCATCGCGTTGTATGACGGCAACCGTCAGCGGCAGATCAAGGACGGCGCCGACCCGGCCCGCACGCAGGTCATTCCGAACGGCATCGACCTGCCGCAGTGGACCGCGGCACTGGAATCCCGTGCGCCCGGTATTACACCTGTTGTGGGCTTGATCGGACGTGTGGTGCCGATCAAGGACGTGAAAACCTTCCTGCGAGCCATGCGCGGTGTGATCAGCGCCATGCCGGAGGCCGAAGGCTGGATTGTCGGTCCCGAAGAGGAAGACCCGGAATACGTCAGCGAATGCCGCAGCCTGATGGCCAGCCTGGGTCTGGAGGGCAAGGTGCATTTCCTTGGTTTCCAGCGCATCCAGGACATCCTGCCGAAACTCGGCCTGATGGTGCTGACCTCGATCAGCGAGGCGCAACCGCTGGTGATCCTCGAAGCCTGGGCCGCCGGTACGCCGGTGGTCAGCAGCGATGTGGGCTCGTGCCGCGAATTGATCGAAGGCGGCAGCGCCGAAGACCGCGACCTCGGCCTGGCCGGCAAAGTGGTGGCGATTGCCGATCCACAGGCCACCTGCGCCGCGATCCTCGAACTGCTGCGCAGCCCGCAACGCTGGCAGGCCGCTCAGGCCAGCGGCTTGCTGCGGGTCAATCGTTACTACACCGAAGCCTTGATGCTGCAGCGTTATCGCGACTTGTATCAAGCAGCCATGGAGAACAGTTAAATGGCCGGCATTGGCTTCGAACTGCGCAAGATCCTTTCGCGCGACTCCTACACCGCGACCTTGCACGCCTACATATATGCCGGTCTGATCAGCTCCGGGCCCTGGGTGTTGTCGATCATCAGTGTGATGCTGGTGGGCATCATCAGTCTGGGCCTTGTGATACCCAACACGTTGGTGGGGCAGTTTCTGGTGACGGTGACCTACCTGATGGCCACCTCGTTGATTCTCACGGGTGGCTTGCAGCTGTTCTTCACCCGGTTCGTATCCGACCGGTTGTTCGAGCACAAGTACGAACAGATCCTCCCCAACTTGCTGGGCATCCTGTTGCTGGTCACGCTCGCTGCCGGCGTGCTGGGCATCATCGTGCTGGCGGTGTTATTCGATCAGCCGCTGATCTACCGGGTGCTGGTGCTGTCGAATTTCGTGGTGCTGTGCAACTTGTGGCTGGTGATCATCTTCCTGTCGGGGATGAAGGCCTATAACCGCATTCTGCTGGTCATGCTGGTGGGCTACACGCTGATGGTCGCCAGCGCCTATGTGCTGAGCTTCCTGAAGCTACCGGGCTTGCTGCTGGCGCTGTTGATCGGGCACAGCGCGCTGCTGTTCCTGTTCCTCTACGACATCCTGCGCGAGTACCGAGCAGAGAAACTGATCGCCTTCGATTTCCTCGACCGTCGTCACGTTTTTCTCAGCCTGCTCGCCACCGGTTTCTTCTACAACTTCGGCATCTGGATCGACAAGTTCCTGTTCTGGTTCAACCCCGGCACCTCGAACATCGTCATCGGTCCGCTACGCGCGTCTATCCTGTATGACCTGCCGATCTTCCTCGCCTACCTGGCAATCATCCCGGGGATGGCGGTGTTCCTGGTGCGCATCGAAACCGATTTTGCCGAATGGTATGACCGTCTGTTCCGGGCGATCCGCGAGGGCGAAACCTTGCAGCACATCGGTTCGCTGAAAACCGAGATGACCTTGTCGATCCGTCAGGGCCTACTGGAAATCTGCAAGGTGCAGGGGCTGACGGTGGTGCTGTTGTTCCTGTTTGCGCCGCGTCTGCTGGATTGGCTGGGTATCTCCAGCTACTACCTGCCGCTGTTCTACATCGACCTGATCGGCGTCAGTATCCAAGTGGTGTTCATGGCGTTGCTCAACGTGTTCTTCTACCTGGACAAGCGCACCGTGGTGCTGGAGTTGTGCGTGCTGTTCGCGGTGTTGAACGGGGCGCTGACGCTGCTGAGCATGTACCTTGGCCCAAGCTTCTTTGGCTACGGGTTCACGCTGTCGTTGCTGGTCTGTGTACTGCTCGGGCTGCACCGACTGTCCACGGCGCTGGAAGACCTGGAGTACGACACCTTCATGTTGTCATCGCGCTAACCGTTCTTCCGGGCATAAAAAAGGCACTGGCGATCATCGCCAAGTGCCTTTTTTTTCGCCTGATGGCTTCCGACTGACGTCACTTGAAAGACCAAGGTACGCTGCTAACCTTGATCATTCGGAGCTGCCGACGAAAGACGATCTGTTCCGGGCCACCTCTTGATGCGAGTGCCACTCGATCGATCAAGCCGTCCCCCGCCCCCACATCCCATCGACTCCTGGCGATATCTCCGACACGTGTCTTTCGATAGCGCTCTGGAGATGTCACATGAAACTACAGTTGCTGAGTGCAGCGCTCATGATCGCCGCTATGGCGTCGGCCAGTCTGACCTTCGCCGGTGAGACGGCCCCGGCCGCCACATCGAAATCAACCACCCAAGCTGTCAAACAGGAGATCAAACTCACACGCGTCACCCCCGAGTATTGGCGCGTCACGTTCCACAATCCGCCGTACAACATCTACGGCCCGGAAACCATGCCGCAATTGAACGAGGTCATCACCGCGCTCGAGACCGATCCGAAGGTCAAAGTGGTGGTGTTCGATAGCGACGTTCCGGATTTCTTCCTCACCCACTATGACTTTGTGCCGCCGCTGACGGACACGACGAGCCTGCCCAATGGCCCCACCGGCTTGCCTCCGCTGCCGGACATGCTGGTTCGCTTGAGCAAGGCGCCGGTCGTATCGATCGTGTCGATTCGCGGTCGTGCCACCGGTGTCGGCAGTGAGCTGTCACTGGCCAGCGACATGCGCTTTGCCAGTCGCGAAAAGGCCATTCTCTCGCAATGGGAAATCGGCGCCGCACTGGTGCCGGGTGGTGGCCCCATGGCTCGTTTGCCGCGGCTGATGGGGCGTGGGCGCGCACTGGAAGTGCTGCTCACCGGTAACGATATCGATGGCGACCTCGCGGAACGCTATGGCTACGTCAATCGGGCGCTGCCCGATGCCGAGCTCGACGCGTTCGTCGACACCATGGCCCGCCGCATCGCCAGGTTTGACAAGCAGTCGATCACCGACATCAAACGCCTCGTCGACGCCGCCAGCCTGCCACCGAACGACGCCATCGCTGCCGAATGGGACGGGTTCATCGGCTCGGTGAAACGTCCGGCGGCACAGCAACGGATCAAGCAATTGATGGAGCTTGGCTTGCAGAAGAATGCGGATGTTGAAAAACGCCTGGCGCATCACACCGGCACCCTCGGCGACTGATCAAAACGATCTCGTCTATCAGGAGTTACTGTCATGAGCACTGCATTGGAAACCGTTCTCTACACCGCAAAAACCCACACCGTCGGCGGCCGCACGGGCACCGGCAAATCCAGCGATGGCGAGCTGGACGTGAAATTCAGTTCCCCGGGTTCAGGCAAACCGGGGACCAATCCGGAGCAACTGTTTGCATTGGGTTATTCAGCCTGTTTCATCGGTGCGATACAGGTCGCCGCCGGGAAGCTGAAAGTCAAATTGCCCGAGGACACGTCTGTGGACGCCGAGGTGGATCTGGGCAAAACCAGTAGCGGGGATTTTCAGCTGGCGGTCCGGTTGAACGTCAATATTCCTGGCCTGGAGGAGAGCGTGAAACGGGAGTTGGCTGAGACTGCGCATCAGCTCTGCCCGTATTCGCGGATGACACGCGACGGTGTGAAGGTTGAGTTGAAAGTCGTTTGATCGCTGGATAAAAAATCCAGGCAACAAAAAAGCCGTGAAGCTCGATTTCTCGAAGCTTTACGGCTTTTTTTGGTCTTTCTGGTAAGACGATGGCTTCAGATCACTTGGCCTTCGCGTTCTTGATGTCGCTGATGATCTGCTGCGCAATCGCCTGAACCTGTTTTTTGGTCATGGCCGACATAACGCCCTCCCATGCCGACGACGAGGTGTCATAGGTCCGGGTTCCTATCAGGCTCCCCGATTTCAAGTCAGAAAAGTCTGCACTTGAATTGACCCAGGCGTTGCCCACCATAATGCCAGCGCCATAGCGTGCACCCGGCGTCAGATAGCGGAAGTTGCTCACGTTAATGGTGATGCCGACGCCATCCTTATTGCCCGGGCTCAAGGCCTGAGTCTCTGTCAGGCCATAACCCGCGCGCGCAGCTTCAGCCTGCAGGGCTTCATTCCAGTCACGTTGCAAAAGCGGCCAGTCCTCATTCTGCCGGACCTTGTCGTTCCCCTTGAAATTGACCACCAGGTTTTGCTTGGCAGATTCCTGGATCGCCAGCGTTCCCGTGCCGCCACCTTTCACCGACGCCGCGCAACCGCTCAGGAGTGATACGGCCAGCAGGCATGAAACGGAGAACAGAAATTTTGGATTTTTCATTGAATGTCCATATCCACAAAGAAGGGGGGGGGGCTGATAGCGATTTGATGGCTAGCAGGCTGCGAGCGCGCAATCCTGATGGCGAACCGCTCATCCAGTCAAGCTTCCCGCCGGTAGTTCGTTGCCACTTGACCGCCTGAGGTTCGAATGGCGATAGCCCGCTATAAGTAACTGCGAACAACCGCATCACATGGCAGCAGCCTATCGAGCTCGTCGAGCTCCGTGGCGTGATGGACACCCCACTCGATCAAAGAATCCAGAATGCTCCGCAGGCTTTCGCCAAGCGGGGTGAGCAGGTATTCGATCCCCTGACGATCCTCGGCACTGGGTTGCCGGGTCACCATGCCATGTTCCTCAAGCGCTCGGAGTTGCTCGATCAATACCTTCTGTGAGACGCCGACAATGCGCTTCTCCAGGCCACAGGTGCGTTGCGGACCGTCCAGCAGCACATGAAGGATGACCGCCTTCCAGCGCCCGGAGAGGATTGCCAGCGTCCGCTCGATCGGCAAACCTGGAAGTCTATTGAGGGTCTTCATGTGCTTCCACTGACAAAACGGTGTGTAGATGGGGGCGACTATCGAACCGTACATTTTCCTTCCGATCAGAACCGACCCGAAGGAAGAGCCATGATAGACCTGTTTGATTCTCAATTGGTTGGCGGCACCGTTCTGCTGAAGAACCGTATTGTCATGGCGCCCATGACTCGCACGCGGACGTCCGATGGCGACGTCCCGAACGAGTTGATGGCCACCTACTATGGGCAGCGAGCCAGTGCCGGCCTGATCGTGGCCGAGGCAACCGACGTTGCTCCGTCCAGCAACGGCTACGCGATGACCCCCGGCATTTACACGGATGCTCAGCGGCAGGGCTGGCGTTTGGTGACCGATCAGGTTCACCGCAATGGCGGCACGATATTTTTGCAGTTATGGCACGTCGGCAGGATGGCCCATTCATCGCTCATGCCGAACGGCGAGGCGCCTTGGGGTGTGACCGAGGAAAGGGCTGAGTCGCAGGTGTTTGCCCACGGCCCGGACGGTAAGCTGGACCCTATCCCCGCAGGCAAGCCCAGGCGCTTGAGGACGGATGAGGTGTTTGCGTTGATCAACACCTTTACCCAAAGATGCGTCCAGTCTCGCGAGGCTGGATTTGACGGCGTCGAAATCCACGGAGCCAACGGCTATTTGTTCGAGCAGTTCATGAACTCGGTACTCAATACGCGCACCGATTGCTTCGGAGGCAGTAGCGTTGAAAACCGTACACGGTTCCTGTTGGAAGTCGTTGAAGCGGCGGTACGTGCGTTGGGACCGGGACGCGTGGGTGTCCGCCTGTCCCCGTTTGGCAAGTTCAACGGTATTCCGGCGGACCCTCGCACTGAGGAAACCTTGCTGTACGTTGCCGAGCGTCTAGGGCGTTTAGGTGTCGCGTATCTGCACCTGGTCTATGAACTGATGCCTGAGGCGAACATGGAGGTCGCCCAGTTCAAAGCCAATTATCTCGACCACGCTTTGCTCAGGAAAATACGGAAGGCGTTTTCTGGCGCAATCATCTGGTGCGGCGGTTTCACTGACCGCAAGAGCGCGCAGGATGCGCTGGACACAGGGTTGGTGGACCTGATCGGTTTCGGCAGGCCGTATATTGCAAACCCGGATCTGGCTGAGCGTCTCAAGCACGGCTGGCCGATAGCCGAAGCGGACCGATCAACTTACTACACTCGACGCGGTGGAACGGGTTACACGGACTTCCCGGCGTTCGCGATGGTTCGTGCTGCGTGCGGCGCAGTCTGACCGCGGCGATGGAGCGAGCAGGCGTTGGGTGCGGGCGGTTCTGACGACGCCTGCTGGTGGCCAAGGGGTAGACCCAAGTGGACGTTTGATGCCTTGATTTTTCTGAATTTCAGGCACAAAAAAAGACGTCCTTGGACGTCTTTTTTCGTTGAAGTGGTGGAGCCGGGGGGATTTGAACCCCCGTCCGCCAGTACTCCGCTGTCGGTACTACATGCGTAGCCGTTTCTATTAAGTTAACCCTCAGCGACCCGAAGGGCAGGGTGCTTTGGGCGAGTTGTGTAAGTTTTAGCCGCTTCGTCCACAACGTACTGCACGGCGATTCTGTTCTATATGACAATCACTTTGGGTTTACAGACATCCCCTGGTGATTGCTGGACCCGAAGGTACCAGAAGCTCAGGTCTAAAGCTGCTTACGCAGCGAGAGAGAATTCCTGGCCGTAGTTTTCGTCATTGGCAACTATAAGTAGTTGCAACAGTGGATTTACGAGTTCTGTTACCAACTCGGCATGCACCTAAAGTTTCGCAACCGGCGTCGAATCCTAAACGGCCCCGAGCCTGTTGCTCTGTGAATCAAAGTGAGCAACAAGCCTGCGCAGTGTACGCCAACGCGGCTCAGAAGGCCAACCCGAAGGTTGGCCACCGCAGATTATGGGGTGGGTTGATTGCGCAGTTGGTCAGCGAGTGCCGATGCCTGTGTGGCCTCGGTGACGCATTTTTTGTCGTCCCCGGACGCTTGGGAAGCTTCGGCGCTGGACATCAGCCTTTTGATCTCCATCGCGGTGTTGCTGGAGCTCGCCGGCAGTGAATTCATTTTGCTTTTGAGCTCTTGCAGCTTGCTCGTACAAAGATTGTTGTCCGCAGCAAATACGGGAGAGGCCAACATTGCAGCAGAAATGAACAGACCAGCGAGTGCGGTACGTTTCATGGATATCTCCTTGAACTGATGGTCTCGGTGCTGCCGTGTGAGCGTGCGGCTCGGCCGAGGTCCGAAAATAAGCCACGATTGATGAGGCCTGCTTAAAAGACTCCGACGCTGCGCAGGAATTCGGTTTTTGCAAAAAAAGTGATGGAAATACTTTTTTATAGAACCAAACCCCAGAGGCAGCAAAACCCGCACTTGGCGGGTTTTGGTTTGCATCATATTGGGTGGCACCGGGCGGAGCAGAACGCCAACCCGAAGGTTGGCATTGTGCCGGGTTACTTCCCGCCTTTGTTCGCGTTCTTGATTTGCTGGATGGTTTGCTCGGTCTCGGCGATGCAATCATTAGTCCCTTCCTTGGTGCCTTTTGCCTGATCGGCTTGGGCTTTCTTGACGCTGTCCATAACCTGATCACTCATCTCCGGAGGAGTCTGTGCCTTGGCATTTTCGATGGTTTTCAAATTGACCGCACAGAGGTCTTCGGCGGCAAACGAGGGGGACGCCATCAGCGAGACAGTAACGAACAGACCTAACAGTACAGAACGTTTCATGTGTATCTCCTTGAACTGAGGGTCCAGGCATCTGCTGGCCATCAGAACGGGCTGCCGAGTGTGGGAAAGGCCCGGCAATCTCCGGGCTTAATCAGTGGACTACGGCGGCGCGTCAGGGTTCTATTTTTCTTCAGAGGGCCCTTGCCCGAGTTACCCGATCCACAAGATAGACCAGCCCGTGGTAGTCAATTCCACCGTGTTGCGTCAGACCGATCTCACAGGTGCGGCTGGTCGAAATCCCCTCGCTGCACTGTTGCACCGCATCCTTGAGCGTGCGCAGCGAATGGGCGTTCAGCTCCGGCGTGGTAAAGCCCTTGTCGCCGGCAAATCCACAGCAGTGAATACCTTCGGGAATGACCACGGTTTTGCTGCACTTGCGCGCCAGATCGATCAGCGCCTGACTTTCCCCCAGGTGCTGTGTGCTGCACGTAACGTGCACCGCGATTGGCGCTTCCTGCGGCGTGAATTCGAGCCTGTCCATCAAATGCGTACGGATGAAACGCACCGGATCGTACAGATCCAGTCGAACATCACCCAGGTCCTGAACCAGACGCAGCGTGCAGGGGCTGGTGTCGCAGTAAATCGGATCGAGCCCGCCACGGCTGGCGTGCAGCAACGCGCCGATCAGCTCCTGGCGTTTGTGTTCGGCTTGCTCGGCGTAGCCCTTGGAGGCGAACGGCTGACCGCAGCAAAGGCTGTCCTGATTGTCCGGAAAGACGACCTGATAACCGGCTTTTTCCAGCAAGCCACGGGTTTTGTCGTACAGCGACATTTGTTCTTTATCACCGGCCGCAGGCCCCATCACCCGCGAGACGCAGGCTGCCAGGTACACCACTCGCGGACGCGCATCCGTCACGGTCGGGCTGAAGCGAATGGCCTTTTCTGGCTGTGGCATGGCGTTGGTCCATTGCGGGACCTGACCTTTGGACAGCTTGGTCAGCGTTGCCGAAAGCTTCGCCAAACGTGGCGCCCCCAGCAGCATCCGCGCACCGTTGGCCACGTGCAGGGTGAAACGTGCGCCTTGCAACGCGGTGGCGAAATTGCCTTCAAGCCAGTTGGCAGTTTTCGTATGCGTCGCCTTACGGCTTCGGAGCTTTTTCACCAACTCGCCGGTGTTGATTCCTACAGGGCAACGCTGGGCGCACAACCCGGTGGCGGCGCAGGTGTCGATGCCTTGGTATTCGTAAGCGGCTTCGAGTTCAGTGGTGTCCACGCCGGCGCGTTTTTTCGCCTGAATGTCTCGCCAGATCACGATGCGCTGGCGCGGGCTCAGGGTCAGGCCTTTCGAGGGGCAAACTGGCTCGCAGAAACCGCACTCGATGCACTTGTCCACAATCTCGTCGGCGGCCGGCAGCGGTTTCAGATGCTTCAAGTGGATCTGCGGATCGTCGCTGAGCACCACGTCGGGATTGAGAATGCCGTTAGGGTCGAGCAGGCGTTTGAGCTGCCACATCAACTGGTAGGCATCGCTGCCCCATTCCAGTTCGACGAAGGGCGCCATGTTGCGGCCGGTACCGTGCTCGGCCTTCAGCGAACCGCCGAATTCCACGGCGACCAATTGCGCGACGTCATCCATGAACGCCTGATAGCGTGCGACTTCTTCCGGGTTGTTGAAGCCCTGGGTGAAGACAAAGTGCAGATTGCCTTCCAGGGCGTGCCCGAAAAGGATCGCTTCGTCGTAGTGATGTTTGTCGAACAGCTCGATCAGACGGTTTACGCCGATGGCCAGTTGTTCCACCGGGAAGGTCACGTCTTCGATGATCACCGTGGTGCCGGTTTTGCGCACCGCACCAACGGCGGGAAAGGTGTCCTTGCGAATCGCCCAGAGGCGGGCGTTTTCGACTGGGTCTTCGGTGAAGTCGACCTGTTTCTCCACCGGGAATGAGGCCAGCGACGCCATGATTTGCGCCAGTTGCTCATGCAGCAAAGTGGATGACGCTGCGCGAGATTCGATCAGCAGGGCGCAGGCATTGTTCGACAGATGCTGTACGAAAGCAGGCATGCCGGGTTTGTTCTGCACCGAGCGCAGACTGCGGCGGTCCAACAGTTCCACGGCCGACACCGGTTGGCTTTTCAGTACGGTGACGGCGTTGCAGCAGGTTTCCACATCCGGGAACACAATCAGCGCCGACGCTTTGTTCGGGTGGTCGATCACGGTGTCGTAAGTCACTGCACTGATGAACCCGAGCGTGCCTTCGGAACCCACCAGCAAGTGGCTCAAGATATCCACAGGCTCATCGAAATCCACCAGGGCGTTGAGTGACAGGCCGGTGGTATTTTTCAGACGATACTTGTGGCGGATTTTTGCGGCCAGTTCGGAATTGGCGCGGGTCTCGCGACCCAGTGTCGCCAGACGATCAAGCACCGTTGCGTGACTCTCGCGAAACGCCGCGACACTCGCCGCATCTTCGGTATCGAGGCGGCTGCCGTCGGCGAGCACCAGGCGAATACCGGCCAGCGTGTGATAGGTGTTTTGCGCCGTGCCGCAGCACATGCCGCTGGCATTGTTGGCGACAATGCCACCGATTTTGCAGGCGTTGATCGAGGCGGGGTCCGGACCGATCTTGCGCCCGAACGGTGCCAGCCACGCATTGGCCTGCGCGCCGATCACGCCCGGTTGCAGGCGGATTTGCGTGCCCTGGCCGCGGATCTCGCGACCGTTCCAGTTATCCCCAAGCACGATCAGCACCGAATCGCTGATGGCCTGGCCGGACAGGCTGGTGCCTGCGGCGCGGAAGGTCACCGGGACTTGATCCCGTTGCGCCAGTCCGAGCAGTGCCACCACTTCGTCTTCGGATTCGACGCGGATCACCAGTTTCGGAATCAGCCGGTAGAAACTGGCGTCGGTACCGAAGGCCAATGTCGACAGTGGATCGTCGAAACGCCGCTCTTGGGGGATCAGTTTCTGTGCATCTCGCAGGAAAGCGGCCGGTAGAGTCATTGGTCCTCCAGGATCAAAACCACCAGGTCTTTCGGGCCGTGAGCGCCGTAGGCCAGGACCTGCTCGATGTCGGCGGTCTTCGACGGGCCGGAGACCAACAGCGCGTTGGTCGGCATGCCTTGCGCCCAGTTGAATTCCTGTTGCACCTGATAGAAGTTGTCGCGGATTTCACTGGCCTTGAGCAGCGCGAAATGCACCGGCGGCACCAGGCTCATCAGGCGGGGTTCTTCCCGCGTCGGCCAGAGAATCAGACTACCTGTGGCGGCGATTGCGCCGAGGGTGGTGGTGAGGCTGGCCGGGGTGTCGTTAAACAGCTCGACTTTCCACTCTTCCACCGGACGGTCGTAGGACTTAAGCGTCGGCAGACCAGGATTTTTTGCCCAGTGCTGAGAGACACGTTGACCGTGCGGCGTCGTCGGCGCGATCAACAGGCTCGGCAACTGACGATCCCGCAGCAACTGAGCCAGCAACGAAGGCCAGGCTTCGGCGGACGTCAGGTGGATTTCCGTGTGCACCGCTTCCATCAGTTTGCGCAATTGCGGAATGCGTTGCTCGGGCGCGTAGGTGTAGGGCGCTGTCACCAGTTCGACGTCGAATTCGTCAGGCACGGGCGTGGTGCCGGTCAGACTATTCCGTAACTTGGCGAGGATATTTTGTTTGGCGCTCATCAGCGTTCTCCCTGTTTGGCCAGATGCTCGCGGGCCATGTCGTGCAGTGAGCGGGCAGCGGGTTTCGGGGCGCTGTGGTTTTGCGTCCACGGGCCGACGTTACTCGGGGCGAGGGCGCGCAGGCGTGTGGCGAAAAAGCCGAACAGCCGATACAGCGTCGGCGAGCTGTTGAGCTTCGCCCAGGCATTCCAGATAAAGCGTTCCTTGCGCGAATACTTGCTGCCCTGGCCGCGCATGACTTGATGCGGACTGTCCGGGGCTTTGACGTTCTCTTCCCGCAGGCGGCGAAGTAACGCAGGGATAGGGATTTTTACCGGGCAGACTTCACCGCAGGCACCGCACAGCGACGACGCGCTCGGATGGTCCGGGACGTTCGCCAGACCGACCATGTGCGGGGTGATGATTTTTCCGATAGGCCCAGGGTAAACCTCCCCATAGGCGTGACCGCCGATTCGAGTGTAGACCGGGCAATGATTCATACAGGCGCCGCAGCGAATGCAGTTCAGGGTCTGGCGCAATTCACTGTCAGCGAAGGCCTGGCTGCGACCGTTGTCCAGCAACACCAGATGCACTTCCTGCGGGCCGTCGAGTTCCTGGGCCTTGCGCGGGCCGGAGATCATGTTGACGTAGGTGGTGATCGGCTGGCCAAGGGCCGAGCGGGTCAGCAGCGACAACAGCGGCACCACGTCACGCAGGTTTTCCACGACTTTTTCGATGCCGGTGACAGCGATGTGCACCGGCGGCACCGTGGTGGTCATGCGGCCGTTGCCTTCGTTTTCCACCAGCAGCAGGGTGCCGGTTTCGGCCACGGCGAAGTTGACGCCGGAGACGCCGATGTCCGCTTCGAAGAATTTCTGTCGCAAGACTTTGCGACCGATCTGAATGAGTTGGTCAACGTCCTTGGTGTACTCCACGCCAAGTTTGTCGTGGAACAAGGACGCGACCTGACCGGCATTCTTGTGGATCGCCGGCATAATAATGTGTGAAGGCTTCTCGTGGTCGAGCTGGACGATGTACTCGCCCATGTCCGATTCCAGACATTCAATGCCACGTTCAGCGAGGAAATGGTTCATCTCCATTTCTTCGCTGACCATCGATTTGCCCTTGATCACTTGCCGCCCCTCGTGAGCGCGGATGATCGAAAGGACGATGCCATTGGCCTCGTCCACCGTTTCCGCCCAGTGCACTGTCACACCGTTGCGGGTCAGGTTCTGTTCAAGCTGCTCGAGCAGGTCGGGCAACTTCGATAACGCACGGGCGCGGACAGCATTGCCCAGCGCTCGCAAATGTTCTCTTTCATGGGCATCGCTGAAGGACGTTGCCCGTTTTGTCATCAGTGAATCCATCGCAGTGCGAAAGTTGTTTCGCAATTGCTTGTCACCCAGCGCCGTGTGAGCCCGGGTGCGAAAGTCTTCTTCTACGGCAACCGTAGGAATAATCGCGGAAGCGTTCATTGGCCGCCTCCGGTTCGCTGCCAGAGGAAAGTGGCCAGATGCTGACCGCGCAACGCTTCCTTCTGTTTCTCCAGCGAGCCGTTGATGTTCATCAGGCAACCGCAGTCGGCACTGAGTACCTTGTGCGCGCCGGATTCCTTCAACGACCGGGTCTTGTCAGCCACCATTGCGCCGGAAATGTCTGGCATACGGACGCTGAATGTCCCACCAAAGCCACAGCATTCACTTTCATGGCTATGGTCGACGCGCTCCACATTGCCCAACTGCGCCAACAACTCGCGGCCGTGCAGGTGGGTGTTCATCTCGCGACGTGCCGAGCACGAGGTGTGCAACGCCACTTTTACCGGTTCGCCGCTGTCCTTGAGGCGCACCTTGCAGACGAACAACAGGAACTCGGCCAACTCATACGTCCGGGCGGCCAGCGCCTGAACCTGTTTCAGTGTTTCCGGCTCATCCTTGAACAAGTCGGCGTAGTGTTCGCGCAACATGCCGGCACACGATCCCGACGGCACCACCACTGGATAGTCGCCAGCGAACAGCGCCAATTGCGAGCGTGCAACGGTCCGGGCCTGGTCGGTGTAACCGGAGGTGTAGGCCGGTTGCCCGCAACAGCTTTGCCCCTGCGGGTATTCGACACGAATGCCTTCGCGTTCCAGCAGGTGAATCGCATCCATCCCGGCTTCCGGGTAGAACAAATCCACCACGCAGGTCCCGAACAGGTAGACCCGAGTCGGCTTTTCGCTGGGGTATTGCCGAGGCTCGGGCAGTGGCGGGGCGACGCGGGTCGCGTTCGGCACGGCGTTGTAAAAAAGCTCGCTCATCAGGCGTGTCTCCGGGTGGGCCCGGTTATCCGTCCGCTGAGGCTGCTGAAATATAGAGAGTGTTTCTTTCAGCAGCCTTACAGACCGGGTTGTGGATAGCTGACGCCGGAATCGTGGTCCGGCGTCGGTTTTTGCTGTTTGTCTTGTAGTACTTAGTGCACCAGCATGCCGGTGAACCAGTAGGCCTGAGCCAGGGTGATCAAGCCGACGATCGTTGCAAAGAACAGGCTGTGCTTGAGGGTGAAGCGGAACAGATCCGACTCCTTGCCCACCAGTCCGGTCGCGGCGCAGGCCACGGCGATCGATTGTGGCGAGATCATCTTGCCGGTTACGCCGCCGCTGGTGTTCGCCGCGACCAGCAAGGTGTCGCTGACGCCGATCTGGTGTGCGGTAGTCGCCTGCAACGAGCTGAACAGCGCGTTGGAAGAGGTATCGGAACCTGTGAGGAACACACCCAGCCAGCCGAGGAACGGCGAGAAGAATGGGAACGCTGCGCCGGTACCTGCCAGTACCAGGGCCATGGTCGAGGACATGCCCGAGTAGTTGGTGACGAAGGCAAACGCCAGCACCATGCCGATGGACAGAATCGGCCAACGCAGCTCGTAGAAGGTTTCTTTCAAAGTGGTCAGACCAGTTTTGAAGTTGATCTTCAGTACCAGCATCGAGATCAGCGCGGAGAAGAAAATCGCCGTGCCGGTCGCGGAAATCGGATCGAGTTTGAACACGGCCGGAATGGCGGTTGGCGCGGTCACGATCGGTGCGACTTTGATCACCATTTGATCCAGGTGCGGGATCGCGAAGTTGAACACCCAGCTGTACATCGAGCCGCCAGCGGCAAACATTGCCTTGAACGGTTTCAGGGTCCAGATGGTGACCAGTACGGTGAGGATCAGGAACGGCGACCACGCTTTGAAGATTTCACCAAGGCTGTAAGGCGAAGCCACGGTTGTGCGCGGCTGGCCGAAACCACCGGCGCTGGCAGTCACAACGGAGGCCGAGACCGCCCCCGCGATGTGTTGGCCTGCAGCGCGTTTTGGCTGCCAGACTTTCAGGAACAGCGTCAGGGAGATCAGGCTGGCCAGGGCCGAGGTGATGTCCGGCAACTCAGGACCGATGAAGTTCGAGGTGAAATATTGGGTGATGGCAAAGCTCAAGCCAGCGACCAGCGCTGCCGGCCAGGTTTCCCGCACGCCGCGCAGGCCATCCATCATGAACACCAGCCAGAACGGTACGAACAGCGACAGCAGCGGCAGTTGGCGGCCGGTCATGGCGCCGATCTTGAATGCATCGATACCGGTCACTTGCCCGGCGACGATAATTGGAATCCCCAAGGCACCGAACGCCACCGGCGCGGTGTTGGCGATCAGGCACAAGCCCGCGGCGTACAACGGATTGAATCCCAGTCCTACAAGCAGTGCGGCTGTAATCGCTACCGGTGCGCCGAAACCGGCTGCACCTTCAAGGAACGCACCGAAGCAGAAACCGATCAGCAGCACCTGCAAGCGCTGGTCGTCGGTGATCGACAGGACGGAGCTGCGAATCACCTCGAACTGACCACTCTTGACCGTCAGTTTGTAGAGGAATACAGCGGCCACGATGATCCACGCAATCGGCCAAAGACCGTAAGCGAAGCCATACCCGGCGGCGGCGAATGCCATGTCGACCGGCATCTGGAAAGCGAAGATGGCGACCGCAATGGACAAGGCCAGCGTGATGCTGCCGGCCACATGCCCTTTGAGCCGGAACACGGCCAGCGCCAGAAAGAAAAACACGATGGGAATGACGGCGGCGAGCGCGGAAAAGCCGAGGCTGCCAAGCGGGGTATAGAGCTGTTGCCAGGTTTGCATATGGGGTGGCCCCTAATTGTTGTTGGTCATGCACTGTCAGCGTTCTTGGCTAATTGGTAATACCAATTTACAATCGCTGTTCGCTAGGGTAAAAGCCTTGTAGGCGGTGTGTCAATTTGCCGCCCTAAAACTTTTGTCGAACAAGTGCTGTGGCTCCCGAGTGATGCGCTCGAACAAATGCCGTCGGGTAGGTGCTGGCACAGCGCCGATAGGCCAGAATAGAGAGCCCGGCGAGCCGTCGGGGACGTGGAGAATTGAGTTATGGGGTTTGATCAAATTCGTCAGCGCCGTTTGTCTGACGATATTGTCGAGCAGCTCGAGGGGATGATTCTCGAGGGCACGCTGAAGGCAGGTGAACGCTTGCCGGCAGAACGCGCGCTGGCCGAGCAGTTCGGCGTGTCACGCCCTTCATTGCGCGAAGCGATTCAGAAACTGGCGGCCAAGGGTTTGCTGGTCAGTCGCCAGGGCGGCGGAAATTATGTGGTGGAATCACTGGGCACGACCTTCAGTGATCCGCTTCTTCATCTGCTGGAAAGCAATCCCGAGGCCCAGCGTGATCTGCTGGAGTTTCGCCACACCCTGGAAGCGTCCTGCGCCTATTACGCAGCGCTGCGCGCCACGGATGTCGATCGCGAGCGACTGACCGCGGCCTTTAATGAGCTGCAGGATTGCTACACGCGTCACGATGAAGTGAGTCGGGCGGAAGAGGGCGCGGCGGATGCGAAATTTCACCTGGCCATCGCCGAGGCCAGTCACAACGCGGTGTTGCTGCACACCATTCGCGGGCTGTTCGACCTGCTCAAGCGCAACGTGGTGACCAACATCGGCGGTATGTACAAACAGCGCACTGAAACCCGTGACATGCTGATCACGCAGCATCGGGAGTTGTACCTGGCGATTATCGAAGGAAGGGCAGAGCAGGCGCGGGAAGTCTCCAGTCGACACATTTTGTATGTGCAGGAAGTGCTGGAAGAGGTGCGTCAGGAAGTGCAGCGCATGGCCCGGGCGGAGCGGCGCAAGGGAATGTAGGTTGGTCGATGGGGACACTGTGGCGAGGGAGCTTGCTCCCGCTGGGGCGCGAAGCGGCCCCTTTAACCAGCCAACACAGATTCTACAGACAGAATATGTTTGCCGGATTGCGACTGCTGCGCAGCCGAGCGGGAGCAAGCTCCCTCGCCACAGGTCGAAGGAATTATTCTTCCTTGCCCTTGTTGCGCACCGCTCGCTGCAACTCGCGACCGGCGTCGCGTTCGCGTTCGGTATCACGCTTGTCGTATTCCTTCTTGCCCTTGCCCAGCGCAATCTCGCACTTGACCATGTGCTTGCTCCAGTACCAGGACAGGCACACGCAGGCGTAACCCTTTTGCTGCACGGCGGCGGCCAGCTTTTCCAGCTCGCGGCGGTTGAGCAGCAATTTACGGGTGCGCGTCGGATCAGCAATGACGTGGGTGCTGGCGGTCGTCAGGGGCGTAATGTGGCTGCCGAGCAGCCAGGCTTCCCCATCCTTGAGCAGTACATAACTGTCAACCAGCTGTAGCTTGCTCGCCCGCAGACTTTTTACTTCCCAGCCGGCCAGGACCAGACCAGCCTCGAACCGATGTTCGATGAAGTAATCGTGTCGCGCCTTTTTATTTTGCGCGATGGTCCCTGTTGGGTGTTTCTTCTGTTTAGCCATAGGGGCGGCATTATAGGGAGTTGCAAGCGAGTCGGCTACGGTGACGCAGCGTGCTTGAGCAGGTTGATTGAATCCCGGACAATGCGCCCTCTTTTTTCAATGCTTGGACGTGGTAACGATGTCGACAGACAAGGTTTCTGTCCACGGCAGTTGGGCTAGCCGCTGGGTCTTCATACTCGCCGCGACCGGTTCGGCCGTGGGCCTGGGTAGCATCTGGAAGTTCCCGTACATGGTCGGGGTCTACGGCGGCGGTGCGTTTGTGTTGATGTTCCTGGCCTGTATCGCACTGATCGGTGTACCGGTCATGCTGGCGGAAACCCTGATCGGCCGGCGCGCCCGGCAAAGTCCGGCCAACGCCTTGAAGGTGCTGGCGCTGGAGGCGGGGCATTCGGGAAAGTGGTCCTGGGGCGCTTTCGCCGGGATGATCACGGCGCTGCTGATCCTGTCTTTCTATAGCGTTGTCGGCGGCTGGTCGCTGGATTACATCATCGACATGGGGCGCGGCGATTTCCAGGGTGTAACGCCCGATCAGGTTGGCGCTTACTTTGGCAAGGTGATCGCCGATCCATGGCGCCTGACACTTTGGCACACGATTTTTATGCTGCTGTCCGCCATTGTGATCGCCAAAGGCGTCGTCGCCGGGCTTGAACGCAGCCTGCGCATCATGATGCCGTTGCTCTTTGTGATGATTCTGGTGCTGCTGGGTTACAGCATGACCACCGGCCATTTCATGGAAGGCGTGCATTTCATGTTCGACTTCCACCCGGAAAAAGTCCTCGACGGCTTGCTGCCCGCCATGGGGCATGCGTTCTTCTCCCTCAGCGTGGGTGTGGGTTCGATCATGATCTACGGCGCTTACATGCCAAAGGACTCGTCGATTTCAGGCACCGTCGTCGGAGTAGCGCTGCTCGATACCTTTGTTTCTCTCGTGGCCGGCCTGGCGTTGTTTCCAATAGTGTTTGCTGCCGGCCTGAATCCAAGTGAAGGCCCTGGTCTGATGTTCGTCAGCCTGCCATTTGCCTTTGGTAACGTAGCGTTCGGCCAGTTGATGGGCGTAGTGTTCTTCGTGCTGGTCGCGATTGCAGCCTGGAGTTCGGCTATTTCGTTGCTGGAGCCGATGGTGGCTTACCTGGTTGAACGTACTAAAGTCAGTCGCGCCTGGGTGACATTCTGGCTGGCGTTTACGTGCTGGTTTGTCGGTCTGGGCACGGTGTTTTCCTTCAATATCTGGAAGGAAGCCAAGTTTTTCGTGAACGAAGGCGGGATGTTCCATCTCTATCAATGGGGTGCGGCCGGCGGCCTGGATTTCTTTGGGGTGATCGATTTCTTTACCTCGCGGATCATGCTGCCACTCGGTGGTTTGTGTTTCGTGGTGTTTGCGGGCTGGGTGATGGGGCGTGAAGCGGTGCGCGACGAGCTGTCGATCCGCAGCCCCATGCTGTTCACTCTGTCCCTGTTTTTGATGCGCTATGTGGCGCCCATCGGCATTCTTGTAGTGTTTGCCGCCCAGCTGTGGAAGTGACGCTGACATGACGACACACATTCAACGTTCGGCTTTGCTGCCGTATCCGGCGCAAACGCTGTATGACCTGGTCAATGACGTGGCGCGTTACCCGGAGTTTCTGCCGTGGTGCTCGTCGGCCGAAGTCCTGGAAAGCTCTCCCGAGCATATGCGCGCGAGCGTTGGCGTGGCCAAGGGTGGCCTCAGTCAGCATTTCGTGACGCGCAACACGCTGGTGCCCGGGCAATCGATCGAAATGAATCTCGAGGAGGGCCCGTTCACTCAGTTGCACGGCATCTGGGTGTTCAAGGCGTTGACCGACAAGGCCTGCAAGATCAGCCTGGACCTTTCGTTCGACTACGCCGGGCCGATCGTTCGCGCGACCCTGGGGCCGTTGTTCAATCAGGCGGCCAATACGCTGGTGGATGCGTTCTGCCAGCGCGCCAAGCAGATGCATGGTTGAGGTCGTGATCGAAGTCGAGGTGGTGTATGCCGCCGTTGATCGTCAAGTGCTTCTAAGTGTGACGGTGGCAGCGGGGGCGTCAGTGCGGGCGGCTTTGCTGGCGTCGGGGGTAGACCGCGAGTTTCCTGAGCTGGATCTGGCTGAATGTGCTGTGGGGATATTCGGCAAGGTGGTCGTCGATCCTGATACTCGCCAGCTTCAGGCGGGGGATCGCATCGAGATTTATCGGCCGCTGCTGGCTGATCCGAAAGAGGTTCGCCGGCTTCGCGCGGCCAAGGCTGCCGAGGCCAAAGCGCGGAATCAGTGAGGCGTTTAAACGCCAGGCAATAAAAAACCCGGACATTCCGGGTTTTTTATTGCGTCGCAAATTATTGCGGCGAGGTTTCCAGCGGTTCTGGTGTCGGGACCGGAACGGTTTCTACGCCGTCCACGTCCTTCTGGATCTGATCCAGCAACGAACCCGGCTTGACCGGTTTTTCCGGTTTCGGCTTCTCGGCGTTTTCAGCAGGAGCGGTCACGTTAGTGCCACTGTCCTTGCCGAGAATGGCTTCGTCCCGGCTCACGCCTGGCATGAAATCACCAGAGAGGCTGACAAGTTGGTCATTTGGGTTGAAGATAACGCTAATGCGTTCCTGTTGGCGTTCACCGCCACCCGGCTGCAGGCTGTACAGATAATCCCAGCGATCGGCATGGAACGTGTCGGTCAACAGGGGGTTGCCCATAATAAACCGTACTTGCTTACGGGTCATTCCCGGGCGTAACTGGTTTATCATGTCCTGCGTGACGACATTGCCCTGCTGGATGTCGATTTTGTAAACCCCGGGGAATGAACAACCGGCGAGTGCGAGCAGTCCCACAAAGGTGAAACTGGTTAGCAAGAGCTTGGTGTTTTGCATCGGTGGGCGACTTCCACTATCTTGGCTGGGACAACGTAAACGCCGATCATACCCGCATTAAGAGAAGCTGCGAAGCAGCATCGCGAGAAAGCTGACCATGGTTGAAAATAGCGAACTACGCAAAGCCGGTCTCAAAGTGACCCTTCCACGGGTCAAGATTCTGCAAATGCTCGATTCCGCCGAGCAACGCCACATGAGTGCCGAGGATGTTTACAAGGCGCTGATGGAGGCTGGTGAGGACGTCGGTCTGGCCACGGTTTACCGTGTACTGACTCAGTTCGAGGCAGCTGGCCTTGTTGTGCGGCACAACTTCGACGGAGGCCATGCGGTCTTCGAGCTGGATGACGGCAAGCATCACGACCATATGGTCAACGTCGAAACCAGCGAAGTGATCGAATTCTTCGACGAAGAAATCGAGCGCCTGCAGAAAGCCATCGTCGACAAATACGGTTTCGAGATGGTTGATCACAATCTGGTGCTGTACGTACGCAAGAAAAAGTAAGCATGTCGCGCGAATTTCACATTCGCGAAACGAGCGAAGGCGACCCCAGGGTCGCCTTCGTGCTTTCTGCCGTTCCTAAATTTTTGCGGTAACGACCATCTTTTTCGCGTGGGCCAGGGATTCCTTGGTCAGGTCGATACCCCCCAGCATCCGTGCGACTTCTTCGACACGATCATTCTTGCTGAGCTTGGAGACGGCCGTGTGGGTCGCATCCTCGCCACGGACCTTGTGTACAAACAGATGCTGATGACCCTGCGCCGCCACTTGTGGCAAGTGAGTGACCGTCAACACCTGCCCGCGCTCGCCAAGACGTCGCAGCAGCTGGCCGACAATCTCCGCGGTCGGTCCGCCGATACCCACGTCCACTTCGTCGAATACCAGGGTTGGTACGCGTGAAGTCTGCGCGGTGATCACCTGAATCGCGAGGCTGATCCGCGACAGCTCACCACCCGAGGCTACTTTGGCCAGCGCTTTCAAGGGCTGGCCGGGGTTGGCACTGACCAGTAACTCGACTTGTTCCAGCCCGTTGGGCAGTAATTCATCGCTGCCGTTGGGGCGCAATTCGATGGTGAAACGACCGCCGGGCATACCCAGACGCTGAATTTCCTGCTCCACGGCGCTGGCTAGACTCGTGGACGCTTGATGGCGCAGATCGCTCAGCTCCCGAGCCTTCTCCTGATAATGGCGGGCATAAGAGGCCAGCTCATCACTCAGTCGCTCAATGGATTCATCATTGGCATTCAGGGTTTCAATTTCATCCAGCAATCGCTGCTGCATCTCGGCCACCTCGGTGGGCTGGATGCGGTGTTTGCGCGCCATGGTGTAGATCGCATCGAGGCGTTCTTCCAGGTACTGCAGGCGCGCCGGGTCGGCATCGAAGTTATCGAGGAAGCGATTCAGCTCGCCCACGGCTTCTTCTACCTGAATCTGCGCACTGGTCAGCAAGCTGCTGGCTTCGCCCAGCGCGCCAATCGAGTTGTTCACGCTGGACAGGCGATTGAGGCTGGCGGTCAGGGCATTCAGGACATTGCCGGAATCACTCTCGCTGCATTGTTCGACCACTTGTCGGCAGATGCCCAGCAGGGTTTCGGCGTTGGTCAGGTTCTTGTGTTCCTGCTCCAACTGCTCCAGTTCGTTTTCACCGAGGCCGAGATTTTCCAGTTCTTCGAGTTGATAACTGAGCAATTGGTGGCGGGCGCGCTGCTCGTCACCGGAGTTCGACAGGCGTTCCAGCTCCTGGCGGGTTTGGCGCCAGCGCTGGGCGGCGAGCTGAACCTGACGGGCAAGGTCGGTGGCGCCGGCATACTCGTCGAGCAGGCGGCGGTGAGTATCGGTCTTGAGCAGGGATTGGTGTTCATGCTGGCTGTGGATATCAATCAGTAACTCGCCCAGAGACTTGAGGTCACCGAGCGGGCAGGGCGTGCCGTTGATATAGCCGCGCGAGCGTCCTTCGGCGGTGATCACCCGGCGAAGGATGCACGGGCCATCGCTTTCGAGGTCGCGCTCGGCCAGCCAGGCACTGGCTTCCGGAATGTCGACCAGGTCGAAGGTGGCCAGGATGTCGGCCTTGTCGGCGCCGGGGCGGACTACGCCACTGTCGGCGCGATCGCCCAGGGTCAGGCCGAGGGCGTCGAGCATGATCGACTTGCCGGCGCCGGTTTCCCCTGTGATCACGCTCATCCCGCGATCGAGTTCGAGATCGAGATGTTCAACGATGGCGTAGTTGTGTACGGACAGGTGCACCAGCATAAAGGCCGCTCCCAGGCTTTAGGTCTGGTTATTTATACAGTGTTTTATTTGCGCCTGACAATGCCCTCGCTTAGCTCGATTTGCTTGATCCGACGAAATCGTTAGCGCAACGAGAAATGAAAATGCAGCTGTTTTTTGTAGGGTTAATCATAACAAGCCCCTTGAAGCTGATTTTTGCGGCCCCATATACCCGGACAGAAGCGCGAGTTGAGCTCGCGGACGAAATTGAAAGGAGAAATCTATGGCTGACGAACAGACAGTGGATACGCAAAATCAAGATGCCAACCAGGGCTCCGCGGCTTCGGGTGAAGACCTCGCGGCTCGTGTACAAGTGCTCGAAGAGCAACTGGCAGGCGCGCAGGATCAGGCTTTGCGTGTTGCCGCCGATCTGCAGAACGTCCGCCGTCGCGCCGAGCAGGATGTAGAAAAAGCGCACAAATTCGCCCTGGAAAAATTCGCAGGCGATTTGCTGCCGATCATCGACAGCCTGGAGCGTGGTCTGGAGTTGTCCAACCCGGACGACGAAAGCATCCGTCCAATGCGCGAAGGCATCGAGCTGACCCTGAAAATGTTCCAGGACACCCTGAAGCGTTATCAGCTGGAAGCGATCGATCCGCATGGCGAACCGTTCAACGCCGTTCAGCATCAGGCAATGGCCATGCAGGAAAGCGCCGACGTAGAGCCGAACAGCGTGCTCAAGGTGTTCCAGAAGGGCTATCAGCTCAACGGTCGTCTGCTGCGCCCGGCCATGGTCGTGGTCAGCAAGGCCCCTGCGCCGGTTTCGCCTTCGATTGACGAGCAGGCTTGAAATTAGCCGCAAGGCCCCCATTTAGAAGTCAAGCGTTTAAGTGCTACCGCAGTTAGCCACCACTGCTGCGGCAACCAAATCCAAAGTTTCGGGAGAGTGAACATGGGCAAAATTATCGGTATCGACCTGGGGACTACCAACTCCTGCGTCTCCGTACTTGAAAACGGCGTAGCCAAAGTAATCGAAAACGCCGAAGGCGCGCGTACCACGCCGTCGATCATCGCTTACGCCAACGATGGCGAAATCCTGGTTGGCCAGTCGGCCAAGCGTCAGGCTGTGACCAATCCGCACAACACCCTGTATGCGGTGAAGCGTCTGATCGGTCGTAAGTTCGACGAAGAAGTCGTACAGAAAGACATCAAGATGGTCCCTTACAAAATCGCCAAGGCTGACAACGGCGACGCGTGGGTAGAAGTGAACGGCCAGAAAATGTCGCCGCCACAAATCTCGGCTGAAATTCTGAAGAAAATGAAGAAGACCGCCGAAGACTACCTCGGCGAGCCAGTGACCGAAGCGGTGATCACCGTTCCGGCCTACTTCAACGACAGCCAGCGTCAGGCGACCAAAGACGCCGGCCGCATCGCGGGCCTGGACGTTAAACGTATCATCAACGAGCCGACCGCAGCCGCTCTGGCTTACGGTATGGACAAGGCGAAAGGCGATCACACCGTGATCGTTTACGACCTGGGCGGCGGTACTTTCGACGTTTCCGTGATCGAAATCGCTGAAGTCGATGGCGAGCACCAGTTCGAAGTATTGGCCACCAACGGTGACACGTTCCTTGGCGGTGAAGACTTTGACATTCGTCTGATCGACTACCTCGTCGACGAATTCAAGAAAGAAAGCGGCATGAACCTCAAAGGTGACCCGCTGGCCATGCAGCGCCTGAAAGAAGCCGCTGAAAAAGCCAAGATCGAACTGTCCTCGAGCATGTCGACCGACGTGAACCTGCCGTACATCACTGCAGACGCCACCGGTCCTAAACACTTGAACGTGAAAATCTCCCGCGCCAAGCTCGAAGCGCTGGTAGAAGACCTGGTTCAACGCACCATCGAACCTTGCCGCATCGCTCTGAAAGACTCCGGCATCGACGTTGGCGCCATCAACGACGTGATCCTGGTCGGCGGTCAGACCCGTATGCCACTGGTTCAGAAACTGGTGACCGAGTTCTTCGGTAAAGAAGCACGTAAAGACGTGAACCCGGACGAAGCCGTTGCCATGGGTGCTGCCATCCAGGGCGCCGTATTGGCCGGTGACGTGAAAGACGTTCTGTTGCTCGACGTCAGTCCGCTGACCCTGGGTATCGAAACCATGGGTGGCGTGATGACCGCGCTGATCGAGAAAAACACCACGATTCCTACCAAGAAATCGCAAGTGTTCTCGACTGCCGACGACAATCAGGGCGCCGTGACCATTCACGTGCTGCAAGGCGAGCGTAAGCAAGCCGCTCAGAACAAGTCTTTGGGCAAGTTCGACCTGGCCGAGATTCCACCAGCACCACGTGGCGTGCCACAAATCGAAGTGACCTTCGACATCGACGCCAACGGCATTCTGCATGTAGGCGCCAAAGACAAGGCCACCGGCAAGGCTCAGTCGATCGTGATCAAGGCAAACTCCGGTTTGTCTGATGAAGAGATCGAGAAAATGATTCGCGATGCTGAAGCGAACTCCGAGGAAGACCGCAAGTTCGAAGAGCTGGCTACTGCCCGCAACCAAGGCGATGCACTGGTTCACTCGACTCGCAAAATGGTCGCGGAAGCAGGCGATAAAGTGACTGCTGAAGAGAAGACTGCAATCGAAGCCGCCGTGGTTGCCCTGGAAGCCGCCGTAAAAGGCGACGACAAGGCTGCCATCGAAGCCAAGGTTGAGGAGCTGTCGAAAGTCTCCGCTCCAGTGGCGCAGAAGATGTACGCCGAACAGGCTCAGCCTGCTGAAGGCGCTGCACCGCAAGGCGAATCGGCTGAGAAGGCTGACGACGTTGTCGATGCCGAGTTCGAAGAAGTCAAAGACCACAAGTAAGTTAGTGGTCGCCCGGTTGACTGCCTTAAGGCGGTGACTGGTAGGATGTCGCCGCGCGGGAGCTTGCTCCCGCGTTGGCGTGTCTGGAGTACACGAATTTTTACAGCATGCGACAGCGGTCGTATGTTGGCGGTATGGCCGAAGATGCTCCTGCTTTTCGAGCCGAAAGTACTGCAATGAATCAAAGACCAGGATCGTTGAATTGACGTGAGTTGGGTCCGGGCCTGTATTGGGGCTCAGCGAGTTTGGCGAGGCTCAGGAGAGGTTTGCCGAACGTCCTTAAGAGTGCAAAGACTTATGGCAAAGCGTGACTATTACGAAGTATTGGGTGTTGAGCGTGGCTCGAGCGAAGCGGACCTGAAAAAGGCCTACCGTCGCCTGGCGATGAAGCACCACCCGGACCGTAATCCCGATGACAAAGCGTCGGAAGAGATGTTCAAAGAGGCCAACGAGGCCTACGAAGTGCTGTCCGATTCCAGCAAGCGCGCGGCGTACGACCAGTATGGTCATGCCGGTGTCGACCCAAGCATGGGTGGCGGCGGTGCCGGGTTTGGCGGTCAGAACTTCTCCGACATCTTTGGCGATGTCTTCAGTGACTTCTTCGGTGGCGGTCGCGGCGGTGCTCGTGGCGGTGCCCAGCGCGGCAGCGACTTGCGTTATACCCTGGAGCTGAATCTGGAAGAGGCGGTGCGCGGTACCACCGTTAACATCCGCGTTCCGACACTGGTCAACTGCAAGCCATGCGATGGCTCGGGTGCCAAGAAAGGCTCCTCGCCGGTCACCTGCCCGACGTGCGGCGGTATCGGTCAAGTCCGCATGCAGCAAGGTTTCTTCTCGGTGCAACAGACCTGCCCGCGCTGCCATGGTCAGGGCAAGATCATTTCCGATCCGTGCAGCTCCTGCAACGGTGACGGTCGCGTTGAAGAGTACAAGACCCTTTCCGTGAAAGTGCCGGCCGGTGTCGACACTGGTGACCGCATTCGTCTGTCCGGCGAAGGCGAGGCGGGTGCTCAGGGCGGTCCGACTGGCGACCTGTACGTGGTGATCAATGTGCGCGAGCACGCGATCTTCCAGCGCGATGGCAAGCACTTGTTCTGCGAAGTGCCGATCAGCTTCGTCGATGCGGCGCTGGGTGGCGAGCTCGAGATTCCGACTCTTGATGGTCGGGTCAAACTGAAAATCCCTGAAGGGACTCAGACCGGCAAACAATTCCGTGTGCGCGGCAAAGGCGTTGCGCCGGTGCGTGGTGGCGGTGCCGGTGACCTGATGTGCCGTGTGGCGGTCGAAACCCCGGTCAACCTGGGTCGTCGTCAGCGCGAATTGCTGGAGGAATTCCGCAGCTCGCTGGCGGACGACAACAGCCATTCACCGAAAACCACCGGTTGGTTCGAAGGCGTGAAGCGCTTCTTCGGCGATCTGTAAGGAGTGAGCATGCGACGTATAGCTGTGATGGGCGCTGCTGGCCGCATGGGCAAAATCCTGGTCGAAGCTGTGCAGCAACGCGCACCGCTGACCGGTCTGACAGCCGCCATCGTACGCCCTGGCAGCACGCTGATTGGTGTGGATGCCGGTGAGCTGGCTTCGTTGGGGCGTATCGGCGTGCCGCTGTCCAGTCATGTGGAAGCGGTGGCAGAAGAATTCGATGTGTTGATCGACTTCACGCTCCCGGAAGTCATGCTGAAAAACCTGGCGTTCTGCCGTAAGGCAGGCAAGGCCATGGTCATCGGCACGACCGGGCTGGACGCTGCACAGAAGCAATTGCTGGTCGAGGCGGGCAAGGACATTCCTATCGTGTTCGCGGCCAATTTCAGTGTCGGCGTGAACCTGTCGCTGAAGCTGCTCGACATGGCTGCTCGCGTGCTGGGTGATGAGGCGGACATCGAGATCATCGAGGCTCACCATCGGCACAAGATCGACGCGCCTTCGGGCACGGCCTTGCGCATGGGTGAGGTGATTGCCAGCGCGCTGGATCGTGACCTGCAGAAGGTCGCGGTCTACGGACGTGAAGGCCACACCGGTGCGCGTGAACGTGAAACGATCGGTTTTGCCACTGTTCGCGGCGGTGATGTGGTCGGTGATCACACGGTATTGTTTGCCTGTGAGGGCGAGCGCCTCGAAATCACGCACAAGGCGTCGAGTCGCATGACTTTCGCCAAGGGCGCGGTGCGTGCGGCGTTGTGGCTGGACGGTCGCGAGCCTGGCCTCTACGACATGCAAGACGTGCTCGACCTGCGTTAAGATGCAGCCGAAACCGGGTTCCAACCCAGCGATGGGGCCCGGTTTTATTACGCCAAGCGACGTCCTGTCGCATTCTCCAGCCTTTAGGGCTCATTGGCGGTAGACCAAAAATGCCTTTTTCTGTAAGCTACAGCTTTAGTGTGTTCACTAAAAGCGCGCAGAATAATTCAGTGAATGAGCGGGGTGACGTGTCCATACGTCACTCCGCTTTTTTACACCTGCGATCGCCCTTTCAGGCTTTATTTACGGGAGGTCTTCTTGACTAAGCCAGCCATACTCGCCCTTGCTGATGGCAGCATTTTTCGCGGCGAAGCCATTGGAGCCGACGGTCAAACCGTTGGTGAGGTGGTGTTTAACACCGCAATGACCGGCTATCAGGAAATCCTTACCGATCCTTCCTACGCCCAACAGATCGTTACCCTGACTTACCCGCACATCGGCAACACCGGCACCACGCCGGAAGACGCCGAGTCCGACCGCGTCTGGTCCGCTGGCCTGGTTATCCGTGACCTGCCACTGGTTGCGAGCAACTGGCGTAACACGATGTCCCTGTCCGATTACCTGAAAGCCAATAACGTTGTGGCCATCGCCGGTATCGACACCCGCCGCCTGACGCGCATCCTGCGTGAAAAAGGCGCGCAGAACGGCTGCATCATGGCCGGTGACAACATTTCCGAAGAAGCGGCCATCGCCGCGGCTCAAGGCTTCCCTGGCCTCAAAGGCATGGACCTGGCGAAAGTCGTCAGCACCAAAGAAACCTACGAATGGCGCTCGACTGTCTGGGACTTGAAAACCGACAGCCATGCGACCATCGACGCCTCCGAGCTGCCGTACCACGTGGTTGCCTACGACTACGGCGTCAAGCTGAACATCCTGCGCATGCTGGTCGAGCGCGGTTGCCGCGTCACCGTGGTGCCGGCTCAAACGCCTGCCGCTGACGTGCTGGCGATGAAACCGGACGGCGTGTTTCTGTCCAACGGCCCTGGCGACCCGGAGCCTTGCGACTACGCGATCCAGGCGATCAAGGATGTGCTGGAAACCGAGATTCCGGTCTTCGGTATCTGCCTCGGTCACCAACTGCTGGCCCTGGCCTCCGGCGCCAAGACCCTGAAAATGGGTCACGGCCACCACGGTGCCAACCACCCGGTCCAGGATCTGGACAGCGGTGTGGTGATGATCACCAGCCAGAACCACGGTTTTGCGGTAGACGAAGCGACCCTGCCAGCCAACGTTCGCGCGATTCACAAATCGCTGTTCGACGGCACACTGCAAGGCATCGAGCGCACCGACAAGAGCGCCTTCAGCTTCCAGGGTCACCCGGAAGCCAGCCCTGGCCCGAACGACGTAGCGCCACTGTTCGATCGCTTCATCAACGAAATGGCCAAGCGACGCTGATCGCTCGCCTTGATGGTGCAAGGCTTGAGGGCGGTCCCGACACCGGCGGCCCCCTCAAGGCTTCAAAGATTGAACAAGACGGCTTGCCGACTGACCTGCGGATTTGAGTGACAAACCCATGCCAAAACGTACAGACATTAAAAGCATCCTGATTCTCGGCGCTGGCCCGATCGTTATCGGCCAGGCCTGCGAATTCGACTACTCCGGCGCCCAGGCCTGCAAAGCCCTGCGCGAGGAGGGTTACCGCGTCATCCTGGTGAACTCCAACCCGGCGACCATCATGACCGACCCGGACATGGCCGACGCCACGTACATCGAGCCGATCAAGTGGCAGACCGTTGCCAAGATCATCGAAAAAGAGCGTCCGGACGCGCTGCTGCCGACCATGGGTGGCCAGACCGCTCTGAACTGCGCACTGGACCTGGAGCGCGAAGGCGTTCTGGAGAAGTTCGGCGTAGAGATGATCGGCGCCAACGCTGACACCATCGACAAGGCTGAAGACCGTTCGCGCTTCGACAAGGCGATGAAATCCATTGGCCTGGACTGCCCGCGTTCGGGTATCGCCCACAGCATGGAAGAGGCCAACGCGGTTCTTGAGCGTCTGGGCTTCCCGTGCATCATCCGTCCGTCCTTCACCATGGGCGGCACCGGTGGCGGTATCGCTTACAACCGTGAAGAATTCGAAGAAATCTGCGCCCGTGGTCTGGACCTGTCGCCAACCAAAGAGCTGCTGATCGACGAATCCCTGATCGGTTGGAAAGAATACGAGATGGAGGTTGTCCGCGATAAGAAGGACAACTGCATCATCGTTTGCTCCATCGAAAACTTTGACCCGATGGGCGTGCACACCGGTGACTCGATCACTGTTGCGCCAGCACAGACCCTGACGGACAAGGAATACCAGATCATGCGTAACGCCTCATTGGCGGTACTGCGTGAGATCGGCGTGGAAACCGGCGGCTCCAACGTTCAGTTTGGCATCTGCCCGGACACTGGCCGCATGGTCGTGATCGAGATGAACCCGCGTGTTTCCCGCTCTTCGGCACTGGCCTCGAAAGCCACTGGTTTCCCGATTGCGCGTATCGCTGCCAAGCTGGCGATCGGCTACACCCTCGACGAACTGTCGAACGAAATCACCGGCGGCGCTACTCCTGCGTCCTTCGAGCCGTCCATCGACTACGTCGTGACCAAGCTGCCACGTTTTGCCTTCGAGAAATTCCCGAAGGCCGACGCACGCCTGACCACTCAAATGAAGTCGGTCGGTGAAGTCATGGCCATCGGCCGGACCTTCCAGGAATCCCTGCAGAAAGCCCTGCGCGGCCTGGAAGTGGGCGTTTGCGGTCTGGACGAGAAGGTTGATCTGAGCAACCCGGAAAGCATGAGCGTGCTCAAGCGCGAACTGACCGTTCCGGGCGCCGAGCGTATCTGGTACGTGGCTGACGCCTTCCGCGCCGGCCTGTCGGTCGAAGACATCTTCGGCATGAACATGATTGATCCGTGGTTCCTGGTGCAGATCGAAGATCTGATCAAGGAAGAAGAGAAGGTCAAGACCCTGGGTCTGGCCAGCATCGACCGCGACGTGATGTTCCGCCTCAAGCGCAAAGGCTTCTCCGACATGCGTCTGGCCAAGCTGCTGGGCGTGACCGAGAAGGCCCTGCGTCGTCACCGTCACAAGCTCGAGGTTTACCCGGTCTACAAGCGCGTTGACACCTGCGCAGCCGAGTTCGCCACCGACACCGCTTACCTCTACTCGACGTACGAGGAAGAGTGCGAAGCCGCACCGTCGGGTCGCGACAAGATCATGATCCTCGGCGGCGGTCCAAACCGTATCGGCCAGGGCATCGAGTTCGACTACTGCTGCGTACACGCGGCACTGGCCCTGCGCGATGACGGTTACGAGACCATCATGGTCAACTGCAACCCGGAAACCGTTTCCACCGACTACGACACCTCCGATCGCCTGTACTTCGAGCCAGTAACCCTGGAAGACGTACTGGAAATCGTCCGCGTCGAGAAGCCGAAAGGTGTGATCGTCCAGTACGGCGGCCAGACTCCATTGAAACTGGCTCGCGCTCTGGAAGAAGCCGGTGTGCCGATCATCGGCACCAGCCCTGACGCCATCGACCGTGCCGAAGACCGTGAGCGTTTCCAGCAGATGGTTGAGCGCCTGAACCTGCGTCAGCCGCCAAACGCCACCGTGCGTAGCGAAGACGAAGCGATTCGTGCCGCTGCCAAGATCGGTTACCCGCTGGTGGTGCGTCCGTCCTACGTACTGGGCGGTCGTGCGATGGAAATCGTTTACGAAGAAGAAGAACTCAAGCGCTACCTGCGTGACGCGGTGAAAGTGTCCAACGACAGCCCGGTGCTGCTCGACCACTTCCTCAACTGCGCCATCGAAATGGACGTGGATGCGGTCTGCGACGGCACCGACGTGGTGATCGGCGCGATCATGCAGCACATCGAGCAGGCCGGCGTTCACTCCGGTGACTCCGCGTGCTCCCTGCCGCCGTACTCGCTGCCTGCCCACATCCAGGACGAGATGCGCGAACAGGTCAAGAAAATGGCTCTGGAACTGGGCGTAGTCGGCCTGATGAACGTTCAGTTGGCGCTGCAAGGCGAAGACATCTACGTCATCGAAGTCAACCCGCGCGCTTCCCGTACCGTACCGTTCGTGTCCAAGTGCATCGGTGTTTCCCTGGCAATGATCGCGGCACGCGTCATGGCCGGTAAAACCCTGAAAGAAATCGGCTTCACCAAAGAAATCATTCCGAACTTCTACAGCGTGAAAGAGGCGGTCTTCCCGTTCGCCAAATTCCCTGGCGTGGACCCAATCCTGGGCCCAGAGATGAAGTCCACCGGTGAAGTGATGGGCGTGGGCGACACCTTCGGCGAAGCATTCGCCAAAGCTCAAATGGGCGCCAGCGAAGTGCTGCCGACCGGCGGTACTGCGTTCATCAGCGTGCGTGACGACGACAAGCCACTGGTTGCAGGCGTGGCCCGTGATCTGATCAACTTGGGCTTCGAAGTGGTTGCCACTGCCGGTACTGCCAAGCTGATCGAAGCCGCAGGCCTGAAAGTGCGTCGTGTTAACAAGGTGACCGAAGGCCGTCCTCACGTGGTCGACATGATCAAGAATGACGAAGTCACCCTGATCATCAACACCACTGAAGGTCGCCAGTCGATCGCTGACTCGTACTCCATTCGTCGTAATGCCTTGCAGCACAAAATCTACTGCACCACCACCATTGCTGCTGGCGAAGCCATCTGCGAAGCGCTGAAGTTCGGTCCCGAGAAGACCGTGCGCCGCTTGCAGGATCTACACGCAGGATTGAAGGCATGATCAAGTACCCAATGACCGTCCAGGGCGCGAAAGCCCTGGAAGAAGAACACGCTCACCTGACCAAGGTCGTCCGTCCGAAGCTCAGCCAGGACATCGGCACGGCCCGCGAGTTGGGTGACTTGAAGGAAAACGCCGAGTACCACGCTGCTCGCGAGCAGCAAGGTATGGTCGAGGCGCGGATCCGTGACATCGAAGGCCGGATTCAGAATCAGGTCATCATCGACGTCACGACCATTCCTCACACCGGCAAAGTGATTTTCGGCACCACTGTTGAAATCGCCAACGTCGAGACGGATGAGCGCGTCACTTACCACATCGTGGGTGAGGATGAGGCTGACTTCAAACTCGGCAAGATTTCGGTAGGTTCGCCATTGGCCCGCGCCTTGATTGCCAAGGAAGAGGGTGATGTCGTCGCCGTGAAAACGCCTGGTGGCGTTATCGAGTACGAGATTGTCGAAGTTCGTCACATCTAAACGCAGACGCCCGCTTCGTGCGGGCGCGATGCTTTGGCAACTCAGATGTTGTGGGTCGGCGGCCTGTGGCTGTTACATATCGGTCTGCTGCCGGTGCTGGGCCAAATTGGCCTGGCGCCGCTGCTGATCGACGAAATTGCAGGCATGCTGAACTCGCTGATGGTGGGATTCGCCGCAGCGTGCGTGATTTTTCAGGCTTTGGTGCTGGTTCAGGCCGAGGGCCTTGCCAGTCTATGGCGCGATATTCGTGGGCAACTGCTGATGATGGCGCTGTATGCGTGCGCGATGTATGTCGCGGTGCGTGTCGGCTGGCCGGATGCGGTGCGTTGGCAGGTGTTCAGTTATCTGGTTCTGGGTTTTTCCGGGCTGGTGCTGGTACTGCAGCCAGTGCCTGGATGGAGTGGCAGGGTGCGCGAAGCACACCCTTGACCCTTGCCATCATTTGAAGCGATGGACGTTCGACAGCTGCTTGTTGACGCTGAAGTTCTTGCGGTAAATCAGTGCCATCTTGCCGATGACCTGAACCAGATCCGCTTTGCCGACCTTGCAGAGTTCTGCAATGGACGCCAGGCGCGATTCGCGATCGAGGATGTTGAGCTTGATTTTGATCAGCTCGTGATCCGCCAAAGCGCGTTCAAGTTCGGCTAACACACCTTCAGTCAAACCGTTGTCAGCCACAATCAAAACTGGTTTCAGATGGTGGCCAATGGATTTGTACTGTTTCTTCTGCTCTTGAGTGAGCGGCATAATCTGACCCTTTAGTCTGGATTCTGTAAAATGGCGGCCATTTTACCCGAGGGTTCGTGGATCCGCCCAATTAATCACGACCCTTATCATCGAGGTGCCCAATGGCGCGTTCCAAGACAAGCCTTGGTTGGCTGAAAAGACATGTCAATGATCCCTATGTGAAGCAGGCGCAGAAGGATGGTTACCGCTCGCGTGCGAGTTACAAGCTTCTGGAGGTCCAGGAGAAATACAAGCTGATCCGTCCGGGTATGAGCGTTGTCGACCTGGGTGCGGCGCCCGGCGGCTGGTCGCAGGTCACTAGTCGGCTGATCGGTGGTCAGGGGCGTCTGATCGCCTCGGACATCCTGGAAATGGACAGCATTCCGGACGTGACTTTCATCCAGGGTGACTTCACCCAAGACGAAGTGCTCGCTCAGATCCTCGAAGCCGTGGGTAATTCGCAGGTGGACCTTGTGATTTCCGATATGGCCCCCAATATGAGTGGTACGCCTGAGGTGGACATGCCAAAAGCCATGTTTCTATGTGAGCTGGCTCTTGATCTGGCGGCTCGGATACTCAAGCCGGGTGGTAATTTCGTGATCAAGGTGTTTCAGGGCGAAGGGTTTGATGCTTACGTGAAGGACGCTCGTCAGAAATTCGACAAGGTCCAGATGATCAAGCCGGACTCTTCCCGTGGCAGTTCCCGCGAGCAATACATGCTGGCTTGGGGCTACCGCGGCCGTAGTGAGTAAATCGAGGTTTTTTTGCGGGCCGATAGGATTTTCGTATTTCGCCCCGCGAGCATTAGCGAATACTGTGTAGAAAGTGTTTCACAAAGGGTTACAGACGGCGCCTGCCAGAGCCGTAGGTAATGTAGTAAGTTAGGCCGGTGAATATCATGCGAAGCGCGCGCCATTAGCGGAGCTTGCTTCAGAGGGTAGTTAATTGAACGATATGGCAAAGAATCTGATCCTGTGGTTGATCATCGCGGCTGTCCTGGTGACAGTGATGAACAACTTCTCCAGCCCTAACGAGCCGCAGACCCTCAACTATTCCGACTTCATCCAGCAGGTCAAGGATGGCAAGGTCGAGCGCGTAGCCGTTGATGGCTATGTGATTACCGGTAAGCGCAACGATGGCGACAGCTTCAAGACCATCCGTCCCGCTATCCAGGATAACGGTCTGATCGGTGATCTCGTGGATAACCACGTGGTCGTTGAAGGCAAGCAGCCAGAACAGCAAAGCATCTGGACTCAGCTCCTGGTCGCGAGCTTCCCGATCCTGGTGATCATTGCCGTGTTCATGTTCTTCATGCGGCAGATGCAGGGCGGCGCCGGAGGCAAGGGCGGGCCGATGAGCTTCGGCAAGAGCAAGGCACGCCTGCTCTCCGAAGATCAGGTGAAAACTACTCTGGCTGATGTTGCCGGTTGCGACGAAGCCAAGGAAGAAGTCGGTGAACTGGTCGAATTCCTTCGTGATCCGGGCAAGTTCCAGCGCCTGGGCGGTCGCATTCCCCGCGGCGTGCTGATGGTCGGTCCTCCGGGTACCGGTAAAACCTTGCTGGCCAAGGCGATTGCCGGCGAAGCCAAAGTGCCGTTCTTTACCATTTCCGGTTCCGATTTCGTTGAAATGTTCGTCGGCGTCGGTGCGAGCCGTGTTCGTGACATGTTCGAGCAGGCCAAGAAGCACGCGCCATGCATCATCTTCATCGATGAAATCGACGCCGTCGGTCGCCACCGTGGCGCCGGCATGGGCGGTGGTCACGATGAGCGCGAGCAGACGCTCAACCAGTTGCTGGTAGAGATGGACGGCTTCGAAATGAATGACGGCATCATCGTCATCGCCGCAACCAACCGTCCGGACGTACTGGACCCGGCGTTGCTGCGCCCGGGCCGTTTCGACCGTCAGGTCGTGGTCGGTCTGCCGGATATCCGCGGTCGTGAGCAGATTCTCAAGGTCCACATGCGCAAAGTGCCAATGGGCGACGATGTTGCTCCGGCCGTGATTGCTCGTGGTACACCTGGTTTCTCGGGTGCCGACCTGGCCAACCTGGTGAACGAAGCGTCGTTGTTCGCTGCCCGTACCGGCAAGCGTGTCGTCGAAATGAAAGAATTCGAACTGGCCAAGGACAAGATCATGATGGGCGCCGAGCGCAAATCCATGGTCATGTCCGAAAAAGAGAAGCAGAACACCGCTTATCACGAAGCTGGCCATGCCATTGTCGGTCGCGTCGTGCCTGAGCATGACCCGGTTTATAAGGTCTCCATCATCCCGCGTGGTCGTGCGCTGGGTGTGACCATGTTCCTGCCGGAAGAAGATCGCTACAGCCTGTCCAAGCGTGCGTTGATCAGCCAAATCTGCTCGCTGTACGGCGGCCGTATCGCTGAAGAAATGACCCTGGGCTTCGATGGTGTGACCACCGGCGCCTCCAACGACATCATGCGTGCCAGCCAGATTGCGCGAAACATGGTGACTAAGTGGGGCCTGTCAGAAAAACTCGGTCCGTTGATGTACGCCGAAGACGAGGGCGAGGTATTCCTCGGTCGTGGCGGCGGTGGTCAGAGTGCAAGTTTCTCTGGTGAGACAGCCAAGTTGATCGACTCCGAAGTTCGAAGCATCATTGACCAGTGCTACGGTACGGCCAAGCAGATCCTCACGGATAACCGCGACAAGCTCGACGCCATGGCTGATGCCCTGATGAAATACGAAACGATCGATGCTGAGCAGATTGACGACATCATGGCAGGCCGTGCGCCTCGTGAGCCTCGCGACTGGTCGGGTGGCACCGGTACTTCCGGAACACCTCCGGCAGTGCAGGATCCGCGTCCGGAAACACCGATCGGCGGTCCGGCTGCTGACGTTTAAGGTTTGAAATGACTTCTGTTCAGTCCTCGACCCGGTTGCCTTGCGGCAACCGGGTTCTTGATTTGGCCCAGACGCATGTCATGGGCATTCTCAATGTCACCCCCGATTCCTTTTCCGATGGCGGCCAATACAGCCAGCTCGACGCGGCCTTGCGCCACGCTGAGGCCATGGTGTTGGCTGGCGCGACGCTGATTGATGTCGGCGGTGAGTCGACCCGGCCCGGTGCCAGGGCGGTTTCCCCCCTCGAAGAGCTGGAGCGCGTAGCGCCGATCGTTGAGCGCATCAATCGCGAGCTGGATGTGATTATTTCGGTCGATACCTCCACGCCAGCCGTCATGCGCGAAACCGCGCGGCTGGGGGCAGGTTTGATCAATGACGTCCGCGCGTTGCGCCGTGAAGGCGCCCTGGACGCGGCGGCGGACACTGGTTTGCCGGTCTGTCTGATGCATATGCTCGGCGAGCCGGGCGACATGCAGGACAACCCGCATTATCAGGACGTGACCAAAGAGGTGGGCGAGTTTCTCGCCGAGCGCATGGCGCAGTGTGCTTTGGTTGGAATCCCGGCTGAGCGGATCATCCTGGATCCGGGTTTCGGCTTCGCCAAAAACTTGCAGCACAATCTAAGTTTGTTCAAACATATGGAAGCCCTGCATATCTTCGGGCGCCCCCTGTTGGTTGGGGTTTCGCGCAAGAGCATGATAGGTCAGGCCTTGAATCGCCCGGTCGGAGAGCGACTGCATGGTGGTTTGGCACTCGCGGCGCTGGCTTCATTCAAGGGGGCGCGTATATTGCGCGTCCATGATGTGGCCGAAACCGTCGATGTGGTGCGGATGATCGCCGCAGTGGAATCAGCCGAATAAGAATGATGGAGCACTTATGACTAAGAAATACTTTGGCACCGACGGCATTCGTGGTCGGGTCGGCGTGTACCCGATTACTCCTGAATTCATGCTCAAGCTCGGTTGGGCGGCGGGCATGGCGTTCCGTAAAATGGGCGCCTGTAAAGTGCTGGTGGGCAAGGACACCCGGATCTCCGGGTACATGTTCGAATCGGCGCTCGAGGCCGGGCTGACTTCGGCAGGTGCCGACGTGATGCTCCTGGGCCCGATGCCGACCCCGGCCATCGCTTATCTGACGCGTACGTTCCATGCCGAAGCCGGGATCGTGATCAGTGCTTCGCACAATCCTCACGATGACAATGGCATCAAGTTTTTCTCCGGAAAGGGCACCAAGCTGCCGGATGAAGTCGAGCACATGATCGAAGAGTTGCTCGACACCCCGATGACCGTTGTTGAGTCGAGCAAGATCGGCAAAGTGTCGCGAATCAACGACGCTTCGGGCCGTTATATCGAATTCTGCAAGAGCAGTGTGCCGACCGGCACCAGCTTTTCGGGCCTGAAGATCGTGATCGATTGCGCTCACGGTGCGACCTACAAGGTGGCGCCGAGCGTGTTCCGCGAACTGGGCGCCGACGTCGTCGTGCTTTCCGCGCAACCGAACGGCCTGAATATCAATGACAACTGCGGTTCGACCCATATGGGCCCGCTGCAGGCTGCCGTGCTGGCCGAGCACGCCGATCTGGGCATTGCTTTCGATGGCGATGGCGATCGGGTTCTGATGGTCGATCACACAGGCGCCGTTGTGGATGGTGATGAGCTTTTGTTTATCATTGCCCGCGACCTGCATGAGCGTGACCTGTTGAAAGGTGGCGTGGTCGGGACATTGATGAGTAACCTGGGGCTGGAACTGGCCCTCGCGGATCTGTCGATTCCATTTGTGCGTGCGAACGTCGGTGACCGTTATGTGATTGCGGATCTGCTGGAGCGCAACTGGCTGGTGGGTGGTGAGAACTCGGGTCATATCGTTTGCTTCAATCACACCACCACCGGTGATGCGATCATTGCAGCGTTGCAGGTGCTGATGGCGTTGCAGACGCGCTCCGAGGGACTGGCTCAAGCCCGTCAGTCGTTGCGCAAGTGTCCTCAGGTGTTGATCAACGTGCGTTTCGGTGGTGGTGCGAGCCCGCTGGATCATCCGTCGGTCAAAGAAGCCAGCGAGCGCGTGACCAAAGCCATGGCGGGCCGTGGACGTGTGCTGTTGCGCAAGTCCGGCACGGAGCCGTTGGTGCGTGTCATGGTCGAAGGCGAAGACGAAACACAGGTTCGCGGCTACGCCGAAGAGCTGGCAAAACTGGTTACTGAAGTTTCTGCCTGAATTCGGCTTGCCAGCCATGGTTGTGTTGGGTAACATCTGCGCCCACTTTGACCGACGAGGTACAGCATGCGTCGCCCTATGGTAGCTGGTAACTGGAAGATGCACGGTACCCGCGCCAGCGTCGCTGAGCTGATCAAAGGCTTGCGTAATTTGGCCTTGCCGAGCGGTGTTGATGTAGCGGTATTCCCGTCTTTCTTGCATGTCAATCAAGTGATTGATGGTCTGGAAGGCAAGTCGATCAAGGTCGGCGCGCAGAACGCTGCGGTGGAATCCAAGCAAGGTGCATTGACCGGTGAAGTTGCACCGAGTCAGTTGGCTGATGAAGGTTGTTCCCTGGTGCTTGTCGGGCATTCCGAACGCCGCCAGATCATCGGCGAGAATGATGAGGCACTGATTCGCAAGTTCGCAGCGGCACAGGAATGTGGCTTGATTCCGGTGTTATGCATAGGGGAAACCCTGGAGCAGCGCGAAGCCGGTAAAACTCTTGAGGTTGTCGGGCGTCAGCTCGGTAGCGTCATCGAGAAACTGGGTGTCGGTGTTTTTGCAAAGGCAGTAATCGCTTACGAGCCGGTCTGGGCCATTGGCACCGGGCTGACTGCTTCGCCGCAACAGGCGCAGGATGTGCACGCAGCCATTCGCGCTCAGTTGGCGGCAGAGAATTCTGAGGTCGCACAAGGTGTGCGGCTTCTATACGGCGGCAGCGTGAAGGCGGCCAATGCGGTCGAACTGTTCGGCATGCCGGATATCGATGGGGGGCTCATTGGTGGGGCTTCCCTGAATGCAGATGAGTTCGGTGCGATTATTCGCGCCGCGGGAAACTGAAAAAATGCTGGAAACAGTCGTAGTCGTTTTTCATCTGCTGGGTGCATTGGGCGTAGTTGCTCTGGTATTGCTGCAGCAGGGTAAAGGTGCGGATGCTGGCGCGTCTTTCGGAGCAGGTGCTTCAAATACTGTGTTCGGAAGCCAAGGTTCCTCTACCTTTCTTAGTAAGTTTACTGCTATACTTGCCGCCGGTTTCTTCATAACCAGCTTGGGGTTAGGTTACTTTGCTAAAGAGAAGGCTCACCAGCTGACTCAAGTAGGTTTGCCAAACCCGGCAGTGTTGGAAGTTCCAAAGCAACAACCGGCTTCTGATGATGTCCCGGTGCTTCAAGAGCAAAAGTCGGCTACTCCAGCGACTGACGTGCCTCCAGCTCAAGAGCAAAAGTAAGAAGGGTTTCAAACGTAGTATTGCCGAGGTGGTGGAATTGGTAGACACGCAACCTTGAGGTGGTTGTGCCCATAGGGTGTAGGGGTTCGAGTCCCCTTCTCGGTACCAATTATCAGGAGAGCCCGCTGTTGCGGGCTTTCTTGTAGGTGGAAGGTTACATTGACCCTGTCAAGGATCGGTCGTATACTTCCGCCCCAGCTTTGTCGCGGGGTGGAGCAGTCTGGTAGCTCGTCGGGCTCATAACCCGAAGGTCGTCGGTTCAAATCCGGCCCCCGCAACCAGTTTAAGGAGCCCCTTTTAAGGGGCTTTTTGTTAGCTGGACACTTTCTACGCCGCTGTTCGACGGCGTTTCAAGGATGGGCGTTTCGCCCATTTTTTTATTTTTGCAAAGCATGCACATACATGCACGAGGGGGTTCAGGTGTCGAGCAAGCTAGAAGAGTTGCAGGCCTTGTTGGCCCCGGTGGTCGTGGCCCTAGGCTATGAATGCTGGGGTATTGAGTTTTCGGCTCAAGGTCGCCACTCAATGTTGCGCGTTTATATTGATAAAGAAGGCGGCGTGCTGGTGGACGATTGCGCCATCGTCAGCCGTCAGATCAGCGGTGTCCTGGATGTTGAAGATCCAATCGCCGTTGAATACACCCTTGAAGTTTCCTCGCCTGGCATGGAACGCCCACTGTTCACTATTGAGCAGTTTGCAAAATTTGCCGGTGAACAAGTGAAGATCAAGCTGCGCTCGCCTTTTGAAGGACGACGCAACTTTCAGGGCCTTCTGCGCGGTGTAGAAGAGCAGGACGTCGTGGTGCAGGTAGAAGACCATGAATTCCTGTTGCCGATCGATATGATCGACAAGGCCAACATTATTCCCAGTTTTGACTGAGACGCGGATCCCGCGGATCCAATGGCTTGCGAAAGGCGAGGCGTACGATGAGCAAAGAAGTACTGCTGGTTGTTGAGTCGGTATCCAATGAAAAGGGCGTACCGGCAAACGTAATTTTTGAAGCGCTGGAGCTGGCTCTGGCCACCGCTACCAAAAAGCGGTTTGAGGACGAAGTCGATCTGCGTGTGGAAATCAATCGCCACACCGGTGCATACGAGACATTCCGTCGCTGGACGGTTGTCGAAGAAGCAGACCTGGACGATCCGGCCATCGAAACCTGGCCGAGCAAGGTTGCCGAAACGCATCCTGGCGCCAAGGTTGGCGATGTAGTCGAAGAAAAAATCGAATCCATCGAGTTCGGCCGTATCGCTGCACAGACTGCCAAGCAAGTCATTGTGCAGAAAGTTCGCGAAGCCGAACGTGCTCAAGTCGTTGACGCCTATCGCGAGCGCCTGGGGGAAATCATCTCCGGCACCGTGAAGAAAGTGACCCGCGACAACGTGATCGTCGACCTGGGCAACAACGCCGAAGCGTTGCTGGCTCGTGAAGACATCATCTCTCGCGAAACCTTCCGGGTTGGCGTGCGCCTGCGTGCGTTGCTCAAGGAAATCCGCACCGAGAACCGCGGCCCGCAGCTGATCCTGTCGCGTACTGCGCCGGAAATGCTGATCGAGTTGTTCCGCATCGAAGTGCCGGAAATCGCTGAAGGCCTGATCGAAGTAATGGCTGCCTCCCGTGACCCGGGTTCGCGCGCCAAGATCGCGGTCCGCTCCAAGGACAAACGCATCGACCCGCAAGGCGCTTGCATCGGTATGCGCGGTTCGCGCGTCCAGGCAGTGTCGGGTGAGTTGGGCGGTGAGCGTGTGGACATCGTCCTGTGGGACGACAACCCGGCTCAGTTCGTAATCAATGCAATGTCGCCGGCTGAAGTGGCGGCAATTATCGTTGACGAAGATGCCCATGCAATGGACATCGCCGTTGGCGCAGACAATCTGGCTCAGGCCATCGGTCGCGGTGGTCAGAACGTGCGTCTGGCTAGCCAATTGACTGGCTGGACCCTGAACGTGATGACCGAATCGGACATCCAGGCTAAGCAGCAAGCAGAAACCGGCGACATCCTGCGCAACTTCATCGACGAGCTGGAAGTCGACGAAGACCTGGCACAGGTGCTGGTAGATGAAGGCTTCACCAGCCTGGAAGAGATTGCCTACGTACCGTTGGAAGAAATGCTCAACATCGACGGCTTTGACGAAGAAACCGTCAACGAGCTTCGCGCTCGTGCCAAGGATCGTTTGTTGACCAAAGCCATCGCTACTGAGGAAAAGCTGGCAGACGCCCATCCGGCCGAAGACCTGCTCTCGCTTGAGGGTATGGACAAGGATTTGGCGATGGAACTGGCGGTGCGCGGCGTAATTACCCGCGAAGACCTGGCCGAGCAGTCTATTGACGACCTGCTCGACATCGACGGCATTGACGATGATCGTGCCGGCAAGTTGATCATGGCCGCCCGAGCCCACTGGTTCGAGTAATTAGGCGCGGCCTGAGGAGAGAAGTGCATGACGCAAGTCACGGTGAAACAACTGGCCGATGAGGTCAAAACACCGGTAGAGCGCCTGTTGCAGCAGATGCGTGAGGCAGGTCTGCCGCACACCGCCGCCGAAGAACATGTGACTGACAGTGAGAAGCAATCTTTGCTGACTCACTTGAAAAGCAGCCACAAGGCGAAAGTGGAAGAACCACGCAAGATTACACTGCAGCGTAAAACCACCAGCACCTTGCGTGTTGCTGGCAGCAAAAGCATCAGTGTTGAAGTCCGTAAAAAGAAAGTTTTCGTACAGCGCAGCCCGGAAGAAATCGAAGCCGAGCGCAAACGCGAACTGGAAGAACGTCGCGCAGTAGAAAATGCTGCTCGTCAGAAGGCTGAAGAAGAAGCCAAGCGTCGCTCCGAAGAAGAAGCGCGTCGCCAGCCTGCTGCTGCGCAAACCGCTTCCAACGACGCTGTCGCAGCACCGGTTGCCGTTGCTGAGCCAGTGCGTGAAAGCGCACCGGTTGTTGCAGCTGCACCAGCTCCGTCTGCTGACGTTCGCAACAAGCAGAACGAACAGCGCCGTCCGGACAAACCACGTGCCGACGATAACAATCGTCGCAGCGGTGGTGGCGACGGCGAGCGTAAAAACGCTCCGCATCGTGCCTCGGTCAAAGAGAAAGCGCCTGCTCCACGCGTTGCGCCACGTACTACCGACGAAGAAAGCGATGGCTTCCGTCGTGGTGGTCGCGGCAAGGCCAAGCTGAAGAAACGCAACGCCCACGGTTTCCAGAGCCCAACCGGCCCTGTCGTGCGTGATGTGCAGATTGGCGAGACCATCACTGTTGGCGATCTTGCCAATCAGATGTCGGTCAAGGCTGCTGAAATCATCAAGTTTATGTTCAAACTGGGTACTCCAGCGACCATCAACCAGGTGCTTGATCAGGAAACTGCTCAGCTGGTAGCCGAAGAACTGGGCCACAAAGTGACCCTGGTCAGCGACACCGCCCTGGAAGATTCCCTGGCCGAGTCCCTGAAGTTTGAAGGTGAGACGTTCTCCCGTGCACCGGTTGTGACCGTAATGGGCCACGTTGACCACGGTAAAACCTCGCTGCTCGACTACATCCGTCGTGCCAAGGTAGCTGCTGGCGAAGCCGGTGGTATCACCCAGCACATCGGTGCATACCACGTTGAAACTGATCGCGGCATGGTCACTTTCCTCGACACCCCTGGTCACGCCGCGTTTACCGCAATGCGTGCCCGTGGTGCCAAGGCGACCGACATCGTAATCCTGGTGGTTGCAGCGGACGACGGCGTGATGCCGCAGACCATTGAAGCCGTTCAGCACGCCAAGGCTGCCGGTGTTCCACTGGTTGTTGCAGTGAACAAGATCGACAAGCCGGGCGCCGATCTCGACCGCATCCGTAGCGAACTGTCGGTTCACGGCGTGACCTCGGAAGAGTGGGGCGGCGACACCCCGTTCGTATCGGTTTCGGCGAAAGTCGGTACTGGCGTGGACGAGTTGCTCGAAGCTGTTCTGCTGCAAGCTGAAGTTCTCGAACTGAAAGCGACTCCATCGGCTCCAGGCCGTGGCGTCGTGGTTGAATCGCGTCTCGACAAAGGTCGTGGCCCGGTTGCTACCGTTCTGGTTCAAGACGGTACCCTGCGCCAAGGCGACATGGTCCTGGTCGGTTCGAACTATGGCCGTGTCCGTGCCATGCTCGACGAGAACGGCAAGCCGATCAAAGAAGCCGGTCCTTCCATCCCTGTCGAGATCCTCGGCCTGGACGGTACCCCGGACGCTGGCGATGAGATGAGCGTTCTGTCGGACGAGAAGAAAGCCCGTGAAGTGGCTCTGTTCCGTCAAGGCAAGTTCCGCGAAGTCAAGCTGGCCCGCGCTCACGCCGGCAAGCTGGAAAACATCTTCGAAAACATGGGCCAGGCAGAGAAGAAGACGCTCAACATCGTCCTCAAATCCGACGTCCGTGGTTCGCTGGAAGCGTTGAACGGTGCCTTGAACGGCCTGGGTAACGACGAAGTGCAAGTGCGTGTTGTCGGTGGCGGTGTCGGTGGTATCACCGAGTCCGACGCCAACCTGGCACTGGCCTCCAACGCTGTACTGTTCGGCTTCAACGTGCGTGCCGATGCCGGCGCTCGCAAGATCGTCGAGCAGGAAGGTCTGGATATGCGTTACTACAACGTGATCTACGACATCATCGAAGACGTCAAGAAAGCCCTCACCGGTATGCTGGGCAGCGATGTTCGCGAGAACATCCTGGGTACCGCTGAAGTCCGTGACGTGTTCCGTTCGCCGAAGTTTGGCGCGATCGCCGGTTGCATGGTTATCGAAGGTGTTGTTCACCGTAACCGTCCAATCCGTGTACTGCGTGAAGACATCGTTATCTTCGAAGGCGAGCTGGAATCCCTGCGCCGCTTCAAGGATGACGCTTCCGAAGTACGTGCCGGCATGGAATGCGGTATCGGCGTGAAGAGCTACAACGACGTCAAAGTCGGTGACAAGATCGAAGTCTTCGAGAAGGTTCAGGTTGCTCGCAGCCTCTAACTCGCGCACTTCAAGGGCCACGCCAAGCCGCCGCATGCAGATGCGCGGCACCGCGTCAGGACTCTAAACGCAACGCCCGGTCTGGCTTTTGTCAGGCCGGGCGTTTGCCGCTTTCAGACCCTTCGGGTTTCACCGTGGGGCAGTAACAGGTAACAAGACATGGCAAAAGAATACAGCCGTACCCAACGTATCGGCGATCAGATGCAGCGTGAGCTGGCACAGCTGATCCGTCGTGAAGTCAAAGACCCGCGCGTTGGCCTGGTCACCATTACCGCTGTTGAAGTCAGCCGTGACGTCGGTCACGCCAAGATTTTCATCACCGTAATGGGCCAGGACAGCGCCGAAGACATCGCGCAAAGCATCAAGGTGCTCAACTCCGCCGCTGGTTTCCTGCGCATGCAGCTAGCCCGCGAAATGAAGTTGCGCAGCGTTCCGCAGCTGCACTTCCACTACGACGAAAGCGTCGTGCGTGGCGCGCACCTGTCGGCACTGATCGAGCGTGCGGTGGCTGAAGACAATCAGCACCCGGTTGCGGCAGAAGCCGAAGACACCAAGGAGTAATCGGTGGCTCAGGTCAAACGTATCCGTCGTAACGTCAGCGGCATCATCCTGCTCGACAAACCGCTGGGGTTCACCTCCAACGCGGCGTTGCAGAAGGTCCGCTGGTTGCTCAACGCCGAGAAGGCCGGTCACACCGGCAGTCTCGATCCGCTGGCCACCGGCGTATTGCCGTTGTGCTTCGGTGAGGCCACCAAGTTCTCGCAATACCTGCTCGATTCCGACAAGGGTTACGAAACCCTGGCGCAACTGGGCAAAACCACCACCACGGCGGATGCCGAAGGTGAAGTTTTGCAGGAACGCCCGGTGACCGTTGGTCGATCCGATGTCGAAGCGGCACTGCCGAAATTTCGTGGGCAAATCAGTCAGATACCGCCGATGTACTCGGCGCTCAAGCGTGATGGCCAGCCGCTGTACAAGCTGGCACGTGCAGGCGAAGTAGTGGAGCGCGAACCGCGTTCTGTTACTATTGCGCGCTTGGAATTGCTGGCCTTTGAAGGTGATACTGCGCGGCTGGCGGTGGATTGCAGCAAAGGCACCTATATCCGCACCCTGGTGGAGGATATTGGTGAGCAACTCGGTTGTGGCGCTTACGTTGCTGAATTGCGACGTACCCAGGCCGGGCCTTTCACCCTGGCGCAGACGGTCACGCTTGAAGAGCTGGAAGCGGTACATGCCGAAGGCGGCAACGAAGCGGTCGACCGCTTCCTGATGCCATCGGACAGCGGCTTGCTGGATTGGCCACTGCTGCAGTTCTCGGAGCACAGCTCGTTCTACTGGCTCAACGGCCAGCCGGTACGAGCCCCGGATGCACCGAAGTTCGGCATGGTACGGGTACAGGATCACAACGGTCGCTTCATCGGTATCGGTGAAGTGAGCGAAGACGGGCGCATCGCGCCGCGTCGACTGATTCGGTCAGAATGACCGGACGAGGGTGGCTGTTAACAGGCACGGTCACTACTCATTTTTAGATACAGGGATTTGTCCCTGGCCTGTTGAAGCTGTTTTTCTGAAACAGTTTCCTGATAAAAGGATTGCCTCATGGCTCTCGACGTTCAAGAAAAAGCTCAAATCGTAGCTGACTACCAGCAAGCTGTTGGTGACACTGGTTCGCCAGAAGTGCAAGTTGCACTGCTGACCCACAACATCAACAAGCTGCAAGGTCACTTCAAGGCCAACGGTAAAGATCACCACTCCCGTCGTGGTCTGATCCGCATGGTAAACCAGCGTCGTAAGCTGCTGGACTACCTGAAAGGCAAGGATCTGGGTCGTTATCAGGCTCTGATCGGTCGCCTGGGTCTGCGTCGCTAATAAGCGATTGCGCTAGAGGTTGGTTGTCTGTCGTACGTCAGTGGGTTTCCCGCTGGCGTATGGCAGGCTCCCAGCCTCAAGTTTTATCTGGATACACGTTTTACCCTGGACAGGCGTTGGGCCGATTCCCGACATTGCCCAAGAATTTCGCAAGAAGACAAGTTCCCCAAGAGCCACAAAAGAAGGTAGGACACCGTGAACCCGGTAATCAAAAAATTCCAGTTCGGTCAGTCGACCGTTACCCTCGAGACTGGCCGCATCGCCCGTCAGGCCTCCGGCGCAGTATTGGTCACCGTTGACGACGACGTCAGCGTATTGGTGACCGTAGTCGGTGCCAAGCAAGCCGATCCAGGCAAGGGCTTCTTCCCTCTGTCCGTTCACTACCAGGAAAAGACTTACGCTGCCGGTAAGATTCCTGGCGGTTTCTTCAAGCGCGAAGGCCGTCCTTCCGAGAAAGAAACCCTGACTTCCCGACTGATCGACCGTCCGATCCGTCCGCTGTTCCCGGAAGGCTTCATGAACGAAGTGCAGGTTGTCTGCACCGTCGTTTCCACCAGCAAGAAGACCGATCCGGACATCGCTGCGATGATCGGTACCTCGGCTGCGCTGGCCATCTCCGGCATTCCTTTCGATGGCCCGATCGGCGCTGCCCGCGTTGCGTTCCACGAAAGCACCGGCTACCTGCTGAACCCGACTTACGAACAACAGAAAGCTTCGAGCCTGGACATGGTCGTTGCCGGTACTTCGGAAGCCGTTCTGATGGTTGAATCGGAAGCCAAAGAGCTGACCGAAGACCAGATGCTGGGCGCGGTACTGTTTGCTCACGACGAGTTCCAGGTTGTGATCAACGCCGTTAAAGAACTGGCTGCCGAAGCTGCCAAGCCGACCTGGACCTGGGCTCCACAGCCAGAAGCCACTGCTCTGCTGGGCGCTATCCGTGCCGAGTTCGGCGACGCGATTTCCCAGGCTTACACCATCACCATCAAGGCCGACCGTTACGCTCGCCTGGGTGAGCTGAAAGACCAGGTTGTTGCCAAGCTGTCCGGTGAAGAAGGCCAGCCTTCTTCCAGCGAAGTCAAAGCAGCATTCGGCGAAATCGAATACCGCACTGTTCGCGAAAACATCGTAAACGGCAAGCCACGTATCGACGGCCGCGACACCAAGACCGTACGTCCTTTGAACATCGAAGTCGGTGTTCTGCCTAAAACCCACGGTTCGGCACTGTTCACCCGTGGCGAAACCCAGGCTCTGGTTGTTGCAACACTGGGCACCGCCCGTGACGCACAACTGCTGGACACCCTGGAAGGCGAGAAAAAAGACCCGTTCATGCTGCACTACAACTTCCCTCCGTTCTCGGTAGGTGAGTGTGGTCGCATGGGTGGCGCTGGTCGTCGCGAAATCGGTCACGGCCGTCTGGCCCGTCGTTCGATTGCAGCCATGCTGCCTGCCGCCGACGTGTTCCCGTACACCATCCGTGTAGTGTCGGAAATCACCGAGTCCAACGGTTCGAGCTCCATGGCTTCGGTCTGCGGCGCTTCCCTGGCCCTGATGGATGCCGGCGTTCCGATGAAGGCACCGGTTGCCGGTATCGCCATGGGTCTGGTTAAAGAAGGCGAGAAGTTCGCCATCCTGACCGACATCCTGGGTGACGAAGACCACCTCGGCGACATGGACTTCAAAGTAGCCGGTACCGCCAAAGGTGTTACCGCGCTGCAGATGGACATCAAGATCAAAGGCATCACCGAAGAAATCATGGAGATCGCTCTGGGCCAAGCCCTGGAAGCGCGCCTGAACATCCTCGGTCAGATGAACCAGATCATTGGTCAGTCGCGTACCGAACTGTCGGAAAACGCTCCGACCATGATCGCGATGAAAATCGACACCGACAAAATCCGTGATGTCATCGGTAAAGGCGGCGCGACCATTCGTGCGATCTGTGAAGAGACCAAGGCTTCGATCGACATCGAAGACGACGGCTCGATCAAGATCTTCGGCGAAACCAAGGAAGCGGCTGAAGCAGCACGTCAGCGCGTTCTGGGCATCACCGCTGAAGCTGAAATCGGCAAGATCTACGTCGGCAAGGTTGAGCGCATCGTCGACTTCGGCGCATTCGTCAACATCCTGCCGGGCAAGGACGGTCTGGTTCACATCTCGATGCTGAGCGACGCTCGCGTTGAGAAAGTGACCGACATCCTGAAAGAAGGTCAGGAAGTGGAAGTGCTGGTACTGGACGTGGACAACCGCGGCCGTATCAAGCTGTCCATCAAAGACGTCGCAGCAGCCAAGGCTTCGGGCGTTTAATCACCCTGCGCCTGACTGCTTCAACGTTATAAAAAATGCCCCGCAGTGAAAGCTGCGGGGCATTTTTTTGTCTGCAAAACCGGGCTTGAAGTTGCCGCCTCTCAAGCCCGATGCTAGGTTTAGCCCACCGCCCGTGTAGCTCAGTCGGTAGAGCAGCGCACTCGTAACGCATTTGTCACTCGAAAGTCGTTAAAAATATGCCGGGCCTATCTCATTGAGAAATATGATTTTTTTCAAGAGAGGTCCCCGGCATTTTTTTGGGTAAAAAATGCCTCAGCTGCCAGCCGGTTGAACGCCTACTGACAGCGGATGGTTTTAACTTAGTGCTTCTCACATAGCGCATTTCAATGCTCAGGCGCGCGGTGGTTCCTGCGGTGCACCGTCGGGTTGCCCATTTTTTGATTAAATTATTTCCTCTATGAATCTTTTAGGACAAAAAGTGGCGTCCCCTTTCGGAACGTGATTAGGCGGTGAAGTTATTTGGGTAATTGCACGGACCTTCCCACGCATTTGCACCGGATTTGAGCAGCACGATTCGTGGGCATTGACCGGCAGAGAACGACCCATAGCTATCGGTCAGCAAGGGCGGAACTCAGCAAAATCTGTCGCTGGCGATAATGCGCAAATAGAACCACAAGTTGACGGAAACATGTGTCTACGCCATCAGGGATGATAAAAATGAAGTAAACGGTGGCGGAGACTGCAAATGTGCCATCGGCCTAAGCCCGCTTATGTTCCACGTCATAGGTATGGATATGTCACTTTGACTCAGGAGTTCCAAAATCTAGCTTTTGACATAGGTGGCTACCGACTTGCGAATCTGTTCCCTCGCCTCATCTGCGCTCCCCCAGCGGCCCATCTTCACCCACTTGCCCGGCTCCAACACTCTGGAGTTTTCGAAATAATGCTGGATCTGGGCGAGCAGTAGTACGGGAAGGTCTTCCCATTCCTTCACGTTGCTGTAAAAGGCGCTAAGCTTCTCGTGCGGTACCGCTATTATATTGGCTCCCGGGCCGGTTTCGTCCGTTGTGTACATAACACCAACTGGTCGACTGCGAACAACTACGCCAAGCGATACTGGGTAAGGGCAAATCACCAGTACGTCCAGAGGATCGCCATCATCACATAGCGTATTTGGAATAAATCCGTAGTACGCTGGATACAGCGTTGCTGTACTGAGGAAGCGTTCGACGAAAATCTGCCCACTTAGTTTATCCACCTCGTAATTAACTGGAGAATGGTTTGCAGGGATATCAATGACCGTAAAAAAATCATCGGGAATTTCGTTACCTGCTGAAAAATCTTCATAACTCATATTCGTACTCCAATGACTTAAGAAGACTACCCATTAATCCCATTCAGTTTGCAATACTCCTCCCACTCCATTTCTACCATTTCTGCCACCTCTCGATGAAACTCCAGGGTCAAATTTTTCAGTTCTTCGGGCGACTCTGAAATCAATGTAAGCGTCAGCTCCCATACCTCGACCCCCAGCCGCATGGCCTCTTGTTCAAAGGCCGACTCGATGCAGAATTTTTTATCGTCCGGACTCAGTCCTTGGACGGCGTCGTTGAGTGATGAGTCGCCATTGAAGAACTTCGACAGCGCTAATTCTCTTCGCAAGTCATCCGAGTTCATCAGCTACTCCGGCCCTGTGAGTCGTCTGGGCATTTTCTTCCCAGTGTGAGGACGCCTTTGCCACGGTCATGCAATCTCCGGCTCATCGAACCAACCGCGGATCGTTTGGTAAAAAAACAGATGCATTGTGTCCCACCAACGTTTCCACCAAACACCCAGTTCACCGTCTTCAAGTGCTACCAGTGGTAGGCTGCCCAGTTTTTGCTCAGCATCGTACAGATCCAGTCTTCCAACGACGGTGCCAGCAGAGATAGGCGCTTCAAGTGGTCCGTCAATCTCCAGACGTGTCTCTACTTCACGATTTTCATTCTTGGGTAATGTGAGGGTCATATCGTCCAACAATCCCAAGGCGATCAATCGTTCTTTGCCCTTCCAGAGTGCAGACCAAGTGAGTATTTCCCCTGCTTTTTTGTAGGTTTGGGTGTCGTAGAAGCGAAAACCATAGCCCATGAGCTTTTCCGTCTCTGCCGTGCGTTTATGCGCGCTGCTGGCGCCAAATATCACACTGATCAAGCGTCGCCCAGCTCGGTGCGACGAAGCCACCATGCAATAACCAGCGGCCTCAGTATGGCCAGTCTTCAATCCGTCAAAGCTTGAGTCGCGCCATAAAAGTAGATTGCGGTTGGCTTGCCGAATGCCGTTCCAAGAAAAGTGTTTTTTGGAGTAAAGCGCGTAAGAGTCAGCCCCTTGGCTGATGATTGCCCGCGCCAACAAAGCCATATCGCGGGCAGATGAATAATGCTCTGGGTCAGGCAGCCCGGTGGAATTCACAAAGTGCGTGTTACTCATGCCGAATACAGATGCAGTCGAATTCATCATCCCGACGAAGGCGCCCTCACTTCCAGCCACATGTTCGGCGAGTGCAACGCTTGCGTCGTTACCAGAGTCAATGATCACACCGCTCAGCAAGTCGTGAACAGAAACCGAACTGCCCGGGTCGAGAAACATTCGTGAGCCACCCGTGCGCCAGGCGTTTTCGCTAATAGAGACGCTGTCATCATCTTTCATGCGCCCGGCCTTGATCTCACGTGTGGCGACAAACGCCGTCATCATTTTTGTCAGGCTTGCAGGAGGTAGTCGCTTATCGCTGTTGTGACTGGTAATGACGCTTCCCGTAGCCGCGTCGATCAGAATCCAGGCTTTAGCCCCGAGTTTTGGCGCGGCGGGGATCATCGCTCTTGGCGCGTTAGTTTCAGCCAGCGCATGGTTAGCGAAGACTACAGGCATCGTTAGACAGAACACGGTTAGCAAAAGCGGGGACAACAGGTATTTCACAAGGAAGAGGCCCTAGATCACCAAAAAGTGGTGTAAAGCTAGCCCTCAGGGCGTCGAGCCTCAAAATTAAGCTGGATTAAGTTAAATTTAATGTGCAGGTATCGATAGATCCGCAAATCAACCGGAAACCGTCGGGCAGATAATCAAGACACGGGTACCGCTATGCATAGCGGCAGGCTGAATATCCAACGTATAGCCGTGCAATTTCACGATGGCCGCGACCAGGGATAATCCGAGGCCATGGCCGGGTTGCATTCTGCTAGCGTCCCCTCGGTAGAGCCTGCGAATGACGTGTGTACGGTCTGTCTCGGGTATGCCAGTGCCATCGTCAGCAACTTCAACGATGACCGTTGAATCCTTGATACTTCCCCGCAATTTGATGTGCCCTCCCTCCGGGGTGAATTTGATGGCGTTATCGAGCAGGTTGACCAAGGCTTCAAACATCAACGAAGAGTCGCCATACAGTTGAGGCAGGATATTGGTAATTTCCAGAGAGAGCGTCTGAGAGCGGTCGAGTGCCAAAGGCTCATAAAATTCATGCGCTTGCTGTAACAGCGCCATAATTTTGAAAGGTGCAAATGCCGAGCGGCGACGAATGTCGTCGAGTTCAGCAACCCGAAGCAATCCTTGAAAACGCACCATGATCGATTCGCTTTCCTCAAGGGCTTGGTTCAAAATTTGCTCGTGATCGTTGTCCATAGGCAGTTGCTGGAGCTGATAAAGCCTTGCACGCAGCCGTGTTAGTGGCGTACGCAAATCGTGAGCGACACCATCACAAACGGTTTTGACCTCATGCATCAGTTGCTCGATATGATCGAGCATCGTGTTCACGGCATTTGCCAGCATATCCAATTCATCGCGACGGGCGGATAAGGGTAAACGCTCCGACAAGTTGCCTGAAACGATGCTCTCGGTACAAAGCTGTAGGCGTTTGACACGGCGTAAGGGCAGACGCCGCAACAAGTGCCAACCAATCAATCCGGGGATGAGTGTTAACGAAAATCCCCACATCAATGCCTGCTCAATAATCCCGCCAACGGCTAAAATCGAGCCGCCGTCACGCGCCAGAATAAGAATATGCCCGTCGGGACGGCGTGCTAACAGGGCATAACTGCTTCTGGTTTCTTTGTCAGGTAACGCAATGCTCAGTCCGCGCTCAAGATAATGAACCTTGCCATCATCAGGCAAACTGGAGCGCAGTTTGAGCAGGTCTCCTGCAACGTGTTGTCCGTCGGAAGTGAACAATCCGTAAGCATCGATCCCGGGCGTTGAGTAGGCTTCACTGGCAGCCAGTTCTTTCACCAGTTTTTTGTCATCGATTTTTTGATAGTAGTGGGCACGCTGCAATAATGTCCGCTCTGCAACGGTGCCCAGGTAGTGGGAGATTTCCCAGTACAACACGCCGGTGAAGAGTGCCCCCCAAACCACAAAAAACATGGCGTAGAACCCGATCAATCGACTACCGGATGAGCGCCACTCCTCAGTTTTTGGTAGCAAGGACATAGCCGGCACCGCGTATTGTATGAATGACGGGGGTGCCTTCGTCGCCTTCAAGCTTTTTGCGCAGCCGACCAATGTGAACATCGATGATGTTCGTCCCAGGATCGAAGTGATAACCCCAGACCTCTTCAAACAGCATGGTCCGAGTGACCAACTGTCCGGCACTGCGCATCAGGTAATTGAGCAGCTTGAACTCGGTCGGTAGCAGCAGAATGTGTTCATCATTTCGAGTCAGTTTGTGTTCGACCAGATCCAATCGCAGGTTTCCGCAACAAAGTTGCGGATGGCCTGCGTCTACACTGGTGCGCCTAAGCAATGCGTCAAGACGCGCAACCATCTCGATAGCAGAAAAGGGTTTGGTCAGATAATCATCGCCGCCCGCACGCAGACCCTGAACGCGCTCATCGACGTCTGAAAGTGCACTGATCATCAGGACAGGTGTTTGAATCCCAAGACTACGCAACGTACTGACAATGGTTAGGCCATCAAAATCGGGAAGCATTCGATCCAGGGTAATGGCGTCATAACCTCCCGCAATCGCCAGTGCTAATCCGTCGCGTCCAGTTGCGGCCCATTTCGCACTGAAACCATGGCGTTGGAGTTCAGTGATGATGACTTCCGCCGTCACCTTGTCGTCCTCTATGACCAATGCGCAATTCATACCTTCCTCCGCTTCAGCCTGCTCTTAGCGCTTGCGACTCAATGCCGCCTTGGCAGGTCCACCTTAGTGACCAGCGCAGCGGCCGAAGATTAAATTTTCTTAACCCACCTTAACCTTGATGCATGCCAAAGCACCGATATATTCGAAAACTGATGCGCTCCGCACCGAGAGGAGGGAAAACATGACCCCTTATTTGGCGTTCTTTTTGTTAGCCTTTGGTTTGATGTGTACCTACGCAAGTTGGGTCACTGCATGAAGCATTCAGGTGTACCTGATGTAGATCTGGGGCTATCAACCAGCCTCTTGCAACCAACGAATTCATGCTGATGTCAATTGTATAAGGATGCGGATCAATGCTCGGTTTCAGCCTTTGGAGCCCCCTATGACTCGGCAAAAAGAGTTTTTAGCAAAAGCGTTGGAAATACATCATGAGTACCAACAGGCGACAGCTGTCATCCACGCCATGATGAGTAAAAACATGGCCGTAGGTTCCGAGTGGGATGCTGCTGTCGCCAGGCAGCTCGCAGCTCTTGACACTTGGATGGAGCTTCCTAGAGGTTACGGAGACTTCCAGGCCGTCGACTGACCTTCATTTCAATAGATTTCCAGATCATGGCGTCTACCACAGGTGCGCAGTTCCAGGGGGGAGTGGGCGCGCTGAGTCTGCGCTTCGTGCGATATACGTCCCATTCACCTGATTCACTAAAGGAGTCGCAACGGGGCCCCGCACCTAGTCGACCTATTTCTCCCGCTTGAGGTATCTTGCTACGCCACAGACGCTCGAATCGTTTGCGCGAATTGGAGAGGGTGGCTTTGTCTATCGGTGAGCAAAAACTTGGGAGGGGAATGGACGAAATATTTGTCGTGCAAAAACGTCCATTGCTTACGGACGATGGGCCTGTTTATCGAGACGCGGCGAACAATTTCAACACGGATTTTTATTACCGGATCGTCAACACGGTTACGGGTATCTTCGTCAGTGAAAAGTACCTAGTGTGCGAAGAAGCAGAGACCGTATGCCAAAGTTTAAATCTGATGGGGCGCGATGACCTTTCTCGTGATCCATCCTAACCTTTGGTCGCTGGCAAAATGCGCTCATAAATGTCGATAGGCGTTTTTCAGTCTGCCAAGTCGTTTACCTGTCTTTCCAAATCCGAATTCGGATATCCAGGCATTAGCCCGTCTCGCAACTCCACATCTGTATGAAAGGCTGGCTGTTGGTCGGTATTCCAACCCACCGGCTCATGAAGTTGCACGCCCCATTAATGCACAATTGGTAGTCTCCAGCCTCCGGAGTACGCCCCAAGCGCAGAGGTTGCAGCGGTGGCAGCTGACGTTGGTAGTGCCAACTGCCATTTTCCAGTCGGGCGTCCTCAGGAACTTCCATTCCCGCACCATTGCCCCGGATTCTGGCTTCCTTCAACACAAGGCCTTGCTTGGTGACGCGGTAGTCCTCCTCCCAACGGATCTTCTCGATAGTGTGGTCCCACGCCAGCGTGAACTGCGAAATGGGCAACTGCGCCCAGACGACGCCAGCGAGACCCAGACACAATCCAATCATGCGTTAGCCGTCCCGACCTGCTTTGACCGCCACACGTGTTGAAGGATCACCAGCAGCCCAAGTGCAAAGCCAATTTCATCGGTCAGCGGCAACGCCACGATTAACAATGCTCCCGCGCCAACACTCAACAAGCGTTCCCATAGCGCCATTTTTTGTTGCAGGTATCCCGTTGATGCCATTCCCCAGAGACCGACCGCCAACGTTGTCTTGATCAACATGTAGGCAGTCATCCATAAATTGCCACCTTGCAACATTAGCGCCGGGTTGTAGACGGCCATGAACGGAATGATGAACCCAGCGAGCGCAATACGGACCGCCCATAAACTGATCTTGAATCCGGTCTCCTTCGCAATCGGTGCTGCGGCAAAACAGGCGAGGGCCACCGGTGGCGTTAGGTCGGCTAGGATGCCGAAATAGAACACGAACATGTGTGACACGATCAGGGGCACACCCAGTTCCAACAGTGCAGGTGCTGCGATTGAACTGGTGATGATGTAGTTGGGAATGGTCGGAATACCCATGCCCAATACCAGGCAGGTGATCATCGTCAGCACCAGTGAAAGCAGCAGGTTGTCCCGGCCAATGGCCAAAATGTAACCCGCAAAGGTTGAGGCGACGCCTGTCAGTGACACTACGCCGATGATGATGCCAACCAGCGCACAAGCAATCCCCACCGGTACCGCATGTCGCGCACCTTCGACCAGCGCATGCAGGCAAATCGTCAGCGTTTCCCGGCCACCTTTTATGAATCCGCACACCAATACCAGCACCGCGATGACTAAAAAGATCACTCCGATTCCCAGCTGGAAGAATCCTGTGCACAGAACTCCGAGGGCGATCCAGAACGCACAGCGCAGGCCAAAATTACGTACTCTGAGAATGATCGCCGAGCCGAGAATGACGATGGCCGTCAGTGCCAGCCCCACCATGCCGGAGAACAGGGGCGTGCGACCGGAAAACAGCAGGTAAACCAGAACCAAGAGAGGAGTCAGCAGGTACCAGCTCTTCTTTACCGCGCCCAGTGCACTGGGGCATTGGTCCTTGGGCAGGCCTTTGAGGTTCGAGCGCTTGGCTTCCAGATGTACCATCCAGAACACGGAGCCGAAGTAAAGAATCGCGGGAATCAACGCTGCCTTGGCAATCTCCACGAACGGCACGTTGATAGTTTCAGCCATGATAAAGGCGACGGCCCCCATCACGGGCGGCATCAACTGGCTGCCCATGCTGGAGGTCGCTTCGACCCCGCCGGCAAACGCCGCCCGGTAACCGAAACGCTTCATCAACGGGATAGTGAATTGCCCTGTCGTCACGACGTTGGCAATCCCGGAACCGGTTATGGTCCCCATCAGTGCCGACGAGGCGACTGCGACTTTGGCCGGACCGCCCAGCTTGTGACCGAACAACCCCATGGCGAAATCTGTGAACAACTTGATCATGCCAGCCTGTTCCAGAAAGGCACCGAAGAGGATGAACAGGAAAATGTAGGTGGCCGACACGTAGGTTGGTGTTCCGTACAACCCTTCTGTACCAAATGAGAGTTGGTTGATGATCTGGTCAAATCCATATCCCCGGTGTGCCAAGTCGCCGGGCAGATATTCGCCTAACAAGCCATAAGCCAAGAACAGGCCGCAGATGATTGGAAGCGCAATTCCCATTACCCGCCGGGCGGCTTCGAACACCAGTGCGATCAGCACAAGACCAATCACGGTGTCTGCTGTCGTCAGATCGCCGGAGCGCTGAATCAGGTCAGCCTCGAACACCCACTGATACAAGGCCGTGGCAATCCCAGCCAGACTGAGTACCCAAGCCAGCGGTTGCCAGGGACGATCCTTACCGAAAGCGGGGTAGCTCAGAAAAACTACCCAAAGCAAAAAACCGACGTGTACGGCGCGTAAAACCTGACTTGAGATGGGTGCAAACGCTGCGGTGACAATCTGAAAGATCGAGAACAGCAACGCCACGTAAAACAGGGTTTTTGGCCAGTCTCGCGGATTTGCAGAGATGCCCTGATGATCTTCACTCATTAGCTGCCTGCCTCATGACCACATTGAAAAGAGCGAAAGAAGGCGTAGCGGTCCTGCCGCCACGCCTTGTGTCATTACAAAGCGCCCTTTTCCCTGTAGTAGCGTTCCGCGCCCGAGTGCAGTGCTATCGGCAGGTTTTTAGCTGCATTTTCCAGCTTGATGTCCTTGGCCGCCGAATGAGAGTTGCCCAAGCGAGTCAGGTTTTCGAACAACAGCTTAGTCATTTCGTAAGCCACTTCATCGGATACATCGGCTCGCGTTACCAGAATATTAGTGATCGCAACCGTAGGTACCGCTTCAGGTTGCCCATCATAGGTATTGGCCGGAATCATCGCGCCCTGATAGGCGGGGTTGCCGATTTTTGCGACCACCTCAGTCGGGATTGAAACGTAGTTCAACGGCATGACAGAGGACAAATCGCGAATAGCCGCCATGCCCAACCCGGAAGATTGCAGGGTGGCATCCAACTGTCGGTTCTTGATCAGTTCGACCGATTCGGCAAAGGGCAGGTATTGCACTTTACCCATGTCTTCATAGGTCAGGCCTGCGGCTTTGAAGATCGCTCGCGCGTTCAGTTCAGTGCCTGACTTTGGCGCTCCTACGGAGATGGTCTTGCCTTTAAGGTCCGCCAGAGTTTTGATTCCTGACTCTTTGCTGGCCACTATTTGAATGTAGTTAGGGTAAGCACCCGCGATGGCGCGCAATTTGGTTAACGGCGCACTGAAACCGGCGTCTTCCACGCCGTTCTTCGCATCGGCTACGGAGTCCCCCAGTGCGAGTGCCAACTCTCCACGACCGGCTTGCAACAGGTTCAAATTTTCCACCGACGCTTTTGTGGCCTGAACCGAAGTCTTCACGCCTGGGATGCCGTCGTTATAGATCTGCGACAGGCCAACACCAATTGGGTAGTAAACCCCACTGGTTCCCCCCGTTAGAATGTTGATGAATACTGGAGCGGCCTGAACTGCGGTGGTGACAGCCAACGTAGCGGCGGCTAACAGGGCAAAGCGGCTTATTACTCGCATGGGAAATCTCCGTCTTGTTTTTGTCTGTATGCAGAGTGATTCCACTGTAGTTGATTCAGGCGCGGACAGCGGTGGATTGAGCCAATCTCGGCGGTGGAAGTCCTGATAAAGGCTAGCAGTGACGGGATGGTTGTCCGCATTGGTGCTAGAGCTGTTGGACGACAGCGCATATCCGGTTAGTCTTGCCAGCACCACAGTCCTGAAACTCAATGGGAATTCGCTCGGGTGATCAAACCGATAGTGCTACTGCGCCGCCGCTTCGCCTCCATACGCTGGCGAACACGCGTGACGCTCTGGGCGGCTGCGACCCTGGCGGGCCTACTTGTCGTGATGTTTGCTCGGTTGGCTGATCTGGCACTGACGCAATTTGCGCAACAGACTGCCGAACGGCCCTGGTTGCCGTTTATTTACACACCCTTGGTCGGCATGTTGGTAGTGTGGTTGACCACCCGTTTTTTTGTCGGCTCCCAAGGCAGCGGCATTCCCCAGGTGATTGCCGCCACGCGCCTGGCTCATCAGGGCAAACCCGTCGACAAACTGGTGTCGCTGCGCATTGCCTTTGCCAAAATAGGACTTGGCACACTGGCGCTGACCGGTGGTTTTTCCGCAGGACGCGAGGGGCCGTCGGTGCAAGTCGCTGCTTCGATCATGCATTTCTTTCACCGCTATCTGCCCAATGCACGAATCATCCGCAGCGAGGACCTTATTCTGGCCGGAGGGGCGGCAGGCATCGCGGCAGCCTTCAATACACCACTGGCCGGTGTGGCCTTTGCCGTCGAAGAGCTGGGGCGCAAGCTTGAGACCCGCACCAGCGGAGTCTTGCTCAGCACGATCATCCTGTCGGGGATGGTCGCCATCGCCTTGCAGGGCAACTACAACTATTTCGGTCACTTCGACATACACGAAATCGGCTTGGACATCATTGCCCCGGTGCTGGTGATCGGAATTGGCTGCGGGCTGCTGGGCGGCCTGTTCAGTCGGATGTTGCTGTGGCCCCAGCGCCATCATCGATTCATCCTTTGGGAATGGCGGCGCACGCATCCTGTATGGTTCGCCGGCGCGTGTGGAATGATCGTGGCAATACTGGGCTGGTTGAGTGGCGGTATGTCATTTGGCAGCGGCTACGGGATCACGTCGCAGATCATCGTGTCCGATGTCGGCCTGCCATGGCACGCACCGATCACCCGTTTTCTTGCGACGGTAGTGACTTACTTCTCCGGTATCCCGGGCGGCATTTTTGCCCCGTCCCTGGCAGTCGGCGCCGCTGTAGGAGCCAACGTCGCGGACTTCTTTGGTTTGGCGACGCAGCCTATCATTGCGCTGTGCATGGTCGGTTTTCTGGCCGCAGTAACACAGTCCCCGATCACTTCCGCAATCATCGTGATGGAGATGATCGACAGCCATGGGATGGTGATCAGCCTTATGGCAGTCGCATTGATTGCTAAAGCGGTTAGCGCACGGATGGGGCCTGAGTTGTATCAGCAGCTAGCTCGTGGCTTTCTGCAATCGCCGGATAATGACGTCACAACCCGAAAGACAAATCCTTAAGGTGTTTTAGTGGACCAGTGTTCGGGCCAGTGCACTGAGCTTCGTCTGGTCTTCCGACAATGTGAGCGCATGTTCCGCTCGTTGGAGTAGTAGGCTCATATGTCTGGTACAGGCACTCTTGAAAATATCCGGATTTATCTGCGCCAGACTGATCAGGGCCTTCATCAGTCGGACGTCCACTTCAATCAAGCTCGCACCATCTCTGGCGATTGGAGCGAAAAAATCGTCGAACAGGTCACCGACATCCAGTCCGTGCAGGAAGACTCGCTCGCACCCTGAACCTATTTCCGCCATCTGTTCTGTTGGTTTACCCCAGCAGGTAAGGCTCCTGACCCCGCGTCCCAGCACGTCAATTGCAGTCCCAGGATCATTGACCGCAGGCGACAAGGCTCGTGAGGCGATCTCCGACAGCACCGAAAGCCCGAACCGTGGATCGTGTTCAAAGGTTCGGCGCACGCCAATGGTCAAGGCACCCAGGATTTTTTCAGCGCAGGCCCCCGGATCTCCAATGTGTTCATTGCTTAAAATCACGACCTGGGCCAGACGCATGCCTTCATGCACAAAGCTGCCGGGAAGAATATCGAGATAAATCTGCGTCTCATGCTCTTCAGCAATCGCACCCAACGCATGCACATCGATGTGTTGGACATACCCGGTTTGAAGACTCGTAATGGCTTTCGCTGAGCACGGAACACTCCCATCGGCAGGGTAGGCGACGCCCCCCAGATAAGGCCATTCGACCCGATTTTTTAACGCATGGATGGTGGCCGCTTCGACGCGATCAATTGTTTCACCCACCCGCCCCAATCTCGATAGGTGATCGATCCAACGCAGAAGTGTGTACACGATCAGAATCACCACGCCGATGGTCACTGCAAAAAGCAGAACCCTTCCCTGCGCGCCATAGGCTCCAGTACTTAATGCAATGATTCCCACCAGGCTAAACAGAAATGAACCGATAAAGGTGGCGAGGGCATTTTGGGTAGTGCGGTCTTCCATCACCAGTGTGGTGGCGCGGGGTGTTACGCCACTGCTAGCGGCGCCGTAGGCCGTCACCATTGTGCTGAGCGAAAAGGTGGTCACGGCGAGCATGCTGGAGGCGATGATGCCCAAAATTTTGTCAACAGCGTCAGCGCCGATACGCGCTGGCAGTGAGGCGGGAATGTAGTCATTGAAGACCACGGCGAGCAATGCGGTCGCCACACCCAGTACAGAAAATAAACTGGCTCTGAACCAGAGCCGTTTCGTCATCTGATGTAGCAGCCAGCGCCAACGAGCGATCATCTTCAATACCTTTTATAGCGACGTCACTGGTCCACGATTTAAGTTCGGTCTGCCAATGCAACAACTCGATCACCTTTGATGGAGTGACATTGCCGGCGGAAGGTTCATTGGCGGAGTCATTTGCTTCCCGCTGTTAAGCTACCTATCATCGAGCCGGGTGCGTTGCTGCATACGGCACATCGCAGGTTAATGCTCAAACGTTGGTCGGGCCGCCAGCGGAGAGTTAATGTGCCTGATAAAAACTTGGCGTCACCCTCGATTCCACGTCCCCAAGAGTTGACCGTACGCGCGCTGACAGCGATTGAGCGGTTTACCCATATCGAAGCCGTCAGCGGCGTCGTTCTATTACTCGCGGCATTGGTAGCACTGATCTGGGCGAACAGCCCGATTGCCGGCTCCTACGAGCATTTCTGGAACACCCAACTCACTTTAGGGCTCGGTGAATTCAAAGTCGCTTGCTCACTACACTTCTTAGTCAATGATGGCTTGATGGCAGTTTTCTTCCTTGTTGTTGGGGCGGAGATACGCCAGGAGATTCATGACGGCGCGCTTGCGAACTTCAAGTTGGCGACCCTGCCTCTAGGAGCCGCATTGGGCGGCGTCTTGGTGCCGGCGATCATCTACACGCTGTTCAATCATGGAACCGAGGGCAGTGCAGGTTGGGCCGTGCCGACGGCCACTGATATCGCATTTGCAGTGGGTGTTCTCGCACTTTTGGGGAAGTCGATCCCGGGTGGTATTCGCGTGCTGCTGTTGGCACTGGCCATCATCGACGACATAGTCGCCATCCTCATCATCGCCGTGTTCTATACCTCAAGCCTGGATTATATCGGTTTGGTGGTGGCGTTGAGTGGACTGGTATTGGTGCTGGCTTTTCAGCGAATGGGTATCAGCAAGGCCTACGCCTACATACTGCCTGGCGCCATTGTGTGGTTTGGCCTCCTGAAGACGGGGGTGCACCCAACGCTCGCAGGGGTAATTCTTGGGCTGATGACACCGACCAGCTCCAAGCCTACAACGGAGCGCCCGCTGGACACCATCGGGCGTACGTTCCATGAACTGATGGATCGACTTGCCCAGACCGGGAATAGTCCGCAGGCCGTGGCGGCACCGCTGAAACAACTCCGACAGGCCGAGCGGGAAATACTGCCCCCAGTGCAGCGCGTCCAGGCAGGACTGCATTCATGGGTAGCTTTTGGGGTTATGCCTCTTTTCGCACTGGCAAACGCTGGGGTGAGTCTAGAGGGCAGCAGCCTGGAAGATGCTGTCTCGCTGAATGTATTCATTGGGGTTGTATTGGCACTGGTACTGGGCAAGCCTCTCGGAATCGTTTTGGCCAGCGTAACCCTCGTTAAACTCAAAATTTGTGAGCTACCTGAGGGCGTGACCTGGGCGGGTGTCGGCTTGGTGGGACTGCTGGCGGGTATCGGATTCACCATGTCCATTTTCATAGCGTCGTTAGCGTTTCCTGATCCGGCGTTACTCTCAACGGCGAAACTTAGCGTGCTCGCGGCGTCTGGCTTAGCCGCACTCATCGGATTGATTTGGGGGAAGCTGAGGTACTAAGCCCTTTTACTAAGTGCCAGTTTTCAGCGCTGTGATCACCACCGGGCAAAAGCCGACTAGCCATTGCCCCGTGGTGATTGAAAGCGCGGCCAACTTACTGCTAGTGGCGCAAACTCCCCTAAATGCAGTTCAACGACTGCTGACGGGCGCGGTGGTGCTTTTTCCAAACGCCGAGCTTATGGTGACTGTTGGGCTCGGTGACGGACCGCTACCGGTGGTAGTCACCGACACCCGCCAGCGCGCACCCGTGCCGGTCGGGGTGAGAGTGGCCGTGCCGAGGCTCAGCGGCCCGGCGGTGGTCGAGGCCGTGGCCGTGATGCTGTTGCCCGTGCCTCGCGACGTCGTGCCTGCCAGGTCCCAGGTGTAGCGGCTGTTGCTGCGGGCGGTGACGGTTGCGCTGGTGACAACCAAGTCTTCGTTGACCGCTGCCGGTGCCGAGACCGCCACGGAGACCGTCGTCCGATCCGAAACAGCATCCTTGGCGTCGCTGGCCTGGTAGGTGAAGGTTGTGGTGAATGGTGCGGCGATGGTGGCGGGTGGCGTGTAGATCACCCGCACACTATCGGTGCTGACTGTGCCCAGCCCGGAGTCCGGTTGCTCCAGACCGACGACTTTTAGCGGCACATTGCCGTCCGGGTCGGTGTCGTTGGCCAGCACATTGATGGTCACCGCTTGGCCGTTGGCGCTGGCGGCGCTGTCCGGGTTGGCGACGGGTTTTTTGTTCGAACCCTGATCGTCATCATCGTCATTGTTCTTCGCGTCGCCAGTGCGGAAGGTCGGCAGCGCGGCAGAGTTGACGTAGGTGACACCGTCCCATCCAGGCAGAGGCGTCGGCATCAACTGGAACTGCCCGGGATGCTCGATATCCCAACGCAGCAGCATCGAAGTGTCCTCGTGCTGAGTGTTGTGGCAGTGTTCCATGTAGGTCCCGGCGAATTCACGGAAGTGGATCGCCATTTCCACATCGACCGAACTGTCGATGCCCTGGCCGATGCGATACACGTCCTTGCGTGCCCATTTTTCCCATTCCGGTGGTGCCTTGCCGTCGCGGCTGAGGATAATGCCTTCTTCGAAATGCACGTGTACCGGATGGTTCCAGCCGTTGCCGCCGTTCTTGATTTTCCACACTTCCAGCGTACCGTCGCCGACGTAGCCGCCATCGGTCGGGCCGTTGGCCAGTTGCGGGGCCGCGTTGAGCCGGCGTGGGTCCATGCTGTAGCCAAAACCGCCGTCGGTCTTGATGGTCCACGGAGCTTCGTCTGTGCCGTCGGAGCGGCCGAAGATGAACTCGCGGTGCCGCGCCAGTTTCAGCTTGGCCTGCACGGCTGGGTCATCGCGGTCGAGGGTCAGCGGGATCATGACTTTACCGGCGGCTTTGCCCGGCTTGGCGGGCTCATATTCGGCAGGATTCATGCTGACATCTGTACCGGTGTAGGGCTGCACGATCATTTGCATGAACTTGCCCACTACCGGATCACCCTTGTCCCACTCCGGACCTTTGCTGCCTTGCTTGATCACCGCTTTGTACTTCTCGGACAGCACGTCCGCGAGGCTCAGGGCGTTCTTCTCAGGACCCTTGCCGGTCTTGTGTTCCATCAGATTGACGAAGTACAGCTTGTCGCCGGTTTTGATCCCGTTTTTCGCAAAGTTGACGATGATGTCGAAGCGCTCGGCAATGCCTTGGGTGGGCAGGATCGCGTTGTGGTTCTGCTTATCGCCATCGCCGTCCAGGTCCATGCTTCCATCGAACGGCACAGCGTGTTCCATGATGTTGCCGTCGTTGCCGATCAAGTGGAAAGGCACGCGGGTATAAGACAGATTCGAACCGGCCGGCCCTGGAAATTCGCCACCGTTGCCAGCGACTTCACGTACCAGGGCAATCCTCAAATAGCGCGACACCGAGCCGTTGAGAATGCGGAAACGGTAACTGCGTGCCCGTACCTTCAAGCGTGGCTGGTACTGCCAGTTGACTAGGATCTGATCGCCGAGAAAGCCATCGGTGTTGAACGGGTTGAACCACAACTGGCCGTTGGCGTCCCAGGCCTTGTCGGCGACCACCAGGTTGACGTCGTAGTCGCGGTTGCCCCATGGCAGCGCCGAGCCGCTGGGCAGGCGCAGGTTGACGCCGTCCTCGACAGCTTCGTTGCCCCGATCCAGAGCGCTGTAGTAGTTCATCATCACCGCGTTGCCCTTGTAGACGTTCTGTGCGGTGAAATCGAGCATGTGGTCGTGGAACCAGTGGGTGCTCATGGTTTCGCGCCAGTCGCCGCGAATCTTAATCGTGCCGTTTTCGCAGGTCTTCAGACCGGGGCTGGCGTCGTTGACGAACAGCTTCTCACCCGGTGCGCATGGGAACGCCGCCCTCGGGTCCTGCGCTGTGGTGTTGATGGTGTCGTAACCGGCCAGCTGTAGCGGCCAGCGATAGTCGTAGTACTGCCCCGGAAAGAAAAACGCGTTGGTGTAGCCGTCGCTTTCGGCCGGGGAGTGGCCATTGTGTTCGTGGGTGCTGATGGTGTGCAGGCCGAAGCCCATGTTGGCGGCCGGGTCTATCGGCAGGGCGTTGTAGTGACGCATCAGCACCGGTTGGCCGTAACGCACCATGAGCAATTTGGGCGGAAAGGTGCCGTCGAAGGTCCACAGTGCATTGTGATTCTGAACCGGCATGCTGGGGTGAAATCGGGTATCGATGCCTTTGGTCGTGCCCGTCGTGGTCGGAATGTCCGAGGTCTGGTAGTAGAGCCCGCCTGGCCCGAACTCACCAACGGCATAGTTGTGCAATTGTCGGCGGTCACGCATGCCGCCATTGAGCTTAGCGCCTGCTTGCACGGTTTTGAAGGCGACCTGTGGATAGAACTCGTTCCAGCGTTGATGCGACCAGCCTTTTCCCGGTGGCCGGCCCTCTGCCGGCGAACCCACCGGATGGCGGTTGAGGAAGGTTTCGATCTGCGCCTTCCACGGGTTGCGGTCCAGCACGTTGGAGAACTGCGATGGAAACGGGTACAGCCCGGGCTGGCGCATGAAGGCTTCCAATGCCGAACTCGAAGGGCCGCTGCGGGCGACATTGTCCGGGTCTTGCTGCGGCAATGGGCCGACGGTGGGTACCGGGAATGTCAGTGGTGGTGCAGGCAGGGTGGGGTCGAGTTTTTCCGTACCGAACTCCTCGAACAGCAGCAATTGCTGGGTGTAAGGCTGGGCGCCGAACAACGGGCTGGGCTTGCCGTTGGTAGGGAAATTAAACGAGGTCTGAACGCTCGGCGGCAGCACGTTTTCGGCGCGCGGTGTGTTTCGGTCTCCGTACACTCCGTTGGGATAGGCGATTGCGCCCTGGTTGGCTTCGGGCAGGCTTTTGATGGCGTCCAGCTCGGCAGCCGCTGCCAGCGGGTCGGCGGGAGGTGTGTAGTATGCCGAGGGGTCTGTGGGTGGCGGCTCGCTGACATCGTCAAGCGGTACCGCGTTGGCCGTTGCCAGGGTCACGAGCATCGCAGAGGTAAGGCCTGCCCTGCGTAAACAGCTCACTGAGTGGAAATGTTGTGTAGCAGATTTCATTTTATTCCCCTCGCGTCATGCCTATCGGCGAAACCCGCCATCACTGTTCAGTGACGGCAGATGCTGCGGTAGTGGGGAAATTGCAACTGTTAGGCCATCATTTGGCCTCGAAGAAAAAGTACTAATGAATTAGTAAGTTGTTTCAGAGTGTTTCTGCGCGCTTACAGAACACGATGGGGCATATTCCTATAAATTGGTGGGTCTTCCCCAACCAATGGGGGCAGTTCCCCATTTTTGGAAAAAATGATCGGTCTACAAAGCTCGGGGGAATCTGCTTGAAATTCGTCCCATCCCGCGATCCCCTCTAAACCTACAATTTCAATTGGAGCTGGGATTTGTCGGCGCAATGAATTAGCGGTTTTTTAGTCTGTTCATCGCAGTGGTGTAGCGACAGTTAGCTGTCGGAGCATTTTTCATAGATGGATTGCTTTGCAAAACGTGCTTTGGCAATATCGGCGACCTGTGTTCCTCAGTCGGTTCTCCATCCCTCTCATTTGGGAACTGTGTAGTAGGGGAGTACAGGCAAGCCCGGCCCTGTGCCGGGTTTTTTATTTGTAGGAAACATTACTCAATTACGTTGCAGATACTCTCCACTCGTTGGCTATGAGTTGGATGGTCGGTAGCGCTCTGAAGGCCTGATTTAAAGGCTTCGCAGCTAAAATCTGGCAGGCTATTTCTATGTCCATCGCGGCAATGCGGCTCATCGGCTTCATCCTAGGCATTTTTCTGATCACGCTAGCCGTAAGCATGGCTATTCCCATGATTACGCTGGTGGCCTATGAGCGTAGCGACGAACTGTCGGCCTTTCTCTGGTCGAGTTTGATTACCTTCATCAGCGGCCTTCTTTTGATCGTGCGTGGGCGCCCTGATACTGGCCAGCTCCGCCCGAGGGATATGTACCTGTTGACGACTGGCAGTTGGGTGGTGGTCTGTACCTTCGCGGCGTTGCCAATGGTGTTTATCAGTCACATCAGTTACACCGACGCTTTCTTCGAAACGATGTCCGGCATCACAACCACGGGCTCAACTGTCCTGAGTGGTTTGGATACCGCTTCACCGGGATTGTTGATCTGGCGCTCGATGCTGCACTGGCTGGGGGGTATCGGCTTCATCGGCATGGCGGTGGCGATCCTTCCACTGTTGCGAGTGGGTGGCATGCGTCTTTTCCAGACAGAGTCCTCAGACTGGTCGGAGAAAGTGACGCCGCGTTCTCATGTGGCAGCCAAGTACATCCTCTTTCTCTATCTGGGACTTACTGGCACCGGGGCTCTGGCACTCTGGATCGCTGGGATGACGCCTTTTGAAGCGGTCAACCACGCAATGTCTTTGATCTCTACTGGCGGATTCTCCACTTCGGACGCCTCGCTTGGGCATTGGACGCAGCCAGCGATTCACTGGGTAGCGGTGGTCATCATGATTCTGGGTAGCCTGCCCTTTACCTTGTACGTCGCAACATTGCGCGGCCATCGGCGTGTGTTACTGAAGGATCATCAGGTGCGCGGGTTTGTTGGGTTCCTGATCGTTACCTGGTTGGTAGTGGGCACCTGGTTGTGTTTCCACAGTGATTACACATGGTGGGATGCCTTTCGCATCGTGGCCGTCAATGTGACCTCGGTCGTTACGACTACCGGCATCGCGGTAGGTGACTACACATTGTGGGGCAGTTTTTCCGTGTTGTTGTTTTTCTACCTGACCTTCGTCGGGGGATGCTCCGGCTCAACCGCCGGTGGCCTTAAAATTTTCCGCTTTCAGGTTGCCGCTGCGCTGCTCCTGAGTGGCTTGAAACAACTGATTCATCCCCGAGCGGTGATCCAGAAAAAGTACAACGGCCATTCCATCGATGAGGACGTCTTGCGTTCGCTGTTGACCTTCTCGTTTTTCTTCACAATTACTATTGCTGTGATCGCTTTGGGGTTGGCGTTGATTGGACTGGATTGGACGACTGCCTTGAGTGGCGCCGCCACCGCAGTATGCAATGTTGGGCCGGGGCTTGGCACGGTCATTGGGCCTGCGGGCAATTTTGCTTCGTTGCCTGACGCTGCTAAGTGGCTGCTGACCGTCGGCATGCTGCTTGGACGGTTGGAAATTCTGACGGTGCTGGTGATTTTGACACCTGTGTTCTGGAGATATTGATCGCTTCGCCTTTGAGTCGCCAGGAAGCCCGTTTACCACGTCCTAGCGTCCGGATTCGCAATACCAGTTGTGATAATTTCATCGGGTGCGTTAGCGAGAAGCTCAACTTAGTCCAGCTATCCAAATTTTTTAAACTTCCAATTGGTTTGCCTTGATACATTGTGTATTGCTGCGCAATACTGGGCCAAGACCAAAGGATTTGGTTCCCCTTCGAAAAAAAGCCCGCCATACGCGGGCTTTTTTTTGTCTGGATATTCGTTAGCCTGTCGGCAAGTACTGAATCGCCCCCGCTTCGCCGGTTCTGGTGGGCAGCTATTGGCCGATTCTGTTGAAAAAGTAGCTCCCCTCTCTGGCCGGCGGCGAAATCTCAACATTGGCCAGCAGGGAAGCACGAAGCATGATGGGACAGTTATCGAGTGGGTAGGACCGACTGTTTTACTCGTTCAACCTTGAAGATCACATCCCAGCAAATCACCTCCTGCGCAGCATTGATCAGTGTCTTGATATGAGCGATTTGCGCCATTACCTCGGCGATTTCTACATCCCAATAGGGCGTCCTTCGATTGATCCCGAGCTGATGATCCGCATGTTGATCGTAGGCTGCGCGAAGAAACCCATCTGAACCCGGCGTATCTCAGGTTCTGCCGGTTGAGCCTTGAAGATGAAGTCCCCAACCTCGACCTTTTCCAAAAATCGACACGGGCGTTTTCGGAACAGCGATCTGTTTCGCTGGTTGTTTAATGAAGTGCGGCGTCGCTGCAAGGACGCTGGCCTGGTCAAGAGCGAGGGCTTCGCCGTGGACATCAGCACCATCAAAGCGGACGCGAGTCGGCAGCGCGGTGTGCCGGGTGATGAACCGGTAAACTGGAGCGATTCGGCCCTGAGCACTCGCGCCGTGCGTGAGTATCTTGAGGCGCTCGATGAAAAGGCTCAGGCCGAAATTCTTCCGATGCGCCTGTCGCTGACGGATCTTCAAGCCCGCTGGACCGCTGCTCCAGGTGGCCCAGCGTTCTACGCTTACTCCACGAATTATCTGATCGATACCGAGCACGGTGTCATCGTGGATGTGGAACCCACACCGGCTCATCGCACGGCCGAGGGCAGGGGGGGATCAGTCACGGTGCGTGGTTGCTATCCGAGCCAAAGCCGTCGCTCAGCCCTTGCGCAATGCGGCCTCGCTTTGAGTGGAGGGAAAGTGTTTACCTGACCTTCTAGCCTGCCTAAGATGAAGCCGGTTGTCTGCGGATCAACGCGATGATGAAACTGATGTCACACTGAACCTATATAGGAACAACATCTCGTAATTCAGAGCCATGACTGGTGTACCTCTATAATGAACAACCTAGACGACTATCGCTTCCAGTCCCACGAGCTTTTGCTTGAGCTTGATGCAGCCACCACCAATCTTATGATGCTTGTATCGGCACGACAGTTGGAGGGGACCTTGTGGAATGAAGCTACCTATCGCCAGAAGCTGGCATATGAGGCGTGGGCTACTTTTCTTAACTCCCCCAAAATTGATCCGATGCCTATGCTAGATGGGCGGGCCGCAGGTAGCTATGGACCGTCTGCGGACTGAGAAGTCTTCTATTAGTCAAAGATGTCTAAGACGAACACTCAAAGCTACCTATACCCATTGACCGAGCTTTTTGCAGATGGCATTCACACGACGCCGTTGGTGATATGCCAGCGGCCATTCCAATCAATCAAATCCTCGTTTGCCGTCATAGGTCACCATTCAGATCTTTACACGCTTACTAGATCGATTGGCAGATTGTGGTCGAAATTCCAGAATTTGTGCGCAGTGCTATGAAGGTCCCACGATGGTCGCAGTCAGGACATTGAGCTGAATAGTTGCTCTGAATTTTTCAATTCGCACGCAGCCTCCGCTTCCTCTCGCGACGGAAATGACACGTGAAGACGACACTTTTCCTTGTTGTCGTAGATGCTGTAGCCGCAAGGCGCCATGCTGGAGTAGAAGCGGGCACCATTACGTACCGATCCCGTCTCAGTAGGTATCGCTGGAACGACAACAAATCTCGATACCATGTCATCACCTATATTTTTATCCTCGCTTAAGTTTTAGCGGCATATAGCTAGTACATCAAACCTTTCTCAATTGGAGTCGACGGGTGGGTGGCTTGCCCTGCAAGATGGTGTATCCGCATGACAGTAATCCCGACCTGAAACGCCAAGGGTTGCATCGCTCGCTTGGCGACCGGCGTACACGACCCATGCTGGTCGGCAATAGCTGAAATTGGCCGATTGCTGTATTTCAGTAGAAGTCATTCAGATGTCATGAGCACCGTTAACGTCATGTTAATGAACTCTTCGTTCTCACTGATCATTGTCAGCGCACTGCGCACATTGCCTCCGACCTCATCTGAGCCGCGCTGCTCGGCGCTACAGCGTCAGCCCCAAAGGGCTAGCTGGTTCTGATCGATCTTGCCTGATGGGGAAGGGAGTAGATCTACGACAAACCCTGGCCACTGATGACGGCTGAGCAGATCTTCCATTGCTACACGTAACGTGAAAATGATGAGCATCGCGCTGAGCTTAAAGAGTTGCTGGAGAATTTGCTGAAGCTAGTCGCGCGAGTTTCGCGATGGATAATGCATGGCGGAGGTCTGCTTTCGGCCAATTCGGAGAATTGGCCTTTTTGTCGCTTTCCTGTCAGGGGGCGTCTGATCAACTACTTGTGAAAATGATCAACTATTCTGTGAAGCTATAGCTGTTCGTCGCGGAGGACTGCAATCAACCCGTGTGACCTCTTGGTCATATTGCGTGCAAAATAAACGCGCGAGTATGCACAGTAGTTCGGTATTGATGAGCGAACTCTGCGTTAAAGGCTGTTCATAAAACATGAAAGATGTACTCGGCGGACTCCTTGGCAGCCAGAGACACGTCCGATGCGGTCAATCGCTCGCGCAGCGATAAATCATCGACCCGCACCTGCCACTCGCAGCTTGGACCTTCCTCAAGAGTACTTTTGACGCTGTGTATCGCTTCGAGCAGTTTTTCTCGTTGTGGAAAGTAAACGGCCAGCGCGTTGTCTTTCCAACTCGCCACATTCAGGCCCAGTTGCGCGCAGATGGCGATTTTGCTTGAGGCATCGGCTCTGTCTGCTTGTCGAGATTGACTGACGAGTGCTTCCAGAGCCTGTTCTGCACGGCCATCTGTACAGAGAATGTCGTCGCTCTCCCACGCCTGTGGCGGGCACGCTTTGTTATCTTGACGTAACGCGATGAATGGGTTGATTTCCATCGGATAAATGCGGCAAACAAGGGGGCGTTCCTCGTAGATGCCGCAAAGATTGTCAGCTCTGAGATTAGGGCATTGCTCAAGTGCTTTGCCGGCAAACACAGCGATGACCTGTATCTGGGTCTTGCCACAAATTACACTTACAGATCGGCCTTTGGCGTGGGCAAACTCCGCTGATGAATGAGGCCAACTCGATTCAGCAAAGGCCTCAAGAATCACCGCGATGTCGTGACCGCGGTTTAACCATTGTTGTGCCTCAGCCAATGTCAGCGGTATCAGGCGGCCCTTGCAGCAAATACCGCAGCCTACACAGGAAAATCGGACGGTGTTGTTTTGCATATTTTTCGCCAGTATGTAGAGACAACCTAACGACAGCTAGGTGTTGTATTTGCATGACGTGGATCGCGTCAAAGATGAATTAGCTGAAGATAAATCGGCTGTATCCGCTTATTTAGTTGCGTATTGCCTACGCAATGCGCGCCCTGCGCTTGCCCACATGAAGCAGCCTCAGGATTGTTAACTAGTACAAAGGCGTGCTCTTGGAATGACAGCGAACTTCACGCTGATGTGGGCGATCACTACTCGCAAACTCCTACTAGAGAGTTCCCCATACGTGAATGGATCACCGGATGCCCAGTCTGCGATCCAGCGAAAGTGCTCCTGCACCACGTGCGATGATGATTAGCAGCAATCCCGCCCAGGACAGGTGCGTCGGCCAGGCATCGGGGTAAACGAAAACCTCAATGACAAAGGTCATACCCAGCAACGCCAAGGCGGATAGACGGGTGAACAGCCCGAGGACCAGCAGCAGTGGAAATAGGTGCTCGCTGTAGGTCGAAAGGTGTGCCGCCAGTTCTGGAGAGATCACAGGCAAGGCGTATTCCGTACGGAACAGTTCGTAGGTACTCGGCGTAATCGTCAGAACGTCGCTGACTTTGGTGCGCCCTGACATGAAGAAAATGGCGGCGATGGCGATGCGTGCCACCAACACCAGAAACGAATCGCTGATCAGATTGCCCAATCGGGTTGCAACGCGGTTCCAGAGGCCACGCAAGGAATTGTCGGCGGCAGGTGAGCGGGTGTTGATGGTATCCATGCTGTGCTCCGTTGATGGCTTCAGTAACTGGTTGTCAGGAGTTCCGCCGTTACAAACGCGTCAGCACTCACCAGGCGAATAATGAGGTTTTCCAGATTCAGGTCAGACTCGACATCAATGGCCCAGTCGGCGGCGACATCGAGGGGCAGGTGAGCCGCGCAGGCGTCGAGAAAGGCACAGTCTGCGGCGCTGGCAGCTTGCCAATACACGCGGCCGGCCTTGCGTGTCAGTAGTGCACCTTCACCTTGCCATTCGAGTTTTTCAGGCATTTCCCGTTGTTCACGATTGACGCACCAGATCGTGTAGGCGGGACAGTCCGGCAACCAGACCCAACGGGCGGTGTCCCGTGGTTTAAGCCGCAAGTTGCCCAATTCCGTAGCGGGAATCTGCGCCAAGTCGTTCAGTCCAAGACCTGGCTCATCAGCGGCGCAATGAACCTGTGTCCAGAGCAGATCCAGACGGGCGACGTCGCCCAGATACGGCATGTCTTGCGCGTGCTCGAATTTGTCGAGAAAGTCGGGGAAGCCCGCTCCGTAATTAAGTAAACGTGCATCTGTTGGCGGTGAAAGCCGGGCATGTATGGCGGCGGCGCTTTTAAGCCAGTCAGTGCCTACCAGGCGCTCTACGGTAGGGAAGTTGGCTAGCAACGCATCCGTCGTGCCTTTGAGTACGGTATTGCGATAGACCGCAAAGCCTGGTTGTTGGGTCAGCGAATCCATCGTGGATGATTCAGTGCCGTATAACGCATCGACGAAGGCATCCTGAAAGCTTGCGAGAGAGGGCTTCATATCGCCACCTTCATTCGCTGATTTTGCCCAAGGTTCAATAACGTCTGCGCTCGGTTGCGCTCGGCCAGTAAAACGTCGAAAGCGGGGATATGGTCGTCGCGTTCGATCAGTGTCGGACGCTGGCCGATCCGCTCGATCAGCCGCTGGTACAGCGACCAGACATCTTCGGCGACAGGGGCATCATGGCTGTCGATCAGTAACGAGGATTCACCCGGATCCTTGGTGAACCCCGCCAGATGAATCTCCATGATGGCGTCGGCCGCAAAGGCATCCAGATAATCGGCGGCGTTAAAACCAAGGTTGTGCGCACTGATGTGCACGTTGTTGACGTCCAGCAACAAGCCGCAGCCAGTCACCGTGCTCAATTCGGTGAGAAATTCCAGTTCGCTGTAGTCATGCCCGTCCAGGTGCAAATAATGGGTCGGGTTTTCGATGGCAATGCGACGTCCGAGGGCGTCTTGTGTGCGCTGGATATTGCTTGCTATACGCTGTAACGCTTCATCTGTTCGGGGAAAAGGCAACAGGTCGGGGTGGTATTGGTCGCGCCAGGCTGACCAGGCCAGGTGCTCGGAAATCAGTGCCGGTTGAACGCGATCAGCGAGCTGTTTCAGGCGTTTCAAGTGCTCCGGGTCCGGCGGGCAATCGGCCGCCAGCGAAAGTGACACCCCGTGCAACGACAATGGGTGCCGCTCGCCAATGGCCTCCAGCCATGCCAGGCGGGGGCCGCCACCAACCATGTAGTTTTCCGGATGAACTTCGAACCAGAGACCTTCGACTGTGCAGTCGTGCGCCTCTTGGTAATGGTTCGGTTTGAGGCCGAGTCCGGCCCCGATCTGGAATGCCTTGTTCATGATAAGTACGTGCCCCGTGGCGTTGACGTTACATTGGTGTGAGGGTGCCGGTGCCTTTTGGTGTCTTGATGGTGGTGCAAGTGCCAGCGGGAACGTTTTTCCAGGCATTAGGCTGGTAATCCATTTTTGCCGTACCTGCGCATGTGGTACCTGCACCGGCCTTGCAATCGTTGTGACCGGCCATAGCGACGCCGTAGCATTTTTCCATGGCGCCTGCGGCGGCTGGGGTCTCGGCGGCAATGGCGCCGGCAGCAAAGGAGGAAAAGGCAACGGCGATGGCTGCAAGCTTCAGATTGTTCATGGTTATTCTCCGGGATCATGAGGGTGGGTCGTCGCATCAGTGCAGGAGTGCGCTGTGCTTCAGATCCGAAAGGTAGTTCGCTGAGTTTTCAAATCCGGTTACAGCCATCGCAAAATATTTTTTAGAACCGCAAAATGAATCTGCTTGTTGCCTTATGCCTTTGGCGGCAAGCATGATCCATCGCCCGTTATTGGCGCTGGCGTTATGCAAGTACAGAATATTTTCATCCTCGTGTAACCAGAGTGGACGATGGAACGAACTACACATAACGACGCATTACGCAGCCGGGAAATTCATCTTCAGACTTTGTTCCTCGCGGGCCTGGGTGGAGACGAGCGGGCTTATGGCACTTTCCTCAAGGAGCTAAGTGGTCATATACGCGGCTTTGTTCGAACCCGACTTCAGCGGCAACCGGGTGAAGTCGAGGATTTGCTGCAAGAGGTTTTGCTGGCCGTCCATAACGGTCGACAAACGTACCGTGCGGACCAACCGCTGACGGCCTGGGTGTTTGCCATCACCCGCTACAAACTCACGGATTTTTTTCGTGGCAGGTCGCGCAAAGAACTGCTCAATGACTCGCTCGACGATGTGGCGGAGCTGTTTGCCGAGCCGCATCTGGAGCCGGAGCAGGCCCATCGCGACCTCGGCAAGTTGCTTGAGCAACTGCCTGAGCGGCAGCGCTTGCCGATCCAGCAGGTGAAACTTGAAGGCTTGTCGGTCGCCGAGTCCGCGCAAATGACCGGGCTTTCGGAATCAGCAGTAAAGATTGGCATCCATCGCGGGCTTAAGGCGTTGGCCGACAGGATTAGAGGTACACGATGAAAACTGACGATCTTATTTCCATGCTGGCGACTGGTGTTACACCGGTCGACCGGCATGCGCTCGCAAAGCGCTTCGGCGTCGCGGTGCTAGTCGGTCTGATAACGGCCTTCTTGCTGGTGATGGTCATGTTTGGCGCACGTCCGGATCTGGCCGAAGTGGCGGCAACTCCGATTTTCTGGGCAAAGATTGCCTTGCCCCTATGCCTGATGGTCGGCGCGTTGAGCCAGGTTGTGCGCCTGGCGAGGCCCGGAGTTACGCCAGGCGCCGGACAACTGCTTGTTATTGCTGCGGTTGCAGCGGTGTGGGCTGGCGCCCTCTATGTCCTGATGACAGCAGCCCCGGACGTGCGTGCTTCGATGATCTTCGGTAAAACATGGCGCGTGTGTACGCTGAACATCACCTTGCTTTCGATTCCGGGGTTCATTGCTGTCTTTTGGGCGCTGCGCGGGTTGGCACCCACTCGACTGAGACTGGCCGGCGCCTGCGGCGGACTGCTTTCAGGGGCGATGGCTACCATTGCCTATTGCCTGCATTGCCCTGAAATGGAAGTCCCTTTCTGGGGCGTCTGGTACTTGCTTGGCATGTTGATACCAACCGTTATCGGTGCGCTGCTCGGACCACGCTGGCTTCAATGGTAGTGGGGTTGGAAATTGCTAGTTATCCAGCGACTCCACCACTGACTATCGTCCTATCGTCGCAAGTTTGAGATCAGTACAGCTACCCTGGCCAAATTCAATACAAATGACTGGTCCGGTCGAATGCAAATAGGTGGTAAGTAGCTGTGCTCTTGGGTGGTTAAGTAGGGTGCAATTTCGCAGAATACGGACGGAGGTTCTGCCCTGAAAAGCTTGGGTAGATGCCGAGATTGCAAGGGAAGCGCTTGGAGGCCGCCGCCAAGGTTCGCCTCGTGTCACTTAACTGGGAAGGTAAACACACGCCGACTCTTAACAAGTTCCTAACGTCAGACCAGTACGATACCTGGGAGGAAGCTAGACGCGACCTCAAACTCCAGGCAGCTCCGGGAGGTCTAGTTGGTGCAGAGGCATCCCGTTAACTGCCAGTCTGGAAATCACATCTACAAGCAGTGGATTTAACCGGGACTATCTAGCCAACGACTGCGATAGGGTAATCCGTGCAGTGGATTGGATCTGAAACGCGTTTTTTGCCAAGTCGCCCCCAATGCGCATTAGCTTCATGTGTGGACTCCTTCTCACTGTGACTGTGGTTCGCCCCTTCTGCCTGATATCCAAAATGTTGAGGTGAGTAGGAGTCCATCTCATTGAACCGCAACTTACTTCTTAGACACAGCCGGTACGAGGCTTTTGACTGGAAACAGGCGTAGGTGGAACGTCCGTTTTTAGCCGATTTCTGTCTGTCATCACTGTCTATTTTATTGTGTCGAAAGCGGAACCATCTTGAGGGTGTTCAATTCGTAAAGCGTTTTTTGCACCACAATGACACCAGAATACCTATGGCAATCGACACCATTGGAATGCTTGAAGCAACGCTCAGTGTTGGAAACACCAACAGTATTTGCGAGTCGTTACCGCCGAGCATCATCGAAGCCCCAATCCCCATCAAAATACCCGCCAACAAATGAACGCCAGCCTTTGATGGGGTAAAGGCCTCGAAACGGAACACTTTCCTGTACACGGTAAAACTCAGCATGCCTGCCAGCAACATGACAAACACAGCAATACGCCGGGCGCTGATTGCCATATCGGCTTGCCAGAACAACTGCGAAACATTGTAAAAGAACACACTCGGTGTCCATAACGGCTCGAACGTATAGAGCGCACTCGTCAACGCACCCAGCAGCATGCTGGAGAAAACCAGATGTTTACTACCGTGTATGCAGACTAAAAAAATCAGCACCAGCGCCACTACACCGATCAACAGCAAGTAATGGCGGCTGGAAATTTCCGGCATCAGAATGGTCTTCTGTTCGGGCATCATGCGCATGTTATACCAGAGCACGATCCCCAGGACCCAACCGATCATTGTGAACAGTTTATTGAAATTGCCACAGGCAAACCTGGTCAGCGTACCTACGCTGCAACCGTTGTTCAGCACCGATGCCACCCCGAACAACAAGCCTCCCGAAACCAGTAAAGGATAGGAAATACCCGGCGAGTACAGCGGCAGGCTGACCTCGGAGAAACGATAGAGCGGGGCCAGCAACAACCCGAACAATCCACACGATGTCAGTGCCACAAACAAAGTCGGGCGCCCCGCCAGCAATTGTTCACTCGCTTTGACAAGGCACATGCCCATGCGCTGCGAAACCCAGCCAATCAGGAACGCTAATACCAACGCCATCAATAAAGAGAAAACCATGTTCGTGTGCCACCGCTGATTTGGATGGACCGCGCGTCACCAGGCATTAGCTTAGTCCTCGATCAGTCTACCTGTGTATCGGACACAGTCGTAAGCTGACGGTCGCTATGTATCGCCTTATGGTTTCGTAGAGGTTGAATGACAGCTGCTGGCCGTTCTCTGCCGATCATGGTCACAAAGCGTGCTGGTCAAATCCGATGCAATCGCTGGTCAGAAGGAATGCAAATGCCTGGTCAAGTCGAATGCGAGCGGGTGGGCAAGTGAGTGCAATTTCCCAGTATTGGAGTCATCCATTTTCTGAGCAGCGAGGAGGCGTGAGCCGGAGCGTGGGCGTGAACCGATGACTGAAGAGTCTGAGTGACTGCATGCGCTTTTGACGAAAGTGTGTAGAGTGAGGGCTCATTGACGGGCTGTAGCTCTTTTTGCTAGCTTGACAGGAGTAGTGCCGCTTTAGCTCAGTTGGTAGAGCAGCTCATTCGTAATGAGAAGGTCACCAGTTCAATTCCGGTAAGCGGCACCACCTACTAGTCTTATTTATGCCTTCCTCATTCTTCTTTATCTCAAGGACGATCTGATCTGGGGATTAAAGTCTTCACCTTATGCTCGCTTCGCAGTTCAGTTTCCAGTTCATATATGCGGTGTATTAGCATGACTTCCCTGGCTAAGGATGCCGCTAGCAGTTGCTTTAAGCCAAAAATCTCTTCTTTTTTTGATCTGAGTTCTTCTTTTTTATGCGCGTGCGGTGCAGAGAATAATTGTGCACCTTTCGTTATCGCTTCTCTTAGTAATATGTGTTTAGGGTTGTATTTTTTGATGGAGCCTCTGGGGAAACGTGCCTCTAGTGCAACTGTATCATTATTGATTTTATAAGGTGCGGTAACGCGAGTAGGAGCACCACTCATCAAGCGAGCAAGCGCGTCAAAACATTCGGATATCATTCTAGATCCTTTCGGCAGTATAGTTGTCGAGAATTTTTTGCGCACCTTCAAGCTCCAATGAGCAAGTTTTATGCTCGGGGCTATCTGAAGGGAGAGTTTCCATAAAATCGGTATAAGTCTTGACGGCAATCAACAGTAGGCGAGGATTCACAACGCCATCCCGGCAACCGTGGCAAGCAGTCAGGGGGTTGATAAGATGTTTGTGACAAGGGGAGTTGCTCATGCATCCCCCAGTCGCTCTTGCCTTATAAGAAATTATGCCTTGCATCACATGTCTAACTGTTTCCTCTCGGGAGTTTAAAATATCAGCATTGCCTGAGGGCTTAATCCGAATTTCAACGAAATTGCCGTGTCCGCCCGTAAGGCGTTCTTCTGACAGCGGCACATCTTTTATGTAACTGAGCGCTGCGACAGTTAACCTAACTTGAGAAAATTCTTCACACATGTGGTTTTTGAATTCAGCAATTTGTTTTCTAGATTGGTTCCCCCCCTTTGTGTAGTGCACTGTCATGCGCATACGAATATGTTGAAGCTGGGTTTTAAGCGAAGGGAAGCTAACTAATGAGCTGTCTATAGCGTAGTATGCCAATGATCGGCGGAATTGATGAGTGGTGAAATGCCATCTCTTGGATACTACGTACTTGGTCTCGCTGCCCCAGTTCCGAGTGTATTCGATAAATTTAATTTCCTTGATGTCCTCTTTTGTTATTTCGGAGTCCATGAGGTCGAATAAATTGTTGAATCGATGGTGCGTGAGGTTTGCCAACCCATAAAAATTATTGCTTCGACTGTTAGATATACAAAATTTGAAATGGTTGACGTTGGGGAATAATGGAAGAGTTCCTTTAGGCTTTTCATATTTAGCAATCCAATTCGCAATCTTGGTAGCAGCGTTTACTGCTGGTTGCACGTCCTCAGATGTTACCCAGGCTGCGGGTTTTCTATAGCCAGACATCTTTGTTGTTTTCCCATGAAGCCAAAACCCAGTTTGGCCGTCTACCGTCTCATGTCTTAAGGAGTCAGGGACTAAACTGTAAGCTTCATCGTCCCGCATGCCGCTAAAAATATGAATGAGAGTTTTACAAGCGAATTGCACAGATGACAGATAATGAGCTACATCCAAAACATTACGCCAGCAATTGCGAGTAGCGAAATCGAATAGTCCGTGCAGTACTACGGCTTGGCTGAAGTCCGGATTCGTATCTGGAGTGCCGCTCGGTTTGGCCTGTTGCGTGCGGCCATAGCTGGGGTTTGAGTTTAGCAACTTCACCAGCGCTTCAATTGCATCGCTGTTGGTGTCAAAGTTAGACACATAATCCTTGAGGAAACAGATGGCGCCTAGATATATTCGCTGAGGGATAACCAGCGTTTGGTTTTGTTTGTGCTTTTTTTGTTCTCGATTCAGTTTCAGCCAAACAGGGTCTAATGCACCCCACCCTAAAACTTCAGGGCCCAAAGAAAAAAGCGTTGTCAAAATGGAAAGTAAAGTATGCTTGCCGCTGCGTTTGCTGGAATTATAATAGTCTTCAAATATTTCGGGCTTCGTCAAGCAATCCGTTAGAGTGACTTTGTTTTTCTGTGCATAGTGAGCTAGGTCATTTAAACTTGAGTGCCAATAGTAATATGATGTAGGGCTCGGAGTAGCATACGTCAGGTGGTGTTTGATCAATGTACAGGTGACAAATTTTACTTCTTCGACCAGCGATGGAGCTTCGCTAAGCGTTTTTTTATTGTAAATGATGACACAGTCTGATTTATGCGCTGTTGCCAGAAATTTGAGGTCCCAGCGCATATCGCCGTAGACAATCTTAGGTTCGCCATCAACCCCTTCAAAAATAACCTCTCTATCGTCGGGAGTCGGCATCCTATTTGGCGTTAAAAAGGATATGTTGAAATTTGAAACGGCTATCATTATTTGGCTCCTAAACTTTTCCTAGCGCGACTAAAAGATTCAGTTGTGCATCCCAAAAAGGATGTAAGTATCCTGATTCGATTTTTAGGTCCAGCTTGGTGCCCGCCTCGCTAAGCTGAGGGCTATGCTGAGTAAGCCTGTCGATATATTCAGATGCCGTTGATAATGTTAATTTAAGTTCTGCGCTAATGCCGGAGTCTGATTGTTCGATCTGTTTAAGCAGGTACTGAAGGCTTTTGAGCTTATAAAGGTCTTCTTCATCTGCATGCAATACGTAGTGCTCGCAGAAAAAACAACCCCAGAAGGTATTGCAATTAGGTTCCAGTGTGGTGCCAAGATCCGCCAGTTTTACTGGTTGTTTTACTACACATCCCCCCGCAGGTGAGGATTCTATTGCACGGATTGCTGCGTCGGTAAGATTGCGAATGTGCGAATAGAACGCTGTAAATTCATTTACTGTTTGCCATTTCGTCGGCTCAGAATAATGCTTTTCAAATACGGGAATTGAATTTTGTGCAGCATCACTTGCGATGATCACACCTTCATTTTCAAGCATCCAGTGCATCTTGTACTTGCGAAGTTCTCTTGCGGTTACCTTTGGGACTTTAGGAGTGATCATGTGTTTTGCAAGCAAGAAGTAATCTTGCAGAAATTTATTAGATATAATATGCGCCTGGTTCTTGTATATTCTGAAGAATAAAAGATCGCATTTAAGATCGCCTAGCATGTATTCACGAAGCCTGGAATATTTTTCAAGGCTGGGCAAAAACGCTGCTTCTACTTCAAAGACAACGTCTTTACTGGCTCTATTTTTGAAAATACGAAAGCCTTGACGCGCACAGGGCTCGGATCGCATTTCCTTAACCGTGGGGAATTTTCTGAAGGATTCCAGATCTGCGCCGGTGATTGACAGCATAATTAGTTGAAAGGCTGTACAAGCCCAATACGCAAGCCTCATTCGGTGTGCGCTTTTTGGGTCGGAGTTTGCGGCTTCCAATTGCCTTTGTGCGGTGTTTCGCTCTCTGTTCGCAACGTATTTCGAGTATCCGTACTTAGCTTGTATGAATTCTATGGAGTTAAGTGTTCCCATGTTATAGTCCCAACACCAATTAGGAGACTTCATATCCGCTCTTAATGAAGCACGGGCGGAATGCATCATCCACATTGTCGTCGGAAGAACTTTGACGGTTTCGTCTGGCAAAACTAGGTCCAAAGGGTACTGGCCATGGTCTAGTAAGAAGTCTGAAATCTGTTCAAATAGGCATGTTGCGAGCGCCAGATTTTCTGTCACCACAAATTCTTCAGGAGGGACTACCGGATTTGATGGGTGATACCTAAGAATAGGCACGCCCATACCGAATCTCTGGTTTTCCTCCATACCCCAAGCTAACGATTGTTTAGCAGCATTTTGCTGTCGTTTAGCTTGGTTTTGGCTCAGAGTTCCGTTGTTAATTTTTTGAGTCAGGTATAATGTGAAACCCTTGTAGCAGGAAGTTGCATCTGCATCACATTCAAACTTTAAGGGTTTTTCTCGGGTGTCAATCCATCTGAAAAAATGAGGGAACTCGCTCAGATAATTATTGCGAATTGTAATCTGCTGTGTGCCGCGCCTAAGGCTATCAGCGATGCTGTCTAATATATTTGAAAAAAGTTTTTTTCGATAAGTAGACAGGCTTTCAGAATTGACTCGTATGTACCCGTCAATTAGTTTTCGCTCCGAATATACATAGCAGCCGAAGTCAGTATATGACTGACCCTCAGGGCTTAGTATTGCGATGCTATCGACGTTTTGTAGATGTTCAACCCAGTGGTCGTCAGCAAGCAAATCCTCCAAACGTATTGCGTGGTTGTATGGGTCAATCAGCATTCTGGCCACTTTTTAATCGTAGATTAATATCACGAACTAGTTTTGTCTCGAATGCTGCGTTTGCTTTTCGAGTATTCGCACGAGTTTCCCGATATGCAAGATATCTCAACGTCGTCCTAATATCACTGTGCCCCATCGCCTCTCTAACCGCATTCAGCAAACCATCGCGACTCAACAAGCCTGCGTCTATCATTTTTAGCCCTGCGTTGACTAGACCCATACCGAATGTTGCGCGCAGATCATGAAAGCTAAATTTGAAACTACAGTCTTGCTTTATTAGTGCTTCAGTAAGAGTGCTCGATATAAAAACTCTAACTGTTTCTCCCGTGGCTGCGGGGAACTCTCTTTCGTCATCTTTTGCTTTGTAATATGGGCGTCCGGTTGACGCTGTAAACACATATTGGTCATCATCAAGCGTTGGAAGTTTTTCACTTCTCCGCTTATATCGATTACTAACGAGGTATTTAGTAATCTCGTTATACAGCCACGCTGGCACATCTAAATAGTGGATCTTGTCACCCTTGGTATCTGCTCCCGTGCCAGGGCCAATATGAACTCTCTGTACGGTGGTTACGGGATCTCCGTCATCTGGAAAATGTCTTCTGCGTAACGTGAAAATAGATTGCATCCGGCCGCCAGTTTCTATTGCAAGTAGGAAGCTCAATCTCATCTCTGTATTTTCTGTCGCATAGAGCGCCTTGATTAGTGATTCAAGCTCATCATCTGGTAAAGGTCTCAATTTTCCACCGTCTTGGATGTAATCGTCGGCGCTCTTTCGGGTACGACGTTTTATCCCATCGCTCAGATCGGTGCTTATATACTTAACAAAGACCTCTCGTCCAATGTGGTCTAGAAAGCCCCTTTTCTTTGACAACTCGATCCACAAAGGAAATTGGAATGGTCTACGCGTTTTGTATATACGCCACCTGTAAAATTCAGTTATGTTTGAAATTATTCGTTTAGCACTCTCATAAGCAAGAGTCCCTTCCGCTACTCTTTTATTAAGGAGTGCGGCAAAGGCATATGTAGGTCGTTTAATTTTTCTTGACTCATCCGCTTCATAGTTGATGCCAAGTTCGTCAAGACCCTCCAAATAGTACTTTAAGTCCGAGGCTTTTCTATTAATTGTTTTGGGGTCTAAACCAGTCAAATTGAATTTATAGTCGAACGCTAGGCTCATCAAAAATGATGTTCCGTCGAACCATGGTGATCCGTCGTCAGTAAGCAGAATTGTCAGGTCGCAAAATTTTGCACACGCCTCGCTTGGCCACCATGTATTAGGATCGCCACTTAGGTTTGAATCCTCACCCGCTATTGATAGCTGAAAACTTGGAACAGGCTTCATTAGAGAGATTCGAGGCAAGGTAAGCTTTTTCATACAGCGATGACCTCAAATCCAGGTCCGGGCATTCTTGAAAGATGAAGTGCAACTGTCAAATTTTTATTTTCTCGTTCCCTTCATTTTTCTAGCCTTCTGCTGATTCTTCTCAAAATCTCATTGTTATTATTTGCACAACCTTTGTATTAAACCTTTGTTTTAACCTTTGTTTTTAACCTTTGTATTATAACTTCTTGTTTTGCCGGAGTTTTTTGACGAGAAGCTCTCGTTTCTTGATGGGCTCATTTTGTCAAGCTGCATTTTTTCTAGAATTCAGTCGCGATCCGATAAGTAAGCTTGTGCTGCGTAGAATGCTTCGGCATTTTGTCTCTCTTAACAGAGGCTGACGCGCATAGAGAGTGCGTGATGGATAATATTGCTTAACCGTTGGAACATAAGCTTGAAGGCGTGTGTCGCTTAATTTCTAAGATATGCGACATCACACACACTATCTTGATTTGTGGGTCGTAATGTGTCGCATAAGTGTGTCGCATGTTGTGGTATACTTGAGACATAATTAGCGACAGGTGGAACATGGGCAAAGGACAGTTAATCGGATACGCGAGGGTGTCGACCCAAGGGCAGAATTTGGAGCAGCAGCGTGAGTATTTAACAAACTTAGGTTGCGCAAGAATTTTTGAAGAAAAAGTAAGCGGTGCTAAACGAGATAGGCCTGAACTCTCTAGGCTACTAGACCATCTTAGGGACGGTGATGTAGTCGTTGTCACGCGCCTAGACCGCCTCGCTAGATCGACATCTGACTTGCTTCACATAGCTGAGCGTCTACGAGAGGTCGGAGCCGGATTGCGGTCAGAGGCCGAGCCATGGGCCGACACGACTTCCCCTGCTGGGCGAATGATCCTAACTGTGTTCGCAGGCATAGCAGATTTTGAGCGGTCGCTGATTTGCGAGCGGACTAGTTCCGGGAGAGCCGCAGCGAAAGCGCGCGGAGTCCTATTTGGCCCCAAGCCGTCACTTAATCCAGAACAGATCGAACACGCTAGGCTCTTAAATGCAGAAGGGCGACCGGTCTCCGAAATCTCCCGATTGCTGGGAGTTCATCGCGCCACCCTATATCGTGCATTTTCGCGGGCATAGCATCGTTGATTGACCATAGGTACGCCCCGCTGGCCCATTTCCGGCAAAGCCGGGTTTCCACCTGAGGGGTTTACAGCTCTCATCCTGTGCAGATCGTCACTTATAGGGCTTTGCAGATCGCACCGAGATGGGCGTTGTCAGGCCTTGACTCTTTTGAAGTTCATCGCGCCAGCGGTATTGCTGGCTCTACGCCAATTACGCTCAGTCCAGTATGTTCCTGCTAGTGTTAGTGTATCTCCGGCCTTATCGATGTATAGCTGTGCAGCGCCTATGTGCGACTGGGTATCATCTGCCTCTGGGTTAAGTCTTGTAGATTCATAGATGTACAGTAAGCGATGTGGTTCACCATTGACCGATGCAACTGGCTTGGCTACTACGCTGTGAGAACTAGAGGTTTTGTCTCGGCTAATGACATTTATTTTTACGTCAATCTTTAGGATATTTGCCTTTATTGTGAGTTTTGTTTCAATTCTGTGCAAAGCAATATTTTCTACCTGCTCCGGGTCAAACTGGTTGAATTGTTTCTGATCAGATCTCGCTGCTTCGCGCAGAGCTTCCTGTACCGTCACATTTGAATCTAGGTATCCTTCCCATTCACCAGTGATGTTTGGGTATGAGCTTGGCAGAATTCTATTCATGAGGTTCCAGGAAAAATTAAATATTGGCTGAAAGCATCCAAGGAGGAAGAATGCAGAGACCGTGTAGGAACCTACCTTCAGTGCCAGCTTTCCCGTGCTCATCACATCTTCTGGCTTCTCTATAAACATAATGAGAAGTGTAATTAAGATAACCAATGTTACGATTGAGCCTAGAAGTTTTTTGAGCCCGAAAACTGCGTACATATCCATTCCTTTTCTTGGATTGACTGCTAATTATCCTATCCCATATAGTGCTGGCAATGTGAAATGACAACGGCAGGGAGCACTAGGTGCAAATACTCAATCTCCACAGCTTGTTCAGCAGCACCGTTCACTCTGACGTTTTCATCAACAATCTTAGCCTGCCAGGCGACGAATCTCAGATGATGCTTGATGCACGCACGGACATTCGTACCCGGCTGAGGGACGAGCTGCCTAAGCGTCTGCGTGAGGCTCTGGAGGACGCTGGGGCTGCTCCAAGGCCTCGTTTTTTCACTCAGGGTTCGTGGGCATATAAAACCCTTAACGCACCTTGCAAGGAGCCTCAGCAAGCTGACCTCGATGATGGGACCTACCTGCCTTTCAGCTACATCGAGTCTGCTCCGCCCTCTGAGATGAGCAGCATCCTCTTCAACGCGGTTGAAGACATACTGGGGGAGCTTGGGGTCGAAAAGGGCTGGACGCTTGTCACCGAGAACCCCAACTGCACACGCTTGGAGATCGACAGTGATAAACACATCGATGTCCCTGTCTATAGCATTCCCGATACAGAGTTTGCACTGCTCACAAAAGCCGCAGTTGCTTTGGAAAGCCGGGGTATAGCGATGGACGCGGCAGCGGCTATCGATGACAACTGGGACCTGATGCCGACTCACGGCGTTTTAATGGCGACCAAGACCAACGGTTGGCGTGATAGCGATCCTAGGCCTGTCAAGGACTGGGTCAACAATGAGGTCGGTATCAAGGGTGAGCAGCTGCGTCGTGTGATGCGATACATCAAGGCTTGGCGAGACCATCAGACCTGGGATCCTGACAAGGACCCGAAATCGATCCTTTTGATGGTGGCTACCGCCGAAGCGTTCGACGTTTCAGTTCATGGTCATGACGACGTTGCTCTGGCTAAGGTTTGCGAACGTTTGCCCGAGATTTTGCGGGGTAAGGTCATAAACCCTGTCACGTTGGATCGGCCAACCGATAAGCAGGAAGATCTAGCTGCGCGCCTCGACCGCGACGGGATCCGTGACTTGCTGATCAGCCGAATGGAGAATTTGTCGAGGTGCATAAATCATGCGATCTACGAATGTGGCGATCCTGAAAAGGCGTGCGTCATTCTTCGTTCAGAATTTGGCATTCGCCTACCGAACGATCCAAATCGTGTGGTCGTCGAATCGGTCAAAGCAGTAGCACCATTGGCGACTGCGGCAGCCAAGCCGGTAGGCGATATCACGGCAGGCTGATTGATGATTGCGCAGTTCAGTCAGGTCCACGAAGCCCTCATCCACAAGGGCTTCGAACTTGTTAAAAGTTATCCGCTCCCTATTTACTCGGTGGATCTCTATGTCGATGGGACGCCGTATGCAGCTGACCTGTCGTTCGTTGATTCGGCATTGGTATACCTGCCGAAAATCCGTTTGATCCAACGCCCACCCGGTCTGCCTAGCAACTGTGCTCATCTCACGCCCTTAGGTCACCTGTGTTACATCGGCCCGAACCAGGCCCACTTACCTCGTGACAACTTAGCCGGTGGCGTGCTCGGGTGCATCGAAATTGCAGAAAATCTCCTTTCCAGACTTGCAAGCGGTGATGCGCTTACTGATACCCAGGATGAATTTTACGCGTCGTGGCTTGGCGAGCGGCTCCTTATCGACCTTGACCAAGAGCCGGCGGGGACCATCTTCGACTCGACGTTGATTCGAGTGATGACTGACAGGGGGCGCCCTAATATTTATCTACTGGGCCGAGATAAAGAGGCTCTTTTAGCGCGGTATGGCCAGTGGAAACCTGAGGTCGCTTCCACGTCACTGATCACCCGTGTTGTCGAGGCTCAGTTTCCCATCGGGGCGACTGAGCATGACTGGCCACCCACTAACCTGTTCATGCTTTTGAAATGGCTCGCCGGGGATCAGAACGCGATCAACGGTGTTCATTCGGCCCTGAAGGATGTTTATAGGTCCGGGGCGGCTGACTTGATCCTCATAATCAAGGGCCCGAATACCTCCTGTGCTGCCTTCCTTGAACTGCGGGAACTGCTCGAAGAAACCCTGCCAATCCGCTCGCCTATTCAATATCTGAAAGCTGTCACACAGCGGCACTCTAAAAGTCTGAAAATGATTCCCTTGGACCCAGCGTACGTCGACCCAGCTTCTTGGCTGGAAAGAAATATGCAAGACGATCACAGGGGCTTGGCGGGGAAAAGCATCGTGTTGGTTGGCTGTGGGGCAATCGGAGGCTACCTTACAGATTTGCTGGCAAAAAGTGGGGCTGGATTTCTAGGTGGTTCGTTAACGCTGATCGATTCTGATGTTCTGTCTGTAGGAAACATTGGGCGACACGCGCTTGGGTTTGGCGATTTGGACAGGAAGAAATCTCAAGCTCTGGCTGAAGACCTGAGGCGTCGATATCCCGCTATAAACGTTCTTCCATTGATGGAGGATTTTCTCAATGTAAAAGGGCTATCAGGGGCAGACCTAGTAATCAACGCTACGGGTGATCAAGCACTGTCACATCACATGAGTGAGCAATGGCTTGAGGGGAATATGCCTGCGGTGTTGTTCTCTTGGATTACGGGAACCGGTTGTGGCGTCCAGGCATATCTACTGAGTGACCCAGGCCAAGCTTGCATGTCCTGTTTAGATTACAGCGTTCCAGGAGGGGTATATTCGGTGATGGCCTCTGAATACAGGCATCAACACAAGCATGCCCCTTCCTGCGGCGACTGGCTGGTCCCGTACTCAGCGGCAGCGGCTGTACATGCCGCTGCCCTAGCTTGTGATCTGGCTGTTGCCTGGGCACGGGGAAGCCCTGCCCCGATGCTACGGAGTTTCACCCTCGATTACGCTGCTGGAAAGGTCGTTCCTCCAACATCTCCACCTCGCCGGAATGATTGCAAAATATGCAGCCGTTATCACTGATAGACCGTGCGACTTGCCATTTGGTGGTGATCTCTCCCGAGGTTCTGGAACTGATCAGTTTTTATCAGCAATCAGCTCCTGACGATTGTGAAGCTGGTGGCATTTTGATCGGTGTGATGCATGGGGCGCATCTAGAAATAACCGGTGCAACCGAGCCTCAACTTACCGACAAACGGACTCGGACGCGCTTTCAACGATCTGAGGTGGGGCATCAACTCATATTGAACCAGCGCTGGGAGAGCAGTGGTGGTACTGAAAACTATGTTGGTGAATGGCACACGCACCCAGAACCCGATCCGCAGCCTAGCGGCATTGACCTGCGGGAATGGAGTAGGACATCCAGACGTCTCGGTGAGCGAATGATCGTCATCATAGGTGGTCTGGCCTCTAATTATTATGCTGTGATTGATGATCGTAAGTGTCGAGTTCTTCACTTGATACGCTGAATACCTTAAGTGTTCAGTGCGATATAACGCAGTGGCGCAATGAAGGCATAGACACGACCTCTGCCTCGGGAAGAATGGTGATGACTATCTTCGCAGGAATTGCAGATTTTGAGCGCTCGCTGATCTCAGAGCGCACTAGCGCCGGGCGGCGAGCTGCCCAAGCTCGTGGAGTCCGGTTCGGCCCGAAGCCAGTCCTGCGACCAGAGCAAATAGAACACGCACGTACGCTCCAAGCTGAGGGTCGCCCAATTTCAGAGATTGGCCGCCTGCTAGGAGTGCATCGCTCGACAATTTATCGACTACTGGCGTTGGGGTGATTTATTACATACACCACCGCTGGCCCTTTCCACGCTCGCGTGGGTTTGCTCATAAATTACGCTAGATCTGAGAAAGTAAGCGTCTCTTATTTGATGACGGGCGCACCGGCTTGACAATAAAAACATATTCATGGTATCAACATTCATCGGGTGTAGAGGCACAATTTAACTTTCCACTGACTATATGCGGTGGCCACATGAAGGGTTCCTTTGCCGTTACGCGCTGACGATTACTATGAGGTTGGCGACGTGTGTAAAAGAGAAAATAGCCTCTGCACCCGGTACTTTATATGATTTTGTATAATTTCTTAGCAGCAATTTACGCACCAGGCCTGAGTAGTCTTCCAGCTTTTTGTAAACTGCTTGGTGTGGACCAGAATAAGCTTCTTCATTTTCTCTATAAAAGAAAACAAAGTAATTACGTAAGCTTTCATATTCCAAAGAAAAGTGGTGCAACTAGAGTTATCAATGCGCCAAAAAAGACGTTAAAAGTTTTGCAAAGGAGTTTGGCTGAGCACTTAGAGAAATTTTACTACCCTAAGTCTTCGAGCCATGGCTTTGTTAGAGCTAGAAGTATAAAAACTAATGCACAGCCCCACGTTGATAAAAATTATGTTTTTAATATTGACCTAAAAGATTTTTTTGATACGATCCACTTTGGGCGTGTAAGAAACCTCTTTATGTCTGAGCCTTTCAATGCACCTCATAATGTTGCAACTGTTATGGCACATATTTGTTGTCATGATGGACGGTTAGCTCAGGGGGCGCCTACCTCTCCGTTGATAAGTAATATGATTTGTAGGAAGTTGGATTCGCAGTTGCAAGCTTTGGCGAAATCTAAGAAATGCCATGTGACGCGATATGCGGACGACATAACGTTTTCTTTTACTAGTTCACTCAGACATCTCCCGCCTGACGTTGTAGAAGTGACAGGAGATGGAGTGGTTATTCCGGGGCGTGAATTAGAGCACATAATCAAGGCTAATGGTTTTTTGATAAACTCTGAGAAGACACGCCTTCAACATCGCTCCCAGCGACAAATGGTTACCGGTTTGGTGGTTAATGAATTTCCAAATCTACCACGTGCTTTTCTTCGTAAAACCAGTTCGATGATCAATGCACTGCGGCGCTATGGACCAGTGTTGGCAGAATCGAAGTATTTAGAAATTTTGAATGGTGATAAACAAAGTATCCCAGCTCGACAGCACATAAGGGTGAAGGATAATGCTGGTGATTTTTTTATTAAGGTTGTCAAGGGGCGATTGAATTATATACAGATGATTCGTGGTAGGGGCGATAACGTATACAGGAAGCTTGCGTACGATTTTACGGTGGCTATCGGTAAAGAAAATCGTGAATTTAGGAAGTCACCTGAAGAAATTCTCGGTAATTCAATCTTCGTTGTAAAAAACATCAGCGATGATAGTCAAGGCACAGCATTTTTACTCGATGGCGTCGGTCTAGTTACAAACCAACATGTCGTGAGCGGCATAAGCAGGCTCACGGCCCCTCACATGATATCTTTTATAAGAGCTGGGCTCGATGAAGCGGAAATTAGCGCAGAGCTGATACTTTCAGATGAGAAAGCCGATTTAGCTATATTTTATCCAGGGCCAGAGTTTGATAAGGTCCCGAGGCTTAAAAAAAGCAAAAAAGAACTCATAAGGCCGATGGATCCTGTTTTGTCTATTGGCTTTCCTAAGTACCGAGATGGTGCAGCTCATTATATAACTCGTGGTAACACTACTCAGCTGAGGCGCCAGGTTGATTTGGATTTATGGCTGATAGACGTTCCATTAATCGAAGGCAATAGTGGCGGACCCGTTTTTAACGACTCGCTGGAAGTGATAGGTGTTGCTGCGCGAGGTGCTGCTCAAAATAATATTCAAGCAGCAATGTACGGCTTTATACCTATCTCTTCGCTAAATAAATTCGTACAGCAATCGGAGTTTAAAGTTACGAGATCAATTCTTGATATTTTGGGAGGTAAATTATTTCAGCCCTTAGCGAACGCAAAAGGCAAGTTTGTTAGAAGGAAAATTTTGATTCCCTTCTAACTGTTCATTAATTTTGTTTGAGCGTTTCCGCTTGAAAAGGTAAATCACTGGGGAGTTGTATGGTCTTGCCATTCTGCCAATATCTGCGCAGTTTTTGATTCGATTGTTTCCATGCTTACACCTTTTTCTATCACGAATTTTTGTGATTGAGATGATATCTCTTTTAGCAATTTTCCGGCCTCTTCTACGATAGCTTCTAACCGTTCGCTCAAAGTTATGAACGAAGCATCATCGATAAGCGCTTTTTGACTGCTTGTACGAGAGCTGTGTACTAACCAATTTCTTTCCTTCAATAATGCTTGGAATCTTGTTAGTAGGCACTCAGGTAGGTTTTTAGTCTTGACCAATTGAGAAATGCTCGCGCCAAACGTATTACGCTGTGCCTTCTCTACCAAGAGGTTCCCTTTTTCCTCGCCCATTTCTGGTTGGGCTTGTTCCATGAGAACAAAATATTGAGCAGTAGAACCTTCAAGTATTTGTAGCTGCCACAGAGCGAATCCTACGGCTTGGGTTAGCGCGGCCAATCGTTCTGATTTCATGTATCGATCACCTGCTAGCATCACTAGTATTTTTCCATCTGGCTGGATTTATCATCAGCGCGTTGGTGAGTTCGGTACACATCGCTGAGGCGTGCTATACACATTATCTTTAGCGCTCTGGATGTGCCAGAGGGCTCACCACTGTGGAGTCGAAAGGACTATGGATGGTCAGGCGATTCAAGGCGGAGCTTCAACGAGTACGGAGGCAGCGGCACTGGCGTCAATCCTAGTGTGGTCGATGGACTGCCCTCCGTGGCAGAGAGATGCTCTACGGCGCCTGTATCTAAACGGCGCTCTTACGGAAGATGATTACACTGATTTAGTTGCGATTTGTAAGGGCCTGAATACCGGGCAACCCCTCGAAGCAATGCATTTGAAGGATCCGAGTGCCGGTGGTGCCATTGTTAACTTGCGTCAACTTCATGGTCTAGCAAACGTAAACGCTTTGGCTGCGGGTGAGCGGCTTGTGTTTTCCAAGCGTGGGCTGACAGTCGTCTATGGCGATAATGGCGCTGGTAAATCTGGCTACGCGAGGGTGCTAAAGCACCTCTGCCGAGCTAGGATCCCAAAGGGTGATACGGTCCTTACGAATGTTTACGCCAATAATGTCGGTAAGCCGTCCGCTCAAGTTGACTTTTTGGTAGGTGGCCATAATCAAACTGCTTCGTGGGTGCTTGGGCAGCAATCTGACTCAAGACTGTCTGCTGTGAGCGTATTCGATAGCAGCACGGCTAATGTGCATGTCGACAGCACCAATAATCTGGCTTACACACCTGTCCCCCTCCAAATGTTGGCTTCATTAGCAGACGCCTGTAAGGATTTGAAAACCAAGCTTGGAAACGAAATCTCTGTCATCCAGGCTAAGACTCCTGCTGTGCTGCTGACGCCGGCCTGCTCGTCTTCGACAATGGTCGGTCGCTTGATTTCATCTCTCTCCCACAAAACAAAAGTTGTCTCGATTGAAAGCGGAGCGGGGGTATCCGAGCTGGAGGAGGTGCGTCTTGAGGAAATACAACGGGATCTTAGCTCTGATCCTGTTCGACTGTCTCGTCAGTTAACCGTGCAAAAAACACGTATCGAAGCAGACATTTCTAGGCTGAATTCGATGGTGCATGCAGGTGCTACCACTGTAGGACAGTCGCTGTTGAGTCTCAGGGATGCTTTTGCGACAGCGGAAGCAGCCGCGTTGACTGCTTCGAATGATTTGTTCTCCGATGAACCGTTGCCTGATGTCGGTTCCCCGGTATGGCGCTTACTTTGGTCAGCGGCTCGGGAGTATTCAAAGCTGTCGGCTTACAAAGGTAAGGCGTTTCCGGTGGTTGCTGACGGAGCCCTATGTCCCTTGTGCCAACAAATCCTTGGCGAGGAAGCGATCAAGCGTTTTCAGACCTTCGAGCTATTTGTGAAAGACGAAAGCAAGCGGCAAGAGAAGGTTGCAAAGGACGCGTTTGACGAAGCTTTGAAGGTAGTAACTGATGCAATTCCGAAAGCTCGGACAATTCCGACTATGGTCGCATGGTATCGCGATGACCTTGCGCAACCAGAGCTAGCGTCCACTCTACGCGCCACAATCGTAAAGATTGCTTGGCGGCTCCGGGCGCTTTCTCGGTTGTCGAGTTCTGAGCAACTCATCACGTTGCCACCTATGCCAGATTCTCCGTCGATTCAGCTAAGCGCGCTTGTGGACTCAATTAGCCTTCGTGCATCTGTGCTTTTGACCGAAAATGACTCCAAGGAACGGAAGGCGCTAATCGCTGAGCGCGATGAGCTGCTAGATCGGAAATGGCTGTCAACGATGAAGGAGGATGTGCTTCTTCAAATTGAGCGTTTAAAAGAGATTGAGGCCCTAAATGGATTTGTTAAAAGCACGCATGCGAACCGCATCACTGCTTTGAGTACAGACGTAGCGCGCACGCATGTCACTGCACACCTGAAGGCTTGCTTTACCACCGAAGTGGAGAAGCTCGGTGTATCGAACTTAGAAATTGAGCTTCAGCAAGCTAAATCATCGGCGGGCGTGCCGCAGTTTCAAATTCGCCTCACGGGAATGCCTGATCAGCCGGTTGGTAAGGTTCTTAGTGAAGGCGAGCATCGCTGTATAGCTCTCGCGGCGTTTCTAGCGGAGCTTGCAACCACCGATTCACACTCCGCGATTGTGTTTGATGATCCTGTCTCCTCGCTTGATCATATGCATAGGCAATCTGTAGCGGCGAGATTGGCGGAAGAAGCCAGGCGTCGGCAGGTCATTGTTTTCACGCATGACATGGCGTTTCTCTTATTGATTGATGAGGAATGCCGGGGAAAGGATGGGGTCGACGACGTTCCTGTGCTTTATCGGCTTATCAGTCGAGGCCCTACGGCCGCAGGATTTTGTAACGAGGATCCACCTACTGATGTGATGCCGCTAGACAAAGTGATTGGGGGAATGAGTCGCCACCTAGTGAATGTTTCAGTCCTTCATGCGCGTGGTGACCAGGCACGCTGGCAGGATGAGGTCAAACTCTTCCAAGTATCACTTCGAAACACCTGGGAGCGGGCCGTAGAGGAAGTAGTTCGGCCTGTAATCAAGCGCTTGGCTCGAAAGGTCGACACAACTGGACTGATGAAGCTCACTGTTTTGACTGCAAACGATTGCAGTGAGATGAGGATCGCCTATGGACGATGTTCTGCATTGCTGCACAGTCAGCCTGGGGAGCTGAGGGCGGCACTTCCCACCCCAGGAGCAATACAAAGTGAGATAGATGCGCTCTCCGGGTGGATCACTTCAATCCGCCAGAGACAGGAGCAAATTTGATCGAAGCTACCGATGTCACCGTTATGTCAGGTTGGTGTCGTGTCAGCAGAGCTGATGGCTTTTCATAATGGGTCACATCTAAGCGTACTGGTGAAGCAATCATGAATGACTCATCCTCCCAAGCACGACTCCTTACCCTCGACGAGTTAGCCGCCTTAATCAAAGCGTGGCGGGAAATCCGCCAGTGGTCTCAAGAAACACTGGCTGAGTTATCAGGCCTCAGTGTTCGCACGATCCAGAGAACGGAGCGCGGAAAGCCTTCGAGTCTGGATACGAGACGAGCGTTGGCGGGGGCCTTCGAATTTGAGGACATCGATTTGCTTAACAAGCCTTTGCTTATCCCAACTGACGAGCAGTTAGCCGAGGCCAAAGTCAAGTTTGATGAAGCCCATGTCACCTTGCAGGCGAACCCAATTGGGAGCGGAAGGATATTTGCCAAGCTTGTGCAGGACTGCCACATGGACCTGACAGAGCCTGCATTTGAACTTGACTCAGAGGCTAGTGAGGTTTTTGCGGCTATGGTGGATTATTTACGAGAATATCGGGACTGCGCCGAGCACTATAGCGAAGTAGAAAAATTAATGGTTCACCGCGAGTTTGAGGATTACCTAAGCCAGCTTCACGTTCTAGGTGTGTCTATGCGTTACGCAACCCGGAATGTAAAAATGCGGTTTGGCGGTCCTACCGGTGATCCGCTTGCCGTCCAAATTTTGTATTTGGTTGGATTTGCGGTTGGGCAGGAGCCAGAGTCGTTTGCAACCCCAAAAACCGGGAGCATTGGTTTGTGACGTTGATCGCAGGCATTAAAAAAGGCGCCTGAGACCTATCAAACCCACTGGCCCGTCCCCGCTTCGCGGGATTCATTCCGACTGTCTTTCACTTTTAGGACTGTTACCGCGTTCCTCGAACGATGCCAGAACCTAATCGAGCCGGTCTGCAAATTTCTTGGCGTTAATGCGCCCCTGGTTTTGCTTTGGCCACTAAGCATCACATGCGGTGTGGATGCTAGAGGCATCCCACTAAGCTTCCTGCTGTAATGAGTCCATCCCAGCGGCATCGTTTGCGCGAACTTTCTGTATGACGAGGCGTATCTGCCTTCTGCGAAGTCGCCTCTGATTCGCGCCCCTTAACCATCTGAGAAAGGATAAAGTTTACGTTTCTCTGTGTGGGCGCATTAAATGGATTTTGAAAACAAACCTTGGCATATCGCGGTAGCTTTGACATTGGTCATGTCACTAGCAACAGGTCTTGGCAATCTAGGTTCTTCGTATTTGTTGATCTCGGCAAAAAATCGTGAGGAAATCGATAAGGCCGAGATTGCACGAAAAGCAAAGGGAGCCGAAATGCACTGCGAAAAGCTGCGGGAGGCCGCATCGCTAGCTGCTGAGATAGAATTCAGTGCCGATAGAGGATACCCAAACATCGTGCGTCTCTCCGATGTAATGACCGGGGCAACAGCTGAACAGCTGAGGAAGGTGCCCGATCAGCAGGTCATTGATGAACTACTTGCATATGAGAAACGAGCTTCTGCCCTGATTCCTCTTCTGACGGAAGAGGAGGCAGCTCTTCTGAATAGAATTACACTGCATCATGATGTCGTTACTCAATTGCGGACAAGCAAGGTTCCAGTGGAACAGCGGGTGTCGCCGCGTGATGGCGGTTTTAATGCAAATAGTGAGTTGAATGACATTCGTCTCAGTAGTTCTGAGCTTGCCGCTGCGTATAGGCTTCGTTGTACTTATGATCAATAAATCGAGTGCCTTGGGTTGATCAAAAGTTGACCTGCATATATTGTAGTGTTTAGTGCTTGGCTTCAGTGATGGATAGGGCGAAGGAAATGGAATATAAAACAGAAGAAAAGAGTTTTGATAATTATTTGATTAATTTGCGCGGCTTCAAAATGAAGGAGTTCGAACTGTCGACAAAGTACAAGGGCGCGAAAACTGGAGTTGAGCGAATTTCTGTTCAAAGAGAGTTGGCCGATCTTAGTGTGGAAGTAAAAAATCTAAAAAACTCACTGATGATGGAGTCTAGAAATTACGATGTCTTTCGTAGCAGCCCGGAACTGAAGGTGGAAATTTTTGAGAGAGAAAATCCGGAGCCATCGATGCCTGAGCGATGCCGTCACTCTGATACTGTCGTTAGATTGCGTAGCTTTGAAGATGGTTCCAAGCAATTAGTCTCTCAATGTACTGGTTGCGGAATCCAAACTCGCAGTCATCGAAAAAATTCAGTTCCTGATTGGACTAAAGTTGAGGTATTCAATGAGGTCTTTCCTCAGCCGCATGAGGATGAGCACGCCCGATGGACTGCCGCTAGATATAAAGTGATTACAGATGCAATGCATGAAGGTAGCGAGATTCCGGATTTTGATGATGCGGGGTTTCGTGCTGGTTATGAGTTAAAAAATCCAAGGCCACCTTTCGCAACGCAATGCGAGCACGCAGAGTTTGTCCATACCAAAAGGATATACCCAAGTGGAGCCAGTGCCGTAGTTGCTCAGTGTAAATCTTGCGGACACCATATAAAAACGATCTCAAAAAAAGATCTAAAGGATGCCGAGTCTTTGTCTGCTTTTGATGAGGGGCAGAAGAATCGGTTCAACGCGATTGCATCAAATTGGCACGAAGCATTCAGTGTTGCATGGAAAAAAGCTCACTCAGAGTATGTGTCTAAAACGCAAAGTCAAATCTGGAATGGCGAAATTAAATACCAGGATAATACTCGGTTCGGAACGTACTACGTTTCTGAAGAGTGGTTTAGAACCCGCTTAAGAATTTTGGATAGGGACAATGGAGAGTGCCAAGCATGTATGGGAGTAGCTCAATGCGTGCACCATATTGTTTATGAACGATTAGGCTGTGAAAACGATTTAGACCTGATTGCTCTATGCAACCAGTGCCATGACAAGGTACACAAAATTCAACGCGGTTATCCATGGCAGTTTCGTCTGACTCCATCTGAAATTAGAGGGCTCCAGACCGAAGAGAAGTGGAATGATGCCTAGGACTGGCGTAGTCGCATGATGGCATCTGTGAGAGCTTTAGCATTAGTGTCCAGCGTCTCCATGGCAACCATTGCGTTAGTGGCGACACTCCCTACTCCATTCTCTGACAGCCACTTGGTAACTTCTTCTATGGCAGCAGCTAGGGCGTGCTGGTTGTGCAGGAGCAATGTCAGTGCGTCTGCCGTTGCGATCTCGCTTTCTGGTCTATCTGACATAGCTATAGTCCTTGAGTGATGTTGTAGGGATCCTAGTTTATCTTTCTGCTGGCCGGGGCGCTTTTCATACACCTGCCCAATTGTTTGCATTCGACCTGACGAGTCATTTACACCGGATTTGACCGGCGCGCTTCCTAGTAATGACGGGCAGTAGCCGACCAAAGCGGATGGTGAAAAAACTTGCCTCCACTTACTCCTTTGCACGGACCGGAGATACAGGCCCGTTCGCACGACCGTTATTTGCGAACGTCCACAATGACTTGGCCTCCACCTGGCAATCAGCAAGAAACAAGCTGAACGGTCATCAAACCGGCACCTTTGTGACGCAGCAACCTCGAAGAGTTACTACGTGCTTGATCTGCTTTTTAATCAGCCGGCATTAGTTCAGCCACAGCTAGTGCTTGTTAGAAAGAACGATGGTTTATGCTCAGCCTCATCGAGCAATCAGGTCGCGTATACAGACTGGCCTCATAGGCGAACGCTGACGAGATGCTTACCTAACCTCTGAGTTTTCAGCATCTTGGGCAAAAGTATGAGAGGCCGCCTCTATCCGCTCTTCGAGTTGGGCAATGTAGGTTTTAGCGTCCTCTAGGCTGGGGAACGAAACTGCCGTTTCGCCTAGCCAAACTTTGCAACCGCTTCCTTGCTCATTTGTTTCAATAGTGATTTTCATCTGCCAACCCTTTGCTGTTGAGGTGGCGGAGGGTAGCGCATTTTTTAGATGATTCAAAATGTATCAGAGGCTCTATATCAAGCCTTTCAAGGCGATTCAATATCATTCTTTAGACTTCGTTAAGTCTTTCTCCAGGTGATCAAGCAGCGACGCCAATTTCAGCTCGGCATCAGCCAACGCCTGTTCTGACGCGACTTTCCAGTAGGGTGCGATTTCGAGCAAATCCGGTTCCGCCTCGGCCCGCAGGCACCATTGATGATGATCGTGCCATGAGCCGAGCGACGCTTGTACCGACTTCAATTGAGCCCTGGATTTTGCCTTGAGCGGTGACAGTGTCGGAAACGCATCGGAGAGGTATCTTGCGTTTTTTACGATGATCCTCAGCTCGTGCCGGTCAAAATGTTGATCCCGAAGTCCAGCAATCAACTGAGTGATTCTTTTTTTCAGGGCTTTCTCAATCTGTCTTTTTACATCAACAAGCTCACCCGCTCGCTCGGCAGTCCTGAACAACTCTGGCCATCGATCCAGTTCGCCAAACAGTTTGTCGAGCAGTGGGCTACCGATGATCTTCCGATATTGTCCTGTCAAGGTTGCACTTCGGCTCATCGCTTGGCGCGAGTACCCCATTTTCCGAAGCTCATCAACGATGACCTCCAGATCCCTCGTGGGAGTCGTCGCTCTGCCAACCTCTGCGGCGGCCTGATTCAATTCGATAACCTCCGGCATGTTGCGCAGCGGTCGCAGAAGGCTTCGTATTTTCCGAACTGTAATCCTCAGGTCATGCAGCGCTTCGCTGTCACTGTTGGCTTGCAGTCGAGCGCGCGAGTGATAGAGGGAGACCTCCAGGGAAATGATCTGTGCCACAAAATCGTCGACAAAAGACATCATCGTCCTCGCTTGTGAGTGAGTTTGCAGAGCGTAGCAGAGCAACTGTTCGTTGCAGCCATTGCACACGGGCACTGCAATATAAAATTCATCAAGCTGCCGCTGTAGATTCGCGGGAAATCGATAGACTGGAATCTTTTGCCGCAGGAATGCTGTTGATGCGTCGTGTTGTTTTCAATCAAAAAGGTGGGGTAGGCAAGTCGAGTATTGTTTGCAACCTAGCTGCTGCAAGCGCAATGGAAGGTTACCGGACACTCGTTGTCGACCTGGATGCCCAGGCCAACTCGACGTATTACCTCACCGGCCTGACTGGGGATGATATCCCGGTGGGCATTGCGGATTTTTTCAAGCAAACGCTGTCTTCTGGGCCGGCAGCCAAAAAAAGCCGCGCTCATATCGTTGAGACACCCTACGACAATCTTCACCTCATCACTGCCAGCGGCGAACTTGCGGATTTGCAGCCCAAGCTGGAAGCCAAGTTCAAGATAAACAAGCTGCGCCGGCTGCTGGACGATATTTCCCAGGATTACGACCGGGTTTACATCGATACGCCTCCAGCGATGAACTTCTATACGTTCAGTGCACTCATCGCAGCGGATGCGGTTTTGATTCCATTTGATTGCGATACCTTCGCTCGTCAGGCGTTGTACCAGGTGCTGGCACAGGTGGCAGAACTTCAGGCTGACCATAATGAATCCCTGGTCGTTGAAGGAATTGTCATCAATCACTACGTCAGCACCACTGGCTTTCACCGCAATCTGGTCGAGGAACTCATCGCGGAAGGGCTGCCGATTCTTCCTGTGTATCTCGGCAGCTCGGTGAAGATGCGTGAATCTCATGAGCGCTGCCAACCTTTGATTTATCTCGACCGGCATCACAAGCTGACAGGCCAGTTTGTTGATCTCTTGCACGTACTGGAGGAGACAGACTGAATCGGTACGGGCACTGAAAGAATTCGAAACAGTGCATTCCATCGACTTGAGGCCAGGCGGTCAAAAACGCTGCTTAACTGAGCTTTGTCGTTTTTTCAGATCACTGTCCGAGCGGGGGGAAAGAAATGGCTGACAAATTCCGGGTGCTGTTTGTCTGCGCCAAAAATGATGTCCGTTCCTTGCTGGCCGAATCGCTGCTTCGCCACACTGACTCATCAAACTTCGAAGCTTTCAGCGCTGGCCTCGAACCCGGCGAGATTGATCCTCGAACCCTGGAGTCTCTCGAACACATAGGCATAGAAACAAACGGTCTACGTAGCAAATCGATTAATGAGTTTGAAGGGCAACAGTTTCACTACGTGATCACACTGTGTGATAAATCCTCCGAAGAAGCTTCACGGATGCCGTCTTCCGATGAGGTGATCGTGTGGAGTTTTGAAGACCCGACCACCAGTGAGAAACATGAGCCTTTCCGGCATGCACTCCAAGAGATTCACGACCGCATCAAAATGTTCGTCACAGTGAAGACAAGGCAGTGAGCTTGCATCAGCGATAACGACTCCGAGCTGTTTTTAGCCGTGCATTCCAATGGCCACTACTGGCGGATTACTGCCTGTCGTGTGGGTAGCAACCGACCCTGCGTGTACGTTACCGCGAGGCTTACGGCCCTTATGACCAAGCAAAAATTGTGAATTAGCTTGAATTGATAAAAATCCGTAGCGTGCATTATTTGAGTAGTGCCTTGATCATCTCGGCATCGATGGGGAAGCTGGGTTTAGAAATGGATAGTAGAGTGCCCCGCAGAATACGCCACCAGTTCACCGGGCTGATACGCCAGAAGCTAGTGACGTTACAAATATCTCCAGAAAGCAAATACCAGCCGAATAACCTGCCATCAACTTTCACCAAGTGATGCGGCACCTCATCTTCAATCCAAACATTATGTTCTGAGTAGAGGTTTGTCTTGAACAATTTCAGACCTGCTTGCTTATGTTTTTCCAGAAAAGCTCTGATTTTTTCGTTTAAAACTATCTGCCTAACATAACAGTCGGAGAACCTAGCCTTAATTCCATAAGTGTGTGCCAACCAGGCCTTTCCAGCGATTGTCCGATGCACGCCGCACTCAACGTGATAGATACTGCCGTATCGCGCCAGCTTCAGAGGTTCGAGGCTCCCAGGGGCTGGAAAGTTCACGTCTCGCAAAGACCTTTGGAAGTAACCGAGCACTCGGCTATCCCAATTTGCGCCGTGTAGCTTTTCTACAGCTTTCCGCCATGTTAAGCCTGTTTCGCCAAAGCCATTCCGATGGGTAACAGTTTTTATGTTTGCTACCTCAACATCTTCATATGCTATGGAGGATCCCTTCATGTCAAAAAAAGCAGAATAGCCAACCTCCAGCTCAGTTTTAATTTCTTCGTCGAGGTAGGCTTCTTGGCAGGCGTTTGCGGCTTGTTTTATCTGTGCGATGGTCATCATTGGGTTCAACGTATTTTGGGAGCTTGGAAGGATGACACTTTTTAGAGATGCATCCTTAGGGATTTGTCCAGAGCTACGTGCGCGATTATGTAGCGTGAGCCGAGGTTGGATGGAACGAGAGCGCTGCTACAAACCGAACGCAATCCTCAGCGATCACTTTTGACCCCTATTGCTGCCTGTCGAGTCAAAAGTGGTTCGGCCTCAGTTGGTCATCGATATACAGCGAACCTGAATCCTCTACCCGTGGTGGCCATTGGATTGAAGCTGAGCAGAGGGGGCTCACTACCGGAGAAATTCGTCATGCTGATAGAATCAAACTGGTTATTCAATATCCCTCTGAGAATTGGCATGAGTCCAGAATTAACTGAAGAAGAGATGCGCCTCGCGCTATTCGGTCGTGGCGAGGGTGCTGCACAGGACACTCCACCTCAAGTACAAAAACCTCTTTCGGAAATCGTGATTAAGCAGCCGGCGAGCGTGACAGAGAAAAAGAAGGTCGCGAAATCATTCACGCCCAGGCTGAGGGTCACGCTGCGGGTGGGTAATGAATTTGAAGGCAAGACGGAGGAGCTGGTTCATGAGGCCGATACGTTGAGTACTCTCCTAGCTGAGCAAGAAGCTACTAGGGCGGCTAGGAAAAAATTTCGATTTGTGGAAGTGGTTTCGATCAAGCCGATGTAGGTGAGTTTTGCGAGGTTAACGGTCTGGGCGTTCAATGGCTCATGTACCAACGCATAAAGCACTGTTGAAGATGCTTCAAGACGCTCGCGGTTTGTTGTGGGGAATTCATCGTTACGGGGCGGACCCTGTCCTCGGTAAACAGTGGCTTTTGAGGGGGCTGTCTTTGATGTAGGTGTCTGCAATCCGCCACTATTATTCGATCACCCAATCCATCCTTGAATGTATTTTTCGGATCCCGTCTCCATGTGTATGGGGCAACTCACTGGCCTCTTCCGCGTAGCGGCTCTGTTGAGCGAAACCCGCTACGCGGAATTGTCCCAGGGCTAAGCCTCAGCTCTTGGGAGAATCTCGCTCGGTAATAATTGTGTGAGGTGTCAGAAGAATCAATATTCTCCCATTAGGTAACTCAGAAAATTCAATCTCGGATCCGGCCGCTATTTTGTTGCGTACATTATTAGGAAGGGAAATTCGACCGATTGAGTCGATTTTGGCACCGGAAATACTTTTTCGATTGTGTTCTGTCTTCGGTATTATCCCTAAGACCCGGTCAGATTGCATACGAGCTTTCTTATACGATTCACTTGCTTGAATGTCCTTGATATCTACTGATAGCGCACCTGATTTGGAACACTTCAAATCATCGAACCTATCTCCTCGCATCTCTTTATCTTCAAATAAAATTCGCAAAAGTGTTAACGCGCTATTTTTCAGGTGGCGAAAGAACATAATCCAAGTCATAGAGCGCTCAGGGAGTGTCTGCCAAAGACATCGAACACAAATCTAGCTCAATAAAATTTGTGTTTTTTTGATACATAGATGTCACGCCCAAAATCCAACCCGGAATAGACGTTACTATCTGAATGATAAGTTGAGCCTGTGTCAGTATAGAAAATGTATTGCTTGTCGGGCGCTCTATAGCTTTTGATGAACGTCCGCTCAAGGATTCTGGTGACTGTCTCCGTCCTCATATCGAGCGAGCTTTTTCTCTCAGGGGGTATAACAATGCTGATTGATTTGACTGTCGTATTGCCATCGCCCTGAAGAATTCCAGTGATCAATGCGTCTAGGTCATCCGCCCGCCGAAACCCCCAGATGCATTCAGTATCCTGATCATCGTCACCTTTCGTTGCGACCAATGCCAACAATAGGAAATCAAGCTCAGGAGCCATAAACACGCGCTTGCATACCCAGCCAGGATGGGCATGCCCGTCTTCATTTTGCTCGGGAACGATGAACATATAATTTCACCTTATCTCTATATGCACATTATAGTGTGTAGCACTATAATAGACTGCGAGGCTTGATGCTACCTTTTGGGTGGCACAAAAATGGAGTTCAACCAAGCGTTCGGGCAGGCGTTGCGGCAGATACGTTTGCATAAGAAGCTGAGTCAGGAAGATTTTTCAGATATCAGCGGTCGTACGTATTTGAGCAATCTAGAGCGTGGGAAGCAGTCTCCAACACTTGAGAAAATCAACCAGTTGGCCTCGGTGCTGGGGGTGCATCCTAGGGTTTTGGTCAACCTGACCTACATGATCTATGACAAATCCTGTGAGACTGAGGAATTTGTAATGAAGCTGGGGGAAGAGCTTCGTTCAGTCACATCTGCCCCTGAGTGACTAGCTGAGTGGGTGTGCGCATTGCATTCGGGGAGAAAGCCTCGGTTACTCAAAGACTCACTTTGCAGCGGATGGAATGTTTTGAAATTGCCGGGGAAATGCTCCGGCGATGAGTGCTGCCGGATATGGAGTGGTGATATGACTGCAACCCCTCGCTCGTTTTATGTCGGTCTTACGTTCTATGACATTGAGTACTTTCCGCGATCTCTGCCGACAGTAAATATCCTGCTTGGATCATCTGCACACTGCGAGAAGACCAGCAATGATAGACGTCCTCCCTCTGTAGAGAATGTGACAGCTCAATTCGAAGGCCGCCTCCGGCACTTCCGTGGTACGGAAAAAAAATAAGCGCTCAGCAGATAAGGAATACGCTCAGCTACTCAGCAGCATTCGTCTCGGAGATGAGAACGAATTTTTGTACGCGTGCTTTTGTGAAACATTCCTGCTGCGTGTTGTTCACCATCCAAGATGCTCGGAGCCTCGGCTGCCGGAAGAAATTTCCCGGCATATCTTTTAAACCTTATGTTTTGAGCTATTTTGAGCTGGCTTACGTGTAGAAGGTCGCAGGTTCGATTCCTGTCTCGGGCACCATCCCCTGTTATTTCACCTTGCTTCGCAGATCATCCACGGCGCGTTTCAGTTGATCCAGTTGGCTGTCCTGACTGCTGACGTCCCGCTTCAGGCTGGACAGGTCGCTGGCGCTCGCATTGGAGTTCGACCCGGCGCTGCGCTTCAAGTCTTCCACCTGGCTGGCGAGCCTTTTCAAGTCGCTGTCCTGTGCGCTGACGGTGCGCTTGAGGTCGCTGACTTCGCTGGAGCTGGAGCTGGAGCTTGAGCTGGAATTCGAGCCACTGCTGCGCTTGAGATCGTCCATTTGACTGGCGAGCTTTTTAAGGCCGTTTTCCTGTTCGGCGACGGTACGCTTGAGGTCGCTCACTTCGCTGGAACTGGCGCTTGAACCCGAGCTCGAGCTGCTGCTGCGTTTGAGATCGTCCACGGCCTTGGCCATGTTCTTCAGGCCGTTTTCCTGTTCGCTGACAGTACGCTTGAGATCGCTCACTTCGCTGGAACTGGCGCTTGAACCGGAATTCGAACTGCTGCTGCGTTTGAGTTCGTCCACGGCCTTGGCCATGTTCTTCAGGCCGGTTTCCTGTTCACTGACGCTGCGCTTGAGGTTGGCGACTTCGCTGGAGCTGGAACTGGAGCTCGAACCACTGTTGCGTTTGAGCTCTTCCAATTGCTTGGTGAGTTCTTTCAGGTCCTTCTCCTGTTCGGTGGTGGTCCGTTTCAGGTTGGCTATCTCACTGGCACTCGACGTGGAGGTCGTTCCGTTGTTGCGCTTGAGTTCTTCAATAAGTCGCGCCTGTGCTTCAAGGTCTTTCTTCAGTTCCTTGATGTCATTCGTATTGGTTTTAGCGGAGCTCTCCAGTGTTTCCGCGCTGAGAACACTGAAATTGCTCCTGACCATGACGTCCTTGCCATACAGGTTGTGGATGACGAGGAATTTGTCGGAGGAAGCAGGGTTGTCCGAGGTGAACTCCAGGCTGGCTTGGGCCGTAGTGGCCAATGCCATGTTGCCAAGAAAAAGGGCGGCCATGCCGGTTGCCAACAGGGTAGACGGAAGCTTCTTGAAAATGCGCATCACCTGAATTCCTTGTGAAGTGCCTAGATGGCACATCGCTATGACTTTGCCTTTTGAAGGTTGTTCCTGAGGTGCGAGGGAATATTTTCAGAAACGCCGATCAACATTTTTTTTGTGGAATTGATGTAAAAGTCCATATAAATCGTCTTCCAAACGTCCTATATTCGGACATTGCACGAGCACCACCCTGCAGTTTTCAAATGATCCACGAATGGTTCTGAAGGCCAGACAAACCGGGCTTCACACGGTTTTTTGCGTCAGAGAGATCCTTGATGATCCAGATCCATCTTCCATTCCCCCGATCAGTGAGAACGACATGACTGTTAAAGAATTGACCCAGGAAGCCAGGCACGAAGAAGCCCTGAAGAAGTACTTGCTCGAATCGCCCCAGCTGGCGGAAGAGATCAAGGACCTGCCCGCCGACGATCAGAAAGACCAGATCCAGTGGGCGTTCGAGGATGAGGCCGAGTCTCAGGGCTTGCAGCCGTGGGAGTTGACGCTCAAGTACACGTCGAGCCCGGAAGAATTCGAAGCGGCGCGGCTGGTGCTGCACAAGGAGGCGGCCGAGGTATTGGGCGTCGAGTGGGAAGAGTACTGCGAGATGAACAATCTGGTGGTTTGACCCGTGTAGGAGCCAGCTTGCTGGCGAAGGCGGCGTAACAGGTACACCGCGTCGCCTGGATCGCCAGCAAGCCGGCTCCTACGGTTTTACGTCGTATCAGAGGCTCAGGCGCATCGACAGGTCGACAGCCTTCACGTCCTTGGTCATCGCCCCGATCGAAATGTAATCCACCCCGGTTTCCGCAATCGGCAGCAACGTGCTTTCGTTGATGCCGCCGCTGGCTTCCAGTTTTGCCTTGCCGCCATTCAGGCGCACGGCTTCGCGCATATCATCCAGGCTCAACTCGTCGAGCATGATGATGTCGGCACCCGCCGCCAGCGCTTCCTTCAGCTCTTCCAGGCTTTCCACTTCAATCTCCACCGGTTTGCCCGGGGCGATCTTGTGCGCGGCGTTGATCGCCTCGGGGATGCCGCCGCTGGCGGCAATGTGGTTTTCCTTGATCAGGAAGGCGTCGTACAGGCCGATGCGATGGTTGTGGCAGCCGCCGCAGGTCACCGCGTACTTTTGCGCCAGGCGCAGGCCCGGCAGGGTTTTGCGGGTGTCGAGCAACTTCACCTGGGTTTGCGCAACGAAGTCCGCCAGGTATTGAGCGCGAGTGGCCACGCCGGACAGCATTTGCAGGAAGTTCAGTGCGCTGCGTTCACCTGTCAGCAGTGACCGCGCAGGGCCTTCGAGGTGGAACAAGGCCTGATTGGGCTTCACCCGCTCACCATCGCGCACTTGCCAATGCACCGCCACGCGCGGGTCCAGTTGCCGGAACACCGCATCCACCCACGCGGTGCCGGCGATGACAGCGGCGTCGCGGGTGATGATGGTGGCTTTGGCCAGGCGTTCGGCCGGGATCAACTGCGCGGTGATGTCGCCGCTGCCGATGTCTTCGAGCAACGCACGGCGCACGTTGGCTTCGATTTCGGCGGTCAAATCGGCGAGACGTAGATTCGGCATAACGGACTCCACAAACAAAGTGGCCCGATTATAGGGCCATGGCACGGAGCAACCCAAGGCGTGAGAGACCTTCCGGTCGCTCTGAAACCTGCATTTGGTCGATTTGCCCGAGCAATTGGCGTTAAGCGGCGGTCAATCCGAAACGTCTATTTCTATGAGAAGCACAGAGTCCGCTGGCACACGGGACATCTTTTACAAGATAATGCGCCTTTCATTTGACGTCATAGCATTGACGTACTTTGTGTCCCGGATTATTGAATGACAGCGGATGGGCAGTGTCCACCGTTGAGCGCGGTTGTGAGGCCGGCGCACCGATCTACCGACGCATCACCGTTTCAGGAGGCCAGGATGCACAACGACGGGAATGTAGTGCCTTTGCACAAGGCGGCTACCGATCAGGCGACACCTTCGCCGCTCGCCCGTGTGCCTGTGATTCTGCTTCAGGTTCGCGACAAGGCCGCGCTACAGCTCAGGCATGGTTTGCAGGAGCTGTTCGATAACGCCGACGACACGCTGTTCGAAATGGCTGACCGCGCCCGAAACGATATCGAGCAGAACCTCTTTTTCGAAGCCATGCGCGACTTGCGCCTCAAGCGCAAAAGTATCGAGCGGGTTTTTCTCGAACAATTCCTCGAGGCGTTTGTCGGGCTCACCCGTAACGACACTACCAAGTCTGCCTTGCCCCGGACACTGGCCTTCGACACCTCGGCTGCTCAGTCCGGCGATGACCTGGAACGCAGCGTGGCGGTGGAGGCCATGGTCAACAAGGTGTTGAGCCGTGACGGTTTTGGTCTCGATCAACTGACCGCTCGGCTCAGCATGTTGCTGGGCAAGAAGCTGGTGGCTAAGCACAACCCGCTGGGGCCGGCGATGCTGTGTGATTATTTCATGCAGGCCGGGCGTAATCTGGGAGTGGAGATCAAGGTCAAGCTGATCATCCTGAAGCTCTTCGAGCGCTATGTGCTCAGCGACACCGACCAGCTCTATATCGAAGCCAATCAACTACTGATCGCCACCGGCATATTGCCTGACCTCAAACCCGCGCCGACGCGGCGTGCGACTGATCGGGCGGAGGCCAGTGTCCGTGCCGAGCCCGCCGAAGCCGGTATCCACGCCGGTAGCACGCAGATCGACGACGGCGTGCAAGAGGTTTTCGCGGCGCTGCAGGAGTTGCTGTTCCACGTACGCGGCAGTGTCGCGCCGACGCTGGAAGTCAGCGCCACGGCGCAGCCGATTTCCACCCGCGACCTGCTGCGCCTGCTCTCGCATTTGCAGCAATACGTGCCAGCGCCAGCGGCCCAGGACGATTTCGACCTGCGCAACCAGCTTGAACAATTGCTGACCCGGGTCAGCGTCAAAAGCGGCAAGTCGCGCGTCGTTGGTGTGGCCGATGAAGACGTGATCAACCTGATCGCCATGTTGTTCGAATGCATCCTCGATGACCGCAACCTGCCGGATTCTCTCAAGGCGCTGATTGGCCGCTTGCAGATCCCGATGCTCAAGGTGGCCGTGCTCGACAAGAGTTTCTTCAGTCGCAGCAGTCATCCGGCCCGCCGTCTGCTCAACGAAATCGCCGCTGCCGCCATGGGTTGGGGTGAATGCGATGACCATCAGCGCGACAGTCTGTACGTGCGTATCGAGCAAGTCGTTCAGCGATTGTTGAACGATTTTGTCGACGATCCAGCCATTTTTTCCGAGCTGTTGGCGGATTTTCTCGCGTTTACCTGCGACGAGCGTCGTCGCAGCGAGCTGCTGGAACAACGCACCCGCGACGCTGAAGAGGGCCGCGCAAAAACCGAAATGGCCCGTCAGCGCGTCGAACAGGCGCTGAACCAGGTGCTGTTGGGCAAGGTTCTGCCGCAGCGGGTGGTGGCATTTGTCCAGGAGGCCTGGAGCCAGGTGCTGCTGCTGACCTGCCTCAAGCACGGCGATCAGTCGGCCGAATGGCACGCCGATGTGCAAACCATGGAACAACTGGTCTGGAGCGTGCTGCGTCATGACGAACCTGACGCGAGCCTGCGCCTGTTGGCGTTGGTGCCGGGGTTGCTCAAGTCCTTGCGTGACGGGTTGAGCAGCGCGGCGTTCGATCCGTTCGCCACCGGGGAGTTTTTCAGTGAGCTGGAAAGCCTGCACGTCCAGCTGTTCGAACGCCCGGATCAGACACCTGCAACCCCCCGCGAGACCGAGGCGCCGGTGATGGTGCAAGTGCAGGAAGAAATCGTTCTGCGCACTGCTGACGAAGGGGTGGTGGCGCCGACATCGGTACGCTTGCCGACGGATGATGCGGGGCTGATTCAGGTCGATCAACTGCACGTGGGCTGCTGGGTCGAGTTTCAGGAGGACGAGGATCACAACCTGCGCTGCAAGCTGGCTGCGATCATCGAGGCCACGGGCAACTACATTTTCGTCGACCGTACCGGGATGAAAGTACTGGAGCGCAGCCGTACCGGCCTGGCCCTGGATTTTCGCAGTGGCGCGGTGCGGACCCTGGACGACACCCTGCTCTTCGACCGGGCGCTGGAGTCGGTAATCGGCAACCTGCGGCGTCTCAATCGCGGCAAGTGATCGCGCGCCGAGGGGCTATCGCGGCATACTGGGCGCCAACACAGTCGACGTTGAAGGAACCTGTATGCAGTTGGACCCCGCGAGCGGTTGGTGTCAGGGCGTGAATGTCTGCCCTTCGCCCAACTTCAATGCGCGCCCCACGGGCGAAATTTCCCTGCTGGTGATCCACAACATCAGTCTGCCGCCGGCGCAGTTCGCCACCGGCAAGGTGCAGGAATTTTTCCAGAACCGGCTGGATGTCACAGAGCATCCCTACTTTGAAGGGATCGCCGACCTGCGGGTGTCCGCGCACTTTCTGATTGAGCGTGACGGCACTGTCACTCAGTTTGTCTCGTGCCTAGAACGCGCCTGGCATGCCGGCGTGTCGTGTTTCGACGGTCGGGAAACCTGTAACGATTTTTCCGTGGGCATCGAGCTCGAAGGCACGGATGATCTGCCGTTCACCGACGCTCAATATGATGCGTTGACGGCCCTGACCTTGCAGCTGCAAAGCACCTTTACGGGCATCACCGCACAGCGCATCTGCGGACATAGCGACATCGCGCCGGGGCGCAAGACCGATCCGGGGCCGGCGTTCGATTGGGCTCGTTATCGCGCGGCCCTGGCTAAAGAGGAACAAGAATGAGTTTTCTGGTGTTGCTGTTGGCGGTGTGGATCGAGAAATTTTCGGCGCTGCGTCATCGGATTCAACGTGACGGCGGCTGGGTACGCGAGCTGCACAAGCTTGAAGTCAGCCCGCGTCTGGCCAACCGTCCGTGGTTGATATTGGTTATTCTGGTGTTGCTGCCGGTGGCGCTGCTGGGCTTACTGCTGGTGGTTCTGGAACCGGTGGCTTACGGACTGATGGCGTTGCCGGTGCATTTGCTGGTGGTCATCTACAGCCTGGGCCGTGGCGATCTACTGGCCGGTCTCGGGCCGTTTCGCGATGCCTGGCGCCGGGAAGACCTGCAAGCCGCCGCTCACGTGGCAAAGCGCGACCTGGATATTTGCGCTGACAGCGGCGAACAACTGCTGGAACGGGTTCAAGGGCATCTGCTCTGGGAGGCCTACCAGAGCTTTTTTGCGGTGATTTTCTGGTACTTCCTGTTGGGCCCGGTGGCGGCGTTGAGCTATCGACTGCTGGCACTTGCCGAAGAACATGGGCAAAACCTGGCGGTCGTCGAGCGCGCCGCACAATTGCGCCACGCGTTCGATTGGGTGCCGGTGCGTCTGCTGGCGGCCAGCTTCGCGTTGGTCGGCAACTTTGTTGCGGTCAGCCGGGTGATGCTGCATGAACTGCTGAACTGGAACATCAGCGCCGCCCAGTTGATCGAGAAGGTAGGGCTGGTGGCCGGTGAAATTCCTGCACCGGTGGTCGGGCCGGACGGCATCAACAGTCTCGACCGGATCTGGGAATTGCTGCTGCGGGCGGCGGTGCTCTGGTACGCCGGTTTTGCGCTGTGGACGGTATTGCCATAACCCGACGCATATCTGAGGTGAACTCATTGTGGCGAGGGAGCTTGCTCCCGCTGGGGTGCGAAGCACCCCCGGCACGCGTTCAGACAGAACGGGTTGCCCGGTTTGCGACTGCTACGCAGCCGAACGGGAGCAAGCTCCCTCGCCACAAGGTATATCACTTGTCTGAAAGGACACCCTCTGCCTGAAGAGCAGCGCCCCCGTTAACCTTAAGTTACAAACCCCCCAGCCGATTTAAGCTATACAGAGATGGCACTGAATAGTGGCTATCTGCTGCCTGTCTGTGCCTGCCAATAAAAATAAGAATGCAAAGGGAGACTTCCAGTGAAGAGCTTGCTCTATCCCGCCGTCGCGCTAATGAATCGCCTGAGCTTCGGCATGAAGTTCAGCCTGATCAGCGTTCTGTTCCTGGTGCCGATGCTGGTGACCAACTTTTACCTGGTGCGCGATTCCTATCGTGAATTCCAGGGCACTCAGGTCGAACTGCAGAGCCTCGACCTGCTGGGCAGCAGCCTGACCTTGCGACGCGACCTGGAAACCCTGAACAACCTGGTGCAGATCAACGTCACCCTTGGCCAATCCGGTAAGGCAGGCAATGTCGAGACCAAGATCAGTGCCCTGGAACAAGGCGTTCTGGCCCGCCTGCAAGGGCTGACGGCGATGACCACCGATCCGGAGCAAATCACGGTTTTCGATGGCAAGCGCGATGAAATGATCACTGCGTTCAAGGCCCAGCAAACGGAAAACTCCCTGCAAAGCAAAAGTGCGCTGATCGGCAAGTTGCTCGGCAATGCCCAGATTTTCAGCCAGATCATCGCCAGTCAGGCCGGTTTGAGCCGTGACAGCCAGAGCGACATGCGTCAGCTCACTGAACTCATTACCAACGTCACGCCGCCCGTTACCCAGACATTGGGCGATGGCCGCGCGATGGGCTCCTACTCGCTGGGGCAAGGGTTCCTCAATTCGTCGTCGAGCACCCGTTTCGATGAGTTGCTGGCGCAGATCGAAAAGCTGCAGGCCGAGTACGGCCTAAAGTTGCAGGACGCGCTGGGCTCAAGCAAAGCGGCGCGTGAAACCCTGGCCTCCCAGGCCGAGAGCAGTAAGGCGACGCTGAAAAAAGCCAGCGAACTGTTCGAAGAACAAGTGGTGATGGCTGACACCCTTGATGCGCCGTGGCAGGACTTCTACGATCAGGTCACCGGCCTGATGGACCAGACTTACCAACTCAACGAAGCCACCCTGAAATTCCTCGACACCCAGTTGCAGCAGCGACTGGCTCAGAACCGTACGCACATGGTCCTGCAGGCCGTCGCGCTGTCGGTGGTATTTGTGTTGATCTTTTACCTCTATGGCGGTTTCTACGCCTCGACCCGCACCACCCTCAAGCGTCTTGGCGCGATGATGGACAAGGTGGCAGCCGGCGACATGACCGTGACCTTCAACGCCAACAGCCGTGATGAGCTGGGTGAGTTGGGCGAGGTGTTCAACGGCACCGTGAAGAAAATACATGACCTGATCGAGCGTGTCGGCCACACCGTCGGTGAAGTCGAGCGTCAGGCCGGACAGGTCGAGAATGTGTCGGCCCAGAGTAACCAGGCCGTCGCGGGGCAGCGCACGCAGATCGAACAGGTTGCCACGGCCATGAACCAGATGTCGGCCACGTCACTGGAGGTGGCCCGCAGCGCTGCGGCGGCGGTCAACAGTGCCCACAGTGTCAACGACGAGACCATCAGCGGTCGCGGTCTGGTGGAGTCGCAACAGGGCAGCATTGCCGCACTGGCCAGTGAGATCGATCAATCGGTGCTGGTAATCAATCAACTGGCCAGCGACAGCCAATCCATCAGCCGCGTGCTGGAGGTGATTAAAAGCATCGCCGAACAGACCAACCTGCTGGCGCTCAACGCGGCCATCGAGGCGGCGAGAGCGGGCGAGCAAGGCCGAGGTTTCGCGGTGGTGGCGGACGAGGTCCGGACTTTGGCCAAACGCACCCAGCAATCCACTGAAGAAATCGAGCAGATGATCACCAAACTGCACAGCGGTGTCGGTGCAGCGGTGAAAGCCATGGGCACCAGCCATCAAATGGCCAATGGCACGGTCGGACAGTCGGAAAAGGTCCAGCAAGCGTTGGAAAATATCCTTGGGGCGGTGGGAATGATCGTCGACCAGAACCAGCAGATCGCCGCCGCCGTAGAACAACAGACCGCCGTGGCGCACGACATCGACCAGAACATCGTCGAGATCAACCGTGCCGGCGAGCGCACCGCCGAAGGCGCGCACCAGACGGAGAACGCCAGTCGGGCGTTGTCGGCTCAGGTGGTGGAGTTGAAACAGCTGATCAGCGCGTTTCGGGTCTAGAGAACGCCTGAAAACCCATGTGGGAGCGAGCCTGCTCGCGATAGCAGCCTATCAGTCAGCACACTTGGTGACTGTTACACCGCAATCGCGAGCAGGCTCGCTCCCACAGTTTTTCGGGCACTACCTGTAGTATTTATTACCTCCCCGCGTCGGCAAAATCCGGTTTTCCCCCAGGCTCTGGCATTTGGTCTTCAATGAAGGATGATCCACAACCCTGACCTACCCTGAGGAGGCTTGGTTATGTCCTTCGCTACAACTGGAATCCAGGGGCACTGTGCCCATTGCGGGAGCATTCGGCTACTCGAACCCTGGCAACTCAACGCCATCGCAATCAACGAAGCATTCCCCTGTTCCCACTGCCACAAAGCCTTACAACTGAGCGACCCGAAACAGATCAGGCGCATCAAGTCCCTCGACTCACTCGCGATGTTGCGAGCCAGTATGTTGGTAACGGTTTGCACCGCGCTGCTGGTGGCGTTAGTGATGGAATGGGTCGGTTTGCTCAGCGTCGTCGAACAGCTGAATTTCTCGCTGGTTGCGATTCTGATCTACTGCGGCGTTATTCAGTACGCGAGGCATCGGCAACACATCATGCTGATTCTCGATACCGCGAAGGCTCACGCCGACTGACTACCAGTTGAACAGCTCACAGGCATTGGTCGTGCTCGCGGTGGCCAGTTGCCCAGGACTGACCGCCATGATCCCCGCCAGCGCCTCGCAAATCGCCGGCAGATGCGCCGGGCTGTTGCGTTGACCGGGAAACATGGCGGGCGCCATGTCCGGTGAGTCGGTTTCCAGCACCACCGATTCCAGCGGCAACTCGGCCAGCACACGGTGCATGCGCAACGCCTGCGGCCAGGTCGCCGCGCCGCCAAGACCCAGTTTGAAACCGAGCCTGATGTACTCGCGGGCCTCTTCCTTGCTGCCGGCGAAGGCGTGAATGATGCCCGCGCGTTTCAACTTGAAGCGCTTGAGCGTGGCAATCACCGCCGCATGGCTGCGTCGCACATGAATCAGCGCCGGCAGATTGAAGTCCGCTGCCAGTTGCAGTTGCGCGTCGAACAGCGTCTGCTGGCGCTCACGATCGAGGGTTTCGATGAAGTAATCCAGGCCGATCTCGCCCACGGCACACAACTGTTGATGGCCCGCTAACCGGGTCAACCAGTCACCGAGAGCCTTCAGATCCTCAGGCCGATGCTCATCCAGATACACCGGGTGCAAACCGAACGCCGCGTGCAGATCGGGATCGCTCAGGACCAAATCCCAGACTCGCTGCCAATTGGCCTGATAAACGCCCAGCACCACCATCCGCCGCACGCCGAGGGCGCGGCTCTGGGCGAGCAGCGCCTGACGATCCTCGTCGAAGTCCGGAAAATCCAGATGGGTGTGGCTGTCGATCAGCTCCACGGTTCAATCCTGGCGAATACGCTGCTTGAAGGTCCGCGCGATGGCTTGCACGCCGGGCTGGTAATCGGACTGCTCGATGGCGGCGAGGGCCAGTTGCAGCGCTTTGTCGGCGATCAACTGGTGTTGCTGGGCCATGGCGTTGACGGGCAGTGGCAGGAAGTCCAGCAACTGCGTATCACCGAATGTACCGAGGCGCAGCGGGCGGGTTTTCATCGGGAAGTCGTGCAAGGCGTCGAACACGCCCTGAAGCAACACGTAGGACGTGGTTACCAATGCATCCGGCAAATGACCCAGGCGCTGGAGCAGGTCTTCCATCAACTGCCTGCCGCACTCGCGACTGAACGATTCGCCGTGTTCGATCAGGATTTCGCCTTTGAACCCGGCCAGTGCTTCCTTGAACCCGGCCGCCCGCTCCTGGCTGATGCTCAGTTCAGGGCGTGCGCCGATCAGGGCGATCTGCTTGGGCAGCGGGTCGAGCAGGCTGCGCGTCAGTTGCAGGCTGGCTTCGCGATCATCGCTGATCACCGAGCAGAAATGCTCAGGCTCCATGACCCGGTCGATGGCGATGATCGGGATACCCTTGGCTTGCAACTGACGGTAGCTGTCATCACCGCTCGGCAGGCAACTGGCGACGATCAACGCGTCGCAACGACGGGCGCGGAACAGTTGCAGCAATTGCCGTTCGCTGTCCGGCGCGTCGTCGGAGCTGGCGATCAGCAACTGATAACCACGGGCCCGGGCACCTTGCTCCAGCAGTTTGGCGATTCGTGCGTAACTGGGGTTTTCCAGGTCCGGCAAAATGAAGCCCAAAGTGCGGGTGTGCCGACTGCGCAGCCCGGCCGCCTGGGGGTTGGGCGTGAAGCCATGTTGCTCGACGACCGCGCGCACGCGCTCGACGGTGGCACTGCTGATGCGTTGCTGTTCGGCCTTGCCATTGATGACATAACTGGCGGTGGTCACAGACACACCGGCCAGCTGGGCGATATCACTGAGTTTCAACTCGGGTTTTCCTTGTTTGTCGGCCGACATTTTCGCCAATCCTACCCGATTCAGGCAGGCAACTATTGTCGCAGCCAATCCGACAAGTTGGACTTCAAGGATGGGACATTATCGAGTAACGTGCCAATCATTCTAGATTAAACGTTTCAGCAGGCGTATTTTCTACGTTTCAGGTGCATTTGGCCGGTTCTGCCGTGAAACCGCCAAAAGTGATGGTTAAGCGCCTAAGCTGACTCATTCAAAACAATACCTGGCACCTTAAGGTGCCAAAAAGGAGAAAGCATGCTCGAGCTCACGAAAGAGCAGATTTCCATGGGCCAGTCGGCCGTGGACAAGTCCGCAGCGTTGCATTTGCTGGCACAACATCTGGTCGCCGACGGCCTGGTCGCCGAGGGTTATCTCGCCGGTTTGCAAGCACGCGAAGCCCAGGGCTCGACCTTTCTCGGTCAAGGTATTGCCATCCCCCACGGTACGCCGGAAACCCGCGATCAGGTGTTTTCCACCGGCGTGCGGCTGATGCAGTTTCCCGAGGGCGTGGATTGGGGCGATGGTCAGATCGTCTACCTGGCGATTGGTATTGCGGCCAAATCCGACGAACACCTGCGACTCCTGCAACTGCTGACCCGCGCCCTCGGCGAGACCGATCTGGGCCAGGCCCTGCGGCGCGCCGGTTCCGCCGAAGCCTTGTTGAAACTGCTGCAAGGCGCGCCGCAGGAACTGGCGCTGGATGCACAGATGATCGGCCTGGGTGTGTCGGCTGATGACTTCGAAGAACTGGTCTGGCGCGGTGCCCGTTTGCTGCGTCAGGCAGATTGTGTGAGCAATGGTTTCTCCGCGGTGTTGCAACAGGTCGAAGCGCTGCCACTGGGCGATGGCTTGTGGTGGTTGCACAGCGAACAAACGGTCAAGCGTCCGGGCCTGGCCTTCGTCACCCCGGATAAACCGATGCGTTATCTCGGTCAGCCGCTCAGCGGCCTGTTCTGTCTGGCCAGCCTCGGCGAGGCGCATCAGGCCTTGCTCGAACGCCTTTGCGCGCTGCTGATCGAAGGTCGCGGCCATGAATTGGGCCGCGCCACCAGCAGCCGCAAAGTGCTCGAAGTGCTCGGCGGTGAACTGCCGGCAGACTGGCCGAGCGCGCGCATTGCGCTGGCCAACGCCCACGGCTTGCACGCGCGTCCGGCAAAAATCCTCGCGCAACTGGCGAAGAGTTTTGAAGGCGAGATTCGCGTACGCATTGTCGACGGGCAGGACAGCGCGGTGTCGGTGAAGAGCTTGAGCAAGCTGCTCAGCCTCGGTGCCCGTCGCGGTCAGGTGCTCGAATTTGTCGCCGAGCCAAGCATTGCCGCCGATGCGTTGCCGGCGTTGTTGGCGGCCATCGAAGAAGGCCTCGGTGAAGAAGTCGAACCGCTGCCGGCCGTGAGCCAACAGCGCGAAGTCGTCGCGGATGTGGCCGAAGTGTTGCTCGCGCCGGCGTCCGGTAGTGTGGTTCAAGCCATCCCGGCAGCACCGGGCATTGCCATCGGCCCGGCACATATTCAAGTGCTGCAAACCATCGACTACCCGTTGCGCGGTGAGTCCGCCGCCCTTGAGCGCGAACGTCTCAAGCAAGCGCTGGCAGACGTGCGCCGCGACATCGAAGGCTTGATCGAACGCAGCAAATCCAAAGCCATTCGCGAAATCTTCATCACCCACCAGGAAATGCTCGACGACCCGGAATTGACCGATGAAGTCGAGACGCGCCTCAAGCAAGGCGAAAGCGCTGAAGCGGCATGGATGGCGGTGATCGACGCGGCGGCGAAACAACAGGAATCGCTGCAGGACGCCTTGCTTGCCGAGCGTGCCGCCGACTTGCGCGACATTGGCCGTCGCGTGCTGGCGCAACTGAGCGGCGTCGAAACCCCGAGCGAACCCGATCAGCCGTACATTCTGGTGATGGATGAAGTCGGGCCTTCCGACGTGGCGCGTCTCGATCCGGCCCGCGTCGCCGGCATTCTCACCGCCCGTGGCGGCGCTACCGCGCACAGTGCCATCGTCGCCCGTGCACTCGGCATTCCGGCATTGGTCGGCGCAGGTGCGGCGGTGTTGCTGCTGGCGCCGGGTACGCCGCTGCTGCTCGATGGCCAGCGCGGTCGCCTGCATGTAGACGCCGATGCCGCGACCTTGCAGCGTGCCACCGAAGAGCGCGACACCCGCGAGCAACGTTTGAAAGCGGCGGCCGAACAACGTCATCAACCGGCGCTGACCACCGACGGCCACGCGGTCGAAGTGTTCGCCAACATCGGCGAAAGCGCAGGCGTCACCAGCGCCGTGGAGCATGGCGCCGAAGGCATCGGCCTGCTGCGCACCGAACTGATTTTCATGGCCCACTCTCAGGCGCCTGACGAAGCGACTCAGGAAGTCGAATACCGCCGCGTGCTCGATGGCCTCGCCGGTCGGCCGCTGGTGGTGCGCACCCTCGACGTCGGCGGCGACAAACCGCTGCCATATTGGCCGATCGCCAAGGAAGAAAACCCCTTCCTCGGCGTGCGCGGCATTCGCCTGACCTTGCAGCGTCCGCACATCATGGAAGCGCAATTGCGCGCCCTGCTGCGGGCCGCTGATAACCGCCCGCTGCGCATCATGTTCCCGATGGTCGGCAGCGTTGACGAGTGGCGGCAGGCGCGGGATATGACCGAGCGGCTGCGTCTGGAAATCCCGGTCGCGGACCTGCAACTGGGGATCATGATCGAGGTGCCATCGGCTGCGTTGCTGGCGCCGGTGCTGGCCAAGGAGGTCGACTTCTTCAGCGTCGGTACCAACGACCTCACTCAATACACCCTCGCCATCGACCGTGGTCATCCGACCTTGTCGGCCCAGGCTGACGGCTTGCACCCGGCCGTGTTGCAACTGATCGACATCACCGTGCGCGCGGCCCATGCCCATGGCAAATGGGTCGGCGTGTGCGGCGAGCTGGCGGCCGATCCGCTGGCGGTGCCGGTGCTGGTCGGTCTTGGCGTGGACGAGTTGAGCGTGTCGGGCCGCAGCATTGCCGAGGTCAAGGCACGCATTCGCGAACTCAGCCTGGCCCAGACTCAAACCCTCGCCCAACAGGCCTTGGCCGTGGGCAGCGCAAATGAAGTGCGCGCATTAGTGGAGGCCCTGTAATGGCCAAGATCCTGACCCTGACCCTCAACCCGGCGCTGGACCTGACGGTGCAGTTGCCGCGCCTTGAGCCCGGTCAAGTCAACCGCAGCGACGAGATGCACACCCACGCCGCCGGTAAAGGCGTGAACGTGGCGCAGGTGTTGGCGGACCTTGGGCATCAGCTCACCGTCAGCGGTTTTCTCGGCGAAGACAATCTGCAAGCGTTCGAAACCCTGTTTGCCAAGCGCGGTTTTGTCGACGCGTTTATCCGCGTTCCCGGCGAAACCCGCAGCAATATCAAACTGGCGGAAAGTGACGGGCGCATCACTGACATCAACGGCCCGGGGCCAATGGTCAGTGAGGCGGCGCAGCAGGCGTTGCTGGATCGACTGGATCAGATTGCGCCGGGGCATGACGCGGTCGTTGTGGCCGGCAGCCTGCCTCAAGGCATCAGTCCCGAGTGGTTGCAGGCGCTGATTGTGCGCTTGAAAAATCTTGGCTTGAACGTCGCGCTGGACACCAGCGGCGAAGCGTTGCGGGCAGCGCTGAAGTCCGGCCCGTGGCTGATCAAACCGAACACCGAAGAACTGGCCGAAGTGCTCGGCTGCGAGGTGATTTCGGTCGCGACTCAAGCCGAAGCGGCGAGCCGCTTGCATGCGCAAGGCATCGAGCACGTGGTGATTTCCCACGGCGCCGACGGCGTGAACTGGTTCAGTGTCGGCGCGGCGATGCATGCCACGCCACCCAAGGTCAGCGTCGCCAGCACGGTGGGCGCAGGGGATTCGTTACTGGCCGGCATGCTTCACGGTTTGCTCAGCGCCGACACGCCGGAACAGACCCTGCGCACCGCCACGGCGATTGCTGCGATGGCGGTGACCCAGATCGGTTTCGGGATCGGCGATGCGACGCAGTTGGCGCGGCTCGAACAGGGTGTGCGCGTGCGCCCCCTGACAGAACAATAAGAGGGTTTGTCATGAAGTTAGCCATTGTTACGGCCTGTCCGAACGGCATGGTCACCAGTGTGCTGTGCGCCCGTTTGCTCGATGCCGCGGCGCAGCGGCAGGGCTGGAGCACCAGCGTCGAAGTGGTGGATGCGGCGCACCCGGAACGCCAGTTGTCGGCGGCCACGATCGAGGCTGCCGAGTGGGTGTTGCTGGTGACCAGCGCACCGGTGGACATGTCCCGATTCGTCGGCAAGCGCGTGTTCCAAAGCACCCCGGCGCAAGCCCTGCAAGATGTCGAAGCGGTGCTGCGACGCGGTGCTGAAGAGGCACAGGTTTACGTCGCAGCCGAGGTCGTCGCCGAACCTGTGGTCGTCGCGAAAAACGCCCCGCGCCTGGTCGCGATCACGGCGTGCCCGACCGGCGTTGCTCACACGTTCATGGCTGCCGAAGCCTTGCAGCAAGCCGCCAAGCGTTTGGGGTATGACCTGCAAATCGAAACCCAGGGTTCGGTCGGCGCGCGCAATCCGTTGAGTGCGGCGGCAATTGCCGACGCGGACGTGGTGTTGCTGGCCTGCGATATCGAAGTCGCGACCGAACGTTTTGCCGGCAAGAAAATCTACCGTTGCGGCACGGGCATCGCGTTGAAACAAGCCGAAGCGACGCTGAACAAAGCGCTGGCCGAAGGCAAGCAGGAAAGCGCCGCGACCGGCGCCAAAGGCCCGGCCAAACAAGAGAAGACCGGCGTCTACAAACACCTGCTGACCGGCGTGTCGTTCATGCTGCCGATGGTGGTGGCGGGCGGTCTGATGATCGCCTTGTCGTTCGTGTTCGGCATCACCGCGTTCAAGGAGGAAGGCACACTCGCCGCCGCCCTGATGCAGATCGGTGGCGAGACCGCGTTCAAGCTGATGGTGCCGCTGCTGGCGGGTTACATCGCCTACTCGATCGCCGACCGCCCGGGGCTTGCGCCGGGGATGATCGGTGGTCTGTTGGCAAGCACCTTGGGCGCCGGTTTCATCGGCGGGATCATTGCCGGTTTCATCGCCGGTTATGCGGCGCAGGCGATCAATCGGTATGCGCGTTTGCCGCAAAGTCTTGAAGCGCTGAAACCGATCCTGATCATCCCGTTGCTGGCGAGTTTGTTCACCGGTCTGGTGATGATCTACGTCGTCGGCAAACCGGTGGCCGGGATGCTCGCGGGGCTCACGCATTTCCTCGACAGCATGGGCACCACCAACGCGATTCTGCTGGGTGTGTTGTTGGGCGGGATGATGTGCGTCGACCTTGGCGGGCCGATCAACAAGGCGGCCTATGCGTTTTCGGTGGGGCTGCTGGCGTCGCAGAGTTATGCGCCAATGGCCGCGACCATGGCGGCCGGCATGGTGCCGCCGATTGGCTTGGGCATTGCGACGTTTATTGCGCGACGCAAATTTGCCCAGGCTGAGCGCGAGGCCGGGAAAGCGGCGTTGGTGCTGGGGTTGTGCTTCATCTCCGAAGGTGCGATTCCGTTTGCCGCCAAGGACCCGTTGCGGGTGATTCCGGCGAGCATTGCCGGCGGTGCGCTGACCGGTGCGTTGTCGATGTATTTCGGCTGCAAACTAATGGCGCCGCACGGTGGATTGTTTGTGTTGGCAATCCCGAATGCGATCAACCACGCGCTGCTTTACTTGCTGGCGATTGTGGCCGGGAGTTTGCTGACGGCTGTGGTGTATGCGGTGGTCAAGCGCCCCGAGGTTGTCGAATTGGCAATAGAGCCCGTCAGCGCCTGACACCACCAATCCTGTAGGAGCGAGGCTTGCCCGCGAAGGCGGCTTAACATTCAACGACTATGTTGACTGTCAGGCCGCCTTCGCGGGCAAGCCTCGCTCCTACAGGGGTCGGCGTTGGACACAAATCTTGTGTACGACAGAGATCACTGTGGGAGCGGGCTTGCTCGCGAAGGCGTCAGTGGCCACACCGCTAAATCGTGGTTTTGTACTCATTCTCCCGCTGCAACGCCCGCGCTTGAACCACATCCATCACCGCACAGCCCTCACGCATGAGCAGATGCACGGCGCGGGTGATACGCACCAGATCACAATCGGAAGTGTTTTTCAGATTCAGGCTGGTGACCGTGTCTGCCAGATCGCGAACCACGGTGAAGCGGTGCATGGCGCAGGCGGTGAGTTCGCTGAGTTCTTTGTGGGTGTTGACGAAGAGCACCGGTGTTTCGGCGTCGTAGGTGTCGATGGGGAGGTAACGCGGCATGACTTGGAACATGATGTAACTCCTGTAATTGGAGCTACCACCATTCGCAGCCAAACGAAGAGGGTGGCAGCCATACGCGGGTTGGCCGACCGGGCACAGGAACCGGCACACCCGAAGGTGTCCCACGCACAGCTGCCATAAAACAACACCTCAGGCACAAAGTGCCTGAGGAGGTGTTGCTGCGCTGTAGCGTTCCTGCACCGACCGGCCAAGGTCGTTCGCGGTGTTCTCCGCGAGCCCGAACTATGGAGTCGATCCCGAAACGCGGCAACAAGATACGTTGTAGGAAACGTCTTGAAAAGTTGTGTGCCTCACGATGCTCATTTCCACCCGTGTGGGAGAACAACACATACCCTGTAGGAGCAGAGCTTGCTCGCGAAAGCGGTGTAGCTGTCGGCATCGTTGGTGAATGTAAAACCGTCTTCGCGAGCAAGCTCGGCTCCTACAGGGATTTGTGGTGTTGCTGATTTTTGTGTCATGCCCGGGTCACACGGCCATGTTTTAGTTTTCCTTTTTCAGGGAGAACACCATGAGCGAATTCGATCTCGGTCGCCGTCGTGTCATGCAAGCGGTCGGCGCCGGGCTGTTGTTGCCCGGTCTTGCGCCGGCAGTGATTGCTTCGGTCAAGGATCGGCCGCAACTCACCGATGGTGTGCAGTCCGGCGACGTGCTGGGTGACCGGGCGATGGTCTGGAGCCGCAGCGATCGTCCGGCGCGGATGGTGGTGGAGTGGGACACCCGCAGTGTGTTCGGCAACCCGCGCCGGTTCGTCTCGCCCCTCGCCGACGCCCGTAGCGATTTCACCGCGCGGGTCGAGCTCAGCGGTCTGCCCGCCGACCAGGCGATTTTCTATCGCGTGTATTTCGAAGACGCCCAGAGCGGCGTTACCAGCGAGCCTTGGTTCGGTCACTTGCGCAGCGTGCCGCAGACCCGGCGCGACATCCGTTTTGTCTGGAGCGGCGACACCGTCGGCCAGGGGTTCGGCATCAACCCGGACATCGGCGGCATGCGTATCTACGAAGCGATGCGCTTGCGCCTGCCGGACTTCTTTATCCACAGCGGCGACACCATCTACGCGGACGGTCCCATACCTGCGCAGCTCACCACAGAGAGCGGCCGCGTATGGCGCAACATCACCAGCGAAGCCAAGAGCAAAGTCGCCGAAACCCTCGACGACTATCGCGGCAATTACCGCTACAACCTGATGGACGAAAACGTCCGCCGCTTCAACGCCGAGGTGCCGCAGATCTGGCAATGGGACGACCATGAAGTGGTGAACAACTGGTCGCCGGGCAAGCAACTCGATGAGCGCTACAAGAGCAAGGATATCCACAGCCTCGTGGGCCGCGCGCGCCAGGCCTGGCTTGAATATGCACCGATGCGTTGGCAGAGCGCCGATGGCGGCGGGCGGATTTATCGCAAGCTCGGTTACGGGCCGATGCTCGATGTGTTTGTGCTCGACATGCGCAGTTATCGTGAGGCCAATGATGACAACCTTGGCGCTGCCAAACCGTTTCTTGGGCGTGAGCAACTGGACTGGCTCAAGCGTGAATTGAAGGCCTCCAGCGCCCAGTGGAAAGTCATCGCCGCCGACATGCCGATCGGCCTCGGCGTGCCCGATGGCGAAGTCAGCCCCGGCGTGGCGCGCTGGGAAGCGGTGGCCAATGGTGATCCGGGAGCGGCGCAGGGGCGTGAGCTGGAAATCGCTGAACTGCTCGGGTTTCTACGGGCAGAACAGGTGCGCAATTTCGTGTTCCTGACGGCGGATGTGCATTACTGCGCGGCGCATCATTACCACCCGGATCGGGCGGCATTTCAGGATTTCGAACCGTTTTGGGAGTTTGTTGCCGGGCCTTTGAATGCCGGGAGTTTCGGGCCTAATCCGCTGGATAAAACCTTTGGGCCGCAAGTGGTGTTCGAGAAGGCACCGCCAGCGCAGAACATGTCGCCGTTTGCCGGGTTCCAGTTTTTTGGTGAGGTGAATATCGAGGGGCAGACGGGGGAGATGAGTGTGGTGTTGCGGGATTTGGATGGGGTGGCGGTGTTTGAGCAGAAATTGCAGCCGGTTTGACGACACCGATCCCTTGTAGGAGCCGAGCTTGCTCGCGATAGCGATCTGACAGACAACTCCCATGTTGGATGTCAGATCGCTATCGCGAGCAAGCTCGGCTCCTACAGGGTTGGAGGGGGGTCAGTAAACGTCGCGCCGGTAGCGGCCCTGTTCGATCAGGCGGTCGACCTCTTCAATCCCCAGCACTTCATTCAGCACGTGATCCACCCCCGAAGCCATCCCCTGCAAGCTGCCACAGATGTAAATCACGGCACCGTCGGCCAGCCATTGCTTAAGCAGATCGGCCGATTCACGCAGGCGATCCTGCACGTAGATCTTCTCGGCCTGATCCCGCGAAAACGCCAGGTCCAGACGCTCGATGTCCCCCGAAATCAGCCACTCTTCCAGCTCGGTGCGGCACAGGTAGTCGTGCTCGCGATTGCGCTCGCCAAACAGCAGCCAATGACGTTGCTGCCCATCGGCAATCCGCGCCTTGAGCAAACTGCGCAGCCCGGCCAGGCCGGTGCCGTTGCCCAGCAGGATCATCGGCACCGGTTCGACCGGCAGATGGAAACCGCTGTTGCGTCGTACGCGCAAGCTGAGGGTGCTGCCCACCGGTGCGTGTTCCGTCAGCCATCCGGAACCGATACCCAGGCTGCCGTCAGGATGCATTTCCTGGCGCACGATCAGTTCCAGCACGCCGTCGGCGGCAATCGAGGCGATGGAGTATTCGCGCATGGCCAACGGCACCAGCGCGTCCACCAGTGCTTGCGCGTGCAGGCCGACCAGATGGGCGCGGTTCTCGGGCAATTGTCGACTGGCGAGCGCTTGTTCCAGAGTTTGCGACAGACCGTCAAGCGTCACCGTGGCCCGACCGTCAATGCCCAGGCCGTCGAGGAAATGCTCGATCGCCCACGGGCAGTTGCGGGGCAACACTTCCACCAGATCACCGGCCAGCCAGCTGCTGGTGCTCGGGGCGGTGAGGCCCAGCAAGTACACCGGCGAACCGCTGCTGTCCGGGTTCATCAATTCGCGGCGGGTGAGCGTCCAGTTGTCGTAGCTCGGTGCCTGCCAGGTGTCCACCGGTGCCTGTCCGGTCAGCAGACCGAGTTGTTGCTGCCAGTGACGCAAGGCGTAAGGGTCGCCGCAATCGACTTCCACGGGCGCGAACAGGTTCTTGCCGCCGTGCTCGCCGAGCCAGGTGTGCAAGCGGCGGGCGAAACCACAGAAGTGCTGATACTGCCGATCACCGAGTCCGAGCACCGCGTAATTCAGGCTCTCCAGACTCAACGCGCGGCCCAGCACCTTGCGTTCGAAACCGCGAGCGCTGTCCGGTGCTTCGCCGTCGCCGAAGGTACTGACCACGAACAGCGCATTGCTCGAATCATGCAGGTCCTGTTCGCTGACATTCGCCAGCGGTGAAACCTTCACCGGCAGACCGGCAGCCTGCAATTGCCCGGCGGTCTGCCAGGCCAGTTGTTCGGCAAACCCGCTCTGGCTGGCGAAACCGATCAGCCACGCCGGTGCGTCGTTGCCCGGTTGCGCGAACCCTTTGCGGGCGTCCTTGATCTGCTTTTTCTTGCGTCGACGATCGAGGTACAGCAACCAGCCAGTGATGAAAAACAGCGGCATGGTCAGTGCGCTGATCGTCAGGATGATCCGGCCGACAATCCCGAAGTAACTGCCGACGTGCAGCGCGTAGATGCTGGTCAGCAGCTGTGCCTTGAGGCTCTTGTCGCTGTAACGGTCATGGCGTTTGACGAGGCCGGTGGCCGGATCGAGGGTGATCTGGTTCAGCGCGCGGTCGTGTGGCGAGGAGTTCAACAGGTAAAACACGGTCGCCGGTTGTCCGGCCACGGGCGGCATGCGGATGTTGTAGGCGCTCAGTGCCGGACCGGCAGCGCTGTAGATGCTGCTCCACATCGCGGCGTAATCGGCGGTCGGTGCCGGGCCATCAGGCGCAGGTCCACGATTGCGAACCCGCTCGTTCTGCGGTGAATCGGACAACAATCGGGTCAACCCCTTGTTGTACCACTCGTAAGACCAGGACAACCCGGTCAGCGCCGCCAGGAGGTAAAACGCCAGGCACCAGGTGCCGGCCACCGAGTGCAAATCCCAGTTGAAGCTGCGGCCTTTTTTCTTCCAGTCGAGGGTCAGCCAGGCGCGCCAGCTTTTCCACTGGCGCGGCCAGCGCAGGTAAAGACCGGACAGGCAGAAAAACACCAGGATCAGCGTGCAGGCTCCGGTGATTTGCCTACCGGTATCGCCCATGGCGAGGAAGCGGTGCAACTGCAGCATCAGGCCGAAAAAGTCCTGGCCGGTGGCGTCGCCCATGAATTGCGCGGTATAGGGATCGAAGTAACGCATCTCCCCGCGACGTTCGCCCGGCGGCGGCGTGAAGATCACCCGCGCTGCGTTGCCGCTGTCGGTGTCGACCCAGAGCATCGAGACTTTCTTGCCCGATGCGCCTTCGATTTTTTCCACCAGTTCAGCGGGCGGCAGCACGCCGGCGACCTGTTTCTCGACCTGCAACACCGACGGGTTGAGTGCGCGCAGGATTTCATCCTCAAACGACACTGTCGCCCCGGTGATGCCCATCAGGGCCAGGACCAGCCCGGCACTGATACCGAAAAACCAGTGCAACTGGAACAGGGTTTTCTTCAACACGTTGCTCGCCTTGTTCGTTCGAAATTTGTCATCACGGTGCGCATTATGCCGTGGGCTGTCGAGAAGCATTCTTTTTTACACACAAAAGCCCCGTTCAATTGCGTGAACGGGGCCTGTTCCTGATTCCAGCCTTCATCCGCACTCCCGTAGGAGCACAGCTTGCTGGCGATGGCGGTGTGTCAGGCAACATAAATGCTGTCTATGCCGACGTCTTCGCGAGCAAGCTTTGCTCCTGCAGGATTGTGGTGTGGTCAAAAGTGGAAGTTGGCGCTCAGCAGGGCGGTACGACCCGCCGCCACGTGGGCGTAGTGCGTCTGGAACACCTGGTCGAAGTAACGCTTGTCGGTCAGGTTCTGTACGTTGAGTTGCAGGTCGACGTTTTTGGTCAGGCGGTAGCTGGCCATCGCGTCGTAGCGCCAGTAGGACGGGATCTCCACCGAGTTGGCGATGTTGCCGAACTGCGAATCGACGAACGTGGCACCCGCACCAATGGTCAACTTTTCCGGTACCACATCATAGGTCGACCACAGGGTGAAGTTGTTCCGCGGGGTGCTCGGCATATGGTTGCCTTCATCGGCGGCGAGGGTGGTTTTGACCACTTCGCTTTCCATGTAGGTGTAGCCGCCATAGACCTTCCAGTTACGGGTCAGCTTGCCGGTGTACGTCAGCTCCAGACCGTTGACCTGCTGCTCGCCGTCCAGCACCTGGGTGGTGGCGCCATCCGGATCGTCGATACGGGCGTTGGTTTTCTCGGTGCGGAACAGCGCGGCGGTCAACGACAGGTCATCACCGAAGAAGTCCCACTTGGTGCCGATCTCGTAGTTGCGGTTCTTTTCTGGATCGAGGTCGCTGTTGTTGGCGGCCAGTTCCAGACTGCCGTTGCCGCTGGTTTCGCCCGCCGGGTTGCTGGAGGTCGAGTAGGCTGCGTAGATGCTGCCGTTCGGCAACGGGTTGTAGACCATGCCGATCTGGTAGTTCACCAGGTCGCTGGTGTTCTCGCGATCGAAGCTCCCCGCCGGTGTGGTACGGCCAGCGTTAGCGAAGCCGCTGGATTGGGTCTTGTAGTTGTCGTAACGCAGGCCCAGGTTCAGGGACCATTGCTCGTTGAACTTCAAGGTGTCGAACACATAAGCGGCGGCAGTCTTGGTGTCGGTATCGGTGAAAGCAGCGCTGTCGGTGATCCTGCCGTTCCAGTTATCCCCAGGCGTCGGGTTGTACAGGCTGGTGCAGTCGCCGGAGCGGAAGAGTGCAGGGTTGCACGTCGTGCCGTTGGCGGCCGACGTCAGGATGTAGGGGCGGTTGTGGGTGTCCTGGTAGGAAAACTCGATACCGGTGACCAGGCTGTGTTCGATTGCGCCGGTGTCGAATTTGGCGCTCAGGTCGGTCTGGTTGATCCAGCCGCTGGACGTCGAATTACGGCTCTTGGCGCCACGGTAAACGCTGCCCCTGGCAACGTTGCCCTTGCTGTCATCCGGGTTGGTGACGATGTAGTCCAGGGTCGAACGGGACATGCGGAAGCTGTTGGACAGGGTCAGGTCTTCATTCAGATCGTGCTCGATCTTGAAGGTGCCGCTGTCATTGGTGGTTTCGCGATAGTCGCGACTGGTGATGCCGTAGAAATTGTCGCGGTCGACATGCGCCGGTTTGTCGACGTTGTACTTGCTGCGGGCCGGACTCAGGGTCAGCGGAAGGCCGTAGTCCGGCATGTCGTCGGTTTCGACGTGGTAGTAACCGAGGGTCACACGGGTATCGGTGCCCAGGCCGAAAGCGAACGTCGGCGCCACACCCCAGCGGCTGACGTCCACGGTGTCACGGCCGGCGACATTGGCTTCGTGCTTCATCAGGTTCAGGCGGAAGGCCGAGGTGTCGGTCATCTGCTGGTTCAGGTCGAGAGTGGTGCGCTTGGTCTGATCCGAGCCCCAGGTGAAGCCGCCGTTGTAGAAACTGCCCAGCTTGGCGGTCTTGCTCACCAGGTTCAGGCTGCCACCGGTGGAGCCGGCGCCGGTGAAGGCCGAGCCCGGGCCTTTGCTGACTTCGATCGATTCAACGTTGAAGATTTCGCGGCTCTGGGACGCCGGGTCGCGCATGCCGTCGACGAAGGTATCGCTTTCAGCGTTGAAGCCACGAATGATCGGACGGTCGCCCGCCGGGTTGCCGCCTTCGCCAGCACCGAAGGTGATGCCCGGTGTGGTGCGCAAGGCGTCGACCAGGCTGGTGGCGCCCGTGTCGCGGATCACTTGCTGCGGAATCACGGTGACGCTTTTCGGCGTCTCACGCAGCGGCGCGGTGTATTTCTTGTTGGCTGAGGTATCGGTCTTGTAGGAGGTATCGTCCTGAGCCTCGCCGGTGATATCGGTAGCACCCAGGGAAATCACGTTGCCCGGTGCTTTTTCGTCGGTCTTCTCAGCCGCGAAAACCATGTGGCCCGCGGAGCCGGCGGTGATCGCCACGCCAATTGCAGAAGCGAGCAAACGCGGTGAGCTGACCGGTAATTGTGGTTGTTGGCGTGACATGTGAATTCCCCTCCCCAAGGATTTGAGGCCGCGGAATATAGGGTAGACGCGTCTATGTATCAATTGCGAAACGTTACTATTCGCACTGAATTTACATTCTTTACAATTTACCCTTACGGTTTTTGCTGTTTCGTTCGTCGCATGGGTTTTACACTGGCAATAAGAATCAATACCATTGCCACCCCTTTGCCTTCAGGTGTTTTCCCATGCTGCTGCACATCCCCGGCGTGTTCGCTAAAGAAGAAGTGCAGCGCATTCGCGAGGCTCTGGAACAGGCGGATTGGGCCGACGGCAAAATCACGGCCGGTTACCAGTCGGCCAAGGCGAAACACAATCTGCAGCTGTCGGAAGGTCATCCGCTGGCCAAGGAAGTCGGCGCGGCGATGCTGGAGCGGTTGTGGAAAAATCCGTTGTTCATGTCCGCGGCATTACCGCACAAGGTTTTCCCTCCGTTGCTGAACTGTTACACGGCGGGTGGCAGTTTCGATTTTCATATCGACAACGCCGTGCGTCAGCCCAAAGGCAGCATCGAGCGCGTACGCACTGACCTGTCGGCGACGCTGTTCTTCAGCGAGCCTGAGGATTACGACGGCGGCGAACTGGAAATCCAGGACACCTTCGGCACCCAGCGTGTGAAGTTGCCCGCCGGCGACATGGTCCTGTACCCCGGCACCAGCCTGCACAAGGTCAATGCCGTCACCCGCGGCACTCGCTATGCGTCATTCTTCTGGACCCAAAGCCTGGTCCGCGAAGACAGCCAGCGCGCCCTGCTGTTCGAGATGGACGGGGCGATCCAGCAACTGACGCAGGACGTGCCGGATCACCCATCGCTGATCCGCCTTACGGGCGCGTATCACAACCTGCTGCGTCGTTGGGTTGACGTATGAGTTATCCATTGCGCCGGGAAGAAGTGCTCGACGGCGATCAACTCAAAGCCATGCTCAATGAAAGTCCGGCGCGTGCTGCTCAGGCGATCCTGGTCGCTGCACGCGAAGGGGTTCTCGATGCTCAGGCCTTACTCGGCCAGATTTTGCTGGACGGGCAAGGGATCGAGCAGGACCAGCCATTGGCCGTGCGCTGGTTCGGGATCGCCGCCCAGCGTGGGCATCTGATGGCGCGCAACATGCTTGGCCGCTGTCACGAACACGGTTGGGGTTGCGTGGCGGATGCCTCGGTCGCCGCACGGCATTATCGCGTCGGCGCCGAAGCCGGACTGGATTGGGCGATGTACAACTACGCGAATCTGCTGGCGACAGGGCGCGGAGTGATCGAGGATCAGTTGCAAGCGCTGGAACTCTACCGTCGCGCGGCTGAACTGGGCCATGCGAAGTCGATGAATCTGCTGGGACGTTATCTGGAAGACGGGCGGGTTTGTCTGGCGGATCCGGTTGGCGCGCGTGATTGGTATCGACGCTCGGCGGTTGGCGGGGATTTTCGCGGGCAGTTCAGTTATGCCGCAGTGCTGGCGGATGAAGGGAATATAAACGAGGCACTGAAATGGTTGCGAAAGGCATTGGCCGGCGGAAATCTGAATTTCCTGCGGGTGGCGAGTAAAGCGTTGTTGAACGCAACTGATCCGCAGATTCGTGAAATGGCGACCGATTATGCCCAGCGGTCCGCCGAACTCGAGCTGGAACTCACACCTCTGTAGGAGCTAGCTTGCTAGCGATGGATTAAAGAACGCCGCGTTCCGTCAGCGTGCAGGCATTATCGTTAACGACCATCGCTGGCAGGCCAGCTCCCACAGGGAGCGGGGCGAAATCCAGACAAAAAAGCCCATGACATGTCATGGGCTTTTTGATTTCTACGTGCAGCGTTTACACGTAGAACGACTTCAGCGGCGGGAAGCCATTGAATTCAACAGCGCTGTAACTGGTGGTGTACGCACCGGTCGACAACCAGTACAAACGATCACCGATCGCCAGGTTCAGCGGCAGGCCGTACTTGTAGTTTTCATACATGATGTCGGCGCTGTCGCAGGTCGGGCCGGCGATGACCACTTCTTCCACTTCGCCTTTCTTCTCGGTCCAGATCGGGAACTTGATGGCTTCGTCCATGGTTTCGATCAGGCCGGAGAACTTGCCCACATCCGTGTACACCCAGCGCTCTACCGCCGTACGGGATTTACGTGCCACCAATACCACTTCGCTGACCAGGATGCCGGCGTTGGCGATCAGCGAACGGCCCGGCTCCAGAATGATTTCCGGCAGGTCATCACCGAAGTCTTCCTTGAGGAAGCGGATGATTTCTTCGGCGTAGGTTTCCAGGCTGTTGGTGCGGGTGATGTAGTTGGCCGGGAAGCCGCCGCCCATGTTGATCAGTTTCAGGTGGATGCCGTCTTCTTCTTTCAGACGCTCGAAGATCACTTTGACCTTGGCGATCGCTGCGTCCCAGACGCTGATGTCGCGCTGTTGCGAGCCGACGTGGAACGAGATGCCGTACGGCACCAGGCCCAGGTCGCGAGCGAGGATCAGCAGGTCCATGGCCATGTCGGTCTGGCAGCCGAATTTGCGCGACAGAGGCCAGTCAGCGGTGGTCGAGCCTTCGGTGAGGATGCGCACGTAGACTTTCGAACCCGGTGCAGCCTTGGCGATGTTGCGCAGGTCGGCTTCGGAGTCGGTGGCATACAGACGCACGCCCTTCTCGTAGAAGTAGCGAATGTCTTTGGATTTCTTGATGGTGTTGCCATAGCTGATGCGATCCGGGCCGACGCCCTGGTTCATCACTTTGTCGAGCTCGTAGATCGAAGCGATGTCGAAGTTCGAGCCTTTCTCTTTGAGCAGGTCGATGATTTCGACGGCCGGGTTGGCCTTGACCGCGTAGTAGACCTTGGCGAATTCGAAACCGGCGCGCAGGTCGTCATAGGCCTGGCTGATCATCGCGGTGTCGATCACCACGAACGGGGTTTCTTGTTTGTCGGCGAAGGCCTTCATTTTGTTGAAGGTATCGCGCGCGAAATAGTCTTCGACGTTGATCGACATACTTGGGAGCTCCTACTGGCAAACGTTAGTAATCAATGGGTGCAAATGAACGTCCTCCGTATCCCCACTTTGGTTCGCCTACTTCCCAAGGCATGTCGCCGAAAGCAAAAAGGCCACGGGAGGCGGTGCTTCCCTTGGCCTTGCTGTCTCGTCGTCAGTACTTGAGCCGGATGGATCGTTTCCAGCATGGACGTTCGGCGCGAACTTTAGGGCGTGAGGGGCTTGAGATCAACAAAAAATGTCGCGTTTTTGCACGCTTCCGTCGTGCGGTCCCTGACAGCTACTGATGTAACCGACCTGCATGACAGTGTGATGTTCCCCTGGCAGGGAGATTTGAGGGGGGCAGCGGGATTTGTGGTGGTCCATTCGCGAGCAAGCCCGCTTCCACAGGGGCTTGGAAATCTTGTGGGAGCGGGTTTGTTCTGGACGGCGTTCCGGCGAGTTCGACCGACAGGGCGCCGGAGTCTCGGTCGGAGGAATTACTTTCGTGGATCTTGTCGTCAATACAAGTGCCGCAGAAACGATGTCCGATTCCAAATATCAGAACGTGACAAGTTGGAATGTTTTCGTTGCGAAAAGGCTTGGGTACTTTTTTGATACCACTTTGATCGTAACGGTATGACTGGTCGTTACGTTGAAAAAGGTGATTTCGCCGTTCATCTTGAAAGTGGTCTTTGCTTGTATGCCCCCGGCACATGGCGGACTGGCAGTGGCGCTCCATGTGCCGTCGCCGCCATCGTGGGGGAATGCGCCGCCGTTGCTGCTCTTGAACACCGCAGCTACAGAGAGGACGAGATTGCTTCCCTTTTTGACTTTTTTCGGACTGGTAATCCCACCAATATCAATACCTGCGGGCGTTGTGGTGGTATTAGCTGACGGAGTGCTGGCCACTTCGGCTGGTTCTGATGAATTGTGATCGTTCATTGCGTTTACCTTTCTAACTGTGGTGGATGTAGAGGAGAGTTAACGCCTGTTCGGATAAATTTCCACCTGACAATAATCACAGTTTCTTAGGTTAACTTGGACTTAAAAGGTTGTTCTATAGATGTTCCTGTTATAGTGCTTCACAGTTGAATGGATAGCGGGGTGCAGCACACCCCGCCCCGCAGTGACAACTACCTTTACGGATAGGCGTTGATGGCGAATGTCTTTACGCCGGCGCTGAGATGGGGGTACAGCCTGGATACCACTCGGACCGTTACGTTATGGCTGCGCTGTACATTGGGAAAGGTGATCTCGCCGTTCATCTTGTAAATGGTTTTGGTTTGTACGCCGCCGGCAGGATGAGGGGTTACGGTGGCTGTCCAGACTCCGTCGCCAGGATCACCAGGGAATGCGCCGCCGTTTGCGGTCTTGAGCATTGCAGCGACAGAAACTACAAGCGTGCTGCCGATCCTGACTCGTTGCGGACTGGTAATCCCGCCAACAAGAATACTTGCGGGTACAGAGGTCGAAGTTGAGGTGGTAGTTAGTTGATCCTGCTCTTGGTAATCGCTCATTATTTTTTGCCTTTTAACTGTGATAGGGCAGAGGCGGGTATTCCGTCTCTCTCGTGTTTGTTTGCCCTGTTGATAGTCACAGTTTTATAGGCTGTTATGGAATAGTAAAAGTTATACGTTATATGTTGTTAACATGTTGTTTCGGTGTTTAAAGTATGTGGCGGGAGGCACTAAGGCCTCCCGCTTTTATATATATCAGGCCAGCGCAACTTCGGCTGGCGAAACAATACTGGTCTTGCCCCCACGAGACTTACCGGAACTCAAATACTCGGCGATCGATTCCTGAGTCACTTCACCGAGAAACACCCGCTCCGCATCCATCACCGGCAACCACGAACGGTTGAACTCGTACATGCGCGACAGCAGGATGCGCAAGTGTTCGTCGTACGCCGCGGTGGCGTTGAACTCGCGCAGGTATTGCGCGCAGGTACCGGTCTGACGGTGCAGGTCACGACGTCGCACATAACCGAGCGCCTTGTTCTCGCCATCAGTGACGACGACATAACGACGGTCCAGTTCGTCCATCAATTCCAGCGCTTCAGCAACTGGCGTCTCCGGGCTGACCGACGGCGCGTTGTCCGCCGCGTCTTCGGCCTTCACCAGTAACAGGCGCTTGAGTGTGCTGTCCTGGCCGACGAAGTTGCTGACAAAGTCGTCCGCCGGGTGCGCCAACAGCGTGTCCGGGTGATCGATCTGCAGCAGTTTGCCGGCGCGGAAGATCGCAATCTTGTCACCCAGCTTGATCGCTTCGTCGATGTCGTGGCTGACCATGATCACGGTCTTGTTCAGCGCGCGTTGCATCTCGAAGAATTCGTTCTGGATCATCTCGCGGTTGATCGGGTCGACCGCGCCGAACGGTTCGTCCATCAGCAACAGTGGTGCATCCGCCGCCAGCGCACGAATCACGCCGATCCGTTGCTGCTGACCACCGGACAATTCACGCGGGTAGCGATTCAGGTACTGCTTGGGCTCGAGCTTGATCATGCTCATCAACTCGCGGGCACGGTCGTGGCATTTCTGTTTGTCCCAGCCCAACAGGCGCGGAACGATGGTGATGTTTTCCTCGATGGTCATGTTCGGGAACAGACCGATCTGCTGGATCACATAACCGATGTTGCGGCGCAAAGTCACAGCGTCGAGGTCGGTGGTGTCTTCGCCGTTGATCAGGATCTTGCCCGAGGTCGGCTTGATCAGGCGGTTGATCATCTTCAGCGTGGTGCTTTTGCCGCAGCCCGATGGCCCGAGGAACACGCAGATTTCGCCTTCGTTGACGGTCAGGCTGACCGAGTCCACGGCTTTCACATCTTTGCCGTTGCTTTGGAAGGTCTTGCTGAGGTTTTGAAGTTCGATCATTTCAGGAGTCCTTTTGGAGTCAGCGTGCGTTGCAGCCATTGCAGAAGCAGGTCGGCGAAGATGGCCAGGAGACTGACCAGCACGGCGCCGACGATCAGCATCGACATGTCGCTGCGGCTGATGGAAGCGAGAATGAGTACACCGAGGCCACCGGCGCCGATGGTTGCGGCGATGGTCATGACACCGATGTTCATGACCACGGCGGTACGCACGCCGGCGAGGATCACCGGCACGGCAATCGGCAGTTCGACCATGCGCAGGCGCTGGCCGAAGGTCATGCCGATGCCACGGGCGGCTTCACGAATGCCCGGTTCAACGCCGGTCAGGGCGAGGTAGGTGTTGCGCATGATTGGCAGCAGCGAGTACAGAAACACCGCGGTGATCGCCGGCATCGGACCCAGGCCCTGGCCGAATTTCGAGTAGAACGGCAGCAGCAGGCCGAACAGTGCAATCGACGGCACGGTCAGCAGCACCGTGGCGCTGGCCTGCAACGGGCCGGCGAGCGTCGGGAAACGCGTCATCAGAATGCCCAGCGGCACGCCGACCAGAATCGCCAATGTCACGGCGATGCCGACCAGGGTGATGTGCTGCCAGGTCAGGTGCAGCACCAGCGGCCAGTCGAGATGGGAAAAGGCGTTCAGAAATTCCATGGCTTTTCCTCCTTAGTTGATTGGATGCTGGCGCAGGAAATCGGCGGCAACGGATGAAGGGCTTTCGTGATCGACATCGACCCGCGCGTTGAGCTGGCGCATGGTTTCGTCATCGAACAGTTCGGCCAGCGGCTTGATCTCTTGCGCCAGTTTCGGGTGGGCATCGAGGTAAACCTGGCGCACCACCGGCGCAGCGGTGTAGTCCGGGAAGTAATGCTTGTCGTCTTCGAGCAACTTGAGCTTGAAGGCGTTCAGGCGACCGTCGGTGGTGTAGACCAGACCGGCGAACACCTGGCCGTTGCGCAGGGCGGTGTAGACCAGCCCTGCATCCATCTGCCGGATGTTTTTGCGGGTCAGGTTCATGCCGTAGAGGTCGACCATGCCGTCCAGACCGTCGGAACGGTTGGCGAACTCGGTGTCCAGCGCGACGAGGTGATTGGTTTTCGCCTCAGCCTGCAGCACCGTGTTCAGTTCGCTGATGGTGTTGATCTGCGGGTAGGCCTTTGCGGTTTTTTCCGGCAGGGCCAGGGCGTAGGTGTTGCTGAACTTCGACGGAGTGAGCCAGATCAGGCCCTTTTTCGCGTCGAGTTCTTTCACCTTGGCGTAGGACTGAGCACTGTCGAGTTTTTCGGTGACATGGTTGTAGGCCACCAGCGACACGCCGGTGTATTCCCACATCAAATCCAGTTGGCCACTTTCGTGGGCGCTGCGGGCGAGGTTGCTGCCCAGACCGCCGGTCACTTGAGTGTCGTAACCCTTGGTGCGCAAATACTGGGAGGTGATTTCTGCGAGCAGGGTCTGTTCGGTGAACACCCGGGCGCCGATGCGGATCACGGGTTTTTCAGCGGCTTGGGCAATTCCCGAGAGCAGCAGAACGCAGCCTATTAAAAAGCTAAATTTCTTCATAAAAAATTCCTTTGCCGAGGCTTAAGACGGGCGCAGGCCGCGTTCGAGCCAGAGGCGGCTGGCGAGTGTCACCAGACCGTCGAGCAGCAAGGCCAGCAGGGCGGTGCAGGCCGCGCCGAGCAGCAGTTGCGGCTGATTGTTCAAGGCGATGCCGGGGAAAATCAGGCTGCCCAGACTGTTGGCGCCGATCAGGAACGCCAGTGGTGCCGTCCCGACGTTGATCGCCAGCGCCACCCGCACGCCACCGATGATGATCGGCACGGCGTTCGGCAGTTCGACCCGCCACAGCACTTGAGTCGGCGTCATGCCGATGCCGACGGCCGCTTCCTTCAGCGAACCCTGAACATTTTTCAGGCCTTCATAGGTGTTACGCACGATCGGCAACAACGAGGCGAGGAACAGGGCGAAGATCGCGGGGCCGCTGCCGATGCCGAGGATGCCCAGGGCGATGGCGAGTACGGCGAGAGGCGGCACGGTGTTGCCGATGTTGAAGATCTGCATGAAGCGTTCAGCGCGTCCCACCATGGTCGGACGGCTGAGGAAGATGCCGGCGGGGATGCCCACAACGAGGGCGGCCAGCATGGAAACGAGGACGAGAATCAGGTGAGCTTGCAGGTAAAACAACAAATCGTCGCGGTAATGTTCGATCGTGTTGATGCCAATCCAGTGGACCAGCAGGGCCAGGAGAGCGACGACAACCGCACCTCCTATCAGCCCCTTGCCATAGCGAATAGCCACAGGCGGACTCCTTTTTTCTTTGTCGGCGAACGCAGTCCCGTGTGGCAGTGCCATTCCTGGCTGCCGGATAAAAAGCGTTCGCGAGAAGCAGCTCTTCATGCTGGTAAAACCGCATGAGATCGAGCCATAAGCGCAGCCTCGTCAGGCTAACTTGCAGGTTTTTCAAACCCTGCTACGAGTGCTGTAACAGGGGAGTGGACGTCTCTACCTTTTAAAAGGTTCCATATTTAACAGCAGATAGCTACCACGCATCTCATGTTGCCTCCTGTAGCAGCTTTCGAGCCTGCGAGGCTGTGGCGAGGGGATTCATCCCCGTTGGGCTGCGAAGCGGCCCCTGTTTTTCCAGCCACTGCGCGTTCAATGGATTACGACGGCTCCGCCGCCGAACGGGGATGAATCCCCTCGCCACACCTCGCAGGCTCGGCAGCAGCTTCAGGGCGAACGGTGGTCCGTAGAGGTCGGTTTGCGCTATACTCGCCGCCCTTTTTTGAATCACCGCCAGGCGATTTCCCATGACCAAACAGGCCGCCGAAGTCGCGAAACGCCGCACTTTCGCCATTATTTCCCACCCCGATGCCGGTAAAACCACCATCACCGAGAAGCTCTTGCTGATGGGCAAGGCGATTGCGGTTGCCGGCACGGTGAAGTCTCGCAAGTCTGACCGCCATGCCACCTCCGACTGGATGGAAATGGAAAAGCAGCGGGGTATCTCGATTACCACGTCGGTCATGCAGTTTCCGTATCGCGAGCACATGATCAACCTGCTCGACACCCCGGGCCACGAAGACTTCTCTGAAGATACCTACCGCACCCTGACCGCGGTGGACTCGGCATTGATGGTTCTCGACGGCGGTAAGGGTGTAGAGCCGCGGACCATCGCGCTGATGGACGTTTGCCGTCTGCGTGACACGCCGATCGTCAGCTTCATCAACAAGCTCGACCGTGACATCCGTGACCCGATCGAACTGCTCGACGAAATCGAAGCGGTCCTGAAGATCAAGGCGGCGCCGATCACCTGGCCGATCGGTTGCTACCGCGACTTCAAAGGCGTGTATCACCTCGCCGACGACTACATCATCGTCTACACCGCCGGTCACGGCCACGAGCGCACCGATGTGAAAATCATCGAGAAGCTCGACTCCGATGAAGCCCGCGCACACTTGGGCGACGAGTACGATCGCTTCGTCGATCAGCTGGAATTGGTGCAGGGCGCCTGCCACGAATTCAACCAGCAGGAATTCCTCGACGGCCAACTGACCCCGGTGTTCTTCGGGACTGCATTGGGCAACTTCGGTGTCGATCACGTGCTTGACGCCGTGGTCAACTGGGCGCCGAAACCGCTGGCCCGTGTCGCCAACGAACGCACCGTGGAACCGGTTGAAGAGAAGTTCGCCGGCTTCGTGTTCAAGATCCAGGCGAACATGGACCCGAAACACCGCGACCGTATCGCCTTCATGCGTATCTGCTCCGGCAAATACGAGAAGGGCATGAAGATGCGCCACGTGCGCACCGGCAAGGACGTGCGGATCGGCGATGCCCTGACGTTCTTCTCCTCCGAGCGTGAGCAACTGGAAGAAGCGTTTGCCGGCGACATCATCGGCCTGCACAACCACGGCACCATCCAGATCGGCGACACCTTCACCGAAGGCGAAGTACTGGGCTTCACCGGCATCCCGCACTTCGCCCCGGAACTGTTCCGTCGCGTTCGTCTGCGTGACCCGCTGAAATCCAAGCAACTGCGCCAGGGCTTGCAGCAATTGGCCGAGGAGGGCGCGACCCAGGTGTTCTTCCCCGAGCGTAGCAACGACATCATCCTCGGCGCCGTCGGTGTGCTGCAGTTCGATGTGGTCGCCAGCCGCTTGAAAGAGGAATACAAGGTCGAGTGCTCCTACGAGCCGATCACCGTGTATTCCGCGCGCTGGATCGATTGCGACGATAAGAAAAAGCTCGAGGAATTCAGCATCAAAGCCGTGGAAAACCTCGCGGTCGACGGCGGCGGTCACCTGACCTACCTGGCCCCGACCCGAGTCAACCTGGCACTGATGGAAGAGCGCTGGCCGGACGTGAAATTCCGTGCGACGCGTGAGCATCATTAAGCGCTGAGCTGCAAAATCAAAAGCCCCGGTCGCGAAAGCGCCGGGGCTTTTTCATGCCCGCCACAATCCCCTGTGGGAGCAAGCCTGCTGGCGATAGCGGAGTGACATTCAGCACATTCATTGAATGAAAGAATGCCATCGCCAGCAGGCTGGCTCCCACAGGGATCGGCGTTGTTGGTGGGTTTGGGTATAAACATTATTCCAAACCAGTCTCCCCGCTCATGGCATTTCCCGCGCATCGTCAGGGTCCTATCTGGAGAATCTGCCCCATCGGAACCGGATGTCTATCAGTGCCGTCGGGCTTCCACGTTTCACCTGCAAAAGGATGGAATCGGCCATGAGCATTTTTCAACGCATTGTGTTGTTGCTGAAGGTTTTAGTAATGCTGTCGGTTGGCATGTCAGCGGCAGCGTGGGCTGAATGCCCGGATCATGATGAACAAGCGTCGAGCGGGCAGGTGACGCACACCGGGCTGATGATCGCCGCGTCCGAGTCGGAGCCAGGCGACCAGGGGCAGGGCGGCAGCGCGGATGATGACGATTCGACCACCGAGGATCCGGATGCCGATACCGATGAAGATGAAGGGGCTTAAGTTACAGGCAAAAGAAAACCCCTTCTTCCCCGACTGATGCGCAGTCAGGGCAGAAGAGGTTTTTGAACAAGTCGCCTATCCCATGTGGGAGCGAGACCGGCTTGCCGGCGATGGCGGTGTGTCAGTGTCAGTTATGCTGATTGACACTCCGCTTTCGCCGGCAAGCCGGTCTCGCTCCCACAGGTTTTTCGTTCGCCCGTTACGCCGCGCCGTCGAGGAATTGCTCGGCGTAGTGGCAAGCCACCTGGCGGTTATCGAGAGGGCGCAAGGCCGGCTCTTCGGTTTTGCAGCGGTCGGTCGCGTACGGGCAGCGCTTGTGGAAAGCGCAGCCCGACGGCGGGTTCAACGGGTTGGGCAACTCGCCGACGATCTTGATTTTCGGCTTGTTCGGGTCCGGGTGAATGGTCGGGGTGGCCGACAGCAACGCCTGGGTATACGGGTGCAGCGGACGCTCATAAATGTCGTTCTTCGGGCCCATTTCCACCGGGCGGCCGAGGTACATCACCATCACGTCATCGGCAACGTGCTGCACCACCGCCAAGTTGTGCGAGATGAACACGTAGGCGGTGTTGAACTCCTGCTGCAGATCCATGAACAGGTTCAGCACCTGCGCCTGGATCGACACGTCCAGCGCCGAGGTCGGCTCATCCGCGACCAGCACTTTTGGTTGCAGCATCATTGCGCGGGCGAGGGCGATCCGCTGGCGCTGACCGCCGGAGAACATGTGTGGATAACGCTGATAATGCTCGGGGCGCAAACCCACCTGCTTCATCATCGCCTGGACTTTCTCGCGACGTTCAGTGGCGCTGAGGCTGGTGTTGATCAGCAGCGGCTCGGCCAGTTGATCCCCGACTTTCTGCCGTGGGTTCAACGAGGCGTACGGGCTCTGGAACACCATCTGCACGTCTTTGCGCAGTTGTTTGCGTTGAGCCTTGTCAGCACCGGCAACTTCCTGCCCGGCGATTTTCAAGGAACCGGAGGACGGCTCTTCGATCAGCGTCAGGGCACGGGCCAGGGTGGATTTGCCGCAACCCGATTCGCCTACGACGGCGAGGGTCTTGCCGGCTTCCAGTTCGAACGACACACCGTTCAGGGCGCGTACGGTCGCATGGCCCTTGAACAGGCCTCGGGACACTTCGTAGTGGCGGGTGAGGTCGCGGGCGGTAAGTACGACGGCCATTACGCCACCTCCTGGTTCAGCGGGTAGAAGCAGCGGGCGAGGCTGTTGCTTTTCGGGTCAAGGGCCGGACGTTGCGCACGGCAGTTGTCCTGCACATACGGGCAGCGCGGCGACAGCAGGCAGCCTTGCGGGCGGTCGTAACGACCGGGAACGATACCCGGCAGCGTGGCCAGGCGCGTGGCGCCGAGGCTGTGTTCCGGAATCGCCTTGAGCAGCGCTTCGCTGTACGGGTGCGCCGGAATGTCGAACAGCTGCGGCACCTGTCCGACTTCGACCGCCTGGCCTGCGTACATCACGCACACGCGCTGGGCGGTTTCGGCCACGACCGCGAGGTCGTGGGTGATCAGCACCAGGCCCATGTTCTGCTCTTTCTGTAACGCCAGCAGCAGGTCCATGATCTGCGCCTGAATCGTTACGTCGAGGGCGGTGGTCGGTTCGTCGGCGATCAACAGCTTTGGTTCGCCGGCAATCGCCATGGCAATCGCAACACGCTGGCTCATGCCGCCGGACAATTGATGCGGGTAAGCATCCATACGGCTGGCGGCGCCCGGGATTTCAACTTTTTCCAGCAGCTCGATCGCGCGGGCGCGGGCTTGTTTGCCGGACATTTTCAGGTGCAGGCGCAGCACCTCTTCGATCTGGAAGCCGACGGTGTAGCTCGGGTTCAGCGCGGTCATCGGGTCCTGGAAGACCATGGCCAGGTCTTTGCCGACAATTTGCCGACGCTGACGGTTGCTGAGCTTGAGCATGTTCTTGCCGTCGAAATTCAGGGCGTCGGCGGTGACGATCCCCGGATGCTCGATCAGGCCCATCAGCGCCATCATGGTCACGGATTTACCGGAACCCGACTCGCCAACGATGGCCAGCACTTCGCCCTTGTCCACGGAGATGTCGAGCCCGTCGACCACCGGAACGGCGTTCTTGTCGCCGAAGCGAACGTTGAGATTCTTGATTTCTAACAGTGACATTTGAATCTCCTCAGGCGGCGTTCTTGAGTTTCGGGTCCAGCGCATCGCGCAGGCCGTCGCCCATCAAGTTGATTGCCAGCACGCTGAGCAAAATGGTCAAACCAGGCAGACTGACGACCCACCAGGCGCGTTCGATATAGTCGCGAGCCGAAGCCAGCATGGTGCCCCACTCAGGCGTCGGCGGTTGTACGCCAAGGCCGAGGAAGCCCAGTGCCGCGGCATCGAGAATCGCCGAGGAGAAGCTCAAGGTCGCCTGAACGATCAGCGGCGCCATGCAGTTTGGCAGCACGGTGACGAACATCAGGCGTGGCAGACCGGCACCGGCCAGGCGCGCGGCGGTCACGTAGTCGCGGTTCAATTCGCCCATCACCGCGGCGCGGGTCAGACGAACATAGGACGGCAACGAAACCACGGCGATGGCAATAATGGTGTTGATCAGGCCAGGGCCGAGGATGGCGACAATCGCCACGGCCAGCAGCAGGGACGGCAGGGCCAGCATGATGTCCATCAGACGCATGATGGTCGGGCCGAGCACGCGCGGGAAGAACCCGGCGAACAGACCCAGCAGGATGCCCGGAATCAGCGACATCACCACCGACGACAAGCCGATCAGCAAGGACAGGCGCGAACCGTTGATCAGCCGCGACAGCAGATCGCGACCGAGTTCATCGGTGCCGAGCAGGAACTGGATCTGCCCACCTTCCAGCCAGGACGGCGGGGTCAGCAGGAAGTCACGGTATTGCTCGCTCGGGTTATGCGGGGCAACCCATGGCGCGAAGATCGCGCAGAAAATCACCAGCAACATGAACATCAGGCCGGCAACGGCGCCTTTGTTCTTGGAAAAGGCTTGCCAGAATTCTTTGTACGGAGACGGGTACAGCAGGCTTTGATCGACTGCTACCGCTGGAGTTGGAGTGGTCATGGTCATGATCTCAGCGCTGGTGACGGATGCGTGGGTTGGCAAAGCCGTAGAGGATATCCACCACGAAGTTGACCAGAATCACCAGGCAGGCGATTAACAGGATGCCGTTCTGCACCACGGGATAATCCCGAGCGCCAATGGCTTCGATCAGCCATTTGCCGATGCCGGGCCACGAGAAGATGGTTTCGGTCAGGACCGCACCGGCCAGCAATGTGCCGACTTGCAGGCCGACCACGGTCAGCACCGGAATCAGTGCGTTGCGCAGGCCGTGCACGAACACCACACGCGACGGCGACAGGCCTTTGGCGCGGGCGGTACGGATATAGTCTTCGCGCAGCACTTCAAGCATCGACGAACGGGTCATCCGCGCAATAACGGCCAGCGGGATGGTGCCGAGCACGATGGCCGGCAGGATCAGGTGATGCAAGGCATCGAAGAACGCACCGACGTCATCGGCCAGCAGCGTGTCGATGAGCATGAAGCCGGTGCGCGGCTCGATGTCATAGAGCAGGTCGATCCGCCCGGACACTGGCGTCCAGCCCAGTGACACCGAGAAGAACATGATCAGGATCAGGCCCCACCAGAAGATCGGCATCGAATATCCCGCCAGGGAGATGCCCATCACCCCGTGGTCGAACAGGGATCCTCGCTTGAGTGCCGCGATCACCCCGGCCAACAGGCCCAGGATGCCGGCGAACAACAGGGCGGCCATGGACAGTTCCAGGGTCGCGGGGAATAGGGAAGTGAATTCGCTCCAGACGCTTTCCCGGGTACGCAGGGATTCGCCGAGATCGCCGTGGGCCAGTTTGCCAATGTAATCCAGGTATTGGGCATACAGCGGTTTGTTCAGACCTAGGCGTTCCATTGCCTGAGCATGCATTTCGGGGTCGACTCGACGTTCGCCCATCATTACTTCCACGGGGTCGCCTGGAATCATGCGAATCAACGCGAAAGTCAGCAAGGTGATGCCGAAGAACGTGGGGATCAATAACCCCAATCGGCGGGCAATAAAACTAAACATCTTCTGGTGTACCTCATCAGCCGGTTAGGCGTGCCTGGTGTCCCTGGAGTCAGGGACACCGGGAGTTTTCTTATCTACTTCACCTGGGTGGTGGCGAAGTTATTAGTGGTGAGGGGGCTAATGTGATAGCCCTCTACGTTGTTGCGCATTGCGGTGAACATTCTAGTGTGTGCCATGCTGATCCATGGCTGGTCCTGGTTAAAAATAACCTGAGCCTGTTCGTACAGCGCTGCCCGCTCGGCCGGGTCGGTTTTTTCCCGGGCCTGGTCGATCAGCGCCTGGAACTTGTCATTGCACCAGCGTGCATAGTTTTCGCCGTTCTTCGCGGCTTCGCAACTGAGCATAGGCGTCAGGAAGTTATCCGGGTCGCCGTTATCGCCCGCCCATCCGGCGGAAACCATATCGTGCTCGCCGTTTTTCGCGCGTTTGAGCATTTCGCCCCATTCCATCACGCGGATGTCGATCTTGATACCGACCTTGGCCAGGTCAGCCTGCATCATCTGCGCGCCGAGCATCGGGTTCGGGTTGGTCGGACCGCCACCGTTGCGGGTGAACAGAGTGAAGGTGGTGCCTTCCGGTACGCCGGCTTCCTTGAGCAGGGCGCGGGCCTTGTCCAGGTCACGGGCCGGGTTTTTCAGGCTGTGGTTGTAGCCCAGCAGCGTGTCCGGGAACGGGTTGACCGCCACCGTCGCATTGCCTTTACCAAACAGCGCGTTGACATAAGCCTCTTTATCGAAGGCGATGTCGATGGCTTTGCGCACCCGCACATCACTCATGTATTTGTGCGTGGTGTTCATGGCGATGTACGAAACGGTCATCGCGTTCAGTTCATCGACACTCAGTTTGGCGTCTTTCTTGATGCTCGGGATGTCATCCGGCTTCGGATACAGCGCCACCTGGCACTCGTTGGCCTTGAGCTTTTGCAGGCGCACGTTGTTGTCGGTGGCGATGGCCAGGATCAACGAATCCGCTGGCGGCTTGCCACGGAAGTAGTCCGGGTTGGCCTTGAAGCGAACCTGAGCGTCCTTGGCGTAACGCTGGAAAATGAACGGGCCGGTGCCGACCGGCTTGTTGTTCAGGTCGCCGGTCTTGTTCGCCTTGAGCAGCTGGTCAGCGTACTCGGCGGGGTAGATCGAAGAGAACGCCATGGCGATGTCGGCCAGGAATGGCGCTTCTCGGCGGGTCAGGTTGAAGGTGACGGTGTTGTCGTCGATCTTCTCTACGCTTTTGAGCAGTTCCTTGAAGCCCATGCTTTCAAAGTACGGGAAGCCAACGCTCGACAGCTTGTGCCACGGGTGATTCGGGTCCAGCTGACGCTGGAAGCTCCAGACCACGTCGTCGGCGTTCATGTCGCGGGTCGGCTTGAAGTATTCGGTGGTATGAAACTTGACGCCTTTGCGCAGGTGGAACGTGTAGGTCAGGCCATCCTCGCTGATGTCCCAAGACTCGGCCAGCGCCGGAATGACTTCCGTGGTGCCGGGCTTGAAGTCCGCCAGACGGTTGAAGATGGTTTCGGCCACTGCATCGGCGGTGACTGCAGTCGTGTACTGAACCATGTCGAAGCCTTCCGGACTGGCTTCGGTACAAACCACCAGGGGTTTGGCCGAGACGCCAACGGCAACACTCAGCAACGCGGCAGCGATGGCCGCACGTAGGGGAAGCATTTTCATCAAGAACCCTCTGCAATCGGTTGAACAGGAAAAAACCGAACGGCCGACTCGTCATGAGTCGACCGTCGGCTGGCACTTTTTACAAAATTTTGAACGGGATGGTGGTCACGAGACGGAACTCGTTGATGCTGCCGTCAGCCTGGTTATCGCTGGCGCGGTGGGTGGTGTAGGTCGCACGGATAGTGGTGGCCTTGAGCGGGCCGCTCTGCAAGGCGTACGAAGTACCGATGCCGTATTCATAGTGGTTCTCGCCGTCCATCTTGCGCACGTCGTAGGCGGTGCCGTTGTAGTGCGTACCGTCGATGCCCCAGCCGCGAGCCTGATAGATGTTGAACTTCAGGCCTGGCACGCCGTATTCGGCCATGTTCAGGCCGTAGGCGATCTGGAAGGACTTCTCGTTCGGGCCGTTGAAGTCGGACAGCAAGGAGTTGGCCAGGTAAATGCCGTTGGTTTCATGCAGGTAGTCGAAGTACTCGTTACCGTTCACTTCCTGGTAAGAGAACGTCAGGCTATGGGCGAGGTGAGTCAGGCCCAACGACAGCGAGTAAGTGTCGTTGTCGATCTCACCCATCAACTTTTTGCCTTCGTCGACGGTTTTGTAATAGTTCAGGCCGGTGGTCAGGCTCAGGATCGAGCTGTCGCCCAGTTCGTGAGTGGCGCCAAAGTAGTACTGGTTCCAGAAATCTTCTACGTTGGTCGCGTACAGGCTGGTTTTCAGGCTTTTCAGCGGCTGATAGTTCAGACCAGCGGTGTTTACGTGGTCGGTTTCAGCGCCATTGGCAGAGTACTCGGAAGTGAATTTGGTCAGGCTCTGCTCGGTACGAGGCGATACGCGGTCGAAGGTGCCGAGGTCGAACGACAGGTTGTCGAACTCTTCGCTGTGAATGGCCACACCTTCAAAGCTCGAAGGCAGCGGACGGTTGCCGATGACGTCGACGATCGGGCTGCTGAAGTTCTGGCGGCCGGCGGTCAGGGTGGTGTTGGAGATACGCGCCTTCACGTTGGCCAGGCCCAGTTTGCTCCACTGATCCACCGCGTCGCCGTTGGTGTGAGCCAGGGTACGGTTGGAACCGCCCTTGATGTCTTCGCGGCTACGATCCAGTGCAATGGCATTGTAGGCAGCGACTTCGGTGCTGAAACCCACGGTGCCTTGGGTGAAACCCGAGGTGTAATTCAGGATGGTGCCCTGAACCCAGTTGATACGGCGCGTGCCGTTCAGGGTCTCGCCGTGGCGCTCGTACTTGTAGGTAGCGCCTCGTTGTTTATCTTCGTTGGCGTACCAGTTACGGGTGCTGCCCGACAGGCTCTGACCATCAATGAAGCCTTTGGCTTCCGACTGTGCGTTGGTGCTTGCCAGTTGGGTCGGAACGAAGTCCTGGCTCTGGGATTCTGCGTAGGCCGTGGCGGTAACGCTGCTGATGGCCAGGGCCAATAACGCGGTGCTGCTCAGTTTCATGGGTGAAGCTCCTTACTTTCTTTTTTAATGCCGGTCTTTTTTTGGTGATCCGACTATTGGGTTTGGAACTCATGCAGGGCATCGCAAACGTTTGCTTCAGGCCTGATAGGCGAATTGCGGCAACACGCTTGCGTGAGGGCGGAATCCGCCCTCAGCGTTTTTGGCTAATCGGTTATTGGTCGATACTGACGCCCGAGAACACGTTGCGGCCGAAAGGACTCACCTTGAATCCTTCGACTTTGGCGCTCAACGGCTGGTTGACCGTCGAGTGGGCGACAGGCGTGATCGGCACTTGCTGCTTGAGCAACTGCTGAGCCTGTTTGTAGAGCACGGTGCGCTGGTCACGGTCGGTGACGACCTTGGCCTGCTTGATCAGCTTGTCGTAAGCCGGATCACACCATTGGGAATAGTTGTTGCCGCCAATGGCGTCGCAGCTGTAAAGCGTGCCGAGCCAGTTGTCCGGGTCCCCGTTGTCACCGGTCCAGCCAATCAGGCTGACGTCGTGCTCGCCATTCTTGGTGCGCTTGATGTACTCGCCCCATTCGTAGCTGACGATCTTCACTTTGAGACCGATTTTCGCCCAGTCAGCCTGGAGCATCTCGGCCATCAACTTGGCGTTCGGGTTGTATGGGCGCTGAACCGGCATCGCCCATAAAGTGATTTCGGTACCTTCCTTCACGCCGGCAGCCTTGAGCAGTTCCTTGGCTTTTTCCGGGTTGTAGGCGGCGTCCTTGATGGTGTCGTCGTAGGACCATTGGGTCGGCGGCATAGCGTTTTGCGCAAGTTGCCCGGCGCCTTGGTACACCGCGTTGAGAATGCCTTGCTTGTTCACCGCCATGTCCAGCGCCTGACGCACTTCGAGCTGGTCGAACGGCTTGTGGCGCACGTTGTAGGCGATGTAGCCGAGGTTGAAACCAGGCTTTTCGATGAGCTTGAGTTTGGCGTCGTTCTTCAACGCTTCGACGTCGGCCGGGCGGGGATGCAAGGTGATCTGGCACTCGTTGGCCTTGAGCTTTTGCACGCGCACCGATGCGTCGGTGTTGATGGCGAAAATCAGGTTGTCGAGCTTGACCCGGCTCGGGTCCCAGTACTGCTTGTTGCCGCTGTAACGGATGTTGGAATCTTTCTGGTAGCTCTTGAACACGAACGGCCCGGTGCCGATCGGCTTCTGGTTGATGTCGCTCGGCTTGCCTTCAGCCAGCAGTTTGTCGGCGTACTCGGCGGACAGAATGGCGGCGAAGCTCATGGCGATGTTCTGGATGAACGCGGCGTCCACGCTGTTGAGCGTCATGACCACGGTCAGCGGCCCGGTCTTCTCGACCTTGGCGATGTTCTTGTTCAGGCTCATCCCGTTGAAGTACGGGAATTCGGTGGGATAGGCCTTACGGAAAGGTTGCTGCGGATCGAGCATGCGATTGAAGGTGAACAGCACGTCGTCGGCGTTGAAGTCACGGGTCGGCGTGAAGTACTTGGTCGTGTGAAATTTCACCCCTTCGCGCAGGTGAAAGGTGTATTTGAGGCCGTCTTCGGAAATATCCCAGCTGGTTGCCAGGCCTGGTACGACGTTGGTGGCGCCTTTTTCGAACTCTGCCAGTCGGTTGTACAACGGCTCGGCGGCATCGTTATCGGTCGCGGTCGTGTACTGCGCGGTGTCGAAGCCAGCCGGGCTGCCTTCGGAGCAGAACACCAGGCTGTTGTTGGCTGCCTGGCTGATGGAAGTGGCGGCCAGCAGGCCGGTGCCCAGCAATGCGGATAAAACCAAGGTATGGCGCATGACGCTCCCTTTTATCTTTCTCTAAGTGTTTTCAATGAGCCGCGGTCCCGTCCGGGGACGTGGAGGCATCACTGATCTCAAGCCATGACGTGCAGCAATAACCGAGAGCCCACGCATGCACTGGTCAGTTCCCGACGGTATGAGCCGCGGTTCTGGCAGTAAATGCGTAGAGTCCTAAAGACTTGTAGGAAAGGGCAACGCGTCCGATGTCACTGCTGTAGTCCGCAGCGGAACTGGATGTAGGTTGTTTCCTGCTTTCTCGGTAGATAAAACAACGGCGACGTCAAAAACGTCGCCGTTGCCAAATCTTATTTGCTGACGCTAACGCCGTAGAAGGAGTTCAAGCCGAACGGGCTGATCTTGAAATCCTGCACTTCGTTGCGCATGGGTTGGAACACCGTCGAGTGAGCGATAGGTGTCATTGGAACAGCGTCTTTGAGGACGTGTTGCGCCTGCTTGTACAGTTCGGTGCGCTTGCCCTGGTCGGTCGTGCGCTTGGCTTCCTTGACGATGCCGTCGAACTTCTTGTCGCACCATTTGGAGAAGTTGTTGCCCTGCAGCGAGTCGCAGCCGAACAGCACGTTCAGCCAGTTGTCCGGGTCACCGTTGTCGCCGCTCCAGCCAATCAGCATCGCGCCGTTTTCGCCGCCTTTGGAGCGCTTGATGTACTCGCCCCACTCATAGGTCACGATCTTGGCTTTGATGCCGATCTTGGCCCAGTCGGACTGCAGCATTTCTGCCATCAGCTTGGCGTTCGGGTTGTAAGGACGCTGCACCGGCATTGCCCACAGGTTGATCTCGGTGCCTTCCTTGACGCCGGCTTCCTTGAGCAGCTCTTTGGCTTTCTCAGGGTTGTACGGCGCATCCTTGATGGTGGTGTCGTAAGACCACTGGGTCGGCGGCATGGCGTTGACGGCCAGTTGACCTGCACCCTGGTAAACGGAATCAATGATCTGCTGTTTGTTGACGGCCATGTCCAGCGCTTGACGCACTTTCAGTTGAGCCATCGGGTTCGGCTGATCGCTGCCCTTGATCTTGTCCATCACGTTGTAGGCGATGTAACCCAGATTGAAACCGGCCTGGTCAGGCACCTTCAGGGTCTTGTCTTCTTTCAGCGCCTTCAGGTCGGCCGGACGCGGGAACAGAGTGATCTGGCACTCGCCCTTCTTCAGCTTCTGGATACGCACCGACGGGTCGGTGGTGATGGCGAAGATCAGGTTGTCGATCTTGACGTCTTCAGGCTTCCAGTAGTCCTTGTTCCCGGTGTAGCGGATGTTGGAATCTTTCTGGTAGCTCTTGAACACGAACGGGCCAGTGCCGACCGGCTTCTGGTTGATATCGGCGGCTTTGCCGTCCTTGAGCAGCTGGGCAGCGTACTCGGCGGACTGCACCGAAGCGAAACTCATGGCCATGTTCTGGATGAACGCGGCATCCACTTCTTTGAGGGTGAACTTGACGGTGTGGTCGTCGACTTTATCGATCTTGGTGATGTTGGTATCCATCCCCATGTCGGTGAAGTACGGGAATTCGGTCGGGTACGCCTTACGGAACGGGTCATCCTTGTTAATCATGCGATTAAAGGTGAACAGCACGTCGTCGGCGTTGAATTCACGAGTCGGCTTGAAGTACGGGGTGGTGTGGAACTTGACGCCTTCACGCAGGTGGAAGGTGTACGTCAGGCCGTCGTCGGAGATGTCCCATTTGGTCGCCAGACCAGGAATAACGGCGGTGCCGCCGCGCTCGAACTGGGTCAGGCGGTTGAACATGGTTTCTGCAGAGGCGTCGAAGTCGGTTCCGGTGGTGTACTGACCAGGATCAAAACCGGCCGGGCTCCCTTCGGAGCAAAACACCAGGTTAGTCGCCGCTTGGGCGAAAGGTGCGGCAGCTAACAAGCTGGCGCCGACTAAAAACGGAATGACCGCGTGTTTAAGCATGTTGGCCTCATGATTTGTTGTCATTTTTGGAATTAGAGGACGACCTCGTGAGCCGTGCCTGCGGATACTTATGCAGGGGCCATACCCAATGCAAGATCCTGAGCGACCACAGGCGTTAAACAGTGGCACGAACGTACCTTAATGTCGCATATGTATAAATTCGTGCGCATTTGACCGTTTGCGCGGGTTTTTTTCGGTGCAAACCATGCACTGGCTGGGGGCGATCGTGGTGTCTGGTGCACCCGGTTGGAGCGTGGTGTTACTTATTTATACCCATCCGCGCAGAAGGGGTGAGGTCGAGGGAACTGATCTTGAAGTCGGTGACGGGGTGGAAGACTGTCGAGTGGGTGATTGGTGTGCCAGGTATTTGTTGTTTAAGGATTTGTTGTGGCTGTGGGGGCAGTTTGACTCGTTGCTGTTTGTCGGTGGACACCTTGGCGTTTTGCACTGATCTTTATCTTGGCGGCCTGGTAGCCGACCAGTTTCTTGTTGTCGGTGTATATATCCATTTCTGCGGTAACGGCTGCTGGCGGTTTCGCCCTTACGGCGACTCACTTTTCCAAACGCCGAAAAGTAAGCAAAAGGCTTCGCCCCAGCGTCCGGCTCCTCGCCTGGGCTCGGAGTTCCCTCGCTCCGGTCCTGCTCCGTGGGCCCGCCGCCATCGGCCATCCATGGCCGGGGGCGGCTAACCCGGCATCCATGCCGGGTTGCCCACTGCGCAGAACCTCCACTCGGCCTCCCGAAGGGGCGGGCAGATCAAAATCAAAAGCGCAAGGCGAGCTAACGCTCGGCCTCGTGGTTTGGTGGGGGTACGCCGATTTGCTTTTTGTAGGAGCAGAGCTTGCTCGCGATGGCGGCCTGACAGCCGACCATATTGTTGCTTATGCCCCTGACCCTGTGGGCGCTGGCTTGTCGGGTCGCCGCATCGCTGCGATGGCGACCTATCAGTCGACCCATATCTTTCAGATATTTGCTGATCCCCCGGTAGAAGCCGAGCTTGCCTGCGATGGCGGCGGTGCGATCACCACAAACCAGGCAGTCCCACCGCTGACTTTTGTCAGGCAATAAAAAACGGCGATCACTTCGGTGATCGCCGTTTTTTTGTACAGGTTATCGAATCAAGGCAACAACACTTCAACCACCCCATCCGCCGTCATGCTGACCTGGCTGGTACCGGCCTCGACTTCCGGCGTCACCGGTGCGGCGTCCATGCTCTCCGCTTTCATCATCATCGGCCCGCGCATGTACGGTTGTGGGTAACCGTTACTGTTGAGGTTCAGGTTGACGATTTTGTAACCCTTGCCGCCCAGTGCATCGGTGGCCAGTTGCGCGCGGGCTTTGAAGGCCGTTACAGCATCTTTGAGCAACGCGTCTTCGCTGGCCTTGCGGGTTGGCGTGGCGATGGCGAAGTCCATGCCGCCCATTTTCAGGTCGGTGAGCAGTTCGCCGGTCAGTTTCGACAGCGCGGCGAAGTCGGAGCTTTCCAGGCGCAGTTCGGCGCGTTCACGCCAGCCGGTGATTTTCTGGCCCTTGGTGTCGTAGATCGGGTAACTGTTGCGGCTGCCCTGGCGCAGGGTGATGTCTTTGACTTGCTTGGCCTGGGCCAGCGCCTTGTTCATGGTGGTGCTGACGTCCGCGGCGAGTTTGGCCGGGTCGGTGTTTTGTTCTTCGGTGTAGAGGGTCACGATCATAAGGTCGCGGGCGACTTCCTGACTGACTTCGGCGCGCAGGGAAATCTGGTTGTAATGCAGTTCGTCGGCAGCCAGGGCCGGAAGGCTGGCGACGGTGCCGACGCTGAGGGCGAGAAGGGCGGCGCTGCGGCGGAAAGTGTGCATGAAAACTCCTTGGACGATGCGCAGGGGTTGGGTCCGAGCCTGCGTGAAACCATCAGACTCTAGCTTTAATGATCCGGTTCGCACAGTTACAACTTCTATACAGATGCCTGAGAGGATGAGAGCACTGTTGTGGCGAGGGAGCTTGCTCCCGCTCGGCTGCGAAGCAGTCGTAAATCGGCTGGTGCGGTTTGACTGTTGAATCGCGGTGGCGGGTTTTGGGACTGCTTCGCAGTCCAGCGGGAGCAAGCTCCCTCGCCACAAGGGAAACTCGTTGGTGCCTGTGGCCGTTTGCCGCACTTTTGCCTGCCAGCCTCCGTGCTTGGTTATACTCCGTGCGATCCGCCTGGAGCGCTCATCAGGAGAGCTCATGCTCGCCGTCGTTCAAATCACTTCTGCAACCCGCCAGAATCTCTGGCGGCTGACGTTTATCCGCACTTTGGTGCTGGCCGCCCAGGCCGGTTCCGTTGGCCTGGCCTACTGGCTCGACTTGCTGCCGCTGCCCTGGTTTCAACTGGCCGCGACCCTCGGTTGCTCGATGTTGCTGTGCGCGTTTACAGCGATTCGCCTGCGCACTTCATGGCCCGTCACCGAACTCGAATACGCCGTGCAACTGGCCTGCGACCTGTTTATCCACAGTGCCTTGCTGTATTTCTCCGGTGGCTCGACCAACCCCTTCGTCTCTTATTACCTGGTGCCGCTGACCATCGCCGCCGTGACGCTGCCATGGCGTTATTCGGTGATCCTGTCGGGCATCGCGCTGACGATGTACACCTTGCTGCTAGCGGGTTTCTATCCGCTGCAAACCTTCCCGATTGCCCGGGAGAACCTGCAGGTCTACGGGATGTGGCTGAGTTTCGCCCTGGCCGCGGCGGTGATTACGTTCTTTGCCGCGCGCATGGCCGAAGAGCTGCGCCGCCAGGAAGAGCTGCGCGCCATCCGTCGCGAAGAAGGCCTGCGTGATCAGCAATTGCTGGCCGTCGCGACCGAGGCCGCCGGTGCCGCTCATGAACTGGGCACGCCGCTGGCGACCATGAGCGTGCTGCTCAAGGAAATGCGTCAGGACCATCACGACCCGATGCTGCAGGACGACCTGAGCGTGCTGCAGGATCAGGTCAAACTCTGCAAAGAAACCTTGCAGCAACTTGTTCGGGCGGCAGAAGCCAATCGCCGTTTGGCGGTGGAGATGCAGGATGTCACCGACTGGCTCGACGAAGCGCTGAACCGCTGGCACCTGATGCGCCCGGAAGCCAGCTACCGCTTCCAGCGTTTGGGCCAGGGCACCGTTCCGCGCATGGCGCCGCCGCCGGACCTGACCCAGGCGCTGCTGAATTTGCTGAATAACGCCGCCGACGCTTGCCCCGAAGGGCTGCAAGTGACACTGGACTGGAATGCCGAGGATTTGACCATCAGCATTCGCGACCACGGCGCCGGTGTGCCGCTGGCCATTGCCGAACAGATCGGCAAACCGTTTTTTACCACCAAGGGCAAAGGTTTCGGCCTGGGCCTGTTTTTGAGCAAGGCCAGCGTGACACGCGCCGGCGGCTCAGTGAAACTCTACAGTCATGAGGAAGGCGGCACGCTCACCGAGCTGCGCCTGCCCCGTGTCGCCCGAGGAGACGAACATGAGTGACGAGATCCAAGTCGAAGGCGAAGAACTGCCGCATTTGCTGCTGGTAGATGACGACGCCACGTTCACCCGCGTGATGGCGCGCGCCATGGCCCGCCGGGGGTTTCGCGTCAGTACCGCCGGTTCCGCCGAAGAAGGCCTGACCATCGCCCAGGCCGACATTCCGGATTACGCCGCGCTGGACCTGAAAATGGACGGCGATTCGGGCCTGGTGTTGTTGCCGAAACTGCTCGAGCTCGACCCGGACATGCGCGTGGTGATCCTCACCGGTTACTCGAGCATTGCCACCGCCGTCGAGGCGATCAAGCGCGGTGCGTGCAACTACCTGTGCAAACCGGCGGATGCCGATGACGTTCTGGCCGCGCTGCTCTCCGAGCACGCCGACCTCGACACCCTGGTGCCGGAAAACCCGATGTCGGTGGACCGCCTGCAGTGGGAGCATATCCAGCGCGTATTGACCGAACACGAAGGCAACATCTCCGCCACTGCCCGCGCCCTGGGCATGCACCGCCGCACGCTGCAGCGCAAACTGCAGAAGCGTCCCGTTCGTCGCTGAACCTGCGCTGAACGAATGCCGGCCACGCCTCGCGACAAACCGAACCGATCCTCTATGATCGGTTCGTGCCTGTACTTTTCTTTATTGAGCCTTATCCATGAATCAGAACGCTGAATATTCCGCGGTCAACGATGCTGTGCGCGGGCAGTTTTTTCGCAAAGTCTGGGCGATGATCACGCCTTACTGGCGCAGCGAGGAGAAGGTCAAGGCCTGGACGCTGCTGATCGCGGTGATTGCGTTATCGTTGATCAGCGTGGGCATCTCGGTGTGGTTCAACACCTGGTACAAGGATTTTTACAACGCGCTGCAGCAAAAAGACGAAGCGGCGTTCTGGCGGCTGATTCTGTATTTCTGCGGGATTGCGGCGGTGGCGATTGTCGGTGCCGTGTACCGGCTCTACCTGACCCAGATGCTGACCATTCGCTGGCGTGCCTGGCTCACGGAAAAGCATTTCGCCCGCTGGCTCGGCAACAAGAATTACTACCAACTGGAGCAGGGCGGTTACACCGATAACCCGGACCAGCGGATCTCCGAAGACCTCAACAATTTCACCTCGAACACGCTGGAACTGGGCATCGGTTTGCTGCGCAACATTGTCAGCCTGGTGTCGTTCTCGATCATTCTGTGGGGCGTGTCGGGCAGTATCGAAGTGCTCGGTTTTACCATTCCGGGCTACATGTTCTGGTGTGTGCTGGTGTATGCCGTGATCGGCAGCTGGCTGACCCATTTGATCGGTCGACGCTTGATCGGCCTCAACAACCAACAGCAACGCTTCGAAGCCGACCTGCGTTTCTCGATGGTGCGGATTCGCGAAAATGCCGAGAGCATTGCGCTGTACAACGGCGAGCCGAATGAAAACCGTCGCTTGAGCAGCCGCTTCGGGATGGTCTGGCACAATTTCTGGGACATCATGAAGGTGTCCAAGCGTCTGACGTTCTTTACCGCAGGTTACCAACAGGCAGCCATCATCTTTCCGTTCATCGTCGCTTCGCCGCGTTACTTGTCCGGCAAGATCGAGCTCGGTGAGCTGATGCAAATCAGTTCGGCGTTCGGCAATGTGCAGGAGAGTTTCAGCTGGTTTATCAGTGCGTACCAGAACCTCGCGTCGTGGCGCGCCACGTGTGATCGTCTGCTGAGTTTCCGCCAGGCCATGACCGACAACGAAGAGCGCGCACCCGCCATCGACGTGCAGAATTCGGGCTCGGCGTTGAAAGTGCATAACCTGGGCCTCGACCTCGCTGATGGTCGTCATCTGCTGACCAACGCCGACATGACCGTGGAGGAGGGCGAGCGCGTGATGCTCAGCGGCCGTTCCGGCAGTGGCAAGTCCACGTTGTTTCGGGCGATGGGGCATCTGTGGCCGGCGGGCCACGGCAGCATTCGTCTGCCGACGGCGCGCTATCTGTTCCTGCCGCAAAAGCCTTACCTGCCGATTGGCACGCTGCGCGAAGCGCTAAGTTATCCACAGGCCGGCGACACCTATCCGAACGAGCGTTACGTTCACGTGCTGGAAACCTGTCGTTTGCCGCACCTGGTTTCGCGTCTGGATGAAGCGAATCACTGGCAGCGCATGCTCTCGCCGGGTGAACAGCAACGTCTGGCCTTTGCCCGTGCGCTGCTTTATGCACCGCAATGGCTGTACATGGACGAAGCGACCTCGGCGATGGACGAAGAGGATGAGGCGTCGCTGTATCAGGCGCTGATCGATGAAATTCCGGGGCTGAGCATTGTCAGTGTCGGGCATCGCAGCAGCCTGAAGCGCTTCCACCCGCGGCATGTGCGCATCGACAACGGGCATTTGGTGGAACAAACAGTGACCGCATAACCACCACCGCCCTCCTTTTGGATGGAGCCTTTGTGGCGAGGGGGCTTGCCCCCGTTGGGTCGCGAAGCGGCCCCAAAATCTCGTACGCTTACAAGATCTTGCCAGTGCTGCGCACTGGAACGGGGGCAAGCCCCCTCGCCACAGTAGCCCGCTCCCACGGGGATAGTGTTCGCTGACGGTGATCGTACAACCGCCTTGCGCTATGATGCGGTTTCAGCCGAATTTTTCGAGACAGACGTTCACCATGGAAAACCCGATCGACGCACCACGCCTCCCTCGCAAGCGCCGCAGCCTCGCACAGGAACTGGTGACGGTGCTGTCCGAGCAGATCCGCGACGGTCATCTCAAGCGCGGCGACAAGTTGCCCACCGAGTCGGCGATCATGGATGCCCATGGCGTCAGCCGCACCGTGGTTCGCGAGGCGATTTCCCGCTTGCAGGCGGCCGGGCAAGTGGAAACCCGTCACGGCATCGGCACCTTCGTGCTCGATACCCCGAGCCCGAGTGGTTTCCGTATCGATCCGGCCACCGTGGTGACGCTGCGTGATGTGCTGGCGATTCTGGAACTGCGCATCAGTCTCGAAGTGGAATCCGCCGGCCTCGCCGCACAACGTCGCAGCCCTGAACAGTTGGCGTTGATGCGCGCCGCGCTGGACGCCTTGAACGAAAGCGCGGCCCATGCCAGTGATGCCGTGGCCTCGGACTTCCAGTTCCACCTGCAAATCGCGCTATCGACCGGCAACCGCTATTTCACCGACATCATGACCCACCTCGGCACCAGCATCATTCCGCGCACTCGACTCAACTCTGCGCGCCTGGCCCACGACGATCAGCAACACTACATGAGTCGTCTGAGCCGTGAGCACGAAGAGATTTACGATGCGATTGCCCGCCAGGATTCCGATGCCGCTCGTGCCGCCATGCGCCTGCACTTGACCAATAGCCGCGAGCGGTTGCGTCATGCCCATGAAGAGGCTGAAGCGCAGCGCTGAAACATCAAGCTTCGAAGTACAGCGTTAACGGGGCCGAATAGGGTTCCATGCTGGATTCATCGGCGAATTTGTAGCGCAGTTCAACGGTTGTATTCGAGTACCTTTGCAGCACTTCTTTCGGAATGGAGCCCCGCCCAATCGGGGGCGTCAGGATCGTCGCCGAGGATCGGATAGACGTCCCAGTTGGCTCTGAAATAGTCGGAATCGGGCACCAGGATTTTCAGCGTGTCACTCAGGGTCGACAACTTCACCGCTGTGATTTCGGGTTCCTGATTCGATAACTGCGCGAGATGGGGTGGGGCAAGCATCATGATGGGTTCGCTCTCCGTGCGAGTTGGGTCGTGATTCATTCGCGACCGTCTGAGCAGAGTAGGAACGTTTTGCAGGGCGTGCTGTAAACGATCATGACCAGGCATTTCAGGCGCTGATCGCCGGCGCGCCCACACTGGACGCGCCGGACGTGACGGACCTAAGCGTCTCTCAGGATCGAGCGATCCACCCGTACTCGCAGGCCTATGCTCCCGGCTTTTGCGTCGAATGTGGCGTTACCCTGTTCATCGACGATGGACCGGGCGATGGGCGTGCCATCAGACAGCAGTTCCAGCGGCACACCCTTGAGCGATTCGCCAGAAGCCAGTTCCAGTTTCAATTTGATCGTCATGATTGATTTCCTTATCAGGCCACGTTGCCAGTCGGGTTGTAGTCCTTGAGCAGCAGGTAAGTGCTCCAGCCCCACCAGTCATCCACCGTGGCGGTATCGTTCAGGTTGTTGACGTCCTTGCGTCGCAGCACTTTGGTGCCCTCGACCTTGAACAACGGCGAGAAATTGCCCGCCGGGTTCAGGACCGCTTGCAGATCAGGCAGTTTTTTCAATCCCGCGAAACTGCCGGGCGACGGGGCGATGCCGCTGAGGTACGCCGCGAATATCTCATCAGCCGACACCTGAACCGCTTGATTGACCTGGAGGCGATTGGCGCTGTCGATTGCATCGAAGTAGCGCTTGTCGCCATACGCATGCCATTGAGCGCCATCGCCATTACGCACGTTGAGGCCGAACTTGCTGTCTTCGTCGTGCATGAAGCGGGTAATCAACGAGCCCAGATCACTCGGCGTGACCACCGCCGCCAACTGTTTGCGTGGCACGCGCAGGTGGCCGGCGGAAAACAGGTCGGTCAAGTAGTGATCGGCGAAAGCGTTCATCGCGTAAGCCAGTTCCAGCGACTTGTCATCGCCCGTGTTGTGGGCGATCACCGCTTGTTGCAACGCGGCGGTGTGCCCGGCGATGTAGGCCAGCAGCGCCCACTCGGCGAAGTGATCGGCATTGTTGGCGGCCAGTTTCAGGTAGCGGCCCAAGGGATACAGAGCCGAAACAATACTGCCGCCGCCGGTGATCTTGTTCCACTCTTCCGACAACGTATCACCCAGGGCGTCATAGGCCTCATGGGGCTGTTTGCCATCCTTGATCGCCTGTTTGACTGCGGCAATTTCCTTCTGCATGACACCGAGAATCAGCTTCACCTCGGCATTGGACGCGGGCAGTACCGCCAGGGAATTGAAGGCCTCGGTAAATCGCTGGATCCGGTCGGCGGCCGTCGCGCCTTCGCTGATCGGTTTATCGGGAATTCCATAGAAATCACCCCCTAGCGCGACGACCTGCCCATAGGTCAGCGCCAACCCGTTCGGCAAGTGCAACTCGACCTGCGACGCCACTATCGCGGGGGCGTCCTTGACGAAACGCAGCAGCGTGTTGTCGCCGATGGCCGTGTGTTCACCGCCCTCGAACTTCAGCTGTGGCTTACCTTTCAAGGCGTTTGCGGATGCAGAGGCCGAGGGTTGATGGGCGTCGGTGCCATGGGCGTCGAGGCGCAGGACCAGATGATCATTGCGCGTAATGGCGATGCCGTTCTCGGAAAACAGATCATCCAGTCCAGCGATGACCTGCTTCGGTTTTACCTGCGTTTGTGTGTGTAGACCTGACATTTCTATCTCCTTGATATGTCGCCGGTATGTTCCAGAATAACTGTATGTATATACAGTTATTCAGAGCATAGAGGAGAACTTTCCTACGTCAAGAAAATACTTTTCCGACGCATAAATTTTGGATGCGGCGATGAAATGCAGTTGACGGTTGTTTTTTAAGTTGTACGATGACCTACAACTTCGGCGCAGGCTGAACGATTTCCTCACACACAAACGTGCCACCCAGGGTGTTCGAATAATGAATCCACAAGAACTGAAGTCCATCCTCTCTTCCGGTCTGCTGTCTTTCCCGGTTACCGATTTCAATGCCCAGGGCGATTTCCATCGCGCTGGTTACATCAAGCGTCTCGAATGGCTGGCCCCATACGGCGCCTCGGCTCTGTTCGCCGCGGGCGGCACCGGTGAGTTTTTCTCTCTGGCGGCCAGCGAATATTCGGAAATCATCAAGACTGCCGTCGACACCTGCGAAACCAGCGTGCCGATTCTGGCCGGTGTGGGTGGTTCGACCCGTCAGGCGATCGAGTACGCACAGGAAGCCGAGCGTCTGGGCGCCAAAGGTCTGTTGCTGCTGCCGCACTACCTGACCGAAGCCAGCCAGGACGGCGTCGCCGCTCACGTTGAAGCCGTGTGCAAATCGGTAAAAATCGGCGTGGTGGTTTACAACCGTAACGTCTGCCGCCTGACCGCTCCGTTGCTGGAACGTCTGGCCGAGCGCTGCCCGAACCTGATCGGCTACAAGGATGGCCTGGGCGATATCGAGTTGATGGTGTCGATCCGTCGCCGCCTCGGCGATCGCTTCAGCTACCTGGGCGGTTTGCCGACCGCCGAAGTCTACGCCGCTGCCTACAAGGCACTGGGCGTGCCGGTTTACTCCTCGGCGGTGTTCAACTTCATCCCGAAAACCGCGATGGATTTCTACCACGCCATCGCTCGTGAAGATCACGCCACTGTCGGCAAGATCATCGACGACTTCTTCCTGCCGTACCTGGACATCCGTAACCGCAAATCCGGTTACGCGGTGAGCATCGTCAAGGCGGGTGCGAAGATTGCCGGCTACGACGCAGGCCCTGTGCGTGCGCCGCTGACCGACCTGACCGGCGAAGAGTACGAAATGCTCGCCGCGCTGATCGACAAGCAAGGTGCGCAGTAACACACCCGATTAAACAAGGCCGCTGAGTGATCAGCGGCCTTTTGCGTGAGGAGATTTCTAGATGGCAGATGCAAAGCGTTTCGATAACTACATCAACGGTGAATGGGTTGCAGGCAGTGATTACTGCGCCAACATCAACCCGTCCGAACTGACCGATACCATCGGCAACTACGCCAAGGCCGATCTGGCCCAGGTCCACGCCGCTATCGACGCCGCTCGCGCCGCGTTCCCGGCCTGGTCCACTTCGGGCATTCAGGCGCGTCACGACTCGCTGGATAAAGTCGGTACCGAAATCCTCGCTCGCCGCGAAGAGCTCGGCACCTTGCTCGCCCGTGAAGAAGGCAAAACCTTGCCTGAAGCCATCGGCGAAGTGACCCGCGCCGGCAACATCTTCAAGTTCTTCGCTGGTGAAACCCTGCGTCTGTCCGGCGACTATCTGCCGTCGGTGCGTCCGGGTGTGAACGTCGAAGTGACGCGCGAAGCCTTGGGCGTGGTTGGCCTGATCACCCCGTGGAACTTCCCGATTGCCATCCCGGCATGGAAAATCGCCCCGGCCCTGGCCTACGGCAACTGCGTCGTGCTGAAACCGGCCGATCTGGTTCCGGGTTGCGCCTGGGCCCTGGCTGAAATCATCTCTCGCGCAGGTTTCCCGGCCGGCGTGTTCAACCTGGTGATGGGCAGCGGTCGCGTGGTGGGCGATGCGCTGGTGCAGAGCCCGAAAGTCGACGGCATCAGCTTCACCGGTTCGGTGGGCGTGGGTCGTCAGATCGCCGTCAGCTGCGTGTCGCGCCAGGCCAAGGTTCAGCTGGAAATGGGTGGCAAGAACCCGCAGATCATTCTCGACGACGCCGACCTCAAGCAAGCGGTCGAGCTGTCGGTACAGAGCGCGTTCTACTCCACCGGCCAGCGTTGCACCGCATCCAGCCGTTTCATCGTCACCGCCGGCATCCACGACAAGTTCGTCGAAGCCATGGCCGAGCGCATGAAGTCGATCAAGGTCGGCCACGCGCTGAAAACCGGCACCGACATCGGTCCGGTGGTTTCCCAGGCTCAGCTTGAACAAGACATGAAGTACATCGACATCGGCCAGTCCGAAGGTGCGCGTCTGGTCAGCGGCGGTGGTCTGGTGACCTGCGATACGGAAGGCTACTACCTCGCGCCAACGTTGTTTGCCGACAGCGAAGCCGCGATGCGTATCAGCCGTGAAGAAATCTTCGGCCCGGTGGCCAACGTGGTTCGCGTCGCGGATTACGAAGCGGCACTGGCCATGGCCAACGACACCGAATTCGGTTTGTCGGCGGGCATCGCCACCTCGTCGCTGAAGTACGCCAACCACTTCAAGCGCCACTCCCAGGCCGGGATGGTGATGGTCAACCTGCCGACCGCGGGCGTGGATTACCACGTTCCATTCGGTGGGCGTAAAGGTTCATCCTATGGCTCCCGCGAGCAAGGTCGATACGCGCAAGAGTTCTACACGGTCGTAAAAACCAGCTACATCGGCTCCTGATACACGCAATACCTGTAGGAGCTGGCCTGCCAGCGATGGCATCACCGCGGTGTGACTGACATACCGATGTGTCCGCATCGCTGGCAGGCCAGCTCCCACAAAAAACAAGACCGTTATTACCCGCATAAAAATAATCAGTGGGAGTACATCTACATGCAATCGACTCAGAAGCCGACTCACGTCCGCTATTTGATCCTGCTCATGCTGTTTCTGGTGACCACGATCAACTACGCCGACCGGGCTACCATCGCCATCGCGGGCTCCAGCCTGCAAAAAGACCTCGGCATCGACGCGGTCACCCTCGGCTTCATCTTCTCTGCATTCGGTTGGGCCTACGTGGCCGGGCAAATTCCCGGTGGCTGGCTGCTGGACCGTTTCGGCTCGAAAAAAATCTACGCGCTGAGCATTTTCACCTGGTCATTGTTCACCGTGCTGCAGGGTTATGTCGGTGAATTCGGAATGTCCACGGCGGTGGTTGCGCTGTTCATGCTGCGCTTCCTGGTGGGCCTGGCCGAAGCGCCATCCTTCCCCGGCAACGCACGCATCGTCGCGGCCTGGTTTCCGACGGCTGAACGCGGCACCGCTTCGGCGATCTTCAACTCGGCGCAATACTTCGCCACCGTATTGTTCGCGCCGCTGATGGGCTGGATCGTCTACAGCTTCGGCTGGCAGCACGTGTTCATCGTCATGGGCGTGATCGGCATCATTTTCTCGGGCATCTGGCTCAAGGTTATCCACAGCCCGCGCCAGCACCCGATGATCAACGACGCCGAGTTCCAGCACATCGCCGACAACGGCGGCATGGTCGATATGGACCAGGACAAAGGCAAGGGCAAAAAGGTCGATGGTCCGAAGTGGGACTACATCCGCCAGCTGCTGACCAACCGCATGATGCTCGGCGTGTATCTGGGCCAGTACTGCATCAACGGCATCACCTACTTCTTCCTGACCTGGTTCCCGGTGTACCTGGTGCAAGAGCGCGGGATGACCATCCTGAAGGCCGGTTTCATCGCCTCGTTGCCGGCGATCTGCGGCTTCATCGGTGGTGTGCTCGGCGGGGTGATTTCCGATTACCTGTTGCGCAAGGGCCATTCACTGACCTTCGCCCGCAAGGCGCCGATCATTGCCGGCCTGTTGGTTTCCAGCAGCATCGTGGCCTGCAATTATGTCGATGTTGAATGGATGGTCGTGGGCTTCATGGCCTTGGCATTCTTCGGCAAAGGCGTGGGTGCGCTGGGTTGGGCGGTGGTGTCCGATACCTCGCCGAAACAGATCGCCGGTCTCAGCGGTGGCTTGTTCAACACTTTCGGCAACATCGCTTCGATCACCACGCCAATCGTGATTGGCTACATCATCAGTTCCACCGGTTCGTTCAAATGGGCGCTGGTGTTTGTCGGCTGCAACGCACTGGTCGCCGTGTTCAGCTACCTGGTGATCGTGGGGCCGATCAAGCGTGTGGTGCTCAAGGAGCCGCCAGTCAGCGGTCCTGAAACCAACAACAAATTGTCTCAAGCGCATTCCTGAGGAGCGGCGTCATGCAGTTGATTGAACATTCCGACTCGCCGCGCTACATCCGCCTGCACGAGCGGGACAACGTCGTGATCGTGGTCAACGATCAGGGCGTACCGGCAGGCACCGAGTTTCCGGACGGCCTGGTGACTGTGGACTTCGTGCCGCAGAGCCATAAAGTCACCCTGGAAGACATTCCAGAGGGCGGCCAGGTGATTCGTTACGGCCAGACCATTGGCTACGCGTTGCAGCCGATTCCGCGCGGCAGCTGGGTCAAGGAAGATCAACTGCGCATGCCCACCGCGCCACCGCTGGACAGCTTGCCGCTGTCCACCGAAGTGCCGGCCGCGCAGGCACCGCTCGAAGGTTTCACGTTCGAGGGTTATCGCAACGCCGACGGCACCGTCGGCACGCGAAACATTCTGGGGATTACCACTACGGTTCAATGCGTCACCGGGGTGCTCGATCATGCGGTCAAGCGCATCAAGGATGAATTGCTGCCCAAGTACCCGAACGTCGATGACGTGGTGGCGCTTACCCACAGTTACGGCTGTGGAGTGGCGATCACCGCCACCGACGCATACATACCGATCCGCACCGTACGTAACCTGGCCCGCAACCCGAACCTGGGTGGCGAAGCCTTGGTCATCAGCCTGGGCTGCGAGAAATTGCAGGCCGGGCAGGTGATGCACGAGAACGACAGCTCGGTGGATTTGAGTGATCCGTGGCTGTATCGCTTGCAGGATTCGAGTCACGGTTTCACCGAGATGATCGAGCAGATCATGGCGCTGGCCGAGACCCGTTTGAAGAAGCTCGATCTACGTCGCCGGGAAACCGTGCCGGCGTCCGAGCTGATCCTCGGCATGCAGTGCGGTGGCAGTGATGCGTTCTCCGGGATCACCGCGAACCCGGCGCTGGGTTTTGCCTCGGACCTGTTGCTGCGCGCAGGCGCGACGGTGATGTTTTCCGAAGTCACCGAAGTGCGTGACGCGATTTACCTGCTGACCTCCCGCGCCGAAACCGAGGAAGTCGCTCAGGAACTGGTGCGGGAAATGGACTGGTACGACCGTTACCTGGCCAAGGGCGAAGCGGATCGCAGCGCCAACACCACGCCGGGCAATAAGAAGGGCGGGTTGTCGAACATTGTCGAGAAGTCATTGGGCTCGATCGTCAAATCCGGCAGCAGCGCGATCAACGGGGTGCTTGGCCCTGGCGAACGCTTCAAGCGCAAAGGCCTGATTTTCTGCGCGACCCCGGCCAGTGATTTTGTCTGCGGGACGTTGCAACTGGCGGCGGGGATGAACCTGCATGTGTTCACCACCGGGCGCGGTACGCCGTATGGTTTGGCGATGGCGCCGGTGGTGAAGGTGTCGACCCGGACTGAATTGGCGCAGCGCTGGCCTGACCTGATCGACATTGATGCCGGGCGGATTGCGACCGGGCGGGCTTCAATTGAAGATCTTGGGTGGGAGTTGTTTCACTACTACCTGGACGTGGCCAGCGGGAAAAAGCAGACGTGGGCCGAGCAGCACAAACTGCATAACGACATCACCCTGTTCAACCCGGCGCCGATTACCTAAGACTGTGGCGAGGGAGCTTGCTCCCGCTGGACTGCGTAGCAGTCCCTATTTTCAGAGCCGCTTCGCGACCCAGCGGGAGCAAGCTCCCTCGCCACAGGTTCCCCATCACCTGCTCGACCAGACGCCGAAGTCCCCAGTGGCTTATCATTAGCCCCCTAACGACGCCCACCCAAGGTAACTCCCGGCATGCTGGCCATCTTCCTCGAAACCCTGAACATCACCGCGCCGGTGTTTGCCATGCTGTTTCTGGGTGTGCTGCTCAAGCGCATCGACTGGATCAACGACAACTTCATCCACACCGCGTCGGCCCTGGTGTTCAACGTCACCATGCCGGCGTTGCTGTTCCTGGGCATCCTGCATGCGGACCTGCACGCCGCACTGCAACCGGCGCTGCTGATCTATTTCTCGATTGCGACGCTGGTGTGTTTCGCCATTGCCTGGGGCTGGGCGATCTGGAAGTGTCCGCGTGAAGACCGCGGGATTTATACCCAAGGCGCCTTTCGCGGCAACAATGGCGTCATCGGCCTCGCACTGGCGGCAAGCATGTACGGCGATTACGGGATTTCCCTCGGGGCCATTCTCGCGGCGCTGGTGATCCTGTTCTACAACACGCTCTCGACCATTGTGCTGGCGGTCTACAGCCCGGTGATCAAGTCCGATCCGTGGAGCATCTGCAAAAGCGTGATGATCAACCCGCTGATCATCAGCGTGTTTGCGGCGGCGCCGTTTGCTTATTTCAAGATCGGTTTGCCGGGCTGGCTGGAGACGTCCGGCCAGTACCTGGCGCAAACCACGTTGCCGTTGGCGTTGATCTGCATCGGCGGCACGCTGTCGCTGGCGGCCATGCGCAAGAGCGGCAACATGGCGCTGAGTTCAAGCCTGGTGAAGATGATCGGCCTGCCGGTGCTGGCAACGCTGGGCGCGTGGTTATGGGGCTTTCGCGGCGCTGAGTTGGGGATCTTGTTCCTGTACTTCGGCAGCCCGACCGCGGCCGCCAGTTTTGTCATGGCCCGGGCGGCCAATGGCAATCATGAACTGGCGGCGGCGATCATTGTGATCACTACATTGATGGCGGCGGTGACCACCAATATCGGGATCTTTTTGTTGCAGTGGGGTGGGTGGATCTGATTTCGGGATTTGTGGTGTTATTCAGGGCCTCTTCGCGGGCAAGCCTCGCTCCTACAGGGGCTGTGTCGTTAACAAAAAATGTGTACGACGCGAACCTGTAGGAGCGAGGCTTGCCCGCGAAGGCGATGGATCTGCTTACTCCGGCTTCTGGTAGCTTTCAATCACTTCCTGCGCCGCCCGAAACGCATCGATCGCCGCCGGCACGCCCGCATACACCGCACAATGCAGCAACGCCTCGCGAATCTCTTCCACCGTGCAACCGTTGTTCAGCGCACCGCGTACGTGGCCTTTCAATTCCTGCGGGCACTTCAACGCGGTCAGCGCGGCGAGGGTGATCAGGCTGCGGGTTTTCAGCGGCAGGCCTTCGCGATTCCACACGCTGCCCCAGGCGTGTTCATTGACGAAATCCTGCAACGGCTGGGTGAACTCGGTGGCATTGCCCAGCGCGCGGTCGACGAAGGCGTCGCCCATCACTTGGCGGCGGACTTCAACGCCGGGCTTTTTAGGGGCGGTCATGGCAATTCCCTCTTATGGTGTTGGCGACGCCAGGCGCGCAGCGACGTGAACAACAAAAACGCCACCAGCGCCGGCAGGACGAAAAGCAGCATCAGGTGTTCAAGCTTGCCCGCCAGCGGCATGCCGGTGGTGAACGACACCACGTGCAGACCGTACGCCAGGTACAAACCCAGAAACAGCAGACCTTCGGCGCGGGTCACCCGATAACCGGAATAGAACATCGGCAAGCACAGCGCCGCGACGCCGAGCATCACCGGCAAGTCGAAAGCCAGTGCGTTGGGCGAGACTGACAACGGTGACGGCGCGATCAGCGCGGTAACGCCCAGCACGCCCAGAAGATTGAACAGGTTGCTGCCGATCACGTTGCCTACGGCGATGTCGCGCTGACCACGCAAGGCAGCGATCAACGAAGTGGCCAGCTCCGGCAGGGACGTGCTGACGGCGACGATGGTCAGGCCGATGATCCTTTCCGACAGCCCCAGGTCTTTGGCGACCGACACCGCGGCGCCCAACAGCAAGTGCCCGGCATACACCAGCATCACCAAACCGGCGACGATCATCAGCAGGCTGCTGAACCATGGCACTTGCGGGGCGTCATGCGTTGTCGATTGCGGACGGACCGAGTGCCGCGACTGTCGCAGCAACAAGCCCAGATACAGTGCCAGTGCCGTCAGCAGCATCACACCATCGGCGCGGGTCAGTTCTTTATTCCATGCCAGAACGAACACCAGCAGACTGGCGCCGATCATCAGCGGAATGTCCAGGCGCACCAATTGCCGCGAAACCCGTAGCGGGATGATCAGTGCCGAGAGCCCAAGGGTGACGAGGATGTTGAAGATGCTGCTGCCAATCACGCTGCCGACGGCGATGTCGGCGTTCTGCGCCAGGGTGGCTTGCAGGCTGACCGCCATCTGCGGCGCGCTGCTGCCCAGGGCGACGATGGTCAGGCCGATGATCAGCGGTCGCACATGCAGTCGCGCGGCCAGGCGCACGGCGGCGCGCACCATAAGCTCGGCGCCGGCGATCAGCAGAAGCAGGCCGCTGAGCAGTTCAATCATGCTGAGCAGGGGTATGTCGGCGAGTCCGAAAATGGTCGGGGCTCCGTCAGTCAGTCGAGGGCTTGCACGCGAACCCGTGCGGTGCCGCTGTTGAGCATGCCCAGTTGCTCGGCGGCTTCATGAGACAAGTCGATCAGGCGCCCGCGAGTGTGTGGCCCGCGGTCATTGATACGCACCACACAGGATTTGTCGTTCTTCAGGTTGGTGACCTTCAGCCGCGTACCAAAGGGTAGTTGGCGGTGGGCGGCGGTCAGGGAATTTTTGTCGAAACGTTCACCACTGGCGGTGCGTTTGCCCTGGTGTCTGGCGCCGTAGTAGGACGCCATGCCTGTCTGGTCGTAGCCGTGTGGATCGACGACATCGGTGCTTGCGCAACCGGCGAGCAGAGAGAGCAGGGCGCAGGCACCCAATAGACGTTTCATTTGAAAGGCTCCCAAAATAAATGTGGCGAGGGAGCTTGCTCCCGCTCGGCCGCGAAGCGGTCGCAAAGTCGGCTGATGCATTCTTGCTGAAAGAATGCGGTTGCCGATTTGGGTCTGCTTCGCAGACCAGCGGGAGCAAGCTCCCTCGCCACAGGGAATTGAGCCAGAATTGAGTGCTGGCTCCATTCTCATCAGCCTTCGAGCTTGCTTTTCAGCAGTTCGTTGACCTGTTGCGGGTTGGCCTTGCCTTTGGAGGCTTTCATGGCCTGACCGACGAAGAAGCCGAACATCTTGCCGCGTTTGGCTTCGTCTGCCGCGCGGTATTGCTCGACCTGCTCAGCGTTGGCCGCAAGCATTTCGTCCAGCACTGCCGAGATCGCGCCAGTGTCGGTCACTTGCTTCAGACCGCGCTTGTCGATGATCTCGTCCGCGCTGCCTTCGCCGTTGGCCATGGCTTCAAACACCACTTTGGCGATTTTGCCGGAGATGGTGTTGTCCTTGATGCGCAGCAGCATGCCGCCCAGTTGCTCGGCCGAAACCGGCGACTGCTCGATGTCCAGGCCCTGTTTGTTCAACAGGCTGCCCAGTTCAACCATCACCCAGTTGGCCGCCAGTTTGGCGTCGCCGCCAATGCTCGCGACTTTCTCGAAGTAATCGGCTTGCTCGCGGCTGGTGGCCAGGACGCTGGCGTCGTAGACCGACAGACCAAACTGCTCCTGGAAACGCTCGCGCTTCTGCGGTGGCAATTCCGGCAGAGTGGCGCGCACGTCGTCGAGGAACGAGTCCTCGATGACCACCGGCAGCAGGTCAGGATCGGGGAAGTAACGGTAGTCGTTGGCTTCCTCTTTGCTGCGCATCGGACGGGTTTCGTCCTTGTTCGGATCGTACAGGCGGGTCTGCTGGATCACCTTGCCGCCGTCTTCGATCAGTTCGATCTGACGCTGCACTTCGCTGTTGATCGCCTTCTCGATGAAGCGGAACGAGTTGACGTTCTTGATCTCGCAGCGGGTGCCATATTCAACCTGGCCCTTCGGACGGATCGACACGTTGCAGTCGCAACGCAGCGAACCTTCGGCCATGTTGCCGTCGCAGATGCCGAGGTAACGCACCAGCGCGTGGATGGTCTTGACGTAGGCCACGGCTTCCTTGGCGCTGCGCATGTCCGGCTCTGAGACGATTTCCAGCAGCGGCGTGCCTGCACGGTTCAGGTCGATGCCGGTGGCGCCGTTGAACTCTTCATGCAGGCTTTTACCGGCGTCTTCTTCAAGGTGCGCGCGCGTCACGCCGACACGTTTGATCGTGCCGTCGTCCAGCGCGATGTCCAGGTGGCCCTTGCCGACGATCGGCAATTCCATCTGGCTGATCTGGTAGCCCTTCGGCAGGTCCGGGTAGAAATAGTTTTTACGGGCGAACACGTTGTGCTGGCCGATCTCGGCATCGATCGCCAGACCGAACATCACTGCCATACGCACCGCTTCCTGGTTCAGCACCGGCAGTACGCCGGGCATGCCGAGGTCAACCAGGCTGGCCTGGGTGTTCGGCTCGGAACCGAAAGTGGTGGAACTACCGGAAAATATTTTCGACCGGGTGGTGAGCTGGGTATGAATCTCCAGCCCGATCACGACTTCCCATTGCATGTGTTTCTCCTCAGAAGCCGGTTGGGGTGCGGGTGTGCCAGTCAGTGTTCAGCTGGTACTGGTGCGCAACGTTGAGCAAGCGGCCTTCCTGGAAATACGGGGCGAGCAGTTGCACGCCGACCGGCAGACCGTCGACAAAACCTGCAGGCATGGACAAGCCCGGCAGACCGGCGAGGTTGGCGGTGATGGTGTAGACGTCTTCCAGGTACGCAGCGACCGGGTCGCTGTTTTTGGCGCCGAGCTTCCATGCCGGGTTCGGCGTGGTTGGGCCGAGGATGATGTCGACCTCATTGAAGGCGGCCATGAAGTCGTTCTTGATCAAGCGACGAATCTTCTGCGCCTTCAGGTAGTAGGCGTCGTAGTAACCGGCGGACAGCGCGTAGGCACCGACCATGATCCGGCGCTGCACTTCCGCGCCGAAACCTTCGCCACGGGAGCGTTTGTACAGGTCTTCCAGGTTTTTCGGGTCCTCGCAGCGATGGCCGAAACGCACGCCGTCGAAACGCGACAGGTTGGAAGAGGCTTCCGCCGGGGCAATCACGTAGTACGCAGGAATTGCGTGCTGCATGTTCGGCAGGCTGATTTCCTTGATCACGGCGCCGAGCTTTTTCAGCTCTTCAACGCTGGCCATGACCAGGTCGGCGATGCGCGGGTCCAGGCCGGCGCTGAAGTATTCCTTCGGCACGCCGATGCGCAGGCCCTGCAGCGAACCGTTGAGGCTGGCGCAGTAATCAGGCACCGGCTCGTCGATGCTGGTGGAATCCTGCGGATCGAAACCGGCCATGCCTTGCAGCAGGATCGCGCAGTCTTCGGCCGTGCGCGCCAGAGGGCCGCCCTGATCGAGGCTGGAGGCGTAAGCGATCATGCCCCAGCGCGAAACGCGACCGTACGTCGGTTTCAGGCCGGTGAGGTTGGTCAGTGCAGCGGGTTGACGGATCGAGCCGCCGGTATCGGTGCCGGTAGCCGCCGGCAACAGACGAGCGGCAACGGCCGCAGCGGAACCACCGGACGAACCGCCGGGCACGTGTTCCAGGTTCCACGGGTTTTTCACCGCGCCGTAGTAACTCGACTCGTTGGCCGACCCCATGGCGAATTCGTCCATGTTGGTCTTGCCCAGCGTCACAGCGCCGGCAGCCGCCAGTTTGGCAACCACGGTGGCGTCGTACGGTGCTTTAAAGTTGTCGAGCATCTTCGAACCGCAGCTGGTGCGGATGCCCTGGGTGCAGAACAGGTCTTTGTGGGCGATCGGCGCGCCGAGCAGGGCGCCGCTCTCACCATTGGCCCGGCGTGCGTCAGCGGCTTTCGCCTGCTGGAGCGCCAGGTCTTCGGTGAGGCTGATGAAACTGTTGAGCTGAGGATCGAGCTGGGCGATGCGCGCCAGCAGGGTTTTGGTCAGCTCTTCGGAAGAAAACTTTTTATCGGCGAGTCCGCGGGCGATCTCGGCCAGAGTCAATTGATGCATTGCAGGCTCTTTCCCTTTAGTCGATGACTTTCGGAACCAGGTACAGGCCGTTTTCGACCGCTGGTGCGATGGACTGATAGGCCTCGCGATGATTGGTCTCGGTCACGACGTCTGCACGCAGGCGCTGGCTGGCTTCCAGTGGGTGGGCGAGCGGCTCGATACCGTCGGTATTGACCGCCTGCATTTCGTCGACCAGTCCCAGAATGCTGTTCAGGGCCGAAGTGATGTGTGGAAGATCGGCATCATTGAGGCCCAGACAGGCCAGATGAGCGATTTTTTCCACGTCGGAGCGTTCAAGCGTCATGGGATTCTCCAGTGGAAGGAATACAGAACGGATGCTATCCGTGTGTTAGATTGTCGGAACACTACCGCATTTCTACGGTCATAAGGCCGCGATTGTGGGGGTTGGTGCACAGAAAAGCGGCCAATTTAACATATTGGCGCCTTGCCCAAAATCCCTGTCGTTGTTAGAGTTTGCCGCACTTTTTTACCCACGCGTTGCCTAGGGTCCCTTTCCCATGTTCAAGAAACTGCGTGGCATGTTTTCCAGCGATCTTTCCATTGACCTGGGCACTGCCAACACCCTTATTTACGTGCGCGAGCGCGGCATCGTCCTGAATGAGCCATCGGTTGTGGCTATTCGGACACACGGTAACCAGAAAAGTGTCGTTGCTGTCGGCACCGAGGCCAAGCGCATGCTCGGCCGTACGCCGGGCAACATCGCGGCCATTCGTCCGATGAAGGACGGCGTCATTGCCGACTTCAGCGTCTGCGAAAAGATGCTGCAATACTTTATCAACAAGGTTCACGAGAACAGCTTCCTGCAGCCGAGCCCTCGTGTGCTGATCTGCGTTCCGTGCAAATCCACTCAGGTTGAGCGTCGAGCCATCCGTGAATCGGCCCTTGGTGCCGGCGCACGTGAAGTGTTCCTGATCGAAGAGCCAATGGCTGCTGCGATCGGTGCCGGCCTGCCGGTTGAAGAAGCCCGCGGCTCGATGGTTGTCGATATCGGTGGTGGTACCACTGAAATCGCGCTGATCTCCCTGAACGGTGTGGTCTACGCCGAATCCGTACGGGTTGGCGGCGACCGCTTCGACGAAGCGATCATCACCTACGTGCGTCGCAACTACGGCAGCCTGATCGGCGAATCCACCGCCGAGCGCATCAAGCAGGAAATCGGTACGGCCTACCCGGGCGGCGAAGTTCGTGAAGTCGACGTTCGTGGCCGTAACCTGGCTGAAGGCGTTCCACGCGCATTCACCCTGAACTCCAATGAAGTGCTGGAAGCTCTGCAAGAGTCGCTGGCCACCATCGTTCAGGCTGTGAAAAGTGCACTGGAGCAATCGCCTCCGGAGCTGGCTTCCGATATCGCCGAGCGTGGCCTGGTACTGACCGGTGGTGGCGCCTTGCTGCGTGACCTCGACAAGTTGCTGGCCCAGGAAACCGGTCTGCCGGTGATCGTCGCCGAAGACCCGCTGACCTGCGTTGCTCGCGGCGGTGGCCGTGCATTGGAAATGATGGATAAACACACCATGGACCTGCTGTCGAGCGAGTGATCTCGCCCGATGCATCTATGCTGTTGAGCGCGCAGGCGGCACTTTGCAGTGCTGCCTGTTGGCGTTTATCTTCTGTCATTCGTATCCAGGCCGGTCTGCCGTATGAATAAAGAAAACAATTGCCTGGGAGGAGCGGCTTATTAAACCGCTTTTCACCAAAGGGCCTTCACTGGGCGTGCGCTTGTTGGTGCTGGTCGTGCTATCGGTCGCGCTGATGGTGGTCGATGCCCGCTTCACACTGCTCAAGCCAGTGCGTAGCCAGATGTCGCTGGTGCTGATGCAGTCTTACTGGATCACCGACCTGCCACAGCGGCTATGGCAAGGTGTGGCCAGCCAGTTTGGCAGCCGTACCGAGCTGGTCGCCGAAAACGAAAAACTCAAGACCGAAAACCTGCTGCTGCAGGGTCGCATGCAAAAGCTTGCCGCCCTCACCGAGCAGAACGTTCGGCTGCGCGAGTTGCTCAATTCCTCCGCGCTGGTCAACGAGAAGGTCGAAGTGGCCGAGTTGATCGGCATGGACCCCAATCCCTTCACCCATCGCATCATCATCAATAAAGGTGAGCGCGACGGTGTGGTCCTCGGTCAGCCGGTGCTCGATGCCCGCGGCCTGATGGGCCAGGTGGTCGAGTTGATGCCGTACACCTCCCGTGTGCTGCTGCTGACCGACACCACCCACAGCATTCCGGTGCAGGTGAACCGTAACGGTCTGCGGGCGATTGCCAGCGGTACCGGCAACCCTGAGCGCCTGGAATTGCGTCACGTTGCCGACACGGCGGATATCAAGGAAGGCGATCTGCTGGTCAGCTCCGGCCTTGGCCAGCGGTTCCCGGCCGGTTACCCGGTGGCGACGGTCAGGGAAGTGATTCACGATTCCGGCCAGCCGTTCGCCATTGTCCGCGCCGTGCCGACGGCCGCCTTGAACCGTAGTCGTTACTTGCTGCTGGTGTTCAGCGACACCCGTACGCCGGAAGAACGCGCAAACGATGCCGCGCAGGCCCAGGAAAACCTGGATGCGCAGGGCGGCGGGCCAATCATTCCCGCGACCGTGCCGAAGCCTGTCGGCGTGATTGCCCCGGCTGCCGCTGCCGCTGCCGCTGCCGCTGCCGCCGCTGCTGCCCCGGCCGTTCCCGCCGCTGCACCTGCGACGTCTACCCCGGCCAAACCTGCTACCGCCACCCCGGCCAAACCCGCCGCCAAACCGCCCGCGACGACTCCGGCTGCCAAACCACCGGCGACGCAACCCGCTGTCGTGAAGCCTGCTGCCAAACCGCCTGTCTCCGCGCCGGCCACCCCAGGGGGAAGAGAATAATGGTCGGTGCTACCGCCTCCCGAAACGACTGGATGGTCTGGCTGACATTCGCCATTGGCATGCTGCTCAGCGTTTCGCCGCTGCCGCAATTCATGGAAATTCTCCGTCCGCTCTGGCTCGCTTTGCTGCTGGCCTTCTGGGCGTTGGCCCTGCCGCAGAAAGTCGGCATGGTCACCGCATGGTGCCTGGGCCTGGCCGAAGATGTGCTCTACGGCACGTTGCTGGGCCAGAACGCATTGATCCTGACGCTCATCACCTTCCTGGTGTTGTCGTTGCAACAGCGGCTGCGGATGTTCCCTATGTGGCAACAGAGCCTGGTGATCCTGGTGATCTTCGGCCTCGCGCAGCTTGTGCAACTCTGGCTCAGCGCCCTGACCGGCAACCGTCAGCCAACGCTGGCGCTGGTCTTGCCGGCACTGGTCAGCGCGTTGCTCTGGCCGTGGATCAGCTTCGGTTTGCGTGGTTTGCGTCGACGTTACAAAATCAATTAATTCGGTCAGGCATTTGCCCATGATCTCGACAGGGAGATGTCTGGATGAAACAGTTGTTCCTCGCCTCAGGCTCGCCGCGTCGGCGTGAACTGCTCACGCAGATCGGCGTACCGTTCTCCGCCATCAGCGCGGACATCGACGAAACCCCTTTGAATCATGAATCGCCGTCGGCCTATGTCGAGCGCCTCGCGCGCGGCAAGGCCGAAGCCGGGCGTGGCACGGTCGTGTCCGATGACGATTTTTGCGTGCTGGGCGCCGATACCGCCGTGGTGCTCAACGGGAAAATTCTCAGCAAACCGGTGGACGAAGCCGATGCGTGCGCCATGCTTATGATGCTGGCTGGTCAAGAGCATGAAGTGCTGACCGCCATTGCTGTGCTTGACGATGAGCGTTGCGAGTCACGGGTTGTGCGCAGCCTGGTACGTTTTCGCCCCATCGATCTCAATGAAGCGGCGGCCTACTGGGCCAGTGGCGAACCGCGGGACAAGGCCGGTGGCTATGGCATACAAGGCTTGGGGGCTGTGTTTGTCGCCCAACTGACTGGAAGCTACTCCGCGGTGGTCGGACTGCCCCTGTGCGAAACCGCTGAGCTGCTCGGGCATTTCGGCATACCCTGTTGGCAAACCCTTAACGCGCGCTGAGCGTCGTACTGACAAGATGCGGCCATTATCGTGAACATGCCTGAACGAGACCCTGCCATGAGTGAAGAGATCCTGATCAACATCACGCCGATGGAATCGCGCGTGGCGGTGGTTGAAAACGGTGTCCTGCAAGAGGTCCACGTCGAGCGCACGCAAAAGCGCGGGATCGTCGGCAACATCTATAAAGGCAAAGTCGTGCGGGTGTTGCCGGGCATGCAGGCGGCTTTCGTCGACATCGGCCTGGACCGCGCAGCGTTCATTCATGCTTCGGAAATTTCACTGCGCGAAGGCCCTGCGGTCGAGAGCATCAGCGCGCTGGTTCACGAAGGCCAGAGCCTGGTGGTGCAAGTCACCAAGGACCCGATCGGTTCCAAGGGCGCACGCCTGACCACGCAACTGTCGATTCCTTCGCGGTATCTGGTGTACATGCCGCGCACCGCGCATGTCGGCATTTCGCTGAAAATCGAAGACGAAGCCGAGCGCGAACGGCTCAAGCAAGTGGTCACCGATTGCGTGGCCAAAGAAGGCATCAAGGAGGCCGGCGGCTTCATCCTGCGTACCGCCGCTGAAGGCGCGGGCGCCGATGAAATTCTCATGGACATTCGCTACCTGCGCAGGCTCTGGGATCAGATCAACGAGCAGATCAAAACCATCAGCGCGCCGAGTGTGATCTACGAAGACCTCGGCCTGGCGCTGCGGACCTTGCGCGATCTGGTGAGCCCGAAGATCGAGAAGATCCGCATCGACTCCCGGGAAACCTTCCAGAAAACCACACAGTTCGTCGCCGAACTGATGCCGGAAATCGCCGATCGTCTGGAGCATTACCCAGGCGAGCGGCCGATTTTCGACCTGTACGGTGTCGAAGACGAAATCCAGAAAGCCCTCGAGCGCAAAGTCCCGTTGAAGTCCGGCGGTTATCTGGTGGTGGACCCGGCGGAAGCCATGAGCACCATCGACGTCAATACCGGGGCGTTCGTCGGCCATCGCAACCTCGAAGAAACCATCTTCAAGACCAACCTCGAAGCCGCCACCGCCATCGCCCGTCAGCTGCGCCTGCGCAACCTGGGCGGGATCATCATCATTGACTTCATCGACATGGAAGACGAAGAGCACCAGCGTCAGGTGCTACGCACGCTTGAGAAACAACTGGAACGCGATCACGCCAAGACCAACATCATTGGCATCACCGAGTTGGGCCTGGTGCAGATGACCCGCAAGCGCACACGCGAAAGTCTCGAACAAGTGTTGTGCGAACCCTGCAGCAGCTGCCAGGGCCGCGGCAAGCTCAAGACGCCGGAAACCGTTTGCTACGAAATCTTCCGCGAAATCCTCCGCGAGGCTCGCGCCTATCAGGCGGAGGGCTATCGTGTATTGGCGAACCAGAAAGTCGTCGACCGCCTGCTGGATGAAGAGTCGGGCAACGTCGCCGAGCTCGAAGGTTTTATCGGACGCACCATTCGGTTCCAGGTAGAAACCATGTATTCCCAGGAACAATACGACGTGGTGCTGCTCTGAATCGCTGTGTTTCAACCCCATTAAAACGGCTGGCCTCAGCTTATTGCAGTATTTTCGCCATGGGAGCCAACTGACATGGAGCGTCTGACACGCATTTTGGCCGCACTGACCCGCTGGGGTCTGGGCCTGTGCGCGTTGGCTTTGGTGCTGATGGCGCTTTACGTCAGTCTCGGCCGCGAACTGACGCCGCTGGTGGCCGAGTATCGGGCCGAAGTCGAAGCCAAGGCCGGCGCAGCCCTGGGCATGCCGCTGCACATCGGTGAACTGGAAGGTAACTGGCACGGCTTCGCGCCGATTCTGCTGGCCCACGATGTGATGGTCGGCGAGGGTGCCAACACCCTGCGCCTGGATCAGGTACGTGCGGTGCCGGATCTGTGGGCCAGTCTGCTGGCTCGTGAGGTGCGCATCGCCCACCTTGAACTCAACGGTTTGAAGATCAGCCTCAAGGAAGGCGAGGACGGTCATTGGGCGCTGGAAGGCTTGCCGGTGCAGCAGGATCAGCCGCTGGACCCGGAACAGTTGCTCAATCGCATGCAGATGGTTCAGCAGTTGTCGGTGCTCGACAGTCAGGTGACCTTGCAACCGCTGGATCACCCGCCGCTGACCTTGACCTACGTTGGCTTGAACCTGAAAACCGGCGTCTCCCGTCAGCGACTTGACGCGCGGCTGACCCTGCCCGACGGTCAGCCGGTGGCCATGAGCCTGCGCACACGCATTCGCGCCAGCCAATGGAAGGATGGCGAAGCGGATGCTTACGTGAGCCTGCCGCAAAGCGACTGGTCGAAATGGCTGCCCGAACGCCTGACCCGGCAATGGAATTTTTCCGAGATCAAGGCCGGTGGCGAGCTGTGGATCAACTGGAACAAAGGCGCGCTGCAAAGCGCCGCGATCCGCTTGAACGCGCCGCAGCTCAAGGGCGCCTACGCCGAGCGCAAGCCGATCCAGATCAACAACCTGGCGCTCAACAGCTATTTCCAGCGCAGTGCCGAAGGCTTTCTGGTGACGGTGGACTCGCTGTCCATGAATTTCGGCGAGACCCGCTGGGAATCGCGCCTGCAACTCAAACAAAGCCTGGCCACCGACAAGACCGAAGAACTCTGGCATCTGCAAGCCGACCGCCTCGACCTCACCCCGCTCACGCCGCTGCTGAATGCGCTGGGGCCATTGCCCGAAGGCGTCGCCACCGCCGTGGAGCGGCTCAAGGTGACGGGTGGTTTGCGCAACGTGCTGGTCGACTTCCGGCCCAACGCCACCGACGATAGCAAGGTCAGCTTCGCCGCCAACCTCGACCAGGTCGGCTTTGATGCCTATCACGGCGCCCCTGCAGCGCGAAATGTCAGCGGCAGCATCAGCGGTGACCTCGGCCACGGCGAACTGCGAATGGACAGCAAGGATTTTGTCCTGCACCTTGACCCGATTTTCGCCAAGCCATGGCAATACATTCAGGCCAATGCCCGGCTGACCTGGAAGCTTGATAAAGAAGGCTTCACCCTGATCGCGCCGTACCTGAAGGTGCTGGGAGAGGAGGGCAAGATTGCCGGCGACTTCCTGATCCGCCTGCATTTCGACCACGAGCAGGAAGATTACATGGACCTGCGGGTCGGCCTGGTGGACGGCGACGGCAAGTACACCGCCAAGTACCTGCCGGAAGTACTCAGCCCGGCGCTGGACGAATGGCTGCGTACGGCCATTCTCAAAGGCGCGGTGGACCAGGGTTTCTTCCAGTACCAGGGTTCGCTGAATCATGGCGCCGCCGACACTGCTCGCAGCATCAGCCTGTTCTTCAAGGTTCACGATGCCGAGCTGGCGTTCCAGCCGGGTTGGCCACATGTCAGCAAGGTCAGTGGCGATGTGTTCATCGAGGACAGTGGCGTGCGTATTCTGGCCAGTAAAGGTCAGTTGCTCGACACACAAGTCAGCGACATTTACGTCAATATTCCCCACGCGCCCGCCGGGCAAAGCCCTCACCTGTTGCTCGATGGCGCTTTCGCTGGCGGGTTGGGCGATGGCCTGAAAATTCTCCAGGAAGCGCCGATCGGCACCGCCACGACCTTCGCCGGATGGGAGGGCGAGGGCGATCTGAAGGGCAAGGTGAAACTGGATATTCCACTGGCCAAAGGCGAACAGCCGAATATCCTCGTCGACTTCAAGACCGCCAAGGCGCGCCTGAAACTGGCCGAGCCAGTCCTTGAGCTGACCCAGCTGAAGGGCGATTTCCGCTTCGACAGCACCAAGGGTTTAAGCGGCCAGAACATCAGCGCTCGCGCCTTTGACAAACCGGTCACTGCGCAGATTTTCGCCGAGGGCAGCCCGGGCGACATCAAGACCCGTGTCACTGCCTCGGGTCAGGTCGAGGTGAAGAAGCTCACCGACTGGTTGAGCGTTACCCAGCCGTTGCCGGTATCCGGCCTGATTCCTTATCAGTTGCAACTCACCCTGGATGGCCCGGACAGCCAGTTGATGGTCAATTCGAACCTCCAAGGTGTGGCGGTGGATTTGCCGGCGCCGTTCGGCATGGCGGCCGATGTGGGGCGCGACACGATGTTCCGCATGACCCTGCAAGGCCAGGAGCGGCGTTACTGGGTCAAGTATGGCGATCTGGCGAGTTTCACGTTTGCAGCACCGCCCGGCAATTTCGCCGACGGTCGCGGCGAATTGTTCCTCGGTGGCGGCGATGCGGTGTTGCCCGGCGCCAAAGGGCTGCGGGTGCGCGGTGTGTTGTCGGAGCTGGATGTCGGCCCGTGGAAAGACCTGGTGGACAAGTATGCCGGCCAGGATCCGGGTGGCAGCGCCAAGCAACTGCTCAGCAGCGCGGACTTCAAGGTCGACAAGCTCAGCGGCATCGGGACCACCCTGGATCAGGCGTCGGTGCAGTTGAACCGCAAACCGACGACGTGGGCGTTGCAGCTCGACAGCCAGCAGGTCAAGGGCACCGCCGCTATCCCAGACGCGAAAGCCGCACCGATCGCGATCAATCTGCAATACGTGCGTCTGCCGGCGCCGGACCCGACGGTCCTGGCCGATGAAAACTCGCCGGATCCGCTGGCCACCGTGGATCCGACAAAAATCCCGGCGCTGGATATCACCATCAATCAGCTGTTCCAGGGGCAGGATCTGGTGGGGGGCTGGTCGCTGAAAGTGCGTCCGACCGCCAAAGGCATCGCGCTCAATACGCTGGACCTGGGCCTCAAGGGCATTCTGTTGCAGGGCAGCGGTGGCTGGGAAGGTGCGCCCGGTGCATCCACCAGTTGGTTCAAGGGCCGGGTCAGCGGCAAGAACCTCGCGGATGTGCTGAAAGGCTGGGGCTTTGCGCCCAGTGTCACCAGTGAGGAATTTCACATGGATGTCGACGGTCGCTGGCCCGGTTCACCGGCGTGGCTGGCCACCAAGCGTTTCTCCGGCACCCTCGATGCGTCGCTGAACAAAGGCCAGTTCGTTGAAGTCGAGGGCGGCGCCCAGGCGTTGCGGGTATTTGGCCTGCTCAACTTCAACTCCATCGGCCGGCGCCTGCGTCTGGACTTCTCCGACCTGTTCGGCAAGGGCCTGAGTTATGACCGGGTCAAAGGCCTGCTGGTTGCGACCAACGGGGTTTACGTGACCCGCGAACCGATCGTGCTGACCGGCCCTTCGAGCAATCTGGAACTTAATGGCACGCTGGATCTGGTAGGCGATCAGGTCGATGCGAAACTGCTGGTGACCTTGCCGGTGACCAACAACCTGCCGATTGCGGCGCTGATCGTCGGCGCACCTGCCATTGGCGGCGCGTTGTTCCTGATCGACAAGCTGATCGGTGACCGTGTGGCGCGTTTCGCCAGCGTGAAGTACACCGTCAAAGGCCCATGGAAAGAGCCGAAAATCACCTTCGACAAACCTTTTTGAAAAGCCATCCTTCGAACCGATGGAGTAGCATGGCCAAAGCGACGTTCCCCTTGTAGGAGCGAGGCTTGCCCGCGAACCGGCGCACCGCGGTGTGTCAGGAACGACGCCTTCGCGGGCAAGCCTCGCTCCTACGGGTATGTGTTGATTCCAGATAAGGGTAAGGCCATGTCTTTAGCGGTGATTCAAATGGTCAGCCAGAGCGATGTGCTGGCCAATCTGGCCCAGGCCCGTCGGCTCCTCGAGCAAGCGGCCGCCGGTGGCGCGAAGCTGGCTGTGCTGCCGGAAAATTTCGCCGCCATGGGCCGCCGTGATATCGCTGACATCGGCCGCGCCGAGGCCTTGGGTGAAGGTCCGATCCTGCCCTGGTTGAAACAGACCGCCCGCGACCTCAAGTTATGGATAGTGGCCGGCACGTTGCCGTTGCCGCCGGTGGATCAACCGACGGCGAAAGTGCATGCCTGCTCGTTGCTGGTTAATGATCAGGGCGAGACGGTGGCGCGCTACGACAAGCTGCATTTGTTCGACGTGGACGTGGCGGACAACCGTGGGCGTTACCGTGAATCCGATGACTATGCTTATGGCAGTGGCGTGGTGGTCGCCGACACCCCCGTCGGTCGGGTCGGCCTGACGGTGTGTTATGACCTGCGATTCCCGGAGCTGTACAGCGAATTGCGCGCTGCCGGTGCGGAGTTGATTACCGCGCCATCAGCCTTCACCGCCGTAACCGGCGCGGCACATTGGGATGTGCTGATTCGAGCGCGGGCCATCGAGACTCAGTGTTATGTGCTCGCGGCTGCTCAGGGTGGAACGCATCCGGGGCCGCGAGAGACCTTCGGCCATGCCGCGATCATCGACCCCTGGGGACGAGTGCTCGCGCAACAGGATCAAGGCGAGGCCGTGCTGCTGGCCGAACGCGATAGCAGCGAACAGGCGTCCATCAGGGCGCGGATGCCGGTGTCCAGTCACCGGCGCTTTTTCTCGCAGGGCGCCAGGCGACCTGCCTCAGAACGATGAATTTAAGGCGTAAAGCATATGAGCGAGTTGTTGTCCTCAGTCAGTGAACACCTCCTGGCGCCCGGCGGCGTCACTATCGAGAGCCTGCAAGGTGTGCTCGGCGATCTGGCCGGCCCGGGCATCGATGCCGCCGACCTGTATTTCCAGGGGCAGATTTCCGAGTCGTGGGCGCTGGAAGACGGGATCGTCAAGGAAGGCAGCTTCAACCTTGATCAAGGCGTTGGCGTGCGTGCGCAATCGGGTGAGAAAACCGGTTTTGCCTACAGCAATGCGATCACCCTGGAAGCCTTGGGCGCGGCGGCGCGTGCCGCTCGTTCGATCTCCCGCGCCGGGCAGAACGGCACGGTGCAGGCGTTCACCACTCAGGATGTCGCCCAGTTGTACGGGCCGGATAACCCATTGGAAGTGCTGACCCGCGCCGAGAAAGTCGAGCTGCTCAAGCGTATCGACGTCGCCACTCGCGCCCTCGATCCGCGTATCCAGCAAGTGACCGTGAGTATGGCCGGTGTCTGGGAACGCATTCTTGTGGCTTCGACCGACGGCAGCCTGGCGGCGGATGTGCGGCCGTTGGTGCGTTTCAATGTCAGCGTGATCGTTGAGCAGAACGGTCGCCGCGAGCGTGGCGGTCATGGTGGCGGCGGTCGTACCGATTACCGTTATTTCCTCGCCGAAGACCGTGCCATGAGCTACGCCCGTGAGGCGTTGCGTCAGGCGCTGGTCAACCTTGAAGCCATTCCGGCACCGGCCGGTACGTTGCCGGTGGTGTTGGGATCGGGCTGGTCCGGCGTGCTGTTGCACGAAGCGGTCGGCCACGGTCTGGAAGGTGATTTCAATCGCAAGGGCAGTTCCGCCTACAGCGGTCGCATGGGCGAAATGGTTGCATCCAAACTCTGCACCATCGTCGATGACGGGACGCTGGCCGGTCGCCGTGGCTCGCTGAGCGTCGACGACGAAGGCACCCCGACCGAGTGCACCACGCTGATCGAAAACGGCGTACTCAAAGGCTACATGCAGGACAAGCTCAATGCGCGCCTGATGGGTGTGGCCCGCACAGGCAATGGTCGTCGCGAATCCTACGCGCACCTGCCGATGCCGCGCATGACCAACACTTACATGCTGGCGGGCGAAAGCGATCCGGCGGAAATCATTGCGTCGGTGAAACGCGGCATCTACTGCGCCAACCTTGGCGGTGGTCAGGTGGACATCACCAGCGGCAAATTCGTGTTCTCCACCAGTGAGGCGTACCTGATCGAAGACGGCAAGATTACGGCACCGGTCAAAGGCGCGACATTGATCGGCAACGGGCCTGAAGCGATGAGCAAGGTGTCGATGGTCGGTAACGACCTGGCGCTGGACAGCGGCGTGGGCACGTGCGGCAAGGATGGGCAGTCGGTGCCGGTGGGTGTCGGCCAGCCAACGCTGAAAATCGATGCGATCACTGTGGGTGGCACAGGATCCTGATGGATGGAGCTTCGGGTGAGCCGCGTGGCGACCCACCCGAGAAGGGACTTAACGCAGACCGCGTTGAGTCTCGTCCAGCTCACGGATGTACTTGAAGATTTTACGGCTCGATGCCGGTGGCTTGTTGGTCGCCAGTTCGTGCTGGGCCTGACGGATCAGGGAGCGCAACTGCTGACGATCAGCCTCCGGGTAGTCGAGCACGAACTTCTCCAGGACTGCATCGTCGCCCGCGATCAAGCGATCGCGCCAACGTTCCAGGCCGTGGAAACGTTCGTTGTACTGCCGGGTGGAGGCATCGAGTTGATCGAGCAAAGTCAGAATGGCGTCAGTGTCCTGATCGCGCATCAGTTTGCCGATGAACATGAGGTGCCGTTTACGCGCGATATTCGCGGTGTGCTTGGGCGCATCGGCCAGGGCCCGGCGCATAGCGTCGGTCAACGGCAGTTTTGCCAGCAAGTCAGGCTTGAGCGTTGTAAGGCGCTCGCCGAGGTCAACCAGAGCATGTAGCTCGCGTTTAACCTGGGATTTGCTTTTTTCTCCCGTATCGAGGGAGTCGTCGTAAGAATCAACCATGGTGGCCGTCCGCAAAGAAACGCCGCCATGATAACCAGTCGGGGGCCGCTTGTCCGGCCCGGTCGCTCGAAGGCCTTTACCGAAAGCAGAATTTGAGTGGAGAACAGCATGAGTGCAGTTGAAAGCGTCGGCCCACAAGCGTTGCCGGCACTGCAAGAACAAGTCGAGCAGATCATCGCTGAAGCCAAGCGCCAGGGCGCCAGTGCCTGTGAAGTGGCGGTATCCCTGGAGCAGGGCCTGTCGACCTCGGTACGTCAGCGCGAAGTCGAAACCGTCGAATTCAACCGCGATCAGGGCTTTGGCATCACCTTGTATGTTGGCCAGCGCAAGGGCTCGGCCAGCACCTCGGCCAGTGGCCCGGACGCGATTCGTGAAACCGTCGCTGCAGCGCTGGCCATCGCCAAACACACCTCCGAAGACGAAGCCTCCGGCCTGGCGGATGCAGCGCTGATGGCCAAGGACCTGCAGGATTTCGACCTGTTCCACCAATGGGACATCACACCGGAGCAAGCCATCGAGATGGCCCTGAGCTGCGAGGCGGCCGCATTTGCCACCGACAGCCGGATCAAGAATGCCGACGGCACCACCCTCAGCACTCACCAGGGCTGCCGCGTTTACGGCAACAGCCACGGTTTTATCGGCGGTTACGCGTCGACTCGTCACAGCCTGAGCTGCGTGATGATCGCCGAGGCCGATGGCCAGATGCAGCGCGATTACTGGTACGACGTGAACCGGCAGGGCAATTTGCTGACTGACCCGGTGAGCATCGGCCAGCGTGCCGCGCAACGTGCAGCGAGCCGTCTGGGCGCGCGTCCGGTGCCGACCTGTGAAGTGCCGGTATTGTTCTCCGCGGAACTGGCCGGTGGTTTGTTCGGCAGTTTCCTCTCGGCGATTTCCGGCGGCAGCCTGTATCGCAAATCGTCGTTCCTGGAAGGCACCCTTGGGCAGAAGTTGTTCCCGGAATGGTTGACCATCGATGAGCGTCCGCACCTGATGCGCGCCATGGGCAGTTCGGCGTTCGACGGCGATGGCCTCGCGACGTACGCTAAACCGTTCGTCGAAAAGGGTGAGTTGGTGTCCTATATCCTCGGCACCTATTCCGGTCGCAAACTCGGCATGCCGAGCACCGCCAACGCCGGCGGCGTGCACAACTTGTTCGTTACCCACGGCGACGAAGATCAGGCAGCGCTGCTGCGTCGCATGGGTCGTGGCTTGCTGGTGACCGAATTGATGGGCCAGGGCCTGAACATGGTCACCGGCGATTACTCTCGCGGTGCGGCGGGCTATTGGGTCGAGAACGGCGAGATCCAGTTCGCGGTCCAGGAAGTCACTATCGCCGGCAACATGCGCGACATGTTCAAGCAAATCGTTGCGGTGGGTAATGACCTGGAACTGCGCAGCAACATTCGCACGGGTTCGGTGTTGATCGAGCGGATGACGGTGGCGGGTAGCTAAATCCCGCCGTTACACAAAAGGCGCGCCACCCATTGGGGGGCGCGCCTTTTTTATGCGCCATGCACCGTCCCCCTGTGGGAGCGAGACCGGCTTGCCGGCGATAGCGGTGTGTCAGTCACCAAAGATGTTGAAGGTTATACCGCTATCGCCGGCAAGCCGGTCTCGCTCCCACAAGGGACACTGCGTATCTCCGGCGGGGTTGTTTTGGTTCTCATTATCATCTAATAATAAATCTCATTACCGAATGAGCCCGGATCATGAGTTCTGCCTTGCACGAGCAGCCCTACCTCGAAAACTGGCGCTGGATGAGTCGCCAGATCCGTTGCGCGATGGATCCCGACGAACCTCGCCTTATCGAACATTACCTGGCCGAAGGCCGGTATCTGGCGTGCTGCACGGCGAACTCACCCTGGACCATCGCCGAAACTTCTTTCCGTTTGCTGCTCGACACCGCCGCCGATGTCGCGCTGCCCTGGCACTGGCGGACCTTTTGCCTGGACCAGGCGTGGCGCCCGCTGCGCGAACTCGAACGCCTCTCCCTTTGCAAGTGCCGCCTCAAGCGCTGGCAAAGCTACACCTGGCAATTGGCGACCTGCGAGTTGCAGCCTTCGATTCCTCTTACTGAACTGGTGCAAGGATTTTCTGATGAACAAGACTCGTATTGAGCGCGACAGCATGGGCGAGCTTCAGGTCCCGGTGGACGCGCTCTATGGCGCACAGACCCAGCGTGCAGTGAATAACTTCCCGATCAGCGGCAAACCGATGCCCGTGCAGTTCATCCGTGCGCTGATTCTGGCCAAAGCCGCCGCCGCCCGAGCCAACGTCGAACTCAAGCAGATCAGCGAATCCCAGGGCAAAGCCATCGTCGACGCGGCACTGGGCTTGCTGCAGGGCGATTTCATGCAGCACTTCCCGGTGGATATTTTCCAGACCGGTTCCGGCACCAGTTCCAACATGAACGCCAACGAAGTGATCGCGACCCTCGCCAGCCGTCTGCTCGGCGAGTCGGTGAACCCCAACGATCACGTCAATTGCGGCCAGAGCAGCAACGACATCATCCCGACCACCATCCACGTCAGCGCTGCGCTGGCGTTGCATGAGCAACTGCTGCCGGCGCTGGTGCGTCTGGTGCAGGTGATCGAGCACAAGGCTGAAGAGGTTCATCACCACGTCAAAACCGGCCGCACTCATTTGATGGATGCGATGCCGGTGCGCATGAGCCAGGTGCTCAACGGTTGGGCGCAACAACTGAAGGCCAACATCGGCCATCTACAGGATCTGCTGCCGAGTCTGCAATCCCTGGCTCAGGGCGGCACGGCGGTGGGCACCGGCGTTAATGCGCATCCCGAGTTCGCCGGGCTTTTCAGCCAGCAACTGACAAAGCTGACGCAGGTGCAATTCACGCCGGGCACTGATTTGTTCGCACTGATCGGCTCCCAGGACACCGCCGTTGCGGTCTCCGGGCAACTGAAAACCACCGCTGTTTCGCTGATGAAAATCGCCAACGACCTGCGCTGGATGAACTCCGGCCCGCTGGCCGGCCTTGGTGAAATCGAACTCGAAGCCTTGCAGCCGGGCTCATCGATCATGCCCGGCAAGGTCAATCCGGTGATCCCGGAAGCCACCGCCATGGTCGCCGCTCAAGTGATCGGCAATGACACCGTCATCACCATCGCTGGCCAGTCGGGCAACTTCGAGCTGAACGTGATGCTGCCGATCATCGCCCAGAACCTGCTGAGCAGCATGGAGTTGCTGGCCAACGCCAGCCACCTGCTGGGTGAAAAGGCCATCGCGAGCTTCAAGGTCAACGAAGCCCGGCTCAAGGAAGCGCTGTCGCGCAACCCGATTCTGGTCACTGCACTCAACCCGATCATTGGTTACCAAAAAGCCGCTGAAATCGCCAAGAAGGCTTATCAGCAAGGCCGGCCGGTAATCGATGTCGCTCTGGAACACACGGACCTGACGCGTAGCCAACTGGAAGAGTTGCTCAATCCGGAAAAGCTCACCGCAGGCGGCGTGTAATTACCGCAACCGCTTTGGAGGCTCACCATGGAGCACTGGAAACGCACGATCGAAAGGGCAAACCGCTGTTTCATGCTGGGCGAACTGGTGGATGCCCGCGAGGCTTACCTGCAGGCACTGGCCCTGGCCCAGGTGTTGTTCGAGCGCTGGGCGGATGCCGACGAAGCGGTGGCGGCCTGCGTCATTTCCCATCACAACCTGGCGGACCTGCATTTGCGTCTGAACCAGCCGGAGGAGAGCGCCGAATACCTGTGCGCCATCCACCAGCGGCTATTGAAGACGATGCAGGACCCGCGACTGGCGCCGGCGTTACGCGAAGCAGCACTGCGTCAGAGCAGCAAAACCTACGTCGAACTGCTGAATTTCATCAGCGAGCACGGCGAATACCCGCGTACTCATCGTTTGCTGCACACCGATGCCGCGTCGCCCGCTGCGCCTCTACATCATGGAGTCCATTGAAATGGCTTTTAGCTTGCCTGCCTTGCCGTACGCCTACGATGCCCTGGAACCGCACATCGATGCGCAGACCATGGAAATCCACTACACCAAGCATCACCAGACCTACATCAACAACCTGAACGCTGCCGTCGAAGGCACCGAGTTTGCCGAGTGGCCAGTGGAAAAACTGGTGGCTGCGGTTCAGCAACTGCCGGAAAAACTCCGCGCGGCGATAATCAATCAGGGCGGTGGTCATGCCAACCATTCGCTGTTCTGGGAAGTCATGGTGCCCAACGGCGGCGGTCAGCCGGACGGCGAGCTGGCCAAGGCGATCGACGACCAACTGGGCGGTCTCGACCGTTTCAAGGAAGCGTTCACTAAAGCCGCGCTGACCCGTTTCGGCAGCGGCTGGGCCTGGCTGAGTGTGACCCCGCAAAAGACCCTGGTCGTGGAAAGCAGCGGTAACCAGGACAGTCCGTTGATGAGCGGCAACACGCCCATCCTCGGCCTGGATGTCTGGGAGCACGCCTATTACCTGCAATATCAAAACCGTCGCCCGGAATACATCAACGCGTTTTACAACGTGATCAATTGGCCTGAAGTCGCTGCGCGCTATCAGGCTGCACTGGTTTAAGTCTTCTATAAAAACAATCCTGGGCTGACTATGGGCACTGAAACACTGGCGATCGGAAGTGGGCGGATGTTTCGTTACGCATTGGGGTCGCTGTTACTGCTGGCGGGTATGAGCTTGTTGGTCGCCCAGGGCCTGGCGTGGCTGGATCTTGAACCAAAACTGCTACGCGCCTTATAGGGCGGTGCGATCTGTGCGCTGGGTACGGCCTTGGGCGCGGTGCCGGTGCTGGTGATTCGGCGCATGCCGCAGGCGGTCAACGATACGCTGCTCGGCTTCGGCGCCGGGGTGATGCTCGCGGCGACGGCATTTTCGCTGATCGTTCCGGGTATTGCTGCGGCTGAAAGTCTGGGGCTGACGCCTTGGGCGGCCAGCGGGCTGATCAGTTTCGGCATCATGATGGGGGCGTTCGGGCTGTTTCTGGTGGATCGAAAGGTGTCTGGCGCATCGCCGGAAATGCTCGTCGGTACGCTGGAACGGCCGGTCATTCCGCCACGGATCTGGTTGTTCGTGTTTGCCATCATCGCCCACAACATTCCAGAAGGCATGGCGGTCGGTGTCTCGGCGGGCGGCGGCATGCCCGACGCCGACAGTCTGGCCATGGGCATTGCCTTGCAGGATGTGCCGGAAGGACTGGTGATTGCGTTGGTGTTGGCCGGGGCAGGGATGTCGCGGGTCAAGGCGTTCCTGATCGGTGCGGCGTCAGGGTTGGTCGAACCGGTCTTTGCGCTGTTGTGCGCCTGGCTGGTGAGCCTGGCCGAGTTGCTCTTGCCGCTAGGCCTGGCACTGGCGGCCGGGGCCATGTTGTTGGTGGTGACGCATGAAGTCATTCCCGAGTCGCGCCGCCATGGTCACGACAAGCTGGCTAGCCTTGGGCTACTGATCGGGTTTTGTTTGATGATGGTGATGGATACCGCGTTGGCTTGAAGGGACTGTTGCACAGACGCTCTTGTGGGCGAGGGAGCTTGCTCCCGCCCGGCTGCGCAGCAGTCGTGAAATCAGCGGATGCGGTATATCTGAAATGTTGCGATGGCAGGTTTCAGGGCCGCTTCGCAGCCCAGCGGGAGCAAGCTCCCTCGCCACAGGCGCCCGCTCGCCGGGATGAGGTTATTCGCCTTCGTCGAAGAAGTTGTTGATCAACGCCACCAGCGCATCCATCGCTTCCTGTTCCTGCTCACCTTCCGTACTCAGATGGATTTTGGTGCCTTTGCCGGCAGCCAGCATCATCATGGCCATGATGCTTTTGCCGTCGACCATGGACTGCGGCGTGCGCCCGGCTCTGATCTGGCAAGGGAACTGACCGGCCACGCCGACGAATTTGGCAGAAGCGCGGGCATGCAGGCCCAGCTTGTTGATGATTTCGATTTCCAGAGCAGGCATCGCGATGTGAATCCTTTAGCTGAGGTCGCGGTGGCGGACCTGGACGTTCTTCAGGGATTTTTGCAGGGCCTGACCCAGACGTTCGGTCAGGTAGACGGAGCGGTGATGCCCGCCTGTGCAGCCAATGGCAATGGTGACATAAGCACGGTTGCTGGCGGCAAAGCGGGGCAGCCATTTGAGCAGGTACGTGGAGATGTCCTGGAACATCTCCTCGACGTCCGGCTGGGCCGCCAGGTACTCGGCAACCGGTAGATCAAGCCCGGACTGATCGCGTAGCTCCGGCTTCCAATAGGGGTTCGGCAGGCAGCGCACGTCGAACACCAGATCGGCGTCCACTGGCATGCCGCGCTTGAATCCAAAAGACTCCACCAGGAACGCAGTGCCGGGTTCGGGCTGGTTCAGCAGGCGCAACTTGATGGTATCGCGCAGCTGATACAGGTTCAGGTTCGTGGTGTTGACCTTGAGATCGGCGAGGTCGGCAATTGGCCCGAGCAGGCTGGTTTCATCGTTGATCGCCTCGGCCAGCGAGCGATTGGCGCTGCTTAGCGGGTGACGACGGCGGGTTTCCGAAAAGCGCTTGAGCAAGGTTTCTTCGTCGGCATCCAGATACAGGACATCGCACTGGATATGCCGGCTGCGGACTTCTGCGAGCAGTTCCGGAAAACGGGTCAGGTGACTCGGCAAGTTGCGTGCGTCGATGGAGACGGCAACCAGCGGCTGCGCGAGCTCAGTATGAATCAACGCACGTTCGGCCAGTTCCGGCAGCAACCCGGCGGGCAGGTTGTCGATGCAGTAATAGCCGTTGTCCTCGAGAACATCGAGTGCGGTACTTTTACCTGAGCCGGAACGGCCACTGACGATGATCAAGCGCATGATTAGTGCCCGTTTTGCTCGTCCAGGACAACCTGATACAAGGCTTCATTGCTCGCGGCGCTACGCAGGCGATCACGGACTTCCTTGCGATCAAGCATGCTTGCGATCTGGCGGAGCAATTCAAGGTGCGCATCGGTAGCCGCTTCCGGGACCAGCAGAACGAACAGCAGGTCAACCGGGGCGCCGTCGATGGCGTCAAAATCGATGGGAGCGTCCAGGTGCATCAAGGCACTGATGGGCGAGGTGCAACCTTTCAGCCGACAGTGGGGGATAGCGATGCCGTTACCAAAACCGGTCGAGCCAAGTTTTTCACGGGCAATCAAAGCCTCGAAGACATCTTGCATCTCCAGAGCCGGCACTTCGCGGGCGATCAGATTGGCAATTTGCTCGAGGGCTTTCTTTTTGCTGCCGCCCGGCACGTTCACGAGGGAACGGCCGGGGGTCAGGATGCTTTCAAGTCGGATCATGGGTTGGGAGTGTTAACGACCGGTCGCGCCCTGGAGGAGGCTTTGGGTCTTTTCCTTATGCTTTTTGAGTTGTTTATCCAGCTTGTCGGTCAGCGCGTCGATCGCCGCGTACATGTCGGTATGTTCCGCGTTTGCGACCACTTCATTGCCGGGAATATGCAGCGTGGCTTCGATTTTCTGCTTCAGCTTCTCGACCGTCATCGTGACTTGCACGTTGGTGATCTTGTCGAAATGCCGCTCTAATCGTTCGAGTTTTTCGCCGATGTAGGTGCGAAGAGGTTCGGTCACTTCCAGTTGGTGTCCACTGATGTTGACTTGCATACAGCTTCTCCTTCGTTGCCAGTGCATAAAGCGGTAGATCAGATGATCTACCACTGGAACGCTGTGGCGTGGCTCTACATCAACCGCTTGCGTTCGCTCGAAGGCGCGATCCCGAGGGATTCGCGGTACTTGGCGACGGTGCGGCGAGCCACCTGAATGCCTTGTGCCTCCAGTAAACCAGCGATCTTGCTGTCACTCAACGGCTTTTTCTGATTTTCCGCAGCAACCAGTTTTTTGATGATCGCGCGGATCGCCGTGGACGAGCATTCGCCGCCTTCGGAGGTGCTGACATGGCTGGAGAAAAAGTATTTCAGCTCATATATGCCCCGAGGGGTATGCATGAATTTTTGCGTGGTCACCCGGGAAATCGTTGATTCGTGCATGCCCACCGCTTCGGCGATGTCATGCAGCACCAACGGTTTCATCGCTTCGTCGCCGTATTCCAGAAAACCGCGTTGATGCTCGACGATCTGGGTGGCAACTTTCATCAGGGTTTCGTTACGGCTTTGCAGGCTCTTGATGAACCAGCGAGCCTCTTGCAACTGATTGCGCATGAAGGTGTTGTCGGCGCTGGTGTCGGCGCGGCGCACGAAACCGGCGTATTGGGCGTTGACCCGCAGCCGCGGTACCGATTCCTGATTCAGTTCTACCAGCCAGCGCTCGTTGTCCTTGCGCACGATCACGTCGGGAACGACGTATTCGGCTTCACTGGACTCGATCTGCGAGCCAGGGCGTGGGTTGAGGCTCTGTACCAGTTCGATGACCTGGCGCAGTTCATCTTCCTTGAGCTTCATGCGGCGCATCAGCTGGCTGTAGTCGCGGCTGCCGAGCAAGTCGATGTAGTCGGTGACCAGGCGCTTGGCCTCGGCCAGCCAGGGTGTCTTGGCGGGCAGCTGGCGCAATTGCAGCAGCAGGCATTCGCCGAGGTTGCGGGCGCCGATGCCCGCCGGTTCGAATTGCTGGATGCGATGCAGGACGGCTTCGATCTCGTCCAGTTCGATGTCGAGTTCCGGATCGAAGGCTTCGAGGATTTCCTCGAGAGTTTCGTCCAGGTAGCCCTGATTGTTGATGCAATCGATCAGGGTCACGGCGATCAGGCGATCGGTGTCGGACATTGGCGCCAGGTTCAGTTGCCATAACAGATGGCTTTGCAGACTTTCACCGGCCGATGTGCGGGTGGTGAAATCCCACTCGTCGTCATCGTTGCTCGGCAGGCTGCTGGCGCTGGTCTGGTAGACGTCTTCCCATGCAGTGTCGACGGGCAGTTCGTTGGGAATGCGCTCGTTCCAGTCGCCCTCATCGAGGTTGTCCACCGTCGGGGCGGTTTCCTGGTAGGAGGGTTCTGAGACGTCGGCGTTGGGTTGCTGTTCGGCTTTGTCGGCCAAGGGGTCGGCGTTATCGAAGTCGTCGCCTTCTTCCTGGCGTTCGAGCATCGGATTGGACTCCAGGGCCTCCTGGATTTCCTGTTGCAGGTCCAGGGTCGACAATTGGAGCAGGCGGATGGCCTGTTGCAGCTGCGGTGTCATCGTCAGCTGCTGGCCCATTCTCAAGACTAGCGATGGTTTCATGGCAGGGGCTAAACACCTTATTCGCCGGCGCACATGCGCCATCCACTACAGGGCGCCGAAGCGCCAAACATAAGCAAATTATATGCCCGAAACTGCAGCGTTTGCCTAGAGCGCTGTAACAATAAAAAAGTATTGATTTTTTATCGAGACAAACGCTCGGACAACCAGCCAGACACCTCAGCGCTTACAGGCGGAACTCATGGCCCAGATAAACTTCTTTCACGAGGTCATTGGCCAGGATCGTGGCAGAGTCACCTTCGGCGATCAGCTGGCCATCGTTGACGATGTAGGCGGTTTCGCAGATATCCAGGGTTTCACGGACGTTGTGATCGGTGATCAGCACGCCAATGCCCTTGGCCTTGAGGTGGTAGATAATCTGCTTGATATCGCCCACCGAAATCGGGTCTACACCGGCGAAGGGTTCGTCGAGGAGGATGAATTTCGGGTTGGTTGCCAGTGCCCGGGCGATTTCCACACGGCGGCGTTCGCCACCGGACAGGCTCATGCCGAGGTTGTCGCGGATGTGGCTGATGTGGAATTCCTGCAGCAGGCTTTCCAGCTCTTTGCGACGATCGGCCTTGTCGAGTTCCTTGCGGGTCTCGAGGATCGCCATGATGTTGTCGGCGACCGAGAGTTTGCGGAAGATCGACGCTTCTTGCGGAAGATAGCCGATACCGGCCTTCGCACGACCGTGCATCGGCTGGTGGCTGACGTCCAGATCGTCGATCAGGACGCGACCCTGATCGGCCTGAACCAGGCCGACGATCATGTAGAAGCAGGTGGTCTTGCCGGCGCCGTTAGGACCAAGCAGGCCGACGATCTGACCGCTGTCGATGGACAGGCTGACGTCGCGCACGACCTGACGGCTCTTGTAGCTCTTGGCCAGATGCTGAGCTTTCAGAGTTGCCATTACGGGGCCTTTTGCTCTTCGGTTTTCTTTTTCGGCTGGATCACCATGTCGATGCGCGGACGCGACTCGGTCACGTTGGTGCCTGTGGCACGGCCGGCGCTGGCGAGCTTTTTGTTGGTGTCGTAGACGATTTTCTCGCCTTGGGTAACGTTGCCGTCCTTGTCGATGACTTTGGCGCGATCGATCAGCACGACGCGGTCTTGCGAGGCGTGGTATTGGATGGTGACTCCGTAGCCCTGAACCGGCTTGGTGTCGCCAGCGGTCTGCAGCTGCTCGAAGTAGGCCAGGTTGCCCACCGAAGTCACCACGTCAATGTCGCCCGCAGCAGTTCGAGTGATGGTCACAGTATTGCCTTTAACGATCATCGAACCCTGGGTAATGATCACGTCACCTTTGTAGGTGGCAATACCATTCTTGTCGTCCAGCTGGGCATCGTCGGCCTGGATGCGGATAGGCTGCTGTTGATCGTTCGGCAGAGCCCAGGCGCTCACGCTTCCCAGTGCTGCGCCCAGACCGAGCAAAATAGGGAGAGTTTTAACGAGCCTCATACTGTCCTCTTACGTTCGATAGCAGGTGTATCCTGCTTTCTTTCAAATACGCTTTCATTCCCTTGCCAGTCGAGACACCACCAGCGCCGTCGATTCTAACGGGTTGATCGGTCTGCGCATATTGCTGTTGCGGGAACACTGTCATGCGGGTGGTGGTAATCAGGGTCTTGCGGTTTTTCTCGTCGAAACGCGTGATGCGCACCGAGTCGATCAGCTCGACCTGGGTGCCATCCGAATTGACTTCGCCGTGTTCGCTCTGGACGTGCCAGGGGAATTGGGTGCCGCGGAACAGGTTCAGGTCCGGGTTGGTCAGCAGCGTCACTTCGGTCGCCTTCAGGTGTTCAACCTTGTCGGACGTCATTTCGTACTGCAGCTTGCCGTCTGGCAGGTACTGCACGCTGTGGGCGTTGAGTGCGTAATAGTCGATCGCGCTTTCATCGACCTTTGCCACCGGCTGGTCGAGGAAGCGTTCCGGGCTGATGTTCCAGTAGCCGACCGCCGCAAAAATCGCTGCGATGCAACTGAACATCAGGATGTTGCGAAATTTCTTGCTCAGCATAGTTGGCTCACAGGTACGCAGCGTTGGCCGCATCGAGGCGGCCCTGGGCGCGCAGGATCAATTCGCAGAATTCGCGGGCGGCACCCTCGCCACCACGGGCCTGGGTGATGCCATGGGCGTGTTCACGCACGAAGCTGGCGGCATTGGCCACCGCCATGCCCAGGCCAACGCGGCGAATCACCGGCAGGTCTGGCAGGTCGTCACCGAGGTAGGCGACTTGCTCATAGCTTAGATTGAGTTGGGCGAGAAGTTCGTCCAGCACCACCAGTTTATCTTCGCGGCCCTGATACAGGTGGGGAATGCCGAGGTTCTTCGCCCGTCGCTCGACCACCGGGGTCTTGCGGCCGCTGATGATAGCGGTCTGTACGCCGGCTGCCATCAACATCTTGATGCCCTGGCCGTCGAGCGTGTTGAAAGTCTTGAATTCGCTGCCGTCTTCAAGGAAGTACAGGCGCCCGTCGGTCAGGACGCCGTCGACGTCGAATACCGCCAGTTTGATCTGTTTGCCGCGTTGCAGCAGGTCCGTGCTCATTACATTACTCCTGCACGCAGCAAGTCGTGCATGTTCAAGGCGCCGACCGGACGGTCTTCGCTGTCGACCACGACCAGCGCGTTGATTTTATGGTCTTCCATGATTTTCAGGGCCTCGGCGGCGAGCATCTCGGCGCGGGCAGTCTTGCCGTGGGCGGTCATGACCTGGTCGATCGTGGCGCTGTGAATGTCGATGCTGCGATCCAGGGTACGGCGCAAATCGCCGTCGGTGAAGATCCCGGCGAGTTTGCCGTCGGCTTCCAGAATAACGGTCATGCCCAGGCCCTTGCGGGTCATTTCCATCAGCGCGTCCTTCAGCAGTGTTCCGCGCTGCACTTGCGGTAGTTCCTGCCCGGCGTGCATGACGTTTTCCACTTTCAACAGCAGGCGTCGGCCCAGCGCGCCACCGGGATGGGAGAAGGCGAAGTCTTCAGCGGTGAAGCCGCGGGCTTCGAGCAACGCAACGGCCAGGGCATCGCCCATGACCAGGGCGGCGGTGGTCGACGATGTCGGTGCCAGGTTCAGCGGGCAGGCTTCGTGTTCGACATGCACATTGAGATTGACCTCGGCAGCCTTGGCCAGCGGAGAGTCGGGGTTGCCGGTCACGCTGATCAATTTGATGCCCAGGCGTTTGATCAACGGCAGTAGGGTGACAATTTCATTGGTGGAGCCGGAGTTCGACAGGGCCAGGATGATGTCGTCGCGGGTAATCATGCCCATGTCGCCGTGGCTGGCTTCGGCAGGGTGCACAAAGAAAGCCGTGGTGCCGGTGCTGGCCAGGGTGGCGGCAATCTTGTTGCCGATATGCCCCGATTTGCCCATGCCGACCACGACCACGCGGCCTTTGCTGGCCAGAATCATCTCGCAAGCGCGTACGAAATCTGCGTCGATATGGGGCAGCAAGCCTTGTACGGCTTCCAGTTCGAGGCGGATGGTGCGTTGTGCTGATTGAATCAGGTCGCTGGATTGGCTCATGTCAGAAATCGTATAGCCTGATGAAAAGGCGGCGATTATAGCGGTAATGATCGAAACCCTCACGCAAGTTCGTCGCGCTTTGACATTCCCTGTTACCGAATCCCTCTAAATGAAGCTTTTTGCCCGCCATGTTGCTGAACATGGCCAGGCTTGGCCCTTGGGCGCTTGGCCTTTGCAGTGATATAGTTCGCCGCCAGTTCGGCCTGCCCGGGAGGTATGTGCTTTCGTCAGAAAGTCAGGCGTCCGAGTGAGAGGCTGCATCGCAAGGAGTTTAGATGAGTGCCGATAACGCCTACGCGGTCGAGCTGAAGGGACTGACCTTCAAGCGCGGTACGCGCAGCATTTTCAATAACGTCGATATCCGTATTCCGCGCGGCAAGGTCACCGGCATCATGGGGCCTTCCGGGTGTGGCAAGACCACACTGTTGCGTTTGATGGGCGCCCAATTGCGCCCGACCAAGGGCGAAGTCTGGGTCAACGGTCAGAACCTGCCGAAACTGTCGCGCAGCGATCTTTTCGATGCACGCAAGCATATGGGAGTGCTGTTTCAGAGCGGCGCGCTGTTTACCGATCTCGATGTGTTCGAGAACGTTGCCTTTCCCCTGCGCGTTCATACCGAGCTTCCGGAAGAAATGATCCGGGACATTGTCCTGCTCAAATTACAGGCCGTGGGCCTGCGTGGCGCCATCGACCTGATGCCTGACGAGCTGTCCGGCGGCATGAAGCGCCGTGTCGCGCTGGCCCGGGCGATTGCCCTCGACCCGCAGATTCTCATGTATGACGAGCCTTTCGTCGGTCAGGACCCGATCGCCATGGGCGTTTTGGTGCGTTTGATCCGCCTGCTCAACGATGCCCTGGGCATCACCAGCATCGTGGTCTCCCACGACCTGGCGGAGACCGCGAGCATCGCTGACTACATCTATGTGGTCGGCGAAGGCCAGGTGTTGGGGCAGGGCACGCCCGAGGAACTGATGAACTCGCAAGAGCCACGGATTCGCCAATTCATGACCGGCGAACCCGACGGCCCGGTCGCATACCACTTTCCAGCGACGGATTACCGCGCAGATCTTCTGGGGAAGCGTTGATGCGCAAGATTTCACTCATAGAACGCGTGCGCCGGTTCGGCCACGCCGGCATCGACGTGCTGGCGGTGTTCGGCCGTTCGACGATTTTCCTGTTTCATGCCTTGCTTGGCCGTGGCGGCATCGGCGGCGGTTTTGGCCTGCTGATCAAGCAACTGCATTCGGTGGGCGTGATGTCCCTGGTGATCATTGTGGTCTCCGGGGTGTTCATCGGCATGGTGCTGGCGCTGCAGGGGTTCAACATCCTCTCCAGCTACGGTTCGGAGCAGGCGGTCGGGCAGATGGTTGCCCTGACCTTGCTGCGCGAATTGGGTCCAGTGGTCACGGCACTGCTGTTCGCCGGACGCGCCGGTTCGGCCCTGACGGCTGAAATCGGCAACATGAAATCCACCGAGCAGCTGTCCAGTCTGGAAATGATTGGTGTCGACCCGCTCAAGTACATCATTGCCCCGCGCCTGTGGGCCGGCTTCATTTCCCTGCCGGTGCTGGCGATGATTTTCAGCGTGGTGGGTATCTGGGGCGGTTCGTGGGTGGCTGTCGACTGGCTGGGTGTGTATGAAGGTTCCTACTGGTCCAACATGCAGAACAGCGTGACGTTCACTGACGATGTGCTCAACGGCATCATCAAAAGTATCGTCTTCGCCTTTGTCGTGACCTGGATCGCCGTATTCCAAGGCTATGACTGCGAGCCCACATCCGAGGGGATCAGTCGTGCCACTACCAAGACCGTTGTGTATGCCTCGTTGGCTGTACTCGGCCTGGACTTTATTCTGACCGCCTTGATGTTTGGAGATTTCTGATGCAAAACCGCACCCTGGAAATCGGTGTCGGCCTTTTCTTGCTGGCTGGCATCCTGGCTTTGCTGTTGCTGGCGTTGCGGGTGAGTGGCCTGTCCCCGAGCGCAACCACCGATACGTATAAACTTTATGCCTATTTCGACAATATCGCCGGTTTGACGGTCAGAGCTAAAGTGACCATGGCCGGTGTGACAATCGGCAAGGTCACGGCGATCGATCTGGACCGCGACAGTTTCACCGGTCGGGTGACGATGCAACTGGAAAAGCGCGTAGATAACCTGCCGACTGACTCCACTGCATCTATTCTGACTGCGGGCCTGTTGGGCGAGAAATACATCGGGATCAGCGTGGGCGGCGAAGAAGGCCTGCTCAAGGATGGTGGAACCATCCACGACACCCAGTCGTCGCTGGTGCTCGAGGACCTGATCGGTAAATTCCTGCTCAATACCGTTAGCAAAGACGCCAAATGAGGAGCTTTTGAATGATCTCTACCTTGCGACGTGGCCTGTTGGTATTACTCGCGGCCCTGCCGTTGATGGCTAACGCCGTGGCGGCGCCTTCCGCGCACGAACTGGTACAGGACACCACGACCCGGTTGCTGGCGGACCTGTCAGCCAACAAAGAGAAGTACAAGCAGGATCCGCAGGACTTTTATACGGCGCTGAACACCATCGTCGGCCCTGTGGTGGATGCCGAGGGCATTTCCAAGAGCATCATGACGGTCAAATACTCGCGCAAGGCCACGCCTGCGCAGATGAAGACCTTTGAAGAAAACTTCAAAAAGGGCCTGTTCCAGTTCTATGGCAACGCCTTGCTCGAGTACAACAATCAGGGCATCGTCGTCGACCCTGCCAAGGATGAGTCGGGAGACCGCACCAGCGTTGGCATGACGGTCAAGGGCAGCAACGGCGCGATCTATCCGGTGTCCTACACACTCGAAAAGATCAATGGCGAGTGGAAGCTGCGTAACGTGATCATCAATGGCATCAACATCGGCAAGCTGTTCCGCGATCAGTTCGCTGATGCGATGCAGCGCAATGGCAACGACCTGGACAAGACCATCAATGGTTGGGCCGGTGAAGTCGCCAAAGCCAAGGAAGCCAGCGAGAAGCAGTCCACCGAGAAGCAGTCCCAATGAGTGTATCGGCCATTCGCATGAATGAGTCCGGTGAGCTGATGCTCAGCGGCATGCTGGACTACCGCACCGGCCCGGGCCTGCGCAAGCAGGGGCAGGCGCTGATCAAGGCCAGCAAGGCCGCCGCCTTGGTGGTGGATTGTTCGGCGGTGTTGAAGTCCAGCAGTGTCGGCTTGTCGCTGCTGCTGTGTTTCATGCGTGATGCGCAGGAGGCCGGCAAGCCGCTGAGCATCCGTGCAATGCCCGAAGACATGCGTGAAATTGCTCAGGTCAGCGAATTGACCGAGCTGTTGGCGCATCCCTAACCGCATCGATAAGGAAGCCCCCCGTCAGAGTCCTGCTTCGCGGGGTTCGCAGGCGCGGGGCTTTTTTGTATGATGTCCGACCCGCGCGCACAGGGCGCCGATTGAGGTTGAGCATGCAGGCCGTAGAAGTGAAGAGCTTCCTTGAAGGAAAGCTGCCGAACACACAGGTGGAAGTTGAAGGCGAAGGCTGCAACTTTCAGCTGAACGTGATTAGCGATGAACTGGCGGCGTTGAGCCCGGTGAAGCGTCAGCAGCAGGTCTATGCCCATTTGAACCCATGGATCACCGATGGCAGCATCCATGCGGTCACTATGAAATTTTTCAGCAGCGCGGCCTGGGCCGAGCGCACCTGAGCCCAAGGGCGTCGAGATTCTTATGGATAAATTGATTATTACCGGTGGCGCTCGTCTTGATGGCGAGATCCGCATTTCCGGGGCAAAGAACTCTGCCCTGCCGATCCTGGCTGCAACCTTGCTGTGCGATGGCCCGGTTACCGTTGCCAACCTGCCGCACCTGCATGACATCACCACCATGATCGAGCTGTTCGGTCGCATGGGCATCGAGCCGGTGATCGACGAGAAACTCAGCGTCGAAATCGACCCGCGCACCATCAAGACCCTGATCGCCCCGTACGAACTGGTGAAAACCATGCGTGCGTCGATCCTGGTGCTGGGCCCGATGGTTGCCCGTTTCGGTGAAGCCGAAGTCGCACTGCCTGGCGGTTGCGCCATCGGTTCGCGTCCGGTGGACCTGCACATCCGTGGTCTTGAGGCCATGGGCGCGGTCATCGACGTCGAAGGCGGCTACATCAAGGCCAAGGCCCCTGAAGGCGGCCTGCGCGGTGCGCACTTCTTCTTCGACACCGTCAGCGTGACCGGTACCGAAAACATCATGATGGCAGCCGCTCTGGCCAAGGGCCGCAGCGTTCTGGCCAACGCCGCACGCGAGCCTGAAGTCGTCGACCTGGCGAACTTCCTGATCGCCATGGGTGCCAAGATCACTGGCGCCGGCACCGACACCATCACCATCGATGGCGTCGAGCGTCTGCACACCACCACTTACAAAGTGATGCCTGACCGTATCGAAACCGGTACCTACCTGGTGGCTGCCGCCGTGACCGGCGGTCGCGTGAAGGTCAAGGACACGGATCCGACCATCCTCGAAGCCGTTCTGGAAAAACTCCGTGAGTCGGGTGCCGAAATCACCTGCGGCGAAGACTGGATCGAGCTGAACATGCACGGCAAGCGGCCAAAAGCCGTCAACGTGCGGACCGCTCCGTACCCGGCGTTCCCGACCGACATGCAGGCGCAGTTCATCTCGCTCAACGCCATTGCCGAAGGCACCGGTGCGGTGATCGAGACGATCTTCGAAAACCGCTTCATGCACGTCTACGAGCTACACCGCATGGGCGCCAAGATCCAGGTCGAAGGCAACACCGCCATCGTCACCGGCACCGAGAAGCTGAAGGGCGCGCCAGTCATGGCCACCGACCTGCGTGCTTCGGCCAGCCTGGTGATCTCGGCGCTGATCGCCGAAGGCGACACGCTGATCGACCGCATCTACCACATCGACCGTGGTTACGAGTGCATCGAAGAGAAACTGCAGATGCTTGGCGCCAAGATCCGTCGCGTACCGGGCTAGTTTTTTGCTGCATGGGCATAAGGATGTGCCCGTTGAATTCGTTTCAAGTCGGGGGTCTTCGCCCTCGATGTGTGTCCGGCGCCAATTGTGACCGGGCACGTACCTTGATAAGGACTGACGTTTCCCATGTTGACCATCGCACTGTCCAAGGGCCGCATCCTTGACGACACCTTGCCGCTTCTGGCTGAAGCGGGCATCGTGCCGACCGAGAATCCGGACAAGAGCCGCAAGCTGATCATCCCCACGACCCAGGCCGATGTGCGCCTGCTGATCGTGCGCGCCACCGACGTGCCGACTTACGTCGAGCATGGTGCCGCTGACCTGGGCGTCGCCGGTAAAGATGTGCTGATGGAATACGGTGGCCAGGGCCTGTACGAGCCTCTGGACCTGCGAATTGCCCTCTGCAAGCTGATGACCGCTGGCCGTGTCGGCGACGTCGAGCCCAAGGGCCGTCTGCGCGTGGCAACCAAGTTCGTCAACGTTGCCAAGCGCTATTACGCGGAACAGGGTCGCCAGGTCGATATCATCAAGCTCTACGGCTCGATGGAACTGGCGCCGCTGATCGGTCTGGCGGACAAGATCATCGACGTGGTCGACACCGGCAATACGCTGCGCGCCAATGGCCTGGAACCTCAGGATTTCATTGCCGACATCAGCTCCCGGCTGATCGTCAACAAAGCTTCGATGAAAATGCAGCACGCCCGTATCCAGGCGTTGATCGACACCCTGCGCAAGGCAGTGGAGTCTCGACACCGCGGCTGATTCACCTGCGCGACCGCAAGGCGCGCCGTCTATCCGCCTCATAGCCAGAATTCTCAGGTGCCCAAGCGGATCGAATGTTAGCTTCGGGCGCCTGAGTTTTTTGCCAATCCTATGAGGCTCTCGCTATGACCGCACTGACTGCAATTCGCCGACTCAACGCTGCTGACCCGGATTTCGCACATCATCTGGATCATCTGCTGAGCTGGGAAAGTGTGTCTGACGACTCGGTCAATCAGCGGGTGCTGGACATCATCAAAGCCGTACGCGAGCGCGGCGATGCGGCGCTGGTAGATTTCACCCGGCAGTTCGACGGTCTGGACGTCGCCTCGATGGCAGACCTGATTCTGCCGCGCGAACGCCTGGAACTGGCCCTGACCCGAATCACCGTGCCTCAGCGCGAAGCCCTGGAAAAAGCCGCGGCCCGTGTGCGCAGCTACCACGAAAAGCAAAAGCAGGATTCCTGGAGCTACACCGAAGCCGACGGCACCGTGCTGGGCCAGAAGGTCACACCGCTGGACCGCGCCGGTCTTTATGTCCCGGGCGGCAAAGCGTCGTATCCGTCGTCCGTACTGATGAATGCGATCCCGGCCAAAGTGGCGGGCGTGACCGAAGTGGTCATGGTGGTGCCGACGCCGCGTGGTGAAATCAACGAGCTGGTGCTGGCCGCCGCTTGCATCGCCGGCGTTGACCGCGTCTTCACCATCGGTGGCGCACAAGCCGTTGCGGCGCTGGCTTACGGCACCGAAAGCGTGCCGAAGGTCGACAAGGTGGTCGGTCCGGGCAACATCTATGTTGCCACCGCCAAGCGCCACGTATTTGGCCAGGTCGGCATCGACATGATCGCCGGTCCGTCGGAAATCCTCGTGGTATGCGACGGCAAGACAGATCCGGACTGGATCGCCATGGACCTGTTTTCCCAGGCTGAACACGACGAAGACGCCCAGGCGATTCTGGTCAGCCCGGACGCCGAGTTCCTCGACCAGGTCGCTGCCAGCATCGCCAAATTGCTGCCGACCATGGAGCGTGCCGAGATCATCGAAACCTCGATTAACGGTCGTGGTGCGCTGATCAAGGTGCGCGACATGGAACAGGCGATCGAAGTGGCCAACCGCATTGCACCCGAGCACCTGGAGTTGTCGGTCGCTGACCCGCAAGCCTGGTTGCCGCAGATCCGTCACGCGGGCGCGATCTTCATGGGCCGTCACACCTCCGAAGCCCTGGGCGACTACTGCGCCGGCCCGAACCACGTGCTGCCAACCTCCGGCACCGCGCGCTTCTCATCGCCGTTGGGTGTGTACGACTTCCAGAAACGCTCGTCGATCATCTTCTGCTCCGAGCAAGGTGCGTCCGAACTGGGCAAGACCGCTTCCGTACTGGCCCGTGGCGAGTCGCTGACCGCCCACGCCCGCAGCGCCGAATACCGTATCGTTGACGAGCAAAAGGGGAACTGAACATGAGTAAATTCTGGAGCCCGTTCGTCAAGAATCTGGTGCCTTACGTGCCGGGCGAGCAGCCGAAACTGGCGAAACTGGTGAAGCTCAACACCAACGAAAATCCATACGGCCCATCGCCAAAAGCCCTGGCAGCGATGCAGACCGAGCTGAACGACAACCTGCGTCTGTACCCGGACCCGAACAGTGATTTGCTCAAGAACGCTGTCGCCAGGTACTACGGCGTGCAGAGCAATCAGGTGTTTCTCGGCAACGGTTCCGATGAAGTCCTGGCGCACATCTTTCACGGTTTGCTGCAGCACGATAAACCGCTGCTGTTCCCGGACATCAGCTACAGCTTCTACCCGGTTTACTGCGGGTTGTATGGCATCACGTTCGACGCGGTTCCGCTGGACGAGCAGTTCCAGATCGACCCGGCGGACTACGCCAAACCAAACGGCGGGATCATTTTCCCCAACCCGAATGCGCCGACCGGTTGCCTGCTGGCGCTGGACGCGGTTGAGCAAATCCTCAAGGCCAGCCCGGATTCGGTGGTCGTGGTGGACGAGGCGTACATCGACTTCGGTGGCGAGACGGCGATCAGCCTGGTGGACCGTTATCCGAATTTGCTGGTGACTCAGACCTTGTCCAAGTCCCGTTCACTGGCCGGCCTGCGAGTGGGGCTGGCGGTCGGACATCCGGATTTGATCGAAGCGCTGGAGCGGATCAAGAACAGCTTCAACTCTTACCCGCTGGATCGCATGGCGAATGTCGGCGCTGCGGCTGCGTTCGAGGACCGTGAGTATTTCGACAAGACGTGTCGTCTGGTGATCGAACACCGCGAATGGGTGATTTCGCAGTTGCAGGGCAAGGGTTTTGAAGTGCTGCCGTCGGCGGCGAACTTCATTTTCGCGCGTCATCCGCAGCACGATGCGGCAGGGCTGGCGGCGAAGCTGCGCGAGCAGGGCGTGATTGTCCGGCACTTCAAGCAGGAGCGGATTGCCCAGTTCCTGCGGATTTCCATTGGCACGCCGGAGCAGAATCAGGCGCTGATCGACGGTCTCGGCGACCTCTAAACTACCACTGACCCTGTAGGAGCAAGGCTTGCCCGCGAAGAGCGATAACGCGGTGTACCTGATGCACCGTGTCATCGTTCTTCGCGGGCAAGCCTCGCTCCTACAGGGTTTTGTGTTGGCTGTTTACTCTTCTTCTTTCTCTTTGACCGGCGCAGGCGGCGGACGCAAACCGATTTCCGCGGTCAGCTTCAGCTCCTTGCCGTTGCGCATCACCTGAATCGTGACTTTGTCGGTCGGCTTGATCCGCGCCACCTGATTCATCGAGCGACGGCCATCGCCGGCCGGTTCGCCATCGATGGCCAGAATCACGTCACCCAATTGCAAGCCAGCCTTCTGCGCCGGGCCGTCACGGAAAATTCCCGCGACCACAATGCCCGGACGCCCCGACAGGCCAAAGGATTCCGCCAGTTCCTGGGACAGCGGCTGCACTTCAATACCCAGCCAGCCGCGAATCACCTGGCCGTGTTCGATGATCGACTTCATCACTTCCATGGCCAGTTTGACCGGAATCGCGAAACCAATGCCCTGGGAGCCGCCGGACTTGGAGAAGATCGCGGTGTTGATGCCAGTCAGGTTGCCGTTGGCGTCCACCAGTGCACCGCCGGAGTTGCCGGGGTTGATCGCGGCGTCGGTCTGGATGAAGTCTTCGTAGTTGTTCAGGCCCAGCTGGTTGCGGCCGGTGGCGCTGATGATGCCCATGGTCACGGTCTGGCCGACGCCGAACGGGTTGCCGATGGCCAGGGCCACGTCGCCGATGCGGATGTTGTCGGAGCGGCCAACGGTGATCGACGGCAGGTTCTTCAAATCGATCTTCAGGACCGCGAGGTCGGTTTCCGGGTCGCTGCCGATGACGCGAGCCAGGGTTTCACGACCGTCCTTCAACGCGACCACAATCTGGTCGGCGCCGCTGGTCACGTGGTTGTTGGTCAGCAGATAACCTTCCGGGCTCATGATCACGCCGGAGCCGAGGCTCGATTCCATGCGCTTCTGCTTGGGCGCATTGTCGCCGAAGAAGCGGCGGAACTGCGGGTCTTCGAACAGCGGATGGTTCGGCTTGTTGATGACCTTGGTGGTGTACAGGTTCACCACCGACGGCGCGGCGGTGGTGACCGCGTCGGCATACGACACCGGACCTTGCTGCATCGTGGTGGTTTGCGGGGCTTGCTGCAGGTTGACGTCGAGGCTAGGAAGCCCGACCCACTGCGGGTAACGCTGGATGATCAATAAAGCGATAAGCACGCCGGCCAACAGCGGCCAGCCGGAAAAACGCAGCGCTTTGAGCATTAAGCACGTCCTGGAAGGTTGCAGGCGGTATGAGACCGCCCATAATGTCGCGCATTATACGAGGCCGCGCGCGCCTCTGAACGGGATATTTAGGAGTCTTTTATGGCCGTCGCCCTGAGCACCCTGGTCGAAGAAGCCGACCGTTATCTGAACAGTGCAAAGATTGCCGATTATTGCCCCAACGGGTTACAGGTTGAAGGTCGGCCGCAGGTGATGCGCATCGTCAGTGGCGTCACCGCCAGTCAGGCGCTGCTGGACGCTGCGGTCGAAGCCCAGGCCGACCTGGTGCTGGTGCATCACGGGTATTTCTGGAAGGGCGAGAACCCGTGCATCACCGGCATGAAGCAGCGTAGGTTGAAAACCCTGCTCAAGCACGATATCAGCCTGCTGTCGTATCACTTGCCGTTGGACCTGCACCCGGAAGTCGGCAACAACGTGCAGCTTGCGCGTCAGCTGGACATCACCGTCGAAGGCCCGCTCGATCCGGATAACCTTAAAGTTGTCGGTCTGGTGGGCTCTCTGAGTGAACCGGTGACACCGCGTGATTTCGCGCGCCGCGTGCAGGAAGTCATGGGCCGCGAGCCGTTGCTGATCGAAGGCAGCGAGATGATCCGTCGGGTCGGCTGGTGCACCGGTGGCGGCCAGGGTTACATCGATCAGGCTGTGTTGGCGGGTGTCGATCTGTACCTCAGCGGAGAAGCGTCCGAACAGACCTTCCACAGCGCCCGGGAAAACGACATCAGCTTCATCGCCGCCGGCCACCACGCCACCGAGCGCTATGGTGTGCAGGCGTTGGGCGATTACCTGGCGCGACGGTTTGCGCTGGAGCACATCTTCATCGATTGCCCCAACCCGATCTAGTTTTCACACATTCTTGTAGGAGCGAGGCTTGCCCGCGAAGAACGATAACGCGGTGTACCTGATGCACCGCGTTATCGTTTTCGCGGGCAAGCCTCGCTCCTACATGGTCCGTGTAGCCCAAACGAGGGGGTATATTCATATACCCTTTCGATCTAGCCCGCGGCCTGATTAGAAGAGGTCGCTGTGCTAGGATTCCCCGCTCGAACACGGCCCGCTGGCCGTCCATAAGATCGTTTTCGTGAGTAGCCATGGTCGACAAACTGACGCATCTGAAACAGCTGGAGGCCGAAAGCATCCACATCATCCGCGAGGTCGCCGCCGAGTTCGATAACCCGGTGATGCTGTACTCCGTCGGTAAAGACTCCGCCGTGATGCTGCACCTTGCGCGCAAGGCATTCTTCCCGGGCAAGCTTCCGTTCCCGGTGATGCACGTCGACACCCGGTGGAAGTTCAAGGAAATGTACGCGTTCCGCGACCGCATGGTCGAAGAGCTCGGCCTTGACCTGATCGTGCACGTGAACCCCGATGGCGTCGCGCAGGGCATCAACCCGCTGACCCACGGCAGCGCCAAGCACACCGATATCATGAAAACCGAAGGCCTTAAACAGGCCCTCGACAAGCACGGCTTCGACGCCGCGTTCGGTGGCGCTCGCCGCGACGAAGAGAAGTCCCGTGCCAAAGAGCGCGTGTATTCCTTCCGCGACACCAAGCACCGCTGGGACCCGAAAAACCAGCGTCCAGAGCTGTGGAACGTCTACAACGGCAACGTCAACAAGGGTGAGTCGATCCGCGTTTTCCCGTTGTCGAACTGGACCGAGCTGGACATCTGGCAGTATATCTACCTCGAAGGCATCCCGATCGTTCCACTGTATTTCGCCGCCGAGCGCGACGTCATCGAGATGAATGGCACCTGGATCATGATCGACGACGAACGCCTGCTCAATCACCTGAGCGACGAAGACAAGGCACGCATCGTCAAGAAAAAAGTCCGTTTCCGCACACTGGGTGACTACCCGTTGACCGGTGCGGTCGAGTCCGAGGCCACCAGCCTGACCGACATCATTCAGGAAATGCTCCTGACGCGAACTTCCGAACGCCAGGGCCGGGTCATCGACCACGATGGCGCAGGCTCGATGGAAGAAAAGAAACGTCAGGGTTATTTCTAAGGGGTTGTCATGTCGCACGCATCTGATTTGATCAGCGAGGACATCCTCGCCTACCTGGGCCAGCACGAACGCAAGGAAATGCTGCGCTTTCTGACCTGTGGCAACGTCGACGACGGCAAGAGCACCCTGATCGGGCGCCTGCTGCACGACTCCAAGATGATCTACGAAGATCACCTGGAAGCCATTACCCGCGACTCGAAAAAAGTCGGCACCACCGGCGAAGACATCGACCTGGCATTGCTGGTCGACGGCCTGCAGGCCGAGCGTGAGCAGGGCATCACCATTGATGTCGCTTACCGCTATTTCTCCACCGCCAAGCGCAAATTCATCATCGCCGACACCCCTGGCCATGAGCAGTACACCCGCAACATGGCCACCGGTGCATCCACCTGTGACCTGGCGATCATCCTGGTCGACGCCCGTTACGGCGTGCAGACCCAGACCCGTCGCCACAGCTTCATTGCCTCGTTGCTCGGCATCAAGCACATCGTGGTCGCCATCAACAAGATGGACCTCAACGGCTTCGACGAAAGCGTGTTCGAGTCGATCAAGGCCGACTACCTGAAATTCGCCGAAGGCATCGCATTCAAGCCGACCACCATGGCCTTCGTGCCGATGTCGGCGCTGAAGGGCGACAACGTGGTGAACAAGTCCGAGCGCTCGCCGTGGTACACCGGCCAGTCGCTGATGGAAATTCTCGAGACCGTCGAGATCGCCAGCGACCGTAACTACACCGACCTGCGTTTCCCGGTGCAGTACGTCAACCGTCCGAACCTGAACTTCCGTGGTTTCGCCGGCACCCTGGCCAGCGGCATCGTGCACAAGGGCGATGAAGTCGTTGTGCTGCCGTCGGGCAAGAGCAGCCGCGTCAAATCCATCGTCACTTTCGAAGGTGAACTGGAACACGCCGGTCCTGGTCAAGCGGTGACGCTGACCATGGAAGACGAAATCGACATCTCTCGCGGCGACTTGCTGGTGCACGCCGACAACCTGCCGCAAGTGACCGACGCCTTCGACGCCATGCTGGTGTGGATGGCCGAAGAACCGATGCTGCCGGGCAAGAAATACGACATCAAGCGCGCCACGAGTTACGTGCCGGGTTCGATCACCAGCATCGTCAACCGCGTTGACGTGAACACCCTGGAAGAAGGCGCGGCGAGTTCGTTGCAGTTGAACGAGATCGGTCGGGTCAAGATCAGCCTCGACGCGGCCATCGCTCTGGACGGTTACGCGAGCAACCGCACCACCGGTTCGTTCATCGTCATCGATCGTCTGACCAACGGCACCGTCGCCGCCGGCATGATCATCGCTCAGCCGTTGGCGCATGGCAGCAGCACGCACCACGGCAAACTGGCCCACGTGGCCACCGAAGAACGCGCCCAGCGTTTCGGCCAGCAGCCGGCCACCGTGTTGTTCAGCGGATTGTCGGGCGCGGGCAAAAGCACGCTGGCCTACGCGGTTGAACGCAAGCTGTTCGACATGGGCCGTGCGGTGTTTGTGCTCGACGGTCAGAACCTGCGTCACGACCTGAACAAAGGTCTGCCCCAGGATCGCGCCGGGCGTACCGAGAACTGGCGTCGTGCGGCGCACGTTGCGCGTCAGTTCAACGAAGCCGGTCTGCTGACGCTGGCAGCCTTCGTTGCACCGAGTGCCGAAGGTCGTGAGCAGGCCAGGGACCTGATCGGCAAGGAGCGTCTGCTGACGGTCTACGTCCAGGCCTCGCCGACGGTCTGTGCCGAGCGTGATCCGCAAGGCTTGTACGCGGCGGCCGGGGATAACATCCCGGGTGATTCCTTCCCGTACGACGTGCCGCTGGACGCCGACCTCGTGGTCGACACCCAGTCGCTGACGCTGGAAGAAAGCGTCAAGCAAGTGCTGGATCTGCTGCGCCAGCGTGGCGCGATCTAAGCGTTAGCCGCGCAATAAAAAACCCGCCGATGAGTGATCATCGGCGGGTTTTTTTGTGTCCTTGGAATCGCCATCGCTGGCAAGCCAGCTCCCACAGGATTCGAGTCGTACGCGGTAGATGTGTGCACCATAAAACCCTGTGGGAGCGGGCTTGCCCGCGATGAGGCCGGTACAGTCAACTAACTACTTGGCTGGATACTCCCGATGCATCTGCTCCAGCAGCGCATCCTTGTCTTCCCACAACTGATTGATCCACCCCTGAAACTGCAAGCGATACTCCCCATCCTGGTCGTAGTTCTTGCCGATGAACTGCGGCGGAATTTTCAACTCCTGAAAATGCACCACCACGTCCGCAACATTCCCGCACAGCAGATCCCAATACCCCGGACGCCCGCCCGGATAGTGAATGGTCACGTTGACGATCGACTCCAGTTGCTCACCCATCGCATCCAGCACAAACGCAATGCCACCGGCCTTGGGCTTGAGCAGATACTTGAACGGTGATTTCTGCTGAGCGTGCTTGCCTTCGGTGAAGCGCGTGCCTTCGACGAAATTGAAAATCCCCACTGGGTTATTGCGAAACTTCGCGCAGGTCTTGCGCGTGGTTTCCAGGTCCTTGCCTTTCTTCTCCGGGTGCTTTTCCAGGTAGGCCTTGGAGTAGCGCTTCATGAAAGGAAAGCCCAACGTCCACCACGCCAGACCAATCACCGGCACCCAGATCAGCTCTTGCTTGAGAAAAAACTTCAGCGGCTGGATGCGACGGTTGAGCACGTATTGCAGCACCATGATGTCGACCCAGCTCTGATGGTTGCTGGTGATCAGGTACGAGTGCTGATAGTCCAGACCTTCAAGGCCGCTGAGGTGCCAGCGGGTACGGCGGACCAGATTCATCCATGCCTTGTTGTTGCTGATCCAGGCTTCATGGGTATCGCTCATCAGCCAGCGTGTGAAACGCTGGGTGAGGGCGAAGGGCAACACCTTGAAAATCGCCACGCAGAACAGAAACGAGCAGAGCAAAATCGTATTCAGGGCCAGCAACAACGATGCAATCACGCCGCGCACGGCGGCAGGCAGGGAATCCAGCATTTAAAGATCCAGAGGTCGGTTGGCAGCTTGAATCGCGGTCAACGCGATGGTGTAGACGATGTCATCGACTTGCGCGCCGCGCGGCAGATCGTTCACCGGTTTGCGCAGGCCTTGCAGCATCGGCCCGAGGCTGACGCAATCGGCGCTGCGTTGCACGGCTTTATGCGTGGTGTTGCCGGTGTTCAGGTCGGGGAACACGAACACCGTGGCGCGACCGGCGACCTGACTGTTCGGCGCCAGTTGCCGGGCCACGGTTTCGTTGGCGGCGGCGTCGTATTGCAACGGGCCGTCGATCAACAGCGAGTTCTGTTGTTCGTGGGCGAGCAACGTCGCTTCGCGCACCTTCTCGACTTCTTCGCCGCTGGCGGATTCACCGCTTGAGTAGCTGATCATCGCCACGCGCGGGGTGATGCCAAACGCGGCGGCCGAGTCAGCGCTTTGCAAGGCAATCTCGGCGAGTTCGCTGGCACTCGGGTGCGGGTTCATCACGCAGTCGCCGTAGACCAGCACCTCTTCGGGAAACAGCATGAAGAATACTGACGACACCAAAGTGCAGCCCGGCGCGGTCTTGATCAACTGCAGGGCCGGGCGGATGGTGTTGGCAGTGGAGTGGATGACGCCGGACACGAGGCCGTCGACTTCATCCAGCGCCAGCATCATGGTGCCGATGACCACGGTGTCTTCCAGTTGCTGTTCGGCCATCGGCGCATTGAGGCTTTTGCTTTTGCGCAGGGCAACCATCGGCTCAACGTAGCGTTCGCGAATCAGGTCCGGATCGAGAATCTCCAGGCCAGGCGGCAGCTCGATATCGTGCGCACGAGCCACGGCTTCGACGTCTTCCGGTTTCGCCAGCAACACGCAACGGGCGATGCCGCGCGCCTGACAGATCGCCGCCGCTTGCACGGTCAGCGGCTCGCTGCCTTCGGGCAACACGATGCGTTTGTTGGCGGCCTGGGCGCGCTGGATCAATTGATACCGGAACACTGCCGGCGACAGGCGCATTTCCCGTGGCGTGCCGCAACGCTGGTGCAGCCAGTTGGCATCGAGGTGGCTGGCGACGAAGTCGGTGATGATCTCCGCACGCTCGCGGTCGTCGATCGGGATTTCCTTGTTCAAACCGTTCAACTGGTTGGCGGTGTCGTAGGAGCCGGTGCTCACCGACAACACCGGCAGACCGGCCTGCAACGCGCCACGGCACAGGTCCATGATGCGCGGGTCGGGCAGGGTGTCGCTGGTCAGCAACAGGCCGGCCAGCGGCACGCCGTTCATGGCGGCGAGGCTGACGGCGAGGATGATGTCGTCGCGATCGCCGGGTGTCACCACGAGTACGCCTGGCTTGAGCAGCTCCACGGTGTTGCGCATGGTGCGGGCGCAGATGATGATTTTGGTCATGCGCCGGGTTTCGTAATCGCCGGCATTCAGTATCTGCGCCCCCATCAAGTCGGCAACGTCGCGGGTGCGTGGTGCGTTCAGTTCCGGCTGAAACGGGATGCAGCCGAGCAGGCGGAAATCGCCGCTACGCAACAGGGGCGAATGCTCCTTCAGGCGCGCGGCAAAGGCGTCCATGCTTTCTTCGGTCTTGACCTTGTTCAGGATCACGCCGAGGACTTTCGGGTCCTTCGGACCGCCGAACAATTGCGCCTGCAATTCCACGCGACCGGAGAGTTCGGTCAGCACTTCGTTTTCCGGCGCCGAGACCAGGATCACATCGGCGTCGAGGCTCTTGGCCAGATGCAGATTGACCCGCGCGGCGTAACTGGCGCTGCGGGTCGGCACCATGCCTTCGACGATCAGCACGTCCTTGCCGATGGCCGCCTGCTGATAGAGCGTGATGATTTCTTCGAGCAACTCATCGAGCTGACCGTCGCCGAGCATGCGCTCGACGTGAGCCAGGCCGAGCGGCTGCGGCGGTTTCAGGCCGTGAGTGCGCGCCACCAGTTCGGTGGAGCGCTCAGGCCCGGTGTCACCTGGATGGGGCTGGGCGATCGGTTTGAAAAAACCGACTTTGAGGCCGGCCCGCTCGAGGGTGCGCACCAGCCCAAGGCTGATGGAGGTCAGACCCACGCCAAAATCGATGGGCGCGATAAAAAAAGTTTGCATGCGGATTCTCTAAGGGTGCATGTGGGCAGCCCGTGTGGCCTTTGCTGTCAGCCAAATTCGGCGCCTGAAATCCATATCCTGCGTTGCTGTTCCTCCCCATAGCGAGCTATGGCTCGTCACAGCGCCTTGACTATGGACTTCAGGCATCCGAATTTGATCTGACGCAAAGGCCGTACGGGCTGCCAAGGTGATCATCTATATCTGACGATCTACCGAAATTCAGTCGCCAAGGTTATCGCTAACCGAGCCTTGTGCGCACCAACCACATTCAAAGGGCTGGCCTATTTTTTCAAGACGTTGCGCAGGGTCCAGGACCCAGGCGCGGGATTGCCAGGGTGGCTGGTGGCGCAGGTGCTGGGTGTGGCCACAGGACAGCTCGGCAACCCAATGCCCGTCCTCGTCCTGATGAAAGCCGGTGACCGTCGAGCCTTTCGCCGCGATCCGTCTGTCCGGGTTGTGTTCGCTTTCGGACGATTGCTTCGCTAAACTTGGCCTTTCTAAATTCTTATGCAAAAGGTCTCGCCCCATGCTGATCGCCGCCAATAAGGCTGTCTCCATCGACTATACCCTGACCAACGACGCTGGTGAGGTCATCGACAGCTCCGCCGGCGGCGCGCCGCTGGTTTACCTGCAAGGTGCAGGCAATATCATCCCGGGCCTGGAAAAGGCACTGGAAGGCAAAGCAGTCGGCGACGAGCTGACCGTAGCCGTTGAACCTGAAGACGCTTACGGCGAATACGCTGCCGAACTGGTCAGCACCCTGAGCCGCAGCATGTTCGAAGGCGTCGACGAACTGGAAGTGGGCATGCAGTTCCATGCTTCCGCTCCGGACGGCCAGATGCAGATCGTCACCATTCGTGATCTGGACGGCGACGATGTCACCGTCGACGGCAACCACCCGTTGGCCGGTCAGCGCCTGAATTTCCAGGTCAAGATCATCGACATCCGTGACGCCAGCCAGGAAGAAATCGCTCATGGTCACGTCCATGGCGAAGGTGGCCATCACCACTGATTTTCTGCGCTAAGCTCAGAGAACTGGAGAGGCGCCCGAGGGCGCCTTTTTAGTCCGCGGCTGTCCCTGGTGACACCGCCAAGAGGCTGTTTCGAGAAGAACACGGGAATTTGGAGTTCGTCATGAGTGCCTTTCACGACCTTAAATTGACAGCCCTGGATGGTCAGGAGCTTCCGCTGGCGCCCTTCAAGGGGAACGTCGTGCTGGTGGTCAACGTTGCCTCCAAATGTGGCTTGACCCCACAGTATGCGGCGCTGGAAAACCTCTACCAACAATACAAAGGCAAGGGTTTCAGCGTGCTGGGCCTGCCGTGCAACCAGTTTGCCGGACAGGAACCGGGCACCGAGCAGGAGATCCAGGAGTTCTGCAGCCTCAACTATGGCGTGACTTTTCCGTTGTCCAGCAAGCTGGAAGTCAACGGCCATGATCGTCATCAGCTGTACCGTCTGCTGGCGGGCGAGGGAGCCGAATTCCCGGGCGACATTACCTGGAACTTCGAAAAATTCCTGCTGGGCAAGGACGGTCGCGTATTGGCGCGGTTCTCGCCGCGTACAGCGCCGGATGATCCGAGTGTCATTCAGGCGATTGAAAAAGCCCTGAGCTGACCCCCCCCTTTGTAGGAGCGAGGCTTGCCCGCGAAGGCGGTCGATCAGTCGAGATCATCGTGACTGACCTGACGCTTTCGAGAGCAAGCTTCGCTCCTACAATGTTTTCTGCCTTTTGACCCTTAATCACCCAGATCAATAGTGCTGTGCATCGCTCTCTGCTGCGCATATTATCGCCGTCATAAAATTACCACCCGTCGATAGCGTTTTCGTGGAGCGTCTCATGCCAGTAAAAGCCCTGTTCAAACCGTTCCATCTTGGCACCCTTGAACTGCCGACCCGCGTCGTCATGGCCCCGATGACCCGCTCGTTCTCGCCGGGCGGCGTGCCCAATTCCAAAGTGATCGAGTACTACCGTCGCCGCGCCGCTGCCGGCGTTGGCCTGATCATCACCGAAGGCACCACCGTCGGCCACAAGGCCTCCAACGGCTATCCGAACGTGCCGCACTTCTACGGTGAAGCCGCGCTGGCCGGCTGGAAGAAAGTCGTCGACGCGGTGCACGCCGAAGGCGGCAAGATCGTGCCGCAACTGTGGCATGTCGGCAGCGTGCGTCGCATCGGCACTGAGCCGGACGCGAGCGTACCGGGTTACGGTCCGTCGGAAAAATTGAAGGATGACCAGGTCGTGGTTCACGGCATGACCAAACAAGACATCAAGGACGTGATCGCCGCGTTCGCCCAAGCCGCCAAAGACGCGCAAAGCATCGGCATGGACGGTGTGGAAATCCACGGTGCACACGGCTATCTCGTTGACCAGTTCTTCTGGGAAGGCAGCAACCAGCGTACCGACGAATACGGCGGCAGCCTGGCCAACCGCTCGCGCTTTGCCATCGAATTGATTCAGGCCGTGCGTGCTGCGGTCGGCGAAGGTTTCCCGATCATCCTCCGTTTCTCCCAGTGGAAGCAGCAGGATTACACCGCGCGTCTGGTACAAACCCCGGAAGCGTTGGGTGAGTTCCTCAAGCCGTTGTCCGACGCCGGCGTGGACATTTTCCACTGCTCGACGCGCCGTTTCTGGGAGCCGGAGTTCGACGGTTCGGAGCTGAACCTGGCCGGCTGGACGCGCAAACTGACCGGCAAGCCGACCATCACCGTGGGTAGCGTCGGCCTGGATGGCGAGTTCCTGCAGTTCATGGTCAACACCGACAAGATCGCGCAGCCGGCCAGCCTGGAAAAGCTGCTGGAGCGTTTGAACAATGACGAGTTTGATCTGGTGGCGGTAGGGCGTGCGCTGCTGGTGGATCCGGATTGGGCGCAGAAAGTGCGTGACGGTCGGGAGGAAGACATCCTGCCGTTCAGCCGTGAGGCGTTGATGACGCTGGTTTAAGCGGCGACTGGTAAGGCCCCATCGCCAGCAGGCTGGCTCCCACAGGTTCCGTGTACACCGCAGAACCCTTGTGGGAGCCAGCCTGCTGGCGATGACTGACTCAATGTCACCTTAGGCTCAGGGCAAGGTTGGTGCATTCGGCACCACTTGCTCCCCAACACAAGCCCCCCGCAACTGCCCCTCAAACTGCTCGATAATCGCCGCCCAACCCTGACGACTCGCATGCTGACGCGCATTGAGTCTTATGCAACGCAAGGTTTCGCGCTCCTCCAGCAACCACGCCGCTGCATCGCTGAACGCCTCTTCATCCCCCGGCATCGCCAATACGCCGTTGTAGCCGTGGCGGATATGCTGCGCCGCTGCTGCCTGATCGTAAGCCACCACGCCCAGCCCCGAGGCCAGTGCCTCAAGCACCACATTGCCGAAGGTTTCGGTCATGCTCGGAAACAGAAACACATCCCCGGACGCATAGTGGCTGGCCAAGGCTTCGCCGCGTTGTGAACCGCAGAAAATCGCCTCGGGCAGTTCCTGCTCCAGCGACGCTCGTTGCGGGCCGTCGCCGACGATGATCAGTTTTATTTTTCGCTGTGGATAAGTCGCTGTCAGCGAGTCGAAACAGCGTTTGAGCAAGCCAAGATTTTTCTCCGGCGCCAGACGTCCTACGTGAATAAGCGCAATGTCCTTCTCGCCCAGGCCCCATTGTTCGCGCAGCGATGGCAGGCGTTTGATCGGGTGAAACAACTGACTGTCGACCCCGCGAGACAGCAATGCCAGGCGCTCGAAATGCCGGCGCTCCAGTTCCAGTCGCTGGCTGACACTCGGCACCAGGGTCAGGGTCGAGCGATTGTGAAACCAGCGCAAATAATGGGTTAGCAGGCGGGTGAGCAAGCCGAGCCCGTACTGGTTGGAGTACTGCTGGAAGTTAGTGTGGAAGCCGCTGACCACCGAAATCCCCAGACGGCGTGCCGCGCGCAACGCGGACAAACCCAGCGGTCCTTCCGTGGCGATGTACAGCACGTCCGGGCGCTGACGCTTCCAGCGCCGCAGCAGCTTGTGCATCGACGACTGACCCCATTGCAAACCCGGATACCCCGGCAGCGGCCAGCCTCGGCACAGCAGCAATTCATCGTCGCTGCCCAGCTGCTGATCGCAACCCTGCCGTGGCCGCACCAGTTCTACCTGATGCCCGCGCGCGCGCAAACCGTCGCATAAGCGGCCAAGGGTATTGGCCACGCCGTTGATTTCGGGAGGGAAGGTTTCGGTGATCAGGGTGATATGCAGAGCTGTCGTCATGACCTCAGTGTCGGCTGAGGCCATGTCGTCAGTGTGTCAACGCGATGATGGATTTGTGACGATGCGAGCATGCGCTCATCAAGCCTGGCCGGCATCGCGCCAATGCCGATGATTTATTTCCAGGGCTCAGGCGGTGAGTGAACGACGGCTCGGGCGATCAACGACAGCGATTGATAGTCGGGAGCGGCGTGCGGCGAATCCCAGGTTCGCTGTCCCAATGGCAACAGCCATGCTTGAAGGTGGTCCCAGACCTCTTCAGGGGTGCGATAAGCGGGCTCATCGGCCCAGGCCTGAATCCCTGCGCCCGCCATACAAGGACTTTCTGCGGGAATCACCGTTGTTGCGGCTCCTGCCTTGTCCATGAAGTGGTTGGCTCGCCAGGCATCGTAAATACCGTGAGGCGAGTGTTTGGGATCGATGAGGTTGCTCCAGTTGTTGCGAATGATGAAGTAATAATCGCCGTGGGCGTTTATTACCGTATAGCCGGCATCGACCAGTTCCTGCGCATTCATTTCACCGCGAGCAGAACCCCAAAGGCTCCAGCATTCGATTTCTGTTGTTTTAACCAGATGAATAACCGCTTTTCGGTTAACTGCGCCATCGTTCCAGACTCGCGCAATCTTGCCTCTCTGCTGGACGAGTGATGCCAGGTCATTGACGAAGTGTCTGACGCCATCCTCGGATGTGGCATTCGAATTGCCGGATTCATCGCGAGCGTATTTGGCCAGTTGTAGTGTGTTGCCCTGGGTGATCGGGCTGAGAAAGAACTCGTCGGCGCCCAGGTGAATACGAGCGCTTTTCGGAAACATATCGAGCAGATCCCTGACGAGCAACTTGAGAAAGTCGCGAGCGGCCGGGATGCTGAAGTCGAGTGCTTTCGACACAGTCTGACCATCACTGAGCTTGAGTTGAAACGCCGGCCGGTTGAGCAGAATCCAGCCCATATGCCCGGGTGTTTCAATCTCGGGGATGACGGTAATGTGATAGGCGGCAGCGGTGTCGAGGATGTCCTTGAGTTCGGCAGCACTCCAGGCATCGGGGCTGGCGGTATCCGGAGCGGAGGGGAAAATGATCCGTACTCCCTCATTGTCAGTGAGGTGCAAATGCAGGGTGTTGAGCTGGTTCCAGGCCATTTCACGCAGCAGGTCCTTGATCCATTCAGGGCTGTAATATTTGCGCCCCACATCAATCATCACCGAGCGTTCGGCATAGGCGGGTGCATCGATGACTTTTCCGGATTCCAGTGTGGGGAAAGCCCGTGCGGCTTTATGCAACGTCGTCAAGGCGCGAGCCATGGCGTCGAGGTTTTGCGCAGTGACCTGGACAGTGTTCGAGATATCGATCCGGTAGGTTTCGTGTTGTCCTTTGCTGGGGATCGGAACACCCGTGGTATCCGGAGTGGCCAGTTTCAATTCCACATCACCCGGTTGGGGCTGTTGTCCACCAGGCAGCACAATTGCAGGCGGCGTACTCAGTAACGCGGCACCAGCGAAGCCGTTTGCCAACCGTATCGCCAGTGGCCGAAGGCTTGCGTCGCTGATGAAAATGCGCGTTGTGGCACTGATGGCGTAGACATCTTTTCCATCAGCCTCAGCGTGCAGTACTGCCGGACTCTGGCTGGTCCATGGAAAACCAGGGGTCGCATTGCCGGGATTTTGTGAGGCAGGTACGGCGTTCTGGATGCGCGTTGGCATGGAACCGATCTCCTTGAATGAAGCACATGACTCATCTCTGGTAGCTTGACGGTGCATAGCGTGGATGAGCTTCGCGATCCATTGGATACCCGGTTGCAACGCCTGCCTACTGTAAGAAATAACAGGTTATGGAAATTAATCGCCGAATGGGGTGCAACTCGAAATCCAGGGCGTATGGCAATTCAGGAAACAGCGTACCGTTCGTCGCGACTGTCAGTTTTAACAGGTGGTTTACACACCGTTGCAGCGCTACAAAGTCTTTACCGGCAATTTCGCCGCGAACTGGAGCGCCAATATCATGACCAACCAGACAGCAAGTCCATGGGACTCACAAGATTCGTCAGAAGCGACCGTATCGGCAGTAACGGCAGCAGCAGAAGCGGCAGTAGCGGCAGTAGCGGCAGTAGTGGCAGCAGCAGAAGCGGCAGTAGCGTCAGAAGGGGCAGAAGCATTTGCCACAGTCCTCCACCCACGTCCGCCAACGATTGTTAGCCCCTCACAAAACAGTCAACATAACGTGGGATACGTGATTCCCGCGGGGAATTGTGAGCCAGGTGCTGTCGTTGATATTATGGGCGAGAATGGATTCTTCTTGGGCAACGCCACCGTTAACGGCAACAACTGGCTATACACCAAAAGGTGGCCCGTGGGTCAGTATGCTTACAGGGTTCGTCAGACTTCTGGAGGGGAGTACTCCGATCTAAGCGAAGTACGAAGGTTCACGGTGGTCAATCAAAAAGATGTGCCCTCGATTATGGCACCCTCGGACGGAGCCACCTACAAGGCAGGCCCGATGACAATTATCGTGGCCGCTCATTCAGCAGCGACCGCTGTTCGCCTACTGAGCCATGACGATAGTGTACTAGGCGTATGCGTGAAAGTAGCGGATGGTGTTTGGCGTTTCACCTTTACGTGGACGGCTGGTGTCAAGCACCTGAAAGCGGTGCAAGATTTGAACGGCCAACCTCGGGTTGGCAGCATGATTGGGTTTTACGTTAATCCATAATCGAATCGTAGAGGGCTATTCGCGAAGCTGTTTTCATTTCCGCACTGGAGGCAGTCAAATCCGAAGGTGACGGAGTGCGGCCTCATCTGAGGCATCTGCGGCAAGGATCAAGCGTCCTTGCCGCAGATTTTTTGCCGATCGTCTGCCTGGATGAGACTGTTATCGAGCAGAAACAACCCGCGCCTCGGCCCCCGCTCACGCACCCAAAACAACGTCGCCCCCGCCACCGCCGCCGGCATCATCAGAATGTTGACCACCGGAATCAGCAACACCAGATAGACAATCCCGCCGAAACTCATGCTCTGCCAGCGCTTCTCACGCAGCCAGGCGAGCATCTCGTTCCAGCCGAGTTTGTGGTTGTCCGCGGGATAGTCGATGTACTGGATCGCCATCATCCACACCCCGAACAGCAGCCACAACGGCGCGGCGATGATGTTGACCACGGGGATGAACGAGAGGATGAACAGCCCGATCGCCCGCGGCAGGAAGTAGCCGAGTTTGCGCATTTCCCGAGCCAGGGTGCGCGGGATCATGGCGATCAGTTCACCCCAGCTGAAGGCCGGGAAATCGTCGGTGCCACGCACCACCACTTCAACTTTCTCCGCGAGGAAGCCGTTGAACGGCGCGGCGATGACGTTGGCCAGCATGGTGAAGGTGAAGAACACCATCAACACCACCAGCACCACGAAAATCGGCCAGAGCACGTAACTGAGAAAACTCAGCCAGTCGGGCAGGGACGGCATCAGCGTATCGACCCACAGGCTGAATTGATGGCCGGCCAGATAGATCAATCCGACGAACAACACCAGATTGATTGCCAGTGGCAACAACACGAACAAACGCAGGCTGGGGCTCAGCACCAGCTTGAGGCCTTCGCGCAGGTACTGCGGGCCGGACAGAACAGGGGCGGGCATATCGTGCTCCGAGCAGAGGGGAAACGCGCCGACCTTACCGGCTTTGCCTGACGGGCGAAAGCGCGGTCGCAGTATCGACATCAACTGTAACAAAGGCGCCTATATATAAGCGGCAACCGAATAGAGACCGCCTATGAGCTGGATTGTTAAACCGTATTTCCTTAATCTTCGCCCCCTCGATACGCTGCACCCAATCTTTTTACAGGACTGTCGAGTTCAAGCCTTCCCCAAGTGCTTTCAACAGTCCTTTTTTATTCCCGCCGGCAACCCGGCGTTCCGCGCCAGATGTTTCGGGCCGGTCAACAGGAGCAGGTCATGTCTGAAGTCCGTCATTCGCGAGTGATTATTCTCGGTTCCGGCCCTGCCGGTTACAGCGCCGCGGTCTATGCCGCCCGTGCCAACCTCAAGCCACTTTTGATCACCGGCATGCAGGCCGGCGGTCAACTGACCACCACCACCGAAGTCGACAACTGGCCGGGCGACGTCCACGGCCTGACCGGCCCGGCGCTGATGGAACGCATGAAAGAGCACGCCGAGCGCTTTGAAACCGAGATCGTTTTCGATCACATCAATGCCGTGGACTTCGCTGCCAAGCCTTACACCCTGACCGGCGACAGCGCGACCTACACCTGCGACGCCCTGATCATCGCCACCGGCGCCAGCGCTCGTTACCTCGGTCTGCCGTCGGAAGAAGCGTTCATGGGCAAGGGCGTTTCGGCCTGCGCAACCTGCGACGGTTTCTTCTACCGCAACAAGCCTGTCGCCGTAGTCGGTGGCGGCAACACCGCTGTTGAAGAAGCGCTGTACCTGGCCAACATCGCCAGTACCGTGACCCTGATCCACCGTCGCGAAACCTTCCGCGCCGAGAAGATCCTGATCGACAAGCTCAATGCCCGGGTTGCCGAAGGCAAGATCATCCTGAAGCTCAACTCGAACCTGGACGAAGTCCTGGGCGACAACATGGGCGTGACCGGTGCTCGCCTGAAAAACAACGACGGCAGCTTCGACGAGCTGAAAGTCGACGGCGTGTTCATCGCCATCGGCCACACCCCGAACACCTCGTTGTTCGAAGGTCAGCTGACGTTGAAAGACGGCTACCTGGTGGTGCACGGCGGTCGTGAAGGCAATGCGACGGCGACCAACGTCGAAGGTATCTTCGCGGCCGGTGACGTGGCTGACCACGTTTACCGTCAGGCGATCACCTCGGCCGGCGCCGGCTGCATGGCGGCACTGGATGCCGAGCGTTATCTGGACGACCTGCAGAACGCCAAGTTCTGAGAGCGTTGAATAAAAAAAACCGGCTTTGGCCGGTTTTTTTGTGCCCACAGAAAGTGCGGTCAACACAAACCCTTGTAGGAGCTAGCTTGCTAGCGATGGTGTGTCAGTCACATCGATGTAGCTGACACACCATCGCTAGCAGGCTAGCTCCCACAGGGACTGCATGGGCTTTAAGTTCAGGCCAGTTTCTTCAGGCATGCCTCAAGAATATCCAGCCCTTCCTCCAGTACGTTGGCCTCGGTGGTCAGTGGTGCCAGCAGCCGGATGATGTGGCGCGACTTGCCGCTGGGCATCAGCAGCAACCCGGCTTCTCGCGCCAGGGCCAGCAGTTGCGTCAGCTGCGCCGGGGCCGGTGTGCCGTCGGCATGGGCCAGTTCGATGCCACGCATGGCGCCGACGCCAGTCAGTCGTCCGAGAAAGGGCGAAGTCTTACTGGCGCGCCAGGATTGGTAACGGCTGACGATCGCTTCTTCCTGCTGCGTACCCCAGGCTTGCAGGTTGGCATCGGACATTTCGTCGAGCGTCGCCAACGCGGCAGCGCAAGCAATCGGATTGCCCGAGTAAGTGCCCCCCAGTCCGCCCTTGGGCAAGGTGTCGAGCAGCGACTTGCGCCCGACCACCGCCCCCAGCGGCACACCGCCTGCGATGCTTTTGCCGAGCAGGATCAGGTCGGGCTCGATGCCCAGTCGAGAAAACGCAAAGCGCTGACCGGTACGGCCGAACCCGGACTGGATTTCATCGGCGATCAGCAGAATGTTTTTTTCATCGCACAAGCGTCGCAGCGCTTGCGCGAACTCGACGTCCATGGCCAGGAAACCGGCTTCGCCCTGCACCGGTTCGACGATAAAACACGCCACGTCGTCGACATCGATTTCGACACTGAACAGTCGATCCATCGCCTTCAGCGCTTCGGCGCAGGTCACGCCGTTGTCTTCGCTGGGGAAGGGCAGGTGATACACCGGACCAGGCAGCACGCCGACCTTTTGTTTGTAGGGCGCGACTTTGCCGTTCAGGTTGAGCGTGGCAAGTGTACGTCCGTGAAAGGCGCCATCGAAGGCAATGACGGCCGTGCGACCGGTCGCGCCCCTGACGATCTTCAGCGCGTTTTCCGCCGCTTCCGCGCCGCTGTTGGTGAGCATGCCGCTGACCGGGTAATCCACCGGAATAAACGCGGCCAGGCGATCCATGAAATCGAGGTAGGGCACGTGCGGCGCCGCGTTGAACGCGTAGTGCGTCAGCCGGGTGGCTTGTTCGCGAATGGCCTCGACGATGCGCGGGTGGCAATGGCCGAGGTTCAACACGCCGATGCCGCCGACAAAGTCGATGTAGCGTTTGCCATCGATGTCCCAGACCTCGGCATTTTTGCCGTGGCTGAGCGTGACAGGATGAACGATGTTGATCGACCGGCTGATGGATTCGCTGCTCATGGATGACCGACTCTGAAGAAGGGAAGCTTCTTTTATCTAAGCCGCGAGCAGCGGTGCCCGGCAAACGAAATAAAGTTGCCGGGTCAATCTTAAAAGTCGGGATGTGTGCGAACAAGAGATGGGCAGGCAACGCGTAACCTGTGGCGAGTGAGCTTGCTCCCGTTGGGTCGCGCAGCGGCCCCAAAAAATAGGGACCGCTACGCAGTCCAGCGGGAGCAAGCTCCCTCGCCACAGGTCAGTGTTATTCAGAGTGTTTTTTGCGGGCTTTAATTAGCGGCGGGTCAGTGGCTGCTGGGTGAATTTCACACCGGCCAGGCCGTGGGTAATCAACGCACGAATATTCCCATGATCGCTGCCTTCAGGCGTCGCCACTACCGAACGGTAATGCTCGCCAAACGCCAACAGCGCTTCTTCATCGCTCAGGCCTTCCAGCAGCGCCAGACCCAAGGTCTTGCACGAACCTTCATTCTGCCCGGCCGCATTTTCCACGCCGCCGTTGTTGAAGGCCTGAGGCTGGTAGTCGTAGCCCGCGGCGATGAACGCCAGGGTGTCGGCAAAAACGTGTTCGCCGCTCTTGAGGCTGGCGCGCAGGGTGTTCAGATCACTCATTGGGTTTTCCTTTGGCGAACGCCGCTTGTTGTTCGGCGTTGGCTTCTTGCTGGTATTGGGCTTTCCACTCGGCGTACGGCATGCCGTAGACCACTTCGCGGGCGTCATCGAGGCTGACCTCGATCTGGCGTTCATCTGCTGCGGCCTTGTACCACTTGGACAGGCAATTGCGGCAGAAACCCGAGAGGTTCATCAGGTCGATGTTCTGCACATCCTTGCGGCTGTCCAGGTGCGCGACCAGCCGGCGGAAGGCGGCGGCTTCAAGTTCGAGGCGTTGTTGGTCAGTCATGATGGGCTCTGTGCAATCGAATCGTGGCGCGGATGATAAAAGCATGGCGCGCGATGCGCCAGACGCGGTCAGCGGCTTGCAGCCAGGGTGATCGACACCGACTCGGCGAAACGCAAGGCGTGGGGCTTGTCGACTTCGACCTCGGCGTACAGTACCGACGCGTTGGCCATGACCAAATCGAGAATTTCCTGGGTCAGCCGCTCAAGCAGGGCGAAGCGATTGCCTTCGACGTGGGCGATGATCGCCTTGGTGATGGTCCGGTAATTGAGTGCGTGATCGATGTCGTTGTCACGCACCGCTTCCTGAGCGGCGTACAGGATGGTCAGGTTGATCAACACATCCTGCTTGTTGAGGATTTCATCCTCGTTGATCCCGATGAACGTCCGCAGACACAGGTCCTTGACCCGGATGCGTGCCATTCCTGGTTGAAGTTGTGGCATTGCTACTTGCTCCGTCCAATCAATTGCAGGAACTCCTGGCGGGTGTTGCTCGACTCGCGGAAGGCGCCGAGCATCACCGAGGTGTTCATGGTCGAATTCTGTTTCTCGACGCCGCGCATCATCATGCACATGTGCTGTGCTTCGATGACCACCGCGACACCCGCGGCACCGGTCACCTGTTGCACCGCGTCGGCGATTTGCCGGGTGAGGTTTTCCTGGATCTGCAGGCGACGGGCGAACATGTCCACCAACCGCGCAATCTTCGACAGACCCAGCACTTTACCCGTTGGAATATAAGCCACATGCGCCTTGCCGATGAAGGGCAGCAGGTGATGTTCGCACAGCGAGTACAGCTCGATGTTGTCGACAATGATCATTTCATCGTTGTCGGAGGCGAACAACGCGCCGTTGACGATTTCTTCGACACACTGTTCATAACCGTGACACAGGTACTGCATGGCCTTGGCCGCGCGCAGCGGCGTATCGAGCAAGCCTTCGCGTTCGGGGTTTTCACCGAGGCCGATGAGGATCTCGCGATAGCTCTGGGTCAGGGATAACGTCATGGAACATCCTCGCGGGCCAATCTATTTGAGGTGCCGTCCGCCGTTGACGGTCAGGGTCGTGCCGGTGACATAAGGGTTGTCGAGCAAATAACGCAGGCTCTGGTAGATCACTTCGCTGCCCGGTTCGATGCCCAGCGCAGACTTGGCCAGGGCTTTGGTGCGGTAGGCCGCGTCGTCGTCGGGATTAAACAGTAGCAGGGCTGGGGAGATGCCGTTGACCTTGATGTCTGGTGCGTACTTCGCGGCGAAGGACAATGTGAGACTGTCCAGCCCGGCTTTGCTGGCGCAGTAGCCGATGTGTTTGCTGCTGCCCCTGCGAGTGACGTCATCGCTGATGTGCACGATGTCGGCCGGGCTCGAGCGTTGCAGCAAGTCGGCGCAGTGCAGGTTGATCAGGTAGGGCGCCAGCATGTGCACGCTGAACAGGCGGGTGAAGGCTGCGGCGTCGGTGTCTGGCGTTTCGGCCAGCCATTCGGAGGCGTTGTGGATGATCGCGCGCAAGCTGTCTGTGTGGGTTTTCAGTTCGCTGATGAAGGCGAAAATTCCGGCTTCGGTAGAAAAGTCTGCGAATACCGCCGTCGCCCCCAGATCACGCAATGCCTGTACACCGGGGCGTTCAGTGCGATAGCTGAAGATCACGGCATGGCCGTCTTCGAGCAAACGCTGCGCGCAGTGCAGGCCGACACGCTGGCCGGCACCGGTAATCAGGATCGGAGCGGATGAAGAAGTCATGAACGGCTCGCGTCGCGGTAAGAGCAAAACTATACCAGCGACGGGAGCGGACTACCTATTGTGGAGCATCCTTTGTGGGAGCGAGCCTCTGTGGCGAGGGAGCTTGCTCCCGCTTGAGTGCGCAGCACTCACAATAGGGGCCGCTACGCAGCCCAGCGGGAGCAAGCTCGCTCGCCACAAAGGCTTGCTCCCACAGGAGGGGGATCAGTGGTTTTGAGTGGAGTGTTCGGTTGGCAACGGTCGCGATGCCGCGCTGTTCAGCCAACCGGCCAGCATCCGCGTCGACAGTGGAATGAAGAAGTAAACCATCAACGGCGTCAGGCACAGCGTGCTGATCAACACCCGAGGCAGCAGGCTCATTTCGCCGAGCAACGGCCCCAACAAAAAGTTGAACAGCAACGACACCGGAAAGAACGCCAGCCAGATCGCCACGGCTTGTTTCCAGCGTGGCGGACGTTGGCCGGCAGCACCGAACCAGCCTTCGATGCCGCTCACGCGATGTTCCGTCTTATGCGCAAACAGATCGCTGCCGCGTGCAAGCCAGGCGGTACGCGAGGCGGAGTGCTCCCAGGCGTGCATGGTCTGCTCGTTGGCGAAGCGGAAAATAATCTGGAATTCGTCATCGTCGGGCGGCGGGGCGAGCACGCCTGAGCCGAGATAACCCTGGAAGTCGGTGGCCAGTTGTTCGCCTTCGCGCAACCAGGCCATCAGGTCCTGATAACGCCCATCGGCGACGCGGCGCGCAACCATCAGCGTGACGGGTGAGGTAGACATTATGTATCTCCATATGACAATCGCGTAACTCCGGGTAGGAGCTTCGCCAGACGCAGCGCCGGGGTGGTGGGCTACGTCTCGGAACAAGCAAGGATTATTCCGGATTCTACAGGTTGTGCCCCTGACAATCGTTGCACATCTATGTATTGAATGATCATGGGGCAAGAGGGTTAGAACGGGATCCAATTTAAACACGGACGTTGACTGCCCAATGCCTGTCCTGACTGACGATGTCCCTGGTACTCAGAGCTCTGTTCCGATTGAACGGGAAGAGCTGTTTCCGATCCGCGAGGTGTCTCGGCTGACAGGCGTCAACCCGGTCACGTTGCGAGCCTGGGAGCGCCGTTATGGCCTGATCCAGCCAATGCGCACCGAAAGCGGGCATCGGCTGTACTCGATAGCCGATATCGAGCGGATCCACAGTATCCTTGCCTGGCTCGACCGCGGCGTTGCCGTCAGCAAGGTCGGCAAGATCCTGGCCAGGACCGCGCCGCTTCAGGCGCTGTCGCACCTCATCCCCAATGAACTGGTGCAAGCGGACTACGCGCAGTGGCAGGAACAGGTCAAAGCAGCCGTCAGCGCGTTCGATGAGGTCCAGCTGGAGCAAGTCTATGGACAGATCTTTTCCAGTTACCCCCTGACGGTGGCGTTCCAGGACATTCTGATTCCGCTCTGGCAGCAATTGCTGCAACGCCATGAAGGGTTCGGCCAGACAAGCGAGTGGCTATTCCTGGACGGCTTTCTGCGTTCTCGTGTGTTGCAACGGCTGCTGCTGGCGCGTGTCATGCAGCCGCGTCGCGTGATCGTCGGTGCCCTTAACGATCAATGTCGCGAGCTTGAAGTGCTGCTCACGGCGCTGTTTCTGAGCAGTGTCGATTCGGCGATTCAAGTGTTGGCGCTCGGTCAGCCCTTGGACGAACTGACCCTGGTCTGCGAAAGAGTCAAGCCAAAGGCGTTGGTGCTGGTGTCCAATCATGCACCTGCCCCTGAGCTGCCGCGGCGTTTGAACCGGCTGGCCATGAGCCTGGATTGCCAGTTGATGCTCGCCGGCGATGCATCGGATATGGCGCAGGATAGCCTGAGAGGCTCGTCCATTGGCTGTTTGGGTAACGAGGGAATGGTGATGCGTCAGCGTCTGAAACAGTTCCTGGCAGGCAACCTGGATACCTGAATCAGAGGTGCAGGGCGGGATGCGTCAGCCGATGCTGCTGAAGGATGTACTGGCGCAGGCGCTCGGTTTCGTCGGTGTCGCTCTGACTCAACTGATACGCGTAGAAACCGTTTTCGGTTTCCTTCTCGAAGGTGCCGCGCATCGCGATTCGTTCATAGCCTGACGGGCTGAACCACAACGCGAAATGTTTGGGCGCTTTTGTCTTGTTGCGAACTTCCAGCAAGACGCCTTTGAACGACACTTCGTGCACCCACATCGTACCGGGCTGGCCACTGGCGTTTTCCAGCGCGACCGGCTCTTCGAGTACCAGGCGCCATGGCCGGACCATTGGCCCGTCTTCATAGATGCTGGGGACGCCGAGGCGTAAATGCAGCGCATGAAACTCGTCTTCCACCAGATGTAGCGGGAAGGTCATTTGCTGATTTTCGAAATTGGCCTGGATGGTGACCTGCTCATGTGCGGCAAGGCGCGTGAGCAAGTCACGGATTTGCGAACCACCGTTGACGAGCAGACTCGACGTCGCATCCCGCACATTGAGTTGCGGGTTGTGTTGCATGGTCTGGATAAAATCCAGCTCATCCTGGGTCAGGAGCGCGTCGCGTTGCATGGTCTGCTCGAAAGAAATAGTTACATAGCCACCGGTGATTGTAGTTAATGACAATCAATTCTTGGTTTTGTTTTCGCCGTTCGTCGCTTTTAGCGCAGCCAGTTCTTTTTGCAGCTCGGCCACTTGCGTCTCAAGCTGTGTAACTCGCTGCTGCGCCTTGACCTGAACGGTGACGTCTTTTTGCACACCGACAAAATAAGTCTGACCGTCGCTCGGATTTTTCACCGTCGAAAGCGACAGTTCATTCCAGAACGGGGTGCCTTCCTTGCGGTAATTGCGCAGGATTTCCCTGCAGGAACCGCCGCTACCCAGCGCCTCGCGAATCAACGGCAGTGCGTCCTGATCGCGGTCGCCTGACTGCAGAAAGCGGCAATCCTGGTAGAGAATTTCTTCGCTGGTGTAACCGGTCATGCGTTCGAACGCCGGGTTGACGTAGATCAGGATGTTGTCGTGCTCACCTTCTTTTTCGGCGATCACGATGCCTTCATTGGACGCGTTGATCACCATTTGCAGCAGTTGCGCGTTGATCATTGAAGAATCCCTTCCTGATTGATTGACGCTCTGCATTCTAAAAGAACAATGAGGTCTCTGCTGTTAATATCCCGGTCTTTTATTCAGCTTCAGGATCAGATTGATGAAAGTCGCCATCCTTTCCGGCTCGGTGTACGGCACGGCTGAAGAAGTCGCCCGCCACGCTGCGAACATTTTGAAAACTGCGGGATTCGAAACCTTCCACAACCCGCGTGCGAGCCTCGCCGATGTTCAGGCCTTCGGCCCCGAAGCCTTTCTGGCGGTGACTTCGACCACCGGCATGGGTGAACTGCCGGACAACCTGCAACCCTTGTATTTCGCTATTCGCGATCAGTTGCCGGCGGCCTGGCGTGGTTTGCCGGGCGCTGTCATCGGCCTGGGTGATGCGAGCTACGGCGACACGTTCTGCGGCGGCGGCGAACTGATGCGTGAACTGTTCGGCGAACTGGGCATCCGCGAAGTGCTGCCGATGCTGCGTCTGGACGCCAGCGAAAGCGTCACGCCGGAAACCGATGCCGAGCCCTGGCTGGCGGAACTGGTCACGGCCCTGCGGGGCTGACTGGGCCGTTCGCCCAGCCGTGCAAGTCAGGCTTGCGGATCGTTTGACGGTGAGGGTGGTTCAGTGGCGAGGGGGCTGTTGAACAGGGTCGCTGCGCCGTTACTGGCGTCGGTACTTTGACATGAATCCACGCTTGTTTGCGCACTGACTCGTTAGGCCATCAAGCTGGCTGCCAATGCAACTACACGAACCTCGAGGGCTGACTAGACTCGGTAGTCATTGGAAACACTCCAAAATAATAAGCGAGGTTCCTTGCCGTGAGCGTAGCCCCCCTTCAATCGTCCTTCAGCGTCAAAGACCAGGTCAGCGCCGCCGAGTGGCAGGCCCGCGTCGATCTGGCGGCCTGTTATCGCCTGGTCGCCCTGCATGGTTGGGATGATCTGATTTTCACCCACATTTCTGCCAAGGTGCCCGGCACCGAAGACTTCCTGATCAACCCGTTCGGGCTGATGTTTCACGAGATCACGGCGTCGAGCCTGGTGAAGGTCGATCAGGCCGGCAACAAACTGATGGACAGCCCTTACGAGATCAACCCGGCGGGGTACACCATCCACAGCGCCGTGCATGAAGTTCGTCACGATGTGGTTTGCGTGCTGCATACCCATACGGCATCAGGCGTTGCGGTGTCGGCGCAGAAGCAAGGCATTCTGCCAATCAGTCAGCAGTCGTTGTTTGTCCTGTCCAGCCTGGCCTACCACGCCTACGAAGGCGTTGCGTTGAACCATGAAGAGAAGGCGCGGTTGCAAGCCGATCTTGGTGAAAGCAATTTCCTGATGCTGCACAATCACGGTCTGCTGACCTGTGGCGGCACCATCGCCGATACGTTCCTGATGATGTTCACCTTTCAGCGCGCCTGCGATATCCAGGTGATGGCGCAGAACGGTGGTGCCGAACTGATCGCTATCGAACCGCAGATTCTGGCGGGCGCCAAGGCGATGATCGCCGGCGTCACCAAAAGTGCACAAGGGATGGGCGGCGCACTGGCCTGGCCAGCGTTGCTGCGCAAACTCGATCAACAAGACCCGGGTTATAAACTTTGATGCCACTCGCCGAGATCCCTCTGTGTGTCTGGCGCAAACGCGGCCAGACGTTCGTATTCCGTGGCCAGACCATTCGTTACTGGACGGCAGGGCAGGGTGAGCCGCTGCTGCTCATCCATGGCTTCCCGACGGCCAGTTGGGACTGGCATTACCTGTGGCAGCCGCTGGCCCAGCGCTATCGGCTGATCGCCTGCGACATGCTTGGCTTCGGCGATTCCGCCAAACCGGTGGACCACGAATACAGCCTGCTGGAGCAGGCCGATCTGCAACAGGCATTGCTGGCGCATTTGAATGTCGAACAGCCGGTGCACGTGCTGGCCCACGATTATGGCGACAGCGTGGCTCAGGAACTGCTCGCCCGGCATTACGAATCGCGCATTCATCTTGCCAGTTGCGTGTTCCTCAATGGCGGCCTGTTTCCGGAAACCCATCGCCCGGTACTGATGCAGAAACTGTTGCTCAGCCCGCTGGGCTGGATGATTGGCCGAGCCTTTTCCCGGGATGGGCTGGTGAAGAGTTTCCGGCAGATCTTCGGACCGCAAAGCCGTCCTACCGAGAGTGAGATGGATGATTTCTGGAGCCTGGTGGACAGCAATCACGGGCCTCGGATCATGCACAAACTGATTGCCTACATTCCTGAACGACGCGTCCAGCGCGAACGTTGGGTCAGCGCGATGCAGCGCGGTGATGTGCCGCTGCGGGTGATCGATGGCGAGGCCGATCCGATCTCCGGCACGCACATGGTCGAGCGCTATCGGGAGTTGATCCCTAAACCGGATACGGTGCTGTTGCCCGGCATTGGTCACTACCCGCAAACGGAATCGCCAGCGCAGGTGCTGAAACACTATCTGGCGTTTCGCGATCGGCTGATTGCGCCGCCGCTGAAGGCGGCCTGTTCCTGATTATCCCCCAGCCTTATCGAGCACCATTCAGCCTCACCTGTGTTCATTGTGACCGGCAGCGCCTTGCCTGAGACTCGTACTCATTGTCCCTTGGCCTGCTGGAGTCCCCCCAATGAATGAGCCTGTGCGCTTCGAAGATAAAGTCGTGATCATCACGGGGGCCGGTGGTGGCCTCGGGCGCGCCCATGCGCTGTTGTTCGCGAAACAGGGCGCGAAGGTGCTGGTTAACGACCTCGGCGGTTCGGCTCAAGGCGAAGGCGCAAACGCTTCTGCAGCAGACCGTGTCGTGGCTGAAATTCGCGAAGCCGGCGGCACCGCCGAGGCCAACCATGACTCCGTCACCGATGGCGACAAACTGGTGCAACACGCCCTCGACGCCTTTGGCCGTGTCGACGTGGTGGTCAACAACGCCGGGATCCTGCGGGACAAAACCTTCCACAAAATGGACGACGTCGATTGGGACGTGGTTTACCGCGTCCACGTTGAAGGTGCCTACAAAGTGACCCGCGCCGCGTGGCCGCACCTGCGCGAGCAAAACTATGGTCGTGTGATCTTCACGGCGTCGACCTCGGGCATCTACGGCAACTTCGGCCAGTCCAACTACGGCATGGCCAAGCTCGGCCTCTACGGCCTGACCCGCACGCTGGCCATCGAAGGCCGCAAAAACAACATCCTGGTCAACGCCATCGCCCCCACCGGCGGCACCCGCATGACCGAAGGCCTGATCCCGCCGCAAGTGTTCGAGCAACTCAAACCGGAACTGGTCAGTCCACTGGTGGTGTACCTCGCCAGCGAGAATTGCCAGGAAACGTCGGGGTTGTTCGAAGTCGGCGGCGGCTGGATGGGCAAGGTGCGCTGGGAGCGTAGCCTGGGTGCCGGGTTCGATCCGCGGGTCGGTTTTTCGCCGGAAGATGTTGCTGAGCACTGGCAGCAGATTTGTGATTTTGAAGGGGCCGCGCATCCGAAGGACAACATTGAAGCGTTGAAGGAGATGATGGGAAATCTGCAGAAGTACGCGCTCTGATTCCTCCGCTTTCGGCAGGGCTCGCCTGAGACCTGCCATCCTTCAAAAAACCATCGCCCATAAAAAAGGCCGCTGCAAACGCAGCGGCCAAAACAAGACGTTGGATCAAGGAGCTACAAATCAACGTCAGTGAGCACGGGGCGATGAGTCGAAACCTTCGATTCATCTGAAATCGGTTGCCAATCGCGTGGACTGATCACACGCCATCGCTGTGTGCTGTCAGGCGGTTTGCCTTGAAAGCCCGGTAAGAATAAGCGCTTGAGCCCGAAGGAAAAATAGCGATTTCAGACATGCAGTGTTGCAGGCTGGGCAACAGTGCCGCGCTCATGCATCTGACTGATGAACCCTTATCCACTCCATCCATACCTCGCGCAAACCCTCGCCCCGCAAACCCATTCATCCTTTAGAGGTACACAGCGAATACCTCCTTGGTGCGCTTATCGCCCCCGAACTGCGGCAGTAGGGTGTGGCCTTCTGTCACTCACCGGGGAAGACGCATGACAAAAACAACAATGCGCGCCATCTTCACACCGCAGGCGCTGGCCGCTGCGGTTGCCTTGGGTTGCTGTGCCCAGGCGCAGGCCGTTTCATTCAACATTGGCGAAATCGAAGGGACGTTCGACTCCTCGCTGTCCGTCGGTGCGAGCTGGGGCATGCGCGATGCCGACAAGTCGCTGGTAGGCATCGTCAACGGCGGGACCGGCCAGGCGTCCACCGGTGACGACGGGCGACTGAACTTCAAGAAGGGCGAGACATACTCCAAGATCTTCAAGGGCATTCACGACCTCGAACTGAAGTACGGCGACACCGGCGTGTTCGTCCGTGGCAAGTACTGGTACGACTTCGAACTGAAGGACGAAGACCGCGAGTTCAAGCCGATCAGCGATCACAATCGCAAGGAGGGCTCCAAGTCCGCTGGTGCGCAAATCCTCGATGCGTTCGTCTATCACAACTACTCCATTGCCGATCTGCCGGGCACTGTGCGCGCCGGCAAACAGGTGGTGAGTTGGGGTGAAAGTACCTTCATCGGCAACTCGATCAACAGCATCAACCCGGTCGACGTTTCAGCGTTCCGCCGTCCTGGCGCGGAGATCAAGGAGGGCCTGATTCCGGTGAACATGCTGTTCGCCTCGCAAGGCCTGACCGACAAGCTCACCGTGGAAGGCTTCTATCAGCTGGAGTGGGATCAGACCGTTCTCGACAACTGCGGCACGTTCTTCGGTGGTGACGTGGCGGCGGACGGATGCACCACGGGATATACCGTCGCCAGCCCGGCGATCGCGCCGCTGCAACCGATCGCCGCCGCTTTCGGCCAGGGCTTCCAGGTCGGCAGGGAAGGTGTGATTGTTCCCCGTGGCGGCGACCGCGATGCCCGCGACTCCGGGCAATGGGGCACCGCGTTGCGTTGGCTGGGTGACGACACCGAGTACGGTCTGTACTTCATGAACTACCACAGCCGCACACCGAATGTCGGCACCACCACCGCCGGGCTGAGTACGCTGGCACGGATCCCGGCCATCGTCGGTGCCGCCAACGCCATTGCCCCCGGCAGCGGTTCGGCACTGGCCCAGAGTGTGATGCTCGGTCGCGGCCAGTATTACCTCGAGTACCCGGAAGACATCCGCCTCTACGGCGCAAGTTTCTCCACCACCTTGCCCACCGGCACAGCGTGGACTGGTGAGATCAGCTATCGCCCGAACCTGCCGGTGCAGGTCAACAGCACCGACCTGACCCTGGCCTTGCTCAACCCGATCGCAGGCGGCGCGGCTTCGCCGATTGCCACTCGGCCCGGCGCCGACAACAAGGGCTATCGCCGCAAGGAAGTGACGCAGGTCCAAAGCACCCTGACGCACTTCATCGATCAGGTTGCAGGAGCCGACCGACTGACTCTGGTGGGTGAGGCGGCGGTTGTCCACGTCGGTGGTCTGGAAGCCCGCAACAAGCTGCGTTATGGCCGTGACTCGGTGTATGGCGCCTACGGTTTTCGCGGTGACAGGGACGGTTTCGTCACCTCGACCTCCTGGGGCTACCGCGCCCGCGCCATCCTTGATTACAACAACGTGATCGCCGGGATCAACTTCAAACCCAACCTGTCGTGGTCCCACGACGTCGCCGGTTACGGCCCAAACGGTCTGTTCAACGAAGGCGCCAAGGCGATTAGCGTCGGCGTCGATGCGGACTATCGCAACACCTATACCGCGAGCTTGAGTTACACCGATTTCTTCGGTGGTGACTACAACACCCTGGAAGATCGCGACTTCCTGGCGTTGAGCTTTGGCGTGAACTTCTGATCTGGCTGAGAAGGATGATTTCAATGCGCAAGATGATTCTGCAATGCGGCGTTCTGGCCCTGAGCCTTTTGGCTGTCGATGTGATGGCCGCGGTGTCGCCGGAAGAAGCGAACAAACTCGGCACCAGCCTGACGCCATTGGGCGCCGAAAAGGCCGGCAACGCCGATGGCTCGATTCCGGCCTGGACCGGCGGCCTGCCGAAAAACGCCGGCGCGGTGGACAGCAAAGGTTTCCTGGCCGACCCGTTCGCCAATGAAAAACCGCTGTTCACCATCACCGCGGCAACGGTCGACAAGTACAAGGACAAACTCTCCGACGGCCAGATCGCGATGTTCAAGCGCTACCCGGAGACCTACAAGATCCCGGTCTACCCGACCCATCGCACGGTGGCACTGCCTGCGGACATCTACGAGTCGGCCAAGCGCAGCGCGCTGAACGTGACGCCGATCAACGATGGCAATGGCCTGGCCAATTTCACCGGCAATCGCTACTACGCGTTTCCGATTCCGAAGAACGGCGTCGAAGTGATCTGGAACCACGTTACCCGTTATCACGGCGGCAATTTGCGTCGCACCATCACCCAGGCCACGCCGCAGTCCAATGGCGATTTCACGGTGATCCGCTTCAAGGATGAAGTCGCAGTGCCTTCGCTGCTGGGGGATCTGAAGCCGGGCAGCGACGAAAACGTCCTCAGCTATTTCAAGCAGGAAGTGACGGCGCCGGCACGGCTGGCGGGCAACGTGCTACTGGTTCACGAGACCCTTGATCAGGTCAAGGAGCCGCGCAAGGCGTGGATTTACAACGCGGGTCAGCGCCGTGTGCGGCGTGCACCGCAAGTGGCTTATGACGGCGTCGGCACGTCGTCCGACGGGCTGCGCACCACCGACAACTTCGACATGTTTTCCGGCGCGCCGGATCGCTACGACTGGAAGCTGATCGGCAAGAAGGAAATGTACATCCCGTACAACAGCTACAAGCTCGATTCGCCCGACCTCAAGTACACCGATGTGATCAAGGCCGGGCACATCAATCAGGACCTGACCCGCTACGAGTTGCACCGGGTGTGGGAGATCGTTGCCACGGTCAAGCCAAACGAGCGGCATGTATATGCCAAGCGGCACATGTACATCGATGAAGACAGTTGGCAGGTGGCGCTGGCGGATCACTACGACGGTCGCGGTCAGCTCTGGCGTGTAGCCGAAGGGCACGCCCAGTTCTACTACGATCACCAGGTGCCGGCCTATACCGTTGAAGCGCTGTATGACCTGATTGCCGGTCGCTACATTGCCCTGGGGATGAAGAACGAAGAGAAGCGCAGCTTCGAATTCGGTATCGATGCCAAGGCAGGTGATTACACGCCAGCAGCGCTGCGGAGTACAGGGGTGAGGTAATCATTCCTACAGCTCCTACAGAAAAAGGTGACTTTGCGGTCACCTTTTTTATAGGTGTCGATCAGTGTGTTGAATACTTCTTCAACAAGCTGTGTAGAGAGGGCTAGGGTGGCGCGACAATTATAAAAAGGCGCACCACTATGACCGCCATGACCCCGTGTCTGGACCGTCCTGGACTCTTGCCCCGCTTGTCTTCCCATCACTTGTCTCGCGACCGGTTGACCGAGCCGTTGCTGGCCTCGACAGCGCGGGTGAAACTACTCTGTGCACCGGCCGGCAGTGGCAAGAGTGCGCTGCTCATCGAATGCCTGCTGCGGGCGCCCGAACAGTGTCATGTCTGTTGGCTGCCGTTGGCGGGTGCTTCGTTGAGTGTCGGCGAATTTCGCCAGCGGCTGGCTCACGCGTTGGGATCGGACTCAGCGGATGAACCCGGATTGCTGGCGTATCTGGCGCAATTGCAAACGCCAACCTGGCTCTGTCTCGATGACTATTGCCGCACACCCAACCCGGAGCTGGATCTGTTGCTCGACCGGTTGTTGGCGATCAGTAGTCCGATGGTCACCTGGTGGTTGAGTGGTCGCCGCCGCCCGCCCTGCAATTGGCCACGCCTGTTACTGGCAGATGAACTGTACGACTGCGAGCGTTCCACGCTGGCTTTCACCCAAACGGAAATCGCCCGACTGTTGCATCATCTGGAACCGGAGCACGCCGCCAGGCATGCCGGCAGGATTGTCGAACTGAGTGGCGGCTGGTGCGCGGGCGTGCGGATTGCGCTGCTGCAAAAATGCGACGGGTCGCGCAACGAGCAACTGCACGGTCGACCCGACACGCTGCACGATTACCTTGAGCACGAATTGTTCAGCATTCTGACCCCGGAGCTCACGGAAGCCTGGCGGGTGCTCGCCCATCTGCCTCGATTCAATGCCCGGCTGTGCGATCACTTGTTCGGCGCGGGAGAGGGCGCCCAGTGCCTGAATACGTTGCAGGCGTTGGGTTGCTTTATCGAGCCCTGGAAGGACTCGACAGACTGGCTGCAGATTTTCGCGCCGCTCACGCAGTTGATGCGCGAAGAGCAATGGCCGGAGGGACGCTCCTGGCATCGTCGCGCCTGTCAGTGGTTCGCCGCCGAACTGGACTGGAAAGCCGCATTTGAACAGGCCTTGCTGGCGCAAGAGTTCGAAGTCGCGGTCAGCCTGTTGCAGCATTTCAGTTTCGAGCACCTGTTCGAGGAGCAGACCGTGGTGCTGTTGTTGCGCCTGCATGAGCGCCAAGGCGAGGAGCTGATGCTGGGCTCGCCGCAACTGGTGGGGTTGATCTCCGCGGCGTTGTTGTTCGCCGGTCGATTCGAGCAGGCGGGCGAATGCATCGGGTATCTGTCGCGCTTCATGCCTCAGCCGTCGGCGCTCAACCAAGGGCAACTGATTGCACGGTGGCAGGCATTGCAAGGTTGGCTCCTGCATTTGTTGGGGCATATAGAGCCTTCGCGGGCGCATTTGCTGGAGGCGCTCAGCGAGCTCGGCCCGCAACTGTGGAGCGCCCGGCTGATGTGCCTGTCCGGCCTGACCCAGCAAGCGCTGCTGCGGGGCGAGCTTGACGTGGCGCACGCTCTCAACCGTGAAGCGTTGTGCCTGGCGCGCGCGCAAGGTTCGCTGGTGTTTGAAGGGCTGCTGGAACTCGACCACGCGCAATTGCTCGAGCAACGGGGAGCGTCCGGCAGGGCCGAGCACTTGCTGGCGAACATGCACGATTTGCTCGCCCAGCGGCAACCGCTGGCCGAACCGTTGCTCGGGCGAATTGCCTTGCGGCGCGGGCGTTTAAGCCTGTCTCAGGGAGAAGATGCACAAGCGGCCGAGTACTTCGAAAGCGGGCTGCAGATGTGCCTGCGCAGTCAGGACAAGCGCGTGCTTTACGGTTTTCTCGGCCTCGCGCAACTGGCCGCCAATCGCCTGGACTACGCCCAGGCCTTTGTCCTTCTGCGTGACGCCGAACGCTTGATGCAGCAACGACGGATTCCCGACACGGTCTATCGCGGTGTTCTGCTGCACATCAGCAGCCATTTCTGGTTACAACAGGGACGTCCGGAACTGGCCCGCGAAGCGCTGACGCGGGTGCTGCGCCACTATCACGGCTCCGATGCTCGTCAGGCTCCGCCAGCCACGCTGGAACTGATCCCCAGCCTCGAATACCTGCTGGTACTGACTGACGTTTATCTGGGGCAGGCGCAATCACCGGTGGAACGGCTTGAGTGCCAGTTGCAGTGGGCGCGACAGCGGGGGATGTCGAGGCTGCAAGCGCAGTTGCACCTGGCACTGGCCGAAGTCGCCTGGCTGACGGGTGACCTGCTCATGGCGCGTCGGTCGTTGCAGGAAGGCGTGACGCTGATCGAGCGCTGCAATCTGCAACAGACCCTACGCGATCTTCAGTTGCGCCAGCCACGGTTGCCAGACGCCATCGGGCGTGCCGAGCCGGGTCACCCTCTCGAGTCGGAGCCCTCGCTGCAGAACCGGTTGAGCCAGCGGGAAATAGAAGTTCTTGAATTAGTGGCGTTGGGTAACTCCAATCAACAAATAGCCGATCAGTTGTTCATATCGTTACATACAGTAAAAACCCACGCGCGACGGATTAACGGAAAGTTGGGAGTGGAGCGTAGAACCCAGGCGGTGGCCAAGGCGAAAGTGTTGGGGTTAGTTGATTAGGTGTTTGTGAAAGTTTACGAATGCACACAAGTTTCAGGGTGTACTTCTAGCGTTTGGCTGTTTATAAAGTGGCGCAAGTTAATCACTTAATCATCAGTCCGGCACGCCGCCATGGCAGGCAGCGTTGCCGGATTATTTATTTTGAACTGTGCAAAAGGAAGCGCGCATGAATATTAGAGTTTTAGACAGAAGCGTTCAGAAAGAACTTCTGCGACCGTCCACGCAGATGCTGGCTGAACAACCGCAGCAGATTCCCGGTTGGCTCCAGCAAGCCAGTGAAGACGATCGCCAGTATTACTTCGACACCGAGCAGGCGTTGGCAAAACATGAGCAGGCGGTGGATGAACTGCTGAATGAAGCCAAGTCTCTCAGAACGTTCGCCCATTTTTATGCGAGGGAGTTTGTCAGAATTCTCAGTGGCAAATTAATCGATCCACAGCAGGTCTTCGTCAGCGCCCGGTATACGTTTTATATCGGTCAGCAGAAAGTCGTTCAGTGCAATCGCCTGACCCTTCCCGAGTTCATACTCAACGGTTTGTATGACCCGGCCACTGTCCCGCTGGAGATTGCCCTTGAAGGCGAAGCGCTGCCACCCGACGTGACGGGGGAAGACCTTCTGGACGTGCTGGGCGACACCAGCATGCGTTCGCTGTATTCGGAAAAGTTTGAACAGCATTACAGCAGTGAAGAGGTACTTAGCGCCTTGCAAGCGCGCTTGGAGAGTCGTACAGCCCTGAGCGCCTTCAGTGCGAAACTGCAGGCGCACATCAATGATCAAAGCCTGGAAATTGTTGATCTGGCCAGTCAGCAAACCAAAGGCTATTCAGCGGGTGAACTGTCGTTCGACGGCTCGGGAAAGCCTTTTCATGGGCTGATTGTTTATTGCGGGCCGGAAGGCGAGGCCGGTCCTTGCGTACTTTATGCACCGCACGGGCCTGGTGGCAGAACGTGGCACGAGTTTGCGTCCTTCAGGCAATTGAACTTGCATATGGCCGATTGGGTGGGATCGCCGACAGGGCGCAGCTACCTGAGCCGCCAGTCTCACGCCACTGAGCGAGAAAGCATCGAATCGTACATGCGGTTGGTACTGGATCTGCCCAGTCAGTGGCGTGGGATCAAGCGCAAAGCCTGGCCCGAGTCGGGAGGCGCGGTGCTACGCCACAGCGTGTCGCTGAGTATCGATTGGCAGCGAGGCGAGCTGGAGGCTGTGACCCCCGCCGGTTATCGCTCCGCATCGTCCTATCAGCGAAAATATTTCGCCCGTTTGAACACGGAGCTCAAAGCGCTGACCCGGCTGGCCGGTCACGAAGCGGGGCTGATCAGTTACGAAAAGTTTGCCTTCAATCTGGTCAAGAAGAGGGCGGACGATCTGATGGCGGACAACGGCGAGACGGTGTCGGTCAATCCCGATCTGATCATGGTCGAACTGGACGCCTCGCAATCGATGACGCTGACTCAACTCATCATCAAAGAGCATCACATCACCGAAGGTAGCGGGCCGGTGCATAACCCTGGCATCTATCCGCGAATTCGCCTGTTGCCGGGACATCCGCCGATGTCGAACCTGCTGGGTAACTACATCGTCAACTGGTCGAAAGCGCTGCGCCCGGGTGAAAAATACATCGACATGCTGAATTCGGATTATCTGGATGAACGCTCGGCCGGTTATGCCTTCAGACGTGACGTGTATCTCGATGTACATCGGCATGAAATGCGCCGGGCCGCGTTGGCCGAGTTATTCAGCGGTGCACTTCAACCCCGCCAGTACAACCGGATAGAACAGGTCATTGACCGGCTGCGCGAGCCCGAGCCCACTGATCCCCTCTCGGTAGACTATCCCGATTCACCCAGGCGTGACGGTGTTTACAGGTTTCATTTGAAGCACCGCGCAATTCAGGGTGTTTATGTTTTTCGCATGATGAACAACGACGTCGCTGAGGATCTGTTGTATACCCCGCATGCGCCGGATGGCCGATGGTTCCGACCGTTGGCTGATTTTTCGAGGTCGATAAAACGATGCGGGCTGGGCGATTATTACTGCAAGCGCGCCCGATTCACTGACCAGAGAGTGGTCAAAACTTACGTTGAAGAGGTCATGCGCAGCAGCGGCGATGCCGAAGCGCCGGCGCTGCAAATCAATAGTCGGGTTTTCGACTTTTCACGTTGCTACCCGGAAATGATCAGTCAGATTATCAACGGGGTGGACGCTCAGACCAGCAGTCTCATCGAAGTTGTTGCCAAATTATCCTATGACGCTGCGGTGGCGGCAGTTGCCGTCATAGGCTGCATCTTCCCGCCCATCGGTCTCGGGTTGAGCGCCGTCGTGAAGGCGAAAGCGGTCTTTGAGGGTGGGCTGGCGTATCACGAAGGTGACAACGAAAAAGTGCTATCCAGCTTTCTCGATTGCATGCTGGAACTGGCCACCCTCCGCATCGGCAATCTAGGGTTCTCCCAGGCGCAGAAGTTGATTGCCAAGCGGTTGGGCGATGTGAATACCTGCATGAGCGTTGTCTCGGCACACGGTGGAAAAACCGTCGATTTGGCGGTGATCACCGAACTCATGAAGGAGGCATTGGCAGAGCCCGATTCCAGCGAGCGGACGCTGCTGGAGTAACACTGATCAACTGACGACGACAGTCGGCTCATGGCCCATTCGCCAACTCACGGCCCGCGTCGCCGCCAGCAATCGCTGCGCCGCCGGACCGTTTTCGTCGGCGTGAAACAATGACGTCGGGCCAACAATGGTCATGACCGCCGCCACGTTGCCGACGGCGTTGAAAACCGGCGCCGACAAGGCATCGACGCCCGGCATCAACAACCCATGCACATGGTGCAGACCGCGCTCGCGGATCTGTTGGCACAACGCGGCATACGCCTGATCGTCTGCCAGTGCATGGGTATTGGTTTTTTGCAGTTCCTGCTCGCGCAAGTCCACGGTTTCTCGCTTCGGCAAATAGGCGCCGAATACCAACCCGGTCGATGAACTGAGCAACGGCAACACCGAACCCAGTTGCGTCACCACCGTCACCGCGCGCACCGCCGGTTCGATATGCACCACGGTCGCGCCTTGATTGCCCCACACCGCCAAAAAACACGTTTCGTTCAATTCATCGCGCAACTCGGCCAAGGGCAGGGCGGCAACTTTGAGCACGTCCATACTGTTGAGTGCGGCCAACCCCACACGCAAGGCCTCGCGACCCAGGCCGTAATGATTGGTGGCGGTGTTCTGCTCGGCAAAACCGCTGGCGATCAAGGCCTGCAAATAGCGATGAACCTTGCTCGCCGGCATCTGCACGTGCTCGGCCAGGCGCGACAAGGAAGTCGACGGCGACAACTCGGCCAATGCCTTGAGGATGTCAGTGCCGACCTCGGCCGAGCGGACTTTCTGTTTGTCGTTGTTGCGCGGCGTTTCCATGGAGGTGGTCTGATCCCGGGACGAATGGGCGTCTTTATAGCTTGACGGTCAATACCAATCAAATTACGTTGTGCGTAATCGAATTACGATAAAAATAACCCGGGCGTGCCAGGACCTCTGAAACAGAGTGACAGGCCATTGCCTACTCCCTGTTCAGGAGGCTCCATGAACCTCGATTCAACGGCGCCAGCGCTGGCTTATCAGTCCGGCTTCGGCAACGAATTCAGCAGCGAAGCGTTGCCCGGCGCACTGCCCGTCGGCCAGAACTCCCCGCAAAAAGCGCCGTACGGTCTATACACCGAATTGTTTTCCGGCACTGCATTCACCATGGCCCGCAGCGAAGCGCGGCGCACCTGGATATACCGCATTCAGCCGTCGGCCAATCACCCGGCGTTCGTCAAACTGGATCGGCAACTGGCCGGCGGCCCGTTGGGGGAAGTGACCCCCAATCGCTTGCGCTGGAACCCGTTGGACATCCCGACCGAGCCCACCGATTTCATCGACGGGCTGGTGAGCATGGCGGCCAATTCGGCGGCGGAAAAACCGGCCGGGATCAGCATCTACAGCTACCGCGCCAACCGCTCCATGGAGCGTGTGTTCTTCAATGCCGACGGCGAATTGTTGCTGGTGCCGGAACAGGGGAGGCTGCGCATCGCTACCGAACTGGGCTTACTGGAACTTGAGCCGCTGGAAATCGCCGTGCTGCCGCGCGGTCTGAAATTCCGCGTCGAACTGCTCGACCCACAGGCGCGCGGTTACATTGCGGAGAACCACGGCGCGCCATTGCGCCTGCCGGACCTCGGGCCAATCGGCAGCAACGGTCTGGCCAATCCGCGAGACTTCCTGACCCCGGTCGCCCATTACGAAAACCTCAAGCAGCCAACTACCCTGGTGCAGAAGTTCCTTGGCCAGCTGTGGGGCTGCGAGCTCGATCATTCGCCGCTCAACGTGGTCGCCTGGCACGGCAACAACGTGCCGTACAAATATGACCTGCGCCGTTTCAACACCATTGGCACGGTCAGTTTCGATCATCCGGATCCGTCGATTTTCACCGTCCTGACGTCGCCGACCAGTGTTCATGGTCTCGCCAATCTCGACTTCGTGATCTTCCCGCCACGCTGGATGGTGGCCGAGAAAACCTTCCGTCCACCGTGGTTCCATCGCAATCTGATGAACGAATTCATGGGCCTGATCAAGGGCGAGTATGACGCCAAGGCCGAAGGCTTCGTGCCGGGTGGCGCGTCGCTGCACAGTTGCATGAGCGCCCATGGCCCGGACGGCGAAACCTGCACCAAAGCGGTCAACGCCGAGCTGGCACCGGCGAAAATCGACAACACCATGGCCTTCATGTTCGAGACCAGCCAGGTGCTGCGCCCGAGTCGCTTCGCCCTCGACTGCCCGCAACTACAAACCAATTACGACGCCTGCTGGGCCACGCTGCCCGCCACTTTCGACCCGACCCGGAGATAACCCATGACTCAGACTTCCATCACTCGTAGCTGGGTTGCCTCCGCCAACGGCCACGCGGATTTCCCGCTGCAGAACCTGCCGCTGGGCGTGTTCAGCGTGAAGGGTTCTGCTCCGCGCAGCGGTGTGGCCATTGGCGAGCATATTTTTGATCTGGAAGCGGCGCTCGAAGCCGGCCTGTTCGACGGTGCGGCAAAAACGGCTGTCGAAGCCACCCGTGGCGGTCAGCTCAATGCGTTTTTCGAACTCGGCCGCGAGGCTCGCGTTGCCCTGCGTGAACGCCTTATCGAGTTGTTCCAGGAAGGCAGCACCCTGCACGGCAAGATCGAAGCCCAAGGCGCGAAATTGCTGCCACTCGCGGCGAATTGCGAGATGCACTTGCCGGCGAAAATCAATGATTACACCGACTTCTACGTCGGCATCGAGCACGCGCAAAACGTCGGCAAACTGTTCCGCCCCGACAACCCGCTGCTGCCGAACTACAAGTACGTGCCGATTGGTTATCACGGTCGTGCCTCGACCATTCGCCCATCCGGCACCGACGTTCGCCGTCCGAAAGGCCAGACCCTGCCGGCCGGCCAGACCGAACCGACCTTCGGCCCGTGCGCACGTCTGGATTACGAACTGGAACTGGGCATCTGGATCGGCCAGGGCAACCAGATGGGCGACGCGATCGCCATCGGCGACGCCGCCGATCACATCGCCGGTTTCTGCCTGCTCAACGACTGGTCGGCGCGGGATATCCAGGCGTGGGAATACCAGCCGCTGGGGCCGTTCCTGTCGAAAAGTTTTATCACCAGCATCTCGCCGTGGGTGGTGACGGCCGAAGCGCTGGAGCCGTTCCGTCGCGCGCAACCGGCGCGTCCTGAAGGCGATCCGCAGCCGCTGCCGTACCTGTCCGACAAACGCGATCAAGCCGCTGGTGCCTTCGACATCGAACTGGAAGTGCTGCTGCTTACCGAAGGCATGCGCGAGCAGAACCTGCCGGCCCATCGCCTGACCCTGAGCAACACGCAACACATGTACTGGACCGTGGCGCAACTGGTTGCGCATCACAGCGTCAACGGCTGCCAGTTGCAGGCGGGTGACCTGTTTGGTTCGGGCACGTTGTCGGGGCCGGAGAGCGGTCAGTTCGGCAGCCTGCTGGAAATCACCGAGGGTGGTAAGAAGCCGATCGAGCTGGCGTCGGGCGAGGTGCGTAAATTTCTTGAGGACGGCGACGAAATCATCTTGCGCGCCCGTTGCAGCCGCGACGGTTTTGCCTCCATCGGTTTCGGTGAGTGCCGCGGCAAAGTGCTGGCGGCGCGTTAAGAGGAACGGGTCATGGAACTCTATACCTACTACCGTTCGACCTCGTCTTACCGGGTGCGCGTCGCGTTGGCATTGAAGGGGCTGGATTACCAGGCGTTGCCGGTCAACCTGATCGCACCGCCGGGTGGCGAACATCGCCAGCCAGCGTATCTGGGCATCAACCCACAAGGCCGGGTGCCGGCCTTGCGCACCGATGAAGGCGAGTTGCTGATTCAGTCTCCGGCGATCATCGAGTACCTGGAGGAACGTTATCCACGGGTGCCGCTGCTGTCCAAAGACCTCGCCGCTCGCGCCCATGAACGGGGTGTGGCGGCGGTGATTGGTTGCGATGTGCATCCGTTGCACAACGTCAGCGTGCTCAACCGTCTGCGGCAGTTGGGGCACGATGAAACGCAGGTGGTCGAGTGGATTGGGCACTGGATCGGCCAGGGGCTGGCGACGGTTGAGCAGTTGATTGGCGATGAGGGTTATTGCTTTGGCGAGGAGCCGGGGTTGGCGGATGTTTACCTGATTCCGCAGTTGTATGCGGCTGAGCGGTTCAACATTTCGCTGGAGGCGTATCCACGGATTCGTCGAGTGGCGGCGCTCGCCGCGACACACCCGGCATTCATCAAGGCGCACCCGGCAAACCAGCCAGACACTCCTTGACCTACCTGCTGTAGGAGCGAGGCTTGCCCGCGAAGACGTCGGCACATACAGCGATGATGTGACTGCCAGACCGCCTTCGCGGGCAAGCCTCGCTCCTACAGGGGGAGTCAGTGGACGATTGAATTGGGGGGGAGGTGGCCTAATCGCTCGGTCAGCCGAATCCGCTGGATCGGGTCGTCGCTCAGCAGTAGCGCGTGCTCCAGATCGAAACGCTCGGCATTTGGGCAGTCCAGCCGTTGGTAGAGGCTGGCCCGCGCCAGGTAATCGGAGGCGCTCGCGTTGCCCAGCTCCAGCACACGTTCGGCGTCGATCAACGCACCAATGTAATCATCGTGAGAAAGGTGCAACTGGCGCAGGTTGCGCGACAGTCGCTGCAGCATCTGCACCGGCTCGGCGGTGAGTAAATGTTCGGCGCTGATCTTCATGTTCGGGCCGTACTGGCGTTGCAGCAATTCACGGCAATCGTTGGGGTACAACCGGCGTCCACCGCAAGGGTCGAGCAAATGATCGGCCCCCGGAACCCGCAGCAGGAAATGCCCCGGGAAGTTGACCCCGACCAGCGGGATTTCCAGGCCTCTGGCCAGTTCCAGCGCAATCAGCCCCAATGCCAGCGGTTGGCCGCGCCGGCGTTCCAGCACTTTGTCGAGCAAGGCGGCTTGCGGGCGCAAGGGGGTAAAGTCGTCCTGGGCGAAGCCCAGGTCATTCAGGCGTCGCAACAAGGGTTGAGCCAGTTCGCTCACCGGCAGCATCGGCAAGCCATAACTGACGCGCAGTTGCAGGTCCTTGAAATGGGTCATCACCGCCGCTGGATTTACCTCCTTGTCATGCTCGACGCACATCCACAGCGCCGCCTCGAACAGCGCAGGCGGTGATCGTTGCAGACAGTCGAAGAAGCGTTGGCGGGGCGTCATCAAAATCTCCGGGGAATGCCTCGTTTTAGCCTCGTCTGCGGCGTTCGTCCAGTGGCACGCCGGGTTATGTCCGAAACCGCTGAATGCCCGTGCTGCTTATTCCGGTGCGCTTCTGCAATTTTTGGGCGCGAGCCTATACTGGCGACTACAAGAAGTGATTCGGGAGCCCCTACGATGTTCGCTCTCATGCAAAGCACTCGCCTTGAATCGCTGCATCTGAGCGTCGACTCGGTCACCGGGTTGAAGGCGGTCATTGCCATCCATAACAGCCGTCTGGGGCCTGCCCTGGGTGGGTGTCGTTACCTTGCCTATCCCGACGACGAGTCCGCGGTCGAGGATGCCATTCGCCTCGCCCAAGGCATGAGCTACAAAGCGGCGCTCGCCGGTCTGGCGCAGGGTGGCGGCGTGGCGGTGATTATTCGACCGGTCCATGTGGAAAACCGCGCGGCACTGTTCGAAGCGTTCGGCCGCTGCATCAATCAGCTCGACGGCCGCTACATCACTGCCATCGACAGCGGCACCTCGGTGGCGGACATGGATTGCATCGCCCAACAGACCCAGCACGTCACCAGCACCACCTCGGCGGGCGACCCGGCGCCTCACGCGGCGATGGGCGTGTTCACCGGCATTCGTGCCACTGCCATGGCTCGCCTGGGCAGCGATAACCTCGAAGGCTTGCGCGTGGCCATTCAAGGTTTGGGCAATGTCGGTTTCGCCCTGGCCGAACAGCTGCACGCCGCGGGTGCCGAACTGTTGGTCAGCGATATCGATCACGGCAAGGTGCAACTGGCCATGGAGCAACTCGGTGCTCACCCGATCGCCAACGACGCGCTGCTCAGCACGCCTTGCGATATTCTCGCGCCGTGCGGCCTCGGTGGCGTACTCAACAGCAATACCGTCACGCAACTGCGATGCTCGGCGGTGGCCGGTTCGGCGAATAACCAACTGACTCATCTGGATGTTGCGGATCAACTGGAACGGCGGGGCATTCTTTACGCGCCGGATTATGTGATCAATGCCGGTGGGCTGATCTACGTTTCGCTCAAACACCGCGGCGAAGAGCTGACGACCATCACCGCGCACCTGTCGAAAATCAGCTCGAGGCTGACCGAAGTCTTCGCCCATGCCCAGGCGGAAAAACGTTCCCCGGCGCGGGTGGCGGACGAATTGGCGGAGAAAGTGTTGTATCGCTGAGCACCGCTTTTATTCCAGACATGAAAAAGGCCCTGAGTCATTCGACTCAGGGCCTATTCAATTGGGGTGTTGCTTACTTCGGCGTCTTGGCGGCTTTGGCTGGCTTGGTCGGCTCAGCAGCTTCAGCGACTTCAACGGGTTCGGCCTTTTCTACCACTTCCACCGGCGCATTCAGCAGTTCGGACAACGCATCCGGCTGGCTCTTGAACGCCCTGGCGAACACATCGCGGTTCTTCGCCATGTAGATCCCGGCTTCTTCCACTTGCTGCTCGGTCAGGGACGGAACGGCTTTTTGCAACACTTCAGCCAGCAATTCGGCCAGTTCGAGCATTTTGTCATGACGGTCAGCTTCGGCTTTATCCATGAACAAGCGCTCCAGATCTCGGCTGCTGCGGTATACCACTTCGACGGCCATTCACCACCTCACATGCCTTCACGATAGTTGTCTGTTTCGACCACTGTATTTATATACAGCGAAAAGGATAAGCGAATCCCTGCGCTTTGGGTAGTGGCTTTTTAATGTAGACCGAATTCAGGGTTTGTCAGGTGACCCGTGGCGCTCCATTCGCGGGCAAGCCTCGCTCCTACGGGTAATACCGGCCCCGTAGGAGCGAGGCTTGCCCGCGAAGGCGCCTGTCCAAACACCACAAAAGTGTCCAATAGCAGCCCATAGCCATCTCACCGAACAGCCTCTGGCCTTTTTTCTGCATGCAGAACAATCGTCACGTCCAACCCGCATCATCCGCTCGAACCGAGCTAAGGAAGAATCATCGTGAAAATCAACTGGGCCGAGAACCTGCGGCAGAACGTGCACCAACTGGCCGAGTCCCTGGGCAATCTGTTCGTCGAGACTTTCCACTACCTGGCGCTGTTCGCCATTGGTGCGGTGACCGCGTGGGCGGCGGTGATGGAGTTTCTGGGGATGATCGAAGCGGGGCACATCAAGATCGATGACATCCTGCTGTTGTTCATCTACCTCGAACTGGGCGCGATGGTCGGGATTTACTTCAAGACCAACCACATGCCGGTGCGCTTCCTGATCTACGTGGCGATCACCGCGCTGACGCGTTTGCTGATCTCCAACGTCTCGCACCACAATCCGCCCGACCTCGGCATCATTTACCTGTGCGGCGGGATTCTGCTGCTGGCGTTTGCGATTCTGGTGGTGCGTTACGCCTCGTCGCAATTCCCTTCGGTGAAGATCGAACACCCGCAACGCAAGATCGGTGCGGGCTCCGGTGAGCATCCCGAAGTGGAGAAAGGCGAGATTTAGAGGCGCATGGCAGGTCGGGAATGTCCTTTGACCTTTGGCGGCGGCAGGTTGCGATTGTCGCCGTCGGTCATGGCTTCGAGGATGGTCATGGCGCACTGGCCCTGTTCGATGGCAATGCCGAACTGGATGCTTTGCACCAAACGTTTGAGGCGCTTGGGGTCATTGCGTTGTTCGGCGCTGATCATCCGTTTGGCCACGATACGGCCATTGTTGGACAGGGTCAGCATGATGCTGCCGTCCAGACCCTGAATGCTCAGGTTGATCTGGTAATCCGGTGCAAAGGCATCGGTAATGAGCTGAAAAGGGTTGTCCATGATGCGTCACCGCCTGATTGAACGTGCAGTTGTCGACCGGCCATGATCGGGTTGGTTCGCAACACCGGACCATCGGCATGTCGCTCGCTGAGGTTTTCAAAAATCCTTTTTGCCTCGTCAGGGATGTAGCAAGGGGCATGCCGGAAAAATTGTCGAACAATGATCGCGGCATAAAAGAGGCGGGCTCTATGGCCCGCCTTCTTTTTGCCTGCCCGTTTCAGTGCATGAATGAGTAGATGATCGCTGACGGTGCAATCAGACCGGTCAGCACTCCACCCAGCTGACCGCCAGGCCGCCCCGTGAAGTCTCTTTGTATTTGTCATGCATATCAGCGCCGGTATCGCGCATGGTACGGATCACCCGGTCCAGGGAAATGAAATGTTTGCCGTCGCCGCGCAGGGCCATTTGCGTGGCGTTGATCGCCTTCACCGCGGCGATGGCATTGCGCTCGATGCACGGCACTTGCACCAGGCCGCCGACCGGGTCGCAGGTCAGGCCGAGGTTGTGTTCCAGGCCGATTTCGGCGGCGTTTTCCAGTTGCTCCGGCGTGGCGCCGAGTACATCGGCCAGACCGGCGGCGGCCATGGCGCACGCCGAACCGACTTCGCCCTGACAGCCGACTTCGGCGCCGGAGATCGATGCGTTTTTCTTGCAGAGAATGCCTACCGCCGCCGCGCCCAAAAAGAATGCGACCACGTCATCGTCCGACGCGTCCGGGTTGAATTTCATGTAGTAGTGCAGGACGGCGGGAATGATCCCGGCCGCACCGTTGGTAGGCGCGGTGACCATCCGTCCGCCCGCCGCGTTTTCTTCGTTCACGGCGAGGGCGAACAGGTTCACCCATTCCATCGCCGACAGCGTGGAAGTGATGACATTCGGCTTGCCGATTTCCAACAGGCTGCGGTGCAATTTCGCCGCACGGCGTGGAACATTCAGACCGCCGGGCAGGATCCCTTCGTGGCGCAAGCCCTGCTCGACGCACTCGCGCATCACCGACCAGATATGCAGCAAGCCCTGACGGATGTCGGCTTCGCTGCGCCAGGCCAGTTCATTGGCCATCATCAATTCGCAAACCCTGAGTCCATGCTGATTGCAGAGCTTGAGCAGTTCGGCGGCGCTGGAGAAATCGTAAGGCAGCACCACGTCGCCGGTCGGCGCGATGCCGGACTCGGCTTCGGCCGCTTCGATGATGAAACCGCCGCCGATCGAGTAGTACGTTTGCTCCGACAGCTCACCTGTTTCGCCGAAGGCTGTCAGAGACATGGCGTTGGGGTGGTAGGGCAGGCTCTCATCGAGCAGCAGCAAATCGCGATGCCAGTCGAAGGCAATGGTGGTTTGGCCGGCCAGATTCAGTTCGCCGGTCTCCAGCAATGTGCTGATGCGGTTGTCGATGCAGGTCGGATCGATGCTGTCCGGCCATTCGCCCATCAGGCCCATGACACAGGCGCGGTCAGTGGCGTGGCCGACGCCGGTGGCTGAGAGGGAGCCGTACAGGCGGATTTCCACTCGACGGACGGCGTCGAGCAATTTCTGCTCAATCAGTGCCTGGGCGAAGGTCGCGGCGGCGCGCATCGGGCCGACGGTGTGGGAACTGGACGGACCGATGCCGACTTTGAAAAGATCAAAAACACTGATAGCCATGCTAAAGCCTATACAAGCAATGGAAGAGAAATCGCTGCCATTTTTGTAGGACAAGCGCAATGTCGGCGATACTGACTGTCTCGGTCCTACGTGACCAACGAAACTTCCTAAGACAGCCTTTAGCAGGACTAAACAATGAGTCGCCAATTGCACGCCCAGACTTATGTCTGGCTGCACGTGTTTTCCTGTGCCGCGCGGCACTTGTCGTTCACCCGTTGCGCCGAAGAGCTGCACATCACGCCTGGGGCGGTCAGTCAGCAAATCCGCCAACTGGAAGAACGGCTGGGGTTCCGACTGTTTCACCGGCGTGCGCGGGGGGTGGAGTTGAGCGCGGAGGGCCAGCGACTGGCCATTACGGTCAACGAGGCTTACGGCAGCATCGACGCGGAATTGCGACGACTGGACGCGGGAATGATCAGCGGGACGTTGCGGGTGCGTTCGATTCCGTCGTTCCTGAGCAAATGGCTGACCCCGCGTCTGCCGCGCTTGCAGCAACGTTTCCCGGACATTCAATTGCGCCTGGTGGCGGAGGACAGCAGCGTGCCGTTGCACGAGGGCGACTTCGACCTGGCCATTGATCTGAATGACGGCAGTTACCCCGGCTTGTTGTCCACGGCCTTGCTCGACGAGCAGATCTTCCCGGTCTGCGCGCCGAGCCTGTTGCGCGGGCGGCCGCCGTTGCACGGCCCGGCAGACCTGTCGCACTTTGCGCTGTTGCACGACATCACGGCCTGGCGGGGCAGTTATGAGTACGCGGAATGGGAGTTCTATCTCGACGCCATCGGCTTCGAAGGCGCGGACGTGCGGCGTGGGCACACGTTCAATCGCAACCACCTGACCATCGAAGCGGCGATTGCCGGAATGGGCGTGGCGATAGCGCGGCGGACGTTACTCAACGATGAGCTGGAGCGCGGGACGTTGATTGTGCCGTTTGGTCTGGCGGTGCCGAATCACAAACGTTACATGCTGCTTTATGCGCCGGGGGCGCTGAGCCACCCGGGCGTGCGCGCGGTGCATGACTGGCTGGTGGAGGAGGCGGGGATTTTTCGAAGCCTGCACCCGCTGGCGGAGCGGCAGATGTGAGGAATTGTGACAAAGAAGTGAAGCGACCCAACTCCCGACCTTAACAGCGCTTTTGTTCCTTGTCCGGCTTTTTTTGCGAATGAAAATTTATCTTTTTCCAGGGGTTGAAATGTTCGGCGCACAGACCGATTGTGTAACCAAGAGGTCACGGTGACGACGCCCAAGGGCCAGCCGAAGGGCCTCTCGCGAGCTAGCTGAAATAAGGGATGAACTATGCAAATCCAAGTCAACAGCGATAACCATATTCAAAGCAGCATCCGACTGGAGGAGTGGGTACGTACTACCATTGAGAGCACGCTCGAACGTTATGAAGAGGACCTGACACGCGTCGAGGTCCACCTGCGGGACGAAAACGGCGACAAGCCCGGTCCCCATGATTTGCGCTGCCAGCTGGAAGCGCGGCCAAAAGGCCATCAACCGATTTCTGTGACCCATAAGGCCGAGAACCTGGAACTGGCGATCGACGGTGCGGCTGAAAAACTCGAACACGCGCTGGAACATCTGTTCGGCAAACTGCGGGGCAAACTACGTGCCGCGGTGGTGCCGTTCGAAAGAGTAGCGGCCGATGCGCTACTGGAAGACGAGTTTCTCGAGAACGAACAGGCTGCACTGAACGGCTGATGCCTGGATCACTTTTTATCTTTCCACCACTGAAAACGGGCCTGCTTATGCAGGCCCGTTCTTGTTTCAGGGTTTAGTGATTTCTTCAGGTTGATGAATACCTGTGGCGAGGGAGCTTGCTCCCGCTCGGCTGCGAAGCAGTCGCAGATCGACTGACACGGTTTGCCTGATAGAAACCGGTGGCAGCTTTTGGGACTGCTTCGCAGTCCAGCGGGAGCAAGCTCCCTCGCCACAATGAAGTCCTGCCCCAGAGACATCATCAATCTCATAACGCGCTGATCCGAACTCTTTTGCGTATGAGAATATTTATCATTAATATTGCAGCCTTGCTGGCCCCGCGACTTTCCCGAGGCCTCACCCGTTTCAAGGCCGAAACATGAAAGTACTTCCCGTTTCCTATCGATTGGCCGTCACGTCGCGAGTGCTGGCTGCGGTGCTGGGCGGCTACATCGTCGCGGCGCTCGCCAGTGTCAGCCTGAGTCTGTGGGTGCCCATGCCCCGCGCCGACGCGGTGGTGACCGGGATGATGACCTCGTTTCTGGCCTATCTCGGCGCGGTGATCTGGTGCTTTGCCTGTCGGAGCGCGTGGCGGGCCTGGTTCGGGGTGATCGTGCCGAGCCTGATGCTGGCAGCGGTGTCGGGGCTGGCGTATTGGATGGGTCTCTCATGAAAGAGGGCTTTCGTCAGGCGATGGCCTGGCTGCACACCTGGGCCGGGTTGATCTTCGGCTGGTTGCTGTTCGCGATTTTCCTGACCGGCACACTGGCCTACTTCAAGGACGAGATCAGCCACTGGATGCAACCGGAAATTCCTGCCCGTTCGGTGACCTCCGAATCCAGTCTGACCCTGGCGCAGAACTACCTTCAGCAACACGCCGCCGGCGCCTCGCGCTGGCTCATCGACTTGCCCGATGTGCGCGAACCCGGCCTGTCAGTACGCTGGCAGCAGACTCCGGCCAAGCGTGGCGAACGCGGCCAGTTCACCGAAAAACTCCTCGACCCGCAAACCGGCGCCGAAGTGCAGGGCCGCGAAACCACGGGTGGCGAGTTCTTCTACCGCTTCCACTTTCAGCTGCAAATGCCTTATCCGTGGGGTCGCTGGTTGTCGACCATCGCCGCCATGGTGATGTTTGTCGCGCTGATCAGCGGGATCATCACCCACAAGAAAATCTTCAAGGACTTCTTCACCTTCCGTCCGCGCAAGGGCCAACGGTCCTGGCTCGATGGTCATAACGCGGTGGGCGTGCTGGTGCTGCCGTTTCACCTGATGATCACCTACAGCAGCCTGGTGATTTTCATGTCGATGGTGATGCCGGCGAGCATCCTGGCCTCGTACAACGGTGATGTGCGGGCGTTTTTCGATGAGGTGTTTCCGGCGTCCACTGCGCCGGAGCCAGCGGGCAAGCCGGCTGCATTGGCGCCGCTGGCACCGCTGCTGGAAAAGGCTCGGGAGCAGTGGTCGGGCGGGCAGGTCGGGCGGCTCACCGTGAACAATCCAGGCGATTCGAACGCTTCGGTGGTGCTCGTGCGTGACGGTGCCGATCGCGTGGTCCATGACTTTGGCCGCGCAGCGACCTTCAACGGCGTCACCGGACAGTTGCTCGCTACGACGCCGGAGCAATCGCTGCCGAGGGCGATTGCCGGCAGTTTCTACGGCTTGCACATGGGCCGTTTCGCGGACCCGGTGCTGCGCTGGTTGTACTTCATTTGCGGGTTGGCCGGCACGGCGATGATCGGCACCGGGCTGGTGGTCTGGCTCGGCAAACGTCAGCTCAAGCATGCGAAAAGCGGCGTGATGCCGTTCGAGTTGCGGCTGGTGGAAGTGCTGAACATCGGCGGCATGTCCGGGCTGATGGTCGCCGTGGCCGCGTTTTTCTGGGCCAATCGCGTATTGCCGGTGGACATGGCCGGGCGTGCGGATTGGGAGGTGAACAGCTTCTTTATCGTCTGGGGCCTGAGTGTCTTGCATGCCATGGTCCGCCGTGGCCGTGCGGCGTGGGTCGAGCAGTTGGCGCTGGCGGCGCTGCTGTTTGGCGCGGTGCCGGCGCTGAACGCCCTGACCACGCCGTATCACTTGGGTATCACGCTGGCGCAGGGCGATTGGGCGATGGCTGGTTTCGACCTGACGTGTCTGGGCAGCGGTCTGTTTTTCGCCTGGGCTGCGTGGAAAATGCAGCGTTCGGCACAGGCTGGAGCCGTCACCCAACAGCGTGCGCAACCGATCACCCTTGAGCGAGAGGCGAACTGAATGTTGCTGGCCCTGTTGCTCTGTTACGGCGGTTTCACCGCGCTGTGTTTATCGATGGACCGGCATCACGCCGAGCTGTTGGGCCGCAAGCCGTCGGCCCGTCGCCGCCAGGGCATGAAGCTCGGTGGCTGGGTGTTGCTGGCCTTGTCGCTGTGGGCGGCGGTGTCTTCGACCGGTTGGGGGCTTGGGCTGGTGGAGTGGTTTGCGGTACTGATGCTCAGCGCATTGCTGCTGGTGCTGTTGATGCCCTATCGACCGCGCCTGGCGTTGTCGCTGGCCGGTATAAGCCTGCTTGTCAGCCCCGTTGCCGCGTTTGCGCAGTATTGACCTGATGATCACCCGTCCTCCTGATTCCCACGACGAAGAACCTCGCGGAGCGCGTGCGCATTTCCTGCAGGTGTTCTTGTCCCAGCGTTCGCAAATGGAAGCGTTGGTGAACCGTCGCGTGGGGTGTCGAGCGACGGCGGCGGACCTGGTGCAGGATTTGTTTTTGCGCTTCTGGCGCCGGCCGCTGGTGCAGGTCGAAGAACTCAGCACGTACCTGTTGCGCTGCGCCGGCAACATCGCCATCGATCACTTGCGCAGCGAAGGCACGCGGGTGCGAGTCAATGAAGGCTGGCAACCGGATCAGCCCGACAGCCACGGCAGTGAACCCCAGGCCGCGCTGGAGGCCGGCAATGATTTGCGCCACGTCGAAGCCGCGTTGCGCGCGCTGCCCGAGCGCACGCGGCAGATTTTTCTGCTCAATCGCATCCACGGCCGCAAATACGCCGAGATCGCCAAGGCCATGGGGTTGTCCCAAAGTGCCGTGGAAAAACATATGATGCGCGCCCTCGAAGCCTGCAAGGCCAGCCTGCGGGATCCCGAACCGCGTACGCCAAGGAAAGCACCGTGAATCAGCTTGACCGCGTCACCCCGACGCCCGCTCAGGAACAGGCCGCTTTCGCCTGGTTGAGTCTGTTGCATGACCAGCCAAGCAGCGGCGACCAGGCCACATTCAGCCATTGGCTGCAGGCCGACCCCGCGCATGCCGAAGCCTACGCCCAGGCGCAAGTGGTGTGGGAATTGAGCGAAGTACCGGCGCGCAGGCTGGCCAACGAAGACGCGTTTGCCTTGCAGGGCTACCTCAACGCCATGAATCAATCGCGTCGCAGCAGTGTTCGGCGCTGGTCCGGTGCGCTGGCGATGGCGGCGTGCCTGTTGTTGATGATCAGCCTCGGTTCAGGCTGGCAGCCGATGCGCTGGGTCGATGATCTTGGCGCTGATTATGTGTCGGCGCCGGGGGAAATCCGCACCGTCACGCTGGCGGATCAATCGCAAGTCATCCTGGATGCCGACAGTGCCATCGCCGTGGATTTCAGTCGGGGCGAGCGCCACGTTCAGTTGCGTCGCGGTGCCGGTTTCTTCAGCGTGACGCACACGGGCGAGCCGTTTGTGGTGGATGCGGAAAAGGGTCAGGCGCGGGTGCTGGGCACGCAGTTTGAAGTGCGTTTGCAACCTCACGGCGCGCAGGTCACGGTGTTGTCCGGCCGGGTCGGCGTGATGGCGGACAAGCACGCCGAGCAGCAGATTCTGAACGCCGGGCAGCAAGTGGCGTATGGCGAAGGCACGGCGGAAAAACTGCAGGCTGTGGACAGCGAAGCGCAGTTGGCGTGGCGTCAGGGTTGGCTCAATTACTACAAGGCGCCACTGGCCGATGTGGTGCAGGACCTGCGCCGTTACTACCCGGGGCGGATTGTGCTGCTCAATGATGAACTGGCGGCACGGCGCGTCAGTGGCAGTTTTCCGGGCAAGGACCCTCAGGCGGTGTTGAGTTCGTTGCAGGGGGTGATGGGGTTTGAGCAGCACACTGTGGGGCATCTGATTATTTTGCGGTGAGGCGGACGGCCCTTTCGCGGGCAAGCCTTGCTCCTACAGGTTTTGCGCGATCCTTGTAGGAGCAAGGCTTGCCCGCGAAGGCGTCGGTTCAGACAACACATTCGTATCAATAAAATTATTTTCAAAATTTTGGTGAGGTAAACCCAAGCCCCATCCGTGTAGTGACTGAAACTGCGAGTCATTCGCATCCGTAGCGGTTCTACACAGGTCATGAGCAATGAAGTCCAGGGCAAACTCGGGTTCGGTCAAACAGTGGTTGGGTGCTTCGGCGTTGGTTGTTTCGGCATTGGCGTTGCTGCCATTGAGCGTGGCATTGGCCGCTGAGGCCGACACGACGCAGCAGCGTTCGCAGTTCAACTTTGCGATGGTCGCCAAACCGCTGCCCCAGGCCTTGAGCGACTTCAGCCGGATTACCGGCATCAGCGTGGTCTACACCGACGAAGCACCGTATGGCATTACGGCGCCGGCAGTCAGTGGGCAGATGAGCGCCGAACAGGCGATCCAGCGTTTGCTCAGCGGTTCGGGTTTGACCTTCCGTCGCACCGATGCTCACACCCTGGCGCTGGAACCGCAGCCCACCGAAGGCGCCCTGAACCTGGGCGCCACCACCATCACTTCGGTGATGGATCAAACCATGAGCTACCAGCCGCCGCCCACCAGTTCGGTGATGCGCTCGTCTGCGTTGCTCCAGGAAATCCCCCAGACCGTCAACGTGATCCCGGCCCAGGTCATTCGCGATCAGGCACCACGCAACCTCGACGATGCGCTGGCCAACGTCAGCGGCATCACTCAGGGCAACACGCTGGGCAGCACCCAGGATTCGGTGATGACCCGCGGCTTCGGCGACAACCGCAACGGTTCGATCATGCGCGACGGTATGCCGGTGGTGCAGGGCCGTGGCCTCAACGCCACGGTCGATCGAGTCGAAGTGCTCAAGGGCCCGGCCTCCTTGCTCTATGGCATCCAGGACCCGGGCGGCGTGGTCAACATGGTCAGCAAGAAGCCTGAACTGGAACAGTACAACGCGTTGACCCTGCGCGGCTCGACCTACGGCGACGGCAAAAACGGCAGCGGTGGCGGCCTCGACAGCACCGGCGCGCTCGGTGATTCCGGGCTTGCGTACCGCATGGTGCTGGACCACGAAGACGAAGATTACTGGCGCAACTTCGGTACCCACCGCGAGACGCTGGTGGCGCCATCCCTGGCCTGGTTCGGCGAAAGCACCAAGTTGTTGTTCGCCTACGAACACCGTGAATTCCTGACCCCGTTCGACCGCGGCACGCTGATCGACCCGCGTGACAACCATCCGCTGGACATCTCCCGCGATCGTCGCCTCGACGAGCCATTCAACAACATGGAAGGGCGCTCGGACCTGTATCACTTCGAGGCCGACCACGAGCTCAACGACAACTGGAAAGCTCACTTCGGCTACAGCTGGAACCGTGAAACCTACGACGCCAGCCAGGTGCGCGTCACGGCCATCAACACCGCCAAAGGCACGCTGACCCGCAGCATGGACGGCACGCAAAACGCGATCAGCACCGACCGCTTCACCACCGCCAGCCTCGAAGGCAAGGTCAATGCGCTGGGCATGCAACATGACCTGGTGTTCGGCGTCGATGACGAGTACCGCAAGATCTACCGCGAAGACCTGATCCGCCAGAAAAGCCTGACCACGTTCAGCTACCTCAACCCGGTCTATGGCCGTGAAGTCGCCGGCACTACCGTCAGCCCGGCCGACAGCGCGCAGACCGATTTGCTGCGCAGCGATTCGCTGTTCCTGCAGGACTCGATCCACCTCACTGACCAGTGGATTCTGGTGGCCGGCGGACGTTTTCAGGAGTACGACCAGTACGCCGGTAAAGGCGTGCCGTTCAAGGCCAACACCGACAGCAACGGCCAGAAGTGGGTCCCACGCGCCGGCCTGGTGTACCGCTACACCGACGCGTTGTCGTTCTACGGCAGCTACACCGAATCGTTCAAACCCAACTCGACCATCGCCCCGTTGAGCGGCAGCAGCACCGTGCTCGACGGCAGCGTTGCGCCGGAAGAAGCCAAGTCCTGGGAAGTCGGCGCCAAGCTGGATATTCCGGGCCGTGTGACGGGTAACGTCGCGCTGTTCGACATCAAGAAACGCAACGTGCTGGTGGCCAATTCCGAAGGACCGGTGACGATCTACAGCGCTGCCGGTGAAGTGCGTTCCCGTGGGCTGGAAGTGGATTTGACCGGTCAGCTCAGTGACCGCTGGAGCATGATCGGCAGCTATGCCTACACCGATGCCGAAGTGACCGAGGACCCGACCTACAAAGGCAAAAAACTGCAAAACGTCGCCAAGAACACCGGCTCGCTGTCGGCGGTCTACGACTTCGGCACCATCGTGGGTGGCGATCAGTTGCGGGTCGGCGCGGGCGCGCGGTATGTCGGTGAGCGGGCGGGTAACGCGGTGAATGATTTTGATCTGCCGAGCTACACCGTGGCTGATGCATTCGCCACCTACGACACCAAGGTCGAAGGGCAGAAGGTGAAGTTTCAGCTGAACGTGAAGAACCTGTTTGATCGCACTTACTACACGTCGGCGGCGAGCCGGTTCTTTGTGTCGATGGGGGATTCGCGGCAGGTTTCGCTGTCCAGCACATTGGAATTCTGATCAGACACCGCGTCATCGTTCATCGCGGGCAAGCCCGCTCCCACAGTGACCGTGTCGAACCCAGTTTCGCGATCGACACACAGAACCTGTGGGAGCGGGCTTGCCCGCGATGGCGGCCTATCAATCAGCGCAAAAACGCCTGCCGATACTCGCCGGGCGTCCCACCCAACGCCTGCCTGAACCGGTTGGTAAAGTGGCTCGCACTGGCAAACCCGCACGCCAACGCAATCTCCCCCAACGGCTGCGAAGTCCCGCGCAGTAATTCCCGCGCCCGGCTCAGCCGCCGCGCCAACACATATTGATGCGGCGGCAAACCAAAGCTCTCTCGGAACATCCGCGCAAAGTGATACTCCGACAGTGCACACAAACCCGCCAACTGCCCCAGGCTGATGGCTTCGGCCAACTGACTGTCGATGAACTCGACCAATTGCCGTCGCTGGTGCGCCGCCAATCCGCCCTTGAGCCGCAACCCCCCGCGCATTCCGACCTGGCTGAGCAATACGTGGCTGAGCATTTCATGGGCCAGGCTGCTGGTGAGCAGGCGTTCGCCGGGTTCATCCCAGTTGAGCGTGAGCATCTGCCGAAAGCGTCCGGCTTGCTGCGGGTCGTCGAGAAAGGTCCCTTCGCGCAATTGCAGTTCGCGAGGTTCGCGGTCCAGCAGCGTGACGCAGCCGAGGGCGAACTGTTCGGGGCTGAAATACAGATGGGCCAGGCGAATGTCGCCGTTGATCACCCAGCCTGACTGATGGTCGGCGGGCAGGATGCACAGCTTGTCCGGGCCGCCCTTGGTGCCAGGCTGGTCGCGGCGAAAGGTGCCGGTGCCACCCGCGATGTAACAGGACAAGGTGTGATGGCTCGGCGCTTCGTAGTCCTGGGCGTCGTGATGGTTGCTCCACAAGGCTGCAGCCATACCGTCACCGAGCTCGGCGCTGTGCTCGAGGCGAGCATTGGGCGAGCGGTTGAGGGCTTGAAAGACTTGCAGGGTTTCCAGTGCGGGCATGATCGGTTCTCCAACGCCTTGCATCCTACTCCGTAGCCATTGCGCTGCCAGCCTCTGCGCCGACAAAAGCGCAAGTTTATGCAAGTGCGAAAAGGTTTGGCGCAGGACACTGGTCCCCAATCACGCAACACCTTGTGGCGAGGGAGCTTGCTCCCGCTTGAGTGCGCAGCACTCACAAAACTGGTGAAACTGGCCTGGATTTTGGGGCCGCTTCGCAGCCCAGCGCGAGCAAGCTCGCTCGCCACAAAGTGAATTGCCGCCATCCGGAGCCGTAACCATGAACCTTTCGCTGTACTTGCTGACCGTGCTGATCTGGGGCACCACCTGGATTGCCCTGAAATGGCAATTGGGCGTGGTGGCCATTCCGGTGTCGATCGTTTATCGCTTCGGCCTCGCCGCGCTGGTGCTGTTCGTGCTGCTGTTGCTCAGCCGCAAGCTGCAAGTGATGAACCGTCGCGGGCACCTGATCTGCCTGGCGCAGGGGCTGTGCCTGTTTTGCATCAATTTCATGTGCTTCCTGACCGCCAGCCAGTGGATACCCAGCGGCCTGGTGGCCGTGGTGTTTTCCACCGCCACGCTGTGGAATGCCCTGAATGCGCGGGTGTTCTTCGGTCAGAAGATCGCCCGCAACGTGCTGATGGGCGGTGCACTCGGCTTGCTGGGGCTGGGCCTGTTGTTCTGGCCGGAACTGGCCGGCCACACCGCCAGCCCGGAAACCTTGCTCGGCCTGGGCCTGGCGTTGCTCGGAACACTGTGTTTCTCGGCGGGCAACATGTTGTCGAGCCTGCAGCAGAAGGCCGGTCTCAAGCCGCTGACCACCAACGCCTGGGGCATGGCCTACGGCGCGGCGATGCTGTCGGTGTGGTGCCTGGTCAAAGGCATTCCCTTCGATATGGAATGGAATGCGCGTTACATCGGCTCGCTGCTTTACCTGGTCATTCCGGGTTCGGTGATCGGTTTTACCGCCTACCTGACGCTGGTCGGGCGAATGGGGCCCGAGCGTGCAGCTTATTGCACGGTGTTGTTCCCGGTGGTGGCGCTCAATGTGTCGGCGTTTGTCGAAGGCTACCAATGGACCGCACCGGCGCTGGCCGGTCTGGTGTTGGTGATGCTGGGCAATGTGCTGGTGTTCCGTAAACCCAAGGCGCCGATGGTGCCAGGGCACGGCAAGCTGGCTTAAGAGAATACCCTGTAGGAGCGAGACCGGCTTGCCGGCGATGGACTCAAGGCCACCGCGGGGCATCTGGTTTCCCGCGTTATCGTTGACGACCATCGCCGGCAAGCCGGTCTCGCTCCCACAGGGGCCAGGGTCAGCCTTTCCAGACGTGTGGATTGACCAGATCCTGCGGCCGCTCGCCCAGAAGTGCACTGCGCAGATTGGCCAGTGCGCGGTTGGCCATGGCCTCGCGGGTTTCGTGGGTCGCCGAGCCGATATGCGGCAAGGTCACTGCGTTTTTCAGTTGATACAGCGGCGATTCGGCCAGCGGTTCTTTCTCGTAGACATCCAGCCCGGCGCCACGGATCTGATTGTTTTGCAGCGCTTCGATCAGTGCCGGTTCGTCCACCACCGGGCCACGGGCGATGTTGATCAGGATCGCACTGGGCTTCATCAACGCCAGTTCGCGGCGGCTGATCAGGTGTTTGGTCTTTTCACTGAGCGGCACCACCAGGCAGACAAAATCGGCCTCGGCCAACAGCTCATCCAGGCTGCGGAACTGCGCGCCGAGTTCTTGTTCCAGCGCGGTTTTACGGCTGTTGCCGCTGTAGATAATCGGCATGTTGAAGCCAAGCCGACCGCGACGGGCGATGGCCGCGCCGATGTTGCCCATGCCGACGATGCCCAGGGTTTTGCCATAGACATCGGTGCCGAACAGCGGCGCGCCGACGGTCGCTTGCCATTGGCCAGCCTTGGTCCAGGCGTCCAGCTCGGCAACGCGACGGGCGCTGCTCATCAGCAGGGCGAAGGCCAGGTCCGCGGTGCTTTCGGTGAGGACATCAGGCGTGTTGGTCAGCATGATCCCGCGTTCGTTGAAATAGGCGACGTCGTAGTTGTCGTAGCCGACCGACACGCTGGACACCACTTCCAGTTTGCTCGCGTTCTCCAGTTGCGCCCGGCCGAGCTTGCGACCCACGCCGATCAGGCCATGGGCGTGGGGCAGGGCTTCGTTGAATTGAGCGTTGATGTCGCCGTTTTTCGGGTTGGGCACGATGACGTCGAAGTCCTGCTTGAGGCGTTCGATCATTTCAGGCGTGATGCGGCTGAAGGCGAGGACGGTCTTTTTCATGGGAGGAGGGCTCGTCGGGCGGGGAGAATGCCAAGCACGCTAACATTCTTCCCCGCTTTTGTGCGAGTGACCCAATCAACTGGTCATACAGGATCTCCTGTAGGAGCGAGGCTTGCCCGCGAAGACTGTTTGTCAGTCAACATCAGTTGGTGAATGTCAGATCGTTTTCGCGGGCAAGCCTCGCTCCTACGCATACGACATATTTCGGGAGATCAGTTCGCCAACCTTGCCCCAGCCAGACTCCCGCTCAACTCATACGCTGCCAGTTCCGCCTGATGCGCCGCCAGAATATCCGGCAACGACCCGCGCAAATACTCGACCCAGGTCTTGATCTTCGCATCCAGGTACTGCCGCGAGGGGTAGATCGCGTACAGGTTCAGTTCCTGCGACCGGTAGTTCGGCATCACCCGCACCAGCGAGCCGTTACGCAACCCTTCAATCGCCGCATACACCGGCAACACGCCGACGCCCATGCCGCTGGTGATCGCGGTCTTCATCGCGTCCGCCGAGTTCACCAGGAACGGCGAGCTATGAATGGTGACCATTTCCTGACCTTCAGGCCCGTCGAAGGTCCACTTCTCCAGTGGAATCACCGGGCTCACCAGGCGCAGGCACGCATGGTTGAGCAAGTCGCTGGGCTTCTGCGCACAGCCGTTGGCTTTCACATACGCCGGCGAGGCGCAGACGATGCTGTAGGTGATGCCCAGCCGCTGGGACACAAAACCCGAATCCGGCAGTTCGCTGGCGAGGACGATCGACACGTCGTAGCCCTCGTCGAGCAGGTCCGGCACGCGGTTGGCCATGGTCAGGTCGAAGGTCACATCGGGGTGAGTCTTGCGATAGCGGGCGATGGCGTCGATCACGAAGTGCTGACCGATGCCGGTCATGGTGTGCACCTTGAGCTGCCCGGCAGGGCGCGCGTGGGCGTCACTGGCCTCGGCCTCGGCTTCTTCGACATAGGCCAGGATCTGCTCGCAACGCAACAGGTAGCGCTTGCCGGCCTCGGTCAGGGCGATGCGACGAGTGGTGCGGTTGAGCAGGCGGGTTTGCAGGTGGGCTTCCAGGTTGGAGACCGCGCGCGAGACGTTGGCCGTGGTGGTGTCGAGTTGCACGGCGGCGGCGGTGAAGCTACCGGCCTCGGCCACATAACTGAAGGCGCGCATGTTTTGCAAAGTGTCCATGGGGTGCTCTCGGGTGCGATGGCAAATTGTGACACAACGTTTCAGGGTCTGAGACCCCGACCAAGGGATTATCGCGTTAACGGTAACAAAGATTCACAGGAATCCCGGCTTATCGCGATCAAACCCGACCCATAGAATTACGCCGCCCCTTCGATCCTTGTAGGAGCAAAGCTTGCTCGCGAAGAACGATAACGCGTTTATACAGATAGACCGCGTCGCTCCATTCGCGGGCAAGCCTCGCTCCTACAGATCTCCCCTATTTCAGGAAATCGCAGCAGTGCCGCGTCGCATCAGCAGAGCGCTTCAGACGCTCAGTGTTTTGGCTTTAACCCTGGCAATCAGCGGCTGCATCGGAACCGGAGGTATTGCCCCGCAGGGCAAGGCACTGGAGGCCAATTCCCTGGCCACCGACGAAGCCATTCAGAGCGCCGCGCAGGATGCTCACTGGCCCACCGCGCAATGGTGGCAAGCCTACGGCGACCCGCAACTGAACCGCTGGATCGACCTTGCGCTGCAAGGCAGCCCGACCATGGCCATGGCGGCGGCGCGAGTGCGTCAAGCCAAATCCATGGCCGGCATCGCCGAATCTGCCGAGTCGCTGCAGATCAATGGCGAATCCACCCTCAAGCGCCACAACTGGCCCACCGATCAGTTCTACGGGCCGGGCGAGTTGGCCAACACGACGACCTGGGACAACAACGCTGCGCTGGGCTTCAGCTACGCCCTCGACCTTTGGGGCCGCGAAAGCAATGCCACCGAGCGTGCCGTGGACATGGCGCACATGAGCGTCGCCGAAGCGCGCCTGGCCCAGCTCGAATTGCAGAACAATATCGTGCGCGCCTACATCGAACTCTCGCTGCATTACGCGCAACGGGACATCGTCGCTGCGACCCTGAAGCAGCAACAGCAAATACTCGACCTCGCGCAAAAGCGCCTCAACGGTGGCATCGGCACGCACTTCGAAGTCAGCCAGGCCGAAACGCCGCTGCCGGAAACCCACCGCCAGCTCGATGCCCTTGATGAAGAAATAGCCCTCAGCCGCAACCAGCTCGCAGCCCTGGCAGGCAAGGGGCCGGGCGACGGCGCGCAGTTGCAGCGGCCGACGCTGGCGTTGGGCACGGCGCTGAAATTGCCGTCGTCGCTGCCTGCGCAATTGCTCGGCCAACGCCCGGACGTGGTCGCCAGTCGCTGGCAAGTCGCGGCCCAGGCGCGGGGCATTGATGTGGCTCATGCCGGTTTCTACCCCAACGTCGATCTGGTCGGCAGCCTCGGCTACATGGCCACCGGCGGCGGTGCGCTGGAGTTTTTGACCGGCAAGAAACTGAATTACAGCGTCGGCCCGGCGATCTCGCTGCCGATTTTCGACGGCGGCCGTCTGCGTGCCGAGCTGGGTGAAGCCTCCGCCGGTTATGACATTGCCGTGGCGAAGTACAACCAGACGCTGGTCAATGCGCTGAAGAACATCTCCGACCAGTTGATCCGCCGCGAGTCCATGGACAAGCAGCAAACCTTCGCCGCCGAGTCGGTCGCCACTGCGCAGAAAACCTACGACATCGCGATGATTGCCTATCAACGCGGGCTCACCGATTACCTCAACGTGCTCAACGCCCAGACGCTGTTGTTCAAGCAGCAGCAAGTCCAGCAGCAGGTTCAGGCCGCGCGGCTCAGTGCTCATGCCGAACTGGTGACGGCGCTCGGTGGTGGACTCGGTGCGGGCGACGATGTGCCGAAAGACAGCCAGACCGCTGCACCGAAAACCCCGGCCCTGCTAAAGAGCCTCTCGAATTGAACACGATTTCTCAGACTCATCCGAACATGTGGCGAGGGAGCTTGCTCCCGCTTGAGTGCGCAGCACTCACAAAAATGGCGGTGGCTGCCCGAATGTGGGGGCCGCTACGCAGCCCAGCGCGAGCAAGCTCGCTCGCCACAGGATCTCACTTGTCTCAAGTCTTTCTGCGCAGGAGGATTTCATGACCCCCTTACCCGCACCTCTGCGCTGGCTGTATTCCCTCGAATGGCGCCGGGGTTTCTTTGACTGGGCGCGCAGCGATGGCGTGACCTGGGTCTACATTTTCAAAGTGTTGTTCGCCGCATTCCTGACCCTGTGGCTGGCGATGCGCCTTGAATTGCCGCAGCCGCGCACGGCGATGATCACGGTGTTCATCGTCATGCAGCCGCAAAGCGGTCAGGTGTTCGCCAAGAGTTTCTACCGCTTTCTCGGCACGTTGACCGGGTCGGCCGTGATGGTCGCGCTGATTGCCTTGTTCGCGCAAAACACCGAACTGTTCCTCGGGTCACTGGCGATCTGGGTCGGCATCTGTTCGGCGGGCGCAGCGCGTTATCGCAACTTCCGTGCGTATGGTTTTGTCCTGGCCGGCTATACGGCGGCGATGGTCGGACTACCCGCGTTGGCGCATCCGGACGGCGCCTTCATGGCGGCGGTCTGGCGGGTGCTGGAAATCTCCCTGGGGATTCTCTGCGCCACGGTGGTCAGCGCCGCGATCCTGCCGCAAACCGCCAGCGCGGCAATGCGCAACGCCTTGTATCAACGCTTCGGCGTGTTCGCCTTGTTCGTCACCGATGGTTTGCGCGGTCGTAGCCAACAGGACACGTTCGAAGCGAGCAATGTGCGCTTCATCGCTGAGGCGGTCGGTCTGGAAGGACTGCGCAGCGTCACCGTGTTCGAAGACCCGCACATGCGTCGGCGCAACGGTCGGCTCAGTCGCCTGAACAGCGAATTCATGGGCATTACCACGCGCTTCAACGCCTTGCATCAGTTGCTTGAGCGCTTGCGCAGCAGCGGTGCCGATCACGTGGTCGCGGCCATCAACCCGGGCTTGCAGGACCTGGCCGAAGTGCTCGACGGCTTCAGCGGCCGGTCCCTGACCAGCCCCGACGCTGCACGTCTGACGACCGCGTTGACGACCTACAAGCACAACTTGCCTGCGCGAGTTCGCAGCCTGCGGGCGACCTTTCAGGAGAGCAACCCGAGCGACGCCGAGCTGCTCGATTTCCACACCGCTTACGAACTGCTCTACCGCTTTGTCGACGACCTGCACAGTTATGCACAGACCCACGCGTCCCTGGCCGATCACCGTCATGAACGAGAGCAATGGGACGAGCCGTTCACCCCGCAAACCAACTGGATGGCATCCGCCGCTTCGGGGATTCGCGCGGCGTTCATTCTGGTCGTACTCGGCAGCTATTGGGTCGCCACGGCGTGGCCGAGCGGGGCGACCATGACCCTGATTGCAGCGGCGACTGTCGGGTTGTCCGCCGCGACGCCCAATCCAAAACGCATGGCGTTTCAGATGGCCTGCGGCACGTTCCTCGGCGCGCTGATCGGCTTCGTCGAGATGTTTTTCATCTTCCCGTGGATCGACGGTTTTCCACTGCTGTGCGTGATGCTCGCGCCAGTGATCGTGCTCGGTTCGTTCCTGACCTCGCGCCCACAATACGCCGGCGTCGGCCTCGGTTTGCTGATCTTCTTCAGCACCGGTTCGGTGCCGGACAACCTCACCGTCTACAACCCTTACACCTTCATCAACGACTACATCGCCATGGTGCTCGGCATGCTGGTGTGCGCGGCGGCGGGGGCGATCATCCTGCCGCCCAACAGCCGCTGGTTGTGGCGTCGGTTGGAGCAGGATCTGCGCGGGCAAGTGGTGTACGCGATCAGCGGCAAACTCAAAGGCCTTGCCTCAAGTTTCGAAAGCCGCACGCGTGACTTGCTGCATCAGGCTTACGGTCTCGCGGCCGGCCAGCCGCGGGTGCAACGGGACTTGCTGCGCTGGATGTTCGTAGTGCTGGAAATCGGTCACGCGATCATCGAGCTGCGCAAGGAACAGGCGATTCTGCCGGTGCACCCGGCGTATGCCGAATCGCAGCCGTGGCGCCAGGCGATCCGCGTGATGGGCCGCTCGCTGGTGCGGCTTTTTCTGCAACCGAGCCAGAGCAATCTGGAACGCGGGCTGATCGCGGTGGACCATGCGATCAGCCGCGTGCAAGCCACCGACGAACCTTTCGCCCCGCATTTCGACACCTCCGCATTGCGCCGGGTAAAGAGTTACCTGCACTTCATCCGCACCTCGTTGCTCGACCCGCAATCACCGCTCGCCGCTTACGTGACCAGCCCGCCTCAAGGACTTGAACATGCCTCGTGAAATCGCCTTCCACGGCGTTTACATGCCGACCATGACGCTGATGTTTTTCATCGCCGCGGCACTGGCCTGGGCGCTGGACCGGTTTCTGTCCGGGGTCGACCTGTACCGTTTTTTCTGGCACCCGGCGCTGCTGCGCCTGAGCCTGTTTACCTGTCTGTTCGGCGCCCTGGCGCTGACTGTCTACCGTTGACTCTCTATCACTGAAGAAGGCCCTGATGAAAAAGCTTTTCAGCCTGCTCGCGACCTTGCTGGTGCTGGCCCTCGCGCTATGGATCGGCCGGACCCTGTGGGTGCATTACATGGACACGCCATGGACCCGCGACGGCCGGGTGCGCGCCGACATCATCAACGTCGCCGCCGACGTCACCGGTGAAGTGGTGGAGGTGCCGGTGCGCGATAATCAGCTGGTAAAGAAGGGCGATTTGCTGATGCAGATCGATCCCGAACACTACCGCATCGCAGTCAAACAGGCACAGGCAATGGTGGCTTCACGCAAGTCGACCTGGGAGATGCGCAAGGTCAACGCCCACCGTCGCGCCGACATGGATGCCCTTGTGATTTCCAGGGAAAACCGCGACGACGCCAGTAACATCGCGGACTCGGCCCTCGCCGATTACCAGCATGCGCAAGCGCAACTGGAAGCGGCCGAACTGAACCTCAAACGCACCGAAGTGCGGGCGGCGGTGGACGGTTATGTGACCAACCTCAACGTCCATCGTGGCGACTACGCACGCATCGGCGAAGCGAAAATGGCCGTGGTCGACATGAACTCGTTCTGGGTCTATGGCTTCTTTGAGGAAACCAAATTGCCGCACGTGCGAGTGGGCGATAAGGCCGACATGCAACTGATGAGCGGCGAAGTGCTCAAGGGGCATGTGGAAAGCATCTCGCGTGGCATTTATGACCGTGACAATCCGGAAAGTCGTGAGCTGATCGCCGATGTGAACCCGACTTTCAACTGGGTGCGCCTGGCACAGCGCGTGCCGGTGCGGATTCACATTGATGAAGTGCCGGAGGGGGTGCTGTTGGCGGCGGGGATTACTTGTACGGTGGTGGTTAACTGACTGTTGGACCGAGTCGCCTGCATTCGCGAGCAGGCTCGCTCCCACAGGGGATTTGTGTCGTTTGCCTAATTGGCGTGCGATTCGGTCAATGTGGGAGCGAGCCTGCTCGCGATGCAGCGACTCGGTCCATCAGGCATGCCGCGACATGTCACTCCTTGCAAAAGGTCTCATGCAAATGCCGCCAAAGCACCTTGCCATCGGCCTGTTTCTCGAACACCACGGTCGAGCGGCGATCGGAGTGCAGGCCGGTGGCATCGGTTTGTTGCTCGCGGTAACTCACGGTTGCACCGCCGTCATGTAACGCGAGGCCACGCAACTCGCTCAGCTCAATCCGGAACCCGAGTTTCTTGCCGCCCGCCAGCATGAACAACTCGTTCAACGCCGCAAAATCCAGCACCCGGCCCAACGGCGAAACCATGGAAAACTGTGGCGAAAAACGTGACAGCAGGTGTTCAAGTTCGCTGGCGTCCCGTTCTTCGGCCAGCCATTGTTCGATGGCGATGTGGGCCTGGATCACTTCGTCGAAGTATTGGGTGTAATCGGTCATATCAATTCCTGAAAAATCTGCAGAGCCTGTTCTGGCGCCTTCGCGGGCAAGCCTTGCTCCTACAGGTCATGCGTAAATTTTGAAATCGCGCAAAACCTGTAGGAGCAAGGCTTGCCCGCGAAGAACGATAACGCGGTCTCAGAGCTGCCCGCTCAACCCGAACCGCTTCATCAACCCCGACTCCAGCAACCCCTTGGGCAACAACCCCGCCATCAGCGGCAACGCCCGGCTGCCATTGCCCAAGCGAACCAGCCGCGGTGGCTTGTTCTGCTGCACAGCCTTGAGCAAACCGACAGCAAACTCACTGGCTGGAGTCGGGTTGTCCTGAGACGCCTTGGCCCGCGCCCGAATGCCTTCTCGAAGTGGAAACCACGGCGACTGCTCGCTGATCGACTGCTCGGCCTCAGCCCCTGCATTTTTGGCAAAACTGGAGGCAATTGCCCCCGGCTGCACCTCCATCACCCGTACGCCAAACGGCGCCAGTTCCATGCGCAACGCATCGCTCAAGGCATGCACTGCTGCTTTCGACGCGCAATACGCGCCGGCAAACGGTGTGACCAACACGCCGGACACACTGCCGATGTTCACCACGATTCCTTTGCCCCGGCGCAACACCGGAAACAGCGCGCGCGTCACGCCGACGATGGAAAATACGTTGGTTTCGAACTGGCGTTGCATGGCCGGTACACCACCGTCCAGCAGCGGCCCCATCGCGCCATAACCGGCGTTGTTGATCAGTACATCGAGGCCGCCATGTCGTTGATTGATCTGGTCACTCAACTGTTCGAGCGCCGCACCATCATTGACGTCCAGTTGCACGGCGGTGAAACCGGCCGCCGCCAGAACCACCACATCTTCAGCCTTGCGGGCGCTGGCCCAGACTTCATAACCAGCCGATTTGAACGTGTCGGCGAGGGCGCGGCCAATGCCGCTGGAACAACCGGTAATCAACGCAATGGGCATGGCGCGTTCCTTGTGCAGAAGAAAGAAAAGGGCTCAGTCGGAGAAACTACCCTGTAAACGCTCGGCGCGAAACTCCAGGGTTTGCGGGCGATAGCCGGGACGCAGTGGCGGCATGGGCAAACAGTCTTCCCAATTCGCCCCGGCCTGCAATTCGCCGGGGCCGCGATAGCGTGGTGCGGTGTATTGATTGTCGGCCAGATTGACCGTATCGCCCGGTGCGTACGCGGCGATGCGCCAACGCAACTCGGTCAGCGGCACATCGTTGCGATTGTTCATTTTCAGCTGCAAGGGGCGATCCGCCGGGCACTGCTCCGGCGCGTAAGTGATGCGCAACTCAAGGCGTGCCAGTTGCTTGACCTCGCGGTTGTCCATCCAGATCACCCAGGTAGCTACCACGCCCAATCCAATGGCGGCCGCGACCGAGACGGGCAAGGCTTTGGCCGGGTAACGCAGCAACAGGATCAGCCAGGTGATGACCAGCAGGACGCCGATGAACATGACGCGAAACCTCGGGAGGGGAAGAGGTCATCCTACCTAAGCGTGGGTGAGGTTGGCGATGGGCTTGATGGTTGTAGTGGATGTGACGGCCTCATCGCGAGCAAGCCCGCGATGGGGCCCGCCGAGGCAACACAAAACACTCAGACAAAAAAAGCCCCCGCCCAACCCGCTGCGGATAGGGAAACGCAGCGGGCTGGACGGGGGCTTTCGTTTTACTGAATGCTTACTGCGCGATGGTCTTCACCGAAACTCCACGCTCGACCGGCGTAGACCGACCATAGATATCTTCAAACCGCTCGATATCGTCCTCACCCAGATAGCTGCCCGACTGCACTTCGATGATCTCGAGTGGGATCTTGCCCGGGTTGCGCAAACGGTGAACCGAAGCGATCGGAATGTAAGTCGACTGGTTCTCACACAGCAGGAACACGTTTTCGTCGCAGGTCACTTCCGCCGTGCCGCTGACCACGATCCAGTGTTCGGCGCGGTGGTGGTGCATTTGCAGGGACAGGCACGCGCCCGGTTTGACCGAGATGTGCTTGACCTGGAAACGGCCGCCCATGTCGACCGAGTCGTAGGAGCCCCACGGACGATAGACTTCGCAGTGGTTCTGGGTTTCGGTGCGACCCTGTTCGTTGAGGGTGTTGACCATCTGTTTCACGCCTTGGACCGAGTCCTTGTGCGCGATCATCATGGCGTCCTTGGTTTCGACGACCACGATGTTTTCCAGGCCGATCACCGACACCAGTTTGCCGTTGCCGTGGATCATGCAGTTTTTGCTGTCCTGAATGACCACGTCGCCTTTGGTGACGTTGCCGTTGATGTCTTTGTCATTCACTTCCCACAGCGACGCCCAGCAACCGACATCGCTCCAGCCTGCAGTGAGTGGTACGACGCAGGCGCGCTGGGTTTTTTCCATGACCGAGTAATCGATGGAGTTGTCCGGGCAGCAAGCGAAGGTGGCTTCGTCGATAGTGACGGTATCGGCGTCCTGTTCGCTGCGCTCAAGGGTCAGCAGGCAGGTGTCGTAGATGTCCGGATCGTGCTTTTTCAGCTCTTCGAGGAAGCGGCTGGCGCGGAACAGGAACATGCCGCTGTTCCAGAAGTAACCGCCGGACTGGACGAACTCGGTGGCGCGTTTGACGTCCGGTTTTTCGACGAAGTGCGAGACGCGGCTGACACCTTCGGGCAGCAGCGAGTCATTGGTGGACTTGATGTAGCCGTAACCGGTTTCCGGTTTGGTGGCCGGAACGCCGAACAGCACCATTTCGCCGTTTTCGGCGGCAACGGTGGCCAGGGCCAGGGCGCGTTGCAGGGCTTTCTGGTCTTCCAGTACGTGGTCGGCCGGCAGCACCAGCATCAGCTCGTCGCGACCTTCGTTGATCAGCATCATCGCGGTCAGGGCCACGGCCGGCGCGGTGTTGCGGCCGAACGGTTCCATCAGGATGCGCTGGGTTTCCAGCTTACGGTTGCTCAGTTGCTCGTTGACGATGAAGCGGTGGTCTTTGTTGCAGACCACGATCGGGGTGTCCATGCCTTCGAACACCAGGCGTTCCAGGGTTTGCTGGAACAGCGTGTGTTCGCCGGTCAGGGCGAGGAATTGCTTGGGGAACTGCTTACGGGAAAGCGGCCAAAGACGTGAGCCACTACCACCTGACAAGATCACCGGAATCATGTTGTTACTCCTTGAAAATCGTATGGGTCAGAGCTACTGCGTTCTGTCGTTTCACTCTTGTTCTTATTCCGTAGCCCGACTGACACCTCGATCCCTTGTAGGAGCATGGCTTGCCAGCGAAGGCGGTCTCTAGGGCCTCTTCGCCGGCAAGCCGTGCTCCTACAGAGCGTGGGTCAGTCAGGCAAATTGATTAGCGCGTCGAAACCGGGCGTTTTACCCAGACTGGCGACAGGCTGCTGCCGTTGCCGGTGACGTACAGCACCGCCGCTTCACCGCGTTCCAGGGCAACCGGCTTCACGTCGCCCACTTTCGTGGCGCCATCGTATAGGGCCAGGCTGACTTTGACCGGGTTGATTTCACGCTCGCCACGGCCCTTGGCGGCCACGGATGGCACCACTTCAGTCTTGCCGTCAGCGGTTTTCAGGGTCAGGGCCTTGTCGCTCAGGTTCTGTACGCGAACCAGGGATTTCTGCTTGTTCTTGAACGGCGGCTCTTCGATCAGTTGCGGCGCGCCGCTGGCGTTGTTGACCAGGGTGTAATAGTGGTCGCCGGCCAGTTTCACCGGCAGGGTCTGGCTGCCGACCTTGGCGCTGTAGTCTCCGCCCGGCATGAAGCTGAAGTCAGTGCTGGACAGAGGCGCGACTTCGGCCAGGTTGGTGCTACCGACGGTGGCGCTGACTTCAGCATTACCGGCGTTGTAGACACGCACGAAGCTCGAACCTTTTGGTGCAGTCGGGCCATAGAGTGCGGCGTCGCCAGCGAAGGCGGACATCGACAACACGCTCATGCCAGCAACAAGTGCAAAGGTCTTGGCGAGACGGCGAGGAGTAGTAGTGAAAGTCATGGTAGTACCTCTCTCTTTCAGTTTTGCGCCCGGTCGGGCGTCTCGGATTTAGTGTTTGCGGCTACGTTTTGTTGGCGGGCGCCGGCTTCTTTGAGCTCTGCGACCCACTGTGGGTCGGCGTCGCCGATTTCGTTGTTCACAGGCAGATAACGTTCAGGAAACTCCCAGATCAGCACCTGTGGCGGGCTGTTCTTGAAAGCATCGCTTTTCAGGTAGCTGAGCATCGGCAGAATCGGGCCGTGGCCGTCTTCGGCGTAATTGACCACGTCGCTGTGCAGTGCTTCTTTCAGCGCGCCGACGAAGTTCCAGTTCGGGTTGGCGCTGTAGCTGGTGCCGATCAGGGCCACCGGCACTTCGGTGTTGGCGAACAGCGCGTCATCACCGCCAGCCTGATCGTCAGCGACCACGGTGTTGCGTTTCTGCAACGGTTCGGTCGCCGGCATCAGGTTTTCGAACAGCGGATCGAGCGGCAGGAACAAGCGCAGGTCACCCTTGTGGGTCACTGTCTCTGCCGGCTCGGTGACGAAGCGCTGTGGCTCGCCGCTGAGCGGGGCTTTTTCGGCGATGGTCTTGGCCAGGGTCTCGGCGGCGATTTGCGCGCCTTCCGGGGTCCAGTGGGTGTCGGTACGCAGGAACACTTGCTGACCGTCGAGCTTGGCCTTCAGCAGCGGGCCGTACAGGTCGGGCGCGAGGATCTTGTTGGCCGCCACACGGGCGTGGAAGTCCTCATAGAGGTTGGCGTGAATGCTCGAAGGCTTCACGTCGCCCAGGTGTTCCGGGTACAGGCGCGTCTTGGCCGGCACGATCGCCATCACCAGTTTCACGCCTTTGGCTTTCAGTTCCTGGCGCACGCCTTCGACCAGCGCGTAGTTGCCTTGCAGGTTCAGCTCTTCGTTGACGATCGGGTTGAATTCTTCATCGCTGTACAACCACTGGTCTTGACCGAGCACGACGCCCGGACGACCTTCGTTGAACAGTTTGAAATCCAGCGCGGCCCAGAGGTTGGTGCCCAGACGCTTGATCGGAAATTCGTCGTCATAGTGCGTCTCTACGGCTTTGCTCCAGCGGCCGTTGAGCACGGTGGTTTCGGCGCTGGTGTTGAAACCGAGGAAACTGCGCGTGGACCACACGCCCAGCACCAGCAAGGTCAGCAGGAACAAGCCGATGTAGAGAATGCGTAATGAGCGGGTCATAGTCAGATCCCTCAGAACTGGAAGTAAAGGAACGGCGAGAAGCTTTGCGCCGAGAGTTTGAAAATCGAGGCGATGAACAACACCAGTACCAGCGTGCGCATCACGTAACGCGACCAGTCCGCCGTCCAGTAGGCCGGTTGCACGGTGGCTTCAACGCCAACGGTGTAACCCGGTTCGTGGATGCTGGCCGGGTTGTCGCCCGGTACGGCTTTGATCATTCCAGGCGTCGCAGTGGCAGGGCCGTCGGCCTCGACGTTGACGACCGGTTTGGTCTTGACCGGTGGCAGGTTGCTGTAGAAATCACGAATGCCGAAGAACGCCAGGGTCATGTAAGCCACTACCAGGGTCGCGACTTGCAGACCGGTGAGGCTGGCCTGGTTGAGTTCCGACAGCGACCATTCGCCGAAGCTGAACATCGCGCCGTACATACGGCCGGCGACGTGCAGGTTTTCCGAGCGGAAGATCACCCAGCCCATGACAACGAGCAGGAACGTCAGCGCCCAGCGGATCGGGTTGATGCTGCGCGGCGAGGTGTTAAGGCCCAGGGCTTTTTCAATTGCCAGCCACATGCCGTGCCACGCACCCCACACGATGTAGGTGATGTTCGCGCCGTGCCACAGACCACCGAGCAGCATGGTCAGGAACAGGTTGCGATAGGTCATCAGCGTGCCTTTGCGGTTACCGCCCAGCGTGATGTACAGGTAGTCACGCAGCCAGGTGGACAGGCTGATGTGCCAGCGACGCCAGAACTCGGTGATCGACTGACTGATGTACGGCTGCTTGAAGTTTTCCATGAAGCGGAAACCCATCATCAGGCCCAGGCCGATGGCCATGTCGCTGTAACCGGAGAAGTCGAAGTACAGCTGCGCGGTGTAGGCGAGGGCGCCGAGCCACGCGTCGCCTGTGGTCGGGTTCTGCAAGGCGAAGCAATGGTCGGCCACCACCGCGAGGGTGTCGGCGATGAAGACTTTCTTGATGAAACCCTGCATGAACCGCGTGGCACCTTCGGAGAACTTGTCGAGGGTGTGGGTGCGGTTGTTGAACTGGTCGGCGAGGTCGCGGAAACGCAAGACCGGACCGGCAATCAGGTGCGGGAAGATCGCCACGAACGCTGCAAAGTCGATCAGGTTGCGCGTTGCCGGGGTGTCACCGCGGTAGACGTCGATGATGTAGCTGATGGATTCGAAGATGTAGAACGAGATCCCGATCGGCAACAGCACGTGGGTCAGGATGAACGGCGACAGACCGACCGAGGTCATCATCGCGTTGATGCTGTCGACGCCGAAGTTGGCGTACTTGAAGTAGCCGAGAATGCACAGGTCGACGGCCACGCCGAGCAGCAGCCAGCGCTGGGCCGGTTTGGTCCGAACGCCTGCGGCGCCGACTTTGAGGCCGATCCAGTAGTTCCACAGCGTGACGGCGGCGAACAGCGCGAGGAAGTCCACGCGCCACCAGGCATAGAACACATAGCTGGCGATCAGCAGCAGCAGGTTGCGATAGCGTATTCCGCTCAAGTAGTACATGCCGAGAAAGATCGGCAGGAACAAAAACAGGAACACGTTGGATGAAAATACCATCCCGGTCTCTCCATGTTTAACCAACAGTCAAGGGCCGCAGCCCCCCCAAACCCCCCCACGAAAAACCGGGGGGTTGTATTGCATGCTGCGCACTTACCTGTGGCGAGGGAGCTTGCTCCCGCTGGGGTGCGAAGCGCCCCTAAACCTGATGACGCGGTGTGTCAGTCAGTCCGCGTTTACTGGGTTACGACTGCTTCGCAGCCGAGCGGGAGCAAGCTCCCTCGCCACAGGGGAATACAGTGAGCCTTAAGAACCTTTGCCTTTTTCGTTGGCCGGGTCGTAGACCTTGGTCAGGTCACCCCCGAGGCGGAAGGTCTTGAATGGCTGCATCTCGTGCTTCTTCTCAAGCACATCCGGCGAGCAGGTGTAGAGCGTGCAGAACGGTTCGAGCCAGGCGAATTTCGAGTCGACCTTCAGGTCGGTCATGTCCTGTTCCTTGCCGTTCTTCTCCTCGAATTCGTCCGGGTCTTTAACCCCGGCCAGCACTCGATCACCCAGACGTTTCAACGCGCCGTTGTTTTCCTGACGCAAGTCCACACCGTTGACCTGAGCGAAACTGGCGATCATCGCCAGCGGCGGCAGGGCGTAGTTGTGGTAGGCGAGGGCGCGTTGCTGGCGCTTCAGTTCGTTCGGCAGGAAACCCTGGGCGTCGACCTGATTGGCGCCGACCTTGTATTCCTTCACGGCCCAGTCGAACAGGTCGCGGCGATTGGTGGCGACGGACGTTGCCATCACCGACCACGCTGCCCAGTACGAGTGGTTATTGGTTTGTTCCAGCGGCAGGTTGTCCCAGTCGCTGACCACCTGATCGGCCATCTTGCTGAACCAGGCCTCGATCAACTGCGACTCTTGCTGATGGTTCGCCAACGGATGCGAGTCGGAAAACTTCAGGCGAATGTAAGACGACGCCATGCTGCCCAGCGCCCATTTGCGCATGGACTTGCCGGTATGGTTGAAGTCCTTGGACATCAGCGCGTCGGCCTTGGCCCAGGCAGTCAACCAGTTCAGCGTGCATTCGAGCTGTTCCGGACGACCGTCACGCATGAACTGCATCACGCGCTTGCTGGTGCCGCGCTCAATCTTGGTGATGTCGGCGGTGCTGTCGCGGAAGGCTTTTTCCGACTGCTCGTTCAACGTCGAACGGGCCTTGTCCGAGCCTTCGTACTTGCTGCGAAATTGCAGCGAGCCAGTGTACGGCGTCGGCATTGCGTCACAGCCTTCGCTCTTGTCGCCGGTTTTGACTTTTTCGATCGGCGCGAAGTAACCCTGTGGCGGGCGCAGTGGCGCGGCGGCCTGAGTCGCGCCGGCAAACATGGCCAGGCTCAACAGGGACGGTGCGATCAATCTTCTCAAAGTTCGGGTTTGCATAGTTGCCTCATTGCCCGGCCTGAGCGGTACGTTGCTCAGCGCCTGGGAACACGTTGCGTTTGCAGATTTTCGCTTCGACTTTCTGTGGCGCGGCACCTGCTTCAGGGCCCTGGACTTCGACGGCCAGCAGATTCTGCGAGGCCCAGTCTTCGTCCGTGCGCAACTCGAAGGCGAAACGCCCGTCGGTATCGGAGGTTTCCGGTTTTTCGATCTTGATGTCCTCGTGGCGACCGTTCATGTACCAGAGGGTGGCTTGCAGGGTTTTCACCGACGGATCGGCGAAACGGATGTCAACCTGGTGACTGCTGTTTTGCAGGTTCAGGTTCTTGCTGTTGACCATCAATTCGTTCTTGCCCGGTTTCAACGTGGCACTGCCACTCATCTGTGCATCCTTTCCTTCGCAGCCGTTGTCCAGCAGCGCCATCATCTGGCGGTAGATGGTTTCCTGGTCGAGGCGATAGAGCGGCGAGAATTCCCAGATCAGAATCTTCGGCGGCTTGGTCTGGAACTCTTCGCTGCCCAGGTACTGCAGCATCGAACCTTCCAGGCCACCGCCAGGGAACGCCACGTTGAGGATGTCGGCGCCGATGGCCTCTTCGAGGAAACCGGCGAAGTTGTAGTTCTTGCCACTGTGGCTGGTGCCGACCAGGGTGATCTCGGGATTGCCGGAGTCACTGAACAGGTCGCCATCCGCCGCTTCGCCTTTTGGCTCGGTGGTGAACTGATCCATGTACTGGATCGCGTAGCTGGTGCCACAGAGTTGACCGGCCATATTGTGTAACGTTCCGGTCTTGCCCATGCGACCCGACTTATGGCTCTCGAATTCGCGCTTCGGAATGCCGGCAAACTCAGGCAATTGCTTGATTTTCTCGCCGACGATTTTCGCTGTGCGCTGGGCGCCATACGGCGTCCAGTGTTGGTCGCCGCGGAAGTAGAAGTCGTGGGCGGGCAGGGTGTCGGGCAGCGATTCGTTGGTCAGCGGCGACAGGTCCGGCACTACGTAGCCCATGGCGGCGAAACGGCCGAGCATGGTCTTGTAGTTCCTCAAGGCTTTGTCGAAATCGAATTTGGCCTTGTCTTCCGGGTTGAGCTTGTTGCGGTTCACCAGGCCACGGGTGGGTTGATAAACAACAACGAGCTCCACGCCTTTGCTCTTGAACGCATCGTGCAGTTCTTTCATGCGTTTGTAGCCGGCGGGGGTGGTGTCGAATTCGGTGCGCAAGTCTTCCTGCGTACGGAACAACCAGTCGCCCTGAGCCTGCACCAGCGTGGTGAAGTTCTGCTGGTAACGCGTGGTGTAGTTCTTCGCGTCGTGGGCTTCGGGGCACAGGTTGCAGCACGGCTCGGCGTTGAATGCCGGTGGACTTACTTTACCGGCAGCTTCATCGGCACGAGCGCCGGCGCTGGCCGCGAGAATGCCGGCGGTCAGAGCCGACAGGCTGAGTAATTTGATCAAGTGTGGGTGCATAAAATTATCCTCAGTCCCGCATTTCGGTCTGGCGTTCGACAGGGTCGATCAGCACGGCTTTTTGCTGGCGTACCAGCAGGTCGAGAATTTCATCCTGACGCTCGCCGAGAATCCCGTTGAAGCTGATGCCGCTGGATTTGGTAGGGGCGAGCATGGACACGCGATACAGCTCGACGCTCAGCGGCGAGTCGATGGACAGCGGTCCGCTGCCGTTACCGGCCAGTTCACCGCCGACGATGATCAGCGACACTTGGGCATCGAATGGATCGAGCTTGATGTCGCGGTCGGTGTCGCTCAGGTCCTTGATGTGGCCGTAGACGCCGGTCAGTCCGTTGGCCATGGCCAGGTTTTCGTAGAGGCGGATGTTCACGCTGTTACGAATACGAATGCCGTGGCGCTTGTTGCTGATCACCTTGTTGGCCCACAGCAGGTTGTCGGCACTCTCGTAGAGGGTGATGCCGTCGGTGTGGTTCTTGTAGATCTCGTTGTAGGCGATGATGTTGTTGACGCTGTTACGGTCGATCACCAGGCCCGACAACTTGTTGTCATAACTGCGGTTGTTGAAGATGAAGCTGTCGTTGACCTCACGGGAAATAATGATCCCGTGCTTCTTCTTGGTCCCGTAAACGGTGTTGTCCGCGATGATCAGACCGTGCGAGCGGTCATGCGGGTCGATGCCGTAGACGATGTTGTCTTTGTAGGTGTTGCCCTTGACCACGAAGTCGCGGGTTTCGTAGCAGTAGAAGCCGTACCACATGTCCGAGAACTCGGAACCGACGATCCAGCCGCTCGGTTCAGGACGCTTCAAAACCTTGGCCATGTTCGGCGTGTACTGGGAAATACTCACGCCGTACGACTTACTGTTGGCGTAACCGAAACTGGCTATCTTGCTGTTGGCGATGTAGGTCTGGGTGCCGCCCCAGGACAGCAGGAACGGACGGAATTCCTTGGGCGACTTGAAGGCCGCCGGGCCGTTTGCCTTCTCGCTCCAGCCGGTGATTTTGGTATCACGCACAAACAGCTGGCCGTCGTTGACCAGGAACGAACCGGCCTCCTGGGACAGGCGCAGCTCCTGGGTCTGCTTGTCGATTTCCAGGATGCCTTTCTCACCAACCACGATCGGCAACTTCGCCAGGAACACGCCCGGCGAGGTTTCGCTGAAGTACTGCTTGGGCAGTTTCTTCGCCAGATCCCTGAGGTTCATGTAGCCGTCGTCGATGAAAATCGCCTGCGGGATACCGTGCTGACGCACCACCCACTCGGCCATTTTGTTATCGCCGCCGATGAAGTCCTTCAGGGCGTTTTCCTGCATCATCCGGCGCACGCTGATCTTGCCGGCCTTGGTGCGCACGATTTTCGCGGCGATGGCTTCGGCGGTGTAGCCGGAGGTGTCCGGCAGTTTCGGTTTTTCCAGCTCCAGCGGCGCGGTTGGCGCGCTGCTGACGGTGTAGGTCTTGGCCTGCTGCAATTCCTTGGCCGTGGTTGTCGGCTTGACCGACTCCACATTGGCGAAGCACGCCGAACTTGCCAGCAGCATCGCGCCGGCCAGCAAGGTCAGTGTGCCTCTTTTCGGACTGTTCATGTCGGGAACTCCCTTAGCGGTTCGCATCAGAAGCGCCAGATCACGTCGACAAACGCGCGGTGCATGTACGAGTCGACTTCTTTGCCGTAGGCATCGCCCGGCTTGAACACACCGCCACGCAAGCGCACGAGGGCCGACGGTTCGTCGATCGACTGGCTCAACGCGGCAGGCAACAGGCCTTGCTTGAAGTACTTGGTGACGACGAGGTCCATTTCCTGGCCGAGGTCGTTGCTACCCTCTTTGAGCGGTAACGAGGTGCTCGCGCCACTGCCATCGATATCGTTATCGACGGCGTTGATGCCATTGCTGCCGACTGGCTTGCTGCTGTCGACACGCCAGAACTTGTGGTAGATCACACTGGCGTCGTATTCGTCGTTGAGCATCCACGAACCGAACAATGTAGCGGTCTGCATGTTGTTCATTTCGCCACGGAAGGCTTCGCCGAAACGGTGAACCCGCGAGCGCGTACCGGTGTAGTTCGAGCGGTTGCTTTCCAGGCCGTTCTGTTCGTAATCGGCACTGGCGCGGGCATAGGCTGCACCCACTTGCCATTGCGGATCGAGGCGCAGACGCACGCCGACATCGGTGGCCCAGCCGTTGAGGTCTTCACCGCGCTTGGCTTCCGTCGGGCGAGAGCCGTCGGCGTTGAGCTGATTCACCGTGTCGGTGTCGCCGCTCATGCCGGTGACGCTGCCCCAGTAATTGACGGTGTTGGTATTGCGGTAGTTGTAGGCATCGCTGTCAGCGGTGAGGCCGAGCCAGCTGATGTCGCCGTTCTGTTTCTTGTCCAACGAGTCGCCGGCCACACCCGGTTCCGGGTAGTCGAGCTTGCCGTCATCGTGGGTGTGATGACCGCGAATCCCGACCCAGTTGCCTGGCGTCCATTGATACGCCGTATCGGCGTAGACGTGCAGGCGATCCTTGTCTTTCGGTGCCAGTTCCTTAAGGTCGGTGCGGTATTCGCTGAAGCGTTCGGCAATACCGACGTTGGCGCGCAACAGGGTGGTGTCGAAGGTCCAGTTCAGGGCTTCGATGTTGGTGTCGCGCCATTGGCCGTCGTCGTTACGCAGGCGTTGGCGACCGAGCTTCAACTGCTCGCCCGGATACGGCGTGAGGCCGCTGTAGCCGACCCAGAATTCGCGCATGGCCAGGTAGTTTTTCTTGGTCTTGCGATCACCGTTGTCGGTGGTCTGGGTGCCGTCGCTGTCGGACTGCTGCAAGGTGTCGGTTTCGATGATGTCGGTCGACGTCACGGCCTGACCCATGGCGTAGGCGCTCCACGCGCCGCTCTCGCCATAGACCCATGGGCGCAAGTCGAGACCGACGCCGCTGACATCGCCGCCACTGGCGGTGCCAAGGTCACGGTCGTCTTCGGACTGGCCGGTGACTTTGACGTCGAGACCGTAGTTCTTGGTCTCGGTCAAAGCCGCCAGGGTTGGGCATGACCACAAGAGGGCGAATGACAGGCCGATACCGGCCTTCACGAATGGATTCAACTTCATAGGGATTCCTCGCCGTCTTCTTCTTCCAGGGCATGCAGTTCCAGCGTGTTCGGGCTCAAGGCGCCACGAACGGCCTGTTCTTGTTTCAACAGGCGTTGGGCCTCGGCGAGCTGGGCAGGCGGCAGTTGGGCTTCGAGTGTTTGCGCAAGCTCGGTGGCTTGTGGCGTGTTCTGCGCCTTGGCCAATTGGCTGAAGACGTAAGCGTTAAGCGGGCTGGGCTTGGTGCCCTTGCCTTGGGAAAACAGCTGGGCGATGGCGAAGTCGGCGCTGTTCTGGCCATTGCGCGCAGCGGTCAGCAGGTGATCCAGTGCTTTCTGCGAATAGACTTTGCCCAGGTAACCACGGCGGTAAATCTGGCCGAGGTAGTAATCGGCGGCGACTTCTTTGCCGACGGCTTTCTGGAAATGTTCTTCGGCGACTTTCGCGTCGGCCGGCACCCATTTGCCTTCGTAGTAGAGCTTGCCGAGCAACAGTTCGGCACGCGGCTGGTCAGCGGCACGGCCGTTGTCCAGGTACTTCATCATCGTGTCGACGTCGCCGAGTTCCGGGAAGTCGTAGAGCAATTGCGCCAGGCTGACCCATGAAGCGGGATAGGCGGGGGCGATGTCTTCGAGCAGCGACTGAGCGGTTTTTTCGTCGGTCTTGCCCAGGCTTGCATCACCGAGCACACGAGCAACGCTGTCCACGCGCTGGGCGGAAACGGTGCCGCGGGTATGCGCCGCTTGCATCTGTTTGATCAGCTCGGCCTGCTGTTCCGGTTTGCCTTGTTTCTGGTAAACCGTGGCCAGCTCGACGTAGCAGATGTCGGTGGTGTTCAACGCGGCTTTGCAGATGGTGACGATTTCGTCGAGGTGCTGGTCGTAGGTGCCCTGGGTGCGATAGAGCAGCACTTGGGCCAGGCCCGCTTCCGGTTTGCCTTCGGCGCGCCATTGGCTGATCTGCTTTTGCGCGTTGACGTTCGGGAAACTGTGGGGGTATTGCAGGTACAGCATCGCCAACGGGATCAGCGTGTTGCCTTCGCCATTGGCCGAGGCTTTTTTCAACAGGCCTTCGGCTTCGTGCTGTTCGGCTTCGGTGGAACCGGGCTTGGCCACCAGCAGGCGACCCAGACGAGCCTGAGCTCGCGGCGAAACGTCGGCCGCGGCGCGGTACGTCGCCTCGGCCTGTTTGACCTGCGCCGGGTCGCGGCTGTCGACCTGGATATCGGCGAGGCCTACTTGAGCCTCGCTGTAGCCCAGGTCGGCCAGTTGCTTGTAGTTCTGCTGCGCCAGCGTGGTATCGCCGCGCTTGAGGGCTTCATTGGCCAGGCGCTGGTCGGGCAGGCCGGCACAACCGGCCAGGCTCACGGCCAGGGCCAAAGCACACACCGTACCCATGTGGGAGCCAGCCTGCTGGCGATTCAAGCGGCTCGGTACATCAGACAAACCGCGGCGATCCCATCGCGAGCAGGCTCGCTCCCACAGGGACTGCGGCGTATTCGAGATTTTTGTGATGGTCACGGGCATGTCCTCTGCTTAAATACCGGAAGCCATGGCTTTATCGATCAGCCAGTTCAGGTTCGGGCCACGGTCGCTGTTCACTTCAACCGGGCGGCCAGCGAATTTGCTGTCCAGCGGTTCGTCAGGCTGGATCAGCACGCGGATGTCGGACGACAGGTCGGCGCTTTTCAGGCTGGTGCTGCTGACGATCTTGCCGGTGCGGGTTTTGTCTTCGCCGGCAATCTGGAAGCTGACGTTGGTGCCTGGGCGCACATCGCCGAACTGGCGATAGGAGAAGCGCGCTTCGACGTTGGCTTCGCTGTTGCGCGGCACCAGTTGGAAGATCACGTCGCCCTTGCTGGCGTACTGACCGTTGGCGACCATTTGCTGGGCCACGGTGCAGTCGCACGGCGACGTCAGGGTGCCGGTCATTTGCTTGCCGAACAGTTCTTCAACCTTGGCCGGTTGCAGTTGATTGTCGTCCAGATGGCCCTTGAGTACGTCGAGCATGCTGGTGCTGAACGTGGCGAGCGGAGCGCCTTTGGCGGCAACGCCGTCAGCCTTGATCAGGCTCTGCACGGTGCCGTCACGCGGCATGGTGATGTTCATGCCCGGCACGCTGACCAGACCGGCCTGCGCATGGCTGACGAAGTACATGCCGTACACCGATTTGAAGATGAAACCGAACGCCGCCAGGCCGACGATGAAAATCGCCAGGCTGAAGGTCACTGCACGCAGGCGACCGAACGCGGTCATGCCGTGGCCGCCATCCTTGACCTTGCGCGCCTTGGTGAAGTTGTCGCGCTGCAGGGTTGCCAGCACTTCACCCATGCTGACGATGTCGCCGGCCAGGTGAGAAGTGATCAGGTGACGCAGGGTCGAGATGTCTTGCGGTTCCAGGTTCTGGAACTGGCAACCGGCACGGCCGGTCTGGCGGTCGAAGGAGCGCACTTGCAGCTCCACGTCCATGGCCAGGCCGAGGTTATCGATGACGAATTGCAGGCGAGCCTTGTGCACATCGCCGATCTTCAGCGGCAGCTGGCCGGCGTTGAACGCCAGGCCGCCGGCGGAGAGGTCCAGGACCCGGGCTTCAACCGGCGTCCGGTCCGGACCGAAGAAGCGCAGCTTGGCCGGAATTTTCACTCGGGCGTGTTGGCGCTGGGCTTCGGATTCATGCACTACGTTGGCGTTGACGGCGGTATTCATAGGGGCGATTTCCTGGTTAATTCAATAAGGGGGCGGTCAGACCATCATCAGCAGCACGGCGACAAAAATGCTGCCGGCGGAGAAGGTCATGGTCCGAGACGACCAAGTGTTGAACCAACGTTGAAAGCTGGCGAGATCACGGGTCAGTTTGGTGTCCTGGCGAGTCCAGGATTGTTGGTCGAGGCGGAAGAACACGTAGATTTTCACCAGCGCGCCGACGATCTGGTTGTAATAGAGAATCGCCGGGTAGGCCGGGCCGATCCGGTGACCGGAGCAGGACAGCAGCAGGGTCAGGATCAGGCGGGTGATGCCGATCCACAGCAGGTAAACCAGGATGAACGCGGTGCCGTACTTGAAGGACGCGATGATCGCGACCGTCAGGCCCAGCAAGGACGTCCACATCGATACGCGTTGATCGAACAGCACCACCGAGGTGAACAGACCGAGGCGTTTGACACCCAGGCCCAAGGCGCGGGCGTTCTGGCGCAGGTTGTTGCCGTACCAGCGAAACATCAGTTTGCGGCTGGCCTTGATGAAGCTTTTTTCCGGCGGGTGTTCCACGGTGTGGATCGCCGCGTCGGGCACGTAGAACGTGTCGTAGCCCAGGCGCATCAGGCTGAACCAGCTCGACTTGTCGTCACCGGTCAGGAACTTGAAGCGGCCAAGGCGCCAGTGTTGCAGCGAGTCGCTTTCCACGTCGGCGATGAAGTCCGGATCGGTCACGACCGTTGCGCGGAACACCGACATGCGGCCGGTCATGGTCAGTACGCGTTTGGACAGGGCCATCGAGCACATGTTGATGTGACGCTGGGCGAAGCGCAGTTTGTGCCACTCGCTCATGATGTAGCCGCCGCGCACTTCGCAGAACTCGTTGGTGGTCAGGCCGCCGACGTTGCTGAACAGCTGGAACCACGGCACGGTCTTGAGCACAACGCCTTCGGCGAGCACGGTGTCGCCATCGATCACGGCAACCACTGCACGGTCGTCCGGCAGGTGGCGGGAGATGGCGCGGAAACCGTAGGCCAGGCCGTCACGCTTGCCGGTGCCGGGAATGCGCACGAAGTCGAGCTTGACCCGCTCCGGCGGATTCATCTTGGCCCAAAGGCTTTTCACCAGCTTCTCATCGGACATTTCCACGATCGAGCAGACCATGGTGGTCGGCAGGCCGCAGTCGATCGCTTCGCGAATCACCGAGGCATAGACCTGGGCAGTTGTCAGCGCGTCGATACGAAAACTGGTGACCATCAAAAACACATGGGACGGGTCTGCCGCTTTACCCAGCTTGCGCACTTTGCGCCGCAGGTGCGGGTAGACCACGTACAGAAACAGCATGCCGCGCAGGAAGTGCGTGGCACCCATCGAATAACGCCAGATCCCGATGAAGCCGATCAGGAAGATGAAATCCTTCGACTCGGAATCGAACGTCGTCGCAGGCAACGCCATGGCGATGCCCATCAGAATACTTAAGTAAAACAGCCAACCGGCGGCCTGAAGTAGGCCGTGCTTTAGCCTGTGCATAATCTGCATCCGTCTCTATCTCGGGCGAGCCTGTGGGGTGGCCCGATGGGGTTAAGGCAGGCGTAAAAGCTGTAGGAGCGAGGCTTGCCCGCGAAGGCTGCCTGCATGACACACCGGGACGCCTGGTTCGCCGGCAAGCCTGGCTCCTACAGGGAGCGGGTATTACCAGCAGATGCCTTCAGTCCGGCCACTTACGCTGGTGGCTTGGGACATGAAGCCGACCAGGTCGATCACTTGCTTGCCGTGCGGAGCGTTCTGCGCCAGGGCGCGGAATTTTTCGTCACGGTTGCCGAGGATGATCACGTCAGAGTTGTTGATCACTTCGTCGAAGTCGGAATTGAGCAAGGACGAGACGTGAGGGATCTTCGACTCGATGTAGTCCTTGTTCGCACCGTGAACGCGGGCGTATTCGACGTTGGCGTCGTAGATGCTCAGGTCGTAACCCTTGCCGATCAGCATTTCGGCCAGATCCACCAGCGGGCTTTCGCGCAGGTCATCGGTGCCGGCCTTGAAGCTCAGGCCCAGCAGGGCGACTTTGCGCTTGTCGTGGCTGGAAACGATGTCGAAGGCGTTCTGTACCTGGGATTCGTTGCTGCGCATCAGCGAGTTCAGCAGCGGCGATTGCACGTCCAGGGCGCCGGCGCGGTAGGTCAGGGCACGCACGTCCTTCGGCAGGCAGGAGCCGCCGAACGCGAAGCCTGGGCGCATGTAGTACTGGGACAGGTTCAGCGTTTTGTCCTGGCAGACCACTTCCATCACTTCGCGACCGTCGACGCCGCACGCCTTGGCGATGTTGCCGATCTCGTTGGCGAAGGTCACCTTGGTGGCGTGCCACACGTTGCAGGTGTACTTGATCATCTCGGCAACGGCGATGTCCTTGCGGATGATCGGCGCGTCGAGCTCTTCGTACAGCGATTGCAGAACGTCACCGGATGCCTTGTCGAACTCGCCGATGACGGTCATCGGTGGCAGGTCGTAGTCGGCGATCGCAGTGCTTTCACGCAGGAACTCAGGGTTCACCGCCACACCGAAATCAACGCCGGCTTTCTTGCCGGAGCAATCTTCGAGAATCGGGATGACAACGTTTGCGACCGTACCCGGAAGAACGGTGCTGCGAACCACGATGGTGTGGCGGGTGGTCTTGTCACGCAGGACAAAACCGATCTCGCGGCATACCGCTTCGATGTAGTTCAGTTCCAGATCGCCGTTCTTCTTGCTCGGCGTGCCGACGCAGATCATCGACAGGTCGGTGTCGCGAATCGCCTCGGCGAAGTCGGTCGTACCGCGCAGACGGCCGGTTTCGATACCCTTGGCCAGCAGTTCGCCCAGACCCGGTTCAACGATCGGCGATTTGCCGGCGTTGATCATATCGATCTTGTCTTTGGCGACATCGACGCCAACGACGTCATGGCCCCGTGCAGACAGGCAACCGGCACATACTGCACCGACGTAACCCAAACCAAATATGCTGATGCGCATCGCATTTACCTCTGTATTTATCAAGCCATTACATGGCCGGAGTTAATGGTGTTCAGCGGTCATAGTGCACTCGGAAGTTTGGGCGACAGGCGCCGCAATGCCGTGTGCAGGCATATAAGTTCCGAGTGTCTAAATAAGTGCACTCAAGATGTGCGCAACTAGGCCTTATTATTATGATTTGCCCTGTTATGCAGCCGAGTCCTCTGATCAGAGGTCATCCGTGCAAAGGTCTTGCGCGCTCAATGCCAGGCCAGAAGCCCGTAAATCAAGCGGTTCGGGTGCTCGGGTGAGCACGTTTATAGGGGCGCTGCCTTGGCCGTGTAGGGGATAGCAGTGATGCGTTATCTCCTGTCCTTCATGTGTTGCCCAAATCAGGGATTATGTAGCCAAAGTTATTGTGACAACTTCGCTACGTGATCTCTTCTCTGCGTAAGTTATCTCGTACATGTTCAGAGATAATCGTTACCGGTGGTATGAGCTACGCATTTGGACATAGTTCCAGTCCGCCCATCGCGAATTCTGAAATTTCTTGAAATATTGAGAAAGATGGCACTACTTTCAAACTGATGGCACTTGCTGTCTCACCCTTGTTACACGGGGCGATAAGCAGGAAAGATAGTTTTGTGCCACTACCGATAAAAAATTTCAGTGCCACTACTGAAAAAAATCATCGAAGTCGAGTGAAACTAAAGTTAGAAAACTGACCGATGGTTTTTTGGCGTCAAGAGGCTGGCGAATCAGGCGGGAAATTGTTGGACGATCGGACGCAGGCGCACGACGGAAAATTTGCTGTCGTGCGCCAATCAGGTGCGTTACTCGGGAGTGTGATCGCGAAGAAACACCAGGTTGTCCGGTTTGGACTGCTCGGCGCTGTATCGATAGCCTTGGACGTCGAATTGCTTGAGGGTGGCAGGGTCGTTGATGCGTTCTTCGATGACGAAGCGGCTCATCATGCCCCGGGCTTTTTTCGCGTAGAAGCTGATGATTTTGTACTGGCCGTTTTTCAGGTCTTTGAAATCGGTATTGATGATGCGGGCATTCAAGGTTGTGCGTTTGACCGCCGAGAAATACTCGTTGGACGCCAGGTTCAGCAGCACGTCATCACCCTGGTCGGCCAGGGCCTCGTTCAACCATTCGCTGATCCGCGTACCCCAGAAGGCATACAGGTCCTTGCCGCGGGCGTTGGGCAATTTGGTGCCCATTTCGAGGCGATACGGCTGCATCAGGTCCAGTGGACGCAACAGGCCATAAAGGCCGGACAACATGCGCAGATGCTGCTGGGCGTAATCGAAATCGGCTTCGCTAAAGGTCTGAGCGTTCAACCCGGTATAAACGTCACCCTTGAACGCCAGCAATGCCTGTTTGGCGTTTTCCGGTGTGAACGCCGGGGTCCAGCTGCCGAAACGCGCGGCGTTGAGCCCGCCGATTTTGTCGGAGACATGCATCAGCTCGCTGATCTGCGCTGGCGTCAGGTCGCGCAACTGCAGGATCAGCTCCTGGGAATGGTCGAGGTATTGCGGCTGGGTGAAGCGCTTGGTCGCCGGCGGTGTTTCGTAATCAAGGGTCTTGGCGGGGGAAATCACCATCAGCATGAAGTCGTCTCCTTTAATGTGGGGGCGATTCTAGGGGGTTGTCCTTAATGACTCCAGCTATCAAGGCCATAGGTGATCGGCGGTGAGCCCGTTTCTCTTGGCGGGTAGAGACCACTGTGGCGAGGGAGCTTGCTCCCGCTCGAGCGCGAAGCGGTCGCAAAATCGATGCGACGGTTTTTCCTGAAGGAATGAGGGTGCTGGTTTGGGGCTGCTTCGCAGCCCAGCGGGAGCAAGCTCCCTCGCCACAGTGGGTTGGGTCAACCTGTATCAGCTATAGTGCCGCGCGGGTTTTGTTATGGAGACATCCCATTGCGTATCGTTTTTCTTTTATCAGCCTGGCTATTGAGTTTCGGTGCCGTTGCGGCGCCGGGCGATGTGGCGACGCTCGATCGCAGCACCTGGCCGGAACAGCTCAGCAACCCGACCCTGTTCGATGTCGCCTCGCGCGCAGAGATTCTGATGTTCGCTCGTGTTCTGCTGGCCAGTGAATCGCTGGACGAAGCAAGCCTTGCCCAGCGCCTGGGCCTGCGCACGATCAATCTGGATTCGGTCAACAACCTGCGTCAGCGCCTGTGGCAACGCTTGCTGACCAATTACAACTTCGCCCAGCAAAGCTGCGATCAAGATGCTTCCTTCTGTTTTCTGGTCGAAGACATGGCCACCTTGCGCGAGCAAGCCGCCAAGTTTCAGGTCAGCGACGACAGCTACTACATAAAGTGGGCCGAACCGAGCCGGCTGTTCCATGCGCAGTACCTCGACGAGCAGTTGCGCAAGGCGGCGCTGTTCCCGCAAACCAGCAGCGAAGTCGATCGTTTTGGCGACTACGAGCGCAACGGCGAGTCGATGCATGACCGGCTGTTCCTGTTGACCTTCGACAGCGCCGCCAATGCCGCGCCGGACAACACGGCGTGGGTCACCGAGTACCTGCGCAAGGCAAACATGACGGGTACGTTCTTCGTCCTTGGCAAGGATATTCAGGCGCGCCTGAGCGAGCGCTCAGTGGCGAGCCTGCAGGCGACTTACTCGACGCAGTGCATCGGCGTGCAAGGCTGGGAGTTCCGCTCCCACAGCCACTGGCAGGACTGGCAGGATTCGGTGCGGCGCAGTGCCGAACTGGTCAAGAGCAAATTGCCGGAGAACTACGTCCCGCTGTTCCGTCCGCCGGACGGCCAGCGCCGTCCGGACGCGGAAGGCTTCTTCAGGTCCCAGGGCTTGCAGGTGGCGCTGTGGGACATCGATGCCCAGGACGGCGCCGGCAAGCTCAAGGCCAACCAGAGCGCGCAGCGTGTGTTGACCCTGATGCTGTTGTGGCGGCATGGGGTGATCAACTTCAACATCAAGCAGGACGGAGTGAAAACGGCGATGCCCTGGCTCATTACGCAAACGGCGCCCAGTGGAATCGGTTGGGAGGACTGTCAGGACGGATTTCGCTGAAAGGGTAAAACCCAGCAAACATTGGAGGAAGGGTGATTTTGAGCGGAATTTCGATGCAGGCGGACTTCCGACTTTAACGGGGTGATGGCCATCCGCCTAGTGCTATTGGTCACTCTGAAAAATAAACTTCAAAAAAACGTCAAAGTGCTTTTTTCTGTCATGGGTTTTGGAGTATTACGAAGACAGACCGCCGAAACCTGCAACACAGGTGGCGTCTCCCAAGACCCCGCTATGGATGCAGTTCACTTGAGTCCCCGCAGGTGAATTCGGTAGTCACTTCGAGGCGCAGCACCGCCAAGGTATTGCGTCGAATGGCTCCCACAAAGGTGACCGAGTATGGATGATCACGGACGTAGTTCTTCCTCCAACCAGCCAATCCTTTATGTACTCGATACCAACGTATTGATTCACGATCCAAACGCCCTGCTTAACTTCGAAGAACACCACGTCGCGATCCCGATGACCGTGCTTGAGGAGCTGGACAAGCTCAAGAGCGGGCATCACAGCGTGGCTGCGGAATGCCGTCAGGCGATTCGCCTGATCGACAAGACCCTGGGCGATGCCAGCCCTGAAGACGTTGAACTGGGTGTACCGATCCAGCGTGGAAAAAGTGGGCCAAAAGGTTTGCTGTCAATTCTGATGAGCAAACGTGCCGAACCGAACATCATTCTTCCCGAGCACCTGAACGACAACATCATCATCAACCAGTTGATCGACCTGCACGCGCGCGAACCCAAGCTGCCCGTGGTGCTGGTCACCAAAGACATCAACATGCGCCTCAAGGCCCGTGCGTGCGGGATCGCGGCCGAGGACTACAGCACTGACCAACTGGTTGACGACGTATCGCTGCTGCCCAATGGCTACCACACCATGGCCGGGTCCTTCTGGGACCTCGTAAGGAATGTCGAAACCCGTCAGGATCACGGCCGCACCTGGCACCAGGTGAAAATGATCGACAACCTGCCGGCAGTGCATATCAACGAGTTCATCATCGACGAACAGGGTTTTGTCGGCTGGATCAAGGAGATCGACGAGGACAAGCTGCTGATTCTCGACCTGCATCAGGAGCCCCTGTTGCACCAGGAAGCCTGGGGCCTGAAACCGCGTGACATCTATCAAAGCCTGGCGCTGTACGCCTTGCTCGATCCGGATATCCACCTGGTCAACCTGACCGGGGCAGCAGGTTCCGGTAAAACCATCCTCGCACTGGCGGCGGCGATCGAGCAGACCATGGTCAGCAAACGCTATCGCCGGATCATCGCGACTCGTAGCGTGCAGGGTCTGGACCAGGAGATCGGCTTCCTGCCCGGCACCGAAGCGGAAAAAATGGAGCCTTGGCTGGGCGCCATCACCGATAACCTCGAAGCCTTGCACATGGATGACGAAAACACCCATGGCAGCGTCGATTACATCCTGAGCAAAGTGCCGTTGCAGTTCAAATCCCTCAACTACATCCGGGGCCGCAGCTTCCAGCAGAGTCTGATTCTGATCGATGAATGCCAGAACCTCACGCCGCACCAGATGAAAACCATCATCACCCGTGCGGGCGCCGGTTCCAAAGTGGTGTGCCTGGGCAACCTGGCGCAGATCGACACCCCTTACCTGTCCGCGACCAGCTCCGGGCTGACTTACCTGACTGAACGCTTCAAGGACTTCCCGAACGGCGTCCACATCACCCTGCAAGGGGTGCCTCGTTCGATTCTGGCCGAATACGCCGAATCGCATTTGTAACTGCGTCACCAAAACCGGGCGGCCCCAAAGCCGCCCGTTTTTTTATGCCCATCCACCCTTGTAGGAGCGAGGCTTGCCCGCGAAGCTTTTGGCGGACGTGAGGACGCCTTCGCGGGCAAGCCTCGCTCCTACAGAGGACTTCGGCGCTCAATAATCTTGCGTGCGGAAATTTGACCCACAGGTTTACAATCGAGGCTCTTGATCAGGAGTAACCCTGTGCTGACTCATCTCGATTCCCAAGGTCGCGCCAACATGGTCGACGTCACTGAAAAAGCCGTGACGTTCCGTGAAGCGACGGCCCAGGCGCTGGTGCGCATGCTGCCCGAAACCCTGCAGATGATCGTCAGTGGCGGCCATCCCAAGGGTGATGTCTTCGCCGTGGCGCGCATCGCCGGCATTCAGGCGGCAAAGAAAACCAGCGACCTCATTCCCCTGTGCCACCCGCTGATGCTCACTGGCGTCAAAGTCGAGCTCAGCGCTGAAGGTGACGACACCGTGCGCATCGTTGCGCGCTGCAAACTGTCCGGGCAGACCGGCGTCGAGATGGAAGCGCTGACCGCCGCGAGCGTTGCCGCGCTGACCCTCTACGACATGTGCAAGGCCGTCGATCGCGGCATGACCATTGAAAGCGTGCGCCTGCTGGAGAAACTCGGCGGCAAGAGCGGCCATTTCCAGGCGGATCAGCCATGAACGTCACCGTGAAGTTTTTCGCTCGTTATAGAGAAGCACTGGGCGTCGACTCAGTAAAGGTCGAAGGTGACTTCGCCACGGTCGATGACGTTCGCGCGTTGTTGGCCAAGCGTGATGGCGCCGATGTGTTGAGCGAGCAGAACCTGATGTGCGCCCGCAACGAAGACCTCTGCCAACTCGACGAGCCGGTCAGCGATGGCGATGAAGTGGCGTTCTTTCCGACCGTGACCGGAGGCTGAGCCATGGCCATTCGTGTGCAATCCACGGCGTTCGATCCGGGCGCTGAAGTCAACGCCATGCACGCCGCCAATGTCGGTGTCGGGGCGGTGGTGAGTTTTGTCGGCTACGTGCGCGACTTCAATGACGGGCTAGACGTGGCCGGGATGTTTCTTGAGCACTACCCGGGCATGACCGAAAAGGCCCTTGGCAAGATTGCCACCGAGGCCGAGCAGCGCTGGCCGTTGCTCAAGCTGGAAGTGCTGCATCGCATCGGCGCGCTGGAGCCGGGCGAGCCGATCGTCTTCGTCGGCGCCGCCAGCGCTCACCGCCAGGCGGCGTTCGACGCCTGCGCCTTTGTCATGGACTACCTGAAAACCCGTGCGCCGTTCTGGAAGAAGGAAAACACCAGTGATGGTGCGCGTTGGGTAGAGGGGCGTGACAGTGATCATGCGGCGGCGGATCGCTGGAAGCAGTGATTCCTGCGGAGTCTACAAATACGCCTTCGCGGGCAAGCCTCGCTCCTACAAGAATTGCGTCGTTCACATAATGTATGAACGACGCGATTCTTGTAGGAGCGAGGCTTGCCCGCGAAGAGGCGATCCGCAACACCTAATGTCCTCCTGACTCACCACCCGACCATCGGCCAGGCACACCCCTGTCTGCCCGATTGACGACTAATACATAAAAGTCCAGTATGGAATTATAAGTACAAAAAAAGGCTTCTCCTGTTTCCGCTCTTCATCTGTCTTGCCAAACCAACAACAACCCGCGAGAGAACGAACATGAAGAAATTCCCCCTCATCACCGGTCTGGCCCTGAGCCTGTTGGCGTGCAGCACTTTGTTCGCCGCCGAGAAAACCCTGCGCATCGGCATCGAAGCGGCTTACCCGCCGTTCGCGTCCAAAACCGACAAAGGCGAAATCGTTGGTTTCGACTACGACATCGGCAATGCCCTGTGCGCGCAGATGCAGGTCAAGTGTGTCTGGGTCGAAGGTGAGTTCGATGGCCTGATTCCTTCCCTGAAAGTGAAGAAAATCGACATGGCGCTGTCGTCCATGACCATCAACGAAGACCGCAAGAAGTCGGTGGACTTCACCCACAAGTACTACTTCACTTCATCGCGTCTGGTGATGAAAGAAGGCGCAACCGTGGATGATCAATACGCCAGCCTCAAGGGCAAGACCGTCGGCGTGCAGCGCGCGACCACCACCGACCGTTACGCCACCGAGGTGTTTGAACCGAAGGGCATCAACGTCAAGCGTTACGGCAACAACGAAGAGATCTACATGGACCTGGCGGCCGGTCGCCTCGATGCCATTTTTGCCGACACCATCCCGCTGAATGACTTCCTGACGATGCCGCGTGGCAAGGGTTATGCCTTTGTCGGGCCGGAGCTCAAGGATCCGAAATACGTGGGCGAGGGCGCCGGGATTGCAGTGCGCAAGGGCAACACCGAGTTGGTCAGCCAGCTGAACACGGCCATCGACGGCATTCGCGCCAGTGGCGAGTACCAGAAGATTTCGGACAAGTACTTCAAGTCTGATATCTACGGCGACTGATCAACCGCATCGCCAGCAGGCTGGCTCCCACAGTTGAATGCATTCCAAATGGGAGCCAGCCTGCTGGCGAAGCGGTCGTGGGATCATGCAAAGCTCTGGAAATAGCCCGAATTTAATCCCTTCTTAACCGCCTTATCGTTTATTTCCCGACATCTATTCCATGCGTCCCGGGCTCTCCAAGGTCCGGGCCAGCGTGTAGACTTCCGGTCAATCGATATCTAGAAGGGAAACGCAATGAGCGAGGAAACAATGCGGTTGGGCCGTGAGCGGCGCTACCTGGTGTTGCTGGGTATCATCTGCCTGGCGCTGATCGGTGGCGCGCTGTACATGCAAATCGTACTGGGCGAGGCGCCATGCCCGCTGTGCATCCTGCAACGCTATGCCTTGCTGCTGATCGCCATCTTCGCGTTCATCGGCGCGGCAATGCGCACCCGTCGCAGCATCACGGTGTTTGAAACCCTGGTGGTGATCTGCGCCCTGGCAGGCGTCGGGGTGGCCGGGCATCACGTCTATACCCAGTTCTATCCGGCGGTCAGCTGCGGCATCGATGTGTTGCAGCCGATTGTCGACGGTCTGCCGTTGGCGAAGATCTTCCCGCTGGGGTTCCAGGTCGACGGTTTCTGCTCCACGCCGTACCCGCCGATCCTCGGTCTGTCGCTGGCACAGTGGGCGTTGATCGCGTTTGTCCTGGTGGTGGTGCTGGTGCCGCTGCTCACTTCGCATAACCGCAAGAAGCTGCGCTGAGGTCATTCGCCCCATCGCCGCGTGACACAAAAAAACGCCCCGGTCCTCGTTGAGAGGGCCGGGGCGTTTTGCATTTCAGAGGCCGGGTAAAAAGATCGTGATGTGCGGCAACGAGGGGTGCGACACATGTGCGACATGTTGTCACAGCACGAGTGTCGCAAGGCATTTCTGCGTGCCGGATTGGTACAGGTCTGCGCAATGAAATTGGTCTTTTGCCGCGTCTGCCGATTTCCATCCCCGTAACCCGGAACAGGCAGTTTTAACAGGCCCTGGCGAATTGCCAGAGCCCTTGTCACATGGGGGCTTGGGCAGGGTCGAAGGGGATGGCAGAGCCTTCGATACTGTCTGAACTGGGTGTGGTAGACCTACTATTTTTGGTGTTTTTGTTGAGAATCAATTTCGATAACATGGCGCACTTTTGCAAAAAGCGTCAAGGATTGTTGCTGGAATGGATAAAAATTATTTCGGGATGAGACATGGTTTATGAATCGTTACATATCTACAATCGCCCGCACTGAATTCCCGGCACTGCTCACCCTGACTCAGGTGCATGAGCAGCAATAGGACGTCGAGAGGCCGAGTGGCTTCATGCGACGCCTCTGGTGTCGGTGCCTTCCAACTATCCGCACCAAATGGAATTGGTCTGTAACAAGGCCTTTGACCACGAATTCGAATAAGAACTCACCGCTGGCCCAGGATTTGTCGAGCAGCATCTGACGCGCGACGGGCAGCCCTTATTCAATCCAAGAAAATGCCAACCCTTGGCAGGGTGAAGTGTTGGCGATCAAAACCCAACTGCATTGCGCAAGCTGCTTTAGAGGTCGTGAGATGAGTAAAAACAGGTACCCCAGACTACTAGGCTTATTGCCGCTGATCGGCACGTTGTTGCTGTCAGGCTGCAACATGACCTTGCTCGATCCCAAGGGCCAGGTTGGCCTGGACGAGCGAAACCTGATCATCACCGCAACGCTGCTGATGCTGTTGGTCGTGATTCCGGTCATTATCATGACCTTCCTGTTCGCCTGGAAATACCGCGCGTCCAACACTGACGCCGTCTACACGCCGAAGTGGTCGCACTCCACCAAGATCGAAATCGCGGTGTGGGCTGTTCCAGTGCTGATCATCATCGCCCTGGGTTACGTCACCTACAAATCCACCCACGCCCTGGACCCATACAAGCCGCTGGAATCGGACGTCAAGCCGATCACCATCGAAGTGGTCGCGCTGGACTGGAAGTGGCTGTTCATCTACCCGGAACAAGGCATTGCCACGGTCAACAAGATCGTGTTCCCGGCGCACACCCCGATCAACTTCAAGATCACTTCCGATGCCGTGATGAACTCGTTCTTCATCCCTGCGCTGGGCGGCCAGATCTACGCAATGGCGGGCATGCAGACCAAATTGCACCTGATCGCCAACCAGAACGCTGAAATGGACGGTATCTCCGCCAACTACAGCGGCGCTGGTTTTACTGGCATGAAATTCAAAGCGACCGCAACGACCCAGGAAGAATTCGACGCCTGGGTAAGTGAAGTCAAAAAGGCACCTAAAAAGCTTGAACAGGCTGAATACGCAGCGCTTGCCAAGCAGAGCCAGAACAACCCGGTCGAGCTCTACTCCTCGGTTACGCCGAACCTGTTCCAGATCATCGTCGACAAGTACGAAGGTATGAAACCGGGCAAGCCGGTGCACCACGAGAAGAAAGAGAAAGAAGTGGCCGCTACGGACATGAACTCGCATTCAGCTGCCGGGGCAGAGGAGTAAACGATGTTTGGTAAATTGAGTTGGGAAGCGGTCCCGTTCCACGAACCGATCGTGATGATTACCATCGCCATGATCGCGCTCGGTGGTGTGGCACTGTTCGCTGCAATCACGTATTTCAAGAAGTGGACCTACCTGTGGTCCGAGTGGCTGACTTCGGTCGACCACAAGAAAATCGGCGTGATGTACATCATCGTCGCCATGGTCATGCTGCTGCGCGGTTTTGCCGACGCCATCATGATGCGTACCCAGTTGGCCATGGCCACCGAGGGTTCGCCTGGCTACCTGCCACCTGAACACTATGACCAGATCTTCACCGCTCACGGTGTGATCATGATCATCTTCATGGCGATGCCATTCTTCACCGGCCTGATGAACCTTGCAGTGCCGCTGCAGATCGGCGCGCGTGACGTTGCCTACCCGTTCCTGAACTCCCTGAGCTTCTGGCTGCTGGTCTCCGGCGTAGTGCTGATCAACCTGTCCCTGGGCGTCGGCGAATTCGCCAAGACCGGTTGGGTTGCCTATCCGCCGCTGTCGGGTCTGCAATACAGCCCGGGCGTGGGGATGGATTACTACATCTGGGCGCTACAGCTATCCGGGTTGGGTACGACGCTGACGGGGGTCAACTTCCTGGCCACCGTGCTGAAAATGCGTACCCCTGGCATGAAGCTGATGGACATGCCGATCTTCACCTGGACCTGCACCTGGGCCAACGTCCTGATCGTGGCTTCGTTCCCGATCCTGACCGCTACCCTGGCACTGCTGACGCTTGACCGTTACATGGATTTCCACATTTTCACCAATGAACTTGGTGGCAATCCAATGATGTACGTCAACCTGTTCTGGGCCTGGGGTCACCCCGAGGTTTACATCCTGATTCTGCCGGCGTTCGGTATCTTCTCCGAAGTCATCTCGACCTTCACCGGCAAGCGTCTGTTCGGCCACCACTCGATGGTCTACGCATCGGGCGCGATCTCGATCCTGGGCTTCATGGTCTGGCTGCACCACTTCTTCACCATGGGTTCGGGTGCCAGCGTCAACGCCTTCTTCGGTCTGGCGACGATGCTGATTTCGATCCCGACGGGTGTGAAGCTATTCAACTGGCTGTTCACCATTTACCAAGGGCGTCTGCGTTTCACCAGCCAGGTTCTGTGGACCCTGGGCTTCATGGTGACCTTCGCCATCGGCGGCATGACCGGCGTACTGCTGGCCATCCCGGGTGCGGACTTCGTCCTGCACAACAGCCTGTTCGTGATCGCTCACTTCCACAACGTGATCATCGGCGGCGCGGTATTCGGCTACATCGCCGGCTTCGGCTTCTACTTCCCTAAAGCGTTCGGCTTCAAGCTGCACGAAGGTTGGGGCAAGGCAGCGTTCTGGTTCTGGATCTCGGGCTTCTTCGTCGCGTTCATGCCGCTCTATGCACTGGGCTTCATGGGCATGACCCGTCGTCTGAACGCCACCACCAACCCTGAGTGGGTGCCGTACCTGTACGTCGCCATGTTCGGTGCGGTAATGATCGCTGTGGGCATCGCCTGCCAGCTGATCCAGCTGTACGTCAGCGTGCGTGACCGCAACAAGCCAGAAAACATGTGCGAACACGGCGACCCGTGGAATGCCCATACGCTGGAATGGTCGACCTCGTCGCCACCACCGTTCTACAACTTCGCCGTGCTGCCAAAAGCAGACACCATCGATCCGTTCACCGAAGCCAAGGAAAACGGTACCGCGTACCAGGCTCCTGCTCGTTACGAGCCGATCCACATGCCAAACAACACCGCGACCGGCCTGGTCATGGGTGCTCTGTTGACCGTGTTCGGTTTCGCGATGATCTGGCACATCTGGTGGCTGGCCATCGTTGGCCTGGTCGGCACTGTGGGCTACTTCGTGATCCACGCTGCCCGCGATGATCAAGGCTACATGGTGCCGGTCGAGACAATCGAGCGCATCGAAGCCGAGCAGCACAAGCGTCTGGTAGCGGCCGGGAAAGTCCCAGCCACCGCCACCCGTGTTGAAACCTCGTTGGAACAGGCTTAAACCATGTCGAACTTAGTGACCAATGCTGGACACACCCATGTCGATGGACATGGGCACGATGACCATCACCACGACTCGGGCGAGATGACCGTATTCGGTTTCTGGCTCTACCTGATGACCGACTGCATTCTGTTTGCGTCGATCTTCGCGGCCTACGCGGTACTGGTTAACAACGTAGCGGGTGGCCCGTCGGGCCACGACATCTTCGAGCTGCCATACGTACTGGGCGAAACCGCTCTGCTGCTGTTCAGCTCGATCACCTACGGCTTCGCCATGCTGGCGTTGTTCAAGGGCAAGAAGAACCAGGTCCTGGGCTGGCTGGCCATGACCTTCCTGTTCGGTGCCGGCTTCATCGGCATGGAGATCAACGAGTTCCACATGCTGATCTCCGAGGGCTTCGGTCCTAGCCGCAGCGGCTTCCTGTCCGGGTTCTTCACCCTGGTCGGCACCCACGGTCTGCACGTGACCAGCGGTCTGATCTGGATGGCGATCATGATGTACCAGGTGCAGAAAAACGGCCTGACGGCGACCAACAAGACCCGTCTGAGCTGCCTGAGCCTGTTCTGGCACTTCCTGGACGTGGTGTGGATCTGCGTATTCACCGTTGTTTATCTGATGGGGACTATGTAAATGGCTAACGCTCATTCCCACGATAGCCACGACGCCGGCCACGGCAGCGTCAAGTCTTACGCTATCGGCTTTATCCTGTCGGTGATCCTGACCGTCATTCCTTTCGGCCTGGTGATGTACCCGTCGCTGCCGAAATCGCTCACCCTGTGGATCGTCCTGGCGTTTGCGGTGATCCAGGTGCTGGTGCACCTGGTGTACTTCCTGCACCTGGACCGTTCCGCCGCGCAGCGCAACAACGTGATTGCATTTGTGTTCGCCGCGATCGTGATTGTCCTGCTGGTTGGCCTGTCGCTGTGGATCATGTTCAGCATCCACACCAACATGATGGCGAAGTGAGGTAAATCCGGATGTCCTTGAAGCACTTTATCCAAATCACCAAACCGGGGATCATTTTCGGTAACGTGCTTTCAGTGGCAGGCGGATTTTTCCTGGCCTCGAAAGGGCATGTCGATCTGGCCATTTTCCTGGCCGCCATGATCGGCACGTCCCTGGTGGTGGCTTCCGGTTGCGTGTTCAACAACTGCATCGACCGCGACATCGACCTGAAGATGGAACGCACCAAGAACCGGGTGCTGGTCCAGGGCTTGATCTCCCTGAAACTGGCCCTGGTCTTTGCGACCGTCCTGGGTGTTGCCGGCGTTGCGTTGCTGTACAAGGTGGCCAACCCGTTGGCCGCGCTGTTCGCAGTGATCGGTTTCGTCATCTACGTCGGTTTCTACAGCCTGTACCTCAAGCGCAAGTCGGTTCACGGCACGCTGGTGGGCAGTCTGTCGGGGGCGATGCCGCCGGTGATCGGTTATGTGGCTGTGACCAACAGCTTCGACATGGCCGCACTGACGCTGCTGGTGATGTTCAGCCTGTGGCAGATGCCGCATTCCTACGCCATCGCGATCTTCCGCTTCAACGATTACCTGGCCGCATCGATTCCGGTGCTGCCGGTGAAGCGCGGGATTCAAGTGGCCAAGAAGCACATCCTGATCTACATCCTGGCCTTCCTCGTGGCGACCTTGATGCTGACCTTCAGCGGCTACGCCGGCATGAGCTACCTCGCCGTCGCCGCGGCCATGGGCATGTACTGGCTGTACATGGCCTGGACCGGCTACAAGGCGGTGGATGACACGGTCTGGGCACGCAAGCTGTTCGTGTTCTCGATCTTCACCATTACCGCGTTGAGCGTGATGATGTCCCTGGACTTCAAAGTGCCGACCGAGCTGTTGCTGACGTACGCGCCTTAAGCGTCGGATGCTGTAACGAAAAACCCCGCCTTCGAGAGAAGTGCGGGGTTTTTTATTGGGTGTGCCCTGGTGGACCGTGTCGCCCCATTCGCGAGCGGGCTCGCTCCCACAATTGAATCTGCGTGGCCGCAGTTTTGTGTTCGCCGCCAAACCCCTGTGGGAGCGAGCCCGCTCGCGATGGCGGCCTGACAGACGAAGACTATCAATCAGTAAAACTGCAGAAACTTCCCACTAAGCTTTCAGGTTGTCGGTCGGAAGTCGCCTCTCTAACTTCGGGACGTGCGCAATTCAGCGGCAGAAATACTCGCGCGCCGCGCCACGCTCCAAGAGTATTAGAGGACCGACAATGGCAGAGCAGGACGCAATTACCCCGAGCGTTAATACGAGCAAAGCAATGGGCCAAGCTTTGATTTCGATGTTCAAATCCCTCGAAGCGGAACTGGTACTCGAGAGCGCAGAACCCGGGGCAGTCAAAATTATCGTGTTTGGTGGTTGTGCGGTTCACCTGTATACAAATCATCGTTTTTCGACAGACGTCGACGCGGAGATTTACGAGGCAAATGTGCCTGAAGCGCTTCACCTTCAAACCATGCTTGCGCAGATACCCGAGCAATTTGTAGATGAGCAGTCAGGTCGGCTAATGGAGCTGAACTATGACCTCCAATACAACACCAGCTTCGGCCCCATTCACGAGGATTATTGGGATCGCAGCATTCCGCTCGCGGAGTTTCCGATTGAATCCCCTCTGTACGTGCACATTGCCGCACCGATCGATATTGCGATTTCAAAATTGGGCAGAGCGACCGAGCAGGACATTAGCGATGTCATGGCGCTTCTGCGGAGCGGCTTCATACTGAGTGCCGATTTCCATCGGCTGGCATTGCAGGCAATTGATGTATATGTTGGGAACAAAGAGCCTCCAACTTCGGTTCTAACTCAAATTCTGGAAGATTACCTGGAGAGTACGGATGAAGAGTCCCGTTGATGGCCACGTCCTCTCATCGGCCTTGGACACACTGGTCAAGAATCCATTAAATCAAGCAGATGACGCTGCGCTGGTGAACGCCGCCAAAGCGGTCTGGTATTCCAGTTCGAATCTTGAGAGTGAAGTTACGGCCTTTCTGAATTGCCATACTGACGAGGTAGAGCTTCGACGCGCTGGCTACTTGCTTGAGCGGTTCACTCGTTTTGCGTGCGTATCCGATAGCCGCGTTTCGGAAGCCCTCAGTGCTCTTCAGCTTTTTGCTCATTCAACATGCAGGCAAGCGGTTATACCGCTGGCTGTCGCACCGCTGCGTCGACGCCGTGATGAACTTGCAGTCTCGTGGGGGTTGAGTGAGGGCCTTGGATTGAAGGCTCAAACGCTTATGCCTTTTCAGACGCGACATTATGAAGCTGAGCAGCGTGCAACTGACTCATGAACGCGCGCGACCTGTTTGCAGAACTGATGCAGGGAGTCGAGGAGATGTCGGCTCAACGCGAAGGCAAGACCAAGTTGCGCAATACGTCAATTCAGGACATCCCTGATTCTGATATAGCGGCGCAAGACATGGCGGGTACTGAGGTCGAGCACGACACTTAAGAAAAAATCGAGACGATCTGGAAATCTTAAGATTTTATTGGTCCGCTCAAGAAAAAATGGTTGATCTGATTAAAACTGAGGAATTTCGCGATGAGGGCCCCGTGTATTAAGAATTGCACGGGGCTTTTTCATTTACGTCCCGTTGTTGCACGGTGCATCGAGCACCTTCGCCACGTCATCGATGATTGCCTTGCTCATATCCTGCAGAAAATGCGACGCCCAGGCATGCCGGTCGCTATCGCGAATCATGGCGGCGTCGGATGCAAGTAGTTTGGCGATATGGAGCAGGTCGGAAGCGTGGTGTAGCGCCTGGATTATCGGGACGCCACGGTTGATGCGGAATAGCGGTTGGTTGGCGTGGTAGGAGAAGGGGGTGAGGCCGATGGTTTCCAGGTCTTGTGGGTTGGTCATTGGGCACCTCCTGTGGTTGGGAGGTGACGGGGGAAAGGTGGCACAGATGCATAAATTTTGAACGGATTGTTGGCGTGCATAAAGGAGAACTCCGATTGGTGCTTACATCGTGTTCGAGTTATCAGGCCCGGTCGCTGAATTGGCAGCGACGCGTCGAAGTTAGCGTGCGGGAGGCGAGGATCACAATCGTAGCGATCTGGTGGCGGCAGATGTCATGCGGCCAGCAACTGCTGTGTCGGACACGATCCCTGTGGCGAGGGAGCTTGCTCCCGCCGGCCGGTCCGCGCTCGGGCGCAGCAGTCGCTAAGGCCTGTAAATGCGGTGTATCAGAAGAAATGCAGGGGAGCGCTTCGCACTCCAGCGGGAGCAAGCTCCCTCGCCACAGGGGGAGTGACGCGGTTACTTTTTGTAATCGTCGAGCAGGCGGAAGAACCGCTCCCGCACCTGAACGTTGTCGCTGTGCGCCACGTTGAAACGCAGAAAGTGACTGGCGTCCGGCGCTTTACTGAGCAGGGTGCCAGGCGCCAGCACCAGGTCGATGTCCAGACCCTTCCGAGCGAGCGTTTCGGCATGATGCCCTTCGGGCAGTCGCGTCCAGGTAAACAGCCCTTCATGCGGCAGCGATGAAACGGAACAACCCGCCTCCACCAGCCAACTCGATACCCGACTGCTCGACTCGTAAAGCCGATCCACCGTGCGCCGGGTGTGTTTGGCGTAGCTGCCATCACTGAGCATCGTGCAGATAATTTGCTCCGCCAGCTCCGACGTCATGCCACCGCAGGCCATTTTCAGGGTGACCATCCGTGCCGCCAGTTGCGGCGAAAGCACGGCATAACTGACCCGACTGTTCGCCGTCAGGGTTTTGGAGAAACCGGACACGTAACTGACATTGTCCAGCCCGCCCGCTGCCAGGCGCGGCGTGGTTCGTTGCTGCATGTCGCAATACAAATCGTCTTCGAGGATGTGAAAACCATAACGGTGGCTCAACTCCAGCAAGCGATAGACCTGCGCCGGGGAGAACGAGTGCCCGGTCGGGTTGTGCAGGGTGTTGTTGGTCATGTAGAGCACGGGCCGATGGACAATCAGCAATTGCTCGAAGGCGTCCAGGTCCATGCCGTCGACGCCCCGGTGGATGGTGATGACCTTGGCGCCATGCAAGGCCAGATTGGTGTGCATGGTGAAGTAACACGGATCGTCGAGTAGCACCGTGTCGCCGGGTTTGACCAGCAGACGCATCAGCATGTCGATGGCCTGCACGGTATTGGCGGTGGTGATGATCTGGTCCACCGGCACTTCGATGCCCAAGGTCGCCAACTTGACCCGCAACGCTTCGCGCAGTGGCAGATAACCGGCGGCGACGCCGTATTCGCCCATGCGCAGGGAGGTGGCGCGCAGGGTGCCGCGCACGGCTTTCAACAATTCTTCTGCCGGCAGCCACGAGGAAGGCAGGAACCCGGCGCCGGGGCGCAGCGAGCCGTTGTCCTGCAATACCGCGCGGCGGACCACGCTCAGTGTGTCTTGAGGTTGCAGGTCCGGGCCGGCATCGGTCTTGAGCGTGGTGGTGGAACGGTGCACGTAATGCCCCGAACCCTGGCGTGAAACCACCAAACCCTTGGCGCGCAAGCGGTCCAGCGCATCCACCACCGTGGACTTGCCCACGTTCATCAGCTCGGAGAGTTCGCGAATCGGTGGCAGCCGCGAGCCATGAGGCAGCCCGCCCTGGCTGATCGCCACCGACAATTGATCGACGATCTGCTGGACCAGCGGCACTCCCGGCTGGAACTCGATGGCGGCGATCACTGCTCGCTGAACCTGCATTTTACTGGTCTCTCCGGCAGTAAAGTTCGTTTGATTCTATACGAACTTGCTCTGATGAAAACAAGCGACTCTCTCTACCATCACCTTACAGACTTTCCTGATTGTTCGCGCTGGAAGCCTGAACAGTCGCTGGTTCCAGAGGTGTTGCATGAGTGTTCAAACAACGGTCGCCGTCGCCAAACCGGTGATCAACATCCGCCTGTTCACGATCCGGATCATCACCGCCGTGTCGCTGTTTGCCGTGCTGGGCAAGGCCAACGTCTGGCTCGACACCGCCACCAACAGCATCCTCGCCCTCGGTTATCGGGCCTTGCTGTTGCTGCTGCCGCTGACATTGCTGGTGCTGGGCCGTCGGTCGCTGAGTGTCACGCTCATGTGTGCCGCCCTCGGGCTGGTGTTGCTGGCGGTCACCAGCAACCAGGGCATGGTGATGTTCGCCGCGGCGTTGTTCGCCTACGGCATTGCCATTGCCGGTTACCTGATCAAGAGCGAAGCCGCCCAGACCAAAGAGGGCGCGGCCTACAACCGCGTCGCCATGAACATGGGCAGTCTGGTGGCGGGGCTGATCCTGCTCTCGCCGCTGCTGACCCCAACCCTGTTTTTCCTCGGCGCCGCAGGTTTCGTCCTGCTGTGCCTGCCCATCGCCATGGGCGCGACCTTTACCACCCAACCGGTGGTTGCAAGCCCGGTCACCCATGACGGCAGTGGCTGGCGCAATAAACTGCCGTGGGTGATCGCCGGCATCATCATGGGCATCAAGTTGTTTGGTGTGTTCTCGATCCTGCCCCAGGCGATCCTGCTCAAGACCGGTGAACTGCCGGCCTGGTATGGCTTGATGCTGATACTCAACAGCGCCGTGGTGGTGTTTGCCCAGGTGCCGGTGATGAAACTGATCGAGCGCACCGGGCGCTTCAAGGTGGTCGCTGTCATCGGGATCATCATCGGCGGCTTCGCCGTGCTCTCGTCGCCGGATGCGTTCCACGTCGAAACCCTCGCCGGCGCGTTGATCTGGGTTGCGCTGCTGTCCATCGCCGAGTGCGCGTTCAGCTATCTCGATTACTTCTCCGTCAAACAAAACAACATGTTCGTCAAGGAAGTGTCCCTGGGTGTCGGCGCCGGGCTGACGGTGCTGATCATGCGGGTCATGCCACCGCCCTATAGCGCCCTGGTACTGGCTGCCATCGGCGCGGGAGGCATCCTCGCCTGGTACTGGCTAAACCGTAGAGCCAACGCGTCGCTGCACGACTGAGTCACCGCGTTTGCGTTTTTTACTCCACAGGTCGGAGGCTTCATGAATACGACGTCATGCGTAGTAGTGGTCGGGTACAACGGCAACCGGGTTCACGATATCCAGAAGCTGCGTGACCTCTGCAAGACGCTCTATAACGCCAGGCTGATCCTGGTGGTGGAGCAGATTCAACCCGATGACGATCAGGTGGCGGATCACGTCTGCACGGCCTCGATGGCATCGCAGGACATCGCCGACTCTGTCGATCTGCTGGTCGGTTGCCTGGGTGCCGATTGCTGGAAGCTGATCGGTGTCCTGCCGTTTTCCGACCGTGGTGTGTTGCTGGGTGCCGCGTTGGCCACACATTTCGACCTGCCCGGCATTACCCCTGGCGAGGCGCGGGCGGGGCTTGATAAACAGATTTTTCGCAAACTGGAAGCGGCCGCCGACACAGCGCCGGAGGATTACCGCGCCGTGTTTTCCACACGTATCGAAAGCCTGGGCGAACTGCGTCAGCGGGTGGTCGAACTGGGCGGCAAAGCCTTCATCAAGCCGGCCTGCGAAGGTGCGAGCAGAGGTTGCCGGGTCATCCACCACCCGTCCGAATGCGACGAAGCCTGGCAGGCGCTCAAGCCCTATCGCGAAGGCGGCATCGTCCTCGAAGAGTTGATTCAGAACGCCCGGGAATACAGCTGGGATTACGTCGCGGGCAGCACCTGGGTCACCGAGAAAACCACCACCGAAGGCGCCTATCGCGCAGAAATCCAGCAAGTGGTGCCGGCGCCGTTGGCGGCTGATGTACAGGCGCGCCTGGCGGCTGCCGGTCGGCACATGTCTGGACTGGTCTCGCTGGAAAACGGTGCCTATCACAACGAGATCTTCCTGCGCCGCGACGGCCTGACCTCGGCGGTGGAAACCAACATGCGCCCCGGCGGCATGCACATCTGGGACCTGGCGCGTCTGGCGTTTGTCGATTTCGATCCATGGGAACGCTGGGTCCGCTGGGCGGTTGAAGGCAAGGTCGACCATCACGATCCCGTTGCCCGTGGCTATTGCGGCATTCGCCTGCTCCGGGCGCCGGCCGGCGGTCTTTTGCGCTACGTACCCGACATCCAGTCCCTGGCCCGGGAGTTGAACATCGAGCTGGTCGAGGCGGTGTACGCCAAGCGCCTCAGTGATTCAGTCACCGCACTGGTGAAAGACAACACGTCGTTTATCGGCCACATCGTGTTGTTCAGCGAAGACTACGGGCAGCTCAGCGACAACCTGCTGCGCCTGGCAGAGGCGATCGAATCGAGTGTCGAAGTCACTTGCCTGGCTGTGCCGGCGAGAGCCGTGGGTTGAGCCTTCGGGATCAATGTTTCAAGCATTATTGGTTTAAGAGGGTTGAGTGAATGATTGAGCAAAAAATGTCGTGTGACGAACGTTTCATCGCCCTGGCGAAAGAACTCAACTACGACATCTACGGCGAGAACACCGTGGGCGGACGTTACGCACCGCTGGTTCGGCATCACGATGAAATCTACATCAGCGGTCTGGTGCCGCGCATGAGCGGCAAAATGCAATACCCGGGCAGGGTCGGGCTGGAGCTCAGCCTGACGGATGCACAAGCGGCCGCCAGCATCAGCGCCATGCGCGGGCTGGCACTGATCGTGGATGCCATCGGTTCGCTGGACAAAATCAAGTCGTTGATACGGGTGACGGTTTACGTGAAGTGCACGGCGGACTTTGTTGATCTCAGTGAAGTCGCCAACGGTGCATCGGATGTCTTCAGTCATGTGCTGGGCGATGCGGGGAAACATACCCGAACCACTGTCGGCGTCTATCAATTACCGAAGAATGCCGCCGTGGAAGTTGACATGATTGTGGCGCTGCGGCCCTCGGTGTTGTGAGTGTTAGTTGGTAGACTTTACAGTAATCGATTGTTCGCCTAGTGTCTGGTCACTCAAAGTCGATAATAAGTCGGTGTGTGCGGATGAATAACATTCAAGGTGGGTTTTTTTCATATAAGGACTTTCGCCAGAGTTTGAACCGACCTCCGGTCAATGCCCGGGTGTGGAAGGATGATGAACTTACCGGCATGCGTCAGCAGCTCAAGGACAGCGAGGTCGATATTGTCGCGCTGGCTCACGACGACAGCACCGAAGGCTGCAAGTTGACGCCAGGGATGGCGGTGTCCATGCAATGGCTGAAACCGGGCACGACGCTGAATGGCCATGCACATTCGTGGTGGCACCTGTTCATCATTCAGTCCGGCAGCGGCGCGTTGACCCTGGGCGATGCCGATGCCGTGAACGTCAGCCCCGGCGACGTGTTGCTGGTGCCCGCCTGGACCCGGCACGGCTTCGTCAACACCAGCGCCACTGAACCGCTGGCCATGCTGAACATGAGCAACATGCCCCAGATGGCGCAGCTCTCCAATGCGGCAGACGCCACGGTCTGACACGCTCAATATTCCCCTTTGTCACCCCCAGGGAGTCCGCATTCGCAGACTCCCTTTTTTGTTTCTGGTCGCTGTATTTTTGAAGTTCTGTATCCGTAGAAACAGATAATTTCTGTATCTGTTCAGCGCTTAGCCAACTAACTACGATCGATTCCAATGCAACGGATTATTGTGGTTAAAGCAAGGGAGCGTTCTATGGAAAGTACGAAGCTGAAACTCTATGTTGGCGCGGATTTTGTCAGTGCTTTTGCAATGTCGGCATGTGTGGCGTTGAAAGAAAAACAACTTTCGTTTGAACTTGTCACGCTGGACTTGAAAGCGCGTGAGAACTATCAGCCGAGTTATCGCAATGTATCGTTAACCTGCAAAATCCCCACGCTGGTTCACGAAGATTTCGCACTGTCGGAATCGTCGGCCATTGCCGAATATCTGGAAGAGATTGCGCCGGGGCATCCAAAGTTGTTCCCGCTGGACATCAAGCAACGCGCCCGCGCCCGTCAACTTCAGGCCTGGTTGCGCAGTGATCTGCTGGTCATTCGCAAAGAGCGTCCCGCAGACCTCATTTACTTCGGCAAGAAAGATAACCCCCTGTCCGACGAGGCGCTGGCCGCTGTCGACCGACTGTTCTTTGTGGCGGACCGGTTGCTGGAGGAGGGCGCCGATCACCTGTTCGGTGACTGGAGCATCGCCGACACGGACCTGGCAATCATGCTCAACCGACTGGTCGCCAATGGTGATCGGGTGCCTGCGAGGCTCGCGGCGTATGTGCGCCGGCAATGGGATCGCGACAGCGTCCGAGCCTGGATGGATATAGAGCGCGTAGCGCCGGCCATTCAGTAAAAGCCGCCAGGCAATCACCAGGAGCGCTGCCATGCAGGGACTGTCGGAGCAGGAAAGATACAAACCCTATAACTCACGCACCATTCGCGACACGCCGTACTGGCAAAAACTGACGCCAGCGTTGCAGGAAGCCATGACCGTAGTGGCCCGGGTCATGCCGTTTCGCACCAATGAATATGTCCTCGGCACGCTGATCGACTGGAACAACATTCCGGATGACCCGATTTTCCGCATGACCTTCCCCCACAAGGACATGCTGCTACCGGACGAGTACGCGTCGCTTAAACAGGTGATCGAGCGCGATGACGCCGTCGCCATCAAACGTCGGATCGAAACCATCTGGCTGCGCATGAACCCGCATCCGGCCGGGCAGCTGACACACAACGGTGCGACCCTCGACGGAAAAGTCCTGCCGGGCATACAGCACAAGTACCGCGAGACTGTGCTGTTTTTCCCCGGAGCCGGTCAGACCTGTCACGCGTACTGCACGTTCTGTTTCCGCTGGGCGCAGTTCATCGGCGAGGAAGAACTCAAGTTCAACGCGCGTGAGTCCCAGGAGCTAGTGAATTACCTGCGGGTGCACACCGAGGTGACCGACGTGCTGATCACCGGTGGCGACCCGATGATCATGAACACTCGGTCATTGGCGGGGTACATCGAGCCGCTGCTGGAACTGCCTCACCTCAAAAGCATCCGCATCGGCACCAAGTCCGTGGCGTATTGGCCGCAACGGTTTGTCAGCGACAAGGACGCACCGGAACTGCTGGAGCTGTTTAAACGGATTGTCGCAGCGGGGAAACACCTGTCGATCATGGGGCACTACAACCACCCGGTGGAGATCCGCCAGGACATCGCCCGCCAGGCTGTCGAACGCATTCGCTCCACCGGGGCGACCTTGCGCATGCAGGCGCCGGTGATCCGCCACATCAACGAAAACCCCGCCGATTGGGCGGCGCTCTGGACCGAGGGCGTGCGGCTGGGAGCGGTGCCTTATTACATGTTTGTCGAGCGCGATACCGGGCCGAGTCACTACTTCGCGATGCCGCTGGCGCGGGCGTTCGAGATTTTCCAGGCGGCTTACCGAACGGTGTCCGGGCTGGCGCGCACGGTGCGCGGGCCATCCATGAGCACGTTTTACGGGAAGGTGTTGATCAACGGCATCGAGACCGTGGCGGGGGAAAAAGTCTTCGTGTTGCAGTTTCTTCAGGCGCGCGATCCGCAGTGGGTGTTGCGCACCTTCTATGCGCGATTCGATCCGCAGGCGACCTGGTTCGATGAGTTGCGACCGGCGTTTGGCGAACGTTCGTTTTTCTTTCAGCCGGAGCCTGTTGCAGCGCCCGAATTGATACCGGTCCTGCTCGAAACGGCGTAGGAAAATTCATCAGGAGATAGGGATATGAGCGGCATTCCGTTTGATCAGCGAGAGGGTTTTATCTGGCTCGACGGCGAGTTCGTCGAGTGGTCCGAGGCGCGCTTGCATGTGCTGACCCATGGTTTGCATTACGCGAGCACCGTGTACGAAGGGGAGCGTGTCTACAACGGCAAGATCTTCAAACTGCGCGAACACAGCGAGCGGTTGTATCGCTCGGCACAGTTGATGGATTTCGCGATTCCTTATGAGCTGGCCGAACTGGAAGCGGCCAGCCATGAACTGCTGCAACGCAACAACGTGGTCGACGGTTATCTGCGGCCAGTGGCGTGGCGCGGCAGTGAAATGATCTCGACCTCGGCCCGTTTCAACCGCGTGCACGTGGCGATCGCCTGCTGGCAATGGCCGAGTTACTTCGACCCGGCGGGGCACATGGGCGGCATTCGCTTGAAGACCGCCGAGTGGCGTCGTCCGCCACCCAGCAGCAGCCCGTTCGAAGCCAAGGCGTCCGGGCATTACCAGATCGCCACACTCAGCAAGCACGATGCGGAAAACAACGGCTATCACGACGCGCTGATGCTTGACTGGCGCGGCCATGTCGCCGAAGCCACCAGCGCCAACGTGTTCTTCGTCAAGGGCCGGACGCTGCACACGCCGCTGCCCGATTGTTTCCTCAATGGCATCACCCGCCAGACCGTTATCGAATTGGCCGGGGCGCTGGATTACCAGGTGGTCGAGCGCACGATTCTTCCTACGGAACTTGGCGAATTCGATGAGTGTTTTCTGACGGGCACCGCCGCCGAAATCACCCCCGTGCAGAGCATCGACGAACAGCGCTATCGACCGGGCAACGCCTGTCGCGAATTCATTGCCGCTTACACCTCAACCGTTAACGCCTGATAAACCGCCAGGAACACCACCATGTCAGATCAAGGGATTGTTGCGTCTACACCTTACGTTTCACTGGGCCACCGCCATGATGAGTTGTCGTCCCGTGGCTGGACGGTGCTGACCCCCGCCGAATTTGCCTACGATGTCGTCGGCACGCTGCAGGAGTTCGGTCAGATCATTCCGCAATTCAACGGGCAGACGGCGTTCGCCATTACCCGCAAGCCGGGGTATGAAGCGTTGCCGTACTCCCAGAGCATGAACGGCATCGGCCCGCACACCGAAGCGCCGGTCTATGGGCCACCACCGCGTTATCTGGCATTGCATTGTCATCATCAGGCCACCTGTGGTGGCGGGCATACGGGGCTGGTGGATGGGTATGAGCTCCTGAGGTTCCTGGAAAGCGCCGATCCCGAGTTGCGTGAATGGATCGACGAGACTCCCGTAGAGTTCGTCGCCACCGCCAAACCGGGTGAGGCGGCGCAAACCAGGGTCAAGGAGTACATCCTGACGCCTACAGAGGACGGGGACATTTTCCGCTTCAGCTACAACCAGTTTCACTACGGCGATGTGAATCCTTCCGAGGACGATTTGCAGCAATCGAAGGTGGCGAGCAGTTCATCGCCCCTGGCCAGGTTCGCGCTGCTCGGCGAGGAATATTTCATACAGCACAACACGCCGGTGCTGATTCCCGACGGGTGCATGCTGATTTGGGACAACTGGCGAATGATCCACGCCCGCAGTCGATACACTGACCCGGCGCGAAACCTGACCCGCTACTGGCTGGCCTGATTCATCCGTCGCTCACTATTCCATTGGCGTACCCCTCGGCGGGTACGCGTCCTACAGGTATCGCGTCATGCAAACAGCAATCGAGATCGCCAAGGTCGATCACCAACTGGTCGTGCGGCTGAATCAGGCCTGGACCAAAAGGGCCACGGTGTGTGCGCCGGACAAGGCCTCGGTCAGCGAAGCGTTCGATCCGGCACGCCCGGATTATCCGGAGTGCATGGTGCCGTTCTTCCATCACCCGAAATTCCAGGCCCTGAGCGATGAGCTCAAAAGCACCGTGGTGACCTGGGGCTGGATTGGCTACAACCTGCGTACGGTCACGGCCGAAGAGCACGTGGTAAACCCGGCGCTGAGCGTCATCGCCAATCAGTACCTGGGTAAAAACGACTGGCATTTTCGCGAGGCGATGCAGCAGACGTTGATCGATGAGCACTACCACACGCTCATGCATCTTCGCGCCATCGAGCGAACCAAAGAGGACCGCGCACTCGATCAGGATCTGGAGTTGCCGCCCTCGGTCACCTATCTGCGCCTTGTCGCGCTGCGCGAGGAGTTGCCCGAGCAGTGGCAGCGAGACTTGGCGGCGATCACCTTTGCGGTGGTGGCCGAGATCAGCGTCAACGCTTACCTGGATCTGCTGGCCGACGATCAAACGATTCAACCGCAAAATCGCCGCGTGGCCGAACTGCATAACCGCGACGAGTACGCCCACAGCAAGATTCTCGCTGAAGTGGCGAAGATCATGTACGCGAACATGCAGCCGACCCAGCGGGCATTTTTCGCACAGACGTTGTCGGTGGCGCTGAGTGCCTTTGTCGCTCAGGACTACTCGATGTGGGAGGCGATCCTGACGCAGCTCGGCGTCGAGGATGCGGCGCTGATCATTGCCGACACCCGGGAGAGCAACAAGAACGCCACGATCATGCGTGACTACAGCGGCCTGCATCGTCTGGCGCAGGATCTGGGGATTACCGACGAGATCGATTTCGACTTCCGTCCGACCCTCAAAGCGGCGGCCGTGGCCTGATTCAGGAGGTGAAAATGTCCGTTCCTGTGTACGAAGTGTTTGCCATCCGTGTCGGCGCCAATGCCCAACGCACCGCCCGGGAGAACTTTCTTTACGACGCCTGCTGCGGTGATCCCAATGCGTCGATGCCACTGGATTACTACTTCTGGGTCATTCGCAACGAGCAGCAAGTCATCGTGGTCGACACCTGTTTTCAACCGGCTACAGCGGATCGGCGCAACCGTCAGATGTATCGCCTGCCGGAAGAATCCCTACGCCAACTGGACATTGATCCGGCGCAGGTCGAGAACCTGATTCTCACGCATCTTCATTGGGATCATGCCGGCAACCTGGGGCTGTTTCCGAAAGCCACGGTGCATCTGCAGGAAGCGGAGCTGCGCTTCTGCACAGGACCGAAAATGGCCCATCGTACGGTGAACAAAACCTACGAGGTCGAAGATGTGATGTCGGCGCTGCCACCGCTGTTTGAAGGCCGGTTGCGCCTGCATACCGGCACGGTCGAGGTGATTCCCGGCGTGACGCTGCACCCGGTGGGCGGCCATACGCCGGGCAGCCAGGTGGTGCGGGTGAACACCGAACGCGGGTGGATTGTTCTGGCGTCGGATGCTGCGCATTTGTGGGCGAACATTCGCCAGCGCAGTCCGTTTCCGATTCTGGATGATCTGGCGCAGACGCTTGAAGCGTTTATCGAAATCGACCGTTTGGCTGACAGCGAAGACCACGTCATTCCCGGTCATGACCCGTTGATCGCCGAGCGATTCCCGCACTGGAATGGCGACCCGCATATCATTTGCCTGCACCAAACCCCGGCCTGAACGCATTCCCTGTAGGAGCAAGGCTTGCCCGCGAAGAACGATAACGCGGTTCTCCTGAATGACCGCGTTATCGTTCTTCGCGGGCAAGCCTTGCTCCTACAGAGGTTGTGGTTAACGCTGGTTTTCGAGTAAACGGCCCAAGGTCGCCAACGCCTCATCTATCTTCGGCGAATACGGAGCACCACACCCAATCCGCACAAAGTGGTCAAAGCGCTGTGTATTGGAAAAGATATCCCCAGGGGAAATCTGAATACCCACCTTCAACGCCTCCCGAAAAAGCGCCATTGCCGAATAGTGTCGGGGCAGTTCCACCCACAGCAATGTGCCGCCCCGAGGGTCCGTCACGCAGGTACCGGGTGGGAAGTAGCGGGTGATCGCTGCACTTATCTGTTGGCGTTGTTGCGTCAGAGTTTTCCTCAGACGACGCAGGTAACGCTCGTAGGAAGGCGTCTTCATGAACGCACCCACCGCCAGTTGCGACAACGTCTCACAGCCGCGGGTCTGAGTGTGTTTGAGCATTTCCACGCGCTCGTGCCATTTTCCCGCGCTGATCCAGCCCAGGCGCAGGCCCGGTGCCAGGGTTTTGTTCAAAGAGGCGCAATAAATCACGTTGTCACTGCAGTCCCAGTGCTTGAGCGTGGACAACGGCTGCTCGGTATCCACCAGGTCACCATAGGTGTCATCTTCGATCAGCACGGTGCCGTGCTCGGCGCACAGTTGCACCAGCCGCGCCTTGTTGGCGTCGGGCATGATGCTGCCCAGTGGGTTTTGCAGATTGGGAATGACGATCAGCGCCCGAATCCGTTCAGGGCTTTGCAGCAGCTGTTCCAGTGCGAACAGATTGATGCCCGAGTGGGCCGTTGCCGGGACTTCCAGTACCCGCAGGTTCAGGCTCTCGAGAATTTGCAGCAAACCGTAGAAGGTTGGCGACTCCACGGCCACCGTGTCGCCGGGTTGAGTAACCGCGCGCAAGGCCAGGTTGATCGCTTCAGTCGCGCCGTTGGTGATCACCATCTTCTCGGCAGTCAAATTGGCTTTGGTGGTCAGCGCCCGTCGCGCCAGGATGTTGCGCAATGCGAGGTTGCCGCCGGTCGAGCCTTGAACACCCAACAAATGCTGGTCCTGACGCAGCGCCTTGATCATATGCTCCTGCAAAATCTTCAACGGGTAGAGCTCCGGCGCACAATAGGCACTGGCGAAATTGACCTTGATCGTCGCACGCTGGCTGGCCTTGAGCACTGATGACACCTGCTCGTGAATGCCGAGGTAGGCGCCGGTGTCGAGGGGCGGGGGAGTGGACACCACAGTTTTGGGCAAGGTGTCCGGTTGGCGAATGTAGTTACCGGAGCGCGGGCGGGCTTCCAGAACCCCATAGTCCTCGAGCTCCCGGCAAACCTGCACGGCGGTCGACAGACTGACCGCGTGTTTTTCCATCATCAGCCGAATGGATGGGAAGCGTTCACCGGTTTTCAAGGTGCCGCTGCGGATCGCGTCGAGGTAGTGGTTGGCTAACTGACGGTACAAAGGGGTTGTGTGCATGATGACCTCAGCAATCGCACCACTGAAGTCTTGAGCTGGAAAGTGAGATGACGCTCCCCGCAGGCGGACCCGTGGTGCTCAAGGGTTAAGGGAAGTGTTTATTCGGGTGTCGATACTGTGAGAGTAATCGTGCTTTTAGCGGAATCGCGGGCAATAAAAAGCCCCGCTCTAGGGCGGGGCTCTCAAGTGTGCAAGTGAGGTACCTGTGGCGAGGGAGCTTGTCGGATCGCCGCACCGTCCCGCTTGAGTGCGTAGCACTCACAAAAATCGACAATTGCAGTCAGATTCTTGGGGCCGCTACGCAGCCCAACGTCGGAACGCCGCCCGGAGCAAGCTCGCTCGCCACAATGGATCGTATTACTGCGCGGCGATGCTGTAGCCATCGAATGCGGTTTGCTGCTGAAGCGCGGTAATGATGTTTTTGCGGTTGACCGCTTGTTCTGTCCCGGCGCTGTCCAGGAACGTCTCGCTTTCCAGCTCGGCTTCATCGCCCTCGCCAACGAAAGTGAAGCCCAGGAATTCCAGCGCTTCACGGTCAACGTTCAGGCGCGAGCGTGGTGTACGCAGCGGCAGGGTGACGCTCACGCCATCCTTGCTGATGGTAAACACTTCAACTTCTTTCTTGGCGCGGGCCGTTTTGCTTTTGCTGCTGGCCGGGTTGCTGATGGCCTGATGCGTCTGGTTCAGCACCTTCAATGCCAAGCCGTAGACGATTTCCTGAAACGCCGGATCGTCCTTGAAGCTGGAAAGAATGCGGCTGATCGAGAATTTGCTGCTCAGGTCTTCGAGGGCCGCGATGTCGGCAGCTTCGGCGTCCTTGAGTTGCTTGAGTTCGCCCATCAATTCGTAGGCTTTGTCGTCGTCGAAGCGGTCGTGGGCCTGGCGAATCGCGGCGCGCAGCTCGCGGATCTGATCGCTTTCACGGGTGGACTGGAAAGCATCCAGGACCATCTCGCTGATGGTCTTGGCCTGGGGCACGTGCTGTGAAAGATTGATGGAGTTTTCGTATTCCGCTTTGGACGACAAGGTGACTACGGATTCAGCGGTATTGGAATCGGACATTGAAATTTCACTACTTCTTTAAACTTGGGTTGAGGCGAGAAAGCGCTGGGCCTTTTCAGGCCGCTTAATCTATTGGACCGGGGCGGCGTTGTCACGGATGTTGGACAAAAGACCTGCCTCGAATCCCCTGTAGGAGCGAGGCTTGCCCGCGAAGAACGATGACGCGGTCCGTCTGTCGTACCGCGTTATCGTTCTTCGCGGGCAAGCCTCGCTCCTACCAAGGATCGGAACATCTGATAAAACCTGATCGAACGCCCACAGAACAAACCACTGGCAAAGCCTGATGCGCAGGCCTTGAGCAGAACCATCGACAGCGTCGCCGAGTGTTCTGGATCAACCTCGGCCTGATAGCCAAAGTAATAGTTAACAATGAAAAACAGCAGGTAGAGCACCAGGGTTTTTGCGGTGCCCGGCACGATCAGTGCAGTTTGCGATTGATCCAGCTCGATACCCTCGCGGGAAAAAATCAGCAGTGCGACGCCGCAACCCGCGATCACCGTAGCCAACCAGCAACTGATTGATAGTGACGGATCGAGCGTGAGATTCAGCGAATACAGCGACCAGCCCAACAAAATCGGCGGAGTGATCAGCAATGAAATTTTGCGTTCACGGGTCGGGGAGAGGGCTTTGATGCCGTAGTAACAGAGCAGCAAAAATAGTGCGTAAACCCACAGAGGCGTGTTTTGCAGGGTATTGAGCATCAAACAGCGTCCTTGCCGAAAAGTGATGTCGTGATCATAGCGGTTGCGGCAACTATTTCCCTGGCGAATTCAGATTCATCGAGCGCACCGCCCATTGCTCTGCGGTCTGTTGATCGACCGCTAACGTAAAGCGGAAGGTCGCGCCACGTCCGGGCACATCGATCAGCTGGATATCGCGACCATGCAGTTGCAGGATCCGATGCACGATTCTCAGCCCGAGTCCGCCATCGCGTCGTGCGCCGCCAATGTTGAACGGGCGCAGAAACAACCCTTCGCGCAGTTCAGGTGCGATGCCGGTGCCCGTGTCGCTGACGGTGACCTCGATAAACGGTCCTTGCGGGCGCAGGCTCAGCTCGATGTCCCCACCTGAAGGGGTATGACGCAGGGCATTGTCGAACAGGTTGGTGAGGACCCGTTCGATCAACCCCAGGTCGGCACAGGCCGCTGCCACGTTGGGGGCGAAGCTGGCCTTCAGTTCGACCTGGCGCGCCTCGGCGGTGAGTTCGAATTTCTGGAAGATGTCCTGTACCAGGTCGGTCAGGGAGAAGCGCTCCAGCACGGGCTGCACGAAACCGTGTTCCAGGCGCACCAGTTCCAGCAACGATTGCGCCAGGCCACCGACCTTGCGGCTTTGATCCAGAGCGATGCCCAGGTAGCGGCGACGGTCGGTGGGGGACAGCGTGGCGTCCTTGAGCGACAGGGTTTCCAGATAACCATGCAGCGACGCCAAAGGCGTACGCAGGTCGTGGGAAATGTTCGCCACCAGTTCACGGCGCTCCTGATCCTGACGGGTCAGTGAGCGCCACTGTTCGCTGAGGCGCGCCTGCATCTGCCGGAAGGTGGCGTCGAGGATGGCGATTTCGTCGTGGCTGGCGGTTTTTTCCGCCGGCGCTGGCGCGGGTGGCGTGGCCGGGATGCCATCAATGTCGAACTGGCTGACGGTTTCGGTCAAACGGCGCAACGGCCGGGTGATCAGCGCAAATGCGGTGAGACCGGCGATCAGGCAGAGCAATGCGACCAGTCCGATCGACAGCAGGGCCGTGTTGAGAGCTGCGCTGGTGGCGCCCCGTTCCGCCAGGCGATCGTGGTCTTCGCCGAGCAACACCACGTAAAGATAACCAACAGACTTACCGTCGACCTTCAGCGGCGCGGCGCTGAACACCTTGCGCGCCTCGACGCTGCGCGGGTCGTCGCCCAGAATCGGCAGGGCATCACCCTTTAACAGACGCTGGATCGGCGCGAGGTCCACACGTTCCCGGTGAATTCGGCCTTCGGGCGCCGCGCTGCCGACAATCCTGCCGCCGATGTCGAGCAGATAGACCTCGACACTGGGATTGACCAGCATCAGCTTGCTGAACAGATCACGCACGGCATTGGGCATCAGGCCCTGGGTGTCCATCAACACCGTGTCCTTGGCAATGTGTTGCGCCAGGTCCCGCGACAAACCCTGCACCACTTCCTGCTCATGCATCTGGTTGGAGCGCACCTGCATCCACGCCGACGTACCGCAGCACACCAGCAACAGCACGGCAAACACCACAGACAGGCGTTGAGTCAGGGTCAACCTCATGGCTGGTCCTCCCTGGCGGCGAATTTGTAGCCACGGCCCCACACCGTGAGGATGCGCACCGGTTGTGCCGGATCGGCCTCGATCTTTGCCCGCAGGCGGTTGATGTGGGTATTGACCGTGTGCTCGTAGCCTTCATGGCTGTAACCCCACACGGCATTGAGCAGGTCCATGCGCGAGAACACTTTGCCGGGCTGGCGGGCGAAGAAATACAGCAGGTCGAACTCCCGCGGCGTTAGGTCGAGGCGCCGACCGTCAAGGGACACCTCACGGGTGATCGGGTCGATGGAGAGGCCGTCGATGATCAGGCTGCCGGCGTCCATTTTCAGGTTGCGGGCCATGGCGTCGACCCGTCGCAGCAGCGCCTTGACCCGGGCGACCAGCTCGAGCATGGAAAAGGGTTTGGCCAGGTAATCATCGGCGCCGAGCTCCAGGCCCAGTATCCGATGCACTTCGCTGGAGCGCGCACTGGTGATGATGATCGGTGTGTAGCGGGCCATGGCACGGGCGCGGCGGCAGATTTCCAGGCCGTCGACACCCGGCAGCATCAGGTCGAGGATCAGCGCGTCCCAGCTTCCTTGCTGCAGCAATCGCATGCCTTCATTGCCATCGGCGCAGTGCACCACCTCGAACTGCTCATCGCGTAGATGCAGGCAGATAAGGTCGGCGATATGCAGGTCGTCCTCGACCACGAGGACGCGTTTGGTCGGTTCCATCAAGCTCAATCCTTCGGCGCAATGAGCGCATTGTGCGGGTTTTCCAGGGCCAGAGTTATCACGAATTGTTTAACTTCCCGTGAGGATTTGGCGATTAAACCAAGCCTAGGCTGTGATCCATGAAAGGCACTTTGGATTATTGGAGACGGCCATGTTTTCACGGCGACAATTTCTACTGGCGAGCGGCGGGCTGGGGGCTGCAGCCCTGGTGATCGGTGTATTGCCAAAATTTGCCGCCCGTTCCGCACTGGTCAGTGAGGCCAGTGCCGAGGAGGTTTTCGAGGTGACCCACAGCGACAGCGAGTGGCGTGCCCTGCTAAGCGACGAGCAGTATGAAATCCTGCGCGAGGAGGGCACCGAACGGGCTTATAGCAGTGCGCTGAACAACGAGCACCGTGACGGCACCTTTGCCTGTGCCGGTTGCGATCTGCCGCTGTTCTCCTCTGCAACCAAGTTCGACAGCCGCACCGGTTGGCCGAGTTTCTGGGCGCCGCTGGAAAAGGCCGTGGCGACCCGTCAGGACCGCTCCTTCGGCGTGCTGCGCGAAGAGGTCCATTGTCGGCGTTGCGGTGGTCATCTCGGGCATGTTTTCGATGACGGGCCCAAGCCCACCGGCCTGCGTTACTGCATGAACGGTCTGGCGATGACCTTCAAGCCACAGGCGGCTTAACCCACTCTTTCACTTCATGCAGGTCGACACTATGTGGCTTCTGGTCCTCGCTTATCTCGGTGGTGTGCTGACGATCGTCAGCCCGTGCATCTTGCCGGTACTGCCGTTTGTCTTCGCCCGCACCGGGCAGCCGTTCATGAAGAGCAGCTTGCCGCTGCTGGCGGGGATGGCACTGACCTTCGCGCTGGTCGCCTCGTTGGCAGCGGTGGGTGGCGGTTGGGTGGTGCAACTCAATCAGTACGGACGCTGGCTTGCGTTGGTGTTTGTCGCACTGTTCGGCTTGACGTTGTTGCTGCCGCAACTGGCTGAGCGCCTGACGCGTCCGCTGGTGGCGGCGGGTAGTCGTTTGTCGGAAGCCGCCGGTGCCGATTCGCAGCCGCGTCCCGGTGCTTCGTTCCTGATCGGTGTTGCCACCGGCCTGCTCTGGGCGCCGTGTGCCGGGCCGATTCTGGGTCTGGTACTGACCGGCGCCGCATTGCAAGGGGCAAGTATCGCAACCACCCTGTTACTGCTGGCCTACGCCGCCGGTGCCGCCACTTCCCTCGCAGTGGCGTTGCTGTTGGGCGGTAAAGTATTCGCTGCAATGAAGCGTTCCATCGGTGCTGGCGAGTGGGTCCGTCGAGGCTTGGGTGCTGCAATGCTGGCGGGTGTGGCGGCGATTGCCCTGGGGCTTGATACGGGGATTCTGGCACGGGTTTCGACGGCGTCCACAGGCGGTATCGAACAGGCGCTGGTTGGACGGTTGGCCAGGTCTCCAAATGAAAGCGCGGCAATGATGGCGCGTGATCCCGGTGGTGCAATGAAAGCGGCCGAGCAAAAGCCGGGTGCGCTGCCGATTGAAGGCAACCTCCCGCCGCTCGACGGCGCCGTGCAATGGCTCAACTCACCCCCTCTCACCGCTCAGGCATTGAAGGGCAAAGTGGTACTGGTGGATTTCTGGACCTACTCCTGCATCAACTGCCTGCGTACGCTGCCCTATGTGAAGGCGTGGGCCGAAAAGTATCGTGATCAGGGGCTGGTGGTGATCGGCGTCCATGCGCCCGAATTCGCTTTCGAACGGAATGTAGGCAACGTCACCAAAGCCATGAAGGACCTGGGCATCAACTACCCGGTGGCGATCGATAACGACTACAAGATCTGGCGTGCTTTCAGCAACGAATACTGGCCCGCTCACTATTTCGCCGACGCACAGGGGCGCATTCGCTACCACCACTTTGGCGAAGGCGATTACGTCGAGTCGGAGCGGGTGATCCAGCAATTGCTGCGTGAAGCGGGGGCCGCCAAAGTGGCCGATGGGCTGATCAATGCCAATGCCGAAGGTGTTCAACTCGCGCCGGACATGAACGAAGTGCAGTCACCGGAAACCTATGTCGGTTACCAGCGCGCGGAGCATTTCGTCCCCGAAACCAGTCTGGTTCCCGACAAGTCGACAACCTACAACCCACCGTCGCAACTGGCCTTGAATGACTGGAGCCTGGGCGGTCAGTGGACTGTCGGTTCGGAGCGGGCCACATCAAGCGCGCCGGCCAGTCGTATCGTCTATCGCTTCCATGCTCGCGATTTGCACCTGGTGTTGGGGCCTGCCGCCGATGGCAAACCGGTGCGCTTCAAAGTCCTGATTGACGGAAAAGCCCCCGATGATGCCCACGGTACGGACGTCGCACCCGATGGCAGCGGCAGCGTGACCGAGCAACGTTTGTATCAACTGGTGCGTCAACCCGGCGGTGTGACGGATCGAACCTTCAGCATCGAGTTTCTCGATCCGGGTGTCTCGGCGTATGCCTTTACGTTCGGTTGATAGCCGCTTCATTTACTCAGGAATCAGCTTCATGAAAACCCTATTCACCTGGCGCCGTACCCTGTTGGGGCTGGCTGCCGCAGGCATCATCGGTCAATGCTCGGCGTTCTCTTTCGGTGCTGGCGAAGAAGCGGTCATCATTCCCCCACCAGCCCTCGACGAAACCACCCAGGCCCACAGTGAAACGGCGGTCTTCGCCGGTGGTTGCTTCTGGGGCGTGCAAGGGGTGTTTCAGCATGTCAAAGGTGTGAAGAAAGCGATCTCCGGTTATGCCGGTGGTGCCGCCAACACCGCTCGATACGAACAAGTCAGTGACGGCGATACCGGTCACGCAGAATCTGTCGAAGTCACCTTCGACCCCACTCAGGTCAGTTACGGCACCTTGTTGCAGATCTACTTTTCCGTCGCGCATAACCCGACCGAACTCAATCGTCAGGGACCTGACCGCGGCACTCAGTACCGGTCGGCGATTTTTCCGGAAAACAGCGAGCAGCAACGCGTCGCCCAGGCCTACATTGCCCAGCTGGATGCCGCCAAATCATTCAACAAACCGATCGTCACCAAACTGGAAACCTATAACGGTTTCTACCCGGCGGAAGAGGAACATCAGGACTTTCTGACCGAACATCCGACTTACCCGTACATCGTGATCAACGATCTACCGAAAGTCGCGCAGCTCAAACAGCTGTATCCGGAGCGGTATCAGGAAAAACCGGTGTTGGTGAAGTCGGGGATGTGAGAGGAAGGGGCGAGCACGATGCTCACCCCGAAATCACATTCTTGCCCGCCACCTTCGACCGATACAACGCCTGATCAGCCCTGGCCAGCAGCCCGGTCTGCTGTTCTTCGTCGAAGCGCTGAACCACACCAAAACTGAGGGTCAGTTGAAAGTCTCCCACCGGCGGCAAGCCGGCGAGGCTATGGCGGATGGTTTCGGCGAAGGTTCTGGCGTCGGCCAGCGAGGTGTTGGGCAGGACCATGATGAACTCATCACCGCCCCAACGCGCCAGCAAATCACCCTCGCGGACGCAGCGCTTCACACTCTCGACCACCTGCACCAGTGCGGCATCACCCAAGGCATGACCGTAGTGATCGTTGATGTTTTTGAAGTCGTCGATGTCCATGGCAATCAGCGACAGTGGCTGTCGGAAGCGTTGGGCGCGGTCACATTCCTGGGGAAGGGTTTTACTCAGACGATGTCGATTGGCGATTGAGGTCAGCGCGTCGGTTTCCGCCAGTTTGCGGTTTTCTTCGAGTTGGATCTGCAACTGCTGGTTGACCCGGGATAACTCTCGAGTGCGTTCTTCGACGATGGCTTCGAGGGATTGATTCCTTCGTTCAAGCGCTTCGACCAGGAGTTTCTTGTCTTCAATGCTGCGGTGCGCACCGACCATGCGCGCGACCGAACCGTCGGCATTACGTGCAAGCACGTGGCCGCGATCTTCGATCCAGATATAGCGCCCGTCCTGTGTGCGACAGCGATACTCGGCTTGATAACCGGGAGCCCGTTGGCTCAGGTAGTCGTCAAACAGGGCCATGACCCGCGGGTAATCGTCGGGGTGCATCACGTTTTCCCAGGTCAACACCGTGTTGTCGAGGGAGTGAGGTGCATAGCCAAGCATTTCGTACCAGCCGGGATTGCGGTAAACGAAACCGGTATTGGCGTTCCAGTCCCAGATGCCGTCACTGACCAGTTCCATAATGGTGTGCAGCATGTTTTCGTTCAAATCGGACAGATTGAACTTCAACGCTTCGATATCCGAGGCCCCATCCATCACCGCTCTCCCTGACCAAAGTGACCCGTCAGTCGAGGAGATTAGTCGATGGCGCCTTCAGCCCGCTAGTGCTTGCCCCACATTCGCATGGCGAAGTCGACGAAACTGCGCAGTTTCGGCAAACGATAGCGATCCTGTGCGTACATCAGGCTCATCGGCCGGTTCGGCGGCAGGTAATCCGGCATCACGGCCACCAGTTTTCCGTCCTTGAGGTCTTGCTCCACCAATGCGTCGGGCAACAGCACGATGCCCATGCCGGTGCGTGCCGCTTGATGCAATCCTGCGGAGCTGTTGATCAGCATGGGTCCACTGACCGCCACAGTCACCTCGCCTTCAGCCCCGGTCAGGCGCCATTCCTTTTCCACCGAGTGCCAGTCATCGCCCGCCGGGTAGGCAAAGGACAGGCAGTCATGGTGTCGCAGGTCATCCGGTTTTTCCGGGTTGCCTCGGCGCGTCAGGTAGCTCGGTGATGCACACATAGTCAGCGTGTAGTCCTCGAGTGGACGGGCGATCAGGTTGGTCTGTTCCATATTGCCCAGCCGAAACGCCACGTCGAAACCATTTTCGAGCAGGTCCGGACGCCGGTTGGTGAGGACCACGTCCAGTTTGACTCGTGGACAAAGCAGGGCGAATTCGCTCAGCGCGGGCGCGAGTTTTTCGGTGCCGAACGTCAGTGGTGCGGTGAGGCGCAGGGTGCCGCTCGGCTCATCGAGGGCTTGCTCGGCCAGGCGTTCGGAATCAGCCACCAGCCCCAGTACTTCGAGGCAGCGTTGATAGTAGGCGGTGCCGAATTCCGTCAGCCGCTGGCGCCGCGTCGTACGGTTGAGCAAGCGTACACCCAGGCGTTGCTCCAGTGCCCGCAGGTGATTGCCCACCATGGTGGTAGACATTTCGCACTGAAAAGCGGCAGCGGTCATGCTGCCGGATTCCACCACTCTGACGTAAACGGTCATTGCCTGAAATAAATCCATTATCAAGCCCGGCTTTAAAATGATTGAAGGTTTGCAGCGTTTATCCAGCTCTGGTGGCTAACCATACTGCAAAAACACCGACAATTGATGGAGCTTGATGTCATGACCGCCGCCTGCCTGATGAGTACTTACCAACCACTGGCCTTGAGTTTCACTAAAGGCCTCGGCACGCGCCTGTGGGATCAGGCCGGTCGTGAATACCTGGACGCGGTGGCGGGCGTGGCGGTGACCAATGTCGGCCATTCCCACCCCAGAATTGTCTCCGCCATCAGCGAACAGGCGGGGCTGTTGTTGCACACCTCCAACCTCTACAGCATCGACTGGCAGCAGCGGCTGGCGCAGAAACTGACCCGGCTGGCGGGCATGGAGCGGGCGTTCTTCAACAATTCCGGTGCCGAAGCCAACGAGACTGCGCTGAAACTGGCGCGGCTGCATGGCTGGCACAAAGGCATTGAGCAGCCCTTGGTGGTCGTCATGGAAAATGCCTTTCATGGCCGGACGCTCGGCACGTTGTCCGCCAGTGATGGCCCGGCTGTACGCCTGGGTTTCAATGAACTGCCGGGGGATTTCGTCAAAGTGCCGTTTGGCGATCTCAAGTCGCTGGACAAGGTGCAACAGGCCCACGGCCCGCGCATCGTGGCGATCCTGATGGAACCGATTCAGGGTGAGAGCGGTGTGCAACTGGCTCCGCCGGGATACCTCAAAGCCGTGCGTGACCTGTGCAACCGGCGCGGATGGCTGCTGATGCTCGACGAAATCCAGACTGGCATCGGTCGCACCGGTCAGTGGTTTGCGTTCCAGCACGAAGGCATCGTTCCGGACGTCATGACGTTGGCCAAAGGCCTGGGTAATGGCGTTCCCATCGGTGCCTGCCTGGCCCGGGGCAAAGCCGCCGACCTCTTCACCCCCGGTAGCCACGGCAGCACCTTCGGCGGCAATCCACTGGCGTGTCGCGTGGGTTGCACCGTGCTGGACATCATCGAAGAACAGGGCTTGCTGGAAAACGCCAAAGTGCAGGGTGAACGTCTGCTGGCCAGATTGCGCATCGAATTGGCGGATGACCCGAACGTCCTGGCCATCCGTGGCCAGGGCCTGATGATCGGCATCGAACTCAAGCAACCGATTCGCGACCTGACATTGATCGCCGCCCGGGATCATGGCTTGCTGATCAACGTGACACGGGGCAAGACCATCCGGCTGCTGCCGCCGCTGACGATTGATGAGCGGGAGGTGGAGATGATTGTCAGAGGGGTTGGTCGGGCGGTGAGTGCGGCCTGATCTCAGACATGCGCCGTGGCTTGGAGAATGAGCTTTCGGCAGCTCATTAAGCGGGGTGAGATCAATCGGCGGGTAGTAGGTCTTCCGCGAATACTGTGATCTCGCCTCGATTCATTAGTTTGATTTTTGAACCCGCGAAAACTTCGTACAGCTGCTGATGCGCCAAAAAACCACAGGAGTCTTCGCGGTCACGATAACTGCCGGCCCACGCCAGCAGCACCATTAACAACTCGTCATCATCCGGTTTGTGTTCTCGCTGGCGAATATTGGCGACGCAATGTTCATCATCTACACACAACCAGATCAACGCTGTAGCGCGGTGGATAAGTTCGCTGGCGATCCAGCCGTAAACACCCTCTATCACCCAGCGCTCTTCGTCTGCCGCAATCCGCGCCATGCCCAATGCTTCGGCGCGTGGACGGGCGATGCTGTGTTCGTCGGACAGCCAGTGGATCGAATCGAGATCGATCCATAGTGATCGCAGATGTCCAGCCAACCGCTCGGCCAACCAGCTTTTGCCCGAGCCGGAGTTGCCGATAATCAGTGTCCGAGCGAGATTCATATCCAGTGGCCTGCGTTAACGCATGGTCTGAGTAAGCGACGTGGGTCAAGTGTGGGAGCGGGTCAATCCTCAGCCTCAGGCGCCACCATCCGCGTCTTCGGCGACCCATTCGAGTTATGCTGAAAAATCTCCTGCGGCTGTCCTTTCTCATTAAAGAACACCTGCCCGATCCCCGCCGAATTCCACAACCGTTCACCCGCCTCGGCGTGCTCTGGAACATGCGGCACGATGCGCATCCGTCGGCGTTTGGTCAGCCAGTTCAGCGGCGAGCGCGGGGAATACAGCCAGCGATTGAGTCGGTCGAACCATTCAAGCAACGCCGGTGGAAATTCGTTCTTGATGCCGCTGCTGGTGATCTGCCAGATCCTCGGCCCAGCCTTGCGGTGTCGGATCAGTACTTCATAGACGAAGGAATAATGCACATCACCCGACAGCACCACGTAGTTACCCGGTGTACGCGAGTGTCGGAAAATGTTCAGGATCACTTGCGCTGCGCCGCGATGGGCCATCCAGTTTTCGGCGTCCACCAGCAGTGGATAACCGAACCAGCTGAACACCCGTTGCACGGTTTCAATCAGCTTCACGCCGAACACCGGTGCCGGCGAAACGATGATCGCCGACGGATGATCGAGCAATTCCTGTTGCAGCTCACTGAGGGCTTCCCAGTCCAGCAGACCCGAGGGCTGCTTGAGCGTCATCTCACTGCGCCAGCGCCGGGTGCGGGTGTCGAGCACCACCATGGCCGGGCTGGTCGGCAGCACGTAATGCCAGTGCTGAAACTTCAGCAACTCATCGATCAAGGCGTCCTGCACGGGACTGTCGAGATAGCCATCGTCCCCGGTCGCGCTAAAACCGTCCGTCTTCTCCAGCAACACACCGAACGCATCCGGATTGTTGCCCCAGCCCTGACACAACATATAAGCAATCAGCGCGTTGCCGATGATGCGCTTGGAGAACGGATGGCCGTAGGCCGTTTCCTCCCATTGCGCGGAAAGATTCCAGTCATCGGTAATATCGTGATCGTCAAAAATCATCAGGCAGGGCAGATGCGCAAAGGCCCGTGCGACACCGCCCAGGCCAGCCTTGAAACCGTCGATGCGCGTCTGCTCCAGCGCATAACGCTCGCGTCGTTCGGGAATCAATTTCGGCGGTTTGGGCGCGATCAACGTCCAGGGTGTTGGCGACCACACCAGCAGGTACATGGCCATGACTTCAGCAAACGTCACCAGATGATTGTCGGCACTGCTGCTGGTGAAAATCGGCTTACGCGCGCCGCCGAAAAATCGCTCGCGCAGGGTTTCGTTGCTCTGCAGCGCCGGTAACAAATCCGCACGGTGGTAATAACTGGCCGCATGCTCATAGAGCTTGGCGCTGTCGCTGACCACCGCGCCTTCGAGGTGTTCGCCGAACAACCCAAGTCGCGCGATCAATGCATGGATGGCCCGCAACATCGGCCCCGCGACATCGTCGGCGTACACCTGATCGCCGCTCATCATCAGCAGCGCCGGACGCTCCGTTGCTTCGTGCTCTGACGCCAGCAAGCGATCAACGCAGAGCAAACCGTCGGCGGCGGGATGGTGCGGTTTGCGGCAGGAGCCATGAAGCAACTGGTCGATCCGAGAGCGCAAAACAAAATTCGGAGAGCGTGCTTCGCCATACAGCAGATGCGGCGCCCATTCGGCGATGCCCATTGCGGCTTCATCAATCAGCAGGTCGTACTCGATCAGCGTGTCGCAGGGCAGGGGGGCGTCCAGTGGCACATCGATCAAATGGATGAAGGCATGAATCCCAATCGGGATGACCTTGCACTGCCCGGCGTTCAAGGGGATTTCGCCGATACCCTCCAGGCGCAATGTCAGCGACAACGCTCGGGATCCTACCAGCCAAAGCACCAGGCGCGTCGGCTCCAGGCGCCGCAGCATTGGGCCGACGAGGACGGGTGGCAATGGGGTTTGATGGTCAGGCAATGGCTGCGGTTCGGACATCCGGGATCAAGGCTCTTGGCACATAGGGGGGTGATGATAACGCAGGTGGTTAGGGTTGCCTGTTAAGCATTGTGCGTCTTGTACTCTGCGGGACGGGTATGCCCAGATCGATCGAATATATTTGAAATAGACTGAACTAGATGGTGAAGAAAGCTTAAGAAAAGAGCGAAAATTGATAGATTGAAATATGTTTGATTTTAGGCTTTGAATCGGGGCTGAACTGGATTTTAATTTTGAAAAAAATTAATGTTTATAATGGTTTTTGAGGTGGTTGAAAATGGGCGTGTCAGGCATTAATATTTCGTCGCCTTCAGTAGTGGTTGCTAATAAAGAAGCTGAATACTCTAATAAATTGTTCAGTCTTGTTTCTAAATTGGAACGATGCAACAAAGCGTATCAAAATTAATCGTGAGTTTTAAGAGTGAACACCTGTCCGACTCCGAGAAAACCTCTTTCATAAAGGACTCCGCCCCGCAGCTTGAAAGATTGGCTAATGGGATGGCGTCGATAGGCGCTCATAAATTCAGTTTACAAGGCGGCACCTATAAAAATTCCGAAGCTTATACTCGTGGATTGGACTCTATGTCCAATAAAATAAAGGCAAATTACGATGAGCTGAAAACATTAAGTAATACTTGTGCGGCGAGCTTGCCTGCCGATTCAAAATGGGCTGAAATACCAGCTCAAGAATTTAATGCATCTAAAGCTGAGGCGGGTAAAGAAAAATCAGTTGGTTTTACTTGGTGGGCGAAGTAGTAATTTGAAGTAGGCTGCTTGGTGATCGCAAGATCACCAAGTTCTTCGAAATTGATATGCCCGTTACAATGGATTAATCATGCATAATAATTTATGCCCTTTGCATTCGCCGATAGCCCCTCACTCCTGAACTTAATAAGCTCGCGAAACTTCAACACCCTGAAATCGCTCAATGCTCGCCCGATACCGACTGGCAATCACATCCAGCTCCACCCCCGACAACTTATTCGCCCGATAAACCAGAAACGGTTCGCTCCAGGCCCATTGGCACCGGTGCGCCATCGCGCGTAATGGCTGCAACAATTGCTCAAGCGGTGCAGGCCTTGCTCGGCCCGTTGAAGCAGATTCTGGGCTCGGTCAGCACCCTGGTCGGTGCCGCCAGTGCCGAGCTGAGCACCTCGCGCCAGACCGTGCGCATCGTCATGGCCGACTTCCCGGCGATCATCATCGCCCAGCGATTGCACCAACGGCTGGCGGCACTGGCGCCGGGCATCGACCTGGTGATTCAACCCTGGCAGGGCGGCGAGGCGGCTCAGGAAAGTCTGAGTCGCGGCCAAAGCGATCTGGCCATGTCGGTCTTCCCGCCCCTCGGACCGGACTTCACCCGAAGCTTGCTGTTGCACGAACATTTCATGGTGGCGATGCGAACCGGGCATCCGGCAATCGCGGACTTTGATCTCGACCGCTGGCTGAGTTATCCACACGTGCTGGTGTCCGGGCGCGGCGCCACCTGGGGCCCGCTCGATGAACAGCTGAAGGGCCAAGGGCTGTCGCGCCGGGTCGGGATCGTCGTGCCGAGCTTTGTCATGGTTCCGGATCTGCTGCTGGGCTCGGACCTGATTGCGATGCTGCCCAGTCAGTGCCTGTCGATGCCGATGGCCAAGGCGCTGCACACCGTGGAACCGCCGATTGAGGTGGAGGGTTTTGCGTTGCATCTGGCCTGGCATAAACGGCGCGATGAAGACGCGGCGGTGCAGTGTGTGGCGCGGGTGTTGGAGGAGGTGATAGATGTTAGCGGAGATTGATGCCGTATATGTTCGTCAAACTTTTTCAAGAGCAGGGACTGGCAGATGATTGATTTCAACAACAAAGGCTTCTTCAAACTCAAGTAAAACGAAGAGTACGCCGAACGCGTCAGCGCACTGCTACTGGACGGCGAGCACGTCATCGACTCCTACAAATCCATGCGTGATGGCGTGGTGTTTACCAACAAACGCATCATTGCCGTCAACGTGCAGGGCCTCACCGGCAGCAAGAAAGACTTCACTTCGTTGCCGTACAAAAATATCGTCGCGTACTCGGTGGAAACGTCCGGGACGTTCGACCTGGATTCCGAGTTGGAGATTTATTTTTCGTCATTGGGAAAAGTGAAGTTCGAATTCACCGGCAGGACATCAATGGTAGAGATCTCGAAGCTGATTTCTCAGCATTTGCTTTGACCTGCACATAAGGGAAGTCGATCAAAAACCTGTGGCGAGGGAGCTTGCTCCCGCTGGACTGCGCAGCAGTCCCCTCTTTTGATGGATAAGGGGGCCGCTTCGCGGCCCAGCGGGAGCAAGCTCCCTCGCCACAGTTGTTAATGCTAGCCAACAGGCCAGGGGCAATCCCAAGGGATCGTGCGAACCTAAGCCTCCCAACCCGCTCCACTGACGGCCTCTTGCGCCAACGGATGCAAATCCGCCCCGTGATGTTCCGTCTGCCAGGCCAGCAACTCCTTGCGCATGCCAGGCGTCCAGTACATCTGCAGATGATTACGCACACCGAGCACGGCCACTTTCTGGTCCGGTTCACTGGCGAAGTACTGGGCGATCTGGTTGACCATCTTGATCAGGTTTTCAGTGCTCATCGGCGTACCTCCGCTTTTTCGCCACGGGCCTGACGGCGGTCCTTGAGCAAACGGTCCTGTTCGTCGCTGAAGGCCTGGTAGCGTTTTTGCCACTCAGAAGGGTGGTAGACGCGGCTGACTTCTACGGCGGTGACCTTGTACTCCGGACAGTTGGTGGCCCAGTCGGAGTTGTCGGTGGTGATGACGTTGGCCCCCGATTCAGGGAAGTGGAACGTGGTGTACACCACGCCCGGGGCGACCCGTTCGGTGACCCGCGCACGCAGTACGGTCTGGCCGGCGCGGCTGCCGATGCCGACCCAGTCACCTTCGTTGATGCCACGACTCTCGGCATCGGTCGGGTGGATTTCCAGGCGGTCTTCGTCGTGCCAGGCGACGTTTTCGGTACGCCGGGTCTGGGCACCAACGTTGTACTGGCTGAGGATGCGCCCGGTGGTCAGCAGCAGCGGATAGCGATTGTTGACCTTCTCCTCGGTGGGCACGTAGCCGGTGAGCATGAAACGCCCCTTGCCGCGCACGAATTCATCGATGTGCATGGTCGGCGTGCCGTCCGGCGCCGCGGCGTTGCACGGCCATTGCAGGCTGCCGTGGCGATCGAGTTCGGCGTAGCTGACGTTGGTGAAGGTCGGCGTCAGGCTGGCGATCTCATCCATGATTTCCGATGGATGTTTGTAATTCATCGGATAACCCAAGGCGTGGGCCAGCGCCACGGTGCCTTCCCAGTCGGCCTTGCCGCCCAGAGGCTCCATGACCTTGCGCACCCGAGAGATGCGTCGCTCGGCGTTGGTAAACGTGCCGTCCTTTTCCAGAAACGAAGCGCCCGGCAGGAACACATGGGCGAACCTGGCGGTTTCGTTGAGGAAAATGTCCTGCACCACCACGCATTCCATGGCCGACAGCGCCGCAGTGACGTGCTGGGTATTCGGGTCGCTCTGAGCGATGTCTTCGCCCTGGCAGTACAGACCCTTGAAACTACCGGCCAGCGCCGACTCGAACATGTTGGGAATACGCAGGCCCGGATCGGGTTGCAGGGTGACGTTCCACGCCTGTTCAAACTGCGCCCGCACCACCTCGTTGGAGATGTGCCGATAGCCGGGCAACTCGTGGGGGAACGAGCCCATGTCGCAGGAGCCCTGCACGTTGTTCTGCCCCCGCAGCGGGTTCACGCCCACGCCTTCGCGGCCGATGTTGCCGGTGGCCATGGCGAGGTTGGCGATGCCCATGACCGCGGTGCTGCCCTGACTGTGCTCCGTGACGCCGAGTCCGTAATAGATCGCCGCGTTGCCGCCGGTTGCATACAGACGGGCGGCGGCACGGATGTCGGCCGGGGCCACGCCGCAGATCTCGCCAAGCACTTCCGGCGAGTTTTCAGGGCGACTGACCAGCTCGCTCCAGCGGGCGAAATCGCTGCCTTCGCAACGGGCGTCGATAAAGGCCTGATTGAGCAAACCTTCGGTAACGATCACATGGGCCAAAGCGTTAAGCATGGCGACGTTGGTGCCCGGGCGCAGGGCCAGATGCAATTCGGCGCGGGCATGCACCGAGTCCACCAGATCAATGCGGCGAGGGTCGATAACGATCAGCCGCGCACCTTCACGCAGGCGGCGTTTGAGCTGCGAGGCAAACACCGGGTGGGCGTCACTCGGGTTGGCACCCATCACCAGGATCACGTCGGCCTGCATCACCGAGTCGAAACTCTGGGTGCCGGCGGACTCGCCTAACGTTTGTTTCAAGCCATAGCCAGTCGGCGAGTGGCAGACCCGCGCACAGGTATCGACGTTGTTATTGCCGAACGCGGCGCGCACCAGTTTTTGCACCAGATAGGTTTCTTCGTTGGTGCAACGGCTGGAGGTGATGCCACCAATGGAGTCGCGGCCATATTTTTGCTGCAACCGACGGAATTCGCTGGCGGCGTAGGTCACCGCTTCATCCCAGCTGACTTCCTGCCACGGGTCGTTGATGTGCTGGCGGATCATCGGTTTGGTGATGCGATCCGGGTGAGTCGCATAACCCCAGGCAAAGCGCCCCTTGACGCAAGAGTGACCGTGGTTGGCCTGACCGTTCTTGTCCGGAACCATGCGCACCAGCTTGTCGCCTTTCATCTCGGCGCGGAACGAACAGCCCACGCCGCAATAGGCACAGGTGGTGATCACGCTGCGCTCCGGCTGGCCCAGTTCCACCACGCTTTTTTCCATCAGCGTCGCGGTAGGACAGGCTTGCACACAGGCGCCGCAGGACACGCATTCCGACTCGAGGAAATTATCGCCGCCAGCAGCGGCTACCCGGGATTCAAAACCGCGCCCGGTAATGGTCAGGGCAAAGGTGCCTTGGGTTTCTTCGCAAGCGCGCACGCAACGGTTGCAGACGATGCACTTGCTCGGGTCGTAGTCGAAGTAGGGGTTGGAAGTGTCCTTCACGTCGGCCAGATGGTTGTCGCCTTCATAGCCGTAACGCACTTCCCGCAGGCCGACCTGACCGGCGACGGTTTGCAGTTCGCAGTTGCCGTTGGCCGAGCAGGTCAGGCAGTCCAGCGGGTGATCGGAGATGTACAGCTCCATGACATTGCGGCGCAGGGTCGCAAGTTTCGGCGTCTGGGTGTGCACGGTCATGCCTTCAGTGACCGGCGTGGTGCAAGACGCCGGGTAACCACGCATGCCGTCGATCTCCACCAGGCACATGCGGCAGGAGCCGAAGGCTTCCAGGCTGTCAGTGGCACACAGTTTGGGAATCGTGGTGCCCAGCAGCGCGGCGGCGCGCATCACCGAAGTGCCTTCCGGCACGCTGATGCTGCGGCCGTCGATGTTCAGGGTTACCTGCACGTCGCTGTCGCGGGCCGGGGTGCCGAGATCGATGTCGGTTTTCGGGTCGAAAAGAGTGATCATTGCTCGGCCTCCGAGGCTTGCAGACCGAAGTCGGCGGGGAAGTACTTGAGGGCGCTGGCCACCGGAAAGGAAACCATGCCGCCCAACGCGCACAGCGAACCGTATTGCAGGGTGTCGCACAGGTCCTTGAGGATGATCACCTGCTCATCGCGACCACTCTGGTCCTGTGCGGCCAGCAGGCGGTCGATCACCTCCACGCCCCGGGTCGAGCCGATGCGGCACGGCGTGCATTTGCCACAGGATTCCTCGGCGCAGAACTCCATGGCGAAGCGCGCCATGTGGGCCATGTCCAGCGTGTCGTCCGCCACCACCACACCACCGTGACCGAGCATCGCGCCCATGGCGGCGAAAGCTTCGTAATCCAGCGGCGTGTCGAACTGCGAAGGCGGCACCCAGGCACCGAGCGGGCCGCCCACCTGCGCAGCTTTCAGCGGCCGGCCACTGGCGGTGCCACCGCCGTAGTCTTCCACCAGTTCCCGCAGCGTCAGGCCAAAGGCCCGTTCCACCAGACCGCCGTGACGAATATTGCCCGCCAACTGGAAAGGCATCGTGCCCAGCGAGCGGCCCATGCCGTAATCACGATAGAACTGCGCACCCTTGGCCAGAATCAACGGAACCGAAGCCAGGGTCAGCACGTTGTGCACTAGCGTCGGTAGACCAAACAGCCCCTTCAACGCAGGAATCGGCGGCTTGGCGCGGACGATCCCACGCTTGCCTTCGAGGGAATCCAGCAGCGCGGTTTCCTCACCGCAGATATAAGCACCGGCACCGACCCGCACTTCCATATCGAACGCCTGACCGCTGCCGCCGACATTGGCACCGAGGTAACCAGCGGACCGGGCAAGGTTCAGCGCCTGACGCAGCGTGGCCACGGCATCCGGGTATTCCGAGCGCACATAGATGTAGCCGTAACTGGCGCCGACGGTAATGCCGGCAATCGCCATGCCTTCGATCAGCAGGAAGGGGTCGCCTTCCATCAGCATGCGGTCGGCGAAAGTGCCGGAGTCGCCTTCGTCGGCGTTGCACACAATGTACTTCTGTGCAGCCTCGGTTGCGCGCACCGTGCGCCATTTGATCCCGGCCGGGAACGCCGCGCCGCCACGGCCACGCAGGCCCGAATCGAACACCGCCGTCGCGGTTTGCTCACCGCCAATGGAAACGGCCCTGTTTAAACCCTCGAAACCACCGTGGGCTCGGTAATCGTCCAGCGACAGCGGCCGGGTAATACCAGCACGGGCAAACAACAGGCGTTGTTGAGACTTCAGATACGACAATTCTTCCACCAGCCCCAAAGCCAGTGGATGCGCGGATGCCTCGCCTTTCAGCGCTTCAAGCACGGACGGCACATCGGCAGCCGTCAGCGGGCCGAAACCGATCCGACCTTGCGGGCTGTCCACTTCCAGCAGCGGCTCCAGCCAATACAGACCGCGCGAACTGGTGCGCTGCAACTCCAGCGGCAGATTGCGTTCCCGGGCCTGAGTGATCAGGGCCACCGCCACCTCATCGGCACCCACGGCACGGGCAAGCGAATCAGTGGGCAGATAAAGAGTCGGCATCATGCGTCCTCCCGGCAAGCGTCGAGCAAGGCATCCAGACGCTCAGCGCTGAGCCGCGCATGCACCCGGCCATCCAGCTCCAGAGCGGGCGAACAGGCGCAGGCGCCAAGGCAATACACCGGACGCAAACTGATGCTGCCGTCGGCACTGCTGCCGTGGTCATCCAGTTGCAGACGTTCGCGCAACTGCGCCGCCAGCTGCTCGGCGCCGCGACTCTTGCACGACTCGGCCCGGCACAGACGAAGAATGTGTCGAGCCGGCGGCGCGGTACGGAAGTCATGGTAAAAGCTGATCACCCCGCGAACCTCGGCCTGACTCTGATTGAGGGCGTGGGCAATTTCGGGGACGGCGGCATCGGGGATGTAACCGATGCGTTCCTGAATATCATGAAGGATGGGCAACAGTGCACCCGCAGAGCCCTTGTGGCGCTCCAGCAGGCTGTTGACCAAAGGCAGGTGCAAACTCTCATCAGGCATTCAGCAATCCTCACGGTCACGGACAAACCAGATGGTTGTCGGTCGTCCGAAAGTGTCGGCTGCGGCACTCACACCACGTCACGGTATCGTGGCAATTTCAGGCCGTTGGCCAGGGCACCCTTGGCGGGCATCTTGTTGTGCCCGGCACGGTCTTCGCCGCACCTCTATTGGGCATAAAGGGCAGCTTGCCACGGCGCTTTTGATTGAACTGCACCAAAGCGACGTGTTCGGTTCTGCCTACGACTATCCATTAAGTCTAGATGAGTGCCGCGCGGGGCGTTTACTCACTGGCCTAATGCCCGGAGGGCTTGTCGATGAGTGATGTATAGCAAGCAATACAGATAAGAAACAGCATCAGATCCGTGGGCAATTCAGGGCGCAGATGCGCAGGTCTATCCCGCCGTAAACCGAAATCCATTCACCCCGAGCCGAATACTAAAACTCCCCGAATACCTCGAGGCCAATCCCAAATCCCAGCCACCCCACAAAATCCCTGTGGGAGCCAGCCTGCTGGCGATAGCGCCAGACGAGTTCACACAAAACACGGAACACAAACACAACCCACTGCAGGAGCGAGCTCGCTCGCGAAAAACGCAGGAAACAAGCTCTGTCCCCTTTGCTGCCAGTGGACGGCAAAGCGGCAAAACAGTAGCGTTGCGCCACTTATTTCAACTTTGTAACGGACTACACATGCCCACTGTCGCTCGAGCCTCGCGCCTGTTCTGCGCAATCACTTTTGCCGTTGTGACGACCCCGGCGCTCGCCGGCCTGTCGAGTGAAACCCCGGAATACGCCAGGGCGGGCTACCTCTCCGATTGCCAGAAATTTCTGCAGGTGGTGGCCGAGGTGCAGGCCGGGCGCCAGACGCCCAAAGAAGCTACTCCCGCTATCAAGATGCATCTGAGTACCTTTGAGTTACATCGCTACTACCTACCGCAGTCAAGCCTTGGCTCCCCTGAATACGCTCGTTGTGAGAGCGGCGTTCCCATAGCGAAAGAGATCGCGGACAAGGGCGAAATTGAACTCAGCAAAGACGTGGACGAGTATCTCGCGCAAGCCCAGACCAAACACCTGGCCTCCTCGGATTACAAGCGCGCTCGCTCTCTGGGCTTCAGCGACGTCGGCGAAATCGGGGAACTCGACCAGCACGCCGAGCTGGATGGTGAAGCGAATCTGAAGACCTTGATGATCCGAGTCGATTCTGGTTGCGGCCGCCATTTCCGTGCCGCGAAATACGTCGAACCTTATGTGATCTACACCGTCGGTCCTTCGGATGGCAAATGCGCCATTAACCGGAACGTCGCCGTGCTGGGTGGCAAAGTCGCGGCGTGGGGTGAGTACATTGATGACGAAGCGATTTTTCAGTACGTGGGATGGAAGACACTGCCTGGACAGGATGGATTCCCCGTCAACATTCGAGTCGTGAAAGTGGTGAAGTAACCCGCAGGGATTTTTCTTCGAACGGAGGATGGACAGATGATCGACTTCAACAACAAAGGCTTCTTCAAACTCAAGCAAAACGAAGAATACGCAGAACGCGTCAGTGCACTGCTGCTGGAAGGCGAGCACGTCATCGACTCGTACAAATCCATGCGCGACGGCGTCGTCTTCACCAACAAACGCATCATCGCCGTCAACGTCCAGGGCCTCACCGGCAGCAAAAAAGACTTCACCTCACTGCCCTACAAAAACATCGTCGCCTACTCGGTAGAAACCTCCGGCACGTTCGACCTGGACTCGGAACTGGAGATCTACTTCTCGTCGCTGGGCAAAGTGAAATTCGAATTCACCGGCCGGACGTCCATGGTAGAAATCTCGAAACTGATTTCCCAACACCTGCTCTGACCCGCGGGCCCAAAGGCCCCGAAACCCCGGGGCCAACAACAGGCTTCAGCGACCCAAAATCCCTGTGGGAGCAACTGTCTTCATCCATGCCATTCGTTACCGCCACTCGGTGCCGTCACGTAGCATTACGTTGGGGCCTTCTTGTTTCTGAACGGTGGAAGCTGTCTACCCGAGAACCTCCAAAGCCATTCCCAGTTGTCTCCACTTCAATTACTGGAAACCCCGCAGATCTTTCGATGCCCGGCAGTTATCACGCATTGCACGTGAGAAAAAGCTCTAGACCCTTGGGCAGCTCTAGCGAACAAAGCTGCTCTATTGCAGTAATTTGCTCCGCGGTAAGCCGATAGTCGTATACGAAATCATCGTCCTTTTCCCACCCCATAATCGGCTTAAGATCCTCGACCGAAACCGGGATTTCCTTTTCGTATGAAGCGAAATCCTCACCTTCAGGAACGCCCATAATCACATGCTTCATGGCTCTACCTTTCGTGTCGGGTCGGCTGGTTTGTTTTGAGTTCCAGTTTCGTGGTTGAACTCGCCGAGATGCTTGCCGCGTTTATTGTATTTCTCCACCGCACCATGCTGGAAATCCCATTCGTAAATCGTGCCATCCCGACTTTTCCAGCGTGGACGCAAACCGCCGCCACCCTTGATGGGGGTTTTTGACTTGGCCCATTTGGCGTCTGAGAATGCTGGCAAGAAATCAGGTTTAGGGTAGTAGCTGGATCCGAGCACGCTCAGCGATATGTAGATCGGCTGAATTCCGGAATTAGGGAACCAGATAATCGCGTCCTGGTAGTCCGGAGGGTGCACCGGGTTTACGAGGATCTGGTGCGCCTGCTCGGTCGGCGGGAATACCCAGATCCCGGGTTTTAGCGAAATACCCTCAAGCGCTGGTATTCCCAACACTTCGTTGGGGTCTGTTGCCGGAGTCCAGATGATCTTGAAACCATCCCCCAAGTCGGCCACCAGTTGATCGCCGAGAGGTTCTGCCGCAATCACTGGCACTCTCTGCCATTCGGTCTTGTTGCCGGTATAAAACCCGTAGACGTTCAACGCGCCGTCAGGCAGATGTTTCACATTGAACCGGACTCGCGTATTGCCTTGGCTTAATTGGGCATATTGCTCGGACGTGTAGAAGGCACTATCTGCCGACGTGGTGTCCGGCATGAGCACGCCGACAAGAACTCTCACATTGGGCGGCGCGATAGCCGCCAAGCTGCCACCCAGACGACTGGTCAGTGCATTGGCAGTGCCAGAGCCACCAATCCACTGCAGCACTATACCGGTGGTCGATAATGCGCTCCTTGTGCCTAGCACCGCATAGGCACCGTACTGCTGCAACGACTCTACTGGCACGAAACCACCGGGGCCGCGGTGATCAATCAACCCATCGGGCAGCGCGCAGGACTTGGCAAACACACAGCCTCTGGTCAGTCGTGACGGCGCTTTTTTCGGTGGGGGCGGGACCTCCGACGGGGGCTCCGGCTTAGGCTCTGGACGCTTCCTTCGCTCTTCGAGTATTTTTTGCTTTCTGCGTTGCGCTTCCTTCACTTTCGCTTTTTCGTAACACACCTTGCAGTGGTGACCTTGCCAATCCTTCCCTTCGGTCATGTCTGAATGTCCCTTCAGTGCACCAGGACCTGGGATCTTGCGGGCGGGTGAGCGCAGCCATCAACGCCGAAACCGTTACAGCATTTATCTATGTTGGCGAACGAAATAAGGAGCAAGCCTGCTCAGCGCCACTAACCCAAAACGCCGAACCTAAACAAAACCCCTCGTAGGAGCGAGCTTGCTCGCGAAAAACGCAAGCCCGCCACGGTATCCGCTGGATGGCCGCAATCTTCGCGAGCAAGCTCGCTCCTACCAAATGCACTACATAGCTTCAAACACCAGACAAGGCCCGGCCCTTTTGGTCGTTACCCCTCAGCCATCCCCTCCGCCCGCTTATTCGCCAACTCATTATCCCGATCCCGCGTCACCGCCTTCGCCACGTCATCCACCACCGCCTTACTCATCGCCGTCAAATAATGCGCAGCCCAGGCGTGGTAGTCCGTGTCCTTGGCATAAGCCGCATCCTTGGTCAGTGCCTTGGCGAGAAACAGGAAATCAGAAGCCATGGCCAACGCATCGCCGACGGGCACGTTGCGGGTGACATGGAACAGCGCTTGATCGCCGCAGTAGATGGCGGGGGTTAGGCCGATGGTTTTGAGTTCGGGTTGATGGGTCATTGGCCACCTCCGATGAGGGAGAGGCGGAGGGGGAGGGTGGTACGCGATTGGGAATTGCGTAGAGGGAAAAGCCAAATTTTGTACGGATTAATACTGCGCATTATCAGACTCCTTGATATGTGAAGCTGCCGCATTCGTTTCCACACGAATGGGTGACAGCTGTGCGCAGGGTGGAAAACCGGGAATCAAGGAAACCGGCACGCCCGAAGACGTCCCACGCACAGCCGCCATAACTCACGCCGCAGGCATAAAAAAAGCGCCGGCAGACGTGATGGGGGCGCTGTTGCGCCTTGAATTGCACGGGTTTCCACACCCGGTCGCTGAATTGGCAGCGACGGTGGGAGGTTATCGTGGAGGACTCCTTCCTGCAACCTTCGAAATCGCTTGGTAATAATCTGGTCGATCACCTTCCAGACTTGGTTGATAAAGGTGCAGTGGCGTGCCGCACTTCCATCATGAAACACACTTAAACAAAGTGGCGCCATCCGTCTGGGGTTACATTTTTGCGCTTCGGGTCCTTGCGGGTTTACCTCATAATCCCGCGCTTCCACCGGTCTGATCATGTCGGTGGCTCTGCTTCTCTACTAATCTGTAGCCGCTGCTACCAGATTTTTAATAGCCAAGGAGAAAGGCAATGCCAGACAACTGGAACCAGCATGAATCGGATGCATCTGCAAAGGATGCGCTCGAACGTTTACTGGCCTTGTCTGAATTGCCTGCGACCCTATGAGCCAAGCCGCCTTAGTCAATCCAAGCCTGCTCACATGGTCTCGTGAGCGCGCCGGTCTCTCCACTGAGCAGGTTGCTAAAAAGCTGCCGGTGAAACGTGATCGAGTACAGGAATGGGAGGCCGGTGAGACCAAGCCAACATTTCTTCAGGCTCAAAAATGGGCGAGTCTCGCTCACATTCCTTTTGGCTTCCTCTTTCTTCAGCAGCCTCCCGTTGAACAACTGCCTTTACCTGATCTTCGGACCGTCGGTGGGATTGCGCCTCAACGTCCCAGCCTGGAATTGTTGGACACTGTCAGGGACTCCATACGCAAGCAGGATTGGTACCTGGAGTATCTGCAAAACCAAGAGCATCAGCCGTTGGCATTTGTCGGTCGCTTCAATAGCCGATCTCAAGTCGCCGAGGTCGTGGACGACATCCGTCGGACCCTCGGAGTGAACCCCGACGCTGCTCGATTGGATTACGACAAATACAGCCGTGTCTTGATCGAGGCCGCAGAAGCAGCGGGCATTCTGGTAATGCGCAGCGGCATTGCGCTAGGAAATACCCATCGCAAACTTGAGGTCAGCGAGTTTCGGGGTTTCGCCATCAGTAATGCCTACGCGCCCGTGGTATTCGTCAACAGTTCCGACGCCCCCACCGCCCGGTTGTTCACTTTGCTCCATGAACTAGCCCATATCTGGATTGGTAGCAGCGGAGTGTCTGACGGAAACTCCGCCAACGGTCGAGACGAGGAACGTTTCTGCAATGCAGTTGCAGGCGAATTTCTGGCTCCCGAAGCCCAATTCCGCGCCCTGTGGAACATAGATATTAACTGGGAAGAAAACCTGGCTCCGCTGGCCACTCGGTTTCACATCAGTAAATTGGCGATCGGTCGCCGCGCATTGGATCTTGGATATATAAACCAGGCCCAATACAGCGTTTACTATCGAATGATCCTGAAGGCTTTTCAGGATAAAGAAGGTGGAGCGGGTGACTATTACCGTAACGCCACCGCGAAAAACAGTCCTCGCCTAAGCAAGGCGGTGCTGACTGAAGCAATGAGTGGCCGGATGCTGCTGCGCGATGCGGGACATTTGCTCGGCGTACAACCTGCCAAATTAAGGACTCTCGCGAGCAAGATCACGGAATGAATCATTTGATCGACGCTAACACGCTGATCGAAGCAAATAACCGTTACTACGGGATGGCTATCTGTCCTGGATTTTGGCAATGGTTATTGCTGAAAAATGAAGCGTTGGCTTTATCCAGCATCGCCCCTGTAATGGATGAGCTAACAAAAGGGCATGACGATCTGGCGGGTTGGGCGAAGGATAATTCTGATTTCTTTCACTCCACCACCGATCAGGATACTCAACAGGCATTCATGCAGGTTGCGGGACTTGTGGCTGATCAATCGCATAAGATGAAAGTAGGCGCCATGGAAGAGTTTTTGGCAGGGGCTGACCCTTGGTTAATTGCAAAAGCAATGACTACAGGGGCTACAGTCGTTACTCATGAAGTACTAAATCTTGATGCTAAACGAAAATTCATTATTCCCAATATTTGTCAGAAACTTGATGTTCCTTTTTTGAATACGTTTGAGTTGTTGCATAGGCTTGAAGCCAGGTTTGTGTTGCCTGCTTGAAAAAAAAGACTTGCTAAATCGTATAGGCTTGGAATGTTTGACAGGGTGAAGGAGATAAATCTGTACCCTTTTCCTAGTCCCCTTTTTCTTAAAATCTTTTCAGGAAGGCTATGCCCGCTTTTTATATCTGCAAGCATCAGCCTTCTCAATATAGTTAGAGTTCTGGGTTTAGGGCCTCATTGAGAGCCGCAGCAATCGCGGTAGAGCGTTTATCTATGAACTTCTCATAATCATCATCAAGAACGCCATAGCTTTTTGGGGTTCCAATGAAGTGCGACTTCAAGGTGGAAGATAGTTTTGAATTGGATCCTTCGAATTCTCCTACGTAGAGGCTTGGAGCCTTTGCGCGAATCTTGTTGTTTGAAGCCGAATCAATCAGTGTGATATTGGCAATTAAATTTGGTTCGCTGTCTTTGAAATGTTTATTAACGTAAGCCTTGGGAAAGAAGTGATGGTAGTTTCTGCTAGACGCAATTTTCAGGTTTGAGTTATCCAATATTACGTCGCTGTCATCGTCAAGATTTCTTGGCTTCTGAGAAGCGAGCAAACAAAGTATGGTTTTGATGTACGAATTGCCGGCAGAAAACCAAGTTTCAGCGATATCTTCTGCAGATACTGTAAGCTCATCCGATGGATATTTAGGTTTGCGCTCCTTTAATATTAGACCGATTTTTTTTAGGTCTTCCGCAATCTTTGTCTCCGTAGAGCCGCTATAGCGCCAGTTTAAACCGACCCAGTAGAAGAATTGCTTTAATAATTTCGACTGAGATTCAGTAGGGCGTTTATTGTCATTCTTGAAAAAGAAATAGGTGAGTGGCACTAACAAAGAAGAGTACGGTAGAAGCTGGGATACAGGAACGTGCAGTTTGGTTCTGATGAAATCGACTGCTGAGAACATTGATGAAACCATTGGGTCCCAATTCATAATGAATTTCTCGCGTCCAATCTTTAAAATGTCTTTCGCTCGAATACTTCCGACTGCTATGGCGGCGACAGCCTGAAGCACCGCAGCTGCGGGAATCGTTTCAAATTTCGCCTTGGCTAAACTCTTTGCTACCTCATCGCTACCATAGACCAGTTCTTCATACTTTAAAGCAAGGTCAAAACCCCTAGCTTCATCGTAGGTCATAGCTACCATGATTTCAAATAACGTCAGCGGCTTCCCGCCTGTATTTATGCGAGCGAATACATCACAAGCAATTTCTATGGGATAGTCCTTGATCGTAATGGTCGCAAAGTCATATGTTGTTAAATTCGTTTTGTACTCTTGAAATTTCTTGGCCTTTTCTTTGCCGATGTCTTCAATAAAATCCAAAGCATCCGAAGTCAAAAGGTCATGTACTGATACATAAGTATTCTGATCTTCTTGCTGGCTCGTTACAATCTGTTCATCAGTCAGCGGGTCATAGTCGAGATTGACAAAAATATCCTTGTAGTCAATTTCTTTCTTGTCTTTGGTTATGCGAATGCCTTTTCGAATGGCATATAGGGATGTGATACGTTGCTGACCGTCAAGTATGTATTGTGCGTAGTCGCCTTTAGGTGTATCTGGTAGTTTATGATTACCAATATCCTTCACGGATCGCAGAGTTTCCTTGGTCTTCCATAAAATGAATGTCCCGATAGGATATCCTTTGAGAATGCTGTCTATTAATTTAGCACTTTGCTCTTTGTCCCAGACAAATTCGCGTTGGAACATCGGTAGCTTAATTTGGCCTGAATCAATTTCTAGAAAAAGGGCTTCATACTTTTTGACTGCGTTCTCAGGTCGTAAAAGAAATTGAGTCTCTACTTGCGTTGCTTTATTTTTTACTGCCACGGGTATTTCCTTATAGAATTTCTTCTACAGTTAACAGCGATTAAAGAGTTTGAGGAAGAAGGGGCAAATTTGTTTCTGACTGAGAGAAATGAATCTGTCCCCTGCGCCCTTCTGCTCAACACCTTTATTTTGTTAGATTAGTTTTTCTCCGTTTTTTTTCCAGCGTGCCCGTACGTAATCTTTGAATTCAGGCTCATCTGCGTGTTCTAACACGATTACTTGCGGAAGAAATCCGCTATCTTTTTGGATCGACGCCAAAGAGTTTAATATTACGCGGAAGATGTTGATAACTTGTTGGATGTTTTCATCAAGCTCCGCGTCTGTCTTTTCTTCATCTTGGCCGTATCGAGTTGGAAAATATACTTGACTAGGCTGGTCAATGATTAGAAAGGCGGGTATCGATGAGTTTTTTTCTGCGCAGTTTAAGTGTAAAAGAGAAAGAAATAATGATAGGTGACATGCCAGCCAGTTCGCGCCGCTACCCATTTCTGAAAGATGGATTTTCTCTTTGTCCATGAAGTTGTAATAAAAGACGAAGTCGTTAAGTGTGAAGCGTAAAACTCCAGGTTTTAACTCTTCTTCAAAATCTAAGCTGTTGCATATTGTTGTCATCGTCTCGGAGAGAAATGCCTCCGCTTTTGATATTTTTGCTTTAAGGTCAAACCCTGACAGCTTAGACGTCAGCCAAGATATTCGCTCTACTAATGCATCTCTATCTTTAGATAGAGGACTGTCCTTCGCGAGAGAAAATAAATAGTTTATATTTGATTGTGTGACGCCTTTTGCAAATATAGCTTGGTCGCGAAGCGAGTTGGTTTTTTTAAGCTCTTTGTTTTGAGATTCAATAAAGGTCATTTCGGATGAGATTTTTCCTATTTTTCTTTTTAGATCGTTTCTCTCTTTTCGGAGTATTTCAATTTGTTGGGAGTTGTCCTCAGTATAAGTACTTATTTTTACGAGTTCGCGCTGTAGGTTTTCTCTCGAAACCTTCAAGGTTTCCATTTTTTCTAAAGTTTTCGGCGCTGGGTTTAAACAAATTGGACACGCTAAGTTTTCTGTGCTTGATACACTGCCAGCGGCAGATAGGAAGTTTAGTTGTATTGTGTGGTCATAGGAGAGTCCCGAATTTTTCTCTAAGGCAGTAATTAAGTCTTGCGTTGAATCTAGCTTCTCTTTGAGTTCTTGCCGTTCAGCTTCTTTTTCTTTATGTTTGATATTTAGATTTATTTCGCTGTTGCTACTGTTTTTGAAGTCAGGAAGGTTATTGGCTATTTTTTTTAATTCAGCTAGTGGAAGCCCTTTTTGCAGTTCTAGCCCAATGGTGCTGAAGTAGTTAGTTAGTAATGTTTCTAGACGGTCTGTAAAATCGGCCTTTCCAAGCTCTAGGCTTTTTTGTTGTTTATCAAAAATTTTTAGTTCTTTCTGTTTTTGCTCAAGTTCTCTTGAGTATAGAAAATATTCGCTGTGTTCCCAGCCTATGATTACTGGGTAATCGTCAATAGTTTTTTTGCGTTTGTAAAAGTCATCAAATCGATAAAATACGCTGTGTTTGTTTGCTATTAGATTTTGATGTTGAAATAAAAATGGAACGAAACTCCTGAGAGATGCCTTTCCTGCATTAACCCGATCTTCCTCTTCGTTCATCCGGGTGTCAGAGACGGAGAGCCCCAAGTGCTTTTCAACCTCCAGCTGAACATCCTTTAATGTCCTTGCAGTCAAACTGTCGAAAAAAGTAATATCGATACTTTTAGGGATGCTTTCGTTAGTTTCAATTCTTAGGAAGGCTTTACCTCCATTTCCTGTTCGTGACGATGGTCTTGCAATTATTAAGTATTTGTCATTCGTTTTTAGAATGATGGAGTAAAGTATAGAAAAATTTTCAACGACACCCTTAGGTATTGTTGAGCGGCTTGAAAATAGGCAGTAATCTACAATTTCCAGAAGTGCGCTTTTTCCTGTTTTGGAATCTCCCGTTATTATATTAAGTCCGTCAGTAAAGGATACTTCCCTTTTTTCGTTGTTTTCCCCGAAAACTAATATCCTGTCGAGTATTGCTTTCATGCGCTGGCTCCAATTCTCAAAAGTACTTCTCTATGGTCTTCTTTAGATAAAATGGCGCCGAGGTTATAAGCCGCTTTGCAATAAACTCTTAAAGCCTCGGGAGATTTTTTGTAGTCTAGAGGAGTTGTAGTGGAAATAAATCCATCTTCGCTTACCGTTATTTTGTCATGGATAACTATCAAGGAGTCATTGGTGAAAGGCAAGAAGTCTGAAATTTTAATATCTATTGATATTAGTCGATTTTTTAATGTTGCATTTTTGAACAGGCTGCTGAACGTTGAGGATATTTTTTTTGTAGACAGAGCATCCCTTAATATTTGATCAAAAATCATGGGGAGGGCAATGTATATGAGCTCAATTTTTATAGTTTTTAGCTTTGAAATATGACAGCCACTTAGGAAGTGCTGTAGGAGATTTCCCGTCCAGGCTGGATTGAAAAGCAGACGTTGAATGTCATGAGAGTTCATAGTTCATCCTTTGAGAATGCCCACTCGAAATTTTCTTCTTCTACAATATGATGAATTCTACCGTCTCTATAGTATTTTTGGGTGTCGCTAAACCCCATTATCTGATCGTGAGGCTTGGACGTACTAGTAAAGAAAATCTTTCTAGACAGATGCTCTGCCTTGACCGTTCCTATCTCCTCTGCTGTAAGTTCATACGCTTCGCGGGACTTTTCTGATTTGAGTGTTTTATGAATATCGGTATCGTATATGTTTAGATTTTCGATTGATGTCGGGGTGGCCGAAATTATTTTTACTTGTGTTTTTTGCGCTCGTAGATAATCGGATATTGCAGATTGTAATTCTGCCTCCTTCAGATTTATGTCTTTCATTTTTTTTATGAAGTTGAAGTTTATTTTCAGTGACTCGGCATCAAGCTCAGATTCGTGGGTGTATATAAAAGGAAGTCTTTCCGAAGTGAATTTTGATAAGCTGTGTCTTAAGTCTCTGTGAAAGTCATTGATAATGATCTTCCATTCGTTTGGGTTGTCCACTGAAAGTGATGTTATATAACCATGCAGTTGTTGAATGGCTATGTCTCGATATTTTTCAGGCACTATTGTGAAGGTGCTGTGTGATTTTAAAAGTACCCATTTTTGAATGAGTTTAGGTTGTTCAGATATTATCGAGAATTTTTTAAGAATTTCGTTGAGACTGATTTTTGAGAAGGCTGTTATTTTGTCGTGATGAAGTTTGATAGTGTTTGATGGGAGATGACTTAACAGCTTTTCAGACTTTTCTTTAGCTGATAATTTATTCCATTCAAAAAAAATAGAGTCGACGGGGACAGACGATGTGGTGTGAAGCACTAATTGATCGAAGCTAGCGGTCGCGGAATAATTTTCCGTGTAATTTTTAATAGTTTTCCAAGCATCTTCGGAATTGCTTATTAAACGATGCTCGTTGTGATGGTGTTTGATTTCGTAGGACGTATTTTCGTTCGCTACATCCCCTCTGCATTCGATCCAGATTTGTTGATTGGGGGAAGCGTTAAGGCACAGTTCAAGTGCTATCAATTTTTGATATTCAATACCATGTTGTTTGAGAGTGTTGTCATTATCGAATAAAAGCATTTGGCTACCTTCACCTGCTCGCTAACCATTGCGGAATCGTAAAGGCTGCATGAATGACAACTGTTCACACATCACGTCACGCCGGAAGAAGATAGAATTTACGCAGGTGCCATCATTTTGTCCACGATTGGATCCAGATGGCGTGTGGGCTAGCAGCCCCCTTGTTTTGCTGGTGTAGAAGGAAAGGGGACAGATTTATTATTGACCACTGTCGACATCAAAAAAGGACCTGTTCATGGTAAAACGCATGACGGGAGAGTCGGGAGGGGCACAGCGTGAGAGCGGAAGTTATGTATCACGGCGTCGAGCTCTCGCTTCTTTCAGAAAACCCACGAATCTTGGCGAGCACGCGAAACCCGAAATAGTCGGATGGATGTTTGTACAACCGTCGGTAGTAGCAATCCCAATAACTGATCATCCGTGCTTCCATCGTTTGAAAGTACGCCTGATTGTCTCGAATGAAACGACTGTAAAGCGCCGGATCAAGCATCGGCAGATGCATTTCAACGGTTTCGAGAATCTGGATGACATACTCCCCCGTCAGTTGAACCATGAACGGAACAACCCACGGTTTACGCACGGAGAGAATCCGTTCCAGATGACGTTGGCGCACATGACCATCGTGGTGCCGTGTCAGAAGACACGAGTACAAAATGCTCTGGGTTTCAGTCAGGTGGGCAAAGACGCCCTCATAACCTTGGTCATATATCCGGTAGGGAATGACCATTTCCTCTTCACCGACTCTGACCTCTATGAATCGATGCGTTGCCACGCGAGCCTGGTGGAGCTGGCCCATAACCTGGTCGAGAGCCTTCGCTTCTTGTTCAAGACAAGACGGAAACGCCCGGTGTGCAAGCTGCATCATCATTCACTGAATGTCTTTCAAATAGTCCCTAAGCGCAATGACCGGCGCTTCAAGCTGCTCCATCGTCCGCGCATCACTGAAATCAGCAGCCAACCGATGCAGCTCACGCCCAAGCGGCGTATCAACACCACCAATAGCCTCCAACGCTAACCCCACACAATGCGCCACTCGAAACTGAACCCCCTCAACATCCCCCCGCCGCACCAACAACCCAAACACCTCCCGCTCATAATCACTCATAATCGGATCATCCCGCAGAATCGGACTTTCTCCTTCCCGCTCATAAGCCAGCTTGAGGGCGAAAAGGGCAACGGTTTCTAGTGGCAATTCCATTGTGTGAATCCTTGATTCGTTAGCGAGCGGTTTGGGGCTGTAGCACCGAAAAGACAAAATCAAAAGATCGCAGCCTTCGGCAGCCCCTACGGGGCGGCGGGGTGGGCTCACTTTTCTGTAGGCGAAAAAAAAGGCCTTGCAAAGCAAGACCTTTCTTAATTTTGGTGCCCCGAGGGAGACTCGAACTCCCACTCCTTTCGAAAACGGATTTTGAATCCGCCGCGTCTACCAATTCCGCCATCAGGGCTCAATGGCGGCGAAGTATAGAGATGAGATAACCGTCGGTCAATCAGGTACATGGAGAATTTTCACTATTTCCGCTAGACTTCCGGGCCCTGCTAGACGAACCCCATCATGCGCGTTGCTGACTTTACTTTCGAACTCCCTGATTCGCTGATTGCTCGCCACCCTTTGGCCGAGCGTCGCAACAGTCGCCTGTTGACCCTTGATGGGGTCAGCGGCGCCCTGGCACACCGTCAATTCACTGATTTGCTTGAGCATTTGCGCCCGGGCGATTTGATGGTGTTCAACAATACCCGGGTGATTCCGGCGCGGCTGTTTGGCCAGAAGGCTTCCGGCGGCAAGCTGGAAATCCTGGTGGAGCGGGTGCTCGACAGTCATCGCGTGCTGGCCCATGTGCGCTCCAGCAAGTCGCCGAAGCCGGGTTCGAAGATCCTGATCGACGGCGGTGGCGAGGCTGAGATGCTTGCGCGTCACGATGCGTTGTTCGAGTTGGGGTTTGCCGAAGAGGTGTTGCCGCTGCTCGACCGTGTCGGGCACATGCCGTTGCCTCCTTATATAGACCGCCCGGATGAAGGCTCGGACCGCGAGCGTTATCAGACGGTGTACGCCGAGCGCCTGGGCGCGGTGGCGGCGCCGACGGCGGGGCTGCATTTCGATCAGCCGCTGATGGAGGCGATTGCCGCCAAGGGCGTCGAGACCGCGTTCGTGACCTTGCACGTCGGTGCGGGCACGTTCCAGCCGGTGCGGGTCGAGAAGATCGAAGATCACCACATGCACACCGAGTGGCTGGAAGTCGGCCAGGACGTGGTCGATGCTGTTGCGGCTTGCCGCGCTCGCGGTGGTCGCGTGGTGGCGGTGGGGACCACCAGCGTGCGTTCGCTGGAAAGTGCCGCGCGCGATGGCGTGCTCAAGCCGTTCAGTGGCGACACCGACATCTTTATCTACCCGGGCCGGCCGTTTCATGTGGTCGATTGCCTGGTCACCAACTTTCATTTGCCCGAATCCACGCTGTTGATGCTGGTTTCGGCGTTCGCCGGTTATCCCGAAGCCATGGCCGCTTATAAAGCCGCCGTGGAGCATCAATACCGCTTTTTCAGCTACGGTGATGCGATGTTTATCACCCGTAACCCCGCACCACGTGGCCCTGAGGACAAAGAATGAGTCGCCAAAGTCGTATGTCGTTTGAGTTGCTTGCTACTGACGGCAAGGCTCGTCGCGGTCGTTTGACCTTCCCGCGCGGTACCGTCGAGACCCCGGCGTTCATGCCGGTGGGTACTTACGGCACTGTGAAGGGCATGCTGCCGCGGGATATCACCGCCACCGGCGCGGAAATCATTCTGGGTAACACCTTCCACTTGTGGCTGCGTCCTGGCACCGAAGTGATCAAGAAGCACGGCGACCTGCACGATTTCATGCAGTGGAAAGGCCCGATTCTTACAGACTCCGGCGGTTTCCAGGTGTTCAGCCTGGGCGCGATGCGCAAGATCAAGGAGGAGGGCGTGACCTTCGCTTCTCCGGTTGATGGCGCCAAAGTGTTCATGGGGCCGGAAGAGTCGATGCAGGTCCAGCGTGACCTGGGCTCGGACATCGTGATGATTTTCGACGAATGCACGCCGTACCCGGCTGATGAAGACGTCGCTCGTATCTCCATGGAGCTGTCGTTGCGTTGGGCCAAGCGTTCGAAAGAAGCCCATGGCGACAACACGGCGGCGCTGTTCGGTATCGTTCAGGGCGGCATGCACCAGGATTTGCGCATGCGTTCGCTGGAAGGCCTCGACAAGATCGGCTTCGATGGCCTGGCCATTGGCGGTCTGTCGGTGGGCGAGCCGAAGCACGAGATGATCAAGGTGCTGGATTACCTGCCGGGCCAGATGCCGGCTGACAAACCTCGTTACCTTATGGGCGTTGGCAAACCGGAAGATCTGGTTGAGGGTGTGCGCCGCGGTGTGGACATGTTCGATTGCGTGATGCCAACCCGTAATGCCCGCAATGGGCATCTGTTCATTGATACCGGCGTGCTGAAGATCCGTAACGCGTTTCATCGCCATGATGATTCGCCGCTCGATCCGACCTGCGATTGCTATACCTGCCAGAACTTCTCCCGCGCTTATCTGCATCACCTGGACAAGTGCGGCGAAATGCTGGGAAGCATGCTCAATACCATCCATAACTTGCGTCATTATCAAGTGCTTATGGCTGGTTTGCGCGAGGCTATTCAACAGGGTACATTGGCCGCCTTTGTCGATGCCTTCTACGCCAAACGCGGGTTACCTGTTCCGCCTTTGGACTGAGTTTTCTGACCCCAAGATTCAACATTTGCAACTGGAGTGCTAAATGAGCTTTTTTATCTCGAATGCCATGGCTGACGCTGCTGCACCGGCCGCTGCCGGCCCAATGGGTGGCGGTTTTGAGTGGATTTTCCTGGTCGGTTTCCTGGTCATCTTCTACCTGATGATCTGGCGTCCACAGGCCAAGCGCGCCAAAGAGCAGAAGAACCTGCTGAGCAGCCTGCAGAAAGGCGACGAAGTTGTGACTACCGGCGGCATCGCCGGCAAGATCACTAAAGTGGCTGACGATTTCGTGGTTCTGGAAGTTTCCGACACCGTCGAAATGAAGTTCCAGAAAGGCGCCATTGCCGCCACGCTGCCAAAAGGCACGCTGAAAGCGATCTAAGTTTCAACTTCTACTCAATCGACGGGGCGCGCAAGGCGCCCCGCGTCATAAGCGGGCGGCGTGATGCTGAACAAATACCCTCTGTGGAAATACATTCTGATCCTGGCGGTGCTGGCGGTCGGTCTGATTTATTCCGCTCCCAATCTATATCCTGATGACCCGGCCATTCAGGTCAGCGGTGCAAGCACTGCGCTGCAAGTCAATCAGGCTGATCTGGATCGTGTGAGCGCTGCGCTCAAGGAATCCGGGATCAACGTCAAGGCAGCCACTCTGGCAGCCAACGGCAAAGGCGGTCTGATTCGTCTGACCAAGGCTGAAGACCAGCTGCCGGCCAAAGACGTCGTGCGCAAGGCATTGGGTGATGACTACGTCGTTGCACTGAACCTGGCGCAAACCACCCCGCAATGGCTGCGCAGCCTCGCCGCGCACCCGATGAAGCTGGGTCTGGACTTGTCCGGTGGTGTGCACTTCCTGCTCGAAGTGGACATGGACAAAGCCATCGACGCACGCTTGAAAGTGTACGAAGGCGATGTGAAGAGCCTGTTGCGTAAAGAGAAACTGCGTTATCGCAGCCTGCCGCAACTGGGCGGTGCCATTCAGCTGGGTTTCAGTGATGAAGCTTCCCGCGAACAGGCCCGTGCACTGATCCGCAAGAACTTCAACGATTTCGACATTGTTCCGGCCGACCTCAATGGTCAGGCGGTGCTGCGTCTGGCGATGACCCCGGCCAAGCTGGCGGAAATCCGCGAATACTCCATCAAGCAGAACTTGACCACGGTACGTAACCGCGTCAACGAGCTGGGTGTTGCCGAACCGATCGTTCAGCGTCAGGGCGCCAACCGCATCGTGGTTGAGCTGCCGGGCGTGCAGGACACCGCAGAAGCCAAGCGTATCCTCGGCAAGACAGCCAACCTTGAGTTCCGTCTGGCGGCTGAGCCGGGCGCTTCGAAAGCCACTTCCGAAACCTTCGAGTTCCGTGAAGGCAATCGTCCGCCGGCACAGATCGAGCGTGGCCTGATCATCACCGGTGACCAGGTGACTGACGCCAAGGCTGGCTTCGGCGAGCACGGCACGCCGGAAGTGAACATCCGTCTGGATGGTCACGGTGGCGAGCTGATGAGCCGTGCGACCCGCAGCAACGTCGGTCGCAGCATGGCGGTGATCTTCATCGAGCAACGTCCGGTCACCACTTACACCAAGCAAGTGGTTAACGGCGTCGAGAAAGACGTAGCGGTTCAAACCTTCAAGGAAGAGAAGAAGATCATCAGCCTGGCGACCATCCAGTCGCCGCTGGGTGCTCAATTCCGCATCACTGGCCTGAACGGTCAGGGCGAGTCGTCCGAACTGGCGCTGCTGTTGCGTGCCGGTGGTCTGGCTGCACCGATGTACTTCGCTGAAGAGCGCACCATTGGCCCGAGCCTGGGTGCCGACAACATCGTCAAAGGTATCGATGCCTCGCTGTGGGGCATGCTGTTTGTCTCGCTGTTCATCATCGCCATCTACCGCTTCTTCGGCATCATCGCCACCGTCGCGCTGGCCGTGAACATGGTGCTGCTGCTGGCCCTGATGTCGCTGCTGGGTGCAACGCTGACCCTGCCGGGTATCGCCGGTATCGTATTGACCATGGGTATGGCGGTCGACGCCAACGTTCTGATCTTCTCGCGGATTCGTGAAGAGATCGCGGCGGGCATGACCGTACAGCGGGCAATCAACGAAGGCTTCGGCCGGGCATTTACTGCGATTCTCGACGCCAACCTGACCACATTGCTGGTCGGCGGGATTCTCTTTGCGATGGGCACCGGCCCGGTCAAAGGCTTCGCAGTGACCATGTCCCTCGGGATCTTTACCTCGATGTTCACGGCCATCATGGTGACCCGCGCGATGGTCAACCTGATCTTCGGCGGTCGTGACTTCAAGAAGTTGTGGATTTAAGGGGCTGCCATGTTACGTACAATCAACTTCATGGGCGTTCGCAACTTCGCGTTCGGCGTCACATTGTTTCTTACTGCGCTGGCAATATTCAGTGTCTTGCATAAGGGCATGAACTGGGGCCTGGACTTCACCGGCGGTACGCTCATCGAGCTGACCTACGAGCGTCCGGCCGACGTCACCAAGGTGCGCGAGCAGTTGGTCGTCTCGGGTTATCACGAGGCGATCGTGCAGAGCTTCGGTGCAACCACCGATTTGCTGGTGCGTATGCCGGGTGAAGACCCGCAGCTGGGCCATCAAGTGGCAGAAGCGCTGCTGAAGGTCGGCGGCGACAACCCGGCGACGGTCAAGCGCGTCGAGTTCGTCGGCCCGCAGGTGGGTGAAGAGCTACGCGACCAGGGCGGCCTCGGCATGCTGATGGCGCTGGGCGGTATCCTGATCTACCTGGCTTTCCGCTTTCAGTGGAAGTTTGCGGTCGGTGCGATCGTTTCGCTGATCCACGACGTGATCGTGACCATCGGTATCCTGTCGTTCTTCCAGATCACCTTCGACCTGACAGTATTGGCGGCGGTGCTGGCGATCATCGGTTACTCGCTCAACGACACCATCGTGGTATTCGACCGGGTTCGTGAGAACTTCCGTGTGCTGCGCAAGGCCAGCCTGATCGAGAACATCAACATCTCGACCACGCAAACCCTGCTGCGGACCATGGCGACGTCGATCTCCACGTTGCTGGCGATCGCGGCACTGCTGTTCTTTGGTGGCGACAACCTGTTCGGCTTCTCCATCGCCCTGTTTGTCGGTGTTCTGGCGGGTACTTACTCGTCCATCTACATCGCCAACGTGGTGCTGATCTGGCTGAACCTGAGCACCGAGGATCTGATTCCTCCTGTGGCTACTGACAAGGAAGTCGACGACCGTCCATAACGGCCCTCGCTTTTCCAGTTGTCAGCCTAAAAAGGCGCGAGTTGAACTCGCGCCTTTTTTTGTGCTCCAAGGCTGGGAGAAGCGCGGACATGTTCCGCGGGTGATGGTCAGGAGGTTCATGTGAACAAGTCGTTGCTGGTTGGTGCGGTATTGGGTGCTGTCGGTGTGACTGCCGGGGGTGCTGTTGCCACCTACAGCCTGGTTAAAAGCGGCCCTGAGTATGCGCAAGTTCTAGCCGTTGAACCGGTCAAGACACAAATCAAGACGCCACGTGAAGTGTGCAAGGACGTAACGGTTACCCGGCAAGCGCCGGTGAAAGATCAACACCAGATTGCCGGTACAGTGGTGGGTGCGCTGGCAGGTGGTCTGCTGGGGAACCAGATCGGCGGCGGCACCGGCAAGAAAATTGCCACGGTTGCGGGCGCGGTCGGTGGTGGTTACGCCGGCAACAAGGTTCAGGAAGGCATGCAGGAGCGTGACACCTACACCACGACGCAGACTCGCTGTAATACAGTGAATGACATCAGCGACAAGGTTGTTGGGTATGACGTTCGTTATTCGCTGGATGGCAAGGAAGGCAAGGTGCGGATGGATCGCGATCCGGGCAACCAGATTCCGGTGGATAAGGAAGGTAAGTTGATCCTTTCGCAGAATCAGCAGGGTCAGTAAATCGCTCAGATTCAAAAAGAAGCACCCTTCGGGGTGCTTTTTTTTGTGTCCGGAATGCTGGTTTGAAGTCGCATCAAGACTCTGTAGGAGCGGGCTTGCCCGCGATGGCGTCATCAACTGCACCATCAATGGTGACTGACACTCCGCCATCGCGGGCAAGCCCGCTCCCACAGGGATCTGCAGTGTTCTTGAGGGTGAATTCCAGGCATAAAAAAAGCACCCCGAAGGGTGCTTTTTTGTGGGCGTTCGCTTAGCGCTTCAGCGAGGCCGGCAGGTGCGGCTGGATCGCCGTCAAAACTGCCTTGAAGCATTTGGTGTTGCCGGCAACGATGTGGCCTTTTTCAAGGAAGTCGTGACCGCCGGTGAAGTCGCTCACCAAACCGCCGGCTTCCTGGATCAGCAGGGCGCCTGCAGCCATGTCCCATTCGGACAGGCCCGACTCCCAGAACGCGTCGAAACGGCCGGCAGCTACGTAAGCCAGGTCCAGGCTCGCCGAGCCAGCGCGGCGGATGCCGGCAGTCTGGCCAACCAGGGCGCGGAACATGCCCAGGTAGTTGTCGAGGTTGTCCATCTGGTCGTCACGGAACGGGAAACCGGTACCCAGCAGGGCGCCGTCGAGGCTGGTGCGACCGCTGACGCGCAGGCGACGACCGTTCAGTTGAGCGCCGCGACCACGGCTGGCGGTGAATTCTTCCTGGCGAACCGGGTCCAGAACAACAGCGTGTTCCAGGCGACCGCGGTATTTGCAGGCGATGCTGACAGCGAAGTGAGGAATGCCGCGCAGGAAGTTGGTGGTGCCGTCCAGCGGATCGATGATCCAAAGGTATTCTTCGCCTTCGATCCCGGTGCCGGCGTGCATGCCGGTTTCTTCACCCATGATCGAGTGGTTCGGGTAGGCCTTGCGCAGCGCGTCGATGATTTTCTGTTCAGCGGCGCGATCCACCTCGGATACGTAATCCTTGGCGTCTTTTTCGTCGACCTTGATGGTATCCAGGCGCTCGATGGAGCGGAAGATCAATTCACTGGCGCTGCGGGCGGCGCGCAGCGCGATATTCAGCATGGGCTGCATGGATGTGTCACCTAAGGTTGTTAAAGAAAGCCGGGCATTCTATCAGAACTTTTCTACAGGTGAAGGTCGGTGTTCGCTTTCATAGCTTAACGGTGTGTCCCGCCTCAGAAATACGTTCACTTTTTGACGAGTGGTCAATGTTGGCAGGCAGGGCGCCGTGCCGACTCATCGCTCGCTATGGGGAGAAGCGGCAACGCAGCCTGCCAACATTGAACGCCGTCAAAAGTGAACAGTTATTTTTGAGGCGGGACACCCTGATGAACTGTAAGATTCTGCTCCCCATTTCTGTGTTCGAGAGCGCCTCCCTTGCTGCATAACATTCGTGTCGTCCTGGTCAATACCAGCCACCCCGGCAATATCGGCGGGGCTGCGCGCGCCATGAAGAACATGGGCCTGTCGCGGCTGGTGCTGGTCGAGCCGCGGTTGTTCCCGCATCACGAAGCCGATGCTCGTGCCTCCGGCGCCGGGGACATCCTTGAAAACGCGCAAGTCGTCGCCACCTTGGAAGATGCCTTGGTCGGCTGCAATCTGGTGCTCGGCACCAGCGCCCGTGACCGGCGCATTCCCTGGCCATTGCTTGATCCACGCGAATGCGGGACAAAAGTGGTCGAGGAGGCGGGGCAGGGCGCGGAAATCGCACTGGTGTTCGGTCGTGAAGATTCCGGCCTGACCAATGAAGAGCTGCAGCGATGTCATTATCACGTGCACATCCCATCAGACCCTGAGTTCAGCTCGCTGAACCTTGGGGCAGCGGTGCAGGTGTTGAGCTATGAAGTGCGCATGTCCTGGCTGGCGGCCGAAGGTCAGCCGAGCAAGGTCGAGAAGGAAGAAGTGGCCTCCGTCAAAAGCGCTGAGCTGGCGACCATGGATGAGCTGGAGCGATTCTATGAACACCTGGAGCAAACCCTGGTGGCCATCGAATTCCTCGATCCGGAAAAACCACGGCACTTGATGGCGCGCCTGCGTCGGTTGTACGGACGAAGCTCGGTCAGCCGGGCGGAAATGAATATATTGCGTGGCATCCTCACGGAAACCCAGAAAGCGGCCCGTGGTGAGCTTCTAAAGCGGAAGGATTAATGATGTTCGAGCGTTTGCGTGAAGATATCCAGAGTGTTTTCCATCGTGACCCGGCGGCGCGTAACGCTTTTGAAGTCCTGACTTGCTACCCGGGCATGCACGCCATCTGGATCCATCGCCTGTCGGCGGCCTTGTGGCGTGCCGAACTGAAATGGCTGGCGCGGCTGGTGTCGAACTTCGGTCGCTGGTTGACCGGGATCGAGATTCATCCGGGTGCCAAGGTGGGTCGGCGCTTCTTTATTGACCATGGCATGGGCATTGTCATCGGCGAAACCGCCGAGATCGGCAACGATGTCACGCTTTATCAAGGTGTGACGCTCGGTGGCACCAGCTGGAATAAAGGCAAGCGTCACCCGACGCTGGAAGACGGGGTTGTGGTTGGCGCCGGTGCGAAGGTGCTCGGCCCGTTCACCGTTGGCGCAGGTGCCAAGGTCGGTTCCAACGCCGTGGTGACCAAGGCTGTGCCTGCCGGGGCGACTGTCGTCGGCATTCCTGGCCGGATCATCGTCAAATCCGATGAAGAGCAGGACGCCAAGCGCAAGGCCATGGCCGAGAAGATTGGCTTCGATGCGTACGGTGTTGGCGAAGACATGCCGGATCCGGTGGCGCGCGCCATTAACCAGTTGCTTGACCATCTGCAGGCGGTCGACGGACGTCTGGAGGGGATGTGCGGAGCGTTGAAGGATCTGGGCAGTAATTATTGTGCGAAAGAACTGCCTGAGCTGCGTGAAGAAGACTTTGCGTGTGTGAAGGACAAGGATCAGAGCCAGGCCAGCTAGACCGCGCTGACCTCTTCGCGGGCAAGCCTTGCTCCTACAGGTAGGCGTGATCCGTGTAGGAGCGAGGCTTGCCCGCGAAGAACGATAACGCGCAATTGCTGGCTGTAACCGGCCAGCCTTTGCTATGATGCGGCCGCTCTTTTGCGGGTAAACCTGACTAAAGTACTAGGTCTTATAGTTGACTTAAATACTCGGGAATTGCATACTCGCCCCATTCCGAACTCCGTGGTAATTGTCCATGCGACTGACTACAAAAGGCCGATACGCCGTGACCGCCATGCTTGATCTGGCGTTGCACGCGCAGCACGGGCCGGTGTCCCTGGCCGATATCTCCGAGCGCCAAGGCATCTCCCTGTCCTACCTCGAACAGCTTTTCGCCAAATTGCGCCGCAGCAATCTGGTCTCCAGCGTCCGTGGTCCGGGCGGCGGCTACCAGCTGTCCCGCGACATGCAGGGCATCCAGGTCGCCCAAGTGATCGATGCGGTAAACGAATCGGTCGATGCCACCAAGTGCCAGGGCCAGGGCGATTGCCATCAAGGCGACACCTGCCTGACTCACCACTTGTGGTGCGATCTGAGCCTGCAGATTCACGAGTTTCTGAGCGGTATCAGCTTGGCTGATCTTGTCACTCGCCGTGAGGTACAAGAAGTAGCCCAGCGTCAGGACCAGCGCCGTTGCAACAGCAAGGCGCCACGCCTGGACAAGATTGAAGCGTCCGCCGTCGAATGACAGCCAAAGAGCTAGCGGCACGCCAGCCAGCCTGATTTAGGAGAGAGTCCATGAAATTGCCGATTTACCTTGATTACTCTGCGACCACCCCGGTTGATCCGCGTGTTGCGCAAAAAATGAGTGAATGCCTGCTGGTCGACGGAAACTTCGGTAACCCGGCGTCCCGTTCCCACGTGTTCGGCTGGAAAGCTGAAGAGTCCGTCGAAAACGCTCGTCGTCAGGTCGCAGACCTGGTCAACGCCGACCCGCGTGAAATCGTCTGGACCTCCGGTGCCACCGAGTCCGACAACCTGGCAATCAAGGGCGCGGCGCATTTCTATGCGACCAAGGGCAAACACCTGATCACCACCAAGATTGAGCACAAGGCTGTCCTCGACACCATGCGCCAACTGGAGCGTGAAGGCTTCGAAGTGACTTACCTCGAACCTCGCACCGATGGTCTGGTGACGCCTGAAATGATTGAAGCTGCACTGCGCGACGACACCATCCTGGTATCGGTCATGCACGTGAACAACGAAATCGGCACCATCAACGACATCGCGGCCATCGGCGAACTGACCCGCTCCAAGGGCATCCTGTTCCACGTCGACGCTGCTCAGTCCACTGGCAAGGTCGAGATCGACCTGCAGAAGCTGAAAGTCGACATGATGTCGTTCTCCGCCCACAAAACCTACGGCCCTAAAGGCATCGGCGCGCTGTACGTCAGCCGCAAGCCGCGTGTTCGCATCGAAGCGACCATGCACGGCGGCGGTCACGAACGCGGCATGCGTTCCGGCACCCTGGCGACCCACCAGATCGTCGGCATGGGTGAAGCCTTCCGTGTAGCCAAGGAAGACATGGCGGCCGAGAACATCCGCATCAAAGCCCTGAGCGACCGTTTCTTCAAGCAGGTCGAAGACCTGGAAGAGCTGTACGTCAACGGCAGCATGACCGCCCGCGTTCCGCACAACCTGAACCTGAGCTTCAACTACGTTGAAGGCGAGTCGCTGATCATGGCGCTCAAGGATCTGGCGGTTTCGTCCGGTTCGGCTTGCACCTCGGCTTCGCTGGAGCCTTCGTACGTACTGCGCGCCCTGGGCCGCAACGACGAACTGGCACACAGCTCGATCCGTTTCACCTTCGGCCGTTTCACCACCGAAGAAGAAATCGACTACGCCGCGCAGAAAGTCTGCGAGGCCGTTACCAAGCTGCGCACTCTGTCGCCGCTGTGGGACATGTACAAAGACGGTGTCGACATTTCGAAAATCGAGTGGGCGGCACACTGATTTCAAGTCGCCGCAAACCAGCCCTGACGAACCCAGGTTCCGAGGGCTTCAAGAGCGACTCTCTGATGAGTGAGGATTAAGAATCATGGCTTACAGCGAAAAGGTCATCGACCACTACGAAAACCCGCGTAACGTCGGCAAGATGGACGCCGAAGACCCGGATGTCGGCACCGGCATGGTCGGCGCCCCTGCGTGCGGCGACGTGATGCGCCTGCAGATCAAGGTCAACGAGCAAGGCATCATCGAAGACGCCAAGTTCAAGACCTACGGTTGCGGTTCGGCTATCGCCTCCAGCTCCCTGGCGACCGAGTGGATGAAAGGCAAGACTCTGGATGAAGCAGAGACCATCAAGAACACTCAACTGGCCGAAGAACTGGCCCTGCCGCCAGTGAAAATTCACTGCTCCGTACTTGCTGAAGACGCTATCAAAGCGGCCGTTCGCGACTACAAGCAGAAGAAAGGCTTGATCTGATTTTTGGCGACGAGTAAGGAGTCACCGATGGCTATCAGCATGACAGAAGCGGCTGCTCAACACGTGCGACGCTCCCTCAACGGGCGCGGCAAAGGTGAAGGGATTCGTCTGGGTGTTCGCACCACGGGCTGTTCCGGCCTTGCCTACGTGCTGGAGTTTGTCGACGAGGTGGTTGCAGAGGATCAGGTGTTCGAAAGTCACGGCGAAAAAGTGATCATCGACCCGAAAAGCCTGGCCTACCTGGACGGCACCGAGCTCGATTTCGTCAAGGAAGGGTTGAACGAAGGCTTCAAGTTCAACAACCCCAATGTACGCGGTGAATGTGGCTGCGGCGAAAGCTTCAATATCTGAGGCTTCTTGTGGGTACTCCTTGTCATTTCGCTTTATTCGAGCTGCAACCGAGTTTCAATCTGGACCTCGACCAGCTGGCTACGCGCTACCGTGAGTTGGCGCGCAGTGTTCACCCGGACCGTTTTGCGGACGCTTCCGAGCGCGAGCAACGGCTGGCGCTAGAGCAATCCGCGAGCCTCAACGAGGCCTACCAGACGCTCAAAAGTCCCCCGAAGCGCGCGCGATACCTGCTCGCTTTGAATGGTGGCGAGCTGCCGCTGGAGGTCACGGTGCATGATCCGGCGTTTCTCCTGCAGCAGATGGAGTTGCGTGAAGAGCTCGAAGACCTGCAAGACAGCGCCGACATGGCTGGTATTGCAGCCTTCAAGCGCCGCCTGAAAACCGCGCAGGATGAACTGAACCAAAGCTTCGCAGCCTGTTGGAATGACGCAGTGCAACGTGAGCAGGCCGAACGCCTGATGCGGCGCATGCAGTTCCTCGACAAGCTCACCTACGAAGTGCGCCAGTTAGAAGAGCGCCTCGACGATTAACCCAGTGCCGCTCCGGTCGCACGCCTGATATACAGATAAGTCCTGATCACGATGGCCCTACTGCAGATCGCCGAACCCGGCCAAAGTCCTCAACCGCACCAGCGTCGTCTGGCTGTGGGGATCGACTTGGGCACTACCAATTCGCTGGTCGCTGCATTGCGCAGTGGTCTTTCCGAGCCCCTGGCCGACGCTGACGGGCAGGTCATCCTGCCCTCTGCCGTGCGCTATCACGCCGATCGCGTCGAAGTCGGCGAGTCGGCCAAGCTGGCTGCCGCTACCGATCCCTTGAATACCGTGCTGTCGGTCAAGCGCTTGATGGGTCGTGGTCTGTCCGACGTCAAACAATTGGGCGAGCAACTGCCGTACCGCTTTGTCGGCGGCGAGTCGCACATGCCGTTCATCGACACCATCCAGGGGCCGAAAAGCCCGGTTGAAGTCTCCGCCGATATCCTGAAAGTGCTGCGTCAGCGCGCCGAAGCGACGTTGGGTGGCGAGCTGGTCGGCGCGGTAATCACTGTTCCGGCCTATTTCGACGACGCTCAGCGTCAAGCCACCAAGGATGCGGCCAAGCTGGCCGGCCTGAACGTGCTGCGTCTGCTCAATGAGCCGACCGCTGCCGCTGTGGCGTACGGTCTGGATCAGCATGCTGAAGGTCTGGTCGCGATTTATGACCTGGGCGGCGGCACCTTCGATATTTCGATTCTGCGCCTGACTGGCGGCGTGTTCGAAGTACTGGCCACCGGCGGCGACAGCGCGCTGGGCGGCGATGACTTCGACCATGCGATTGCTGGCTGGATTATTGAGAACGCCGGTTTGTCCGCCGACCTCGATCCGGGTGCGCAACGCAATCTGCTGCAAACCGCTTGCGCGGCTAAAGAAGCGCTGACCAATGTTGCGGCTGTTGAAGTCACTTATGGTGACTGGAAAGCCGAACTGACTCGCGAAGCCTTCAACGCGCTGATTGAACCAATGGTTGCTCGCAGTCTGAAAGCCTGCCGCCGCGCAGTGCGCGATTCCGGCATCGAGCTGGAAGAAGTGCACGCCGTGGTCATGGTTGGCGGTTCGACCCGCGTACCTCGCGTTCGCGAAGCGGTCGCTGAAGCCTTTGGTCGCCAGCCGCTGACTGAAATCGACCCGGATCAAGTGGTGGCCATCGGTGCCGCGATCCAGGCCGATACATTGGCGGGCAACAAGCGCGATGGTGGCGAACTGTTGTTGCTTGACGTGATTCCGCTGTCCCTGGGGCTGGAAACCATGGGCGGACTGATGGAGAAGGTGATTCCGCGCAACACCACCATCCCCGTCGCCCGCGCCCAGGACTTCACCACTTACAAAGATGGCCAGTCGGCCATGGCGATTCACGTGTTGCAGGGCGAGCGTGAGCTGATCAGCGATTGCCGTTCCCTGGCACGCTTCGAATTGCGTGGCATTCCGGCGATGGTGGCGGGTGCGGCGAAGATTCGCGTGACCTTCCAGGTCGACGCCGACGGCTTGCTCAGCGTGTCGGCCCGTGAATTGGGTTCGGGCGTTGAAGCCAGCATCCAGGTCAAGCCGTCCTACGGCCTGACCGACGGTGAAATCGCCAAGATGCTCAAGGATTCGTTCCAGCACGCCAACGACGACAAGGTCGCCCGCGTACTGCGTGAGCAGCAGGTCGATGCCCAGCGCTTGATCGAAGCGGTGCAAGCCGCCCTCGAGGCCGACGGCGAGCGTTTGCTCGACGCCGAAGAGCGCATGGTCATTGAGCTGCAGATGCAGGAACTGACCGAACTGATGAAAGGTACCGATGGTTACGCCATCGAGCAGCAGACCAAGCGTCTGTCGCAAGTGACCGATGCTTTTGCTGCCCGCCGCATGGATTTGACGGTGAAAGCCGCGCTGGCGGGGCGCAACCTGAATGAAATCGAGGATATCTGATGCCGCAGGTCATTTTTCTGCCCCACGAGAAGTTTTGCCCGGAAGGCATGGTCGTCGAGGCTGAGCCCGGTACGTCGATTCTCGAACTGGCTCATGAGCACCATATCGAGATGGAAAGTGCCTGCGGTGGCGTCTGTGCCTGCACCACCTGCCACTGCATCATCCGCGAAGGTTTTGACTCGCTGGAAGAAGCGGATGAGCTGGAAGAAGATTTTCTTGATCGGGCCTGGGGTCTGGAAGCGCAATCGCGTCTAGGCTGTCAGGCGATCGTCGGGACTGAAGACCTGACTGTCGAGATTCCGAAATACTCGCTCAACCATGCCGCCGAAGCGCCGCACTGATTCAAGGAACTGTCATGAGTCTCAAGTGGACTGATGTGTTGGAAATCGCAATCCAGCTGGCTGAAAGCAAGCCCGATGTTGACCCAATGTCGGTCAACTTCGTCGATCTGCGCAAGTGGGTGATGGAATTGCCCGAGTTCGACGACAAACCTGAACATTGTGGCGAAAAGATCCTGGAGGCCATTCAGGCCCACTGGATCGAAGAACGCGACTGAGCCACGCTGCAGGTTAGGCAATACCCAAGAACCCGCGTATAATTCGCGGGTTTAATTTTTCACAAATTACCGTTTCTGGAGTTACACCATGGCTGTTCAACGTACTTTCTCCATCATCAAGCCTGACGCTGTTGCAAAAAACGTCATCGGCGAGATCACCACTCGTTTCGAAAAAGCAGGCCTGCGCGTTGTAGCTTCGAAACTGAAGCAACTGTCCAAAGCCGAAGCTGAAGGCTTCTACGCTGAGCACAGCGCTCGTGGTTTCTTCGGCGACCTGGTTGCTTTCATGATCTCCGGTCCTGTAGTTGTTCAGGTTCTGGAAGGCGAAAACGCTATCGCTCTGAACCGTGAGCTGATGGGCGCTACCAACCCTAAAGAAGCTGCTGCCGGCACCATCCGTGCTGACTTCGCTGACTCCATCGATGCCAACGCTGTACACGGTTCGGACTCCGAAGCCGCTGCTGCTCGCGAAATCTCGTACTTCTTCGCAGCTACTGAAGTAACCACTCGCTAAGCATTGGCTTATGAGTGAAGGTGAATCCATGACTACATCGACTGTAAAAACCAACCTGCTGGGTCTGACTCAACAGGAAATGGAAAAATTCTTCGACTCAATCGGGGAGAAGCGTTTCCGTGCCGGTCAGGTAATGAAATGGATTCACCACCTTGGCGTCGATGATTTCGACGCCATGACGAACGTCAGCAAGGCCTTGCGCGACAAGCTCAAGGCCATTGCCGAAGTTCGCGGTCCTGAAGTCGTCAGCGAGGACATTTCCACCGACGGCACCCGTAAGTGGGTGGTGCGCGTGGCGTCCGGCAGCTGCGTCGAGACCGTTTACATTCCCCAGGGCAAACGCGGCACGCTGTGCGTTTCGTCCCAGGCAGGCTGTGCCCTGGATTGCAGTTTCTGCTCCACCGGCAAGCAAGGTTTCAACAGCAACCTCACCGCCGCCGAAGTCATCGGCCAGGTGTGGATTGCCAATAAATCGTTCGGCAGCATCCCGGCGACCGCCGACCGTGCCATCACCAACGTGGTGATGATGGGCATGGGCGAGCCGCTGCTGAACTTCGACAACGTCGTTGCGGCCATGCATCTGATGATGGACGACCTGGGCTACGGCATTTCCAAGCGCCGTGTGACCCTGTCGACCTCCGGCGTGGTGCCGATGATCGATGAGCTGTCCAAGCACATCGACGTCTCCCTGGCGTTGTCCCTGCACGCACCGAACGACGCATTGCGTAACCAATTGGTGCCGATCAACAAGAAATATCCGCTTAAGATGCTCCTCGAGTCGTGCCAGCGCTACATGTCGTCCCTGGGCGAAAAACGCGTGCTGACCATCGAGTACACCTTGCTCAAGGACATCAATGACAAGGTCGAGCACGCGGTCGAGATGATCGAGTTGCTCAAGAATATCCCGTGCAAGATCAACCTGATTCCGTTCAACCCGTTCCCGCATTCCGGTTACGAGCGCCCGAGCAACAACGCGATTCGCCGGTTCCAGGATCAGCTTCACCATGCAGGTTTCAATGTCACCGTACGCACCACCCGCGGTGAAGACATCGATGCCGCGTGTGGCCAATTGGTAGGGCAGGTGCTGGATCGCACCCGTCGCAGCGAACGTTATATCGCCGTGCGCGAGTTGAGCGCCGACAGTGATATGGCGCAGAACGCTGCGAAATAAATCAAGAGAGGATCTCTATGTCCCTGCGCTTCGCGCTGCTTGTGCTGTTGGCCAGTCTTTGTACTGGCTGCGTTCTGTCGGGCGATTTCAACCCGATGAAGACCAGCAAGGGCCGCGACGAAGCGCGTGTCGCCTATGTGCAACTGGGCTTGGGCTACTTGCAGCAGGGCATGACCGAGCGCGCCAAAGTCCCGCTGAAAAAGGCTTTGGAGCTGGACAGCTCGGACCCTGACGCCAACGCCGCTTTGGGTCTGGTGTTTCAGGCCGAGATGGAGCCGGAGCTGGCGGACGAACACTTTCGCAAGGCGCTGTCTTCCCGGTCCGGCGATGCGCGCATCCTGAACAATTACGGCAGTTTTCTTTTCGAACAGAAACGTTACAAAGAGGCTTACGAGCGCTTCGAACAGGCCGCCGCCGATACGCTGTATCCTGAACGTTCGCGGGTATTCGAGAACCTGGGCATGACCGCTTCGATGCTTGGCCAGCGTGATCTGGCCCGGCAGCAACTGGAAAAAGCCCTGCGTTTGAACCGCCAACAGCCACGTGCATTGCTGGAAATGGCTGAGTTGTCTTACGAAGACAGGCATTATGTGCCCGCGCGTGACTATTACGACCGTTTTAGCCTGCTCACCGAGCAAAATGCACGTAGTCTATTGCTCGGCGTTCGGCTGGCAAAAGTGTTCGAAGATCGCGACAAGGCCGCCAGTTTTGGCCTGCAACTAAAACGACTCTATCCCGGTACGCCGGAATATCAGCAATACCTGTCGGAGCAATGATGAAAGCGGCGCATCCCGAAGTTGTAGCAGCGAATCGCGTTAACCCCGGTGAGACTTTGCGCCAGGCCCGCGAAAGCAATGGCTGGTCGCTGGCCGAAGTAGCCCTCAAGCTCAACCTCACCGTCAATTCCCTGAGCAATCTGGAAGCCGGCGCTTTCGACAAGCTGCCTGGGCATACCTTTGCCCGCGGTTATATTCGCGCGTACGCCAAATTGCTGGGCATGGACCAGACCGTTCTGGTTCAGCAGTTCGACCAATCCACCGGTACCGACTCCCAGGGCAGCAACGTCCACAGCCTGGGTCGCATCGAAGAACCGGTTCGGGTTTCCCACACCATTTTGCGAATCGTCAGCCTGTTGCTGCTGATCGCGGTGATCGGCGGTGGTTTTGTCTGGTGGCAGGATCAAACCTCTTTGCGTACCAAAGACCTGATCAGCCTGAGTCCGGAACACGTTGAAGTCGAAGGCGCCGACGGCACCACCCAGATCCATCCGCTGGACGAGCCGGAAGACCAGGCTGTCGCGGAAGGTCAGGCGGAAGGCACGACGGCGCTGGCATTGCCGCAGGCCGAGAGCTCCACTGACGAACCGGCCGAAGCTGAAGCCACTGCGCCAGCAGTTGCTCCAATCGCACCGGTTGTCCCGGCACCTGCTGCACCGACGCACAGCACCGCGCCGGTTGTCGCGACGCCGGTAGCGCCAGCCCCGACGGCACCTGTGGTATCGACCCCGCCTGCAAGCGCTTCGGTCACGCCGACCATTCCCGCTCCGGCAGCGGCTGCTCCGGCTGCCGGCCAGGGTCAGGTTCATCTGCAATTCACCGCCGATTGCTGGACGCAAGTCACCGACGGCACCGGCAAGGTGCTGCTGAGCGGTCTCAAGCGTAAAGGCGAAAACGTAACCGTCAGCGGCAAGCCGCCGTTTTCCGTGCGCCTGGGCGTCGCCCGTGGCGCGCAGGTCAGCTACAACGGGCAGGTGGTTGATGTCGCTCCGTTCACCAGTGGCGAGACTGCTCGCCTGAAGTTGGGTCAATAAGTCATGCACGGCGAATCTCCAATCAAGCGTCGCGAATCCCGGAAAATCTGGGTCGGTAACGTGCCTGTTGGCGGCGATGCGCCCATCGCTGTGCAGAGCATGACCAACAGCGACACCAATGACGTCGCCGCCACCGTGGCCCAGATCAATCGTCTGGAAGCCGCTGGCGTCGATATCGTGCGGGTTTCCGTGCCGGACATGGACGCCGCCGAAGCCTTCGGCAAGATCAAGCAACTGGTCAAAGTTCCGCTGGTGGCCGACATTCACTTCGACTACAAGATCGCGTTGCGCGTAGCCGAACTGGGCGTCGACTGCCTGCGGATCAACCCGGGCAACATCGGTCGCGAAGACCGCGTGCGTGCGGTAGTCGACGCCGCCCGTGATCGCGGGATTCCGATCCGCATCGGCGTCAACGCCGGTTCCCTGGAAAAAGACCTGCAAAAGAAATACGGCGAGCCGACCCCGGCCGCGCTGGTCGAATCTGCCCTGCGTCACGTCGAACACCTTGAACGCCTGAACTTCCAGGACTTCAAGGTCAGCGTGAAAGCCTCCGACGTGTTCATGGCCGTCGCCGCTTACCGCTTGCTGGCCAAGGAAATCGTCCAGCCGCTGCACTTGGGGATTACCGAAGCCGGTGGTTTGCGTTCCGGCACGGTGAAATCCGCCGTGGGCCTCGGTATGCTGCTCGCCGAAGGGATTGGCGATACTATCCGCATCTCGTTGGCGGCCGACCCGGTCGAGGAAGTGAAAGTCGGCTACGACATTCTCAAATCCCTGCACCTGCGTTCCCGTGGCATCAACTTCATCGCCTGCCCGAGCTGCTCGCGGCAGAACTTCGATGTGGTCAAGACCATGAACGAGCTGGAAGGGCGCCTCGAAGACCTGCTGGTGCCGCTGGATGTCGCGGTGATCGGTTGCGTGGTCAACGGGCCGGGCGAAGCCAAGGAAGCCCATATCGGCTTGACCGGCGGCACGCCAAACCTGATTTACATCGACGGCAAGCCGTCGCAGAAACTGACGAATGACAATCTGGTGGATGAGCTCGAACGCTTGATCCGCCAGAAAGCGGCCGAAAAGGTCGAAGCCGACGCGGCAGTAATCGCCCGCGGTTGAGTCGAACGAATTTAAGGATTGATAGTGAGCAAGTCTCTGCAAGCCATACGTGGCATGAACGACATCCTGCCCGAACAGACGCCCCTGTGGCGTCATTTCGAGGGCACCGTTTCGCGTCTGCTGGATAACTACGGTTACAAGCAGATCCGCATGCCGATCGTCGAGTTCACCGAGCTGTTCAAGCGCTCGATCGGCGAAGTGACCGACATCGTCGAAAAAGAGATGTACACCTTCGAAGACCGCAACGGCGATTCGCTGACCCTGCGCCCTGAAGGCACGGCGGCCTGCGTGCGTGCGGTACTCGAGCACGGCATCACCGGCGGTGGCCAGGTGCAGAAGCTTTGGTACATCGGCCCGATGTTCCGCCACGAACGTCCGCAGAAAGGCCGTTATCGCCAGTTCCACCAGATCGGTGTCGAGGTGTTCAACCTCGACGGTCCGGACATCGACGCCGAGCTGATCGTGCTGACCTGGCGCCTGTGGGGCGAGCTGGGCATCCGTGATGCGGTCAAGCTCGAGCTCAACAGCCTGGGCACCAGCGAATCCCGCGGTCGTTATCGCGAGGCGCTGGTCGAGTTCCTGTCCGCTCACCTGGACAAGCTCGACGAAGACAGCCAGCGTCGTCTGAAGACCAACCCGCTGCGGGTTCTGGACACCAAGAACGCCGACACTCAAGCGATCCTGGTCGACGCGCCGAAAATGGCCGACTACCTCGACGACGAATCCCGCGTGCACTTCGAGGGCCTCAAGGCTCGCCTGGACGCCGCCGGCATTCCTTATGTGATCAACCCGAAGCTGGTCCGCGGGCTGGATTACTACAGCAAGACCGTTTTCGAATGGGTCACCGACAAGTTGGGCGCTCAAGGCACCGTGTGTGCCGGCGGTCGTTACGACGGTCTGGTGGAACAGATGGGCGGCAAGCCGACCCCGGGCGTTGGTTTCGCCATGGGCATCGAGCGCCTCGTGCTGCTGCTGGAAACCCTGGAGCAGATCCCGGAAGATATTTCCCGTCAGGTCGACGTCTATCTTTGCGCATTCGGCGAGGCTGCCGAACTGGCTGCCCTGACGTTGAGCGAGCGTGTTCGCGATCAATTGCCCAACCTGCGCCTGCAGATCAATGCCGGCGCCGGCAGCTTCAAAAGCCAGTTCAAGAAGGCCGACAAGAGCGGTGCGCTGTACGCGCTGATCCTCGGTGACGACGAAATGGCCCAGCAAGTGGTAGGTTTCAAACCCCTGCGTGGCCAGGGCGAACAACAAAGCATTGCCTGGGATGCGCTTGCTGCACACCTGGCCACCTGCGTCGTGCAGGGTTGAAGCTGTCAAACAGCCGATTTAGCGATTAAGGAGTATTGGGGTGTCGAGTACCGAAGACGAAAACCTTGCGGATTTGAAGGACTGGTGGACACGCAACGGCAAGCCCCTGGTCACTGGCGGCCTGTTGGCGCTGGTCATCGTGTTCGGCTGGCAGGCCTTTCACAAGTATCAGAGCAATCAGTCGCAAAGCGCCTCGATTCTCTATCAGCAATTGCTCGAAACCACGCTGACGCCTGACGGCAAGCCTGACGCCGCCCGTGTTTCGGACCTGGCCGGCAAGCTCAACAGCGAGTTCGGCGGCACCGCCTACGCGCAGTACGGTAGCCTGTTCGTGGCGAAAGTCGCGGTCGACAGCGGCAAGCTGGACGACGCTGCCACCGAGCTGAAAGCCATCGTTGCCAAACCGGCCAACCCGGCACTGGGTGAAATCGCCCGTCAGCGCCTGGCGCAGGTACTGGCCGCGCAGAACAAGGCCGATGAAGCCCTGAAACTGCTCGAAGGCGATGCCGATAAGGCATTCCTCGCCACTCGCGAAGAACTCAAGGGCGACCTGCTGGTGCAGTTGGGTCGTGCCGATGAAGCGAACGCTGCGTATCAAAAAGCCAAGGCAGCACTGTCGGATGAAGCGGCAGTCGGTGGCCTACAAATCAAGCTGGACGATCTGGCCAAAGGGGATGCGTGACGTGATCCGTTGGAAACATGCAGCATTGCTGGCTCTGGCCGTATTGGCCGCGGGTTGCAGCAGCAACAGCAAAAAAGAATTGCCGCCTGCCGAGCTGGTCGACTTCAAAGAAGAAGTGGTCCTGCAAAAGCAGTGGAGTCGTTCGATCGGTGACGGTCAGGGCGAAACCTACAACATGCTGGTTCCGGCGATCGATGGCGATACCATCTATGCCGCCGACGTCACTGGCGTGGTGATGGCGATGGATCGCAGCAACGGCGACGTCAAATGGAAGAAAGATCTTGAACTGCCCGTTTCCGGCGCCGTTGGCGTGGGTTATGGCCTGCTCGTGATCGGTACGACCAAGGGCGAAATTGTTGCCATGGACGCCAGCAGCGGTGAAGAGAAATGGCGCGCTCGCGTGTCCAGCGAAGTCCTCGCGCCGCCGGCCAACAACGGTGACGTGGTGGTGGTTCAGACTCAGGACGACCGTCTGATCGGTCTGGATGCCGCCACCGGCAACCAGCGCTGGCTGTATGACAGCACGCCTGCCGTCCTGACCCTGCGCGGCACCAGTGCACCGATCGTCACCAACCGCCTTGCAGTGGCTGGCTTGTCGACCGGTAAAGTGGTCGCTCTCGATATCTCCAACGGCGTGCCGGTGTGGGAACAGCGGGTTGCGATTCCACAAGGTCGTTCGGAACTGGAGCGCGTTGTCGATATCGACGGTGGCTTGCTGCTGTCCGGCGGTACGCTGTACGTCGCCAGCTATCAGGGTCGCGTTGCGGCACTGGACCTGGAAAGCGGTCGTCAACTCTGGCAGCGTGATGCTTCCAGCTATGCCGGCGTGGCCCAGGGTTTCGGCACTGTTTATGTGAGCCTGTCTTCGGGCACTGTTGAAGGCGTCGACGAGCGTTCCACCACGGCTTTGTGGAGCAACGACTCGCTGGCTCGCCGTCAACTCTCGGCTCCGGAAGTGTTCTCCAGCTATGTTGCTATCGGTGACATGGAAGGCTACGTGCACCTGCTGAGCCAGGTGGACGGCCGCTTTGTCGGCCGCGAGCGCATCGACAGCGACGGCCTGCGTGCCCGTCCGCTGGTGGTGGGTGACACGATTTATCTGTATGGCAACAGTGGCAAACTGGAAGCCCTGACCATCAAGTAAGGACTATGCTTGGGGTTTAACCCCCAAGCGGCCCCGTTCTGCGGGGCTCGCAGCGTTTTCAAACGCTGCCCCGAGCACCAGCCGCTGCCTCGCAGCGGCTTTTGTATTTTCTGAAATAACGAAGTGGAGAGCCGCATGGTTCCCGTAATCGCCCTGGTGGGCCGACCGAACGTCGGCAAGTCCACCTTGTTCAACCGCCTGACCAGGACTCGCGACGCCATCGTCGGCGACTTGTCCGGTCTGACCCGTGATCGCCAATACGGTGAGGCCAAGTGGCAAGGGCGTTCCTACATTCTGGTCGACACCGGCGGTATCTCCGGTGACGAGCACGGTATGGACGAAAAAATGGCCGAGCAGTCGCTGCTGGCCATTGAAGAAGCTGATGTCGTTCTGTTCCTGGTAGATGCCAAGGCCGGTTTCACCGCCGCCGACCAGATGATCGCCGAGCATTTGCGCAAACGTAACAAGCGTTCCTACGTGGTTGCCAACAAGGTCGACAACATCGACCCTGAAATGGCCCGCGCCGAATTCGCCCCGTTGGGCATGGGCCATGCGATCCCGATCGCCGGTGCTCATGGTCGTGGCATCACCCAGATGCTGGAAATCGCCCTGAGCGACTTCCCGAAAGACGATGAAGAACCGGAAGACGGCGAAGAAGAGATCGTTGCCGAAGGCGAGGAAGCCAAGCGCATTCCTGGCCCGAGCGAAAAAGACGGGATCAAGATCGCCATCATCGGCCGTCCGAACGTGGGCAAGTCGACCCTGGTCAACCGCATGCTCGGTGAAGACCGGGTGATCGTGTATGACCAACCCGGCACCACCCGCGACAGTATCTACATCCCGTTCGAGCGTAATGACGAGAAGTACACGCTGATCGACACCGCCGGTGTGCGCAAGCGCGGCAAGATCCACGAAGAAGTCGAAAAATTCTCCGTGGTCAAAACCCTGCAGGCGATCAAAGACGCCAACGTGGTGATCTTCGTGATGGACGCCCGCGAAGGCGTGGTGGACCACGACCTGAACCTGCTGGGCTTCGCCATTGAATCGGGTCGTGCGCTGGTGATCGCGATCAACAAGTGGGACGGCATGACGCCGAGCGAGCGTGACTTCGTGAAGGTCGAGCTGCAACGTCGACTGTTCTTCGTTGACTACGCCGACATCCACTTCATCTCGGCCCTGCACGGCACTGGCGTGGGCAACCTGTACGCCTCCGTACAGAACTCGTTCAAGTCCGCGGTCACCCGCTGGCCGACCAACCGCCTGACCCAGATCCTGGAAGATGCGGTCGGTGAGCACGCGCCACCGATGGTCAACAACCGCCGGATCAAGCTGCGTTATGCCCACTTGGGTGGTGCGAACCCGCCGATCATCGTGATTCACGGTAACCAGATCGAGAAGGTGCCGAAGTCTTACGTCCGTTACCTGGAAAACACTTACCGTCGCGTTCTGAAGCTGGTCGGTACGCCGATCCGCATCGAGTTCAAGGGCGGCGAGAACCCGTACGAAGGCAACAAGAACTCGCTCACCGACCGTCAGGTCAACAAGAAGCGTCGCTTGATGTCGCACCACAAGAAGGCCGACAAGAAGCGCCGCGACAAGCGTTGATTCAAAACCCCACACACTTCTAGTGTGGGGGCTTTTTGTGGCGAGGGAGCTTGCTCCCGCTCGACTGCGCAGCAGTCGCAAAACCGACCGACGCGTTCTATCTGAACGAACTCGGTTGGAGATATTGGGACCGCTTCGCGGTCCAGCGGGAGCAAGCTCCCTCGCCACAGGTAATGCGGTGAATGTTTTGGAAGAAGGGCGCCAGCAGGCGCCCTTTTTTTATGGGCGCCGTTTGGGCTATCCTCGGGCTCTCCCGCGCCGCCGTTAGAGCCGGGTGTAGAGCAGGGAATCACCGATGATCACCAGTAAGCTGCCGAATGTCGGCATCACTATCTTCACGCAGATGTCTCAGCTCGCGGCGCAAACCGGGGCGATCAACCTGTCCCAGGGTTTTCCCGATTTCGATGCCCCGCAGGCCCTGTGCGGTGCGGTCGGTCGGCATGTTGCCAATGGCCACAACCAGTATTCGCCGATGACCGGATTGCCGGTGTTGCGTCAGCAAGTGGCGGCGAAGATCGCTCGCAGCTACGGCGTCAATGTCGATGCCGACAACGAAGTGACCATCACGCCCGGCGCCACCCAGGCGATCTTCTGCGCGATTCAGGCGGTTATCCACAGCGGCGACGAAGTGATCGTGTTCGATCCGTGCTACGACAGTTACGAGCCGTCGGTTGAACTGGCCGGTGGTCGTTGCGTGCATGTGCAGCTCGGGCTGAATGATTTCTCCATCGACTTCCAGAAACTGGCTGAGGCCATTACGCCGCGCACGCGGATGATTGTGCTGAACACCCCGCACAACCCGAGTGGCGCACTGATCAGCCGTGCCGAGCTGGATCAGTTGGCGGATCTGATTCGTGATCGCGACATCTACCTCGTCAGCGACGAAGTCTACGAACACCTGGTGTTCGACGGCTTGCCTCACGTCAGCGTGCTGAATCACGAAGAGTTGTATCAGCGCGCCTTTGTGGTCAGCTCGTTCGGCAAGACCTATCACGTCACCGGCTGGAAAACCGGCTACGTGGTCGCACCGCCGGCCCTCACAGCGGAGCTGCGCAAGGTTCACCAGTACGTCAGTTTCTGCGGCGTGACGCCGCTGCAATTTGCCTTGGCCGATTTCATGGCTGAGCACCCGGAGCATGTCGAAGAGCTGCCGGCTTTTTATCAGGCCAAGCGCGACCTGTTCTGCGACCTCCTGACGCCATCGCGCTTCAGTTTCACCCGCGTGACCGGCACCTATTTCCAGCTGGTCGATTACTCGCAGATCCGCCCGGACCTCAACGACGTCGAGATGGCGCTGTGGATGACCCGCGAACACGGCGTGGCGAGCATCCCGATCTCGGTGTTCTACCAGACGCCGCCAGAAGGCCAGCGCCTGGTGCGTCTGTGCTTTGCCAAGCGTGAGGAGACCCTGCGTGAAGCAGCGGCAAAACTATGCGTGATCTGAGTGCACTGCCGAATCTGAACATTGCGCTGGTCCAGACAACCCTGGCCTGGCACGACCGCCAGGCCAATCTGGAGCATTTCGAGCAACTGCTGGAACAGGCTCGCGGCGCGGATCTGATCATCCTGCCGGAGATGTTCACCACCGGTTTCTCCATGGAGTCGGAGACGCTCGCCGAAGCGGAAAACGGTCCCACCAGCAAATGGCTGCGCACACAGGCTGCGCAACTCGATGCCGTGATCACCGGCAGCGTCATCGTTCAGGCCGCCGACGGCAGTCATCGTAATCGCCTGTTATGGGCACGCCCGGACGGTGAAGTCTGGCACTACGACAAGCGTCACCTGTTCCGCATGGCGGGCGAGCACAATCACTACACACCCGGCGAGCGCCAGGTGCAGTTCGAACTCAAAGGCTGGCGTGTGCGGCCGCTGATTTGCTACGACCTGCGCTTCCCGGTGTGGAGCCGTGATGCCCAGGACACCGACCTGTTGCTGTACACCGCGAATTGGCCGGGCGCACGGCGTCAGCACTGGAACCGTTTGCTACCGGCACGGGCGATCGAAAACCTTTGCTATGTGGCGGCAGTGAATCGCATCGGGACTGACGGAAAAGGCTTCGCGTATACCGGCGACAGTCAGGTGCTCGATTTCCAGGGCGAGACGTTGCTCAGTGCCGGCGAAGCCGATGGCGTGTTTCAGGTGGTTCTGAATGCCGCTGACCTTCAGGCTTATCGCACGCGTTTTCCGGCGAATCTGGATGCCGACACGTTCGAGCTCACCTGATCGGCGGGCTTTTAAACGATTTATGGGTGCAGATTTTTCCAGGCTGGCCGATAGCAAGGTCAGCCAAGGAGGAGTGACCCATGATCAACGTGAGCACCATCACCATCAACTCGTACGCTGTGTCTTCGCCGAATGTCGCGACCGGTCAATCTGACGAACGCAAGCTGGTCCCGGTTGATGGCGCGACTGACAAGGATGGCAAGCTGCGCGTCAACAGTGCCGGGGCCAACATCGACTCGGTCGGCAGCGCCAGCGACCCGGTTACCGCGTTGAAAAAGCAGATCGAAGAAGCGCAGAAATTGCTGGCCGAACAGCAGGCTCAACTGGCGAGTGCACAGAAGAGCCAGGACAACGAGCAGAAGGCGCAGCAGGTGATGGAAATCCAGAGCCAGATCGCTGTGACCAGCAGCAACTTGCAGGTGCTGCAGGCGGCGTTGTTGCAGGCGATGTTCAGTGTTGATACTCATGCCTGACATCGTTGTCGCCTGAGCGGGCCCCATCGCGGGCAAGCCCGCTCCCACAGTTGATCGATGCGACCACAAATTGTGTGTACACCAAAATCCACTGTGGGAGCGAGACCGGCTTGCCGGCGATGAGGCCATAACAGGCAGCACAAAAACAGCAGGCAAACAGAAAGGCCCCAAGGTTCGCACCTTGGGGCCTTTTGCATTTCAGCGAACGCTTACGCCGCTTTCGCTTCCGGCTGGCTCAACGAGCGGTTCAGCGCGCTGAACAGGGCCTTGAAGCTGGCGGTGGTGATGTTTTCATCGATGCCGACGCCATGCACTGCACGTTCACCGTTCACACGCAGCTCGATGTAGGCCGCCGCCTTGGCGTTGGTTCCCGCGCCGATCGCGTGTTCGTTGTAGTCCATGATCTCTACCGGAATCGGCAGACCGGCCACCAGCGCTTCCAGCGCGCCGTTGCCCTTGCCGCGCCAGTGCAGGTTGGTTTCGCCCTGGCCTTTGCCGGAGACTTCCACTTCGACGGCGCTGTGACCGTTTTCTTCCTGCAGGCGATGGCTGACCAGCGCGTACGGAGTGTTGGCCTGCAAGTACTCGCTGTGCAGCAACGCGTGGATTTGCTGGGCGGTCATTTCGAGGCCCAGACGATCGGTTTCACGCTGCACGACCTGGCTGAACTCGATCTGCATGCGACGCGGCAAGCTGATGCCGTATTCCTGTTCCAGCAGGTAAGCGATACCGCCCTTGCCCGACTGGCTGTTGACGCGGATCACCGCCTCGTAGCTGCGGCCGATGTCGGCCGGGTCGATCGGCAAGTACGGCACTTCCCACAGGGCGTCCGGTTTCTGCTGGGCGAAGCCCTTGCGGATGGCGTCCTGGTGCGAGCCAGAGAACGCGGTGTGAACCAGGTCGCCGACGTACGGGTGACGCGGGTGCACCTGAATCTGGTTGCATTCTTCGACGACTTTGCGCACGCCGTCGATGTCGGAGAAGTCCAGTTCAGGGTGAATGCCCTGGGTGTACAGGTTCAGTGCCACGGTCACCAGATCGACGTTACCGGTACGCTCGCCGTTGCCGAACAGGCAGCCTTCGACACGGTCCGCGCCGGCCATCAGGCCCAGTTCGGTGGCGGCCACGCCAGTGCCACGGTCGTTGTGGGTGTGCAGGCTGATGATCACGCTGTCACGACGGTTGATGTGACGGCCGAACCATTCGATCTGGTCGGCGTAGATGTTCGGGGTCGCGCATTCGACGGTGGCTGGCAGGTTGAGGATCACCTTATGCTCAGGCGTCGGGTTCCAGACTTCGATGACCGCGTCGCAGACTTCCTTGGCGAACTCCAGTTCGGTGGCGCTGAAGGTTTCCGGCGAGTATTCGAACGTCCACTGAGTGTCCGGCTGCATGGCGGCGTATTTGACGAACAGCTTGGCAGCGTTGACTGCGATGGCCTTGATCCCGTCCTTGTCCTGGTTGAAGACAATGCGGCGGAAGGACGGGGAGGTCGCGTTGTACAGGTGAACGATGGCTTTCTTCGCCCCGCGCAGGGATTCGAAAGTGCGCTCGATCAGGTCTTCACGGCCCTGGGTCAGCACTTGAATGGTGGTGTCGTCCGGGATGTGGTTGCCTTCGATCAGGGTGCGCACGAAGTCGAAGTCGGTTTGCGAAGCGGCCGGGAACGAGGCTTCGATTTCTTTCACACCGACCTGTACCAGGGTTTTCCAGAAACGCAGCTTCTTGACCGCGTCCATCGGCTCGATCAGCGACTGGTTGCCATCGCGAAGGTCGGAGCTGCACCAGATCGGCGCGGCGGTGATGGTCTTCGATGGCCAGGTGCGGTCCGGGATGTCGATGGTCGGGAACGCGCGGTATTTCGAAGACGGGTCTTTGAGCATGCTCATCGGGAAATCCTTATTGTGTGGGCCGAAAAAAGGCGGCCTGCCGGTGGATCAAATGTTCTTGGGGAAAAGCGTAAGACGAGGCGTCGCGATTCAGCCCGGCAGTCGTGCACTGACAAGGCACAGGCTGCGGTGCTGGCGAAGCTGAATGAGGGTGTGAGAGGTTTTCATGCCTTCAACCCTAACCGCGAGGGTGAAGGATGGCAAGCAGTCGAAAAAAATTGAGAGGAATACTCGAATGGGGGGATTTATCGAGATTTTATTGCGGTGAAAGAAGGTGATCGTTTGGATGTTTGCGCGAGGTTTGTGGGATGCGCAATTGACGAAGTTGGACAGTGTCGATTCCAATTGCGCGGTTTGTCCGGGGACGATTCGGCGATTGTGAGGCCGTCTTCGCGGGCAAGCCCGCTCCCACAGTGGGCGTGAGTGGATTACAGATTTGTATTCCATCCCGGAACCTGTGGGAGCGGGCTTGCCCGCGATGAGGCCAGTAGCCTCACAAATAACTTAAGGCTGGAAAGCCCCGATAAAAATCGCCGGATCCACCCGCGCATCATTCAGGCTGATGTTCCAGTGCATATGCGGCCCGGTCGCCCGTCCGGTCGAACCGACCTTGCCAACCACGCCACCACGCGCCAGCTGCTGCCCGACCTGCACATCAATCTTCGACATGTGGCAGAACATGCTGATAAAGCCCTGTCCATGGTCGACAAACACCGTGTTGCCATTGAAGAAGTAGTTACCGATCAGAATCACCTTGCCCGCTGCCGGAGTCTTGATCGGTGTGCCGGCGCCCACGGCGAAATCCAGGCCTGAGTGGGGATTGCGCTCTTCACCATTGAAGAACCGGCGCACACCAAACTTGCTCGACAGCGGGCCGTTGACCGGTTTGTCCAGCAACAGGTTGCTGGGGGTATTTGGACTGAACGTGCGGTAGGCGGCGATTTGCTCGGCCAGTTCACGCTCGATGCGCTTCAGATTGTCCGGGTCTGGATTGACCTGTTGGGTGTTTTTCAGGGTGATGCGCTGTTCCGGGTATTTCTTGTTGCCGACGGTGAAACCCAGGTCTCGGCCGCCGCTGCTGATGGATTGCGCCCCCGGTTTGACGGTCAACGGCACACCGACAATCGCCAGCCAATTGTTCTGTTCCTTGACCACTAAAACTGGTTTGCCTTGATAACTGGCTTTCGGCGCCTGGGCAGCGCTGCCCAGGTCTACCACCGCCACGCCGCCCGGCACCGGTTTGTTCAACAGGCGGGTGATGTAACTGTCGGCGTGGGCGTTGAAGGTCAGGCACAGCAACAGCAGCGGAGCGAAAAAACGCGGCATGGATCAATCCAGTAAAGAAAGGGTGACAGGTGTCAGGTGATTGTCTTCGACCCGCACTTGCAGTTCGCCTTCAGCCAGTTTGGCTTTCAGGCGCTGGCCGTTGTGGGTTTGCGCGGCGTTACGGATCGCGTTGCCGCGGTCGTCCAGCAGAATGCTGTAGCCACGGGCGAGCGTCGCCAACGGGCTGACCACTTGCAGCGTCTGCACCTGACTTTGCAGTTGCAGACGACGGGATTTGAGCCCTTCGCGGATAGCGCGGGGCAGGCGTTCGGCGAGGCTGTCGAGGCGCTGACGCAGCATCGCCAGTTGCCGGCCAGGATGTTGCCCGGCGAGGCGGGTTTCCAGGCGGATCAGCCGTTCGCGACGGGTATTGAGGCTACGTTCGAACGCGCGGCGCATGCGCATGTCCAGATCATCCAGCCGTTGCGCCTGCTGGCGCAGACGTTCGCCGGGGTGGCGCAGGCGGCGAGAGATGCCCTCAAGGCGCAGTCGATCACGCATCAGGCGGTCGCGCATGCGCATCACCAGCCGTCGATGCAGGCTCTCGACCCGACGCACCAGGTCGCTGGTATCCGGCGCCAGCAGCTCAGCGGCGGCGGAAGGTGTCGGGGCGCGAACGTCGGCGACGAAGTCACTGATCGACACATCGGTTTCATGGCCGACGGCGCTGACAATCGGCGTCACGCAAGCATCCACGGCGCGGGCCACGGCTTCTTCGTTGAAACACCACAGGTCTTCCAGCGAGCCGCCGCCACGGGCCAGGATCAACGCATCGAAACCACGGGCGTCCGCCAGTTTCAGTGCACGGACAATCTGCGCCGTGGCCTCGCGGCCTTGCACAGCAGTGGGGATCAACGTCAGCTGCACCTGTGGCGCACGGCGGCGGAACACGCTGATGATGTCGCGGATTACTGCGCCGGTGGGCGAACTGATGATGCCGATGCGCTGAGGATGCGCCGGTAGCGGCACTTTGCGTTCGGCGCTGAACAGGCCTTCGGCGCTGAGTTTTTCCTTCAGGGCATCGAAGGCCAGGCGCAGTGCGCCGTCACCGGCCGGTTCGACGGTGTCGAGGATCAGTTGATAGTCGCCACGCCCTTCGAACAGCGAGACCTTGCCGCGCACCTTCACCGCCAGGCCATCCTTCAGCGCCTGACGCACCCGCGCAGCGTTCTGCCGGAACAGTGCGCAACGCACCTGGGCGCCGCTGTCCTTGAGGGTGAAATACACGTGGCCGGACGCCGGGCGAGCGAGGTTGGAGATTTCGCCTTCGACCCAGATATTGCTGAACACGTCTTCGAGCAACACCCGCGCGCGGCCGTTGAGCTGGCTGACAGTCAGGACTTCACGGTCCAGGCCGAGTCTTGCAAAGGGATCTTTAATCATGGGGCGCAGTTTAAAGGCATTCGGCGAACAATCTCTATGATCCGGCGAAAATCCCCTGTGGGAGGGAGCCTGATAGCGGTATGTCAGTCGCCATCAATGTTTAATGTCCCGCCGCCATCGCGAGCAGGCTCGCTCCCACAGTGAACGGTGCAGGTGTTGATGAATTGTTGGACCAGTGCCGCGGGATTCTGCCGGCAGGCGAGGGCGACGGTGCTGTGGCAATCCAGGTCGGCCAGGGGCAGGAAATGAATGTCGGGCGGCGCGATGTCCTGCATCGACTCCGGCAGCAGGGCGATGCCGAATCCGGCCTGGATCAATTGCAGTTGTGTGGTTTTGCGCGACACCACTCGGGCCGCTTTTGGAAAGAAACCCTGACGCATGCACAGCTCGGCGGACAGATAGCTCAACCCGCCACGCTGAGGATGAGGAATGGAGATAAACGCCTCATCCTTCAGTTGCGCCAGATCGATGCCTTGAGCGGACTTATCCACAGCCAGCCGATGATTGGGCGGAACGGCCAGGAGCAATCGTTCGCTATACAAAGGAACAATCTGCACGCCTTCACGTTGGCGCAACACCGGCAGGCGCAGCAGTCCGACATCAAGCCGGTTGTCGGCCAGCGCTTCAAGTTGCGCTTCGGAGGACAGCTTGGCGATGTCCATGGACACGCCGACATGCTGGCTCAGATAGTCGCTGATGCCCCGGAGCAGGCGGCCACTCATGGGCACGGTGCTGGAATGGCTGAGGCGCAAGGTGCCGAGTTCTCCATTGCCGACCTGGGTGGCCATCTCACTGGCTTTGGTCAGTTCGCTCAGCAGGTTTCTGGCCCGGGGCAGGAAGGCTTCACCGGCGGCCGTCAGTCGGGGCAGGCGTGCAGTGCGCTCGAACAACGGCGTTTGGAGGCGGGTTTCCATGTCCTTGATTTGCCGGCTCAGGGCCGACTGAGCAATGAACAGTCGTTCGGCTGCGGCGCTGAAACTCCCGCACTCGGCGATTTCCACGAAGTAACGCAATTGACGGGTTGAAAGCACGAGGCATGCCTTTTTGAGATGAGAAAGGGGCCTTGAAGATATTAGTCGCAACACTCGGCGCTGGCTAAAGTCGTCACAGGTATTTAATGAAGGCGTGCAGATGAACGTACTTGAGTTGTTGCACCAATGGCCATTCGGTGCGACGGATTGGCTGGTGATCGGGTTGGGCATCGCCCTGGCCTATATCGTGTTTGGCATCGCCGGGTTCGGCACCGCGCTGGTGGCCGGGCCGATTCTGATTCTGTTCATGCCGCTGTCGAAGATCGTGCCGTTGCTGGTACTGCTGGATTTTGTGGCGGCATTCGGCAATCTGCTGCCCTCGCGGCGCGATGTGGCCAAGCCGGAACTGGTGCGGCTGCTGCCGTGCATGGCGGTGGGCTGTACGTTGGGGGTGATCTTTCTGCTGAACCTGAAGTCCGACCTGTTGCTGCTGTTGATGGGGCTGTTTATCAGCGCCTATGCGGTTTACAGCCTGTGGGTCAAAACCCGTCCGACGCAGTTGTCGGCAGGTTGGGCGGTGCCGATGGGCACGGTCGGCGGGATGTTCGGAGCGCTGTTTGGCAGTGGCGGCTTTTTATATGCGATCTATTTGAACAGTCGGTTACCGAAAGACGCGGCGCGGGCGACCCAGAGTGCACTGATCAGTTGCAGCACCGTGGTGCGCCTGAGCCTGTTTGCTGTCGCGGGTGTGTATGCCGAGCTACCCTTGTTGATATTGGCGCTTTGTTTGTTGCCGGCCATGGCGTTGGGGCTGTGGGTCGGTCGGCGACTGACAATGAGATTGTCCCGCGAGGCGTTTGTGCGGCTGGTGACCTGGTTGGTGCTGGCCAGCGGGATTGCGTTGATCGGGCGGTATTTGAGTACTTGACCGGATTTCGTCAGGGATTAAGCTGCCCGCCGCTCCGACGCCTTCGCGGGCAAGCCTCGCTCCTACAGAATTGGCAGTGATCATGAAATCACACGAATCCTGTAGGAGCGAGGCTTGCCCGCGAAGGCGCCAATCGGCACGGCACAGAAACATCCATTTGACGCAGTAGGCTTTCACCATGAATTCCCAAAGCATCATCGTCCCGAAAATCTCCACGCTGCCGGTGCACGAACCCCGGGCCCGGGCGGTCGTGCGCTGGCTGGTGCGCAAGAACATCATCAAGGAAGAGCTGACCACTTGCGGCCGCACCGGCAACCGCATGGGCCACGCGATCGCCGACGGTGCCCGTGCCGTGGTCCTGCACCCGCAAGCGCTGCCATTCGGCGAGCCGATCAATGGCCTAGAGATCATCACCAAGCGCTGCATCTACACGCCGGCCAAGGGTTTCCTTGAAGAGGCGGGCTGCGCCGAGTGCCGCAAGGAAATCGGTGAAGCGCTGTTCGAAAGCCTGGAGGACTGGATGCCGGGGCGTACCGATAACTTCACCTGCCCGGAATGCGGGCATGAAGACGACATCAACGGCTTTCTTTTCCTGCAGGAATGCGGCTTTTCCAACCTGGGATTCATTTTCAACAACTGGGCCGAGGCCGGGTTCAAGCAGAGCTTTATCGATGAGTTCGCCGATTGGCTGGATCAGCCTGTCAGTTGGGTCAAAGTCGAACTGTAACCGAAACCGAAACTGTAGGAGCGAGGCTTGCCCGCGAAGCTTTTAGCGCCACTGATGGCGCCTTCGCGGGCAAGCCTCGCTCCTACGGGATTTATGCGGCAAAACCCCCGTCGATCACCGCATCGATAATAGACAGAGTTTTACATTGAACCCGAGGGGGTGTCTGACTATAATGGCGCGCTTCCATTTTCCCGCTCGGGAGCCCCCGCGATGCTGCGTATCAGCCAAGAAGCTCTGACATTCGACGACATTCTCCTAGTGCCCGGTTATTCCGAGGTGCTTCCTAACGAAGTCAGTCTCAAGACCCGCCTAACCCGTGGCATCGAGCTGAATATTCCTCTGGTTTCTGCCGCCATGGACACCGTAACTGAAGCCCGTCTGGCAATTGCCATGGCTCAGGAAGGTGGCATCGGTATCATCCACAAGAACATGACCATCGAGCAGCAAGCTGCCGAAGTGCGTAAGGTCAAGAAGTTCGAAGCCGGCGTGGTCAAGGACCCGATCACCATCGAGGCTGACGCCACGGTTCGTGATCTGTTCGAACTGACCCGCATGCACAATATCTCCGGCGTCCCGGTACTGCACGATGGTGACCTGGTCGGCATCGTCACTTCCCGTGACGTGCGCTTCGAAACCCGTCTGGAAGCCACCGTACGTGAAGTGATGACGCCTAAAGAGCGTCTGGTCACCGTCCGCGAAGGCGCCAACAAGAACGAAGTCCGCGAGCTGCTGCACAAGCACCGCCTGGAAAAAGTCCTGATCGTCGACGACAAGTTTGCCCTCAAAGGCATGATGACCGTCAAAGACATCGAAAAAGCCAAGGCTTACCCGCTGGCCAGCAAGGACGATCAAGGTCGTCTGCGCGTTGGCGCTGCGGTCGGCACCGGTAAAGACACCGGTGACCGCGTCGCTGCCCTGGTCAACGCCGGCGTTGACGTGGTGGTGGTCGACACCGCACACGGTCACTCCAAAGGCGTTATCGACCGCGTTCGCTGGGTCAAACAGAACTTCCCTGAAGTGCAGGTGATCGGCGGCAACATCGCCACCGGCGCTGCCGCCAAGGCCCTGGCCGAAGCCGGCGCTGACGCAGTCAAGGTTGGTATCGGCCCTGGCTCGATCTGCACCACCCGTATCGTCGCCGGTGTCGGCGTCCCGCAAATCAGTGCCATCGCCAACGTTGCCGCTGCCCTTGAAGGCACTGGCGTTCCGTTGATCGCCGACGGCGGCATCCGTTTCTCCGGTGACCTGTCCAAGGCCATCGTTGCCGGTGCTTCCTGCGTGATGATGGGTTCGATGTTCGCCGGTACTGAAGAAGCGCCGGGCGAGATCGAACTGTTCCAGGGTCGTTCGTACAAGGCTTACCGCGGCATGGGTTCGCTGGGCGCCATGTCCCAGGCTCAAGGTTCCTCCGACCGTTACTTCCAGGACTCCTCCGCGGGTGCCGAGAAGCTGGTACCGGAAGGTATCGAAGGGCGTGTTCCTTACAAGGGCAGCCTGAGCGCCATCATCCATCAACTGATGGGCGGCCTGCGTTCCTCGATGGGCTACACCGGCAGTGCCGACATCGAAGAAATGCGCACCAAGCCTGAGTTCGTGCGGATCACCGGCGCTGGCATGGCCGAGTCCCACGTCCACGACGTACAGATCACCAAAGAAGCGCCAAACTACCGCGTAGGTTGAGGCTTCAAGCAAAACGTTAAGTAACCCGGGGCTGTTCTATTCAGCCCCGAGTTGTTTCTGAATCACGACTGTTTCTGAATTACTTAGACGAGACTGAATCATGGCCCTCGACATTCACGCTCACCGCATCCTGATCCTCGATTTCGGTTCCCAGTACACCCAGCTGATTGCACGCCGCGTGCGTGAAATCGGCGTGTACTGCGAACTGCATCCGTTCGATATGGATGAAGAAGCGATTCGCGAATTCGCACCGAAAGGCGTCATTCTCGCCGGCGGCCCCGAGTCCGTGCACGTAGCCGACAGTCCGCGCTGCCCGCAAGCGGTGTTTGACCTGGGCGTCCCGGTCTTCGGTATCTGCTACGGCATGCAGACCATGGCTGAACAGCTGGGTGGCAAGGTCGAAGGTTCCGAACTGCGTGAGTTCGGCTACGCCCGTGTCGACGTGGTCGGCAAGAGCCGCCTGCTCGACGGCATCGAAGACCACATCGACGCCGACGGCCTGTTCGGCCTCGACGTGTGGATGAGCCACGGTGACAAGGTCACCAAGATGCCGCAGGAATTCCACATCCTGGCCAGCACCCCGAGCTGCCCGATCGCCGGCATGTTCGACGACACTCGCGGCTACTACGGCGTGCAGTTCCACCCGGAAGTGACCCACACCAAGCAGGGCGGTCGCATCCTCTCGCGCTTCATCCTCGACATCTGCGGCTGCGAAGCGTTGTGGACACCGTCGAAAATCGCTGAAGACGCCATTGCTCAGGTTCGCGCCCAGGTCGGCACCGACAACGTACTGCTCGGCCTGTCCGGCGGCGTTGATTCCTCGGTCGTTGCCGCGCTGCTGCACAAAGCCATCGGCGACCAGCTGACCTGCGTCTTTGTCGACAACGGCCTGCTGCGTCTGCACGAAGGCGAGCAAGTGATGGCCATGTTCGCCGAGAACATGGGCGTCAAGGTGATCCGCGCCAACGCCGAAGACCAGTTCCTCGACAACCTGGCAGGCGAAAGCGACCCAGAGAAGAAGCGCAAGATCATCGGTCGCACCTTCATCGACGTCTTCGATGCCCAGTCCAACAAACTGGACAACATCAAGTACCTCGCCCAGGGCACCATCTACCCGGACGTGATCGAGTCGGCTGGCGCGAAAAGCGGCAAGGCTCACGTAATCAAGTCGCACCACAACGTGGGCGGCCTGCCGGAAGAAATGAACCTCAAGCTGGTTGAACCCCTGCGCGAACTGTTCAAGGACGAAGTCCGTCGTCTGGGCCTGGAACTCGGCCTGCCGTACGACATGGTCTACCGTCACCCGTTCCCGGGCCCGGGCCTGGGCGTGCGGATCCTCGGTGAAGTGAAGAAGGAATACGCCGACCTGCTGCGTCGCGCCGACCACATCTTCATTGAAGAACTGCGCAAGGCCGACTGGTACCACAAGGTCAGCCAGGCGTTCGTGGTGTTCCAGCCGGTGAAATCGGTTGGCGTTGTAGGCGATGGCCGTCGTTACGCCTGGGTGGTTGCCCTGCGTGCCGTGGAAACCATCGACTTCATGACCGCGCGTTGGGCACACCTGCCTTACGAACTGCTGGAAACTGTTTCCGGCCGGATCATCAACGAAATCGAAGGCATCTCCCGCGTCACTTACGACGTGTCGAGCAAGCCACCGGCGACGATTGAGTGGGAGTGATCCCTCGCCCGTTCGGGTGACTTGATTACCGCTGACACCAAAAAGCCGTGTGAAATCTGATTTCACACGGCTTTTTTCATGCCGCCATTAAAGCGGTTTTGACCAGCCGGCCAGCGTCAACCCCATCTCCTTGAGCGCCTCCAGCAGCGCGGCCACGCTTTCAAAGCGTTTGCCGTCGACCTCGGGCCAGGAGGGCCGTTCGATGAAGACTCGGCCGGACTCGCTGATGAGGGGCGTGGACACCAGCACGTTGTTGCGACCGCGATGGACAATCAGGGTGTTACCGGGCTCCCTTTTCAGGGTGTACATGCCGGGGCGAGACAGCAACGTGTCGATCTCCGATGACGTACGCAAAACCCATGGCGTCTCGACTTGCAAACGCAGGTCGCCTTGGACGAAGCCTTCAGACTCGCCCAGGTCGTTGGTAAAGTTTATGCCCGGATCAGGCTCGATACCGTTGGAAAGCCCTTCGGCCACGTCTTCGACCCGCAGCCCGAAGACACCTTCCAGTTCACTGACGCCCGCGACGCCCTGATAGATATTGGAGTGAGAGTTGCCCATCAAGGCGATCCACTTGTGGGAACCCCGCGCTGCCTGATCGGCACGAATGATGGTTCGGGCATGGAAGTTCATCATTTTATGCCGCGCTGTGGCATCCCTCACCCTCATGCCCGACAGCCGATAGCTGGCCATGCTATCGATGGCCTGGATGCGGATGCCGTGCTTGTTGGCTTCGCGGACCAGGGTGAGAAAGGTGTATCGCTCCAGCGGATCTGTCAGATGGCCGGCGTCCAGACCTGTCAGGTAAGTTTCCACATCCCTGGGCATCACCGACGTTTCGGCGAAGGCATCCAGCGCCGCCTGATGGAAATCCGTGAGCAGATGTTCCATGTACAGGGTTTTCACACTCTGTTCGGCCAACGCCTGCATGTTGTCGATCAAAAACTGCTTGCTGCCGATACCGGCGTGGCTTTCGCCGATGACCAGTCCCTGACTCTCTTCAAAAAAGATACGAATAAAGGGCCCCTGGGTGACGTGGGGATCCAGTGACGGCATGTCGGGGCGCGGCGGAAGTTGGGGATCCGCATAAAATCGCGCGGCATCTTCATAGAGGCGTTTTCTGATGCCCTTGAAATGCTGGAAGGCTTCGTTGTTGTGAGTGACGTCAACGCTATCCGGCAGCAGCTTGTCCTGGAATCCGCCTGCTGCGTTTTTCAGATTGGCCCGCCATTTCGGTGGGACGTCATAGGGCGAGGTCACCAGCGGTGTTTTCGGCGCGGGCAAGGCTGGGTCCTGTGCAACGGAGCCGTCGGGGGTGGCCACAGTCTCGCTTTCTATCTGCGTCACGCCCGGTTTGGTCTGGGCATCGATGCGCACCCGGATCCGGGTCATGCCTTGCTCCTGCAGCGCGTCGCTCAATTGCTGGATGTTGTCGAAGTGACGGCCACTGGCCGACCATCGCGGATAGACGATGAACAGACCGCCCTTGTCCTTCTGGATGTCCGTTGTAACCAGGGCGCCACTGCCACTGCGGTGATAAAGCTGGGGCTTGCCGCTGACTTCCTGGATCGTGAACATGCCTCTCCCGGGAAGGGCCTGCTCCACTGTGCGAGCTGTAGTGACGGGTGGCAGGGCATGGAGGCGCAGACGTAAATCGCTTTTGACTTCGCCCAACGGAAAACCCAGCTCATCCAGCATTTTCTTGCCCGGATCCTGTTCCATACCCGCGGTTTTTCCGGCAGGTACGTCTTCGATACGCAGCCCCGGCGTGCCTGTCAGCTCGCTGAGCCCGGCCACGTCATCGAACGTGTTGACCCGCGTCTCGTCCATGAGTGCCACCCACTTATGGGCGCCTCTGGCTGTTTGATCGATGCTGATGATGGTGTCAGAAAAGTAGTTCATCATTTTCTGGGTGCTATCGGGAGCTGTGTGGTCCATTCGGGGGAACCTGGCGCTCGCCATGCAATCGATGGCCTGGACACGGATATGGTTTTTCTGTGCGGTTCTGACCAGATCCATGTAGCCATAGCGACCGGTCAGGTCGGTTCCCCTCGTCGCATCGAGTTCGGTGAGGTAGCGTTCGAGACTCTCCGGCATCTTGCCGGACTCATGTAAGAGATCCAGATCCGCTTGATGGATGTCGGTCAGTAGCCGGTCCAAATAGAGCGTCTTGATCTTCTGCTTGCTCAACACCTGCATATTGTCGATCAGCAACTGTTGGCCGCTGATGCTGCTGCGCTCTTGGCCAACCACCAGGCCGGGTGCATCCGCGAGCAGGCGTTTGAAAATGTCTTTGCTCGATGTAGAGGGTTTGATGGGCGCGATGGCAGGCCGTGGCGGTACAGACGGGTCGGCATAGAAGGTGATGGCGTCATCGTACAGACCGCGGCGTAAGTCCCTGAAAGCATGAAACGGTCGCTCGCTGGCGTCTTTGGCATCCAGAGGGAAAGCTTCGGTTCGTCCCTCGGCAAGCGGTGTCATGGCCGCTTTTGACTGTTCAGGCAGTTCATAGGACGTCGGCGGTATTTCTACCTTTGGCAGGGGGGAAGCGCTCTGCCCCCAAGGCTTGAGGCCGAAGATTTTTCCTCCGCCACTGAGCCCCGCGCCCGCCTCCGACCGGGGCACAGGTTCCCATTGCAGCGCTTCGTTCTGACGGACCGGAACATTGCGATAAAACGAGTACGGGTTGGCCGGATCGATGATGACCCAACGCTTCATTTGCCCGACGTAGCGCACCTGATAGAACCCATCCTGGCCTGCGCGACGCATATAGATATAGGTTTTGCCAGAGGGGGTCAGAATGATGTTGCGCAATTTTTGTTCAACGAAGTCCTGGCGGGTGGCTTCGGTAATCTCTGTTTTGAAGGCGTCGAGGTAGTCCTGCGGTTCGGGCGGCAATACGCGTTGCGGCACGATCTCTTCAAGCTTGGGGATCGCGGCGCGGGCGATGGCGTTTTCGCTCAGTTGCTCTTCGGGCGCGATGAACGCTTCAGCCTCGGCAATTGCCGGCAACCGCCCGCTGCCTTTGATAAATGTGGCATTGAACACGGTATCGATGGCCGCAACAATGGCGCCGGTCACGCCAGCCTTGCGCTCGCCGGGAGTCTTCCCATTGACGGCCTGGTCGATGTTCAAACCGACATTGGCGATGCCGGCCCCGACCACTGCCAGTGCCACCGGCCAGCCGACCGCCGCCAGAGGGCCGAACATGCGGCCAAAGGCATTGAGGTAGCCAACCCAGAGTTTTTTTCGCAAGTCGCCGTTGGAATACAGCATGTAGTTGCTGTCACTGATCATGCGGGCGTGCACCGCATCGCTCAGGAACGTGAAGGCGTCCTGGGTCACCGAGCTGCTGGCATGGTCGATCAGATGATGGTCATTGACGTGCCAGGCGTTGAACAACAAGTCCAGTACATGGGTGAGTCCGACATTCTCGATGTGCGGTTCGCGAAACATCAGCGAGACCAGACTGTTGACCGGTTTGGCCAGAGGATTCACGAGGGCGAGCCAGTCCAGTTTCGACTGCTGGCGCGTCGGGGCGTCTTGAGTGATGTCGTGGTCGGCAACTTGAAAGTGCGCCATGAAGCGCTGGCGATCAGAGGAGCCCTTGATGGCGGACAAGATCCACCAATGCACGTCGCGGGGTGTTTCGAGGGAGTGAAACCCCCAGATTTCACCCGGGACGTACAGAATCTGGCGACCATTGTCATCGACGATGCACAGGATGTCGGTGGCGACAAAGTCCCCGACCTTCAACAGGGTCACGCGTAAACCGTTGCTGACTGGCGCCTCCGACTCCAGCATCTGGCGGGTCACTGGCCAGCTCACATTGCTGGCGACGGCCTTGATTACGGTTTTGAAGTTCTCGTCGGACAAACGGCCGCCTTCCCGGTCCTCCATGGCTTTGGCGAGAAACGTGCACTTGGCCAAGGCCCTGTAGGTCTTATCGTGTTTTTTCCAGAACGATGCGACTTTGTTTTTATAGAGGTCGCTGAAATTGATCGCCCAAAAGTCTTTCAATACCTCGTTGCCATGCAGGCGTACTTCGTTGGTTTCGTTGTAATTGCCGGCATCTGCGCCAACGCTGTAGAAACCACCATTGAGGTCCAGCAGATCGGCGTTGTCCTGGTCATGAACACTGAAGCGCTGAATGACCAACTGGGGCAGGGTCATGCTTTCCTTGGGCGTTTCGTAAAGGTGTTCCCAGCCGGTGAAGGTTTTCGAACTGCTTTGGGCAAGGTGGAAACGATGGTAGTAGACCTGCTCTGGCTCAAGGGTCGTGATGCCATGTTTGACGAGAATGTCTTTGGCGATCCCTCGGGCCATTTCGTACATGTCGGGGCAGGCTTCAACCAGTGCGGGCACCAGCGCCTTGAGGGCGAGCATGTCGCTGGAATCGGGCAGTGCAGTGTTTTCAGTAGAGTTCACAGTGTCTTCCTTGAACAGTGATGGAACGTCACTGCCATGGTGCCGATGGACGCTGCCAGGATCTGTCAGCTCCAGGGCTTTCAGGTTGTGGTATCGGAAAACCGGCGTTGTAGTACAAAGACGCGCTGTCAGTGCGAATGCAGCCATTTGCTGCATCCGCACTGGCGAATCCTCCATTGAAACGCTGAGCAAACCCTGGCATTTCGGTTTTCAGACTGGGAGACGGCTCTGCAGGCTCATGCCCATTTCATTCAGTTGCCGGGACATTTGCTGCACACTGGCGAACACTACGTTGTTGACGAAAGGCCATCCCGGACGGTGGATGACATAGTGGTCGGTTACCAACTGTTGCACCGGCGTGCGAACCAGCATGCCTGAGCCGCTGCGATGGATCAGTGTGTAGTTTCCTGCGGTTTTCTCGAACAGATACATGCCCTGGCGATGCAGCAGGTTGTGCAGCGCTCGCTGGTCCCAAATCCGCGGCGAGGAGGGCATTTGCAGGCGCAGATCGGTGAGCAGGGTGTCATGCGTGCCGCGCATCATGCCGCCGTTGGGGAGGGGCCCTCGATCCACATCGATTCCGGGATCAACATCAACGGCTGTCCCTTCGCCTGGGTTGACCTCTTCTATCCGTAAACCGATGCCGCCCTTCAGTTCGCTGATGCCGGCGATCCCCCTGAACGTGTTGGTGTTTTCGGGCCCGGTCAACACGATCCATTTACCGGAATCGTTGATGAGTGAGTCCGAGGACATGATCACTTCCGTGAGGTGGTTGGCGATCATTTGCTCTTCAGGCGGTGTGAACGGGGTTTTTACTTTGTAGCGGGTCGCGCAATCCAGAGCCTGAATGCGTACGCCGTTCTGTCTGGCGACCTTGACCAGTTCCAGCTCATTGAATCGTTCGGCCGGGTCGGTGCCAAGGCGGGTCAGATAGCGTCTCAGGTCGTCGGACATGTCCCCTGTTCTGAAGTAGTTGTTGAGCTCGACCTGAGCGAAGTCATTGAGCAAGCGGCGCATATAGATTGTCTTGGCGTGCCTGGCCAGTGCCGGCATGTTCTCAATCATGAAGCGCATGCTGGTGATGCGATCCAGGGTTTCCCCCACCACCAGACCGGGGGCTGATTCAAAAACGCGCTCGATGAGATCGGCGATCGGCATATCACGCGTGATGGCTGGGATCGCCGGACGCGGAGGCAGGTTGGCCCAGGGAAGCTCGCTGTAAAAGGTTCGAGTGGCGGTGAGCAACGCTGTGCGTTTACCGGCGAAATACTGTTCGTACGGATCCTGCACAATCGGGTTACCCATCGCATTGGGGAACACCCGTACATGAGTCTGGGGCAAATCCAGTGCCCAGCTTTTCAATGGTGACCGTAGCGATGGCTGAGCGTCGTACACCGTGTTCACAAGACGCAAAGGGTTTGAGGTCGAAGGCTGTTGCTCCGGAGCAGATTGGCCCGGCGGCAGCGGTTCGCGCACTTCAAGGGGAATGTCGACGGCGCACTCCTTGCCCACACACTGACCGCCGCCCCTGAGCCTCAATGACTGCATCCGCCCCCAATCACCTTGGGCATTCAAGCGCACCGGCAATGAGTGGACGAACTGGTTGGGCCTCTCCGGGTCGATGATCGCCCAGAAACCGCCACCTTTTGAATCGGCGAAGTAGCGCACGTAATACGCGTTGTCATTCATAAGAATGGCGTAGGACGGGTCTGCGTCGAGCCTGTAAATCCCCTGGTATTTGCCGGTTTCATAATCGGGCGTCAGGCCTTCGAGCAGCTCATTGCATTGATACCTGGCAGGTACTTCGGGAGCGACTGCGGTTTCAGACGGAATCGGCAAAGGTGTTTCCACGGGAAGCGACGTGGGCGCAGGTGACTCGACCGTTGCTGCCGACTCTGTCAGGTCGGCCATTTCAGCCGCCTCCGCGGCTTCCACCTGTACACCCACCTCCAGCGTCGATCCGGCGCCCCTGAGGAATGGAACATTGAACAAGGCGTCGATACCATTCAAGACCGCGCCGAGAATGCCTTCTTTACGTTCGGCAGCGGTTTTGCCGTTGACGGCCTGATCGATGTTCAGGCCCATGTTGGCAATGCTCGCCCCAATCACCGGCAGCGCCACCGGCCAACCGACGGCCGCTAACGGACCAAACACTTTGAGGCCGGCGCTCAGGTAGCCGATCCACAATTTTTTGCGTAAATCGCCGTTGGACGTTAGCGACAGGCTGGCCTCTGCGAACATGGCGTTCCGGGTCGAATCCTGTAACCAATTAAACGCATCGCCGCTCACCCACTGGTTTTTCTGGTTGATCAAGTGATGGTCGGACTTGCCCCAGGTGCCCACCAGGCGGCTGATGAGATCGCCAAGGTTCTCCGTAATTGCGTGGCGGTCCGCCAGGGTAAAGTGGGTCATGAATGCCTGGCGCGGAGCGTCTTCGTTCATTTGCTCCAGTACCCACCAATGCAGGGCCGCTTCGGTCTCCATCACCTGGAACGCGCTGCCGTCTCCGGGCAAATAGAGCATTTGCCGGCCTTGGGAATCAATGATTCGCAGCAAGTTGGTGGCCACGTAACCCGCGACATCGAAGGCTCTTACGTCATGGCCCACCGGGTGTGTCGATTGCAGCATTTTCAGGCTGACGGGCCACGAGACTGGCCCGATGACAGCGTCGATGACGCGTTGAAAGTCATCACCGGACAGATGCTTTTGCTCCAGCGCCTGGACGGCGTGACTGAGGAAATTGCACTTGGCCAACGTGCGGAAATCGTCGCAATGCCTGTCCCAGAACGCGGTCAGTTTTTCGGTGTAAAGCGCGCTGAAATCGATCTTCCAAAAGGCTTTTAATACGTCGTTGCCATGCAGGCGCACCTCATTGGTTTCATTGAAATCCTCAGCATCCGGGCCGGCCGTATAGAAACCGCCGTAGAGGTCCAGCAGATCGGCATTGTCCTGGTCAGTGGCGCGAAAACGATGCACCACCAGTTGCGTCAGGGTCATGGATTCGTACGGTTTTTCCTGCAGGTGCTCCCAGCCGGTAAAGGATGTTGCGCTGCTCTGGGCCAGTTTGAATCGATGGAAGTAAACCAGGTCTGGATCGATGTCCTGAAGTCCCTGCTTTTTCAGAAGTTCGCTGGCGACCTGATGCGCCGTGTCCTGCAGGCTAGGGCAGGAGTGCACGACGGTCGCAGCGATGGTCTTGAGGGCTGCTTTGTCTGCGGCGTTTGGCAGCGGGCGGTTTTCGGGTGAGTTCATGCGTTGTTCATCCTTGAGAAACGGCCGCTGAAGATGGCTCATTTGCCCAAGGGAAGTGCACTACATATGTATGGCATTACGGTGTTTATGGTCTGCGTTCAGCGCCGGGCCGGCTCGTACCGGGGGTTAAGACGCTGGAGGATGGGGTGGTGCATCTAATCACCGGCCTCCTGCCCTGACCGATCCCCCTTGCCACAGGGTACTGCCAGCCATGCTTTGACTGCGGCCATCCGCCGCGCCACCCTTACTGTTTCTCAACCGCAGGTGTATCGTATTCGCCTTTTACGGGCCCTCGGGCCTGTTGCTGATACGTGAGGTAGTTGAGTTCATGTCCTTTACCCGTCGCCAAATCCTCAGTGGCCTGGCCGGTCTTGTTGTCGTTGGTGTCGGAGCGGGGGGCGCGTCGCGGTACTGGCTGGGCAAGATGGCCGACGCCGATGCGGGCCACGACTATGAGCTGATCGCCGCACCGTTGGACGTCGAACTGGTGGCCGGGCACAAGACCGAAGCCTGGGCATTCGGCCCGTCGGCACCGGGCACCGAGTTGCGTGTGCGCCAGGGTGAATGGTTGCGGGTGCGGTTCATCAACCACCTGCCGGTGGCGACCACCATTCACTGGCACGGTATCCGCCTGCCGCTGGAAATGGACGGTGTGCCGTACGTGTCGCAGCTCCCTGTATTGCCGGGTGAATACTTCGACTACAAATTCCGCGTGCCTGACGCCGGCAGCTACTGGTATCACCCGCACGTGAACAGCAGCGAAGAACTCGGTCGGGGGCTGGTCGGGCCGTTGATCATCGAAGAACGCGAGCCCACCGGTTTCAAGTACGAAAAAACCTTGAGCCTCAAGAGCTGGCACGTCGATGAAGAAGGCGCGTTCGTCGCGTTCAGCATTCCTCGCGAAGCGGCCCGCGGCGGCACGGCGGGGCGCCTGTCGACCATCAATGGCGTTTCGCAAGCGGTGATCGACTTGCCTGCCGGGCAGATCACCAGGGTGCGCGTGCTCAACCTCGACAACACGCTGACCTACCGCCTCAACATGCCGGGCGTCGAAGCGCAGATCTACGCGCTGGACGGCAACCCCATTGAACCGCGGCCGTTGGGCAAGGAATACTGGCTCGGCCCGGGCATGCGCATTTGCCTGGCGATCAAGGCTCCGCCGGCCGGTGAAGAATTATCCCTGCGCAACGGCCCGGTTCGCTTGGGCACGTTCCGCTCCGTGGCCAACAACGACGCGCCGACCACATGGCCGCCCGCGCTGCCCGCCAACCCGGTGGCCGAACCGGACCTGGCCAATGCCGAGAAACTGAACTTCAATTTCGAATGGGTCGGCTCGGTGTCGGTGAACGTCGACAACGGCAAGCCGCCAAGCCTGTGGCAGATCAACGGCAAGGCCTGGGACATCACCGACAAGACCTGTGCCGACCGCCCGATTGCCAAGCTTGAGAAGGGCAAGAGCTACATTTTCGAATTGAAAAACATGACTCAGTATCAGCACCCGATTCACCTGCACGGCATGAGCTTCAAGGTCATTGCTTCGAACCGGCACAAGGTCATTCCGTATTTCACCGACACGTATTTGCTGGGCAAGAACGAGCGCGCACAAGTGGCGTTGGTGGCGGATAACCCCGGTGTGTGGATGTTCCATTGCCATGTGATCGACCACATGGAAACCGGCCTGATGGCCGCCATCGAGGTGGCGTGATGCGTCAGATACGTCCCGCCGCAATCATCGATCGCAGCCGTGATCGTGACTTCATGCGCGAAGCCCTGGTGCTGGCTGCTCAAGGTGCGGCGCTGGGCGAAGTGCCGGTGGGCGCGGTTGTGGTGCAGGACGGTGAAATCATCGGTCGTGGGTTTAATTGCCCAATCAGTGGCAGCGACCCTAGCGCGCATGCCGAGATGGTTGCGATACGTGCCGCGGCGTTGGCGGCCAGCAATTATCGTCTGCCGGGCAGTACGCTGTACGTGACGCTGGAGCCATGCAGCATGTGCGCCGGGCTGATCGTGCATTCGCGGATTGCGCGGGTGGTGTATGGCGCGCTGGAGCCGAAAGCGGGGATTGTACAGAGTCAGGGGCAGTTTTTTACCCAAGGGTTTCTCAACCATCGGGTGTTGTATGAGGGCGGGGTGTTGGCGGAAGAATGCGGGGCTGTTTTGAGCGAGTTCTTCAAGGCCAGAAGAGCCAAGCCAACAGACTGAACACCGAACCCTGTGGGAGCGGGCTTGCCCGCGATAGCGGTGGTTCAGCCGACATCATTGTTTGATATGCCGACGCCATCGCGGGCAAGCCCGCTCCCACAGGTTTATGGGGTGTTTGGGAAATCGGGGTTACTTGCGGGCCACGATCACCGCCCGCATCGGCGCCGGCAGCCCTTCAATCGTTTTGCTGTGATCGTCCGGATCAAGGAAATCACTCAACGACTGATACTTCATCCATTCCGTCCCGCGCTGTTCCTCGACCGTGGTCACGCTGACATCCACACACTTCACATCAGTGAAGCCAGCACGACGCAGCCACAAATCCAGCGCCGGCACCGACGGCAAAAACCACACGTTACGCATCTGCGCATAACGGTCTTCCGGCACCAGCACCTGCTGCTGATCGCCTTCGATCACCAGCGTCTCCAGCACCAGTTCACCGCCCTTGACCAGGCAATCCTTGAGCGCCAGCAAATGCTCGATCGGCGAGCGACGGTGGTAAAACACGCCCATGGAAAACACCGTATCGAACCCTTCCAGATTCGGCGGCAGGTCTTCGAAAGGGATAGGCAGGTGCCAGGCATTGGGCTCGGACAAGTAGCGCTGCACTGCCTGAAACTGGCAGAAAAAAAGCCAGTTCGGATCGACACCGATCACGCTGTCCGCACCGGCACCGAGCATGCGCCACATGTAGTAACCATTACCGCAGCCGACATCGAGGATGCGTTTGCCCTTTAAATTCAGGTGCGGGGCGACCCGCGACCACTTCCAGTCGGAGCGCCATTCAGTATCGACATGCACACCGAACAGATCGAACGGCCCTTTGCGCCACGGCGACAACCCCATCAGCGCGGTGCGCATCTGTGCGCGGGTGTCGTCGTCGCAATCGGTGTCCAGCGTCAGACCGTTGAGCAAATCGACTTCGCTCGGCTGGATCTTCGGCAAGGCGTCCAGCGCACTTTGCCAGCGCTCCAGGTCGCCATGACCCTTTTCCATTTTCTTGTCGAGTTGCGCTTGCAGGGTGTTGGCCCATTCGGCCAGCGGCGTGCCGGCCAAACGGCGGGCGAGGGGGGACAGATCAATCATGGCAAGGCAATCAACGAGGCAAAGTTAAGACACTGGAACCACGGCACGACTTTCGAGAACCCGGCGGCCAGCAGGCGCTCGCGATGTTCTTCGAGGCTGTCGGGCTTCATGACGTTTTCGATGGCGCTGCGCTTCTGGGCGATTTCCAGTTCGCTGTAGCCGTTGGCGCGTTTAAAGGCCACGTGCAGGTCGGTGAGCAGCGCATGTTCTTCGGGGTCGTTGAAACGCAGTTTTTCCGAGAGGATCAACGCACCGCCGGGCAACAGCGACTGACGGATGCGCGAGAGCAACGCAGTGCGCTGGTCGGGGGCGATGAATTGCAGGGTGAAGTTCAGCGCCACGACAGAGGCAGGCTGGAAATCGAGGGCGAGGATGTCGCCTTCAATCACTTCGACCGGCAGCAACTCCTGGAACATCGAGTCCTGACCGTTGAGGTATTCGCGGCAGCGTTCGACCATGGCGGCGGAGTTATCCACAGCGATGACGCGGCAGCCGTCGGTGCGAACGTGACGGCGCAATGCCTGAGTCACGGCACCGAGGGACGAGCCGAGGTCGTAGAGCACGCTGTTGGGCTGGGCGAATTGCGCGGCGAGCACGCCGAGGTTTTCAACGATGGTCGGATAACCTGGCACCGAGCGCTTGATCATGTCCGGGAACACCCGCACCACGTCCTCGTTAAAGGCGAAGTCGGGCACCTGGGCCAAAGGCTGGGCGAAAAGGCGATCGGGTTCTTTGCTCACGGCGGTTCCAGCGGTGTAGGTGGAAAAGGCCGGCATTTTAGCCAACTTGGCGCGGGGATGCGCGGGTTGTCTGATAAACCGCCGGACTCATGCAGTTTGAGTGGTGAAAGGGCTGTTGTGGCGAGGGAGCTTGCTCCCGCTGGGCTGCGCAGCAGCCCCAAAACCATTCAACCGAGTTTGAACTGATGCACCCGACTATCCGGGTTTACGACTGCTGCGCAGCCGAGCGGGAGCAAGCTCCCTCGCCACAAGGTCAGCGCGGTTTTTGAGTGAACGCCGACGCGGCGATCCCCCATTGCCCTAACCAGTAACTGAGGATAATCACGTAAGGCGCGGCATGAAATGGCGCAACGAACCGGTTGATGCCAATCACACTGTCGGAAAACACAAACGCCAGCGCACCGCCCGCCGCCAGCAACGCCGAGCGTTTGGTCACGTCGGTGCCCAGGCGAGCCAGCGCCCTCCAGAGCATGGCGCTGATGGCCAAGCCGTAAACAATCACCGGGATCAGCAGCGGGCCTAAACCATTGGCAATCAAAATCCCCAACAGCACCGCGCCGACGCCCAGTGCGAGGATCAACGGCAACACCGCCAACCGCCGGCAATCACTCAAATAAGCTTTCAGATACGCCAGGTGGGCAACCAGAAACGCCCCGAGGCCGAATACGAACAAATCCCCCGGCCACGCCAGCAGCACGTCGCCCAGCAGGGAAAAAATCAGGCCCAGGCTGATCCAGCGCCGATACTCGCTGGGCGGCGCGTCGTGCAGCCACCCGAGCAAGGCCAGCACGGGTAGCGGCTTGACCAGCAGGCAAAGCAACGCAGCATGCACGCTTAGGCCATAGAGAAAAGTCACCGCGCCCATCAGCGCCAGAATCAGCCAGCCCACGATCAGTTAACCGAGATCGCGCAGTCGAAGGTTTCCACCGCCGGCACTTCCGGTGCCCAAGGCTGTTGCGAAGTCAGGCGCAAGCGCCCGGAACCGGCCGCGAACGCCTGAAAGCGCCAGGTCGACACGCCGGCAGCGCCGACGACACCGGCGTCTTCCGGGTTTCGGTAAACCTCTGGCCCCAGTGCGCGCAAAACACCCCCGGCCGAGTCCTGGATGGCCCAGCGGTAACCCGTGGTCGGGTTGCTTGGCAGGGTCAGGATCAGGTTTTGCCCGTTGTGCATGTTCACCGGGCATGCGCTTTGTTTTTCCACGGTCACGTTCTGTTTCGGTTGCGTGGCGCAGGCGGCCAGCAAAGAGAGGGCGAGGGGGACAAACAGGCGGGTGGGGGACATAAGGTCAGTGGCTCCGGCATTCACGACGAACGGCGAGCATAACCGAGATGAGACAAAGTGTGACAGGTTCAGAAATGGGGGGTGTCAGTAATGACGCCATCGCTAGCAGGCTAGCTCCCACAGGGATTTGCAGTGAACACAAAATTTGTGAACACCACCCACCCTTGTGGGAGCTAGCCTGCTAGCGATGGCGGTGGAACGGCGCTAGGTGACTATCAGAACAGAATCTTCGCCACATCCGCAAAGCGCTTGGCGAAATGCACGGTAATCCCTTCCTTCAGATAGTCCGGCAACTCATCGAAACTGCCACGGTTAGGCTCCGGGAGAATCAATTCAAAAATCTTCTGCCGCCGCGCCGCAATCACCTTCTCGCGCACCCCGCCAATCGGCAGCACATGCCCGGTCAACGTCAGTTCGCCGGTCATGGCCACGCCTTTTTTCGGCGGCTGGTTGCGGGCCAGGGACAGCAGGGCGCTGGCCATGGTCACGCCCGCGCTCGGGCCGTCTTTCGGGGTGGCGCCTTCCGGTACGTGCAGGTGGACGAAGGCTTCGTCGAAGAATTTCGGATCACCGCCAAACGATTTCAGATTCGAGCTGACGTAGCTGTAGGCAATTTCCGCCGACTCCTTCATCACGTCGCCCAGTTGACCGGTCAGTTTGAAACCCCGGTTGAGCGTGTGAATCCGCGTCGCTTCGATCGGCAGGGTCGCGCCGCCCATGCTGGTCCAGGCCAGGCCGGTGATCACGCCGGTGCCGGACAGCACTTGCTCGTTGCGGAACACCGGATGGCCCAGTGAGGCTTCCAGGTCCTTGGGAGCAATTTTGATCACGGCTTTTGGCTCGTCGATCAACTTCACCACGGCTTTGCGCACCAGTTTGCCCAGTTGTTTTTCCAACTGGCGCACCCCGGCTTCACGGGCATAACCGTCGATCAGCGCCTTCAATGCGGTGTCGCTGATTGACAGGCTGCCTTTTGACACACCGGCCTTTTCCAGTTGCTTCGGCCATAGGTGACGCTTGGCGATGGCGATTTTTTCTTCGGTGATGTAGCCCGACAGGCGAATCACTTCCATTCGGTCCAGCAACGGGCCGGGGATCGAATCGAGGGTGTTGGCGGTGCAGACAAACAGCACTTTCGACAGGTCCAGACGCAGGTCCAGGTAGTGGTCGAGAAACTCGACATTCTGTTCCGGGTCCAGCGTTTCCAGCAGCGCCGAGGCCGGGTCGCCCTGGTAGCTCTGGCCCATCTTGTCGATCTCGTCGAGCATGATCACCGGGTTCATCACTTCGACGTCTTTCAACGCCTGCACCAGTTTGCCCGGCTGCGCGCCGATGTAAGTGCGGCGGTGGCCCTTGATCTCGGCTTCGTCGCGCATGCCGCCGAGGCTGAAGCGGTAGAACGGCCGGCCAAGGGATTCGGCGATGGATTTACCGACGCTGGTCTTGCCCACGCCCGGCGGGCCGACCAGCAAGACGATGGAGCCGCTGATTTCGCCTTTATAGGCACCGACGGCGAGGAATTCGAGGATGCGGTCCTTGATGTCGTCGAGGCCGGCGTGGTGTTTGTCCAGCACCTTGCGGGCGTGCTTGAGGTCGAGTTTGTCCTCGCCGTACACGCCCCATGGCACCGAGGTCGCCCAGTCGAGGTAGTTGCGGGTGACCGCGTACTCCGGCGATCCGGTCTCGAGGATCGACAGTTTGTTCATTTCCTCTTCGATGCGTTTCTGCGCCTGCGCCGACAACACCTTGCCTTCCAGACGCTGCTCGAACTGTTCGATGTCGGCGCTGCGGTCGTCCTTGGTCAGGCCCAGCTCTTGCTGGATGACTTTCAACTGCTCTTTAAGGAAGAACTCGCGCTGATGCTCGCCGATCTTGCGGTTAACTTCGGCGGAGATTTCTTTCTGCAGGCGCGCGACTTCGACTTCCTTGCGCAGCATCGGCAGGACTTTTTCCATGCGCTTGAGCATCGGCACGCAGTCGAGCACTTCCTGCAGCTCGCTGCCGGTGGCCGAGGTCAGGGCTGCGGCGAAGTCGGTCAGGGGCGACGGATCGTTGGGACTGAAGCGGTTGAGGTAGTTTTTCAGCTCTTCGCTGTACAGCGGGTTGAGCGGCAGCAGTTCCTTGATCGCGTTGATCAGTGCCATGCCGTAGGCCTTGACCTCATCGGTGGGCTCGGTGGGCTGGTGCGGGTATTCGACTTCCACCAGGTATGGCGGGCGATGGTGCTTGAGCCAGGTGCGAATGCGCACGCGGGTCAGGCCCTGGGCGACGAATTGCAACTTGCCGTTTTCGCGGCTGGCGTGGTGCACCTTGACCAGCGTGCCGTAAAGCGGCAGGGCCGAGGTGTCGAAATGGCGCGGGTCTTCCTGGGGCGTGTCCATGTAGAACAGGGCCAGGGAGTGATGATCGGATTTACTCACCAGATCCAGCGTTTCAGCCCACGGCTCTTCATTGACGATGACCGGCAGCACTTGGGCCGGGAAGAACGGGCGGTTGTGGATCGGGATGATGTAGACCTTGTCCGGCAGGTTCTGGCCTGGCAGGGCGAGGCCTTTGCCGGTGGAGTGGTGTTCGGCGTTCTCTGGGTCGGCGTATTCGCTCGGGTCTTCGGGGAATTCTTGCTGGTCGCTCATGGGGCACCTGCGCAATGGGGTATGGGTCTTAGATGGGGCAGGTGGGGGGTGGTTTCAATGGTCGCGGGTAATTCAAGGTATGTGTTCAGGGTCTGGACAGGTAGTGGCGGCCTTTGGGCCGACCAGGTTCTTTGAGGTGTACATATCCGTTTCTGCGGTAACGGCCACTTAGGGTTTCGCCCTTACGGCGACTCACTTTTTTTTCAAACGCCAAAAAAAAGTAAGCAAAAAAAGGCTCGCCCCGAGCGTCCGGCCCCTCGCTAAGGCTCGGCGTTCCTTCGCTTCGGCATTCATCCGGGGGCATCGCCCTCCGGTTGGCTTCGCTGGCACCTACATGCGATGAGTTCGACTGCGTCGAACGGCGCTGCGCGCCACTCCCCGGATGAACACCTCCACTCAGCCTCCCGAAGGGGCGGGTGGATCAAGATCAAGAGCTGCAGGCGAGCTAACGCTCGGCCTGATGAGTGGTGAAAAGCGGGTGTATGCCAGCCAGCTTTTGTGGGGGCTGGCTTGCTCGCGATGGCGGCCTGCCAGCCGACCCAATTTCCGCTGACGCCCCCGGCCCCTGTGGGAGCTGGCCTGCCGGCGATGGCGGCCTGACAGCCGACCCTATCTTCAGATGTTCGCTGACCCCCTGTAGGAGCCGAGCTTGCTCGCGAAGGCGGCCTGACAGCCGACCTGTTCTCGCGGATATACGCTGACCTTGTGGGAGCGGGCTTGCTCGCGATGGCGGCCTGCCAGCCGACCCAATTTCCGCTGACACCCCCGGCCCCTGTGGGAGCTGGCCTGCCGGCGATGGCGGCCTGACAGCCGACCAGTTTTTTGCTGATGCCCCCGGCCCCTGTGGGAGCGAGACCGCCTTACCGGCGAAGACGGTCTTTCAGGCGATGAAGGCCTAGACCTTGGCACTCACCTCGCTGCGATTGACCAACGCCTCCAGCGCGTCACTCAAACTCGCTGCCTTGTCGCCAACCAACAGGTGCCAGACGCCACCCTCCAATTGACTGACCCCCTGGCAACCCAGCGCCTTCAAATCGCACTCCGAGAGCGCCTTGCCATCCGCCAGTTGCAAACGAATCCGGGTCATGGCCACGCAATCCATCTGCAGCACGTTTTCTCCGCCACCCAGCGCATTCAGCCATTGCTGTGCTTCCGGCGTCGTCACTGCAGCCGGTGCAGGCGCGTCGATGACAGCCGGCGGCGTAGACACCAGCGCGCGGCCCAGCGCCGGCATCGCCAAGCGGATCTCGTCAGCAATGCTGTCGGCCATCGGCCCGACGACCACCTGCAAACTCCCGCCCTTGCCCGGACGCACCACGGCCATCGCCCCCAGTGCTTTCAACTCTGCATCGTTGGCCTTGTTGCGATCCACCATGTCCAGCCGCAGTCGCGTGGTGCAGGCACCCACGGTGATCAGGTTCTGTGCGCCGCCCAGCGCCTTGATATAAGCCCCGGCCCGCTCGTTTTCCGCCACCGCCGCTCTCTCGGCGGTAGCGACCTCTTCACGCCCCGGGGTCTTCAAGTTGAAGCGACGAATACAGAAATCAAACACCACGTAGTAGATCACTGCATAGGCCAGTCCCACCGGGATCACCAACCAACCGTTGGTGGACCTGCCCCAACCGAGAATCATGTCGATGAAGCCGCCGGAGAAGGTGAAGCCGAGGTGAATGTTCAGTGCGTTGGTGACGGCCATCGACAGCCCCGTCAGAAGCGCATGTAGCAGGTACAACAGCGGCGCGAGGAACATGAAGGCGAATTCGATCGGTTCGGTCACGCCGGTCAGGAAAGACGTCAGCGCCATCGAAAGGAAGATCCCGCCCATGACCTTGCGCCGCTCCGGCAGGGCGTTGCGGTACATCGCCAGGCATGCGGCGGGCAGGCCGAAGATCATCATCGGGAACATGCCGGTCATGAACTGGCCGCCTTTTGGGTCGCCGGCGAAGTAGCGCGACAGGTCGCCGGTGATGACTGCGCCTGTGGTCGGGTCGGTGAAGTTGCCGAAGACGAACCACGCCATGTTGTTAAGGATGTGGTGCAGCCCGGTGATGATCAACAGGCGGTTGAACACGCCGAAGACGAAGGCGCCGAAGCTGCCGCTCTCCATCATCAAGGTGCCGAAGCTGTTGATGCCGTGCTGGATCGGTGGCCAGATCAATCCGAACACCACGCCCAGGCCGACAGCGGCGAACCCGGTGACAATTGGCACGAAACGCCGACCACCGAAGAACGCCAGGTATTCCGGGAGCTTGATGTCCTTGAAACGGTTGTACAGCGCGCCCGCCATCAAGCCGCTGACGATCCCGGCGAGCATGCCCATGTTGATGCTCGCGTCGAGCACCTTGAGGGTGGAGATCATCACCAGGTAGCCAATCACCCCGGCGAGGCCGGCGGTGCCGTTGTTGTCCTTGGCGAAACCGACCGCGATGCCGATGGCGAAGATCATCGCCAGGTTGGCGAAGATGACCTGGCCGGCGTCGTGGATGATCGCGATGTTCAGCAGGTCGGTGTCGCCCAGTCGCAGCAACAGGCCGGCGATCGGCAGGATCGCGATCGGCAGCATCAGCGCGCGGCCGAGGCGTTGCAGGCCTTCGATGAAATATTGGTACATGGCGGATCTCCCCGGATTCTTTTTGTTGTTGTTCAGCTCAGAGGCCATTGCTGGTGACAGGCGTGACGCACAGCCGCGGCGCTGCTCAGCTTGAGCAGGCTTTGGCTGATGCGTCGGCATTCGGCGACGTCGAGGTGACGGACGCGGTCCTTGATTTCGCCGACCTGCACCGGGCTGACCGACAGTTCGCTGACGCCCAGGCCAATCAGGACCGGCGTGGCCAGCGGATCGGAGGCAAGCGCGCCACACACGCCGACCCAACGCTTATGCAGCGCCGCACCGGCGCAGGTCTGGGCGATCAACCGCAGCAGCGCCGGGTGCATCGCGTCGACGCGGGACGCGAGGCCGGCGTGGTCGCGGTCCATGGCCAGGGTGTATTGCGACAGGTCATTGGTGCCGATGGACAGGAAGTCGGCGTGCTCGGCCAATTGCTCGGCCAGCAACGCAGCGGCCGGGACTTCGATCATCACCCCCAGCTGCGGGCGTTCACTCACACCGAGTTCAGAGCACAAGGCGTCGAGGCGCTGGCGGATGTGCAGCAGTTCCTCGACTTCGGTGATCATCGGCAGCAGGATCCGGCAGCGCGACAGCGGGCTGACGTGCAGCAGCGCACGCAGTTGCTGATCGAGGATTTCCGGGCGGACCTGCGCCAGACGGATACCGCGCAGACCGAGCACCGGATTGGCTTCGATGGGGAGCGGCAGGTAGTCGAGTTGCTTGTCGCCACCCACGTCGATGGTGCGGATGATCACCGACTTTTCGCCCATGGCGTCGAGCACGGCTTGATAGGCGCTGCGCTGTTCTTCTTCGTCCGGTGCGGTGTTGCGATCCACAAACAGAAACTCGGTACGCAGCAGGCCGACGCCATCGGCGCCATGGGCCAACGCATCGGCAGCTTCAGCGCTGGAAGCGACATTGGCGGCGACTTCAATGTGCAAGCCGTCTAGGGTCAGTGCCGGGTGATGTGCCTGGGTTTGTTGCTCGGCGCGGCGCTGCTGATGGTCGAGTTGTGCCTGACGCACTTGCGACAAACGCTCGGCGGTCGGCAACAGTTCCAGGCGACCGCTGTCGGCATCCAGCACCACCGCTTGCCCCTGTTGCTGATCCAGCAGCGTCGAACCCAGCGCGACCATGCACGGCAAGCCTTTGCCGCGAGCGAGAATCGCCACGTGGGACGTCGCGCCGCCCTCGGCCATGCACAACCCGGCGACACCTTGCTGGCTCAGTTGCAACAGGTCGGACGGGGTCAGTTCATGGGCGGCGACGATGGCGCCGGCTGGTACGTCGTAGTGCCAGGTCTCGCCGAGCAAGGCGCGCAGCACTCGTTGCTTGAGGTCGCGCAGGTCGTTGGCACGTTCGGCCAGCAGCGGACTGCCGAGTTGCGCCAGCACCTCGCATTGCTGGTCGATCGACTGGCTCCAGGCGTGCGTCGCGGCCATGCCCCGGTCGATGGAGGCGTTCGCCGCATCCAGCAGCGCCGGGTCTTCGAGCAGCGCGAGGTGGGCGGCGAAGATCGCTTCTTCGTCGATGTGTTTGTGCTTTTTGGCTTGGGCCAGGGTGCTGCCGATTTCGCTGCGTACGGCGGTCAGCGCGGTATCGAGGGCGTGCAGTTGTTGTGCGGGGTCGTGGCTGCCGGCATCCATCGGCAGGCTGATGGCGTTCAAGCGAAACAATGGCCCGCTGACCAGGCCGGCAGCGGCGCAGACACCGTGCAGCACACCCGCTTCAGCCGTCCGGTTGTGTCGGGTAACCGGTGCTGGCGCGACCGCGTGAGGGGCTTCGGCCAGCGCCGTGGATAACGCGATCAACAAGGCTTGCAGCGCCGCTTCGGCGTCCGTGCCCTGGCAGCTGACCTGCACTTCATCCTGCTCGCCGACGGCCAGGCCCATCAGCCCGATCAGGCTGTCGCAGATCGCCGATTTACCGGCGAAGTGCAGCTGCGATTTGCTTTTGAAACCCTGAGCGGTCTGGCGAATCAGCGCTGCCGGGCGAGCGTGGAGACCGCCGCGATGCGCGATACGAATGTGGCCGACAAACGTTTCCCCGGACAGGTCCGCTTCAGCCTGCGCACCCGACGCCTGCCGACGAATGATGTGCAGCAATGGCTCGCCGACTTTCACTGATTTCAGCGTGATCGGCCTGGCCTGGAAGTCCTGGCTGTTGGTGAGGATCATCAGGCTGACGAGGCTTTTGCATTGCTGCGCGACCCTGTCCAGGTCATAGCGCAACAGCGGTTGGCCATTGCTGACCCGTGCGCCTTCCTTGACCAGCATCGAGAACCCTTCGCCCTGCAACTCGACGGTGTCGAGGCCCAGGTGCAGTAGCAGTTCGGCACCGTTGTCGGCGCGCAAGGTGATGGCGTGGCCGGTGCGGGCGACGTGCACCACCACGCCAGCGCATGGCGCATGAAGGGTGTCGTTCAGCGGATCGATGGCGATGCCGTCGCCCATGGCGCCGCTGGCGAACACCGGGTCCGGGACTTTGGCGAGCGTGAGCACCGGGCCGCTGAGCGGGGCGCTGAGGGTCAGCTCTTTATTATTGTTGTGCATGGCTCGGTCTCATTAAAAATTCAGTTCGGATCAACGCGGTCCCTGTTGGAGCCGAACTTGCTCGCGAAGGCGGCATTCCAGCCGCCGGTAAAGCATCGGATGTACCAACGCCTTCGCGAGCAAGCTCGGCTCCTACAGGGTTATGCATTCGCCATCAAATCAATGCGTGCGCGTGACTTTACTCAGGTGCCGTGGCTGATCCGGGTCCATGCCTCGCGCCACCGCCAAACCGGCGGCCATGACATAGAAACTCTGGATCGCCAGAATCGGGTCAAGGGCCGGGTGCTCGGCGCGGGTCAGGGTGAGGTCGCGTTCGGCGATGTCATCCGGTGCGGCCAGCAACACACGGGCGCCGCGTTGGCGCATGTCGGCGGCGAGGCTGAGCAAGCCCGCCTGTTCGGCGCCGCGCGGGGCGAACACCAGCAACGGATAGTTCTCGTTGATCAACGCCATCGGCCCATGACGGACTTCGGCACTGCTGAAGGCTTCAGCCTGGATCGCCGAGGTTTCCTTGAATTTGAGCGCCGCTTCCTGGGCGATGGCAAAACCGGCGCCCCGGCCGATCACCATCAGACGCTGGCAATCGCGCAGTGCATCGATGGCGAGGCTCCAGTCCTGTCGGACGGCATCGCGCAGACCTTCCGGCAGCGCAAGGCCGGCTTCCAGCAATTCCTCGTCTTGTTTCCAGTGCGCGATGAGGCGGGCGCTGGCACTGAGGGTGGCGATAAAACTCTTGGTCGCGGCGACGCTGCTTTCCGTCCCCGCGCACAGCGGCAGGCTGAACTCACACGCGGCTTCCAGCGGCGAGCTCTCGGCGTTGACCATGGAAATGCTCAAGGCGCCGCGCTTGCGCAGCAAACGCAGGCTGTTGACCAGATCGGGACTTTGCCCGGATTGGGAGAAGGCGAACGCCACCTGCCCGCTGACCTTCAAGGGCGCTTGCTGCATGGTCACCACCGACATCGGCATCGACGCCACGGGAATCCCGAGTTGCTGCATGGTCAGGTAGGCGAAGTAACTGGCGGCATGGTCGGAGCTGCCGCGAGCGACAGTCATCGCCACTTGCGGCGGCTGGCGGCGCAGGCGGCCGGCGATCTCGATCATCTGCGGGTCGAGCTGCTGCAATTGCGCTTGCACGGCTTCGAACGAGGACAGCGCCTCTTCAAGCATTTTTGAAGTCAATGTCTTCTCCTTCGACCATGACGGCGGTCAGTGTGAGTGAGCGATCAAGCCGCACGCAGTCGGCCCAGGCGCCGGGTTGCAGGCGCCCGCGTTCGGGGATGCCGAGGTAATCGGCGGGGAATTGCGAAAGACGCTGCGAGGCCTCGCTGATCGGCAAACCGATCTTCACCAGATTGCGCAGGGCCTGATCCATGGTCAGCGTGCTGCCGGCCAGAGTGCCGTCGGGCAAGCGCACGCCGCCCAGGCATTTGGTCACGGTGTGGCTGCCGAGTTTGTATTCACCGTCGGGCATGCCGGCGGCGGCGGTGGAATCGGTGACGCAATACAGGCATGGGATCGAACGCAGGGCCACGCGCATCGCGCCGGGGTGCACGTGCAGCAGGTCCGGAATCAGTTCCGCATATTTGGCATGGGCGAGCGCCGCGCCGACGATGCCGGGTTCGCGGTGATGGAGCGGGCTCATGGCGTTGTAGAGGTGGGTGAAGCTGGTCGCGCCGGCATTCAGCGCCGCCACGCCTTCCTCGTAGCTGCCGAGGGTGTGGCCGATCTGCATGCGCACGCCGCGCGCGCTGAGGGCGCGGATCAAGGCGTCATGGCCGGCGATTTCCGGGGCAATGGTGATGACGCGGATCGGCGCCAGCGCCAGGTATTCTTCGACTTCGGCCATCAACGCGGTATGGGCGAAATTCGGCTGGGCGCCGAGTTTTCCGGGGTTGATGTATGGGCCTTCCAAATGCACGCCGAGCACCCGGGCGCTGCCGCCGGGGCGTCGCTCACAGAATTCGCCGACGGCTTTGAGCACGCTCGAAATCTCTTCGCTTGGCGCGGTCATGGTGGTCGCCAGCAACGAAGTCGTGCCGAAACGCACGTGGGTTCGGGTGATGGTTTCGAAGGCGGCCGCGCCTTCCATGATGTCTTTGCCGCCGCCGCCGTGAACGTGCAGGTCGATGAAACCCGGCAGCAGGTAAGGCAGGTCGTTGTCTGCCGGATCACAGGGCACGCCTTCAATCGACACGACCTTGCCGTGTTCGTGAATCAGCCGGCCGCGTATCCAGCCGCCGGCGGTGAGGATGTTGTCTTCGGACATGATGGGGTCTCGGTTTTAGCAGCGAAGCTCTTATCTACGAAGCTCTTTATCTACGAAGCTCTGCGACAAAGTCGTAGTAGTCGTTGCGGCAATAGGTGTCGGTGACTTCGATCGGTGTGTTGTCTTCGAGGTAGCCGACCCGGGTCATCAGCAACATGGCGGTGCCGGGAGCGATGCCGACCAGCGCGGCGAATTCGTCCGAGGCGTTGATCGCCTGAATGTGCTGCAAGGCGCGGACGATCGGTTTGCCGATGCCGTCGAGGTATTCGTAAAGGGAGTCGCCCACTGCTTGCGGCCTGGGAATGATTGAGGCGGGCAGGGTGCTCATTTCGATGGCCATCACGGTGTCGTCGGCTTTGCGCAGGCGTTTGAGCCGCGCCACCTTGTCGTTCGGCGAGAGGCCGAGGCGGATCAGTTCTTCGTGGGTCGGCGGGGTGATTTCACGTTCCAGCCATTGCGAGCCGGGGACGAAGCCCTTGAGCCGCAACATCTCGCTGAACCCCGAAAGACGCGACAGCGGTTGTTCCAGGCGTGGCGTGATGAACGTACCGGAACCCTGGTTGCGGCGGATCAAGCCTTGTTCGAACAGCACTTCCAGCGCCTTGCGAGCGGTGACGCGGGAGATGCCCAGCAATTCGCTGAGGTTGCGTTCCGACGGCATCGCCTGCTCGGCTTTCCACTGGCCGGCATGGATCGCCGCTTCCAGATTGCGCGCCAGTTGCAGGTACAGCGGCGTGGGCTGGGTGTCGTCAGGACGGAGTGCCTGGAGGTCGTTCATGTGGGGTGTCCGATGCGGATATTGGAGTGTTGTCGCCCGGTAGTGCAGCGAAAACTAATACCACTTAAATACCATGTCAATGCCAGTACTTTGCTGTTGGCGTGGGAAAGCCTGCCCCGTTGTGCGGCGTAAACACGCTTCGGTTTCAAGTGGTATTAGAGGTGGGGATTTTGAAAGCAAAGATCGCAGCGTGCAGCAGCGCCTGTAGAGGAAATTGGTATCTCCCCGTCAGGCGCTGTCGCAGGCAGCGATCTTCTGAATTTATTTTTCGAAGGCGACCGAAGGTAGCGGTCAGGCACGCAGTTAAAGGGCGGGGAATAGCTTTTGTGGCGAGGGAGCTTGCTCCCGCTGGACTGCGAAGCAGGCCCAAATTCTGTCTGACACCGCATTCTCTGATTTTAGGGCCGCTTCGCAGCCCAGCGGGAGCAAGCTCCCTCGCCACAGGGTTACGGGCGGATTTCGATCATCGTGCCGTCCGGCACCAAACCCCAGACCTCGCGCATGTCCATGTTGCGCATGGCGATGCAGCCGTCGGTCCAGTCCAGGGTGTGGAACAGGTTTTCCGGGTAGTCATAGGTGTCGGGGGTGCCGTGGATCATGATCATGCCGCCAGGCTCGACACCTTCGCGCCGGGCGCGGGCAGAGTCGCTGACGTTCGGATAAGAAATGTGCATCGCCAGGTTGAAGCGGTCACTGACCTTGCGCCAGTCCACCCAGTAAAAACCCTCGGGCGTGCGCTTGTCGCCTTCCATCAGCTTCGCGCCCCTGGGCTGCTTGCCCAGGGAAATGCGGTAGGTTCGCAGCGGTTTGCCGTCGGCGATCAATTGCAGTTGATGGGCGGATTTGAGCACCAGTACTTTTTCGATGGGTTTGCCATCCAGGGTGACCACGGTGGAGGCCTGGGACACGACAGCGAACGACAGGCAAAACAGGGCAAGCAACCAGCGCATTGAAACGATATCCCTAGGAGTGTCGCGACGATTTAATAGTTATAGGTGGTTTTACTGACAGGCGCTTCAGGTGATGGCAGGCTGCGCAAGCGGCTGGATCGACTCGGACCGCACGGGGTAGACCTCGGTCCGCCGGTCAGTGAAGAAGCATTCTAAGGTACGGCCCACCGTGCGGAAAGCCAGGTCGGACCACGGGATGTCGGCTTCGTCGAAAAGTGCCACTTCCAGGCTCTCGGGGCCGGCGGAAAAATCCAGGTCCACCAGTTCGGCGCGAAAGAACACATGCACCTGACTGATGTGCGGCACGTCGATCAACGTATAGATGCTCAGGTTGCGCACCCGCGCACAGGCTTCTTCAGCCGTTTCGCGAATGGCCGCCTGCTCGATGGTTTCGCCGTTCTCCATGAAACCGGCGGGCAGGGTCCAGTAGCCGAGCCGTGGCTCGATGGCGCGTCGGCACAGCAACACTTTCGAGCCCCAGGTCGCCACGCAGCCGGCGACGATATTGGGGTTCTGGTAGTGAATGGCGTGACAGCTGTCACAGACAAAACGCAGACGCGAATCGCCTTCCGGAATGCGTTGGGTCACCGGGTTGCCGCACTGACTGCAAAATTTCATGCTTGGGTTCCTGAATGCTGCGCCTATCTTGGCGTGCGGCGGTGTCTGTCGGCAAGTTGTCGTTTCGCGACACGCGGCAGTTCGGGGGTTGGGCGGTCGGTGTGATTGGTGCATGATGCGAGGTAGAGAATAAATCGAGAAGACTCATGCTGGACGAGCTACTGCATCGAGTAAGCAACCACACCCCACGCACACTGGAAACCGACAAGCGTTTCCCTGAGGCCGCGGTACTGGTGCCCATCACTCGCAGTGATGAACCGGAACTGGTTCTGACCCTGCGCGCCAGCGGGCTCTCGACCCATGGCGGTGAAGTCGCCTTCCCTGGCGGACGACGGGACCCCGAAGACCCGGACCTGATTTTCACCGCGCTACGTGAGGCCGAAGAAGAAATAGGCCTGCCGCCCGGGCTGGTCGAAGTGATCGGCCCGCTGAGCCCGCTGATCTCCCTGCACGGCATCAAGGTCACGCCTTATGTCGGCGTGATTCCGGATTTCGTCGAGTACCGGGCCAATGATGCCGAGATCGCAGCCGTGTTCAGCGTGCCCCTGGAATTCTTCCGCAAGGACCCGCGCGAACATACCCATCGCATCGATTACCAGGGGCGTAGCTGGTACGTACCGAGTTACCGTTATGGTGAGTACAAGATCTGGGGCCTGACGGCGATCATGATCGTCGAGTTGATCAACCTGCTCTATGACGCCAGAATCAGCCTGCACCAGCCTCCCAAGAGTTTTATCAACACCTGAAGCCATCGTTCGTATGGCGTGAGATCGCGGCTGCCTGAGCCTTGAGGACTACACGATGAAATACCGCCTGGGCGATGCCCGTGTCGAGACCCATCCGCAGAGCTGGGTCGCCCCAAACGCCGTGCTGGTGGGCAAGGTCAAACTGGAAGAGGGCGCCAACGTCTGGTTCAACGCGGTGCTGCGTGGCGACAACGAACTGATCCTGATCGGCAAGAACAGCAACGTTCAGGACGGCACCGTGATGCACACCGACATGGGCTACCCGCTGACCATCGGCACTGGCGTGACCATCGGTCACAACGCCATGCTTCATGGCTGCACCGTCGGTGATTACAGCCTGATCGGCATTAACGCGGTGATCCTCAACGGCGCGAAGATCGGCAAGAACTGCATCATCGGCGCCAACTCGCTGATCGGTGAGGGCAAGGAAATTCCGGACGGTTCGCTGGTCATGGGCTCGCCGGGCAAGGTTGTTCGTGAGCTGACCGAGCCGCAAAAGAGGATGCTGGAGGCCAGCGCTGCGCACTATGTGCATAACTCGCAGCGTTACGCCCGCGATCTGGTCGAGCAGGAAGAATGAGCACGCCAGAACGTCCGGTCCTGTCGCCCTGCGTGAATATCTGTGCGCTGGACGACGATGACATTTGCACCGGGTGTCAGCGCACAGTGGAAGAGATCACGCGCTGGAGCCGGATGGACAACGAAGAGCGCCGCAAGGTGTTGGGGTTGTGTCATGAGCGGGCGAAATCGAGTGGATTGCTCTGGATGCTGCCTTCCAGATCCGATTCCTGAGCTTTTGTGGCTGATGAGTTATTTGTGGCGAGGGAGCTCCCGCTGGGCTGCGAAGCAGCCCCAAACTGACAGATCGTTGTTTTATCTGACACACCGCAACCACCGACTTCAGGGCCGCTGCGCGACCCAGCGGGAGCAAGCTCCCTCGCCACAGGTTATTTGTAAACCAAAGATAAAGTAATCTGTGCGCCAAATTGACAGGTATCCCCACGCCCCATGCTCTTCCTGATCGCCTACATCTGCAGCGTCGTGCTGATCAACTACGCCTTCTCCACCGCGCCACACCTGGACATCATCTGGTCCGCCTGGGGCGGTTTGGTGTTTGTGCTGCGCGACATGGTGCAAACCCGCTTCGGCCATGGCGCGATCGCGGCCATGCTGGCGGCGCTGGTGCTGTCGTACGTCACATCCGATCCTTCCATCGCCCTGGCCAGCGCCACGGCGTTCGCCGTGTCCGAGTGCATCGACTGGCTGGTGTTCAGTGTCACCAAACGTCCGCTGCACGACCGCCTGTGGATAAGTTCGGCCCTGAGCATTCCCCTCGATACCTTCATCTTCTTCGGCATGATCGACGCCTTCACCCCGGCCGTGATTCTCACCGCCATGGGCTCGAAGTTCGCCGGCGTCACGGCCGTATGGCTGATCATGGCGTGGCGCTTGCGCAAACAGGCCGTCGCCAGCTGAAGCCAAACCCTCAGGTTCATGTAAAATGCCGCGCTTTCTCCCCATGGGAAGCGCGCGAGTAGCGTGTACGGCCAGTTCGTTAGTTCAAGTTCGGATGCAGGAAGCTCATAGCCAAGGCGCTGTGACGAGTCATAGCTCGCTATGGCGAGGAACAGCAACGCAGGATATGGGCTTCATGCGCCGAAATTGACTAACAGAACTGGCCACACACGCTACTTTCCTGCATCCCTCGATGATCCGCTCCTTTGAGGACCTGAGATGACCCGTATCGGAACTCCATTGTCGCCAACCGCGACCCGCGTATTGATGTGTGGCTGTGGTGAGTTGGGCAAGGAAGTGGTGATCGAGCTGCAACGCCTGGGCGTTGAAGTGATTGCCGTGGATCGCTACGCCAACGCGCCGGCCATGCAAGTGGCTCATCGCAGCCACGTGATCAACATGCTCGACGGCGCCGCCCTGCGTGCGGTGATCGAAGCCGAGAAGCCGCATTTCATCGTGCCGGAAATCGAAGCCATCGCCACCGCGACCCTGGTCGAACTGGAAGCCGAAGGCTTCACCGTGATCCCGACCGCGCGTGCCGCGCAGCTGACCATGAACCGTGAAGGCATCCGTCGTCTGGCCGCCGAAGAGCTGGACCTGCCGACCTCGCCGTACCACTTCGCCGACACGTTCGAGGATTACAGCAAGGCCGTTCAGGACCTGGGTTTCCCGTGCGTGGTCAAGCCAGTGATGAGTTCGTCGGGCAAAGGCCAGAGCCTGCTGCGCAGCGCCGATGATGTGAAAACCGCGTGGGAGTATGCGCAAGAAGGCGGCCGCGCCGGTAAAGGTCGCGTGATCATCGAAGGTTTCATCGACTTCGACTACGAAATCACTCTGCTGACCGTGCGTCACGTCGGCGGTACCACGTTCTGCGCGCCGGTCGGTCACCGTCAGGAGAAGGGCGACTATCAGGAATCCTGGCAGCCGCAAGCCATGAGCCCGGTTGCCTTGGCGGAATCCGAGCGCGTGGCCAAAGCGGTCACTGAAGCCTTGGGCGGTCGTGGTCTGTTTGGTGTCGAGCTGTTCATCAAAGGCGATCAGGTGTGGTTCAGCGAAGTTTCACCGCGTCCGCATGACACCGGCCTGGTGACCCTGATTTCTCAGGACCTGTCGCAATTCGCGCTGCACGCGCGGGCTATTCTGGGCCTGCCGATTCCGTTGATCCGTCAGTTTGGGCCATCGGCTTCGGCGGTGATCCTGGTGGAAGGGCAATCGACCCAGACCGCTTTCGCCAACCTGGGCGCTGCGTTGAGCGAGCCGGATACGGCGTTGCGTCTGTTTGGCAAGCCTGAGGTGAATGGTCAGCGGCGGATGGGTGTGGCGTTGGCGCGGGATGAGTCGATTGAAACGGCTCGCGCTAAAGCAACCCGTGCTTCTCAGGCTGTTGTTGTAGAGCTGTAAACCGCGGCGCGGCAATCGCTAGCAGGCTAGCTCCCACAGGGTTATTGGTTGGTCACAGATTTTGTGTACACCCAATTTCCATGTGGGAGCCAGCCTGCTGGCGATGCTTCTGATTCAGGCAACCCGATTCAAATCGTTATGCCGCGTCTCTTTCAGGCACAGCACCGCAATCAAACTCAGCACCGCCGCCCCCGACACATACCCGCCGACATAACTCAAACCGCCCATCGCCACCAGCTTCTGCGCGAAGAACGGCGCCGCCGAGGCTCCGACAATACCGCCCAGGTTGTAGGCCGCTGACGCGCCGGTATAGCGCACGTGTGTCGGAAACAGCTCCGGCAGCAGCGCACCCATCGGTGCGAACGTCACGCCCATTAGAAACAACTCGATGCACAGGAACAGCGCCACGCCCCAGGTCGAACCCTGGGTCAGCAGCGGCTCCATCAAGAACCCGGACAGAATCGCCAGCACGCCACCGATGATTAGCACCGGTTTGCGCCCATAACGGTCACTGGCCCAGGCCGACAACGGCGTCGCGGCGGCCATGAACAGCACGGCGAAGCACAGCAGCGCGAGGAAGGTTTCGCGGGTGTAGCCGAGCGTCGACACACCGTAACTCAGCGAAAACACCGTCGAGATGTAGAAAAGCGCGTAGCACACCACCATCGACCCGGCACCCAGCAACACCGGCATCCAGTATTGGCTGAACAGCTCGACCAGCGGGATCTTCACCCTTTCCTGACGCGCCATGGCATTGGCGAACACTGGCGTTTCGTGCAGCTTGAGGCGCACGTACAGGCCGACCATCACCAGCGCGGCGCTGAGCAGGAACGGAATCCGCCAGCCCCACGAGCGGAACTGTTCGTCGTCCAATGTCATCGCCAGCGTCAGGAACAAACCGTTGGCGGCGAGAAAGCCAATCGAAGGGCCGAGCTGCGGAAACATGCCGAACCAGGCGCGTTTGCCCTTGGGTGCATTCTCCGTCGCCAGCAATGCCGCGCCGCCCCATTCGCCGCCCAGTCCCAAACCCTGGCCGAAGCGCAGCACACAAAGCAGGATCGGCGCCCAGGCCCCGATGGCGTCGTAACCCGGCAGCACGCCGATCAGCGTGGTGCACACGCCCATCAGCAGCAAGGAGGCGACCAGGGTCGATTTGCGCCCGATGCGGTCACCGAAGTGGCCGAACAGCGCCGAGCCTAACGGCCGAGCGAGAAAGGCGATGCCGAAGGTGAGAAACGCCGAGAGCATCTGGGCGGTGCCGGAGGTCTGCGGAAAGAACACCGGACCGATCACCAGCGCCGCGGCAGTGGCATACACGTAGAAGTCGTAGAACTCGATGGCGGTGCCGATGAAACTCGCAGTGGCCACACGGGTGGCGGAGTTCGTCGGTTGCGCTGGCGTGGTTTCGGTATAAGTCGTGCTGGTCGTCATGCGGTTATCCCTGACAGTCATGTGCCCCAGTGGAGCGAATTATTATGGTCGAACACCCAGGGATGTGGGTTTGAAGCGGGGTGCGGGTAGCACAGGGGTATGGCGGGGCTTGGGTAAGCGGATTCGATTATAGGAAGGTGGCTAACGATCGAACAAGTGGCCAAAGGCTTGCGATGGCTTTTGTGGCGAGGGGGCTTGCCCCCGTTCGGGCGCGCAGCGGCCGCAAAAAGGCTGGATGGAGGCTGTCAGGATAATTGCGGCGTCTGTGATTGGGACTGCTTCGCAGCCCAGCGGGAGCAAGCTCCCTCGCCACAGGGGAATGTGTCAGGGGTCAGATAACCACTGGAATTGAACTCGTGTGCCAGATCAGCACACGGGTAACCCGATTGTCTTCCGTCTCCAGAATCTCCAGCCGATAACGCCCGATCTTCAGGCACACCGCGCTGTCCGGAATCGTCTCCAGCGCCTCGGTCACCAGCCCGTTAAGGGTTTTCGGGCCGTCGCTGGGCAAGTGCCAGCCGAGGCTTTTGTTCAAGTCGCGTATCGACGCCGCACCATCGATCACCAGTCGGCCGTCGGCCTGCGGATGGATGTGCGGGTTGTCCAGGCTGTGCTGGCTTTCGAATTCGCCGACGATTTCTTCGAGAATGTCTTCCAGGGTGACGATGCCCAGCACTTCGCCGTACTCGTCGACCACCATGCCCAGGCGACGCTGCTGCTTGTGGAAGTTCAGCAGTTGCAGTTGCAGCGGGGTGCTTTCCGGCACGAAGTACGGATCGTGACACGCGGCCAGCAGCGCTTCGCGCGTCAGGTGGCCGTCGGGCAGCAGATGGCGGATCTGCCGGGTGTTGAGCACCGCTTCAACCTGATTGATGTCGCTGTGAAAAACCGGCAGGCGCGTACGCCGATTGGCGCGAAGCTGCTCGAGGATTTCTTCGATCGAGTCGTCGAGGTTGATCCCGTCGACGTCACTGCGCGGCACCAGAATGTCGTTGACTGTGATGTTGTCCAGCGCGTGGATGCCCGACACCGGGTGCGGGCGACAGACAGGGTGTTCAAGATCGTCGTACCGATCATTCTGCGTCTCGTCTTCGCTTTGCTGCACCACGTTGGCCTTGCGGGCAAACGGTCGCATCAGCAACTGGCTGATGCCATTGAGCAGCCAGGCGGCCGGGTAGATTATTTTCAGGGGGGCGCCCAGCAAGGTGTTTCCCAGGGACAGGATCGCATCAGGGTAGCGGGCGGCGAGGGTGCGCGGCAGGTAGTCGGCGAATACCAGCAGAACCACGCCAGCGCCAACGCAAGCCGCCCATGGACCATTTTCGACCCAGGTGAAAATCGCCAGCAAGGTGCTGATGACCACCACCAGCGCGCGGCACAGGGTGTTACAGAAAATCAGGCTGTTGAGTGGAAAACTCAGCTTCGCCACCGGCTTGTCGCTGGAGCGCGAGGCCGTGCGTTGGGCCAGCAAGTGCTGCCGCGCCGCCTCGATGGCGGTAAACAGCCCCGACCATAAAATCAACAGGGCCACTACTGCGAGCATCGGCCCTATGGGCAAGTCGTCCATTAATGCCGCCCGTCAGATGTGCAGGATGTATTCACGGACCAGCTTGCTGCCGAAATACGCGAGCATCAGCAGGCAGAAACCGGCGAGGGTCCAGCGAATGGCCTTGTGTCCGCGCCAGCCGAGGCGGTTACGACCCCAAAGCAACACGCTGAAGACGATCCAGGCCAGGCACGCCAGCAGGGTTTTGTGCACCAGGTGCTGGGCGAACAGGTTGTCGACGAACAGCCAGCCAGAGATCAGTGACAGCGACAACAGCGTCCAGCCGGCCCAGAGGAAACCAAACAACAGGCTTTCCATGGTTTGCAGCGGCGGGAAGTTCTTGATCAGCCCGGACGGGTGCTTGTGCTTGAGTTGATGGTCCTGAACCAGCAGCAGCAAGGCCTGGAACACCGCGATGGTGAACATGCCGTACGCGAGGATCGACAGCAGGATGTGCGCGAGGATGCCCGGCGCTTCGTCGATGATCTGCACCGTACCGGCCGGGGCGAACTGCGCCAGCAGCACGGTCGCGGCGCCCAGCGGGAACAGCAATATCAGCAGGTTTTCCACCGGGATCCGCGAGCAGGCCAGCAGGGTCAGGGCGATGACCGCGGCGGCGATCAGGCTGGCGGCACTGAAGAAGTCCAGGCCCAGGCCGATGGGCGTCAGCAGATGGGTGAACAGACTGGCGCTGTGAGCCAGCACGGCCAACACGCCGAGCGTGACCAGCAGGCGCTTGTTCGCCTTGGCGCCGGTGGCCAGGCGAGTGCCCTGATAGATGGTCGCAGCGGCATATAAGCAGGCGGCGGCGAGGGTAGTCAGCAAACTGGGTGACAAGGGGAGCATAAATCCTGTTAGGCAAGCCCGAAAGGCGCTGAGTTTGGCATAGAACCCACGCGGCACGAAAGTGCGAGGTGTCCGCCAGTCGCAGTCTTCGCTATAATCCGCGACCTGCCCACGCCGCAGGCTCGCCGAGCACATGTTGATTCCGGTCTGGGCCGCCATTATCCCGGTCTACACAGGGCCTGAAAGGATCGCGCAATGTTTGAAAACTTAACCGACCGTCTCTCGCAGACGCTGCGCCATGTCACCGGCAAGGCCAAGCTGACCGAGGACAACATCAAAGACACCCTGCGTGAAGTGCGCATGGCGTTGCTCGAAGCCGACGTCGCCTTGCCGGTCGTCAAAGACTTCGTCAATTCGGTCAAGGAGCGCGCCGTCGGCACCGAGGTGTCGCGCAGCCTGACGCCGGGCCAGGCCTTCGTGAAGATCGTCCAGGCCGAACTCGAAAGCCTGATGGGCGCGGCCAACGAAGACCTGAACCTGAGCGCCGTTCCGCCAGCCGTCGTGCTGATGGCCGGTTTGCAGGGCGCCGGTAAAACCACCACCGCCGGCAAACTGGCGCGCTTCCTTAAAGAGCGCAAGAAGAAATCGGTCATGGTCGTGTCCGCGGACGTCTACCGTCCGGCGGCGATCAAGCAGCTGGAAATGCTCGCGGGTGAAGTAGGCGTTACCTTCTTCCCGTCCGACCTGAGCCAGAAGCCGGTCGAGATCGCGCAAGCAGCTATTAAAGAAGCAAAGCTTAAGTTTATTGATGTGGTCATCGTCGATACCGCCGGTCGTCTGCACATCGACGAAGAGATGATGGGCGAGATCAAGGCGCTGCACGCCGCGATCAATCCGGTCGAAACGCTGTTCGTGGTTGACGCCATGACCGGCCAGGACGCCGCCAACACGGCCAAGGCCTTCGGCGATGCACTGCCGCTGACCGGTGTGATTTTGACCAAGGTCGACGGTGATGCTCGTGGCGGTGCCGCTCTCTCGGTTCGCGCCATCACCGGCAAGCCGATCAAGTTCATCGGTATGGGCGAGAAGAGCGAAGCGCTCGAACCGTTCCACCCTGAGCGTATCGCTTCGCGCATCCTCGGCATGGGCGACGTGCTCAGCCTGATCGAACAGGCCGAAGCGACCCTCGACAAGGACAAGGCCGACAAACTGGCCAAGAAGCTGAAGAAGGGCAAGGGCTTCGACCTCGAAGACTTCCGCGATCAGCTGCAACAGATGAAGAACATGGGCGGCCTTGGCGGCCTCATGGATAAACTGCCGAACATCGGCGGCGTGAACCTGGCGCAGATGGGCAACGCCCAAGGCGCGGCAGAGAAACAATTCAAGCAGATGGAAGCCATCATCAATTCCATGACCCCGGCCGAGCGCCGCGACCCTGAGCTGATCAGCGGTTCGCGCAAGCGCCGGATCGCCATGGGTTCCGGCACCCAGGTGCAGGACATCGGTCGCTTGATCAAGCAGCACAAGCAGATGCAGAAGATGATGAAGAAATTCTCCGCGAAAGGCGGAATGGCCAAAATGATGCGCGGCATGGGCGGTATGTTGCCCGGCGGCGGCATGCCGAAAATGTAAAGATTTCGCGCAAGGGCTTGCTCTTGCGCAGCCCACACGGAAGTGGGATCTCCAGCAAACCCGCACTTGGCGGGAGCTGACTGGCCGTTTTCAACGACGGCTCTATAGCAAATCTGGATGGCGTCCGATAGGCCGCCGGAAAAAGTCATTTGCAAAAGTCCGGATATTCCTTAGAATATGCGGCCTTTCGGGCACCTATGCCCGCTGTGCCTTTAGATTTGCAGCACCGACTACAGGAACGATGTTCACATGCTAACAATCCGTCTTGCCCTTGGCGGCTCCAAAAAGCGCCCGTTTTACCACTTGACCGTAACCGACAGCCGCAACCCGCGCGACGGTTCGCACAAGGAACAGGTTGGTTTCTTCAACCCTGTTGCTCGTGGTCAAGAAGTTCGTCTGTCCGTGAACCAAGAGCGCGTAGCCTACTGGCTGAGCGTTGGTGCACAACCTTCTGAGCGCGTTGCTCAGTTGTTGAAGGACGCTGCTAAGGCTGCGGCCTGAGCAATATGAGCGCGACGCCAGCTGTTGCTGATGATTTGATCGTTATTGGCAAGATTTATTCTGTTCATGGCGTTCGCGGCGAAGTGAAGGTTTATTCCTTTACTGATCCGACTGAAAACCTGTTGCAGTACAAAACCTGGACGCTCAAGCGCGAAGGCAATGTGAAACAGGTCGAGCTGGTCAGCGGACGTGGGAACGACAAGTTCCTGGTCGCAAAGCTCAAGGGTCTCGATGATCGTGAAGAAGCGCGTCTTCTGGCCGGTTATGAGATCTGCGTGCCGCGCAACCTGTTCCCTGAATTGACCGACGGCGAGTACTACTGGTACCAGCTGGAAGGTCTGAAGGTTATTGATCAACTCGGGCAATTGCTCGGGAAAATCGATCATCTTCTGGAAACCGGCGCCAATGATGTAATGGTGGTCAAGCCTTGCGCTGGCAGCCTGGATGATCGCGAACGCCTGTTGCCCTATACGGAGCAATGCGTGTTGGCCGTCGACCTGGCGGCAGGCGAGATGAAGGTGGATTGGGACGCGGACTTCTAAACGTGGCTAACTTGCGCGTAGAAGTGATCAGTTTGTTTCCCGAGATGTTCTCCGCCATCAGCGAGTACGGCATCACCAGTCGGGCGGTGAAACAGGGGCTCTTGCAGCTCACCTGTTGGAATCCGCGAGACTACACGACGGATCGACATCACACTGTGGATGATCGCCCATTTGGCGGTGGTCCGGGCATGGTGATGAAGATCAAGCCCCTGGAAGATGCTCTGGTTCAGGCCAAGGCAGCAGCCGGGGAGGCGGCGAAGGTGATTTACCTGTCCCCCCAAGGCCGTCAACTGACTCAGTCGGCGGTACGCGAGTTGGCGAATCTGGATGCATTGATCCTGATTGCCGGCCGCTATGAAGGCATTGACGAGCGTTTTATTGATGCTCATGTCGATGAAGAGTGGTCGATTGGCGACTATGTACTGTCTGGCGGCGAGCTGCCGGCGATGGTCCTGATCGATGCGGTTACACGACTGCTGCCTGGAGCTTTAGGGCATGCGGACTCCGCCGAGGAAGATTCCTTTACGGATGGTTTGCTGGATTGCCCGCACTACACCCGACCGGAGGTGTATGCGGATCAGCGTGTTCCCGACGTATTGCTAAGTGGCAATCACGCGCACATCCGGCGTTGGCGTTTACAGCAGTCCCTTGGTAGGACCTTTGAACGACGCGCCGATCTTCTGGAAAGCCGCTCGCTTTCTGGAGAAGAGAAGAAGCTGCTCGAGGAATACATCCGCGAGCGGGACGATAGTTAACAACGTATCGATGGTAGATCCGACGATTTACCTTAGGAGCACAGCATGACTAACAAAATCATCCTTGCACTCGAAGCAGAGCAGATGACCAAAGAGATCCCTACCTTTGCCCCGGGCGACACCATTGTCGTTCAGGTGAAAGTGAAGGAAGGCGACCGTTCGCGTCTGCAAGCGTTCGAAGGTGTTGTTATCGCCAAGCGTAACCGCGGCGTAAACAGTGCTTTCACCGTTCGTAAAATCTCCAACGGTGTTGGCGTAGAGCGTACTTTCCAGACCTACAGCCCGCAAATCGACAGCATGGCCGTTAAACGTCGCGGTGACGTACGTAAAGCCAAGCTGTACTACCTGCGTGACCTGTCCGGTAAAGCAGCTCGCATCAAGGAAAAACTGGCTTAAGTCCAGCTTCCGATGCAGAAAAAAGCAGCCTACGGGCTGCTTTTTTGTTGCCTGCGATTTATCGTCACTTGCCGTACTGTCGGTCTTGCCTGAGCCTATATGCCCGCCATCGATCATCCTTTGATAGACCAGTTTCTCGACGCGCTATGGCTGGAGAAAGGTCTCTCCGATAACACCCGCGATGCCTATCGCAGTGACTTGGCCCTGTTCAACGGCTGGCTGCAGGAGAAAGGGCTGGAGTTGATCAACGCCGGTCGCGATTTGATCCTCGATCACTTGGCCTGGCGCCTGGAGCAGAACTACAAACCCCGTTCCACTGCGAGATTTCTCTCGGGAGTTCGCGGCTTTTATCGCTATCTGCTGCGGGAAAAGTTGATCGCGGTCGATCCGACGTTACGCGTCGATATGCCTCAACTCGGTAGGCCGTTGCCCAAATCTCTGTCGGAAGCAGACGTAGAAGCGTTGTTGAAGGCGCCGGATTTGAGCGAAGCGATTGGCCAGCGAGACCGCGCCATGCTTGAAGTGCTGTACGCCTGCGGCCTGCGGGTGACGGAGCTTATCAGCCTGACGCTGGAGCAGGTCAATCTGCGCCAGGGCGTGCTGCGAGTGATGGGCAAGGGCAGCAAGGAGCGACTGGTGCCGATGGGCGAGGAGGCGATTGTCTGGGTCGAGCGCTACATGCGCGACGCCCGTGGCGAACTGCTCGGTGGGCGTCCGAGCGATGTACTGTTTCCCAGCCAGCGCGGCGAGCAGATGACGCGTCAGACCTTCTGGCACCGGATCAAGCATCAGGCCAAAGTCGCCGGGATCGGTAAATCGCTGTCACCGCACACTTTGCGCCATGCCTTCGCTACGCATTTGCTCAACCACGGCGCCGATTTGCGGGTAGTGCAGATGTTGCTCGGCCACAGCGACCTGTCGACCACCCAGATATACACCCATGTTGCTCGGGCGCGCTTGCAGGATCTGCACGCCAAACATCACCCGCGCGGCTAGCGATTCCTTAATGGATAAACTTTGGCCTCTGTGGCGAGGGAGCTTGCTCCCGCTGGGTCGCGCAGCGGCCCCCAGCCCAGGCTGCACTGCCCGGATTAACCATTTGCGACTGCTGCGCAGCCGAGCGGGAGCAAGCTCCCTCGCCACAGTGAGTATTGCCAGAGGTGCATCGTGTTTTGTCTTGCGACAGGCGCATTCGGCCCCGCGGGCCTTATGTGGTAGGCTTTGCCGGTTTGCACGATGGGCGGTTATGACCCGGTGTTTCGGCACGGGCGTTCTGGTCGTCCCATTTGTCCGCCTTCAGGAGTTCTCATGCGTCTGACCCAGATTTTCGCCGCCGCAGCCATTGCGTTGGTCAGCACCTTTGCCGTCGCCGATGACGCGGCCGACAAAGCCATTCGTAAAAGCCTGGAAAACCTCCAGCTCGAAGTGCCGGTAGAAAGTATCACCGCCAGCCCGTTGCCTGGCCTGTACGAAGTCAAGCTCAAGGGCAGTCGCGTTCTGTACGCCAGTGCCGACGGCCAGTACGTGGTTCAGGGCTACATGTTCCAGCTCAAGGACGGCAAACCGGTCAACCTGACCGAGAAGGCCGAACGCCTGGGCATTTCCAAGCTGGTCAACGAGATTCCGGTCGCGGAAACCGTGGTTTACCCGGCCATCGGCGAAACCAAATCGCACATCACTGTGTTTACCGACACCACGTGCCCGTATTGCCACAAACTGCACGCCGAAGTGCCTGAGCTGAACAAGCGCGGCATCGAAGTGCGTTACGTCGCTTTCCCGCGCCAGGGTCTGGGCTCGCCGGGTGACGAACAGCTGCAAGCGGTCTGGTGCTCGAAAGACAAGAAAGCGGCCATGGACAAAATGGTCGATGGCAAGGAAATCAAGGCCGCCAAGTGCGATAACCCGGTTTCCAAGCAGTTCGCCCTCGGTCAGTCGATCGGCGTGAACGGCACACCGGCCATCGTTTTGGCCGACGGTCAGGTCATTCCGGGCTACCAGCCTGCGCCACAAGTCGCCAAACTGGCGCTGGGCGCGAAGTAAATTCGCATCGTCACGGCTAGCCTTTGACGATCATGGTCCGGTGGCAACATTTACCGGGCCATTAATAGAGAGCCGCGAGCATGCGGCTGTTTTCACGGCCGGCCTTGAGTCGGCCGTTTCATGGGGAGTTCACAGTGAAACCGGTCAAAGTAGGCATCTGTGGGTTAGGGACCGTCGGTGGCGGTACCTTCAACGTACTTCAGCGCAACGCCGAGGAAATTGCTCGTCGTGCCGGGCGTGGAATCGAAGTGGCACAAATTGCCATGCGCACGCCAAAGCCTCAGTTCCAAACGACCGGTATTGCGATTACCAACGATGTCTTCGAAGTGGCCACGAACCCTGAGATCGACATCGTTATAGAGCTGATGGGCGGCTACACCGTTGCCCGCGAGCTGGTACTCAAGGCCATCGAGAATGGCAAGCATGTGGTCACCGCGAACAAGGCGCTTATTGCCGTTCACGGTAATGAAATTTTTGCCAAGGCTCGCGAGAAAGGCGTGATCGTGGCGTTCGAAGCGGCTGTGGCCGGTGGCATTCCGGTGATCAAGGCGATCCGTGAAGGCCTGTCGGCCAACCGCATCAACTGGGTCGCCGGCATCATCAACGGCACCGGCAACTTCATCCTCACCGAAATGCGCGAGAAGGGTCGCACCTTCGAAGACGTACTCGCCGAGGCGCAAGCCCTGGGTTACGCCGAAGCCGATCCGACCTTCGACGTTGAAGGCATCGACGCGGCCCACAAGCTGACGATCCTGGCCTCCATCGCGTTCGGCATCCCGCTGCAATTCGACAAGGCTTATACCGAAGGCATCACCAAGCTGACCACGGCTGACGTGAACTACGCCGAAGCGCTGGGCTATCGCATCAAGCACCTGGGCGTGGCGCGCAGCACCGCGGCTGGCATCGAGTTGCGCGTGCACCCGACGCTGATCCCGGCCGATCGCCTGATCGCCAACGTCAACGGCGTGATGAACGCTGTGATGGTCAACGGTGACGCTGCCGGTTCGACCCTGTTCTACGGCGCCGGCGCCGGCATGGAGCCGACCGCATCGTCGGTGATCGCCGACCTGGTGGACGTGGTTCGCGCCATGACCTCCGATCCGGAAAACCGCGTGCCGCATCTGGCCTTCCAGCCGGATTCGCTGTCGGCGCATCCGATCCTGCCGATCGAAGCCTGCGAAAGCGCCTACTACCTGCGCATTCAGGCCAAGGACCATCCGGGCGTGCTGGCTCAGGTCGCGAGCATCCTGTCGGAGCGCGGCATCAACATCGAATCGATCATGCAGAAAGAAGTCGAAGAGCATGACGGTCTGGTGCCGATGATCCTGCTGACTCACCGTGTGCTGGAACAGCACATGAACGACGCGATCGCCGCCCTCGAAGCCCTGACAGGCGTGGTCGGTCCGGTCGTACGGATCCGCGTCGAGCACCTGAACTAAGCCGTTATCGTTCACCGGGCCTGCGTGCGGGCCCGGGTTTGCGAACACTGTCTATTGGAGCCAGTCATGCGTTATATCAGTACCCGCGGCCAGGCACCGGCCCTGAATTTCGAAGACGTCCTGCTGGCCGGTCTCGCCACCGACGGCGGTCTGTACGTCCCGGAAAACCTGCCACGTTTCACTCAGGAAGAAATCGCTTCCTGGGCCGGCCTGCCGTATCACGAGCTGGCCTTCCGGGTGATGCGCCCGTTCGTCACCGGCAGCATCCCGGATGCCGATTTCAAAAAGATTCTGGAAGAGACTTACGGCGTGTTCTCGCACAACGCCGTTGCGCCGCTGCGTCAGTTGAACGGCAACGAATGGGTGCTGGAGCTGTTCCACGGCCCGACCCTGGCGTTCAAGGACTTCGCCCTGCAATTGCTCGGTCGCTTGCTCGACTACGTGTTGGAAAAACGCGGTGAGCGCGTAGTGATTGTCGGCGCCACCTCCGGCGACACCGGTTCGGCCGCCATCGAAGGCTGCAAGCACTGCGAAAACGTCGACATCTTCATCCTGCACCCGCACAACCGCGTGTCCGAAGTGCAGCGTCGCCAGATGACCACCATCTTCGGCGAGAACATTCACAACATTGCCATCGAAGGCAACTTCGATGACTGCCAGGAAATGGTCAAGGCGAGCTTCGCCGACCAGAGCTTCCTCAAGGGCACGCGCCTGGTGGCGGTGAACTCGATCAACTGGGCGCGGATCATGGCCCAGATCGTTTACTACTTCCACGCAGCCCTGCAGCTGGGCGGCCCGGCGCGTTCGGTGTCGTTCTCGGTGCCGACCGGCAACTTCGGCGACATCTTCGCCGGTTACCTGGCGCGCAACATGGGCCTGCCGATCAACCAGTTGATCGTCGCCACCAACCGCAACGACATCCTGCACCGCTTCATGAGCGGCAACCAGTACGTCAAGGAAACTCTGCACGCCACGCTGTCGCCGTCGATGGACATCATGGTGTCGTCGAACTTCGAGCGTCTGCTGTTCGACCTGCACGGTCGTAACGGTGCGGCGATTGCCGGGCTGATGGATTCGTTCAAGCAGGGCGGTGGTTTCAGCGTTGAACAGGAGCGTTGGACCGAAGCGCGTAAGCTGTTCGATTCGCTGGCGGTGGATGATGCGCAAACTTGCGAGACCATTGCTGAAGTGTATGAGCAGACTGGCGAAGTGCTGGATCCGCACACGGCTATTGGCGTGAAGGCTGCTCGTGAATGCCGTCGTAGTTTGGATATTCCGATGGTGATCCTGGGCACAGCGCACCCGGTTAAATTCCCGGATGCGGTGGAGAAGGCTGGCGTCGGTAAGGCGCTGGAATTGCCTGTGCATTTGGCTGATCTGTTTGAGCGGGATGAGCGTTGCACTGTGTTGCCGAATGATCTGAAGGCTGTTCAGGCGTTTGTCAGTCAGCATGGCAATCACGGTAAGCCGCTGTAACGGATTGGCTTTGTACATATCCGTTTCTGCGGTAACGGCGGCTATTGGTTCCGCCCTTACGGCGGGTCACTTTGGAAAAGCCCCAAAGTAACCAAAGGGCTCTTGCCCCTTTCGTTCGGTGGCGAGCCATAGCGAGGCACCGTACGTCAGGGGCGCAGGCGCTTGGTTACTTGGCGCTCTTCCAAGTAACCCGCCGTAAGGGCGGAACCAATACCAGCCGTTACCGAAGAAACGGATATTCACCCAATCCCAATCCCAATCCCCACTGCCCACATACACAAACCTGTCATCTCCCCCATGCATGCTCCATCAACCAGAGACGCCGACGCGTCTGCAACTTGAATCCAGAACTTTCTTCTCGGGCCGGTGGTCACTTATTGTGGACACGCCCCAGGCACTTCGTTTTCGGACTATTGAGTGGTGATCGAGATGGAAAGTATCAGTCTATTGCTCGGTGAGGCTCTGAGCCCGTACCAGGTGACGTTGACCCCGTCGGGCACCCACGGCGAATGCCTGGTGACACTGAAGAGCTCGACCGGCGCTATCGTGGTCGAACGGGAATTCAATCAGGCTCAGTTGACCGACAAACGTCTGCTCACGGATGTAGTCGACGGGTTGCACCGCGATCTGATGATTGCCGAAGGACGCCTGGAACCCTGCGTTATCGCGGCGTTGCGCAATGCGGCACAGGACAAGGTCCTGGGCCGGAGGTAAGTGAATTATTTTTTATGGGAACCTTCTTGGTTCAAGGTCAGTCAGAGCATGTAACAGCAGGATCAAGCATTGTGCTCCGGTGCTTGTAGTTCTGCTGCCACTGGTCTTTTTGTAGACCACGTTTAACCCCGAGTCGTCTCCCCACTTCTCGGGGTTTCTTTTTGCCCGCGATTTGTCATTGCTGCGCCTGTTGCTCAAAAAACGCCCTGGTTTCCTTCAGGTAGTCGGTGCGGCGTGCCGGATCCAGCCAGTCTGCATACAGCGAATCCAGGTGTTCGCGGGACAGGTTGCGCAGCAGTTGGTTGATCTCGCTGATCGCCTGCCGGCCCTGAGGCGTATTCGAACAACCGATGTGTCCGGACAGGTACTTGCCGGTGCCCTTGACCGGATAAAACTCCAACTGGTCGTCAGTGATGAGTTTTTGACTGGCCTGATAGCGGATCTCTGGCCAGTAACCCAAGACCACCTGCAATCTGCCCAGGCGCTGCATATGCAGCAGGCTGCCAAGGGCATCGTTGCCGTAATGAGGCGTCAGAGCGCCTTCCGGTGCCTGCCGCAGAAGGGTGTCGACCACTTCACCGTAACTGCGCTCGGCAACCACGCCAACTTTATTCCTGCCGCTTTTCAGCAGCGCCGCCAGATCGACTTCTCCTTCAATCAGAAAAGGTTCCAGCACCGATCGATCTTCCTGCCGGGCGACGAGGCCATTGCTGACAGCGCGGAACGCTGGAACAGAAAATGAAATCCACTGTTCGCGCTCCTTGGTCTTGAGCAACGAGGGGTCGCAGGTGAGCGATTCTTCGTGGAGCATTTGCAGGGCGCGTGCCCGGTTCACCCGCATCAGCGTGTGCTGGTATTGCGGCATACCGGCGATCAGCTGCGGCAGCATTTGATCAATGATCCCCTGACCTTTTTTCGGCCCCTCGAGGATCATCGTGGGGGGTAGATCTCGCAGCAACCAGATCAGCGTTTCCTTCGGTTGCGCCCAGGCTGTCGATACCAGCCCTGCCAATAGCGCGAAAGCCGCCGCTGCCCGCCAGACGCGGGAGTGGTGGATTGCTGTTGAAAGCAGGCGCTTCAGCTTAGATGGCCCCGTCTTCACGCAGCTTTGCGATCTGTTCCTTGTCATAGCCAAGATCGTTGAGTACCTGCGCATTGTGTTCGCCCAACTGCGGCCCGACCCATTCCGAACTGCCGGGTGTCTCTGAGAGTTTCGGCACGATTCCCGGCATCTTGAAATCTTTGCCGTCCGGCAGCTTCGCCTTCAGGAACATTTCCCGCGCCAGGTACTGCGGATCATTGAACATGTCTTCGGCGCTGAAGATCCGGCTGGCGGGCACGTCGGCCTGATTCAGCTGCTCGATGATGGCGTCCAGCGGCAGCGAATTGACCCAGCGATCAATCACCCCATAAATCTCGTCGCGACGGCTGTCACGTCCGTCGTTGCTGGCCAGGGCCGGGTCATTGGCCAGGTCTTCACGGCCGATGATCAGCATGAAGCGTTTGAAAATCGCATCGCCATTGGCGCCGATCTGCACATGTTTGCCGTCAGCGCTGGTGTGGATCGAGGAGGGCGTGATGCCCGGCATGATGTTGCCGGTGCGTTCACGAATGAAGCCGAACACGTCGAACTCCGGGACCATGCTTTCCATCATGGCGAAGATCGCTTCGTACAGCGCCACATCCACCACTTGACCCAGACCGCCGTTGACCTCGCGATGACGCAAGGCCATCAGCGCACCGATCACCCCCCAGAGCGCCGCAATTGAATCGCCGATGGAAATCCCGGTGCGCACCGGTGGCCGGTCCTCGAAACCGGTGATGTAGCGCAGACCGCCCATGGATTCACCGACGGCGCCAAAGCCCGGCTGATCCTTCATCGGCCCGGTCTGGCCGAACCCCGAGAGACGCACCATCACCAGTTTCGGGTTCAGTGCGTGCAAGACTTCCCAGCCCAGGCCGAGCTTTTCCAGCACGCCGGGGCGAAAATTCTCGATCAGGATGTCCGCTTCACCGAGCAGCTTTTTCAGGATCGCCAGGCCGTCCGGGTGTTTCAGGTTCAGGGTCAGGGACTTCTTGTTACGCGCCTGAACGAACCACCACAACGAAGTGCCTTCATACAATTTTCGCCATTTGCGCAACGGATCACCACCGTCGGGGGACTCGATCTTGATCACTTCGGCGCCGAATTCGCCGCAGATACGCGAGGCAAACGGCCCGGCGATCAAGGTGCCCAATTCAATGACTTTCAGACCTGAGAGTGGTTTGGCGGTGAACGGCATACTGGATCCTGTAGGACAAAGGCTTGGCTTATAGAGCGTTTTAGCACAGCCCGCTGTCAGTCGCTCAAGGTTGATGGCCGCGAAGCCTGCAGCATCGGTTAGACTTGCCGCCTTTCCACGTATCAAGAAGCCCGTTCATGGCCCAGCCGTCCACGACCTACAAGTTTGAACTGAACCTCACCGACCTCGACCGCAGCGTTTACGAGACGGTAAAGCAGACCATCGCCCGTCACCCTTCGGAAACCGAAGAGCGCATGACCGTGCGGCTGCTGGCCTACGCCTTCTGGTACAACGAGCAGCTGTCGTTTGGCCGTGGTCTGTCAGACGTGGATGAACCCGCCCTGTGGGAAAAGAGCCTGGACGACCGCGTCCTGCACTGGATTGAAGTCGGCCAGCCAGACGCCGATCGCCTGACGTGGTGCTCGCGCCGCACCGAGCGCACCAGCCTGCTGGCCTACGGCAGCCTGCGTGTCTGGGAAACCAAGGTGATCCCGGCGATCAAGAACCTGAAAAACGTACACATCGCTGCTGTGCCGCAGGAAGTCCTGGAAACCTTGGCCAAAGACATGCCGCGCGTTATCAAGTGGGACGTGATGATCAGCGAAGGGACGATTTTCGTCACCGACGACCGTGGTCAGCATGAAGTCCAGTTGCAGTGGCTGAGCGGCGAACGCGGCTGATTTTTCACTGCGTCATTCGGTTTTATCCTACGTATTCAAGAGAAGCACCTGTCACCCCATGCGCATCGAACCTCGCCTGTTGCCCGACACCCTGCCATTCCTCGGTGATCTGCCGCCGCTGCTGACCCGCCTGTATGCGGCGCGGGGCGTGCTGTCCGAGGCTGAACTGGACAAGAGCCTGGCGCGGCTGATTCCGTTCCAGCAGCTCAAAGGCATTGATGCCGCGGTGGATTTGCTGGTGACAGCCCTGGAGCAGCGGCAGCGGATTCTGATCGTCGGCGACTTCGACGCTGACGGCGCGACGGCCAGTACCGTAGGCATGTTGGGCCTGCGCCTGTTGGGCGCGGCGCATGTCGACTATCTGGTGCCGAACCGTTTCGAGTACGGCTACGGCCTGACACCGGAAATCGTCGAAGTGGCGCTGACCCGTACGCCGCAGCTGCTGATCACCGTGGACAACGGCATCTCCAGCGTTGAAGGTGTGGCGGCGGCGAAAAAGGCGGGTCTCAGCGTGTTGGTCACAGACCACCACTTGCCCGGCGACGAACTGCCGTTGGCCGATGCCATCGTCAATCCCAACCAGCCGGGTTGCGGGTTTCCGAGCAAGGCTCTGGCCGGCGTCGGGGTGATTTTCTACGTGCTGATGGCATTGCGCGCGCGTTTGCGCAGCCTCGGCTGGTACGAGAGCAAACCGCAGCCGAACATCGGTGAGTTGCTGGATCTGGTGGCGCTGGGCAGCGTTGCCGACGTGGTGCCGCTGGATGCCAACAACCGGATTCTCGTGCACCAGGGCCTGGAGCGAATCCGCGCCGGACGTGCGCGGCCGGGGATCAAGGCAATTCTCGAAGTCGCCAAGCGCGACCACACGCGTATTACCTCAACCGACCTCGGGTTCATCGTCGGCCCGCGCCTGAACGCGGCAGGGCGGCTGGATGACATGAGCCTGGGCATCGAATGCCTGCTCACCGAAGATGCCGGACTCGCCCGGGAAATGGCCGTTCAGCTCGACGGCATGAACCAGGACCGCAAATCCATCGAGCAAGGCATGCAGCGCGAGGCGCTGGCTCAGCTCAAGGACTTGCCGGTGGAATCGATGCCGTTCGGCCTGTGCCTCTTCGATCCCGAGTGGCACCAGGGCGTCATCGGAATCCTCGCCTCACGTATGAAAGAGCGTTATTTCCGTCCGACGATTGCCTTTGCCGACGCGGGCGATGGCATGCTCAAGGGCTCGGGACGTTCGGTTCAGGGTTTTCATATTCGCGACGCCTTGAGCGTGGTGGCGGCGCAGCATCCAAACCTGATCAGCAAGTACGGCGGCCACGCCATGGCGGCAGGTTTGACCTTGCCGGAAGCGAATTTTCCGTTATTCGCTGAAGCCTTTGACGCTGAAGTGCGTAGGCAATTGCGCGAAGAAGACCTGACCGGGCGCTTGCTGTCGGACGGGACGTTGGCGGTCGAGGAGTTTCACCTCGAACTGGCCCGTGCACTGCGGCATGCCGGTCCTTGGGGGCAACACTTCCCGGAGCCGTTGTTCCATGGCGTATTCCAGTTGGTCGAACAGCGGGTTGTTGGCGAACGGCACCTGAAAGTAGTGCTGAGAAGCGAATGTGGCTCGGTGAAACTGGACGGCATCGCGTTTGGTATTGACCGCGATATCTGGCCGAACCCGACGATCAAATGGGTGGAATTGGCTTATAAACTCGACCTTAACGAGTTTCGCGGGAATGAAACCGTTCAGTTGATGATTGCTCACATCGAACCGCGTTAGGCCCATTCGCGGGCAAGCCTCGCTCCTACGGGATCACCTATACCTGTAGGAGCGAGGCTTGCCCGCGAAAGCGATTTCGCTGACGCTGAATCTCTCGGAACCCTCCCTCATCCCCCATTGTCGACTAGGCTCTAAGCACTGCTTGATAATCCTTGTGACGTCTTGTCAATTTTTTGCCCGCGGGGGCGGGTGCTGCACCTTTTTCCTGTCACTCGTCGACTTTTCAAACAGAACCCTGGAGCCTGCCCACTGAGACGAGAGGTGCCCCATGAGTCTGCTGCTTGAACCCTATACCCTTCGCCAATTGACCCTGCTCAACCGCATCGCCGTATCGCCGATGTGCCAGTATTCCAGCGTCGATGGCCTGGCCAATGACTGGCACCTTGTCCACCTTGGCAGCCGTGCTGTTGGCGGCGCCGGTCTGATTTTTACCGAAGCCACCGCCGTCACCGCCGATGGACGCATCACCGCCGAAGACCTCGGCTTGTGGAATGACGAACAGATCGAACCGCTGCAACGCATCACTCGCTTCATCGCCGCCCAAGGCGCCGTCGCCGGCATTCAGTTGGCCCACGCCGGGCGCAAGGCCAGCACCCATCGGCCGTGGATTGGCAAGCACGGTAGCGTCAAACCGGGAGACGGCGGCTGGACACCCGTCGGCCCTTCGCCGATTGCGTTCGATCCGCAACACACACCACCGAGGCAGCTCGATGAGGGCCAGATCGCCGAGGTTGTCCAGGCTTTCGTTGACTCAGCGAAACGCGCGCTGACCGCCGGTTTCAAAGTCGTCGAAGTTCACGCCGCCCACGGTTACCTGCTGCACCAGTTTCTGTCACCCCTGAGCAATCAGCGGCGCGATCAATACGGCGGTTCGTTCGAGAATCGAATTCGGCTGGTGCTGCAAGTCACCGAAGCGGTGCGCGCGGTGTGGCCAGAGGAGTTGCCGGTGTTCGTGCGCGTGTCGGCCACCGATTGGGTCGAGGACGGCTGGAACCCTGATGAAACCGTGGAGCTGGCGCGACGCCTCAAAGACTTGGGCGTCGACCTGATTGACGTTTCTTCGGGCGGCACGGCGGCCAACGCGGAAATTCCTACAGGTCCCGGTTATCAAACCCGCTTCGCCGAACGTGTGCGCAAGGAGTCAGGCATTGCGACCGGCACGGTAGGAATGATCACCGAACCGGCGCAGGCCGAGCACATTCTGCGCACCTGTCAGGCCGACATCATCTTTCTCGCCCGTGAGTTGTTGCGCGATCCATATTGGCCGTTGCATGCCGATGACGACCTGGGAGGGAACAAGGCGATCTGGCCGGCGCAGTATCAGCGCGCGACGCATCGGGATCAGCCAATTCATGAGTCGGATTTGCGTGACTGAGTGATGCGCTAAAAGCAAAAAGCCCCGGTCGATGTGATCGGGGCTTTTGTGTTTCCGGGCGGGGAGGTTTGTTGTTTGTCAGGCCGCTTTCGCGAGCAAGCTCAGCTCCTACAGGGGCGTGTCGAGCTCATCATTCTCGTTCGACACAAACCTGTGGGAGCGGGCTTGCCCGCGATGAGGCCAGCCCATTCAACCCTTTACTATCAGGTGTACTTACGCTTCTCCGGCGCAGGCGGGAAGTACTGATACAACCAGGTCTCGCTCAACGTCCGATCATTGGTGCGGATGAACAACCGCAGTTCCACCGGTGCGACGCTGTCATTGGTCGGGAACCAGTCAAACGTAATCCGGTAGCCCTTGATGTCATCCAGCACCAGTACGTTGAAGTCTTTCACCTCACCGTTGGAGCACGTCACCACCGGCTCAATGCCCGTGCCTTCAGGCAAGCGGTCCAGACCGCCGCCAGTGAAGTCCACGGCAAAGCGGCGTGCCCAGACCTCCGGGTAATGCTCGCCCGGCGCCCAGCCCTCGGTGAAGCCGCCCATGCCCGAACGAGTCGCGGCGACCCGCGCCAGTGGCGTGCCGACCGGCGGCAAAGCGCTCCAGTACAGCTTGTAGCCGTAGTTCAGGGAATCGCCCGCCGCGACCGGTTTTTTCGGGGTCCAGAACGCGACAATGTTATCCAGGGTTTCGCCGGTCGTAGGAATTTCCAACAGATCGATAGAGCCTTCGCCCCACGCGGTTGTAGGTTCGACCCACAGGCTTGGACGTTTGCTGTACCAGTCGACCGTGTCCTGATAATTGGCGAATTCGTGATCGGTCTGCACCAGGCCGAAACCTTTCGGGTCGGTGTCGGCGAACGCGTTGAATTGCAGGGTGGCCGGATTGTTCAGTGGACGGCAGATCCACTCACCATTGCCACGCCACATCGCCAGGCGATCCGAGTCATGGATCTGCGGGTGAATGGTGTCGCACATGCGCCGCTCGTGGGTGCCGCAGCTGAACATGCTGGTCATCGGCGCAATGCCGAGTTGCTCGATGGCGGTGCGCGCGTTGATGTGGGCATCGACAGCCATGACGACCTGACTGGCCTGGCAATCGATGTCGAAACGGTAGGCCCCGGTCGCGCTCGGCGAATCCAGCAGGGCATACACCACGAAACGGGTGCTGTCCTTGTCCGGGGTCTCAAACCAGAACTTGGTAAAGTCCGGGAATTCCTCACGCTTCTTGGCGTAGGTATCGACCGCCAGACCGCGGGCCGACAGACCGTACTGGCCCGTGGCGTCTACCGCGCGGAAATAACTGGCGCCGAGGAATGACAACACGTCATGCCGGTCCAGCTCAGGCGCCTTGAACAGCTTGAACCCGGAAAAACCCAGGTCGCCCGTGAGCTGCTTGGTGTCGACCGTGGTGTTTTCATAGTTGAACAGCGAAGGGCGGAAATGCACCTCCCGCGCCTGACGCGTCTTGGGGTCGACGCTGTACATGCGCACCGGCTGCTTGAAACCCATGCCGACGTGGAAAAACTGCACATCCAGCTGGCCCTTCAAATCCTTCCACAGGGAATGATTGGCGTCGTAGCGGATCGCGTTGAAATTTTGTGGGGTCATGGTCGCCAGTGTCGGCGGCAGCACCTGCTTGGTGTCCTGATAGCGGTTGCCGGCAAGCTGCCTGGCCTGGATTTTCAGGGCTTCGAAGTCGAAGGCCTGAGCCTCGCCATCAGCCGTGCCATTACCGGCCCAGGCCCGCGCGGCCAACAGGCCGGTGGCGGACAAGCCGGTGTAGGCAGCGATGGCCATGGATGCTTTGAGCAAATTCCTGCGATGCATAAGTACAACCTGTCGTGAACAATCCCGTGCCGTTCCTGGCACGTGCTGGATCAGAAATGGAGGTTCGGACATGCCTTCGGCCAAACGCAACGGACTTTAAACAGATGCCAAATAGCTTAAACCGTTCGGTCGCAGAGCAAAAATGATTGATGGCGTGGCGATAGCATCGCAATGAAACAAGACGTTTCGGTTAACGTTTCCTACAGAGATTTCTGATTTATAGGGCGTTTCTGCTTTTTTCGACTAATTACTCTAAAAACCGCTTTTCAGCGCCCGGATAGTTTCTATTCTATGGGCATGACCGGTTTCTGCCCTCAGGCCGGTGGGATTCAGTTGGCACAAGGAAGCGGCTGAAAAAAGGAAGGGCGATGCGGTATCTGAAGTTTTCTTGACGTAGAGAGGGACATCGTCCATGTCGAAAGTACAAGGCATCACCGAAATGTTGGGAATCTTCCCTTGCCTGGGCATCGGGCGGCGAAGGCGTCGGCTTAATTCCGAAGAGTTGAAGCTGGTGGAGCGGTATCGCGAGTTGTCGGAGAGTGACCGGATCGCGATGCGGTATCTGGTGGATGCGATGCGGAGTGTTTCGCGGTTTTGACGGTGATGGTTACCGTGAAAGCCATTTGGCTTCCACGGTGGCCAGGCTGATCAGTTTGCCCGCTTCAGCGTCGGCGATACCGAGTTGAATGGCTTGGTAATGATCCGCGAGGTTTTCCTGCTTGATGGCCTGTTGCAGATGGTTTTCTGCAACAGCGCTGTCACTTGGGATCACTTCGGCAATGCTTTGGCGGGTGATGCGCAGTTGATCCATGGTTGGATCGCTCATTCGGGAGGTTTGAAAAGTTGCACCAAAATCAAAGGGGTGGATCGTAAGGTCTACCCCTTTTTTTCTTGCTGCTTTCACTGGTTTGAAAACCCACTCGACTGTCAGCGTGGGCACGGTCCCCTGTAGGAGCCAGCTTGCTGGCGATGGTCGTTAACGATAACGCGTGGTGCTGCCTGATTCAACGCAGCGCCCTCGAGTCCATCGCCAGCAAGCTGGCTCCTACAAGTATTGCTTCAGCTACAGGTGCCCATGATCGGAAACGGTCGTTGCGCCTGCACCAGATCCGGCATGTCCCGCCACTTGATCCACGCCGAATCCTGCCAGTGCAACAGCGGCACCGAGAGCCCGCCCCATTGCAACGAACTCAGGCTCGGAATGTTTTCGACAGTTGCCGCGTTTGATTCTCGCAGCGCAGGTACGACTTCATTACTCAACCATTGCCGCAGGTTGCGGTTTTCCGGAACGAAATGATGGACCAGCAATGCGTACATTCCAGACTCGCTGACCATCAGCGACTCGACTGTTCTGCCGTTCTTCAGCAGCCAGACATACCTGCGTTGATCGGGATCGAGTTTTTGGGTGAGTCGCTGGTCAAGCGGGCGGCCCATCAGACGTCCCAGGTCGTGGACGCAGAACCAGGCTTGGTTGGCTTGGATGATGGCGTGGAGGAAGCGGTTGTGGCGGGGGAATATGGTTGGGGTGAAGTAGGAGGCGGGTGCGTTTTTTGTGTGCTCTGACATGACTTGAATTCCGATTTGAAATGGAAAGTCACCACCAACCCTTCGACAAGTTGGGTGGCGAACCGAGTGGCGTTCGAAGTCGGGACACTTCCAGGTCAAAACGGAAAGCCGAAAGGCCCGCGCCACACGGCCCGCCATAAAGCAGAACTGGAGGTAGAAAAGCATCCACAGTTCTATGGGGGCACGTAAGCACCGTTCTGACATTTCCCGGCTTCGACTCCGGATCGCTGATTTTGCAGCGACGGGACAAAGCCTATCGGTCAGGCGCTCGCGGCGACAAGTCTACTCTGGCGACGCTTGTCGTAGGAATCAGAGTCGTTTCAGGAAGGCTCGATCTGTAGGAATTTCCTGTTTTTGCACATAGAGCAGAAAACTGGAAACTGAGGAGCAGCTTTTCCGCTATTTTTTGAATCCATTGAGTCTGCGCACAAGGAACCGATCAATGACTGACGATTGCCACGCGAAACCTGAGGCCTATGCCCTCGATCGCTTCGAGGCAGTGCGGGGGAAAGCTGACATCAAAGGGCGTACGGATGAATTGATGGCTGAGTTGCGGGGAGACGGAAGATGTCGTCTGACGGATAAAACTTGCCCCGGGAACTCAGATGATCCCGGGGCAATTCTACTTAGTGACTAACCTTCCACGCATCCCCAGCCGGTGCCGTCCCATGGTCATACGGCTTGGCAATCCACATGTAAACCAACCCCAACCCAATCACGATCGCCGTGCTCAGCACCATCGCATAGTTGATGTACCACGCCGCATCCGGTGTGCGCGGCCAGGCCATGTTGATGATGGCGCCGACGCCGTACACCAGCGCGCCGATATTCACCGGCCAACCCCATGCACCGAGGGTGAATTTGCCGCTCGGTTTCCAACCTTTCAGGCGCGCATAGAGCGCCGCGAGCACGATCATCTGGAACGCGAGGTAGATGCCAATCGCCGCGAAGCTGACGATGGTGGCCACCGCGTCTTGCAAGAAGAATCCCAGAATGATGATCAGTGCCGGCAGGACGCCGGAGACGAACAGCGCGGCAACCGGAACCTGGGTTGTAGGGGAAATCTTTTTCAGCAGTGAGCTGCCGATGACCATTTCATCCCGAGCGTAGGAATACAGCAGACGACTCGCCGCCGCTTGCAGGCTGATGACGCAGGAGATGAAGGAAATCATCACCACGCCCATCACCACTTTCGAACCGACCGGGCCGAAAGCGTTGTTGAGGATGGTGGTGACCGGGTCTTTGTCGGTGCCGTTGATCACGGCTTGCATGTCCGGCACAGCGAGGATCAGCGCCAGGCAGGCGAACATCGCCGAGATGCCGCCGATGTAGATGGTCATGCGCATGGCCACCGGGATCTGCTTGCTCGGGTTCGGGGTTTCTTCGGCCACATCGCCGCAGGCTTCGAAGCCGTAGTACAGGAACATCCCCGCCAGCGAGGCGGTGAGGAAGGCCGGCAGGTAAGAGCCGTTGATGCTGATGTCGAAGGTGTTGAACAGCACGCTGATCGGTTGATGGCGTTCAAAAATCAGCAGGTAAACGCCGACGATCACCGCGCCGACCAGTTCGCAGAGGAAGCCGAACATGGCGATCCGCGCCAGCACTTTGGTGCCGCTGAGGTTGACCAGTGTCGCAAACAGCGTCAGCACCAGGGCGATGACGATGTTGGTGTTGTTGCTCGGTTCGAAGCCCATCATTGCGGCCAGGTAAGGCCCGGCACCGACGGCGACGGCGGCGATGGTGACGCACAGGGCGATGGAGTAGATCCAGCCGACCATCCACGCCCAGCGCTTGCCCACCAGGCGGCGCGCCCATGGGTAGACGCCACCGGAAATCGGGAACTGCGAGACCACTTCGCCGAAGATCAGGCACACGAGTAATTGGCCGCAACCGACCAGCAAATAGGCCCAGAACATCGGTGGACCACCGGCGGCCAGGCAGAGGCCGAAGAGGGTATAAACCCCTACGACCGGGGAGAGGTAAGTGAAGCCAAGGGCGAAGTTTTCCCACAGGCTCATGCTGCGGTTGAAGTTGGAGGTGTAACCCAGCTTGCGGAGTTGCTCGGCATCGCTGTCGGCAGCGGCTGCGGAGAGTTCGGGGATTGCGCTCATGGTGTGTTAGCTCCGGAAAATCGGCAGATTTCGGATGTCCGAAACCGTGGCGGGGCCTTGGCGGCGCTGCCCGGATCGGTGGTTATTGTTTTGTTTTTCTGCGTTGAAGCCTGGTGGTGCATGTTGCCGGTTTCTGCCTTGAAACCGAGGTGACGCCTTCGCGGGCAAGCCTCGCTCCTACAGGTCGGAGGGTGTTCGCAAAAATTGCGTACGACGCAAAACCTGTAGGAGCGAAGCTTGCTCGCGAAGCTGTTAGTGCTTGAACATCACATGCCGCACAACGGTGTAATCCTCCAGCCCGTACATCGACATGTCCTTCCCGTACCCGGACAATTTTTGACCGCCGTGGGGCATTTCACTGACCAGCATGAAGTGCGTGTTCACCCAGGTGCAGCCGTACTGCAAGCGGGCCGACAGGCGATGCGCGCGACCGACGTCCGAAGTCCACACCGACGACGCCAGGCCGTAGTCCGAGTCGTTGGCCCAGCCGAGCACCTGCGCTTCATCGGTGAATTTGGTCACCGACACCACCGGCCCGAACACCTCGCGACGGACGATCTCGTCGTCCTGCTGCGCGTCGGCCAGCACCGTCGGTTCGAAGAAGAAGCCGTTGCCTTCGACGGTCTTGCCGCCCGTGATCAAACGGATGTGCGGTTGCGCCACGGCGCGCTCGACAAACCCGGCCACCCGGTCACGGTGCTGCGCGGTGATCAGCGGCCCGAGTTCGGTCGCCGGATCATCCTGCAGGCCGTACTTGATGCTGCTGACCGCCGCACCGAGCTTCTCGACGAATGTGTCGTAGATGCCTTCCTGCGCGTAGATGCGGCAGGCGGCGGTGCAGTCCTGACCGGCGTTGTAGAAACCGAAGGTGCGAATGCCTTCAACAGCGGCGTCGATGTCGGCGTCGTCGAAGATGATCACCGGGGCCTTGCCACCCAGTTCCATGTGCATGCGTTTGACGCTGTCGGCGGTGCTGGAAATGATGTTCGAACCGGTGGCGATCGAACCGGTCAGCGACACCATGCGCACTTTCGGGTGGGTAACCAGCGGGCTGCCGACGGTAGGACCACGGCCGAACACCAGGTTGAGCACGCCGGCCGGGAAGATTTCCGACGCCAGTTGCGCCAGGCGCAACGCGGTTAGCGGGGTCTGTTCCGACGGCTTGAGCACCACGGTATTACCGGCAGCGAGGGCCGGGGCGATTTTCCAGGCGACCATCATTAGCGGGTAGTTCCACGGTGCGATCGAAGCGATCACGCCCACCGGATCGCGGCGGATCATCGAGGTGTGCCCGGCCAGGTATTCACCGCCGGCGGACCCGCTCATGCAGCGGCTGGCGCCGGCGAAGAAACGGAACACGTCGGCAATCGCCGGAATCTCGTCGTTCAGCGCAGCGCTGTAGGGTTTGCCGCAGTTGTCGGATTCGAGTTTGGCCAGTTCTTCGCCGTGGGCTTCGATGGCGTCGGCGAGTTTGAGCAGCAGCAGCGAGCGTTCTTTGGGCGGGGTGTGCGACCAGCTGTCGAACGCCGCGTCGGCGGCCCGCACGGCGGCGTCGACCTGGGCTTCGCTGGCTTCGTTGATTTCCACCAGCACGCGACCGAGGGCCGGGTTGAACACCGGTTGGGCGGGGCCTTCGCCGTCGAGCAATTGGCCGTTGATCAGTAACTTGGTTTGCATGGCGTTGTCCTCATTGCAGCTTTTATTTTTCTGTCGGAACCGGATCCCTGTAGGAGCGAGGCTTGCCCGCGAAGAGGCCATCACATTCAGCATTGATGTTGGCTGACACACCGCTTTCGCGGGCAAGCCTCGCTCCTACAGGATCCGGTTTCCACATTGGGTCTGAGTTGTCAGTTACTTCCCGCCACTCCCCGCCACGCTCTCACCGCCACGGGTCAGGTAGTAGGCGCCGAGTATCGGCAGCATGGTCACCATCATCACCAGCATCGCGACGACGTTGGTCACCGGCACGTCCCGTGGGCGGCTGAGCTGGTTGAGCAGCCACAGCGGCAGGGTGCGTTCATGGCCGGCGGTGAAGGTGGTGACGATGATTTCGTCGAACGACAGCGCAAACGCGAGCATGCCGCCAGCGAGCAACGCCGAGCCGAGGTTCGGCAGGACGATGTAGCGGAAGGTCTGCCAGCCATCGGCGCCGAGGTCCATCGAGGCTTCGATCAAACTGTGCGACGTGCGGCGCAACCGGGCGATAACGTTGTTGTAGACGATCACCACACAGAAGGTCGCGTGACCGACGATGATGGTGAACATCCCCGGCTCGATGCCCAGCGACTTGAACGTCGCCAGCAACGCGATCCCGGTGATGATCCCCGGCAACGCAATCGGCAAAATCAGCATCAGCGAAATGCCTTGCTTGCCGAAAAAGTCCCGCCGGTACAACGCCGCCGACGCCAGCGTGCCGAGCACCAGCGCGATCAACGTGGCGACGGAGGCGATCTGCAGCGATAGCTTGATCGCTTCCAGAACGTCCGGCCGCGAGAACGCCACGCCAATCCACTTCAGGGTGAAACCCTTGGGCGGAAAGCTGAACGCTGCGTCTTCGGTGTTGAAGGCGTACAGGAAGATGATAAGGATCGGGAAGTGCAGAAACACCAACCCGCCCCAGGCTGCGATTTTCAGTCCTAGAGAAGCTTTCTCAGAGTGCATCGAAGGCCCCCAGTCGTTTGACGATAGTCAGGTAAATGGCGATCAACACAATCGGCACCAGCGTGAAGGTCGCGGCCATCGGCATGTTGCCGATCGCACCTTGCTGGGCGTACACCATGCTGCCGACGAAGTACCCCGGCGGACCCACCAGTTGCGGCACGATGAAGTCGCCCAGGGTCAGCGAAAACGTGAAGATCGAACCGGCGGCGATGCCCGGAATCGACAGCGGCAGAATCACCTGCATGAAGGTCTGGCGCGGCTTGGCGCCCAGGTCGGCCGAGGCTTGCAACAGCGACGGCGGCAGGCGTTCCAGCGAGGCCTGAATCGGCAGGATCATGAACGGCAGCCAGATGTAGACGAACACCATGAAGCGGCCCAGGTGCGAGGTCGACAACGTGCTGCCGCCCACGCCCGGAATCCCCAGCACGAACTGCAACACCGGCTCCAGTCCAAGGTGCTGAACGAACCACTGCGCCACGCCGCCCTTGGCCAGCAACAAGGTCCAGGCGTAAGCCTTGACGATGTAACTGGCCCACATCGGCATCATCACGGCGATGTAGAAAAACGCCTTGGTTTTGCCCGTGGTGTAGCGCGCCATGTAGTAGGCAATCGGGAACGCGACGACGGCGCTGGCGATCGAGACCACGACGGCCATGCTCAGGGTGCGCAGGATGATGTCGAAGTTCGAGGGCTGGAACAGCGCGGCGAAGTTGGCCAGGGTCAGGTCGGGCGTGACCGCCATGGTGAAGTCGTCGAAGGTGTAGAAGCCTTGCCACAGCAGCACCAGCAACGAACCGAGGTAGATCGCGCCGAACCACAGCAGCGGCGGCACCAGCAGCAGCGACAGGTAAAAATTCGGCCGGCGATACAGCAGGTTGGAAAACCTGCGCAACGGCGAGCCGCCGGCCGGAGTTTGAGGGAGAGCCACGCTGGTCATCTCACACCCCGCCGGCAACGGTGTCGTGCAGCGGGATCATTGCTTCCCGCGCCCAGCGTGCGCTGATGCGTTGCCCGGTCTGATGTTGCGCGCTGACGTCCAGCCACTGGTTATTGGCCTGGCTGATATTCAGCGTCTGGCCGTTTTCCAGTTTCAGTTCGTAGCGGGTGGCGCTGCCCTGGTACTGAACGTCGTGGAGCAAACCACTGACTTCGATTTCGTGACTGGCCAGCGGGCCTTCGGCGAAACGCACGTGTTCCGGGCGAATCGAAAACGGCTGTGGATTACCGCTCAGCTGCTGCGCCAAATCGCCGCGAATCACGTTGGAGGTGCCGACGAATTCCGCGACAAAGGTGGTCGCCGGTTTCATGTAGAGGTTGCGCGGCGTATCGACCTGCTCGATGCGCCCCTTGTTGAAAACAGCCACGCGATCGGACATCGACAGCGCTTCGGTCTGATCGTGGGTGACGAAAATGAAGGTGATGCCGAGTTGGCGTTGCAGCTTCTTCAGCTCGCTCTGCATTTGCTCGCGCAGCTTCAAGTCGAGGGCGCCGAGGGGTTCGTCGAGCAGCAACACTCGAGGGCGATTGACCAAGGCGCGGGCCAGGGCCACACGCTGGCGCTGACCGCCGGAGAGTTGCACCGGCTTGCGCTCGCCGTAGCCGCCGAGGGCGACCATGTCGAGGGCTTCTTCGGCGCGTTTGCGGCGCTCTGTTTTGCCGACGCCTTTAACTTTCAAACCGTAGGCCACGTTGTCGAGCACGTTCATGTGCGGGAACAGCGCGTAGTCCTGAAACACCGTGTTGACGTCACGCTCATACGGCGGCAGCCCGGCGGCTTCGTGGCCATGAATCCGGATGGAGCCTGCGCTCGGTTGTTCGAAACCGGCGATCAGGCGCAAACACGTGGTTTTGCCCGAGCCGGAAGGGCCCAGCATGGAAAAGAACTCGCCGTCCTGGATGTCGATGGAAACCCGGTCTACGGCTTTCACTTCGCCGAATAGACGGGAAACGTTAGTGAACTGGACTGCAAGCGTCATGGTGCGGTGCTCCGAAAAGGCGAGGGCCGTCACAGCGGCCCTGCCAGGACATCTGAAAAGTCTGAATCGTGATCGATGTGCTTTTTGTGGCGAGGGAGCTTGCTCCCGCTGGAGTGCGGAGCACTCCCAAAAGGATTGATACGGTATGCCTGACAGACCGCATTGACTGATTTGGGGCGGCTTCGCCACCCAGCGGGAGCAAGCTCCCTCGCCACAGGGGCCGGTGTGTTATCTGCCGCCCATGATCGCGATGTAGTCCTGGGTCCAGCGGCTGTACGGCACGAATTTGCCGCCTTCAGCCTGCGGGGTTTTCCAGAAGGCGATCTTGTCGAACTGGTCGAAACCGTTGGTTTTGCAGCCTTCGGCGCCCAGCAATTCGCTCTCCTTGCAGCCCGCCGGAACCGACGGCAACGAACCGAACCAGGCGGCCAGGTCACCCTGGACTTTCGGTTGCAGCGAATGGTCCATCCACTTGTAGGCACAGTTCGGGTGCTTGGCGTCGGCGTGCAGCATGGTGGTGTCGGCCCAACCCGTTGCGCCTTCCTTTGGAATAACCGAGGCGACCGGCTGCTTGTCCGCCACCAGACCGTTGACCATGTAGCCCCAGGTGCTGGACGCCACGACGCCTTCGTTCTTGACGTCACTCATCTGTACGGTCGCGTCATGCCAGTAGCGGTGGATCAACGGCTGCTGCTTGCGAAGCAGTTCCAGCGCGGCTTTGTATTGTTCTTCGTTGAGTTGGTACGGGTCCTTGATCCCCAGCTCCGGCCGCTTCGACTTGAGATAGAGCGCCGCATCGGCGATGTAGATCGGACCGTCGTAAGCCTGAACCCGGCCTTTGTTGGACTTGCCGTCCGGCAGCTTCTGTTCCTCGAACACCACACCCCAGCTATCCGGGGCGGTCTTGAATACGTTGGTGTTGTACATCAACACGTTCGGACCCCACTGATACGGAGTGCCAAAGGTTTGTTTGTTGACGACGTACCACGGGCCATCCTTGAGGCGCGGGTCGAGGTTCTTCCAGTTCGGAATCAACGCCGTGTTGATCGGCTGTACGCGTTTGCCGGCGATCAACCGCAGCGACGCATCGCCCGACGCGGTCACCAGGTCGTAACCGCCCTTGGACATCAGGCTGACCATCTCATCGGAAGTGGCAGCTGTTTTCACGTTCACCTTGCAGCCGGTTTCCTTCTCGAAATCGGTCACCCAGTCGTAGGCCTTGTCGCTTTCGCCACGTTCGATGTAACCGGGCCAGGCGACGATATCCAGCTGACCTTCGCCGGCACCGACGGCTTTAAGCGGTTCGGCGGCCTGGATACTGGCACTGGCCAGCAGCGCGGTAGTGATTGCACTGAGCAGTGCGGTCTTGTGCACGAACATGGGAATTCCCTCTTCTTTAATTATGGTCGGGGCAGTTGTGAACGTGGTGAAGCATGCCGTTAGCGGCTTGTTATTAGCGTAGTCAGAGATGCTGTCCGTGGCGCGCCATGATGTGCCGCACCACGCTGTAGTCCTGGAGCGAATCGCTGGAGAGGTCTTTGCCGTAGCCCGAGCGTTTCAGGCCGCCATGGGGCATTTCGCTGACCAGCATGAAATGGCTGTTGATCCAGGTGCAGCCGTACTGCAACCGCGCGGCCACTTGCATGGCTTTGTCGAGGTTCTGGGTCCAGACCGAAGATGCGAGGCCGTATTCCGAATCGTTGGCCCAATCCACTGCTTGCTCGAGCCCGTCGAAGCGGGTCACGGTGACCACCGGCCCGAACACTTCGCGCTGGACGATTTCATCGCTCTGCTTACAGCCGGCCAACAGGGTCGGCTGGTAATAGAAACCAGCGCCGGAATGCACGGCCGCGCCGGTCACCCGCTCGATGTGCGGCTGGCCGAGGGCGCGTTCGACGAAACTGGCCACGCGGTCGCGCTGGCGGGTACTGATAAGCGGGCCAATTTCATTGTCGGCATCGCGTTTGCCGGCGAAGCGCAGGCTGCTGACCGCTGCGCCGAGTTCGGCGACCAGTCGGTCATGGATCCCGGCCTGTGCATAAATCCGGCAGGCGGCGGTGCAGTCCTGACCGGCGTTGTAGTAACCGTACGTGCGCACGCCTTCGACCACGGCCTGAATGTCGGCATCGTTGCAGACGATCACCGGCGCCTTGCCGCCGAGTTCAAGGTGCGTACGCTTCAGGGTTTTCGCCGCGGCTTGCAGAATTTTTTGCCCGGTGACGATATCGCCGGTCAGCGACACCATGCGGATTTTCGGGTGACTGACCAGGTGGCTGCCAACGCCTTCACCGCCGCCACAAATGATGTTGATCACACCGCGCGGCAGGATCTCGGCCAGCGCGGGCGCCAGGGCCAGGATCGACAGCGGCGTGTGCTCGGACGGTTTGAACACCAGCGTATTGCCGGCCGCGAGGGCCGGAGCGATTTTCCACGCGGCCATCATGATCGGGTAGTTCCACGGCGCGATGGACGCTACAACCCCAATAGGATCGCGGCGCACCATGCTGGTGTAGCCCGGCAGGTATTCGCCGCTGAGCTGGCCGGTCTGGCAGCGCACGGCGCCGGCGAAGAAGCGGAACACGTCGACTGTCGCGCTCAAGTCGTCCTGGCGGGCCAGGTGCAAGGGTTTGCCGCAATTCAGGGATTCGAGGCGGGCGAGCAGGTCGGCTTGTTTTTCGATGGCGTTGGCAATGTCCAGCAGCAAGTTCGAGCGTTGCTGTGGGGTGGTCCGCGACCAACTGGCGAAGGCACGATGGGCACCGAGGATCGCGGCTTCGACTTGCTCGGTGCTGGCTTCGGCGATGTGCGTCAGCACCTCACCGGTGGCCGGGTTGAGGATCGGTTCGACAAAACCCTGACCCGCGACCAGTTCGCCATCGATCAACAACGCGGTGAACAACGGGGTCTGCGCGCCAGCCATTTTTCGGGATCTCTTTTCTTGTGTGGCCATGCTGCTCCCAGTGACTGGGGCCCGGCCGTCTTATAGATGTACCAAGACTAGTGCCCGGACCCGAGGTCGACAAATACTAAATACTGAAGGTGGCGTTCGATTAAATAGATGGCTTACGCCCGCCATGGGGTTGCTCGCGAGCGACGGTCAGGAACGGGTCCACCAACGCCGGGCGTGCCGTGCCACGACGCCAGGCCAGACCGACGTCGAGGGTCTGGCTCAGGTCGGCGATCGGCCGCGCTTCGATGATGTCGCCCTCCAATGACCATGGGCGGTAGGTCATGTCGGGCTGGATCGACACGCCCAATCCTGCGGCCACCAGGCTTCGCACCGCCTCGGTCGAAGCGGTTCTGAGAGTGATGCGCGGTTGAAGCGACGCCGCCGACCACATGCGCTGGGCGTTGCGGTCCATTTCATCGACGTTCAGTTGGATCAGAGGCTCACGGGCCACATCGGCGAGGTTGATGCTGTCGTGTTCCAGCAGCGGATGCTGGGCCGGCAGCCACAACCGATGGGGCGAATGAGTCAGCACTTCCGTTTGCAGGGCGTGGCGGTCTTCGAGGTTGGAGAGGATCAACACGCCGACATCGATCTCGCCGCTGACCAGCAAATGCTCGATATACGGGCGCTCGTCCTCCATCACGCGGATCTCGACGTTGGGGTAGGCGCGTTGAAAACGGGTGAGCAAATCCGCGAGGTAGTAACCGGCGACGAGGCTGGTCACGCCGATGATCAATTGCCCGGCGACCTGGTCTGTGCTTTGTTGCAGGCTGCGCTTGGCGTTGTCGACCGTTGCCAGAATCAGGTGCGCCTGGCGTAGGAATTGATGTCCCTGGTGCGTCAGCGTCATGCCCTTGGCATGTCGGTTAAACAGCCCGACGCCGATTTCCTGCTCCAGTTGCTGGATGGCCAGGGTCAATGTCGATTGGGAAATGAACGCGGTTTGCGCGGCGGCCGAGATCGAGCCGGTCTCGGCCACGGCGATGAAATGGCGAATTTGACGCAATGTCATCATGAAGAATTACCGGTGGGCGGTTTTTATAGATTCGCTTGAGTGTATATCTTTTTAATCGATGGGCTGTTCGGGTGTTACAGGAGATGAGCAACATCTGGAAGTACTCTCGCCGGGAGGGGCTGGGCACTTTCGATCTAGGCTGGTGGCCTTAGTGTCCGGTTTACCCCTTTTGTGGAGGCGGCAAGAATGAATACCCGTGGATTGCTCGATCAGTTACTCAAATCTGGCCAGGACATGTTGCAGAACAAGGCCGGTGGCTCGCAGAACAAGGCGTCCAGCGGTGGATTGGGCGGGTTGCTCGGCGGCAGCGGTGGTTCGGGTGGCCTTGGCAGTTTGCTCTCGGGCGCGGGTGGAGGTGCGCTGGCGGCGGGCGCCATGGGCCTTTTGATCGGCAACAAGAAGGTTCGCAAGGTTGGCGGCAAAGTCGCCGTCTACGGCGGCCTCGCAGCGCTGGGCGTCATTGCCTACAAGGCCTACGGTAACTGGCAAGCCCAGCAAGGCACGGCGCCGAAGCACGAACCGCAAACCGTGGATCGCCTGCCGGCCGCCCAGGTCGAGCAACACAGTCAGGCGATTCTCAAGGCGCTGGTGGCCGCGGCCAAGGCTGACGGCCATGTCGATGAGCGCGAACGCGCGTTGATCGAAGGCGAGTTCACCAAACTCGACAATGATCAGGAGCTGCAACACTGGCTGCACGCCGAACTCAACAAACCGCTCGATCCAACCGATGTGGCGCGCGCCGCCAGCACCCCGGAAATGGCCGCCGAGATGTACATCGCCAGCGTGATGCTGGTGGACGAAGAGAACTTCATGGAGAAGTCCTACCTGGATGAACTCGCCCGCCAGCTGAAGCTGGAACCGGGCTTGAAGGCCGAGCTGGAAAAACAGGTGCGCCAGGCTGCCCTGTAAGTCTCCAGACCGCCTTCGCGGGCAAGCCATGCTCCTACAGGATTTGAGTCGACCACATGATTTGTGAGCGACACCAAGCCCTGTAGGAGCATGGCTTGCCAGCGAAGACGTCATCAACTACGCCACATCATTCATAGCTTTCCCGACGTTTTTCCTCTGGATGAGAAATGCCGCGCATCCGTCTTAAATATGAAACACCACCCTCGGCTATACTCCCCAGCATTTGAAACGGCCCCGAGGACTGACTGTGAAGAACTGGACGTTGCGCCAACGCATTTTGGCGAGCTTTGCGGTAATTATCGCCATCATGTTGCTGATGGTCGTCGTCTCGTATTCGCGGCTGTTGAAGATCGAGGCCAGCGAAGCCAGCGTTCGTGACGACGCGCTTCCCGGGGTGTATTACAGCTCGACGATTCGTGGCGCCTGGGTTGACAGTTTTCTCCAGACCCAGGAAATGCTGGGATTGAAGGAAGGGCAGGGCATCAGTGCCGAGGACGCCGCGGACTTCAAAAGCTTTGAAGCGCGTGTGCAGGAAGCGATGAGTAACTATCGCGCCACCGTCACCACGGATGAAGACAAGGTCGAATTCGCGGTCTTCGAAAAACTCCATGAGGATTACGGCAAGCTCCTGGCCGCCGTGCTCGACTTGCATAAGCGCAATCAGGAGGCCGAGGCCATCAAGTTGTTCAATGAACAACTGACCCCGGCGTGGACTGCCGGGCGCCTGAAGCTCAATGACATCCTCCGTGAAAACAAAGCGGTGGCCGACCAGGACATGGCGAACATCGATGACGCCGTGGGCACCGCGAAAATCATCATGGGCATCTCCCTGCTGGTGGCGATAATGGCCGCCGGCCTTTGCGGCCTGTTGCTGATGCGCGCGATCATGGCGCCGATGAACCGCATCGTGCAGATCCTCGAAATCATGCGCACCGGCGACCTCAGCAGCCGCTTGAACCTGGAGCGCAAGGACGAGTTCGGCGCCGTGGAAACCGGCTTCAACGACATGATGACCGAGCTGACGTCGCTGGTGTCCCAGGCTCAGCGCTCGTCGGTGCAGGTCACCACGTCGGTCACCGAGATCGCCGCCACCTCCAAGCAACAACAAGCCACCGCCACGGAAACCGCCGCCACCACCACTGAAATCGGCGCGACATCCCGTGAAATCGCCGCCACCTCGCGCGATCTGGTGCGCACCATGACCGAAGTCTCCACCGCTGCCGATCAGGCCTCGGTGGCCGCCGGTTCCGGGCAGCAGGGTCTGGCGCGGATGGAAGAGACCATGCACTCGGTGATGGGCGCCGCGGATCTGGTCAACGCCAAACTGGCGATCCTCAACGAGAAGGCCGGCAACATCAATCAAGTGGTCGTGACCATCGTCAAGGTGGCGGACCAGACCAACCTGCTGTCGCTGAACGCTGCTATTGAAGCCGAGAAGGCCGGTGAATACGGCCGCGGGTTTGCCGTGGTCGCCACCGAGGTGCGGCGTCTGGCGGACCAGACCGCCGTGGCCACTTACGACATCGAGCAGATGGTACGCGAGATCCAGTCGGCAGTGTCGGCCGGGGTCATGGGCATGGACAAGTTCTCCGAAGAAGTGCGCCGCGGCATGTCCGAGGTGCAACAGGTCGGCGAGCAGCTATCGCAGATCATCCATCAGGTTCAGGCGCTGGCGCCGCGGGTGTTGATGGTCAACGAAGGGATGCAGGCCCAGGCCACCGGTGCCGAACAGATCAACCACGCGCTGGTGCAGTTGGGCGATGCCAGCAGCCAGACCGTCGAGTCCCTGCGCCAGGCCAGTTTCGCCATCGACGAACTGAGCCAGGTGGCCGTCGGGCTGCGTAGCGGCGTTTCGCGATTCAAAGTCTGATGAGCGAACTCACGGCCAAACGCATCGCCGTTAAGCCGGCGATGCAGGCGTTGTTTCTGGTGTTTCGCATCGGCAGCGAGCGCTATGCCTTGCAAGCGATCGAGGTGGCGGAAGTGCTGCCGCGTCTGCCGTTGAAGCCGATTCCCCGCGCACCGGACTGGGTCGCCGGGGTGTTTGCCTATCGTGGCACGGTGGTGCCGGTCATCGACCTCAGTGCGCTGACGTTCGGTTTACCGGCTCAGGCCCGCACCAGCACGCGACTGGTGCTGGTCAATTACCGTCCGGATGAAACCGTTGAACCGCAGTTGCTCGGGCTGATCCTGGAACAGGCGACCGACACGCTGCGCTGCAACCCGGCGGATTTTCAGCCTTATGGCCTCGACAATCGCCAGGCGCCTTACCTCGGACCTGTTCGTGAAGATGCGCAAGGTTTGCTGCAATGGGTGCGTGTCGCCGACCTGCTGGATGAACAGGTCCGCGCATTGCTGTTTCCGTCACCGCCACTGGATCCGGCGTTGCTTGAGGAGCGGCCATGAGCAGCGATCAGCGGTTTTTCGATTTTCTCAAGGAACGCATCGGCCTCGACGTGACCTCGGTGGGCCCGGCGATCATCGAGCGTGCCGTGCGCCAGCGCAGCACCGCATCGCGGTCGCAGACGGCCGATGAGTATTGGCACACCTTGCAGGGCTCGCGGGATGAGCAGCAAGCGCTGATCGAAGCGGTGATCGTTCCCGAAACCTGGTTTTTCCGTTACCCGGAGTCCTTTGCCACCCTGGCGAAACTGGCGGCCAAGCGACTGGTCGACATCAACAACATGCGCGCGCTGCGAATCCTCAGCCTGCCGTGTTCCACCGGCGAAGAACCCTATTCCATCGCCATGGCGTTACTGGATGCCGGACTCAAGCCGCACCAGTTCAAAGTCGAAGGCATGGACGTCAGCCCGCTGTCGGTGGAAAAAGCCAAGCGTGCGCTGTACGGCAAGAACTCGTTTCGTGGCCAGGACATTGCGTTCCGCGACCGGCATTTCATCGCTGAAGGCGATGGCTATCGCCTCAGCGAGCGAGTACTGGAACAGGTGCGTTTGCAGGTCGGCAATCTGCTGGATCCGGCGTTGCTGGCCAACGAACCGCCATATGACTTTGTGTTCTGCCGCAACCTGCTGATCTATTTCGATCAGCCGACTCAACAACAAGTATTCGAAGTGCTCAAGCGCCTGACCCATGTCGACGGCGTGCTGTTTATCGGCCCGGCCGAGGGCAGTTTGCTGGGGCGCTTCGGTATGCGCTCTATTGGTATACCGCAGTCTTTCGCGTTCAGTCGTCAGAGCGCATCTGCGCCTGAACCTGTTCCAGCCTTTGTGCCGACACCGCTGCCGGCGCGTCAGCCGGTGCGCAGCGTGACGCCGCCACCCGTGCGCAACCGGCCTTTCGCAACTGTCACGCCGCTGCCGGTGGTGACGAAAGCTGCCAATCCGGACGCCGCCACGTTGCTGGCCAACATCGCCGCACTGGCCAACGAAGGCAAAAGCGCCGAAGCCCGCGCCGCGTGCGAAAGCTATTTGCGCAGCCATGAACCGGTGGCCCAGGTGTTTTACTGGCTCGGACTGCTCAGCGATGTCGCCGGCAGTGCCCTCGAAGCCCAGGGGTTCTATCGCAAGGCGTTGTACCTCGAACCGCAACATCCCGACGCGTTGATGCACCTGGCGGCCTTGCTGCAATCCCAGGGCGACACGGCGGGCGCCCGACGATTGCAGGACCGCGCCGCCCGCAGCGAGCGCGCAGACAGTGAGCGCAAACGATGACCGCCGCCGACACCTTTAGCCTCACCCATGAAGATGCCCAGGCCATCGACGATTGCTGGAATCGCATCGGTATCCACGGCGACAAATCCTGCCCGCTGCTGATCGACCACATTCACTGCCGCAATTGCGCGGTGTATTCGGCCGCCGCCACGCGTTTGCTTGACCGCTACGCGCTGCAACAGGACGACCGCGGGCAAGTCGCGGTCGCGGTCGAAAGCGATGTGAAAACCCGCTCGCTGTTGATGTTTCGCCTGGGCGAAGAATGGTTGGGCCTGGCCACTCGCAGCCTGGTGGAAGTGGCGCCGCTGCAAGCCATCCATTCCCTGCCGCACCAGCGTTCCCGGGCCTTGCTTGGCGTGGCGAATGTACGCGGCGCGCTGGTGGCGTGCCTCTCGCTGGTGGAACTGCTGGGCCTGGACGCCACCAGCAGCGTGGCTTCAGGCGCGCGCGTGATGCCGCGGATGTTGATCATTGCCGCCCACGGTGGGCCGGTGGTGGTACCAGTGGATGAGGTCGATGGCATCCATGCCATCGACGAGCACACCCTCGACGCGGCGTCCCGCTCCGGCAGCCAGGCGAGCGCCAAATACACCCGTGGCGTGTTGCAATTCAAAGGTCGCAGCCTGCGTTGGCTGGATGAAGAACAGCTGCTGTCCGCGGTGACCCGGAGCCTCACATGACCCCCGAGCAAATGCGCGACGCCTCGTTGCTGGAGCTGTTCAGCCTGGAAGCCGAGGCCCAGACCCTGGTGTTGAGCGCGGGTCTGCTGGCGCTTGAACGCGATCCGACCCAGGCCGATCACCTCGAATCGTGCATGCGCGCGGCCCACTCGCTCAAAGGCGCGGCGCGGATCGTCGGGGTCGACGCCGGGGTCAGCGTCGCCCATGTGATGGAAGATTGCCTGGTCAGTGCGCAGGAAGGCCGGTTGTATCTGCGGCCCGATCACATTGATGCCTTGCTGCAAGGCACCGATTTGCTGATGCGCATCGCCACACCGAACAACGCACTGGCGCCTGCGGAAATCGAGGGCTATGTGGCGCTGATGGCGCGCTTGCTGGATCCGCTGGCACTCGCCGCGCCGATCAGCACGCCGATTGCGCCGTTCATGACCGGACCAGAAGTCTCATCCGTCGAACTGTTGATTCCAGAAATAGAGCCGATCATCGCCGCGCCGTCAGCGCCCGACGTGCCGGCTGAGCCCGTCGCATTGCGCAACACCAAACGCACCACCGAAAACGGCGAGCGTGTCCTGCGGGTCACCGCCGAACGCTTGAACAGCCTGCTCGACCTGTCGAGCAAATCCCTGGTGGAAACCCTGCGGCTCAAACCGCACCTGGCCACCATGCAGCGCTTGAAGCGCATGCAAAACAATGGCCTGCGGGCACTGGAAAACCTCAATGTCCACCTCAAGGAGCAGACCTTGAGCCTGGAGGCCCGGGAAGCCCTCGACGATGCTCGCCGGTTGCTGGCGGAATCCCAGCAATTGCTGGTGGAAAAAAACGCCGAACTGGATGAATTCGCCTGGCAGGCCAGTCAACGGGCGCAGGTGTTATACGATACGGCGCTGGCCTGTCGCATGCGGCCGTTTGCCGATGTGCTGACCGGGCAAGTGCGCATGGTCCGCGACCTGGGTCGCAGCCTCGGTAAACAGGTACGGCTGGAGATCGAGGGCGAGAAAACCCAGGTCGACCGCGATGTCCTGGAGAAACTCGAAGCGCCACTGACGCACCTGCTGCGCAACGCCGTCGATCACGGCATCGAATCCCCGGAGCAGCGGCTGCTGGCCGGTAAACCGGAAGAAGGTTTGATCCGCCTGCGCGCGTCCCATCAGGCAGGCCTGCTGGTGCTGGAACTGAGCGATGACGGCAACGGCGTCGACCTGGAAAAGGTCCGCCGCAGCATCATCGAACGTCAGTTGTCCCCGCCGGACACCGCCGCGCAGCTGAGCGAAGAGGAACTGCTGACGTTTCTGTTCCTGCCGGGCTTCAGCCTGCGGGACAAAGTCACCGAAGTGTCCGGACGCGGCGTCGGCCTGGACGCGGTTCAACACATGGTTCGTCAGTTGCGCGGCGCGGTGGTGCTGGAGCAGACGGCGGGCGAGGGCAGCCGCTTCCACCTCGAAGTGCCGCTGACGCTGTCGGTGGTGCGCAGCCTGGTGGTGGAAGTCGGCGACGAGGCGTATGCGTTTCCACTGGCTCACATCGAGCGCATGTGCGACCTGGAGCCGGCGGACATCGTGCAGGTCGAAGGCCGTCAGCACTTCTGGTACGAGGGCCGGCACGTCGGATTGGTCGCCGCCAGCCAATTGCTCCAGCGCCCGGCGAGTCAGAACAGTCAGCAAACCCTCAAGGTCGTGGTGATCCGCGAGCGCGATGCGATCTACGGCGTCGCGGTCGAACGGTTTATCGGCGAGCGCACGCTGGTGGTTTTGCCGCTGGACGAGCGTCTGGGCAAGGTGCAGGACATTTCCGCCGGCGCCTTGCTCGACGACGGTTCGGTGGTGCTGATTGTCGACGTCGAAGACATGCTGCGATCCGTGGATAAACTGCTCAATACCGGTCGCCTGGAACGTATTGCCCGCCACAGTAATCAGGCGGTCGAAGCAGCGCGCAAACGGGTCCTGGTGGTCGACGATTCGCTGACCGTTCGCGAGTTGCAGCGCAAATTGCTGGTCAATCGCGGCTACGACGTGGCCGTGGCGGTGGATGGCATGGATGGCTGGAACGCCCTGCGTTCGGAGGATTTCGATCTGCTGATTACCGACATCGACATGCCGCGCATGGATGGCATCGAACTGGTGTCTTTATTGCGCCGGGACAATCGATTGCAATCGCTACCGGTTATGGTGGTGTCCTACAAAGACCGTGAAGAAGACCGTCGTCGTGGACTGGACGCCGGGGCCGACTATTATCTAGCCAAAGCCAGTTTTCATGACGACGCCCTGCTTGATGCAGTGGTTGAGCTCATCGGAGGAGCGCGAGCATGAAAATCGCAATCGTCAACGACATGCCCATGGCAATAGAGGCTCTGCGCCGCGCCTTGGCATTTGAACCGGCGCACGAGGTGATCTGGGTCGCCGGCAATGGGGCCGAGGCGGTACAACGTTGCGTGGAAAACACCCCGGACCTGATCCTGATGGACCTGATCATGCCGGTGATGGACGGCGTCGAGGCGACCCGGCGGATCATGGCCGAGACGCCGTGCGCCATTGTGATTGTCACGGTCGACCGCGAGCAGAACGTGCATCGGGTGTTCGAGGCCATGGGGCATGGGGCGCTGGATGTGGTCGATACGCCGGCGATCGGTGCCGGCAATGCCCAGGAAGCGGCGGCGCCGCTACTGCGCAAGATCCTGAACATCAGCTGGTTGATCGGCGACAAGGGCAATCGGGCGCGACCCGCGCCGAGTCCGTTGCGCCACTCGGGCTCCCGGCAAAAACTGATCGCCATCGGTTCGTCCGCGGGCGGGCCGGCGGCGCTGGAAGTGCTGCTCAAGGGGCTGCCGCGAGATTTTTCGGCCGCTATCGTGCTGGTGCAGCACGTCGACCAGGTGTTCGCCGCCGGCATGGCCGAGTGGCTCAGCAGCGCAAGCGGCCTGGACGTGCGCCTGGCCCAGGAAGGCGAGCCGCCGCAGGCGGGCACCGTGCTGCTGGCCGGCACCAACCACCATATTCGCTTGTTGAAAAACGGCACGCTGGTGTACACCGCCGAGCCGGTCAACGAGATCTATCGGCCCTCGATCGATGTGTTTTTCGAGAGCGTGGCCAGTTACTGGAACGGCGATGCCGTGGGTGTTTTGTTGACCGGCATGGGGCGCGATGGCGCGCAGGGGCTTAAACTCATGCGTCAACAGGGCTACCTGACCATCGCTCAGGACCAACAAAGCAGTGCGGTGTATGGCATGCCGAAAGCGGCAGCGGCCATCGACGCGGCTGTGGAGATTCGCCCGCTGGACAGAATAGCGCCACGATTGCTGGAGATCTTCACCAAATGACTACGCTTAGCAGCAATCCTGGACCAGGCAGTACTCAGGTGACCGCACATGAATGACATAAAGCTCGACGGCTTCAAGACCGACGAAAATGCCGCCATGGTGTTGTTGGTGGACGATCAGGCCATGATCGGCGAGGCGGTGCGCCGCGGGTTGTCGAATGAAGAAAACATCGACTTCCACTTCTGCGCCGACCCACATCAGGCGATTGCGCAGGCCATCCGGATCAAACCGACCGTGATCCTCCAGGATCTGGTCATGCCCGGCCTCGACGGCCTGAGCCTGGTGCGCGAGTACCGTAATCACCCGGCCACCAAGGATATTCCGATCATTGTGCTGTCGACCAAGGAAGACCCGCTGATCAAAAGCGCGGCGTTCGCGGCCGGGGCCAATGATTACCTGGTCAAGCTGCCGGACAACATCGAGCTGGTGGCGCGCATCCGCTATCACTCGCGCTCCTACATGACCCTGCTGCAACGCGACGCGGCGTACCGCGCGTTGCGGGTCAGCCAGCAGCAATTGCTCGACACCAACCTGGTGCTGCAACGGCTGATGAACTCGGACGGCCTGACCGGGTTGTCCAATCGCCGTCACTTCGACGAATACCTGGAGCTGGAGTGGCGCCGTTCGTTGCGTGATCAGAGCCAACTGTCGTTGCTGATGATCGATGTGGACTACTTCAAGTCCTACAACGACAGCTTTGGCCACCTCGAAGGCGACGAAGCCTTGCGCAAGGTCGCTACAGCCATCCGTGACGCCAGCGCCCGGCCTTCGGACCTGCCGGCCCGTTATGGCGGTGAAGAGTTTGTCCTGGTGCTGCCCAATACCACACCGGGTGGAGCGCGACTGGTGGCGGAAAAGCTCCGCCTGACCGTGGAGGCGCTGAAGATCCCTCACATTTTCCCCTGCGAAGGCTCAAGCCTGACCATCAGCATCGGCCTGTCGACCATGATCCCGCAGCCGGGCAGCGATAGCCGGCAATTGATCTCGGCGGCTGACAAGGGGCTGTACCTGGCGAAGAACAATGGGCGTAATCAAGTCGGCATCGAGTAACTTCCGACCGCATCTCCTGGCTGGCAAATACCCCTGTGGCGAGGGAGCTTGCTCCCGCTGGGTCGCGCAGCGGCCCCTCTTATCCGCAAAAAGAAGGGGACTGCTACGCAGTCCAGCGGGAGCAAGCTCCCTCGCCACAGATTTGCTCGGCGTTGGCTTTAATCATTCGCTGCTAAAGCCGCCAGGCGGGCTGCCGTGACAGTCTGATTACGTTATACTCGCCGGCTTTCAAAAGTTCGCCAACGAGTGCTGCCCGCCATGGAAATCAACCCGATCCTTAACAGTATCAAGGACCTGTCCGAGCGCTCCGAAACTATTCGGGGGTATCTTTGACTACGATCAAAAGCATGAGCGTCTGACTGAAGTCAATCGCGAGCTTGAAGATCCGTCTGTCTGGAACAACCCGTCGTACGCTCAGGAACTGGGCCGCGAGCGGTCCCTGCTGGCGCAGATCGTCGAAACCCTCGACGAAATGCACACCGGCCTGGCCGACGCCAAAGACCTGCTGCTGATGTCCGCAGAGGAAGAAGACCAGGCCGCCGTCGATGACGTCGCCGCCGAAGTCGAGCGTCTGCGCGAGTCCCTGGAAAAACTCGAATTCCGACGCATGTTCAGCGGTGAAATGGACGCCAACAACGCCTACCTGGACATCCAGGCCGGCTCCGGCGGCACCGAGGCCCAGGACTGGGCCAACATCCTGCTGCGCATGTACCTGCGCTGGGCTGACAAACGCGGTTTCGACGCGACCATCATGGAACTGTCGGCCGGTGAAGTCGCCGGGATCAAGGGCGCCACCGTGCACATCAAGGGCGAATACGCCTTTGGCTGGCTGCGTACCGAAATCGGCGTGCACCGTCTGGTGCGCAAGAGCCCGTACGACTCGGGCAACCGCCGTCACACCTCGTTCTCGGCCGTGTTCGTGTCGCCGGAAATCGATGACAACATCGAAATCGACATCAACCCGTCGGACCTGCGCATCGACACCTACCGCTCCTCCGGTGCCGGTGGTCAGCACGTAAACACCACCGACTCGGCCGTACGGATTACCCACGTACCGACCAACACCGTGGTCAGCTGCCAGAACGAACGCTCCCAGCACGCCAACAAAGACACCGCGATGAAAATGTTGCGGGCGCGCTTGTACGAGCAGGAAGTGCAGAAACGCAACGCCGCCTCGCAAGCCCTGGAAGAGACCAAGTCGGACATCGGCTGGGGTCACCAGATTCGCTCCTACGTACTCGATGCGTCGCGAATCAAGGATTTGCGCACTAACATCGAACGCAGCGACTGCGACAAGGTGCTCGACGGCGACATCGACGAATACCTGGTGGCCAGCCTGAAACAAGGCTTGTAACCCGCCAGTCAAGACCTCAAGTCCCCCGTCATCGGCGGGGGCAACGAACCTGTGATGGAATTTTTAAAGACATGAGCGACCTAGAACTCGACCCGCAAGCCCTGCAACAGGAAGAAAACTCCCTGATCGCCCTGCGCAAGGAAAAGCTGGCTGCCGAGCGCGCCAAGGGCAATGCCTTCCCCAACGACTTCCGCCGCGAAAACTACTGCGATCAACTGCAGAAACAATACGCGGACAAGACCAAGGAAGAGCTGGCAGAGGCTGCGATCCCGGTCAAGGTTGCCGGTCGCATCATGCTCAACCGTGGCTCGTTCATGGTGATCCAGGACATGACCGGACGAATCCAGGTCTACGTCAACCGCAAGACCCTGTCCGAAGAAACCCTGGCCGCGGTGAAAACCTGGGACATGGGCGACATCATTGCTGCCGAAGGTACCCTGGCCCGTTCCGGCAAAGGCGACCTGTACGTTGAAATGACCAGCGTGCGCCTGCTGACCAAATCCCTGCGCCCGCTGCCGGACAAGCACCACGGCCTGACCGACACCGAACAGCGCTACCGTCAGCGCTACGTTGACCTGATCGTCAACGAAGACGTGCGCCAGACTTTCCGCGTGCGTTCGCAAGTCATTGCCCACATCCGCAGCTTCCTGATGAAGCGTGACTTCCTGGAAGTGGAAACGCCAATGCTGCAAACCATTCCGGGCGGCGCGGCAGCCAAGCCGTTCGAAACCCACCACAACGCCTTGGACATGGGCATGTTCCTGCGTATCGCGCCGGAGCTGTACCTCAAGCGCCTGGTGGTCGGTGGTTTTGAAAAGGTGTTCGAGATCAACCGCAACTTCCGTAACGAAGGCGTTTCGACTCGTCACAACCCTGAATTCACCATGTTGGAGTTCTACCAGGCTTACGCCGACTATGAAGACAACATGGACCTGACCGAAGAACTGTTCCGCGAACTGGCTCAGCTGGTTCTGGGCAGCACTGACGTGCCGTACGGCGACAAAGTGTTCCACTTCGGCGAACCGTTCGTGCGCCTGTCGGTGTTCGACTCGATCCTCAAGTACAACCCCGAGCTGACTGCCGATGATCTGAATGACATCGACAAGGCCCGCACCATCGCCAAGAAAGCCGGCGCCAAGGTGCTGGGCTTCGAAGGCCTGGGCAAGCTGCAGGTGATGATTTTCGAAGAGCTGGTCGAGCACAAGCTGGAGCAGCCGCACTTCATCACCCAGTACCCGTTCGAAGTGTCGCCGCTGGCCCGTCGTAACGACGACAACCCGAACGTCACCGACCGTTTCGAGCTGTTCATCGGCGGCCGTGAAATCGCCAACGCCTACTCCGAGTTGAACGACGCGGAAGACCAGGCCGAGCGTTTCATGGCGCAGGTGGCCGACAAGGACGCCGGCGACGACGAAGCGATGCACTACGACGCCGATTTCGTTCGCGCGCTGGAGTACGGCATGCCGCCAACGGCGGGTGAAGGGATCGGCATCGACCGCCTGGTGATGTTGCTGACCAACTCCCCGTCGATCCGCGACGTGATCCTGTTCCCGCACATGCGGCCGCAAGCGTAAGTGTTTCAACTAAAAAGCCGCCTGAAATGGGCGGCTTTTTATTGCCTGTCTGGTACAAACGTATCAATTGGTTACTTTTGAAGTAAGAGAGGAATACCTGCCGTGAATCGCGCAATGGCTCTAGAAGGTGCAGCGGGTATCGCCACTGCGGTCGCTGAAAGCGTTCAGTACCAGGGCCGCAAGGCCAGCCGCCAGGGCAGTGAGCAGCGTCGACAGGACATTCTCGATGCCGCCATGCGCATTGTCGTGCGCGATGGCGTGCGGGCCGTGCGTCACCGTGCGGTGGCCGCCGAAGCCTGTGTGCCGCTGTCGGCCACCACTTACTATTTCAAGGATATCGATGACCTGCTCACCGATACCTTCGCCCAATACGTGGAGCGCAGCGCGGCGTTCATGGCCAAGTTGTGGGTGAACAACGAGGGCCTGCTGCGCGCGATGGTCGTCAGCGGCGACGGCAGTCCCGAGTCGCGCTCGCAACTGGCGGACGATATTGCGCGGTTGATGGCGGACTATGTCCATCGGCAACTGATCAACCGCCGCGAACATTTGATGGCCGAGCAAGCGTTCCGTCAGGAAGCGCTACTCAACCCTCGTCTGGCGGAGCTGGTGCGCTCGCACCAGCAGATTCTCCTGCAGGGCACGTGTCAGCTTTTCCAGGTTTTGGGTTCCCGTGAACCCCATCAAGATGCCAAAGTGTTGACGGCGATTATCGGACGGATGGAATATCAGGGCCTGCTCAACGACGCCGAGCCGGCCGCCGAAGCCGAAATGCTCGGTATCCTGACGCGGTACATGCATTTGGTATTGGCGTCGGTGTAAACCCGGAGTGCACCGCGCCCTGTAGGAGCAAGGCTTGCCCGCGAAGGCGATATGTCAGTCAACATAGATGTTGAATGTTAAACCGCCTTCGCGGGCAAGCCTCGCTCCTACAGGGGCGGTGTTCTTTCGGGGAAGCTTGTTCATAGGGAGTGTTGAATGAAAGCCTGGCGCGTCGTTGTGATCGCCTTGTCGTTCCTGCTGCTCAGTGGCTGCCTGGTGACCTTCAAGGAGCCACTGTCCACGAGCGACCCCGCGCCCAAGGGATTGCTCGGCAAATGGACCAGCACCAACGCCTGGGGCGAGCCGATGAACCTGGAGCTGACGCGCATCGGCGACAATCGCTATCAGGCGGTCAGCTACTTCAAGGCCAAGCCCAAGGAACGCGAAGCCTATCCCTTCACTGTCTCGCGCCATGGAAGCCGCTGGTACCTGTCGGCGAAAGTGCCGGCGCAGTTCGGCGGGCATTTCACCATTGCCGGTTTTGAACTCACCGACAAGCATGAACTGGTGGTCTACAACCTCGACCTCGAGCAGATCAACCAGGCCCTGGGGCAGAAAGCCCTCAGCGGTGAAGGTTTCCAGACCGACGATGGCGATGGCGTGCTGATCAACACCAACATGGATCAGGTCTTCGCTTACCTCGATGATCCGGCCAATTCCGACGTATTCGTCGAGGCCGTGCGCTATCAGCGCCTGGCCAAAGCCAAGTAAACCCAGCACATAACGGTTTTTCTACAGGAGTTTCGGGTGGACGATTACCAGCAGTCGATACGCATTTTGTCCGATCGCATCGTGCTGGCGCAGACGCCTATACGCGTCCTGGATGCGGTGAAGTGGGACGAGAACATTCGTAAGGGTTTCCTGAAGGCCAAGGGCAAGGAAATGCCGGCGGTGGACCGCGATTACTACCTGAACCGGCCGCTGTCGTTCGATTCCAGCAAAGTGAAGCTGGAGTTCCAGAACATCGAGCGTGACATCACCCGCCAGCTCGGCCAGTTCAACCCGGTCGGCCAGATCATGCGGCGCATGTGCAAGGAATACCGGATGGTGGTGCGCATGCTTGAAGCGCGTGGCACCGAGGATTTCGGGCTGATTTCCCAAGAGTTGTACGGCGCGGCATCCGATGCGTTTCACGCGGGTGACCCGACCCTGTCCGACCTCGGCCTGATGCTCTCCGATTACCTGAACAACATCGATGGCCGTGGTGACCTCAAGGATGAACCGAAGATCCTTACCGCCAAGGACGCCGTGCATTTATTGCAAACCCGGCTGAGCAAAGTGTTTGGCGAGGCCGAGGAAACCATTCGGGTGTTCGAGTCTGACGGGATCGTCGCCGATGCCGCAGCGGGCGCGGACTACATCAAGATCCGCACCGACGCGATGTTCAACGAGCGTGACGTGCGCGCCCTCGAAGTCCATGAAGGGCTGGTGCATGTCGGCACTACGCTCAACGGTCTGAACCAACCGATCTGTACCTTCCTGTCCAAAGGTCCGCCCTCGTCGACGGTGACCCAGGAAGGCCTGGCGATCCTGATGGAAATCATCACCTTCGCCTCCTACCCGAGTCGCCTGCGCAAACTGACCAACCGCACCCGCGCCATTCACATGGTGGAGGAGGGCGCGGACTTCCTGCAGATCTTCGAGTTCTTCCGCGAACAGGGTTTTGAAATGGCGGAAAGCTACGGCAACGCCAGTCGGGTTTTCCGTGGTTCGGTGCCGAATGGTCTGCCATTTACCAAAGACTTGTCCTACCTCAAGGGCTTTATCATGGTTTACAACTACATTCAGTTGGCCGTGCGTAAGGGCAAGCTTGAGCAGATACCGCTGCTGTTTTGCGGCAAGACCACGCTGGAGGACATGCGCACCTTGCGCCAATTGGTCGATGAAGGGTTGGTGGTACCACCGAAGTATCTGCCTGAACAGTTCCGCGACATGAATGCGCTGTCGGCGTGGATGTGTTTCTCCAACTTCCTGAACCACCTGAGCCTGGACCGGATCGAAGCGGATTACTCCAATATTTTGTGAACAATGAACAACCCTGTGGGAGCGGGCTTGCCCGCGATAACGGACTACCATTCAACATCCTGTTGTCTGACCCACCGTCATCGCGAGCAAGCTCGCTCCCACAGGGTTTTGTGTTCCAACCCCCACTGACTGCGAGGTTTCAACGGATGAGAATCCTCGGCATCCTCTGCCTTCTCCTGACCCTCGGCGGTTGTAGCTCACTGCTGTTCTATCCCGAGCCGGGCCAGTTGTTCACCCCGGAAAAAGCCAAACTCGAATACCGCGATGTCACCCTCACCACCGCCGACGGCCTCAAGCTGCACGGTTGGTGGTTGCCGGCAAAAAAAGGCGTCGAGATCAAAGGCACGGTGCTGCACCTGCACGGCAACGGCGGCAATCTGCCCATGCACCTGGGCGGCAGCTGGTGGTTGCCGGAAGAGGGCTATCAGGTACTGCTGATCGATTATCGCGGTTACGGTTTGTCCGAAGGCGAACCGAGTTTGCCGGCGATCTATCAGGACATCGACGCCGCATTCAAGTGGCTCGACCAGGCGCCGGAGGTCAAAGGCAAACCGCTGATCCTGCTCGGCCAAAGCCTCGGTGGCTCCATGGCCGTGCATTACCTGGTTCAACACCCCGAACGCCAGAAACAGCTCAAGGCCTTTGTTCTCGACGGCGTGCCCGCCAGTTATCGCAGCATCGGCCAGTTCGCCCTGAGCAATTCCTGGCTGACCTGGGCGTTTCAGGTGCCGCTGTCGTGGCTGGTGCCGGACGGTGACAGCGCGATCCACTCCATGGCGCAGCTCAACGGCGTGCCGAAACTGATCTATCACAGCATCGACGATCCGATCGTGCCCCTTTCCAACGGCATCCGTCTGTATCAAGCTGCGCCGCCGCCGCGGGTGCTCCAACTGACTCGAGGCGGTCACGTGCAGACGTTTGCCGACCCGGTCTGGCGCAAAGTCATGCTGCGTTATCTCGATGACCCGCAGCATTTCAATGGCCTGCGCCGACTGGGTGAAATCCCCAATTACCCGGCACCCCCGAATTCAGAAGATGAACCACCAGAGAGCCCGCAATGAGTGAAGAACGTAACGCCATCCCACTGATCATCACCGGTATCTGCAGCATCCTCGGCACAGTCGGTGCCCTGTGGTGGTACGGCTACCTGCACTTCGCCAAGCCTGAGGATGCGTTGCTGCTCAACGAATTCACCATGCTCAAGACCGTGCCGGGCGAAGACTACAAAGTCTCCCTGGAACCGGCGGCGCAAGTGGCGCAGTGCATCGATGGCGTGCTGGTGCTGTTTGATACCGAACAGAAAGGCCTGAGCGGCGTGCTGATCAACGACCGGAAAAAAGCGGTGCGCTGCATGGGGCAGGAGACTCCGCAGAAGCTGGAGCAGTAACAATCAATGATTGGTCAATGATGAGCTTTTGTGGCTAGGGAGCTTGCTCCCGCTCGACTGCGCAGCAGTCGCAATCCAGTTGATTCAGTCAGGCTAATTGATTGGGGAAAGGTTCAGGGCCTGCTTCGCAGGCCAGCGGGAGCAAGCTCCCTCGCCACAGGGGCAGGTAGCCATCTATCGCCGTCAGCCCGACAAAAAAGCCCCGCCTGATCAGATCAGGCGGGGCTTTTTTTACCGCGGGAAGCTTAGTTCGAGCTAACGGCCGAACGCGGGATCACCGGCTGATTGTCATTGGAAATCGTCACTTCCACCCGACGGTTCATCGCCCGACCCGAAACGCTGCCGTTTTCAGCAACCGGGTATTCCTTGCCATAACCCTGGGCAACGATGCGCGCAGGATCAACGCCCATCTTCACCAGCGCCGTACGCACGGAACCGGCGCGACGCTCGGACAGCGACTGGTTGTGCGACGCCGTACCGGTGCTGTCGGTATAGCCTTCGACAATCGCCTTGCGGTCCGGATTCTCCTGAAGGAACTGCGCCAGCTTGTTGATGTTTACCAGACCGCTGGATTTCAGGTCGGCGCGGTCAGTGGCAAACAGCACATCACCGAAGGTCACCAGAGTACCTCGATCGGTCTGCTTGGCGTTCAGGCTGTCCTGCAACTGCTTGATCTGCTGATCGCGAGCATCGAGACGCGCCTGGGCACGTTGCGCGGCAGCGTTCTTCAGATTGGCTTCAGCGGTGCGCAGGGCGATGGTCTGCTTCGCCACTTCAACGCGCTGATTGGTCAGGTAGGCCAGTTGGTCGACGGTATGCTCGTCTTGCTTGTCCAGATAAGCCTTGTCGGCCTTGTCCAGGTAATCGCTGGCGTCTTTGGTTTCCAGCGCCGCGACTTTGCTCGCCTGCGGGTTGGCTTGCAGGCCGCTGTAGTTGGTGCGGGCCTGTTCCAGGTTCGCGTTAGGCGGCGTCGAGCAGGCGGCCAGTGCAACGCTTGCGGCCAACAGGGCAGGGATCATCAATTGTTTGCGATTCATGGTTTCGTCCTTTTAAGTCGAGAAAGAAGTACGTCGTGGCGGCGCTTATTGCACGGTGCGCTGGCTTTCCTGACGCAGTTCCTGAACCCCTTTCTGAGAGTCCTTTACAGCCTGTTCGGCCTTGATCGCCTGGGCTTTGCGTTCGGCGACACGAGCGTCCCACTCGGCCTGTTCGGCGAGCATTCTGGCTTCGTCATACTTTTTGTCGTGCATGGCGATTTCGGCTTGTTTGAGCTTGTCCTGGGCGGACTTCATCTCAACCGCGGCGAACTCGGTGCCGCCCGCGCTGACGGCGCTGTTCACGGCGGATTGGGTCACGGCGTATTGCTCGGTCGGCGGGTTACCGGCGCAACCGGCCAGAACAAAGCTGCTGCCGATCGCCAAGGCGGCCAGTTTCAGGCTACGCAGGTGGTTGAACGAGGACTTGGCAGTGCTGATTTTCATGGTCTTCAACTCCATTGGAATAACTCCTGAACAACTAAAAATCCATCCTGGGCAAGGAGCCGCAACCATCAAATTTCGAAGCGTTTTGAAACGGCCGTCCCAGGCGTGGTTACTGGTTACGACCCGAGGCATTTTTTAAAAGTTCAGAGAAGATGGCCTATCGCCGGAAAAAACTTTGACCGAACGGACAAGGCTCTAATTCGGGAACTTTGGCGATGTGCAGCGGTATTCCCGCACCTTCAGGGCCCGGGAACACGCAGTTGTGGAAGGACACTGCAACCCCTGTGGGAGCGAGACCGGCTTGCCGGCGATGGCGGAGTGTCAGGCAATAGAAATGTTGAATGTCAGACCGTTATCGCCGGCAAGCCGGTCTCGCTCCCACAGGTTTATAGGGGTTGAATCAGTGCTTCTGCTTGTCTTCGCTGGACGACAAATCATGCAAATGACGACGGGACAACGCGAGAAAACGCGGAGTCGGACCGACGTCTTCGTACAGTGGATCGCCTTCTTCATCGGTGGCGACGATGGTTGAGCCCTTCACGTACGGAAAGCTCTTTTCCAGCTCTTCCAGCGCAGCGCCGATCAGTTCGCCGAGCAGTTCTTCGGGGTGCCGCTTGGGGTACATCTCGATGATCGCCGCCAGTCGTGCGGCGGCCTCCACATCCAGATGAATCGCGTAGCCGGTGTCGGTCAGGCGACCCTTGGCGTTTTCTTCCCAGTGATGGGCAAGCTCGCGGATTTTCATAAAAACCTCATTGCGCGCCTGCTCGTGGCAGGCAGGGTAAGTCTCCGGCCATGGCCGGCGAAAGCCGTTGTACGGCTTACTCTTCAGACTAGCTCGCGGGCCCGAGGTTTAAAGTCCCTTCGTCGTCTGCTTGTAAGAAGCGCTTTAGGGCGGCACTCTTAAACCACGAAGCACACCGGATTTTTCGCTGGAGAACGGCTGATGACCGATATTGATGCACGCTTGCGCGAGGACGTTCACCTGTTGGGTGAGCTGTTGGGCAACACCATTCGTGAGCAGTACGGGGACGGTTTTCTCGACAAGATCGAGCAGATCCGTAAAGGCGCCAAGGCCGACCGTCGCGGTTCGATGGACGCGGAGCTGAGCGCCAGCCTCAACCAGTTGAGCGAAGACGAGTTGCTGCCGGTGGCGCGGGCGTTCAACCAGTTTCTCAACCTCGCCAACATCGCCGAGCAATATCAGCTGATTCACCGCCGCGAAGAATCGCAGCCCGCGCCGTTCGAAGCGCGTGTGCTGCCCGAATTGCTCGCGCGCCTGCTTGCCGAAGGCCACGGTGCCGAGTCCCTGGCGCGGCAATTGGGGCGACTGCAAATCGAGCTGGTGTTGACCGCTCACCCGACCGAAGTGGCGCGCCGTACGCTGATCCAGAAATACGACGCCATCGCCGCGCAACTCGCCGCTCAGGACCATCGCGACCTGACCAGCGCCGAGCGCGAGCAGATCCACGTAAAGCTCCAGCGCCTGATCGCCGAAGCCTGGCACACCGAAGAAATCCGCCGCACCCGCCCGACGCCCGTGGACGAGGCCAAATGGGGTTTCGCGGTGATCGAGCATTCGCTGTGGCAAGCAATCCCGAACTATTTGCGCAAGGCCGATAAAGCCCTGCATGACGCCACCGGCCTACATTTGCCGCTGGAGGCCGCGCCGATTCGCTTTGCGTCGTGGATGGGCGGCGACCGCGACGGCAACCCCAACGTGACGGCTGCCGTGACACGTGAAGTGTTGCTGCTGGCGCGCTGGATGGCCGCTGATTTGTACGTGCGCGATGTCGATCACCTCGCCGCTGAGCTGTCGATGCAGCAGGCCAGCGACGCGCTGAAAGCCAAGGCCGGTGACAGCGCCGAACCCTATCGCGCCGTCCTTAAACAGTTGCGTGAACGCCTGCGCGCCACCCGTAACTGGGCGCATGCCGCCTTGACGACCGCGACGCCGGCGCCCGCCGATGTGCTGCAAAACAATCGCGACCTGCTCGATCCGCTGGAGCTCTGCTACCAGTCGCTGCATGAGTGCGGCATGGGCGTGATCGCCGATGGGCCGTTGCTTGATTGCCTGCGTCGTGCGGTGACGTTCGGCTTGTTCCTGGTGCGTCTCGATGTGCGGCAGGACTCGTCGCGGCACTCGGCGGCGATGACTGAAATCACCGATTACCTTGGCCTTGGTCGCTACGAAGACTGGAGCGAAGAGGAGCGCATCGCCTTCCTGATGCGTGAGCTGAACAACCGTCGGCCGTTGCTGCCGGCTTACTTCAAGCCTTCTGCCGACACCGCTGAAGTGTTGGCGACGTGCCGGGAAATCGCCGCCGCGCCGGGCGCTTCGCTCGGTTCGTACGTTATTTCCATGGCCGGCGCCGCTTCCGATGTGCTCGCTGTGCAACTGCTGCTTAAAGAGTCTGGGGTGTTGCGGCCGATGCGCGTGGTGCCGCTGTTCGAAACCCTCGCCGACCTGGACAACGCCGGCCCGGTGATCGAAAAGCTGTTGCTGCTGCCGGGTTATCGCGCGCGCCTGCAAGGACCGCAGGAAGTGATGATCGGTTACTCCGACTCGGCCAAGGACGCCGGCACCACTGCGGCGGCCTGGGCGCAGTACCGGGCGCAGGAGCGTCTGGTCGATATTTGCCGCGAGCAGCAAGTCGAGTTGCTGTTGTTCCACGGTCGCGGTGGCACCGTGGGCCGTGGCGGCGGCCCGGCGCACGCGGCGATCCTGTCGCAGCCACCGGGGTCGGTGGCGGGGCGTTTCCGCACCACCGAGCAGGGGGAAATGATTCGTTTCAAATTCGGACTGCCGGACATCGCCGAGCAAAACCTCAATCTGTACCTCGCGGCTGTGCTGGAAGCGACTTTGCTGCCGCCTCCACCACCGGAACCCGCCTGGCGCCACTTGATGGACGAATTGGCGGCCGACGGTGTCGGCGCTTACCGCGCCGTGGTGCGGGAAAATCCGCAATTCGTCGAGTATTTCCGCCAATCCACCCCGGAGCAGGAGTTGGGACGCCTGCCGTTGGGCAGCCGTCCGGCCAAACGCCGGGCCGGCGGGATCGAAAGCCTGCGGGCAATTCCATGGATCTTCGGCTGGACTCAGACACGCCTGATGCTGCCGGCCTGGCTCGGCTGGGAAGCGGCGCTGAGCAAGGCGCTGGAGCGTGGCGAAGGGGAGTTGCTGGGGCAGATGCGTGAGCAATGGCCGTTCTTCCGCACGCGCATTGACATGCTGGAAATGGTCCTGGCCAAGGCCGACGCCGATATTGCCCGTTCCTACGATGAGCGGTTGGTCGAGCCCGATCTGCTGCCTTTGGGTGCGCATTTACGCGACCTATTGTCGCAGGCCTGTTCAGTTGTCCTGGGGTTGACCGGTCAGTCGCAGCTACTGGCACATAGCCCAGACACCCTCGAATTTATCCGCTTGCGCAACACCTACCTCGACCCGCTTCATCTATTGCAGGCCGAGTTGCTGGCGCGTTCGCGACAGCAGGAAGTGGCACAGGGCAGCCCGGTAGAACAGGCGTTGCTGGTGTCTGTGGCGGGGATTGCCGCCGGTTTGCGAAATACCGGCTAAGGTTTTTGTCGTGGGTTCGGGCACTCGACGCGGGCGTTGAGTGCCGGTTTGCGCAGGGCTGGAAAGTGCTGCCAGGCGACAGTTAATGATGGGGTTGCGACTTGGGGTACCCCGTCGCAGGGTCACGCAAGGTGCGGGTTTCTCCGACTTTCGGCGGCTTGTGTGCGTAGGATCTGCTGTGTATCTTGATCAGCCTTTGGCCGTTTGGGCGGTCACGACCCTGTTTTTGAGATTGGCCCCACGAGGCGAATCCGTTGTTATCTATATAAAAAATTGAGGAGCACATCGATGCGCGTCATTCTGCTGGGAGCTCCCGGGGCCGGTAAAGGTACTCAGGCTAAGTTCATCACCGAAAAGTTCGGCATCCCGCAAATCTCCACCGGCGACATGCTGCGTGCCGCGGTCAAGGCCGGCACCGAGCTGGGCCTGATCGCCAAGAGCGTGATGGACAGCGGTGGTCTGGTTTCCGATGACCTGATCATCAATCTGGTCAAGGAACGCATCAGCCAGGCGGATTGCGCCAACGGTTTCCTGTTCGACGGTTTCCCGCGCACCATTCCTCAGGCTGAAGCCCTGGTGAAGGCCGGCGTCGAGCTGGACCACGTTGTGGAAATCGACGTCAAGGACGAAGACATCGTTCAGCGTATCGCCGGTCGTCGCGTTCACGAGGCCAGCGGTCGCGTGTACCACATCGTCTACAACCCGCCGAAAGTTGCCGGTAAAGACGACGTCACCGGTGACGAGCTGGTGCAGCGCAAGGACGATACCGAAGAAACCGTGCGTCATCGTCTTTCGGTTTACCACGCTCAGACCGAGCCACTGGTGAAGTTTTACCAGGAGCTGTCTGCCGCTCAGGGTAAACCGCAGTACAGTCACATCGAAGGTGTTGGCTCGGTTGAAGCGATCACCGGCAAGGTGCTTGAAGCGCTGCGCTGAAAAAACGCTTCATCTTCTACGGCCCGCTTGCGGGCCGTAGTTGTTTATACTGGCGCACTTTTTTCTGACCTCTCTTACGGAAACATCGATGAGCACCTTGCTGGCCCTGGACACCGCGACTGAAGCTTGCTCCGTTGCCTTGCTGCATAACGGCAAAGTCACGAGCCATTACGAGGTGATCCCGCGCCTGCATGCGCAGAAGCTGTTGCCGATGATCCAGCAATTGCTCGCCGATGCCGGGACCACCCTGCAAGCGGTCGATGCGATTGCCTTTGGCCGTGGGCCGGGCGCGTTCACCGGCGTGCGGATTGCCATTGGCGTGGTGCAAGGCCTGGCGTTTGCGCTGGATCGCCCGGTGTTGCCGGTGTCGAACCTGGCAGTGCTGGCGCAGCGGGCGTATCGCGAACACGGCGTGAGCCAGGTCGCGGCGGCCATCGATGCGCGGATGGATGAAGTGTATTGGGGTTGCTACCGCGAAACGGCGGGGGAGATGCGACTGGTCGGCAACGAAGCCGTATTGCCGCCGGAAGTGGCGGCATTGCCGGCCGATGCCAGCGGTGAGTGGTTTGGCGCGGGCACCGGTTGGGGGTATGCCGAGCGCATTGCCGTCAACCTGACGGGGCAGGATGCGGGCATGTTGCCTCACGCCGAAGACCTGCTGACCCTGGCGCGATTTGCCTGGGCGCGTGGTGAAGCGATTGTGGCGGATGAGGCGCAGCCGGTTTATCTGCGCGACAAGGTTGCGACGCCGAAAGCGCGTTGATCCGCATTGCTTTTGTGGCGAGGGAGCTTGCTCCCGCTGGGCTGCGAAGCAGCCCCAATTGTAGGCAGGTACACCGCGCAGCCTGATTTGCGTCTGCTTCGCAGCCGAGCGGGAGCAAGCTCCCTCGCCACAATGAATATCCAACGCCTGCCAATCGTCGTTTTCTAACCCCCGCTTTTAAACCTTTTCGCTTTTCTGTGTTCTAGTTATCACTCGGCGGTTTGCGAAGTGGGTTATGTGCCACTAGACTGCCATCATCGATACCGAGCATGACTTTATGCGTATAGACGGCCTTTCCTCTCAGTCCTACCCCATCAAGCGCAAGCCTCGCAAAGGGCATGTGGTTGAGGACGAATCCGTCGATATCGAGGGTGAGCTGGAATTCCCTTCCGAAGAGCAACTGGCCGCCCGCGCCGCCAAAGCCTCCGCGCAGCGCCTGAGCAATCTCCCCGCGCGTCAACAAGACATGATTTACCACCGCGCCATGAGCAAAAGCGTCGCGATGGCCCTGGCCAGCTACCTCAGCACGGCCGGTTTTGTCGATTGGGATTCGGATGTGATGGGTCTCGACCTGTACATCTGATGCGACTGCCTTACTACCTAGGCTGCCCGTCCTGGAGTGAAAACGCCTGGCGCGATTTTCTCTATCCGCAAGACGCGAAACCCTCCGATTTTCTAAATCTTTATTCTCAAGTATTCAACGCCGTGGAAGGCAACACGACCTTCTACGCGAGCCCGGCTGCCAGCACCGTGCAGCGCTGGGCCGAGACCATGCCCGAACACTTTCGCTTCACCGCCAAATTCCCCGGCGACATCAGCCACGGCGGTGACTTGCGTGAACAACTGACCGCCACAGAAACCTTCCTGCAATTGCTCAGCCCGTTGGGCGAACGGGTTTCGCCGCTGTGGCTGCAATTGTCGAAAAGCTTCACACCCCAACGATTGCACGAGCTGGCGGGTTTTATTGACGCGGTGGACCGGCCTTTGGCCATCGAAGTACGACACGACGATTTCTTCGCCAAGGGTGATGCCGAGCGCTCGCTTAATCGTCTGCTGCTGGATCGCGGCGTCGAACGTATCTGCCTCGATCCGCGCGCGCTTTTCAGCTGCACGTCGACCGATCCGTCGGTTCTCCATGCCCAATCCAAGAAACCCAGGGTTCCGCCCCGTCCCGCGGCGTTCACTCAGTTCCCGCAAGTGCGCTTCATCGGCCATCCGCAGCTGGAAGCCAACGATCCGTTCCTGGTGCCCTGGGTCGAGAAAATCGCCCTGTGGATCGAAGAGGGCCGCACGCCGTATATCTTCCTGCACACCGCCGACAATCTGTTGGCCGCAAAACTGGCGCAACGTTTTCACGCAAAACTGATGCTGCGTTTGCCTGGCTTGCCGCCGCTGCCTGAGCTATACAGAGAGCCCGCCGCCGAGCAACTTGGCCTGCTCTGAGGCGGATTCCCTGCCTTTTTCAGGAGCCTGCCAATGGATGCGCAAACCCTTCGAGCCCAGGCGTTCAAAGCGCTGCATGAACGCGACGGCGCTTTTGTCATTCCCAACCCGTGGGACGCCGGCTCGGCGAAGATGCTCGCGAGCCTGGGCTTCGAGGCGCTGGCGACCACCAGTGCCGGTTATGCCTTTTCCAACGCACGCCCGGATGGCGGATTGACGCTGGAAGATACGCTGGCGAACGTTCGGGCGATTGTCGCGGCTACCGATCTGCCGGTGGCGGTCGATCTGGAAAACGGTTTTGCCGACGATCCGGTCGAGTGTGCGCAAAGTATTTTGCGAGCCGCCGCAGCAGGCGCCGTGGGTGGTTCGATCGAAGACGCCACGGGTCGCGCAGAGGCTCCGATCTACTGCTTCGAGCATGCGGTGGCACGGATCGAAGCCGCTGTCGCCGCCGCTCGCAGTTTGCCGTTCCCCTTCATGCTGACGGCCCGGGCCGAGAACTTCCTGCATGGCAATCCCGATCTGGACGACACCATTCGCCGCTTGCAGGCCTTCGCCGAAGCAGGCGCCGACGTGCTGTATGCGCCGGGTCTGCGCAGCGCTGAAGACGTATTGGCGGTGGTCCGCGCCGTGGCGCCCAAACCGGTGAACGTGTTGATGTCTGGCGGGCTCAAACTGACGGTCGAGCAGTTGAGCGAAATGGGCGTCAAACGCATAAGCGTCGGCTCGGCACTGGCCCTGGCTGCGTATGGCGAATTCTTCCGGGCGGCCGAAGAGATCAAGACCGCGGGCACCTTCAGCTTTACGTCGCGGTCAATGCCGTACGCGCAGGCCAATCAATTGTTCAAAGGCTGACAATGCGGTTTTTGCGGGTGCTGCTGGTGTTGGTGGTGATGCTCGGTGTGGCGGGCGTGAGCGTCTGGCGCGGCTGGATCTCGCTGCCGCCGCAGTGGAACCCGTGGGCGCCGCTGGACGTCAAGGCCGAACCGAACCTGTTGACCCGCTACAAACTGATGCGGCTGCGCGATGACCCGCAATTGTGCGAGCAAGCCCTGAGCAGTTCCGGATTGCGCGTCGCCCCTCAAGCCGACAGCCCTGACGCAAAGTGTCCGTTGGACGACGCCTTGCGCGTGCAGGGCGGCGACGTCGCCCTGAGCAGCAGTTTCCTCGCCAGTTGCCGCCTGGCGGTGTCGTTTGCCCTGTTCGAGCATCACGCGTTGCAACCTGCGGCGCAGGCGGTGTATGGGCAAGCGGTCACCCGCGTCGACCATCTGGGGAGCTTTGCTTGTCGCAATGTTTACGGCCGTGAGAATGGCAGACTCAGCCAGCATGCCACGGCGAACGCGCTGGATATCGCCGGTTTTCGCCTCGCCGACGGCCGATCGATCAGCGTGCTCAAGGATTGGCCGAAGGATAATCAGGACGCACGGTTTTTACGTCAGGTCCGCGACGGCGCCTGCGACGTGTTCAGTGTGGTGTTGGGCCCGGACTACAACGCCGCCCATCGCAATCATTTTCACGTGGATGTCGGGCCGTGGTGGGTGTGTCGCTGAGGGGCTGTTATTGAAGATCAGGCGGCGATGCGCAGGTTCTGCAGAACGATCGGTCGCGCCCAGCCGATGTCGAAATCAAAGTTCTTCTGTTGTTCCGCGAGCTCTTCGGCCGGGAACGGCGGGAATGGCTTGTCCAGCAGGTCCATTTCGAATTCGGCGATTGGCAGGTGCAATGGACGCGGTTGCGGCGCCGGGCCGGCTTCTGGCACGGGTTGACCCGCGGTCAGCACGATCGGGCGAACCCAGCCGCTTTCGAAGTCCTGCTGTTTCTGCTGAGCGACGATTTCTTCTGCCGGGAACGGTGGGAACGGTTTGTCTGCCAGGTCCATGTCGAACTCGGCAATCGGCAGGAACAGTGGCTCGGGTGGCTTGACCTGGGTTTCCTTCACATCGCATTCACGCTGGGAAACAATGTGCGCCAGCAGCTCGCTGCCAATCGTAGGCTCGACCGGGCTCTCGAGATCGACCGCTGGAAAATCGAGAGAAGCCGGCACGACATCGCCCGACTGATCGGCCAGGGCCTGGGCAAAAAAATCCTGCCACAGGTGACTGACGCCGCTCAGTGCTTGGGAGTTTCGCAGGCCAAAATCGCCGTGGGGCGAGATGTAACCTATCGATGTGCGTTGAATGTCTGACATTTCTCTCGGTCGACGCTCAGCTCTGGCAAAATGCTCGTTAGTTTTGTTATCGGCCGTTTTTGCCGATCATTAATTTTTTGAGCGTGTTTTCCCATGATTGAGCAACCGGCGGCTTGCCGCATCCATGTCGAGGCCCTGGGCACGGCTTTTCAGCCACAGGCCGAGCAATGGGCCGAACGCCTGGGCCTGCCGTTGCAGGTGACCGATGGCGAGTTTGCCTTGCAGGTGGGTGAGCAGGGTTTGCAGTTGCAACAGCTGGGGCCGGACGCGCCGGGGCCGGTGCGGGTGGACTTCGTCGAGGGTGGCGCGGCTCATCGCCGGTTGTTCGGCGGTGGCACCGGTCAGATGATCGCCAAGGCTGTTGGCATCGCGCAGGGCGTGCGTCCGCGGGTGCTGGACGCCACGGCGGGGCTGGGCAAGGATGCGTTCGTGCTGGCGAGCCTGGGTTGCGAGATGAGCCTGATCGAACGCCAGCCGTTGATAGGTGCGTTGCTTGAGGATGGTTTGGCACGCGGTGCGGAAGATTTCGACGTGGCGTCGATTGTGGCGCGCATGCGTTTGCTCAAGGGCAACTCGATCGAGGTCATGCGCAACTGGGAGGGCGAGCCGCCGCAGGTGATCTACCTCGATCCGATGTTTCCCCACCGTGAGAAAACCGCGCTGGTGAAGAAGGAAATGCGCCTGTTCCGGCCGTTGGTGGGGGATGACCCGGATGCGCCCGCGTTGCTGGAGGCCGCGTTGGCATTGGCCAGCCATCGGGTGGTGGTGAAGCGTCCGCGCAAGGCGCCGTGCATTGCGGGGCCGAAGCCGAGTCATGCGCTGGACGGGAAATCCAGTCGGTATGACATTTATCCGAAGAAGGCGCTCAAGCCTTAAAACCGCGTCGATCGCCTTTGCGGGCAAGCCTCGCTCCTACAGGGTTTGCGTGTTCGCAGATGTTGAACACGACAAATATCCTGTAGGAGCGAGGCTTGCCCGCGAAGGCGTCCGCCAAAACACTGTCAAACGATCAGGCTGTCTCTGGCCGATAAGCCCGCATAAACAACCCCACCACTTCCCGCACATGTTCCTCGGCCGCATCCCCGGTCAACGGCTCACCACAGCCATACAACAAGCGAAAATTCCCCGCGCCCTTGAGCAGGCAAAAGAAATGCTCCGCCGCGTTACGGGGCTTGTCGATGCTCAACGCACCGCTCTGATCCACCTTGCTCAGCAACCGCTCCATGCCATGCAGCATGCGCTCCGGTCCGGCTTCGAAGAAGATTTGCGAGAGCTTCGGGTCCTGGCTGCCCAGCGTCATCATCAACCGGTGCAGGTTGACCGATTCATCGCTGTTGATCAGGTGATGAAAACCGCGCGCGATGTTCAGCAGCACCGTTTCCACTGAAATGCCGTCGGGCAATTCGAAAAACAGCGTAGGTAATTGCTCTTCGCACTTGGCCATCACCGCGGCGGAGAACAGCGTCTCCTTGTCGTTGAAATGGCTGTAGACGGTCAGCTTCGACACGCCAGCTTCAGCCGCGACGGCGTCCATGCTGGTGCTCGCATAACCATTGCTCAGAAACAGGATTTTCGCCGCATCGAGGATCGCCTGGCGTTTGGCCAGATCCTTGGGGCGGCCCGGACCATTGGGTGCTGAAAGATTGTTCGGCATATTCGTTTTTAATACTGGACTGGTGAGTTTGCTATTAATAACATACTAGTCAGTATAATTATTCCAAGCACCATTAGCGAAAGGTCCTTCACCATGTTCCGCTATGCCTTGCCCCTCGCATTGCCAGTCAGTCTGGCGTTTTTATTGTCTGCGTGTGGTCACGAAGAGGCGCCGCAAGTCACTGTTCGACCGGCCATGGTCGTGCAGCCAGAGCCTTCGGCCCAGGCGATGGAAAGCTATCCCGGTGAAGTCCGTGCTCGCTACGAACCGGACCTGGCCTTCCGCATTGGCGGCAAAGTCAGCCGACGACTGGTCGAAGAAGGGCAGCGGGTCAAGGCCGACCAGCCTTTGGCAGAACTCGATCCCCAGGACGTGCGCCTGCAACTGGAAGCTACCCGCGCCCAGGTCGCGGCGGCCGAAGCCAATCTCAATCTCGTACGCGCCGAGCGTGATCGCTACAAGACCCTGATGGATCGTCAGATGGTCAGCCGTTCCCAGTACGACAATTCTGAAAACCTCTACAGATCCGGTGAAGCGCGCCTGAAGCAGATCAAGGCCGAGTTCAACGTCTCTACCAACCAGGCCAGCTACGCCGTATTGCGCGCGCCTCAGGACGGCGTCGTGGCCAAGCGCGCGGTGGAAGTCGGGCAAGTCGTCGCCGCCGGGCAAACCGTGTTTACCCTCGCCACCGATGGCGAACGCGAAGTGCTGATCAGCCTGCCGGAACAGAGCTTCGGTCGTTTCAAGGTCGGTCAGCCGGTGTCGGTGGAACTCTGGACCCAACCCGATCAACGATTCGCCGGACGCATCCGTGAGCTGTCACCTGCCGCCGATCCAAAGTCCCGCACCTTCGCCGCCCGCATCGCATTCACTGCCGGCAAAGTCCCGGCCGAACTCGGCCAGAGCGCCCGGGTATTCATCCAGACCGCCGATGTGGTGTCGCTATCGGTGCCGCTGTCGGCCCTCACCGCAGAAAACGGTGCCACCTACGTGTGGGTCCTGGGCGCCAACAACACCCTGAAAAAAGCCCCGGTCCGGGTCGGTGCATTCGGCGAGAAAACCGTGCCGGTGCTCGAAGGCCTGAACGCAAGCGACTGGGTGGTGGCGGCCGGTGTCCATGTGCTTCATGACGGGCAGCAAGTGCGCCCGGTGGATCGCTCCAACCGCGTGGTCAATCTGGCGGACAAGGAGTAATCCCCGATGGGTTTCAATCTTTCCGAATGGGCGCTGCGTAATCGCCAGATCGTACTGTTCCTGATGCTGTTGCTGGCGATTGTCGGCGCGCTTTCCTACACCAAGCTCGGACAAAGCGAAGACCCGCCGTTCACCTTCAAGGCCATGGTGATCCGAACCAACTGGCCGGGGGCCACCGCCGAGGAAGTGTCGCGCCAGGTCAGCGAGCGAATTGAAAAGAAACTGATGGAAACCGGCGAGTACGAGCGCATCGTCTCGTTCTCCCGACCGGGTGAATCCCAGGTGACGTTCGTTGCGCGTGACTCCATGCACTCGGTGGAGATTCCGGACCTCTGGTATCAGGTCCGCAAGAAGATCAGCGACATTCGTCATACCTTGCCACCGGGTATTCAGGGGCCTTTTTTCAACGATGAATTCGGCACCACGTTCGGCAATATCTATGCGCTGACCGGCGACGGTTTTGATTACGCGGTACTCAAGGACTACGCCGACCGCATCCAGATTCAGCTGCAACGGGTCAAGGATGTGGGCAAGGTCGACCTGCTCGGGTTGCAGGACGAGAAGATCTGGATCGAACTTTCCAACGTCAAACTCGCCACCCTCGGCTTGCCGTTGGCGGCGGTGCAGCAGGCGCTTGAAGAGCAGAACGCGATGTCCACGGCCGGCTTCTTTGAAACCACCAGCGAGCGATTGCAGCTACGGGTTTCAGGGAATTTTCAGACGGTAGAAGAGATCAAGAACTTCCCGATCCGCGTTGGTGATCGTACGTTTCGTATCTCCGATGTCGCGAACGTTCGTCGCGGTTTCAACGATCCACCGGCGCCACGCATGCGCTTCATGGCGGAAGACGCCATCGGCCTGGCCGTGGCGATGAAGGACGGTGGCGACATTCTGGTGCTGGGCAAGGCGCTGGAAATCGAGTTCGCCAGAATCCAGAAAAACCTTCCGGCCGGCATGCAACTGCGCAAGGTTTCCGACCAGCCGGCTGCGGTAAAAACCGGCGTGGGTGAATTCGTTCAGGTGTTGGTGGAAGCGCTGGCGATTGTGTTGCTGGTGAGTTTCTTCTCCCTCGGTGTGCGCACCGGTATGGTGGTCGCGCTGGCCATTCCGCTGGTGCTGGCCATGACCTTCGCCTGTATGTATTACCTCGGCATCGGCCTGCACAAGATTTCCCTCGGTGCGCTGGTGCTGGCGTTGGGCTTGCTGGTGGACGACGCGATCATCGCCGTGGAAATGATGGCGATCAAAATGGAGCAGGGCTTCGACCGCATCAAAGCCGCGAGTTACGCCTGGACCAGCACCGCGTTCCCGATGCTCACCGGTACGCTGATCACCGCCGCCGGGTTCCTGCCGATTGCCACCGCGCAATCGGGCACCGGCGAATACACCCGTTCGATTTTTCAGGTAGTGACTATCGCGCTGCTGGCATCGTGGATTGCGGCCGTGGTTTTCGTGCCGTATCTGGGGGAGAAACTCCTGCCGGATCTGGCGAAGATTCACGCGGCGAAACACGGCACTGGACAACCGGACCCTTACGCCACACCGTTCTATGAGCGTGTCAGACGTCTGGTGGAATGGTGCGTGCGCTGGCGCAAGACGGTAATCGCGCTGACGGTGGTGTTGTTCATTGCCTCCATCGTGTTGTTCCGTTTTGTGCCGCAACAGTTCTTCCCGGCCTCGGGGCGACTGGAATTGATGGTCGATCTGAAACTCGCCGAAGGCGCTTCGCTGAGCAACACCGCCGACGAGGTTAAACGCCTTGAAGGTTTGCTGAAGGACCACGCCGGCATCGACAACTACGTGGCCTACGTCGGCACCGGTTCGCCGCGCTTCTATCTGCCGCTGGATCAGCAACTGCCGGCGGCGAGCTTCGCCCAGTTTGTCGTCCTGGCCAAGACCATCGAAGACCGCGAAACCCTGCGTACCTGGCTGATCGAAACCCTCAACGAACAGTTCCCGGCCCTGCGTTCGCGGGTGACGCGTCTTGAAAACGGCCCGCCGGTTGGCTATCCGGTGCAGTTCCGGGTCACCGGCGAACACATCGAGGAAGTCCGCGCCCTGGCCCGCAAGGTGGCGGCCAAGGTTCGCGAAAATCCCCACGTGGCCAACGTCCATCTGGACTGGGAAGAGCCGAGCAAAGTCGTTTATCTGAACGTCGATCAGGACCGCGCGCGAGCGCTGGGTGTAAGCACTGCGAACCTGTCGAAGTTTCTGCAAAGCTCGCTGACCGGTTCCAGCGTCAGCCAGTACCGCGAAGACAACGAGTTGATCGAAATCCTCCTGCGCGGCACGTTGCATGAACGCACCGAGCTGTCGTTGCTGCCAAGCCTGGCGGTGCCGACTGACAACGGCCGCAGCGTCGCGCTGTCGCAAATCGCGACGCTGGAATACGGCTTTGAAGAAGGCATCATCTGGCACCGCAACCGCTTGCCGAACGTGACGATTCGCGCCGACATCTACGGCAAGGAACAACCAGCGACGCTGGTGCAGCAGATCATGCCGACGCTCGATCCTGTTCGCGCTGAGCTGCCTGATGGTTACTTGCTGGAAGTCGGCGGGACTGTGGAGGACTCGGCCCGCGGCCAGAACTCGGTGAAAGCCGGTGTGCCGCTGTTCATTGTAGTGGTGCTGACGTTGCTGATGCTGCAACTGCGCAGTTTCTCACGCACGGTGATGGTGTTTCTGACAGCGCCATTGGGATTGATCGGCGTGACCCTGTTCCTGATGGTGTTCCGCCAGCCATTTGGTTTTGTGGCCATGCTCGGGACCATCGCGCTGTCCGGGATGATCATGCGTAACTCGGTGATTCTGGTGGACCAGATCGAACAGGACATCGCCGCCGGGCTCAAGCCCTGGCAGGCGATCATCGAGGCCACGGTGCGTCGTTTCCGGCCGATCGTGCTGACCGCGCTCGCCGCCGTATTGGCGATGATCCCGCTGTCACGCAGCGTGTTCTTCGGGCCAATGGCGGTAGCGATCATGGGGGGCCTGATTGTGGCGACGGCGTTGACGCTGCTGTTTTTGCCGGCGCTGTATGCGGCTTGGTTCCGCATCAAGAAAGAACCCGCCTGACCTTTGTTGGATTCAAAGACGCCTTCGCGGGCAAGCCTCGCTCCTACAGGTTTTGAGTCGACCGCATAATTTGCGAACGACATATCCCCTGTAGGAGCGAGGCTTGCCCGCGAAGGCGTTCTCGGCTCCTACAAGTATTTCAGAAACCTCTGATATTGAGTCAGAGGGACCTGAATGCTGTACTCAAGCCTCAGTTTCATGAGGTTTTGAGACAGCAATAATGAAGAAGCCACCGAAGCTGAAGGGGCGGACCGATCCGGTGTTCGACCTGTTGGGGAAGTTTCCCCATAAAGAGCGCCTCTCGGATTACCTCGCCCTCCTTAAGCCGCTGGATGATCAAGGGCGCTATCGACCTTTTGACGAATTGCGCCACCGCTGGGCGCCGGGACTGGATTCGAGCCTGTGCTGGGCGCTGGTAAAGAAAGCCCGGACTGCTCAGTACTCAAGCCTTTTGCCACTGGGCGAACCGCTTCAGTGGGGCAACTTCGTACTCACACCGCTGGCGCAGAAAGCGATCTCCGCCGTCGATCGACAAGCGACGACGGCTGCGCTGGAGTTCATGACCAGTCAGATCGGCGAGCACGCGCATTTCAGTTATCTGCTCAACGATCTGATCGAAGACGAAGCGATCAGCAGCAGTCAACTCGAAGGCGCGGCCACGACTACGCGGGTGGCCAAGGACATGCTCAAGCGCAAACGCCTGCCACGCACGCCGGACGAGCGAATGGTGATCGGCAATTACAAGATGATGAACTTCGCCTGGGAAAAGCGTTATGAAGCCCTGAGCGTCGAACTGATTTCGGCCATGCACCGGGTGGGCGTCGAGGGCATCGATGATGCGCAATATTCGCCGGGGCAGTTCAGGGACAACGATGACGTGGTGGTGCAGGACGGCGAGGGCAACACCGTGCACACACCACCGCCCGCCGCAGGGCTGGTGTCACGATTGCGCGTGTTGTCGACGTGGATCAACCAGCCTCACAATGATCCCGAACAACGTGAGTACCTTCATCCTCTGATCAAGGGCATCGCGCTGCATTTTGCGCTGGGTTACGAGCACCCTTTTCGCGATGGCAATGGCCGGGTCGCGCGGGCGCTGTTTTACTGGTTCATGTTCAAGAATGACTTCTCGGCCTTTCGCTACATTGCGATCAGCATTTTGCTACGCAACGCGCCGGTGAAATACGGACGGTCGTATCTGAACACTGAAGCTGATGACCTTGATCTGACGTATTTCATCGACTTTCAGTGTGCGGTCATCCTGCGGGCTGTCAGGGGTTTTACCGAGGCTTATCGGAAAAGTCTGGTGTATGCCGACAGCTTTGATCGCTGGTTGTTGGCGTCCGGTTTTTTCGACCGATTGACCGAGAAGCAACGGGCCTTGTTCCAGGTGGCCAAGAGCGGGATGGCCAAGGAATTTACGGCGGTCAATGTGAAGGAAAATCTGGACTGCTCTTACAACACTGCTTCGGCCACCCTGAACGGGTTGGTTGAGTTGAACGTGTTCGAGAAGAGGAAGATGGGGCGCGAGTGGGTGTTCTTCTTGCGGGTCGCATCGACAAATGAGTTCCTGTGGGAGCGAGCCTTTGTGGTGAGGGGATTTATCCCCGTTGGGACGCGAAGCGTCCCCTGCACTTTAAAGCCCAACCGCCTGTGATGAATTGACGACTGCTTCGCAGCCGAACGGGGATAAATCCCCTCGCCACAGGGCTAGCCCCCACAGAATTTGTGTTGAGGCTTACAGCGTACCAAACACCTTCTTCGCCAGACTGGTCGCTGCCGCAGCAGGGTTCTTGCGAATGGTTTCTTCCTGTTTGCCGATCATCTCGAACAGCCCGTTCAGTGCCTGTTCGGTGACGTAGCTTTCGATGTTGGCATTTTTTGTATCGATCACGCCCATGGTCGCGGCTTGGCCGGCGAACGAGTTGTACTGCTTGGCCAGACCGACCTGGTCGGTGGCTTGCTTGACGATTGGCAGGAACTTGGCGCGGATCTGTTCGCGGCTGGATTTGTTCAGGTATTGGGTAGCCGAATCGTTGCCGCCGCTGAGAATCCCTTTGGCATCCTCCACGCTCATTTTCTTCACCGCATCCACAAGAATTGGCTGGGCCTGGGTCACAGCGGTTTCCGCCGCTTTGTTCATGCTGGTTTCCAGTTGATCAACCTGGTCGCCCATGCCGAACTGTTTCATTTTGCTGGCGACCTTGCCCAGCTTGCCCGGCAGTTCGATTTTCACGTCCGGGTTGTTGCTGAACCCGCCCGGTGTACCGAGCTGTTTCACGGCCAGTTGCGCACCTTGGGTCAGGGCATCCTTGAGGCCGCCGGTGGCGTCTTTTTGCGACAGGTCACTGAGCGACAGCGCCATGGCGCTGGCGGAAATCATCAAGCCTGCGCAGAGGCCGGCGAAGCGAAGGGTAGGGCGGAACATGGCGGCTTCCTTGTTCATAAAAAAGTGTTCAAAAAATAAAATTAACGGACAGCGTCGACGCGGATTTTCAGTGGCTGCGGATCGCTGCCATCCAGTTGCACGGCGTGATGTTCGGTGGTGATGAACTTCAGTTGGCCATCCAACTCGATTCGCGCGCTGACGGAATATCTGTGGCCGGGTTTGACCTGAGCCGGATCGTAACTCAGATGGAATGGCAGCGGCACCTGACCTTTGACGGGGCCTTTCTGTTCGTCGAGCACCACGGCGGGGGCGTCAGCCAGAGACACGTCCTGCAAGCTGACGCTCAGGGTGGCGCTCGGCGGCAGGGCGATGCGTTGCAGGTAGAAGACTTCGCCATCGAGGCTGGTTTTGGCGGCAGGTTGCATCGACTGACAGGCTCCGAGCAAAGCGGCCATGGCCAATAGAGAGAGTTTTTTCATCGTACATCTCACTTAATGTGGGAACGAGCCTGTGTGGCGAGGGCGCTTGCTCCCGCTCGGCTGCAAAGCAGTCGCAAAGCTCTTGGGGCCGCTTCGCGACCCAGCGGGAGCAAGCTCCCTCGCCACACAGGCTCGCTTCCACAAGGTTTTGCGTTATTTCTCGGGCTGTGTGGTGGCCAGATCCGCCGCATCTTCACTGCGATGCAACGCCACCTGGCGAATCGACAAACGAATCTCCGCCGGCAACACCCGTTTGGCCGCGCCTTCGGCCAAATCCCCAAGCAGTTCGTGATAGCTCAACTTGCCGGCTTCGTCGCGTTTGAGCACGTCCAGGTCGAGCATCGTCTGGATGAAGTGGCGGAACAGGCTCTTGTCGAAAAACTCCGGGGCGTTCAGGCCATGCAGGATCGACAGGCGCTGGGCCATCACCGTGCACAGGTCTTCCAGTTCTTCGGCGCTGATGCTGTTCTGGCCGCTGTTGAGCAGCAACGAAACGGTCATGTAGAAGCGTTGCAGCGTCTGGGCGATGCTCTTCGACAGCAAGGTCAGCAACACGAAATGCCGCGAACTCGGCGCTGGACGCAGGTAAACGTCATTTTCAAAACGCAGCAGACCCTGCTCGACGAACGCTTCGAGCCATTGATCGATCACTGCATCCAGTTCGTCCAGCGACCAGCGAATGAACAACTCCGATTGCAGGTACGGATAGAGCGCGCGGGTGTAGCGCAGGATCTGCTCACGGCTCATGCGCGAGGCGCTCTGGAAGAAGCTCGCGAGCAATGCCGGCAGCGCGAAAATGTGCAGCACGTTGTTGCGGTAGTAGGTCATCAGGACGGCGTTTTGCTCGTCCAGGTACAGAATCTTGCCGAGCGCATCACTTTGTTCGGACAGCAGATCCATGTCCTTCACATGCTCGATCAGCGCGCGCCCGTCACCTTCCGGCAGCGTGGTGTGCGGCGAGTACGGCACCTTGCGCAGTAGCGCCAGATACAGATCCAGCACGCGCGCCATGGCGCGATCGTCCAGCGCCAGGCGGCTGGTGGACAGCAATGCCAAAGCCACCAGGTTGACCGGGTTGATCGCCGCTGCTTCGTTCAGGTGCTGCGCGACTTTCTCGCCGAGGCGGTTGGTGGTTTCGTTGAGCCACGCCGGTTTGAACTGCGGGCCGAGTTCCTGTTTACGCCAGTCCGGCTGTTCGCTGTCGAGGAATTCCGCCAGTTTGATCGGCTCGCCGAAGTTCACCGCCACCTGGCCGAAACGCTGCTTCAGGGCGCCGATGACTTTGAAGATGTCGAAGATCGATTCTTTCTTCTTGCTCGCGCCACGCAGTTCGCCGAGGTAGGTCCGGCCTTCCAGCACGCGCTCATAACCGATGTACACCGGAATGAAGACGATGGGCATGCGCGACGACCGCAGGAAACTGCGTAGGGTAATCGCCAGCATCCCGGTCTTCGGTTGCAACATGCGCCCGGTGCGCGAACGGCCGCCCTCGACGAAGTACTCCACCGGGAAGCCTTTGGTGAACAGGGTGTGCAGGTATTCGTTGAACACCGAGGTGTACAGCGGGTTGCCCTTGAACGTGCGGCGCATGAAGAACGCACCGCCACGACGCAGCAGGCTGCCAATCACCGGCATGTTGAGGTTGATCCCGGCGGCGATGTGCGGCGGGGTCAGGCCGTTGCGAAACAGCAAGTAGGACAGCAGCAAGTAGTCGATATGGCTGCGATGGCACGGCACGTAGATCACTTCGTGACCTTGGGCGACCTTCTGCACGCCTTCGATGTGGTTGACCTTGATCCCGTCGTAGATCTTGTTCCAGAACCAGCTCAGCACCACTTCCAGAAAGCGAATCGCGGTGTAGGTGTAGTCCGAGGCGATCTCGTTGCCGTAGCGCAGGGCCTGGGCCTTGGCTTTCTCCGGGGAGATGTTTTCGCGCTCCGCTTCGTCGAGGATCGCTTGCTTGACCAGCGGCTGATTCAGCAGGCCTTTGACCAGATTGCGTCGGTGGGAAATGTCCGGGCCGATCACCGCAGCTTTGAGGTTGCGGAAGTGTACCCGCAGAATCCGTTGGGCCATGCGCACGGTACGCTCGTGCCCCTTGTTGTGATCGATCAGTTCGCGCAGGTGGATCGGCGCGGAGAACTGCACGCGGGTCTTGCGCCCCAGCACGATAATGCTGAGCAAGCGGCGCAGACGCCCGGTGACCGCCCAGCTATCGGCGAACAGCAGTTTCCACGGGCTCGATTCGCTGTCCGGCGACTGGCCCCAGAACACGCTGACCGGAATGATCTGCGCATCTTCGGCGGCGTTCTGGCTCAGAGCGCTGACCAGGCGGGTCAGGGTCGGCGGCGCACCGCGCTTGTCCTGGCGACCGAGCCAGTCGGGCTCCGGCGTCAGGTAAAAGAACGCGGCGGGTTCCAGTAGGTTACCCACCGACACCGGCAGCACCGGACGGGGCAAACCGGCTTTGCTGCATTCAGTGTCGACCACGGCGAGGTCGGTCAGCGAAGGGTTTTGCAGGACGTAGAACACCGGACGACTGCGGTCGAGGTTGAGGGTGAACGACGACTGGTTGATCGTCTCGGAGCGAACCCAGAGATAGAGCAGTCGGCGCAGGGTGCCAAACACAAGACGGCGGAACGGGGAACGGGTCATACGGCATCTGCATGAGTGAATAAAACCGAGCGTTTGCTCGGGCGGCCGATAGTGTGCCGGATTCGCCGAAAATCGGCAAAAAAGCACGCAAGTAAACTCCTGTTGAGAGTTTTAGTGCCTGACATATACTCGGCGAGCCCGCACTGGCCATATAGTGGCACCTGGTCCGTGCAAGCAATGTTCCCGAGGCTTTCCTGCGAAAAGTCCGATCAATAATAAAAAAGGGGTATGAACAAATGGCAACACGTGAAACCGGCAACGTGAAGTGGTTCAACGACGCCAAGGGCTACGGTTTTATTCAGCGCGCGGACGGGGTGGATGTGTTCGTGCACTACCGCGCGATTCGCGGTGAAGGCCACCGCTCGCTGACTGAAGGCCAGCAGGTCGAGTACGCGGTGGTGTCCGGCGAGAAGGGTTTGCAGGCTGAGGATGTGGTGGGGTTGTAAATCCACTCTTCAGATCACGCAAAACCAAATGTGGGAGCGGGCTTGCTCGCGAATGCGGTGTGTCAGTCGACATTAACGTTGACTGACACACCGCATTCGCGAGCAGGCTCGCTCCCACATTTGGTCGGTGTCGCTTTTAAGCGGTTTTCCAGGTGATCTCTTCTTCGCCATCGGCGCTGATGCGCATCCAGCGATCCGCTGTTTCCTCACCTTCTTCCTCGACCCAGCTGCCCGGTGCGCAACGCACTTCGACGTTCAGCGCGGCAAACGCGGCGCGGGCACAGGCGATGTCGTCTTCCCACGGGGTCTGGTCGCTTTCCAGGTACAGGCTGTTCCATTTTCCTACGGCTTTCGGCAACCAGGTCACCGGCACGTTTCCGGCCTTGCACTTGTAGGTCTGGCCTTTCTGAACCCAGTCGGTGCACGGGCCCAATGCAGTGCCGAGCCAGGCCGCGATGGCCTTGTAGTCGACGTCGGCGTCTTTCAGGTAAATCTCGATATCGGGTTGGCGCATGGATGTCCTCACTGCGGGTCTGAAAAATCCATTCGCGGATTTAGCCGGCCTCAAGCCGTTGCTCAAGACCAAAAAATTATTGAAGTACGAAGTAATCGTAACGCATCGACACGGTGACCTCGAACGGCTCGGCCTGTTCGATGACCGCCGCCCGGCGTTCCGCACTGGCGCGCCAGCCGTGCGGCGTCATGGCCAACAGGTTGGCGCGATCCTGACCACTTGCAAGAATCAGTTTGAATTCCAGCGTTTCACTGTGTTGCAAAGCCATGCCTTCCGGCACCAAGGCCAGATGCTTGTCGTCGGTGTACTCACGCACTTCATCGTACAGCCGTTCGCGCAATTCCATCAGATGGCCGCTGGTCGGCCCGACTTTCATCAAGCCGCCGCCGGGGCTGAGCAAGCGCTTGGCTTCTTCCCAGTCCAGCGGGCTGAAGACGCTGGCGAGAAACTGGCAGCTACCCGAGGCCAACGGCACCCGCGCCATGCTGGCGATCAACCAGGTCAGCTGCGGGTTGCGTTTGCAGGCGCGTTTGACCGCTTCCCGGGAGATGTCCAGGGCGTAACCGTCAGCGTTGGGCAGGGCCTCGGCGATTTGCGCGGTGTAGTAACCCTCGCCACAACCGATGTCGAGCCAGCGCTGGGGCGCGTACTGCGCCGCCAGTTCCGCCAGACGTTTGGCCACCGGCGCGTAATGGCCGGCGTTCAAAAAGTCGCGACGGGCTTCGACCATCGCCAGGTTATCCCCAGGGTCGCGGCTGTTTTTGTGCTGAACCGGCAACAGGTTCAAATAACCCTGGCGCGCACGGTCGAAGCGATGCCCGGCGGGGCAGGCCACGCCGTTGTCCACCGCATTCAGCGGTTCGCTGCAGATCGGGCAGGCGAGCATCAGGCGAGCAACTTGATCAGGGTCTGGTAGTAGATTTCGGTCAGCACGTCGAGGTCGGCGGCCAGTACCCGCTCGTTGACCTGGTGGATCGTCGCGTTGACCGGGCCCAGTTCAACCACTTGTGTGCCCATGGTCGCGATGAAGCGGCCGTCGGAAGTGCCACCGCTGGTGGACGCCTTGGTTTCGCGACCGGTGATGTCCTTGATGCTCGATGCCACGGCATCCAGCAACGCACCCGGTTCGGTGAGGAACGGCAGGCCGGACAGCGCCCAGTCGATGTGCCAGTCCAGGCCATGTTTGTCGAGGATGTCGGCGACGCGCTTTTGCAGGCCTTCGACGGTGGATTCGGTGGAGAAGCGGAAGTTGAACACCGCCACCAGATCACCCGGGATCACATTGGTCGCGCCAGTGCCGGAATTCACGTTGGAAATCTGGAAGCTGGTCGGCGGGAAGAAATCGTTGCCGTGATCCCAGTGCTCGGCGGCCAGTTCGGCCAGGGCCGGGGCAGCAAGGTGGATCGGGTTCTTGGCGAGGTGCGGATAGGCCACGTGACCTTGCACGCCGTGCACGGTCAGTTTGGCGCCGAGGGAGCCGCGACGGCCGTTCTTGACCACGTCACCCACCAGCGTGGTGCTCGACGGTTCGCCGACGATGCACCAGTCCAGACGCTCCTTGCGCGCTGCAAGGCGCTCGACGACCGCCTTGGTGCCGTGATGCGCCGGGCCTTCTTCGTCGCTGGTGATCAGGAACGCGACCTTGCCCTTGTGATCCGGGTAGTCGGCGACGAAGCGCTCGGCTGCCACAGTCATGGAGGCGAGGCTGCCTTTCATGTCCGCCGCGCCGCGACCGCAGAGCATGCCGTGTTCGTCGATCAGCGCGTTGAACGGGTCAATCTGCCAAGCGGTCACCGGACCGGTCGGCACCACGTCGGTGTGACCGGCGAAACACAGCACTGGGCCGTCGTGTTTGCCGTGGGTGGCCCAGAAGTTATCCACATCTTCGATGCGCATCGGTTCCAGGTTGAAACCGGCATCGCCCAGGCGCTGCATCATCTGCTTCTGGCAATCGGCGTCGACCGGCGTCACGGACGGACGGCGGATCAGGTCGATGGCGAGTTGAAGGGTCGGCGATAGGTCGGCGTGGGCCGTCATGGAAAACTCCGGAGATCATGAATGTGGGCGCGGACTAAATGTGGGAGCCAGCCTGCTGGCGATGGCGGTGTGGCAGTCAACATAAACGGTGATTGTTACATTGCCATCGCGAGCGGGCTCGCTCCCACAGGGATGGATATCACGCCAAGCCCTGCAAAATGGCGGTTATCTTAAAGCAAAACGGCGGCCATTGGCCGCCGTTTAGTGCATCTGCAAAGATTTAGACTGCCGGTGCCGTTTCGGCCTCGACGGCCGGTTTCGGCAGCGAAGACAGGAACGCCATGATCAGCGCCGCCAGGTATGGCAGCGACTGCACCAACAGCATGATCACCCAGAAGCGCATGTCGTTGCTCGGCAGCCCGTTCACCAGGAAGATCCCCAGCGCCGCGCCCCACAACAGCAGCATGATGAACATCTCTTCACGCGCCTCCGAAATCGCCACCCAGAAGCCGTGGTTATCGGCGTTTTTTGGCGTACGGAAGAACGGAATGCTGCTGGTGAAGAAGCCGTACAACACCGCTTTGGCGATGGTGTGCGACAACGCCAGACCGGCCAGCGCTGCGCAGAACGCGTCCTTCAGGTTCACGCCAACGGCGCGACGGTAAAGGAAGATGATCTTGCCGACCTTGAACACGAACAGCGCCAATGGCGGGATCGCGAAAATCAGCAACGGTGGATCGACCCGCTGCGGAACGATGATCATCGCCGCCGACCACAACAGCGCGCCGACAGTGAAGAAGATGTTCATGCCATCCGCCACCCACGGCAACCAGCCCGCGAGGAAGTGGTAACGCTGGCCACGGGTCAGTTCGGTGTCCTTGCCGCGCAGCAAACTGGCGGTATGACGCTTGATGATCTGAATCGCACCGTAAGCCCAGCGGAAACGCTGTTTCTTGAAGTCGATAAAGGTATCGGGCATCAGGCCTTTGCCGTAGCTGGTGTGGTAGTACGCCGCCGACAAACCTTTCTCGAACACGCGCAGACCCAACTCGGCGTCTTCACAGATGCACCAGTCGGCCCAGCCCAGCTCCTCGAGCACCGAGCGACGGGTCATGGTCATGGTGCCGTGCTGGATAATCGCGTCACGGTCGTTACGGGTGACCATGCCGATGTGGAAGAAGCCTTTGTATTCCGCGTAGCAAAGCTTCTTGAACGTGCTTTCGTTCTGGTCGCGGTAATCCTGCGGCGACTGCACCACGGCGATTTTCGGATCGGCGAAGTGCGGCACCATGTGCTTGAGCCAGTTCGGGTCGACGCAGTAATCCGAGTCGATCACCGCGATCACTTCGGCATCCTTGGCGGTGTGCGGAATCAGGTAGTTCAGCGCACCACCCTTGAAACCGGCCAGCGGTGCGACGTGGAAGAACTTGAAGCGCGGGCCGAGGGTTGCGCAGTAATCGCGCACCGGTTCCCAGACCGCCGGGTCCTTGGTGTTGTTGTCGATGATCAGGACTTCGAAATCCGGATAGTCGAGGTTGGCCAGGGCATTGAGGGTCTGTTTGACCATCTCCGGCGGCTCGTTGTAGCAAGGGACGTGAATCGAGACTTTTGGCCTGTAGTCCGAATCGCCCACCACCGGCAGGAATTCACGCCGACGCTTGTGGGTCCAGACCGCTTCGGCCAGTTCATGCGCCTCGGTCAACAGAACGATAAACACCCCGAGCGCGCCGAGTGCGAGCAGGAAACCGACTGTCAGGCTGAACCAGGTGCTGTATTGCTGGCTGTAGTCGTAACCGATCCATACCAAAACCGAACCGCACAGGAACGCGATAAAGGTCAGGAAGGTGCGGCCACGTTGACGCAGGGCCGAGCCGTCAATCATCAGCAAGGTCAGGGACAGCAAGGCCAGCACCGCCGAGCCGATGGCCAGCACGCGCCATTGCGGAATCGCGACCACCGGGCCTTCGAAGTTGAATTTCTGCTGACGCGCGGCGTTGAACACGCCCCAGTACGCGCCCACCGAGCCTTCGTCACTGGCCTTCCACGGCTGGTCAAACGCTTCGATCACGAAGTAGTTGAAGCCCTGGCGGTTGAGCTTGTTCACCAGCGTGCGCAGGTAGATCGCCTGATCCGCCGGGCTCGCATCGGTGCCGCCACGCATGCGGCCGTTGCTTGGCCAGCCAACCTCCGAGAGCAGCAGCGGTTTTTTCGGGAACATCTTTTTCAGGTCGCGGGCGCGGTCGAGGACGAACTGGCCGGCCTTGTCCACCGGGACGTATTCCCAGTAAGGCAGTACGTGGGCGGCAATCAGGTCGACGTGCTTGGCCAGTTCCGGGTGTTCTTCCCAGACGTGCCATTGCTCGGACGTGGTGACCGGCACCTTCACGGCGGCACGGACGCGATCAAGGATCACGCTCAATTCCGCAGCGGTAATTTCCTTACGGAAAATCGCCTCGTTGCCTACAACCACGCGAACCACGCTGCGCGAGGAGTTGGCAATTTCGATGGCACGGGTGATTTCGCGCTCGTTGCGTTCCAGGTCCGGACTGATCCAGATGCCGAGGGTGACCCGCAGGCCGAACTCTTCAGCCAGCTTGGGAATGTCTCCCAGGGTGCCATCGACCGAGTAAGTGCGGATGTTGTCCGTCAGCTTGCTCATGATCTCCAGATCCCGACGCATTTGATCGTCGGTCGGGTACTGCTCTTTCTGCGGGTACTGGCCTTGCTGGAACGGCGAGTAGGAAAACCCGGAGATCTGCTCAGGCCAGTTGGGGGCGGTGACCGGGCGATTGATCAGCGCCCAGAAGCCGGTAAACAAGGCAGCGATGGCGAGCACCACGACCAGGTTGAGTCCAAATTTACGCGATGACATAGCTATTTCGGGTTCCAAAGGCTGTGGAACGAAGTTACGGTCGGCGACTGCCAAGGGGCGCGCATCCTACACCGTGCTTTCACTGACCGTACAGCGGACAGGGAAAAGCCGGACGTTGGGCAATCCAACTCGGCTTAAGTTCTTTCGTTGGACCTTGTAGGTTAAATCTTCGTTCTGTGTAGGCTGAATAATGAGGTCAAGACGTCCGTTCATAGCCCAAAGATGCTCTTGGCCGCCGACGGCCCTATAATGCGCGCCGGTTTTTGGGGTAATGGTCATGAGTACAGAAGATCCGCGGTTTGCAGGCATCGCCCGTTTGTATGGCATCGAAGGGCTTGAGCGCTTGCGCGCGGCCCACGTAGCGATCGTCGGCGTCGGTGGCGTCGGTTCATGGGCGGCGGAAGCCGTAGCCCGTTGCGGCGTTGGCGAGATTTCCCTGTTTGACCTCGACGACGTTTGCGTCAGCAATGCCAACCGTCAGCTGCACGCGCTGGACAGCACTGTCGGCAAACCCAAGGTCGAGGTGATGGCCGAGCGTCTGCGGGGAATCAATCCGGACTGCACGGTGCACGCGGTGGCAGACTTCGTTACCCGCGACACCATGGCCGAGTACATCACGCCGAACATCGACTGCGTGATCGATTGCATCGACAGCGTGAACGCAAAAGCGGCGCTGATCGCCTGGTGCAAACGTCGCAAGATCCAGATCATCACCACTGGCGGGGCGGGTGGGCAGATTGATCCGACGTTGATTCAGGTCTGCGACCTGAACCGCACGTTCAATGATCCATTGGCCTCGAAGGTGCGTTCGACCCTGCGCCGCGACTACAACTTCTCCCGCACAGTGACCCGTCATTACAGCGTGCCGTGTGTGTTTTCCACCGAGCAGCTGCGCTACCCGAAACCGGATGGCAGCATTTGCCTGCAGAAGAGTTTTGTCGGAGATGGCGTGAAACTGGACTGCGCGGGCGGGTTTGGTGCGGTGATGATGGTGACGGCGACGTTTGGCATGGTCGCGGCGACCAAGGCTGTGGATAAGATTGTGGCTGGGGTTCGGCGGCCGGCGGATAGGTTGAAGCCAGCACAGTAAACGGACTTTTGTGGCGAGGGAGCTTGCTCCCGCTGGGTCGCGAAGCGGCCCCAAAGTCGGCAATGTCGGTGTTTCAGGTGCGTCGCGTATAACGATTTACGACTGCTTCTCAGCCGAACGGGAGCAAGCTCCCTCGCCACAAGGTTACTGAGCCAGTTCCCGCATCCGTTTGAGCACGGCATTCAGGCCATTACTGCGCGAAGGCGACAATTGCCGGCTCAGGCCCAGCTGATTAAACCACTCCGGCAAATCCACCTGCCGCAACTCAACCGCCGACAACCCGTTAACCCGCGCCAGCAACAACGCCACCAACCCGCGAATCAATCGCGCGTCACTGCTCGCGGCAAACTGCCAGTGACCGTCCTGCAGCGAGCCCACCAACCACACCTGGCTTTCACAGCCATGCACGCGGTTGGCGTCGACCTTGTCCATATCGCTCAACGCCGGCATTCGGTCGCCCCATTGCATCAGCAGCCGTGCCCGTTGTTCCCAGCCAGCGGCAGCCTGAAAGGTTTCGAGCGCCGTGACGGCATCAGCCGGGAGGTTCATCGCAACAACTCCAATGCCTGATCCAGCGCTTCAAAGAACCGCTCCAGATCTTCGGAATCGTTGTACAGCGCCAACGACACCCGAATCGCCCCGGCCAGCTCAAAGCTTTTCAGCAACGGCATGGCGCAGTGATGACCGGCGCGGACGGCGATTCCCTGTTCTGTCAGCAAATGCGCCAGATCAGCGTTATGCACACCCTCGACGACAAAGCTCGCCAGCGCCAGTTGTGGTTTGCCCAGCAGCCGGATGCCGTTGCGTGCCTCAAGGCCTTTCAACAAATAGTCGTGCAGCGCCGCTTCATGGGCCGAGACCGCGTCCTGATCGAGACCGGCGAGGTAATCCAGCGTCGCACCAAGACCAATCACACTGGAAATTGGCGGCGTGCCTGCCTCGAACCCCAGTGGCGCCGGGCGAAAGCGTGCGCTGAGGAAATCCGCATCCAGCACCATTTCGCCGCCGAATTGCCAATGACGCAGTTGCTTGAGCGCTTCGTGACGCCCGAACAGCACGCCGAGGCCATCGGGGCCATAGAGCTTATGGCTGGAAAACACATAGAAGTCGCAACCCAGCGCCTGCACATCATGCCGGCCATGAACGACGCCTTGAGCGCCATCGACCACCGTCAGCGCCTCGTGTGTTTTGGCCATCGCCAGCAAGGCGGGCAGTGGTTGCCAGGCGCCGAGCACGTTGGACAGCTGACTGACCGCCAGCAAGCGTGTTCGCGGGCCGATCATCGACGCGGCGGCATCGAGGTCAATCAAACCATCGGTATCCAGCGGCAGGATTACCAGTTTCAGATCGCGACGGTGGGCCAGTTGCTGCCACGGCAGCAGGTTGGCGTGATGCTCCAGAGCGCTGATGACAATCTCGTCGCCCGGATTGAACAGGTGTTCCAGACCATAGGCCAGGAGGTTCAGCGCGGAGGTCGCGCCGTGGGTAAAGATAATCTGCCCGCAATCGCCTGCGTTCAGCCAGTGGGCGGCTTTGCTGCGGCTGTCCTCGAACGCCTGGGTGGCATGCGCGCCGGGCAGGTGTTGCGCACGATGCACGTTGGCCGCGCCATTGGCGTAGTAATGCGCCAGGGCATCCAGCAGGGCTTGAGGTTTTTGAGTGGTGGCGGCGTTGTCCAGATAGGTCTGGTCTTGCCGTTGCAGCGCGGCGATGGCCGGAAAATCGGCGCGCCAGGGAGAGGGAATCATCATGCAATTTGGCCCTGCTAAACATGGGCGGATATGCGCCTGACCTTGTGGGAGCGGGCTTGTGTGGCGAGGGAGCTTGCTCCCGCTGGGTCGCGAAGCGGCCCCAAAAGCTTTGCGACTGCTCCGCCCGAGCGCGGACCAGACGGCGGGAGCAAGCTCCCTCGCCACACAAGCCCGCTCCCACAGGTGTTTATGTAGCGCTTAGTTGTGAGCGTGCAGCGCTTCGTTCAGTTCGATCGCCGATTTGTGGGTTTTGCATTCCACGGCACCGGTTTCCGAATTGCGGCGGAACAGCAGGTCAGGCTGACCGGCCAGTTCACGGGCCTTCACGACCTTGACCAGCTTGTTGTTCTCGTCCAGCAGCGCCACTTTGGTGCCAGCGGTCACGTACAGGCCCGATTCAACGGTGTTGCGGTCGCCCAACGGGATACCGATACCGGCGTTGGCGCCGATCAGGCAACCTTCGCCGACCTTGATCACGATGTTGCCGCCGCCCGACAGGGTGCCCATGGTCGAGCAACCGCCGCCCAGGTCCGAACCCTTGCCGACGAACACGCCAGCGGAGACACGACCTTCGATCATGCCCGGGCCTTCGGTGCCGGCATTGAAGTTGACGAAACCTTCGTGCATCACGGTGGTGCCTTCGCCGACGTAGGCGCCCAGACGAATACGTGCCGCGTCAGCGATACGTACGCCGGCCGGTACCACGTAGTCGGTCATTTTCGGGAACTTGTCCACCGAGAACACTTCCAGCAGCTCGCCGCGCAGACGGGCTTCCAGTTGATGCTCGGCCAGTTCGGCGAGGTCGATTGCGCCCTGGCTGGTCCACGCGACGTTCGGCAGCAGCGGGAACACGCCGGCCAGGTTCAGGCCGTGCGGCTTGACCAGACGATGGGACAGCAGGTGCAGCTTGAGGTAAGCCTCAGGCGTGGAAGTCAGTTGCGCGTCTTCGGCCAGAATGGTCGCGACTAGCGGCTTGTGGCTCTCGGCCAGACGGGTCAGCAAGGCAGCCTGTGCCGCGTCGACGCCTTTGACGGCTTCAGCCAGTTGCGAAGCCTGAGCGGTGCTGAAGGCGATGGCCTGATTGCCTTCGGTGTAGCCCAGGACCGGCGCAATGGCCGCGACCAGTTCGGCCGAAGGATTGAGCAATGGCTGTGCGTAAAACACTTCCAGCCATGCGCCTTGACGGTTTTGAGTGCCGACACCAAAGGCCAGGCTGAATACGGTAGTGGACATGTAAATACCTCTAACAAAATTGAACGGGCGGGCTTACTTGAGCGCTGCCGCGTAGATGTCTGGCTTGAAGCCAATCAGGGTTCTGTCACCGAGATCGAGCACCGGGCGCTTGATCATCGAGGGTTGTGCGAGCATCAGTTCGATGGCTTTCGGCTGGTCGAGATCGGCTTTGCGTTCGTCGTCGAGCTTGCGAAAGGTCGTGCCTGCGCGGTTCAACACCACTTGCCAACCGTGCTCGTCGCACCATTGGGTGAGGTGTTCACGATCGATTCCGACCGTTTTGTAATCGTGAAAGTCATAGCGGACAGCGTGTTCATCGAGCCAGGTGCGCGCCTTTTTCATGGTGTCGCAGGCTTTGATGCCGAAAAGGTGCAACGTTTTGCTTGAAACGGTCAAGGAATTGCCCCCTTTGCAGGTGCTGGAAAAAAAAGGTGAAGGATTATGCCATGACCGGACGGTTTCGCGTCGGCTGTGGTCGGGTTTGTCTTTCTGCCTGCGCATTCAGCGGTGGTGTGCGACATTGGTGCAACGGTCAGCCGTCAGTCTATGCAGCTAATATGGCACTTCAATGCTGTCGATTGTCTGGGAACCGCGCTCTATGCAAACCGCTTATACCGTCCTGATCATGCTGATGCTGGTCAGCGTTTCACGCTTGGTCGGACGGGTGATTCCGCTGTCGTTGCCGCGGGTGCAAATCGCGGCGGGTGCGTTGCTGGCATGGCCGACCTTCGGGTTTACTGACGCTGATTGCCGCGTGTATTGCGTTGCCACTGTTGCTGCGAGGCATTGAAAAAAGTCCGGACGACAAGCGCCGCAGTGAAGTGCGTGACGCCTGGCGCAAGACCGCCGAAGCGGCCATTCATGCGCTCTAGGCTGAAGAGTTGAATCCTCAGGATGCAGCACAGGCGCTGGCGTTTCAGATGGACTTGCTGGAGCGGCGTCTGCGGTGGAAGGCGCTGCGGGCGCAGCGCCTTGAATTGTACAAACTCAGCCGTCATCACCAGATTCGTGATGACGTATTGCGCGAAGTGCTGGGGGAGCTGGATTTGAGTGAAGCCAACCTGGGGCAGGTTAGATAAGCGAGGGCTTATTCGTTCTCCGCTGTGGAATACGGGTAAGCCTTTTCCATGAAAGCCTTGTCTTTTTCGCTAAGGGTCAGGTTAAGGTCAATCTTGACGTCTCCATGGGTCCAATGTTGGCGGACTTCATAGTGCATGATCGACAGCGGATCATACGTTGAGTGATTCACTTCGCTGGCGTCCAGAAGATTGAAGTAACGCTCGTCAACAGCTTGTCTCTTAGGGTCATTTTCGTCAGCATCTGCATTCACGCCCCAAGAGGCATAGACAGCTTCCTTGTTCCACGGAATGCTCGCCTCCGGGTGCAGATGTTCATGTTCGGCGCCCAGTGCATGTCCAAACTCGTGCATTACATTGGCGGCGAAAAACTCAGGCATGTGCTGATCCGGTGACAGATACATAGTTGGGTCATCTGTATCTAATAAAGCATCAGTGCCAATGTAGGACCAATAAATGCCGGCTTCGCTTTGGATGCGGATATCACCTTCATTACCCTCAATGAAATCGAAGGTCAGATTGATATGTGGCAGCCAGTTATTTGCCGCAGCCTTGACGGCATCCTTGAAGTCCTGGTCGCCGTTTAGAAAAGCAATGCGCAACGAGCGGCCTGGTGCCCAGAAATGGGTGTGCCTGTTAACTGCGCGTTTTTTGCGTCCGGGTTCCGAAACTCTTCGGTTCCTGGGGTTTTCGGCGACAGCAACTTCGTAAGAGGCCTTAGGTTCAATCGTTTTTTTGGCTTGATAAAATAATGCAATGTTCATGTATGACTTCCATGTTTAAAAATTACAACTCCCTTTATGGGTAAATCTTGCGCACGAACGCGATGTCACTTTGACTGATCTGAGTGGGGTTTGGCTGATGCCAGTTACCAATGGTGAGGTCACTGGGGATTTCATAATGCATTACCGAGTGCCGGTCGTAGGGTGCGTACGTTTGACCGGGATTACGGTCAACTGGCAGCACTTGAGTGTCAACTTGGTCTCTGGAGTAACCAACTGTCGAGTAATAGGCATATACCTTTTCCAGATCCCAGGGGATCACCGCGTCGGGGTGCTGGTGTTCGTGTACCAGGCCTAGCGCATGACCGAACTCATGAATGACGGTGGACTCGTAATGAGGTGATGTAAAGTTTGTCCCTAATGTCATTGAGGAGGCTTGAGGGTCCCCTGTACGCGAGTCGGTGCCTATACTTGAGCTTCCTCCCGTACCGAACATGTACTCCTGGCAGTCAACTCGGATGTCACCTAGAAAATCGTCGGAACTAAAAATTTCCTCCTCGTCCATCTCAATAAAGTCGAACTTTAAATTAACATGGGGCAGCCATTTGCTTGCGCCATTTTTTACCGCTTCGAAGAATTGTTCGTTATGATGTTTGAAGACAAGAATTTTTAGTGTTTTACCTGTCTGCCAATACTTGGTGTGTTGACCGATACTGCGCTTTTTTCGATTGCCGTTACTGTTGATATTGTTGCTGGGGCGCTCGTTTATTGCTGCGTTATATGAGGCAACAGGGTCGATGGTTGGAATGATTTTGCAGTATGTGATCTGGTTCATTTGGTTAGTTATTCAGGTTGTTAGTGAGTCCTTAAGGTATTTAATGTTTGGACGGGGTGTCTAGTTGTATGGTCTTTCCAGTTGTTGCATTGGAGGTGTTCTGGTTTGTATGTGGGGGGTTGAGGTACGTTGGTGCTGTTAGTTGATATTGGTTTTCAGTCTGCACCGCTTTGCGCTGTGCAGACTGCTAGGTAGTAACTACTGCTTCCTGCTAATGAAGGCGCGAATACGCTCGGCAGCTTCAACACATTCAGCCAACGGTGCAACCAATGCCATGCGCACGCGACCGGCCCCTGGATTGTCTCCGTTTACTTCACGGGACAGATAAGAGCCCGGCACCACAGTCACATGTTCTTCCACAAACAAATCGCGGCAGAACGCTTCATCATCGCCCTCAACGTTCGGCCACAAGTAGAAGCCACCATCCGGGCGTTGCACGTCCATGACCGGGCCGAGTATCTCCAGCACGGCATCATACTTCTCGCGATACAGCGCACGGTTGGCGCGCACATGCACTTCGTCGTTCCATGCGGCAACGCTCGCCAGTTGGGTCTGAACCGGCATCGCGCAGCCGTGATAGGTGCGATACAGCAGGAAGCCTTTGAGAATCTCGGCATCACCCGCCACGAAGCCGGAACGCAGACCCGGCAGGTTGGAGCGCTTGGACAGGCTGTGGAAGACCACGCAACGCTTGAAGTCCTTGCGGCCCAGTTCCACGCAGGCGCTGAGTAGGCCGGGTGGCGGAGTCTGCTCGTCGAAATACAACTCGCTGTAGCACTCGTCCGCGGCGATCACGAAGTCATATTCGTCGGCCAGGGCGATCAGTTTTTTCAGAGTATCGACCGGGATCAAGGCGCCAGTCGGGTTGCCTGGCGAGCACAGGAACAGGATCTGGCAGCGTTTCCAGATGTCCGGGGAAACGGCATCGAAGTCCGGGTTGAAGCCGTTCTCATCCAGGCACGGCAGGTAATGTGGCTTGGCGCCGGCGAGGAACGCGGCACCTTCATAGATTTGATAGAACGGGTTCGGGCTGACCACCAGCGCATCGTCGCCTCGGTTGACGACGGTCTGGGTAAACGCAAACAGCGCTTCGCGGGTGCCGTTGACTGGCAACACGTTGCGCGCTGGGTCAAGCCAGCCATTCGGGACACCGAAGCGGCGCTCGCACCAGGCGGCAATGGCTTCACGCAGCGCCGGAATGCCGAGGGTGGTCGGGTATACGGCCATCTGATCCAGATTGCTCGCCAACGCCTCGGCGACGAAGCTTGGCGAACGGTGTTTCGGCTCGCCGATGGACAGCGCGATAGGGCGCTTGTCCGGGTTCGGCGTAACGCTGCCGAGCAGGGCGCGGAGCTTCTCGAACGGGTAGGGCTGGAGCTGGGACAAAGCGTTGTTCATGAGGGGCCTCGTTCAGTGTGGAGGCAGGACTGTGTGGCGAGGGGGCTTGCCCCGTCCGGCTGCGCAGCAGTCGTAAAACCATGATGTGCGGTTTATCTGATACACCGCGCTTGCTGGTTTTAGGGCCGCTTCGCAGCCCAACGGGGGCAAGCCCCCTCGTCACAGAAATCTGCTTCCACAGTGGGAAATTTGTTAGTCAGATACTGATTCGCGACAGTTTGATATCGGGTTCCTGGCTCACGCTCAGCTGTTCGACGATCGCATCCTGCAAGCGGCTGCACAGCAACGGGTCGGACAACGGCTGATTGTTGGCATCGGTGATGAAAAACACGTCTTCCACACGCTCGCCGAGGGTGGCGATCTTGGCGTTCTGCAGTGACAGGTCGAACTCCAGGAAAATCGTACCGATCCGCGCCAGCAAACCCGGCCGATCCGGGGCGCTGAGCTCCAGTACCGTCACCGGCCGCTGGGCATCGTTGTGGATCGTCACCTGTGGCGCAAACGCGAAATGCTTGAGCTGACGCGGCACCCGACGCTGGATGATCGTCGGGTAATCGTCCGGGTTGCGCAGGGCTTCGGTCAGGCCGTCGCGGATCTGTTTGACCCGCGCCGGGTTGTCGCCGATCGAATCGCCGTCAGTGTCGAGCACGATGTAGGTGTCGAGGGTGAACTGACTGCTGGACGTGATGACCCGGGCGTCGTGAATGTTCAGGTTCAGCTGATCCATCGCCGCCACGGTCACGGCGAAGAAGTCGTGCTGGTCCGGCGCATAAATGAAGATTTGCGTACCGCCCTCGAACTCGCGCTGGGTGGTTTCCTTGATCAGCACCAAAGGCCCGCCATCAGCCGGCTGCTGCAGGATTGCGTCGGTGTGCCAGGCCACATCGCCGGCGGTGTGACGCAGAAAATAATCATCGCCCAATTGCGACCACAACTGTTCGACGTCGTCAGGGTCGTTGCCGCCGCGTACCAGAATATCGAGGGCGGCGCTCTGGGTCTGGCGGATCTGCATTTCACGATCCACCGGGTTCTCCAGGCCGCGACGCAACGCACGTTTGGTCTCGGTGTAGAGCTGGCGCAACAGGCTGGCGCGCCAGGAGTTCCACAGTGTCGGGTTGGTGGCGTTGATGTCGGCGACGGTCAGCACGTACAGGTAATCGAGGTGGGTTTCGTCACCGATGATCTGCGCGAAGTCGTGGATTACGTGCGGGTCGGACAAGTCCTTGCGCTGGGCGGTGGTCGACATCACCAGGTGGTTCTGCACCAGCCAGACGATCAGGCGGCTGTCCCACACCGGCAATTGGTGGCGCTGGCAAAAGGCCTCGGCATCCACCGCGCCGATTTCCGAGTGATCGCCGTGCCGGCCCTTGCCGATGTCGTGATACAGGCCTGCGAGGTAGATCAGCTCGGGCTTGGGCAGCTTGCCCATGAGCTTGCTGGCCAGCGGGAATTTTTCCGACACCTGCGTGTACTGCAACTTACGCAAGTGTTTGATCAGGTTCAGCGTGTGCGCGTCGACCGTGTAGATGTGAAACAGGTCGTGCTGCATCTGTCCGACAATGAAGCCGAATTCCGGCAAATAACGCCCGAGAATGCCGTAGCGGTTCATCCGGCGCAGGTTGCGGTGGATGCCGATCTTGCACTTGAACAGCTCGATGAACAGGCTGGTGTTGCGGATGTCGTTGCGGAAATCGTCGTCGATCAGATGGCGGTTTTCCCGCAGCAGACGAATGGTATCGGCGCGCACGCCCTTGATTTCCGGCTGCTGTGCCATCAGCACGAATATCTCGAGCATGGCGAACGGCGTGCGGCGGAATACGTTGTCGTTGCGCGCCTCGATGTAACCGTCGTGCAACTGGAACCGCGAGTTGATCGGCAGCGGCGGTGCTTCATCTTCCGGCGCCAGGATGACTTCCTCGAAGTGCTGGATGATCAGGTCGCTGAGCTGGGCGATGCTCATGACCACCCGGTAATACTGCTGCATGAAGTTTTCGATGGCTTGCTTGGCGTCATCGCCCTCGAAACCCAGCAGGCCGGCAATCGAACGCTGGTGATCGAACAGCAAGCGGTCTTCGGAACGACCGGCGAGCATGTGCAGCGCGTAACGAACCTTCCACAGGAACTCCTGGGAGGAGGCCAGCAGGGCATTTTCGCTCTCGACCAGGAAACCTTCACCGGCCAGTGCCCGCAGGTTCAGGGTGCCGTACTCGCGCCGGGCCACCCACAGAATCGTCTGAATATCCCGTAGTCCGCCGGGCGAGCCTTTGACGTTGGGTTCCAGGTTGTATTCGGTGTCGTTGTACTTGTGGTGACGGGCCTTCTGCTCGGCGCGCTTGGCCAGGAAGAAGTCCTTGCTCGGCCACATGTGTGCGGTGCTGGTGACGTCGAGCATGCGCTGGCGCAAACGCTCGGGACCGCAGATGGTGCGGCTTTCCATCAGATTGGTGACAACCGTCAGGTCGGCGCGGGCTTCTACTGCGCATTCGTCGACGGAGCGAACGCTCTGACCGACTTCCAGGCCGATGTCCCACAAAAGCGTCAGAAAACGCTCGATGGAATCACGGAAAATTTCGTGGTCGGCGCTGTCCAGCAGGATCAGCAAATCGATATCGGAATAAGGGTGCAACTCACCGCGACCGTAACCACCGACCGCGACCAGCGCGATATCGGCGTCTTCACTCCAGTTGAACTGCTCCCAGGCCTTTTGCAGGATGTTGTCGACGAACCAGGCGCGATCCTCGATCAGCCGGCGAATCTCCCGGCCACTGCGAAAGCGTCCGTCAAGGACCTCGCGGGCCTGGCGGATCGCCTTCTTGAAAGCCGCGATCGGGCTGGCCTTCAGGGCCAGTTCAGCCTGGAACTGGCCACGGTCGAAGAGTTCGGGATCCACCTGCGGCATCGATTGGCTTTCCTATCTATAAGGCTGGGATTTGCTCGGGTCGGATCAGGCCGAAACGCGCGGGATGGTGTCATCGCTGCGCAAGGTGAAGATCTCGTAACCGGTGTCGGTCACTACCAGCGTGTGCTCCCACTGGGCCGACAACTTGCGGTCCTTGGTGATCGCGGTCCAGCCGTCGCCCAGCACCTTGGTGTCGGCCTTGCCCTGGTTGATCATCGGCTCGATGGTGAAGGTCATGCCGGCTTTCAGTTCCATGCCGGTGCCGGCGCGGCCGTAGTGCAGGATTTGCGGCTCTTCGTGGAACACCTTGCCGATGCCGTGACCGCAGAACTCGCGAACCACCGAGAAACCGTTCTTTTCGGCGTGCTTCTGGATCACTTCACCGATGTCGCCCAGGCGGCAGCCGGGTTTGACGATTTCGATGGCCTTGTACATGCATTCCTGGGTCACTTGGGACAGGCGCTCGGCCCAGACCGGCACGGTGCCGACGTGGAACATGCGGCTGGTATCGCCGTGGTAGCCATCCTTGATCACGGTGACGTCGATGTTCAGCGTGTCACCGTCCTTCAACGGCTTCTCGTTCGGAATGCCGTGGCAGACCACGTGGTTGATCGAGGTGCAGATCGACTTCGGGTAGCCTTTGTAGTTGAGCGGGGCAGGAATGGCCTGCTGCACGTTGACGATGTAGTCGTGGCAGATGCGGTCCAGTTCTTCGGTAGTGATGCCCGGCTTGACGTGTTCAGCAATCATTTCCAGCACATCGGCGGCCAGTTTGCCGGCGACACGCATTTTTGCGATGTCCTCCGGGGTTTTGAGGGTGACGGTCATACAGGCTCTCTCTGCGCTCGAAGGCGCTTGCTAACACGGAATGGGCAGTGTGCGATCGATGTTCGCCGCCCTGAAAAACGCGATTCTAACAGACGATCAGCGCAAATCTGAGCCTCTGTGCATCGCTTCTCTCTATAGATAGGCGCATTCTTGAGCGATTCCAAGAGCGCGGATGAAGGCGCGCGTCAGGAATTGAGAATCCGGGTTCCGTTTTTGCGAGCCTTGTGATATAAAATGCGCCGCTTTCCGGGGATACCCCGAAAGGCTTAAATCCACACACGTGTCGACACGATGACCTGGGTGCCTTCAGCTGATGCTGCTGGTTGGTCATTGGGATACGTGGAGGCCAAACCCGACTTATTAAGGAACTATCATGTCCCAAGTCAACATGCGCGATATGCTGAAGGCCGGTGTGCACTTCGGTCACCAGACCCGTTACTGGAACCCGAAAATGGGTAAATACATTTTCGGCGCGCGTAACAAGATTCACATCATCAACCTTGAAAAAACCCTGCCAATGTTCAACGAAGCTCTGACTTTCGTAGAGCGTCTGGCCCAGGGCAAAAACAAGATTCTGTTCGTCGGCACCAAGCGTTCCGCTGGCAAGATCGTTGCTGAAGAAGCAGCACGTTGCGGTTCGCCGTACGTCGATCACCGCTGGTTGGGCGGCATGCTGACCAACTTCAAAACCATCCGTGCTTCCATCAAGCGTCTGCGTGACCTTGAAGTGCAAGCCGAAGACGGTACTTTCGCCAAGCTGACCAAGAAAGAAGCGCTGATGCGCACTCGCGATCTTGAGAAGCTCGATCGTTCCCTGGGTGGTATCAAGGACATGGGCGGTCTGCCAGACGCTCTGTTCGTTATCGACGTTGATCACGAGCGCATCGCGATCACCGAAGCCAACAAGCTGGGCATCCCGGTTATCGGCGTAGTCGATACCAACAGCAGCCCGGAAGGCGTTGACTACATCATCCCAGGCAACGATGACGCAATCCGCGCTATCCAGCTGTACATGGGTTCGATGGCTGACGCAGTAATCCGCGGTCGCAACCACGTTGCTGGCGGCACCGAGCAGTTCGTTGAAGAAGCTCCGGTAGCAGCAGCTGAGTAATTGACGCCTCGGCGTTGACTCAGTAAGCAAAAAGGGGGCTTGGCCCCCTTTTTGCCACCTCGAAAACCATTTGTCCGGTGGCGCATTTACAGCATTTGTAACTTGCAGCTGCTAACAAGGGTGGTTCGGGAAGAATTGAACGCCCGTTTGATCGGGTGGAATGGTTGAAAACCTATCCAAGAGGATTTTGAAATGGCAGAGATTACTGCAGCGTTGGTTAAAGAACTGCGTGAGCGTACTGGCGAAGGCATGATGGATTGCAAAAAGGCCTTGACCAAGGCCGGCGGCGACATCGAAAAAGCCATTGATGACATGCGTGCTTCCGGCGCTATCAAGGCTGCCAAGAAAGCAGGCAACGTGGCTGCTGAAGGCGCTATCGCTCTGAAGGAAGACGGTAAATCCGCCGTTCTGCTGGAAGTGAACTCGCAGACCGACTTCCTGGCTCTGCAGGACGACTTCAAGGCATTTGTCGCTTCCAGCGTTGAAAAAGCGTTCGCTGACAAACTGACTGACGTTGCTCCGCTGATCGAAGCTCAAGAAGCCGATCGCCTGGTTCTGGTCGGCAAGGTTGGCGAAAACGTCAACATCCGTCGCCTGGTTCGCGTTGAAGGTGATGTTGTCGGTGGTTACCTGCACGGCAACAAGATCGGTGTTGCGGTTGTTCTGAAGGGCGGCAACGTTGAGCTGGCCAAAGACATCGCTATGCACGTAGCGGCCAGCAACCCTGAGTTCCTGCTGCCATCGGAAGTTTCCGCTGAAGCTATCGAGCGCGAAAAAGCCGTGTTCCTGCAGCTGAACGAAGAGAAAATCAAAGGCAAGCCAGAAAACATTGTTGAAAACATGGTCAAAGGCCGTATCAGCAAGTTCCTGGCTGAAGCAAGCCTGGTTGAGCAGGCGTTCGTCAAGAACCCTGAAATCAAGGTCGGCGAACTGGCCAAGAAAGCCGGTGCTGAAATCGTTTCTTTCACCTACTTCAAAGTAGGCGAAGGCATCGAGAAGCCGGTCGACAACTTCGCTGAAGAAGTTGCTGCCCAGCTGGCTGCCGCCAAGCAATAAGACGGTTTTTTAACTGTCGCCCTGAAGAGGCTGCCCGCTTACGCGCGCAGCCTCTTTTCAGATGGGGCACCAATTTTTTATTGGTTTCCCTTTGGAACTGGCTTACAAAGCCATGTTCCGATGGCGCTGAAGCAGCGCCAAGCTAGAGTGAACGCCAGCTGTAAACAGCTCGCAAAGAATTTTTAAAATACGCCGCAGGAGAGATTCGCAATGGCTCAGCAGGGCAGTGGTTATCAGGCTCGCTATAAACGCATTCTACTCAAGCTTAGCGGCGAGGCCCTGATGGGCTCGGAAGAGTTCGGGATCGATCCGAAAGTTCTGGATCGCATGGCGCTGGAAGTCGGCCAACTGGTTGGCATCGGTGTTCAGGTCGGTCTGGTGATCGGCGGCGGCAACCTGTTCCGCGGTGCAGCGCTGAGCGCAGCCGGCATGGATCGGGTCACGGGCGACCACATGGGCATGCTGGCCACTGTGATGAACGCCCTGGCCATGCGCGATGCGCTGGAACGTGCCAATATCTCGGCCATCGTGATGTCGGCCATTTCCATGGTTGGCGTGACCGATCACTATGATCGCCGCAAAGCCATGCGCCACCTGAACTCCAAAGAAGTCGTGATCTTCGCGGCCGGCACCGGCAATCCGTTCTTCACCACGGATTCGGCAGCCTGCTTGCGTGCGATCGAAATCGACGCTGACGTCGTGCTGAAAGCGACCAAGGTCGATGGTGTCTACACCGCCGATCCATTCAAGGACCCGCATGCCGAGAAGTTCGATCATCTGACCTACGATGAAGTGCTGGATCGCAAGCTGGGCGTGATGGATCTGACGGCCATTTGCCTGTGCCGCGACCACAAGATGCCGTTGCGCGTATTTAACATGAACAAGCCCGGCGCCCTGCTGAACATCGTGCATGGCGGCGCTGAAGGGACCCTGATCGAGGAAGGCCAACAATGATCAACGAAATCAAGAAAGACGCTAAAGAGCGTATGCAGAAATCCGTCGAGTCGCTGATGCACAACTTCGGCCGTATTCGTACCGGCCAGGCGCACCCGAGCATTCTGGAAGGCGTGATGGTGCCGTATTACGGCTCCGATACCCCGATCAAGCAAGTGGCGAACATCACTGTCAAAGACGCCCGTACCCTGCAAGTCGTTGCCTTTGAGCGCAACATGCTGGGTGCCGTCGACAAAGCCATCGGCAGCGCCGGTCTGAACCTCAACCCGACCAACCTGGGTGAGCTGCTGCTGATCTCCATGCCGGCCCTGACCGAAGAAACCCGCAAGGGCTTCACCAAGCAGGCTCGCGATGTCGCGGAAGATGCCCGTGTTGCCGTGCGCAACATCCGTCGTGACGCGAACAGCCAGCTCAAGGATCTGGTCAAGGAAAAGGAAATCAGTGAAGACGAGGAGCGTCGCGCCACTGGCGAAATTGATGATCTGACCAAAAAGTACGTGGCTGAAATCGACGCGAATTTGGCGCAGAAAGAAAAAGACCTGATGGCCGTATAAGGGTCGCGTTTTCATGGAAAAGACCAAGCAGGTTGCACCGTCCGCGGTGCCGCGCCATGTCGCGATCATCATGGATGGCAATAATCGCTGGGCGAAAAAACGCTTTATGCCGGGTGTCGCCGGGCATAAAGCGGGCGTAGATGCGGTTCGTGCAGTGATCGAGGTGTGTGCCGAGGCCAAGGTCGAGGTGTTGACCCTGTTCGCCTTCTCCAGCGAGAACTGGCAGCGCCCGGCCGATGAGGTCAGTGCCTTGATGGATCTGTTTTTCAAGGCATTGCGTCGGGAGGCCAAGCGCCTGAACGAAAACAACATCAGTCTGCGCATCATTGGCGACCGTTCGCGCTTTCATCCAGAGCTTCAGGCGGCCATGCGCGAGGCTGAAGCCATGACGGCGGGCGCCAATCGCTTCGTCCTGCAGATCGCCGCCAACTACGGCGGTCAGTGGGACATCGCGCAAGCCGCGCAGCGTCTGGCGCGGGAAGTCCAGGCCGGTCATCTGCGTCCGGAAGACATTACCCCGGAACTGTTGCAAACCTGCCTGGCCACCGGCGACCTGCCGTTGCCGGACCTGTGTATTCGAACCGGTGGCGAACACCGCATCAGTAACTTTCTGTTGTGGCAACTGGCCTACGCCGAGTTGTACTTCTCCGACCTGTTCTGGCCGGACTTCAAACACGACGCCATGCGCACCGCGCTGGCCGATTTCGCTTCTCGTCAGCGTCGCTTCGGTAAAACGAGCGAGCAGGTCGAGGCTGGAGCCCGGGTTTAATGCTTAAACAACGAATCATCACCGCGTTGATCCTGCTGCCGATTGCCTTGTGCGGGTTTTTCCTGCTCGAAGGTTCCGGCTTCGCGCTGTTCATCGGGTTGGTCGTAACCCTCGGTGCCTGGGAATGGGCGCGTCTGGCAGGTTTCGCCGCTCAACCGATTCGCGTCGCCTACGCAGCGGTAGTCGCGTTGATGTTGTTTGTCATGCACATCCTGCCGGGGCTTGCGCCTTGGGTGTTAGGTGCCTCTGTGCTGTGGTGGGGCGTGGCGACCTATCTGGTGCTGACCTATCCGCGCTCCAGCGAGCTTTGGTCCAGTGCCGCTTGCAAGCTGGTGATAGGGTTGCTGATCCTGTTGCCGGCCTGGCAAGGTCTGGTGCAGATCAAGCAGGAGCCATTGGGCAACTGGTTGATCATGGCGGTGATGGTGCTGGTCTGGGGTGCCGATATCGGCGCCTACTTTTCCGGTCGGGCCTTCGGCAAGCGCAAACTCGCGCCGCTGGTCAGTCCCGGCAAGAGCTGGGAAGGCGTGTATGGCGGCCTGGCGCTGAGCCTGGTCATCACCGTGATTGTCGGCCTGGTTCGCGACTGGACGGTTGCCCAGCTTTTCAAAGGGTTGATCGGTGCAGCAATCATCGTGTTCATCTCGGTAGTGGGAGACCTCACCGAAAGCATGTTCAAGCGCCAATCCGGGATCAAGGACAGCAGTAATCTGCTGCCCGGTCACGGCGGTGTGCTGGATCGCATTGACAGTCTGACGGCCGCGATCCCTGTATTCGCTGTGCTGTTGTGGATGGCGGCACCGTGAGCCGCCCGCAGCAGATTACCGTTCTGGGTGCGACCGGTTCGATCGGTCTGAGCACGCTCGACGTCATTGCTCGTCATCCCGAGCGTTATCAGGTTTTTGCCTTGAGCGGCTTCACGCGTCTGAGCGAGTTGCATGCGCTTTGCGTCCGTCATGCGCCGAAGTTCGCCGTAGTGCCAGAGCAGAACGCTGCCCGGGTCTTGCAGGACGATTTGCGTGCAGCCGGTCTGTCGACTCGAGTGCTGGTGGGGGAGGAGGGCCTGTGTCAGGTCGCGTCCGATCCTGACGTCGATACGGTCATGGCGGCCATCGTCGGTGCGGCGGGCTTGCGTCCGACCCTGGCGGCAGTTGAAGCCGGCAAGAAGATACTCCTGGCCAACAAAGAAGCGCTGGTGATGTCCGGCGCGCTGTTCATGCAGGCCGTACGCAAAAGCGGTTCGGTGCTGCTGCCGATCGACAGCGAGCACAACGCGATTTTCCAGTGCATGCCACAGGATTTTTCCCGTGGGCTCGGGGTCGTGGGCGTTCGTCGGATTCTGCTGACAGCCTCTGGCGGTCCGTTCCGACAGACACCCTTGGCCGAACTGGCCGATGTTTCGCCTGAGCAGGCCTGTGCGCACCCGACCTGGTCCATGGGGCGCAAGATCTCCGTGGATTCGGCGAGCATGATGAACAAGGGGCTCGAGCTGATCGAGGCCTGCTGGTTGTTCGACGCCAAGCCGTCCCAGGTGGAAGTGGTGATTCACCCGCAGAGTGTGATTCATTCGCTGGTCGACTACATCGACGGTTCGGTATTGGCTCAGTTGGGTAATCCCGACATGCGCACACCGATCGCCAACGCCCTGGCCTGGCCGGAGCGTATCGATTCGGGCGTTGCTCCGCTGGATCTGTTCGCCATCGCACGTCTGGACTTCCAGGCGCCTGATGAAGAGCGTTTCCCTTGCCTGCGACTGGCGCGTCAGGCCGCCGAGGCGGGCAATAGCGCGCCAGCCATGCTCAATGCGGCAAATGAAGTGGCTGTCGCCGCCTTTCTCGACGGGCGGGTTCGTTATCTGGAAATCGCGAGTATCATCGAAGAAGTATTGAATCTCGAGCCTGTGGTTGCGGTGGATGATCTCGAGGCGGTGTTCACGGCTGACGCGAAAGCGCGAGTCCTGGCCGGGCAATGGTTGAGTCGTCACGGGCGGTAAGTGCTGCAACACGTTGGCCCATGCAGCACTGGATAGGATTGCGGAGAAAGTAGATGAGCGCGCTCTATATGATTGTCGGCACCCTGGTAGCACTGGGCGTGCTGGTCACCTTCCACGAATTCGGCCATTTCTGGGTCGCGCGTCGCTGTGGGGTCAAAGTGCTGCGCTTCTCCGTGGGCTTCGGCATGCCGTTGCTGCGCTGGCACGACAAGAAAGGCACTGAGTTCGTCGTCGCCGCGATCCCGCTGGGCGGCTACGTGAAGATGCTTGATGAACGCGAAGGCGAAGTGCCAGCCGATCAGCTCGATCAGTCCTTCAATCGCAAATCCGTTCGTCAGCGCATTGCAATTGTGTCGGCAGGCCCGATTGCCAACTTTTTACTGGCGATGATTTTTTTCTGGGTGCTCGCGATGCTCGGCAGCGAGCAGGTGCGGCCTGTCATCGGTGCCGTCGAGTCCGGCAGTATGGCCGCCAAGGCCGGTTTGAGCCCGGGACAGGAAATTGTCGCCATCGATGGTGAGCCGACGTCGGGCTGGGGCGCAGTAAACCTGCAATTGGTTCGTCGTCTTGGCGAGAGCGGTTCGCTTCAGGTGCTGGTTCGTGAGCAGGGTTCCACAGCGGATTCGCCTCGTGAGCTGGTCCTGGATAAATGGCTCAAGGGCGCCGACGAACCGGATCCGATTCGTTCGCTGGGTATTCGACCTTGGCGTCCGGCATTACCGCCCGTTTTGGCCGAACTTGACCCGAAAGGCCCGGCACAGGCGGCTGGCCTGAAAACCGGTGACCGGTTGTTGGCGCTTGATGGCAAGGCACTGGATGACTGGCAGCAGGTGGTCGATACCGTCCGTACGCAACCGGATACCAAAATCATGCTGCGCGTCGAGCGTGATGGTGCTCAAATCGACGTCCCTGTGACGCTGGCCGCTCGTGGCGAGAAGAAGGCACCCAGCGGTTATCTGGGGGCAGGGGTGAAAGCGATCGATTGGCCACCGGAGATGATTCGCGAGGTCAGTTACGGTCCTTTGGCAGCGATTGGCGAGGGGGCTCGACGCACCTGGACCATGAGTATATTGACCCTCGATTCGCTCAAGAAAATGTTGTTCGGTGAGCTCTCGGTAAAAAACTTGAGTGGACCGATAACCATTGCTAAAGTGGCGGGCGCTTCTGCCCAGTCGGGCGTCGCTGATTTCCTGAATTTCCTTGCTTATCTGAGTATTAGCCTGGGGGTTCTGAATTTGTTGCCCATTCCTGTACTGGATGGGGGGCATTTGTTGTTTTATCTGATCGAGTGGGCGCGTGGTCGCCCCTTGTCGGATCGGGTGCAGGGTTGGGGGATACAGATCGGCATCAGTTTGGTGGTCGGGGTGATGTTGCTTGCTCTGGTCAATGATTTGGGTCGTCTGTAACACTTCGCTGATATTGCGAATCTGCCGCATTTTGCGGCAGTTTGTTTATTGCCAGTTGGAATAAGAAAGGACTTCATGAAACGTCTGCTGCTAACTGCGGTTCTCACCGTATTGATGATCGCCGAAGTTCACGCCGAGTCCTTCACTATCTCTGATATTCGCGTCAATGGCCTCCAGCGGGTCTCCGCGGGTAGCGTCTTTGGTGCCTTGCCGTTGAACGTCGGTGAACAGGCGGATGATCGTCGCCTGGTGGAATCCACTCGTGCGCTGTTCAAAACCGGGTTCTTTCAAGATATCCAGCTGGGCCGCGATGGCAACGTCCTGGTCATCACGGTAGTCGAGCGCCCGTCAGTCGCCAGTATCGAGATCGAGGGCAACAAGGCGATCTCCACTGAAGACCTGATGAAAGGCCTCAAGCAATCCGGTCTGGCCGAAGGCGAGATCTTCCAGCGTGCCACCCTCGAAGGTGTGCGTAACGAACTGCAGCGCCAATACGTCGCGCAGGGTCGCTACTCGGCTACGGTCGACACCGAAGTGGTGCCGCAGCCGCGCAACCGCGTCGGCCTGAAGGTCAATATCAACGAAGGCACCGTCGCTGCTATCCAGCACATCAACGTGGTGGGTAACACGGTCTTCCCTGATGAGGACCTGATCGACCTGTTTGAACTCAAGACCACCAACTGGCTGTCGTTCTTCAAGAACGATGACAAGTACGCTCGTGAAAAGCTTTCCGGTGACCTGGAGCGTCTGCGTTCCTACTACCTGGACCGCGGCTATATCAACATGGATATCGCTTCGACCCAGGTCTCCATCACCCCGGACAAGAAACACGTCTACATCACCGTCAACGTCAACGAAGGCGAGAAGTACACCGTTCGTGACGTCAAGCTGAGCGGTGACCTGAAAGTCCCTGAGGACCAGGTCAAGTCGTTGCTCCTGGTGCAGAAAGGCCAGGTGTTCTCGCGCAAGCTGATGACCACCACGTCCGAACTGATTACCCGCCGTCTGGGTAACGAGGGCTACACCTTCGCCAACGTCAACGGCGTGCCTCAGCCGCACGATGAAGACCACACCGTCGATATCACGTTCGCTGTCGATCCGGGCAAGCGTGCCTACGTCAACCGCATCAACTTCCGTGGCAACACCAAGTCCGAAGACGAAGTGCTGCGCCGTGAAATGCGTCAGATGGAAGGTGGCTGGGCTTCGACCTACCTGATCGACCAATCCAAGACTCGTCTTGAGCGTTTGGGCTTCTTTAAAGAAGTGAACGTCGAAACCCCTGCTGTCCCGGGTGTCGATGACCAGGTTGACGTGAACTACAGCGTTGAAGAACAGGCTTCCGGTTCGATTACCGCCAGCGTCGGCTTCGCACAGAGCGCCGGTCTGATCCTCGGTGGTTCGATCACCCAGAACAACTTCCTGGGTACCGGTAACAAGGTCAGCGTCGGCTTGACCCGCAGTGAATACCAGAGCCGTTATAACTTCGGTTATGTCGACCCGTACTGGACTGCTGACGGTGTGAGCCTGGGTTACAACGCGTTCTATCGCACCACTGACTACAAAGACCTCGACGTCGACGTAGCCAGCTATGCCGTAGACAGCCTGGGTGCGGGCGTGAGCGTCGGTTACCCGATTAGCGAAACATCGCGCCTGACCTTCGGCCTGACCGCGCAACAGGACAAGATCAAGACTGGCCTGTACACCGTTGACGAGATCTTCGACTTCGTTAACAAGGAAGGCGACAACTACCTGAACTTCAAGGCTTCGGCCGGTTGGTCCGAGTCGACCCTGAACAAGGGCGTACTGGCGACACGTGGTCATTCCCAAAGCCTGGTGCTGGAGACCACGACGCCGGGCAGTGACCTGTCGTTCTTCAAACTCGACTACCGTGGCCAGTTGTTCCAGCCACTGACCGAAAACTACACCATGCGCCTGCATACCGAGCTGGGTTATGGCGATGGTTACGGTTCGACCGATGGCTTGCCGTTCTATGAAAACTACTATGCTGGTGGTTTCAACTCGGTTCGTGGCTTCAAGGACAGCACCCTGGGTCCTCGCAGTACACCGAGTACCGGCCGCAACCCTGGTACTGCGCTCGATCCGGACCAGGATCCGCTGCCATTCGGTGGTAACGTCCTGATCCAGGGCGGTGTAGAGGTTCTGTTCCCTCTGCCGTTCGTCAAGGATCAACGTTCTCTGCGTACCTCGGTATTCTGGGACGTGGGTAACGTGTTCGACTCGCAGTGCAAGACGCCGACCAATGCCGACGGTTCGAAGTCCAATACACAGTGCAACGACATCAGCCTGAGCAACATGGCCAGCTCTGTCGGTGTAGGTGTGACATGGGTTACCGCACTGGGTCCTCTGAGTTTCGCGTTGGCCATGCCGATCAAGAAACCGGATGAGGCTGAAACTCAAGTGTTCCAATTCTCCCTCGGCCAGACGTTCTAAGCGTCTGACCCAAGATAACGACAATGGATTTTGTAGGAGTGCATCGTGCGTAAGTTGACTCAATTGGTTCTCCTGGCGACCGTACTGGTAGCAGGTCCGGCTTTTGCCGACATGAAAATCGCCGTTCTGAACTATCAGATGGCTCTGCTGGAATCCGATGCGGCCAAGAAATACGCCGTGGATGCCGAGAAGAAGTTCGGTCCGCAGCTGACCAAGCTCAAGACGCTGGAAAGCAGCGCCAAGGGCATTCAGGACCGTCTGATGGCGGGCGGCGACAAGATGCAGCAAGGCGAGCGTGAGCGTCTGGAGCTTGAATTCAAGCAAAAGGCCCGTGACTTCCAGTTCCAGTCCAAGGAGCTGAACGAAGCCAAAGCCGTTGCTGACCGTGAAATGCTGAAGCAGCTCAAGCCGAAACTGGACAGCGCTGTGGAAGAAGTCATCAAGAAAGGTGCTTTTGACCTGGTCTTCGAGCGTGGCGCAGTGATTGATGTCAAGCCTCAGTACGACATCACTCGCCAGGTTATCGAGCGCATGAATCAGCTGAAGTAATCCATGACAGCGATCATAAAACTCGGCCAGTTGGCCGAGTTCCTCGGCGCCACCCTGCGTGGCGACCCGGAGAAGGAAATTACTGGGCTAGCCACTTTGCAAGAGGCTGGCCCAGCTCAGTTGAGCTTTCTGGCAAATCCCCAATACCGTAAGTACCTGGCCGACAGCCGGGCTGCAGCCTTGTTGCTGAAAGCCGCTGACGCCGAAGGTTTTGCCGGGGATGCGCTGGTCGTGCCCGACCCGTATCTCGCTTATGCACGCGTTTCCCACCTGTTCGATCCCAAGCCAAAGGCGGCTGCCGGTATTCATCCGACAGCAGTAGTGGCGGAGGACGCGGTGGTCGATCCGGCGGCGAGTATCGGTGCATTTGCGGTCATCGAAAGCGGGGCGCGAGTTGATGCTGGGACGACCATTGGCGCGCACTGCTTCATCGGCGCCCGTAGCGTCATTGGCGAAGGTGGCTGGCTCGCACCGCGCGTCACGCTGTATCACGACGTGCGCATCGGCAAGCGGGTGGTGATTCAATCCGGTGCGGTACTGGGTGGAGAAGGCTTCGGCTTTGCCAACGAGAAGGGCATTTGGCAGAAAATCGCCCAGATCGGTGGTGTTCTGGTCGGTGACGATGTGGAGATCGGCGTGAATACCGCCATCGACCGCGGTGCGCTGGCCGATACCGTCATCGGTAATGGCGTCAAGCTCGACAATCAGATTCAGATCGCCCACAACGTCCAGGTCGGTGATCACACCGCCATGGCCGCGTGCGTGGGGATTTCCGGCAGCACCAAAATCGGCAAGCACTGCATGCTCGCCGGTGGCGTAGGGCTGGTGGGACATATCGAAATTTGCGACAAGGTTTTCATTACCGGGATGACCATGGTGACCCACTCGATTACCGAGCCGGGTTCCTATTCTTCCGGTACAGCCATGCAACCGGCTGCCGAGTGGCGCAAAAGCGCGGCACGCATCCGTCAGCTCGATGACATCGCGCGACGTCTGCGACAGCTGGAAAAGCGTGTAGGGGAAGTGACCCCTGACGGTAATGCTTCATCAGATGGCTGATACCATTTTCATATCAAGTGTGCACAGCCGCTAGACTGCCTCCTTGATTTGCTGGAGGGGCGCGCGTCAGTCGCGCGCTCCCAATCTTTACATAGGCTTCCCCCCGAAATGATGGACATCAACGAGATTCGCGAATACCTGCCTCACCGTTACCCGTTCCTGCTGGTGGACCGGGTCGTGGAACTGGACGTGGAAGGCAAGCGCATTCGCGCCTACAAGAATGTCAGCATCAATGAGCCGTTCTTCAATGGTCACTTCCCTGCGCATCCCATCATGCCAGGCGTATTGATCATCGAAGCGATGGCCCAGGCTGCCGGGATCCTTGGTTTCAAGATGCTGGACGTGAAACCGGCCGATGGCACCCTGTATTACTTCGTCGGCTCCGACAAGCTGCGTTTCCGTCAGCCGGTCAAGCCGGGCGACCAGTTGATCCTGGAAGCCACCTTCATCAGCTGCAAGCGCAAGATCTGGAAGTTTGAATGCCAGGCATCGGTGGATGGCAAGCCAGTCTGCTCGGCCGAGATCATCTGTGCGGAACAAAAAGTATGAGTTTGATTGACCCTCGCGCAATCATCGATCCGTCAGCCATCCTGGCCGACGGCGTCGAGGTCGGCCCATGGTCGATCGTCGGCGCAGGTGTGGAAATCGGCGAGGGGACAGTGATCGGGCCGCATGTGATTCTCAAGGGCCCGACCCGAATCGGTAAGCACAATCGCATCTACCAGTTTTCTTCGGTAGGCGAGGACACGCCCGATCTGAAATACAAAGGTGAAGAAACCCGCCTGGTCATCGGTGACCACAACGTCATCCGTGAAGGCGTGACGATTCACCGTGGCACCGTGCAGGACCGTTCGGAAACCACCCTGGGCGATCACAACCTGATCATGGCCTATGCCCACATCGGCCACGACAGTGTCATCGGCAACCACTGCATCCTGGTCAACAACACCGCGCTGGCGGGCCATGTGCACGTTGAGGACTGGGCGATCCTGTCCGGTTTCACCCTGGTCCACCAGTATTGCCATATTGGCGCCCACAGCTTTTCCGGTATGGGCACCGCCATCGGCAAGGACGTTCCAGCCTACGTCACCGTGTTCGGCAACCCGGCCGAAGCACGCAGCATGAACTTCGAAGGCATGCGTCGCCGTGGTTTCAGCGAAGACGCGATCCACGCCTTGCGTCGTGCCTACAAGGTGGTTTACCGCCAGGGCCTGACCGTCGAGCAAGCGCTTGCCGAGCTGGCCGAACCTTCGGCGCAGTTTCCGGAAGTCGCGGTGTTCCGTGATTCCATCCAGTCTTCGACCCGCGGCATCACGCGTTAATCATGGCTAATCTGCGTATTGCGCTGGTGGCGGGTGAGGCTTCCGGTGACATTCTGGGTGCCGGTCTCATGCGTGCGCTCAAGGCACAGCATCCGGCAGTCGAGTTCATCGGTGTCGGTGGTCCGCTGATGCAGGCCGAAGGCCTGACCTCGTATTTCCCGATGGAACGTCTCTCGGTCATGGGTCTGGTGGAAGTGCTGGGTCGGCTGCGCGAGTTGCTCAAGCGTCGCAAGAAGCTGATTGCCGACCTGATCGCCGAGAAGCCCGATGTGTTCATCGGTATCGATGCCCCGGACTTCAACCTGAATATCGAACTCAAGCTGCGTCAGGCCGGGATCAAGACCGTGCATTACGTCAGCCCGTCGGTGTGGGCGTGGCGGCAGAAGCGGGTGCTGAAGATTCGCGAAGGCTGCGACCTGATGCTCACGCTGTTTCCGTTCGAAGCAAAATTCTATGAAGAGAAGGGCGTGCCGGTACGGTTTGTCGGGCACTCCCTGGCCGATGCGATCCCGCTTGAAGCTGATCGCGCTGCCGCACGGGCCGAGCTCGGTTTGCCGGACGGGCCGTTGGTCGCGCTGATGCCCGGCAGTCGCGGTGGCGAAGTGGGTCGACTGGGGGCGTTGTTCCTCGATACCGCCAAGCGTCTGCGCGCCCTGCGTCCTGGCGTGCGGTTCGTCATGCCGTGCGCCAGTCCTCAGCGCCGCGCGCAGCTTGAAGAGCTGCTCGTCGGTCGCGATCTGCCGCTGACCCTGCTCGACGGCAAGTCCCATCTGGCGCTGGCAGCTTGCGACGCGGTGTTGATCGCTTCCGGAACGGCGACCCTCGAGGCGCTGTTGTACAAGCGGCCGATGGTCGTTGCCTATCGTCTGGCGCCACTGACGTTCTGGATTCTCAAGCGCATGGTCAAGAGCCCCTACGTCTCGTTGCCGAACCTGTTGGCTCAGCGCCTGTTGGTGCCCGAGTTGCTGCAGGACGATGCGACCGTTGAAGCGCTGGCCCAGACGCTGTCGCCATTGATCGAAGGTGGCGAAGAGCAGACACGCGGCTTTGATGAAATTCACCGGACCCTTCGTCTGGATGCCTCCAACCAGGCTGCGGATGCAGTGCTGAAGCTGATCGGCCAAGTACAATGAGTAAAACAAGCATGCAAATGGGGCTGGATTTCACCTTGGTCGCTGAAGTCGAAGATCTGGTTGCCGGTGTTGACGAAGTCGGTCGCGGCCCGCTCTGCGGTGCCGTGGTAACCGCGGCTGTGATCCTCGATCCGAACCGTCCGATCCTGGGCTTGAACGATTCGAAGAAACTCACCGAAGCCCGCCGCGAAAAGCTCTACGACGAAATCTGCGAGAAGGCCCTGAGCTGGTGCATCGCGCGCGCGGAAGTCGAAGAAATCGACGAGCTGAACATCCTCCATGCCACCATGCTGGCCATGCAGCGCGCGATTGAAGGCCTGCACATTCAGCCAAAACTGGCGATGATCGACGGTAACCGCTGCCCGAAACTGTCCATGCGCGCCGAAGCGGTGGTCAAGGGTGACAGCAAGGTCCCGGCAATCGCCGCCGCCTCGATTCTGGCCAAGGTCAGTCGCGACCGCGAGATGGCGGCCTTCGAATTGATTTACCCGGGTTACGGCATCGGTGGTCACAAGGGTTACCCGACGCCCGTTCATCTGGAAGCGCTGGCACGCTTGGGGCCAACCCCGATTCATCGCCGCTCGTTTGCGCCTGTGCGGTTGGCGTATGAAGCGCGCGAAAGCCTCATTGAGAGTTAGTCGTGAGGCTGATGTTTTCGCCAAGGCCCGGTACAATCCGGGCCTTGTTGTTTTCATGACATAACGCAGGATCACTATGCCGGCTTCATTCGTTCATCTACGCCTGCACACTGAATATTCCCTGGTCGACGGTCTGGTGCGGATCAAGCCGCTGGTCAAGACCCTGGTCGGCATGAACATGCCTGCCGTAGCGGTCACCGACCAGAACAACATGTGTTCCCTGGTCAAATTCTATAAAGCCGCCATGGGCGCAGGCATCAAGCCGATCTGCGGCGCCGACCTGTGGCTGTCGAACAAGGATCCGGACAACGCCCTGAGCCGGATCAGCCTGCTGGCAATGAACGCTGTCGGCTATCGCAACCTTACTGAGCTGATCTCCCGCGGCTTCATCGACGGCCAGCGCAATGGTTCGGTCATCATCGAGCGCGAGTGGGTGGCCGAAGCCAGCGAAGGCTTGATCATGCTGTCGGCGGCGAAAGAAGGCGAGATTGGCCTGGCCATGCTCAGCGGCAATCCGGCTGAAGCGGAAAAGCTGGCGCGTGAATGGATGGCGGTGTTCCCGGATCGTTTCTATCTGGAGATCCAGCGCACCAATCGCCCCAACGATGAAGAACAATTGCACGGCGCCGTGGCCCTGGCCGAGAAAATCGGCGCGCCACTGGTCGCGACCAACGATGTGCGCTTCATCAAGCAGGAAGATTTCGCCGCTCACGAGACCCGCGTCTGCATCGGTGAGGGCCGCGCCCTCGACGATCCGCGGCGTTCGAAGAATTACAGCGATCAGCAATACCTCAAAAGCGCCGATGAAATGGCCGAGCTGTTCAGCGACATTCCCGAGGCGCTGGAAAACACCGTCGAGATCGCCAAGCGCTGCAACATTGAAGTGAAGCTGGGCACGCACTTCCTGCCCAACTTCCCGATTCCCGATGGCATGACCATCGACGAATATTTCCGCAAGGTGTCCTTCGATGGTCTGGAAGAGCGCCTCAGCGTTCTGCTGCCCAAGGACACCACCGAAGACTATGAAACCAAGCGTCAGGTCTACGTCGACCGGCTGAATTTCGAGCTGGATATCATTATCCAGATGGGCTTCCCGGGTTACTTCCTGATCGTTATGGACTTTATCCAGTGGGCCAAGAGCAACGGCGTGCCGGTAGGCCCTGGCCGTGGTTCGGGTGCCGGCTCGCTGGTGGCCTATGTGCAGAAGATCACCGACCTCGACCCGCTGGAATATGACCTGCTGTTCGAACGTTTCCTTAACCCGGAACGGGTATCGATGCCCGACTTCGACGTCGACTTCTGCATGGACGGTCGTGACCGGGTCATCGACTACGTGGCCGAAAAGTACGGCCGCAACGCGGTCAGCCAGATCATCACCTTCGGTTCCATGGCCGCCAAGGCTGTGGTCCGTGACGTGGCGCGGGTGCAGGGCAAGTCCTACGGGTTGGCGGATCGTCTGTCGAAGATGATTCCGTTCGAAGTCGGCATGACCCTGGAAAAAGCCTACGAGCAGGAAGAAATCCTCCGTGACTTCATCAAGGTCGATGAAGAAGCCGCCGAAATCTGGGAAATGGCGCGCAAGCTGGAAGGCGTTGTGCGTAACGTCGGCAAGCACGCCGGTGGTGTGGTGATCGCGCCGACCAAGCTGACTGACTTTTCGCCGATCTATTGCGACGAGGCCGGTGATGGCCTGGTAACCCAGTTCGACAAGGACGACGTTGAAGCCGCCGGCCTGGTGAAGTTCGACTTCCTGGGGCTGCGGACCCTGACGGTCATCGACTGGGCGTTGAAAACCATCAACCGCGATCGCGCAAAGGTCAACGAGCCACCGCTGGACATTGCGTTCATCCCGCTGGACGACAAGCCCACCTACACGCTGCTGCAAAAAGCTGAAACCACCGCGGTGTTCCAGCTCGAGTCGCGCGGCATGAAAGAGCTGATCAAAAAGCTCAAGCCCGACTGCCTGGAAGACTTGATCGCACTGGTGGCCCTGTTCCGTCCGGGCCCTTTGCAATCCGGCATGGTTGACGACTTTATCAACCGTAAGCACGGTCGCGCCGAACTCGCGTACCCGCACTCGGACTACCAGTACGAAGGTCTGAAACCGGTACTGGCACCGACTTACGGCATCATCCTGTATCAGGAACAGGTGATGCAGATTGCCCAGGTCATGGCCGGCTACACCCTTGGCGGCGCGGACATGCTGCGTCGAGCCATGGGTAAGAAAAAGCCCGAGGAAATGGCCAAGCAGCGCGGTGGTTTCATTGAAGGTTGCGCCTCCAACAACATCGATGCCGACCTGGCCGGTAACATTTTCGACCTGGTGGAAAAATTCGCCGGTTACGGCTTCAACAAATCCCACTCCGCCGCTTACGGCCTGGTGTCGTACCAGACCGCGTGGCTGAAAACGCACTACCCGGCGCCATTCATGGCCGCGGTACTGTCCGCGGATATGCACAACACCGACAAGGTCGTGACCTTGATCGAAGAAATTCGCACCATGAAGCTGCGTCTCGACGCGCCGGATGTGAATACCTCGGAGTTCAAGTTCACGGTGAACGACGAAGGCCGCATCATCTACGGCCTTGGCGCGATCAAGGGTGTGGGCGAAGGACCGGTGGAAGCGATCACCGAGGCGCGTCAGGATGGGCCGTTCAAGGACCTGTTCGATTTCTGCGCCCGGGTCGATCTCAAACGGATCAACAAGCGCACGCTGGACGGTTTGATCCGTAGCGGTGCGCTGGATCGTCTGGGGCCGTATTTCCATGACGAACCGAAAGCCTATCAAGCGAGCATCGACCAGAACCGCGCGGTCTTGCTGAATGCGATGGAAGGGGCGATCAAGGCCGCCGAACAAACCGCTCGTACGCACGACAGTGGCCACGCCGACCTGTTCGGCGGTCTGTTTGTAGAAGAAGACGCCGACGTCTACGCCAATCACCGCAAAGCGAAAGAGCTGACCCTGAAGGAACGCCTGAAAGGGGAGAAAGACACCCTGGGCCTGTACCTGACCGGTCACCCGATCGACGAATACGAAGGTGAAATCCGCCGTTTTGCCCGTCAGCGGATCATCGACCTGAAGCCGGCTCGTGATACACAGACCGTCGCAGGCATGATCATCGCCTTGCGGGTTATGAAGAACAAAAAGGGCGACAAGATGGGCTTCATCACCCTTGACGACCGTTCTGGCCGGATCGAAGCTTCGTTGTTCGCTGATGCGTTCCATTCGGCGCAGTCGCTGTTGCAGACGGACGCCATGGTGGTGGTCGAAGGCGAGGTGAGCAACGACGACTTCTCCGGCGGTTTGCGCCTGCGGGTCAAGCGGGTGATGAGCATGGAAGATGCGCGCACCAACCTGGCCGAGAGCCTGCGATTGAAGCTGCAGACCAAGGATTTGAAAGGTGATCAGCTACGCTGGCTGGGTGAGTTGTTCAAGCGTCACCGCGGTGCGTGCCCGATCACCATGGAATACACGAGCCCCGATGCGAAGGCCTTGCTGCAGTTCGGCGAGACCTGGCGAATCGACCCGGCGGATGCGTTGATTCAAGCCCTGCGTGACCAGTTCGGGCGAGACAACGTCTTCCTCCAATACCGTTGACGGTCAGGCTTCATTCGCTCGCCTGATCTCGACCTGAATTTTTAATCTCGACCTGAACGCGCCTGTCCCTTAAGGTAGGGCGCGAATAGACAACCGGCCGGCCCAAGCTCTCTTGGACGTCGACCCTAGACGGACGCCTATGAACCCGAATTTTCTAGATTTCGAACAGCCGATCGCCGACCTGCAAGCCAAGATCGAAGAGTTGCGCTTGGTCGGTAACGACAATTCGCTGAATATCGGCGATGAGATCTCCCGCCTGCAGGACAAAAGCAGCACGCTGACCGAGGATATCTTCGGCAAGCTGACCAGTTGGCAGATCGCGCGTCTGGCGCGTCACCCGAAACGTCCGTACACCCTGGACTACATCGAACACATCTTCACCGAGTTCGACGAACTGCACGGCGACCGTCACTTCTCCGACGACGCTGCCATCGTTGGCGGCGTTGCCCGTCTGAACGATGAGCCGGTGATGATCATCGGTCACCAGAAAGGCCGCGAAGTGCGCGAGAAGGTTCGCCGCAACTTCGGCATGCCGCGTCCGGAAGGCTACCGCAAGGCTTGCCGCCTGATGGAAATGGCCGAACGCTTCAAAATGCCGATCCTGACCTTCATCGATACGCCGGGCGCCTACCCTGGTATCGACGCTGAAGAGCGCAACCAGAGCGAAGCGATTGCCTGGAACCTGCGCGTCATGGCCCGCCTGAAAACCCCAATCATCGCCACCGTGATCGGTGAGGGTGGTTCCGGTGGTGCACTGGCAATCGGTGTGTGCGATCAGCTGAACATGCTGCAGTACTCGACTTATGCGGTGATCTCGCCGGAAGGTTGCGCTTCGATTCTGTGGAAAACCGCGGAAAAAGCACCGGATGCCGCTGAAGCCATGGGCATCACTGCCGAGCGCCTGAAAGGCCTGGGCATCGTGGATAAAGTGATCGGCGAGCCTTTGGGTGGCGCTCATCGTGACCCGGCTGCGGCTGCTGCATCGATCCGTGCCGAACTGACCTCGCAACTGGCGATGTTGAAGAAGTTTGATAACGAAGCGCTGCTGGCCCGTCGTTACGAGCGTCTGATGAGCTACGGTCTCTGATCTGACCTTGGCTTCAATGTGGGAGCGGGCTTGCTCGCGAAAGCGGTATAACAGTCAACTGATGTGTTGAATGTTGAGCTGCCTTCGCGAGCAAGGCCGCTCCCACATTTGTTTTGTGCAAAGGGATCGATATGAGCCAGCCCATGATTGATCTGCCTGTCAGGCTCTTGCTGAATCTCAAGCCTTGGCGCAACGCCAAAACCTGGCGCATCGCTTTCTCCGGTGGTCTCGACTCCACCGTCCTGCTGCACCTTCTCGCAAACCTCGCAAAAACCGAATCCTTGCCGGCGCTCAGCGCCATCCATGTCCATCACGGCCTTCAGGCTGTGGCTGATACGTGGCCGGAACACTGCCAGTCTGTCTGTGATGGGCTGGGTGTGCCTTTGCAGGTCGTTCACGTTCAGGTTCAACCCGGCGCCAGCCTTGAGCGTGCAGCCCGTGATGCGCGATATGGCGCGTTCATCGAGGCTACTCAAATCAATGAAGTGTTGCTGACCGCCCAACACCGCGATGATCAGGCCGAAACCCTGTTGTTCCGATTGTTGCGTGGGGCAGGGGTAAGAGGCTTGTCGGGGGTGCCGAGCCAGCGCCCTTTGGGTCGAGGGCATCTGCTGCGACCGCTGCTCGATGTCTCGCGCGCAGAGCTTGAGGCTTACGCGACCGAGCATCAGTTAAGGTGGATCGAAGACCCTTCGAACCAGGATCATCAATTCTCGCGCAATTACCTGCGGCATCAGGTATTGCCGGTCATGACCACGCGTTGGCCGCAAGCGGTGGCGAGCATGGCCCGCAGCGCTGCGCACCTGAGTGAAGCCCGGGGATTGCTTGATGAGCTGGCGCAAATCGATCTGGCGCATGCCCGCACTGACAGCGAATTCGATTGGCTGGGTGTGCCGTCCCTTGAGCTGTCGCCGATTGCAAAGCGGTCCGCCGCTCGCCAGCGAAATGCAGTGAGTCATTGGCTCGCCGCGCTGACGCGTCTGCCGGACAGTGACCATTGGTCGGGTTGGGAGGACTTGCGCGATGCCACCGGCGATGCCCGTCCAGTCTGGCGTTTGGCCGATGGCGAATTGCATCGGGCGGGCGGGCGGATCTGGTGGTTATCCAGTCATTGGCTACGACCTGCACTCGACGTCGGGAGGTGGGCCGATCCCTCGCAAGCGTTGGTTTTGCCTGGCAACGGCGAACTCGAATTCACCGGGCAACCCCCTGAAGGCCCGCTGCATATCCGCTATCGTGAGGGAGGCGAGGCCATGAACCTGCCCGATCGCGGCCATCGGGACCTGAAGCGTTTGCTCAATGAGCGCGGGGTTCCAGGGTTCGTCCGTGGCAGATTGCCGCTGCTGTACCGGGGCGAGCAATTGCTGGCGGTGGCCAACCTGCGGGGCTTGAATGGCAACGAGCAGGACGGCTGGAATTTACATTGGCAGCCACCGAGCGAAGATCAAGGTTTGAGCTGAAAGGGGCTTTCCGGTAGACTACGCTCCCTTCTTGATACAACTTCTGTGGATTCGCCTGAATTGCAGGAGTTGCCGATTACCAAGCAGTCTTTGCTGGGCGATTCCAAAAAATGTGTAGCGAGCAACGTACCGGTGTTTCATCTCCCGGTCTGTCCCAACGCGGCGGTTTTTTTGAAAGGTGCACTGTGATTAATGCAGGTGATCGGGGGCTTCGGCCTTCCTTCGCTTTCCCCGGCGGCTCGGACCGCTTTAACGCAGACTTCTAGGGTTTTTCATGACGCGCTACATATTCGTCACGGGCGGTGTTGTTTCTTCATTGGGGAAAGGCATTGCATCGGCTTCATTGGCGGCCATCCTGGAGGCGCGGGGACTTAAGGTCACCATGCTGAAGCTGGATCCGTACATCAACGTCGACCCGGGCACCATGAGCCCGTTCCAGCACGGTGAAGTGTTCGTCACCCACGACGGCGCCGAGACCGACCTGGACCTGGGCCACTACGAGCGGTTCATCCGCACGACCATGACCCAGAACAACAACTTCACCACCGGCCGTGTCTACGAACACGTCCTGCGCAAAGAGCGCCGTGGTGACTACCTGGGCGCCACCATCCAGGTGATCCCGCACATCACCGACGAAATCAAGCGCCGGATCATCAAGGGCGCTGGCGATGCCGACGTCGCGATGGTCGAGATCGGTGGCACCGTGGGTGACATCGAATCGCAACCGTTCCTCGAAGCCATCCGTCAATTGCGTTTCGAAGTCGGCGCCAAGCGCGCGATGCTGATGCACCTGACGCTGGTGCCGTACATCGCCACTGCCGGCGAAACCAAAACCAAGCCAACCCAGCACTCGGTCAAGGAATTACGTTCCATCGGCCTGCAACCTGATGTACTGGTTTGCCGCTCCGATCACCCGATCGACATCTCCTCGCGTCGCAAGATCGCGCAGTTCACCAACGTTGAAGAACGTGCGGTGATCGCGCTGGAAGACGCCGACACCATCTACAAGATCCCGGGCATCCTGCATTCCCAGGGCCTGGATGATTTCGTCGTCGAGCGTTTCGGCCTGCAATGTGGCGGCGCCGATCTGTCCGAGTGGGAAGCCGTGGTCGACGCCAAGCTCAACCCTGAGCACGAAGTCACCATCGCCATGGTCGGCAAGTACATGGAACTGCTGGACGCCTACAAATCGCTGATCGAAGCGATGAGTCACGCCGGCATCAGCAACCGCACCAAGGTCAACCTGCGCTACATCGATTCCGAAGACATCGAAAACCAGGGCACCGCGCTGCTGGAAGGCGTTGACGCGATCCTGGTTCCAGGCGGCTTCGGTCTGCGTGGCGTGGAAGGCAAGATCACCGCCGTCCAGTACGCTCGCGAAAACAAGGTTCCGTACCTCGGCATCTGCCTGGGCATGCAAGTGGCCGTGATCGAGTTCGCTCGTAACGTCATGGGCTGGAAAGACGCCAACTCCACCGAGTTCGATCGTGCAAGCGGTCACCCGGTCGTGGGTCTGATCACTGAGTGGGAAGATGCCACCGGCGCAGTCGAAACCCGTACCGAAACCTCCGACCTGGGCGGCACCATGCGCCTCGGCGCGCAGGATTGCCTGCTGGAGCCGGGTTCGCTGGTTCACGATTGCTACGGCAAGGACGTGATCGTCGAGCGTCACCGTCATCGCTACGAAGTGAACAACAACCTGCTACCGCAAATCATGGAAGCGGGTCTGAAAATCTCCGGTCGCTCCGGTGATGGCGCGCTGGTTGAAGTGGTCGAGGCGCCGGATCATCCATGGTTCGTCGCTTGCCAGTTCCACCCTGAGTTCACCTCGACACCACGCGACGGTCACCCGTTGTTCAGCGGTTTCGTCAAAGCAGCTTTGGCTCAACACCAGAAGAAGGCTTGAACCTTATGGCGCAGAAGATCATCCGTGTAGGCGATATCGAGATTGCCAACGACAAGCCAATGGTGCTGTTCGGTGGCATGAACGTGCTGGAAAGCCGCGACATGGCGATGCAGGTCTGCGAAGAGTACGTGAAGGTTACCGAGAAACTCGGTATCCCTTACGTGTTCAAGGCCAGCTTCGACAAGGCCAACCGTTCCTCCGTGACCTCTTACCGTGGCCCCGGCCTGGAAGAGGGCATGCGGATTTTCCAGGACATCAAGCAAGCCTTCGGCGTGCCGATCATCACCGACGTCCACGAGCCTGACCAGGCCGCGGTCGTCGCTGAAGTCTGCGACATCATCCAGCTGCCGGCCTTCCTGTCGCGCCAGACCGACCTCGTGGTCGCGATGGCCAAGACCGGTGCGGTGATCAACATCAAGAAAGCCCAGTTCCTCGCGCCTCAGGAAATGAAACACATCCTGAACAAATGCGTGGAAGCGGGTAACGATCAGTTGATCCTTTGCGAGCGCGGTTCGAGCTTCGGCTACAACAACCTGGTCGTCGACATGCTCGGCTTCGGCATCATGAAGCAGTTCGAATACCCGGTGTTCTTCGACGTGACCCACGCGCTGCAAATGCCCGGCGGTCGCTCCGATTCCGCGGGCGGTCGTCGCGCTCAAGTCCTCGATCTGGCGAAAGCCGGGATCAGCCAGTCACTGGCCGGTCTGTTCCTCGAAGCCCACCCGGACCCGGACAACGCCAAATGCGACGGCCCTTGCGCCTTGCGTCTGGACAAACTGGAGCCATTCCTGGCCCAGCTCAAAGCTTTGGACGAACTGGTGAAGAGTTTTCCGACGGTAGAAACCGCGTAATCCTCATTTCTCCGGTAAAGTACCGCACGATTTGTTGCTCAGGCCCTTGGGCCTGATGCTTATCGTCCGCAAGTCTGCCCGTTGCACATCACTTGCCGGCGATAAAAGATTTCCTTCAGCTGCGTCGTTTTCGTCAACTTTGGAGTGTTTACAACAATGGCAAAAATCGTCGACATCAAAGGTCGTGAAGTTCTCGACTCCCGTGGCAACCCCACCGTGGAAGCGGACGTGCTTCTCGATAACGGCATCATCGGCAGCGCTTGCGCGCCGTCCGGTGCTTCCACTGGCTCGCGTGAAGCGCTCGAGCTGCGTGATGGCGACAAGAGCCGTTACCTGGGCAAGGGCGTTCTGAAAGCCGTCGCCAACATCAACGGTCCGATCCGCGACCTGTTGAAAGGTACAGACCCAAGCGACCAGAAAGCCCTCGATCACGCGATGATCAAGCTCGACGGCACTGAAAACAAAGGTTCCCTGGGCGCCAACGCGATCCTCGCCGTTTCCCTGGCCGCGGCCAAGGCAGCAGCACAGGACCAGGACCTGCCGCTGTACGCACACATCGCCAATCTGAACGGCACCCCGGGTGTCTACTCGATGCCGGTTCCGATGATGAACATCATCAACGGTGGCGAGCACGCCGATAACAACGTCGACATCCAGGAATTCATGGTTCAGCCGGTTGGCGCCAAGTCTTTCTCGGAAGGTCTGCGCATGGGCACCGAGATTTTCCATCACCTCAAAGCCGTTCTGAAGGCCCGTGGCCTGAGCACTGCGGTCGGTGACGAAGGTGGTTTCGCGCCGAACCTGGCGTCCAACGAAGACGCTTTGAAAGTGATCTCCGAAGCCGTTGCCAACGCCGGTTACAAACTGGGCACCGATGTGACCCTGGCACTGGACTGCGCGGCCAGCGAATTCTACGAAGACGGCAAGTACAACCTGTCCGGCGAAGGCCAGGTGTTCACCGCTGAAGGTTTCGCCGACTACCTGAAAGGCCTGACCGAGCGTTACCCGATCATCTCGATCGAAGATGGCCTGGACGAGTCTGACTGGGCTGGCTGGAAAATCCTCACCGACAAGATCGGCGAGAAGGTCCAACTGGTAGGCGACGACCTGTTCGTCACCAACACCAAGATCCTGAAAGAAGGTATCGATAAAAAGATCGCCAACTCGATCCTGATCAAGTTCAACCAGATCGGCACCCTGACCGAAACCCTGGAAGCCATCCAGATGGCCAAGGCTGCCGGTTACACCGCGGTGATCTCGCACCGCTCCGGCGAAACCGAAGATTCGACCATTGCCGACCTGGCCGTGGGCACTTCGGCTGGCCAGATCAAGACCGGCTCCCTGTGCCGTTCCGATCGCGTTTCCAAGTACAACCAACTGCTGCGTATCGAAGAGCAGTTGAATGGCAAAGCCAAGTACAACGGCCGCAGCGAGTTCCGCGGTTAAGCTGTAGATGGTAAAAAGTCAGCGGATTGTGTCGGAAATGTCGCGACAGCGGCGGATTTGCCACTAATCTGATGCCTTAAGAGCACAAGCCTGGATATTCCAGGCTTCGTGCTATCAGACGCTTCAAAGTTTTGGCATGGCTGTCTTTTTTCACTGGATACCTGATATTCGATGCGCAGTCCCAATTGGTTGTTCCTCGTCTTGCTCTTGTTGCTGGCTGGCCTGCAGTACCGCCTGTGGGTGGGTAATGGCAGTCTGGCGCAAGTGGCCGAGCTGACTCAGCAGATCGCGGATCAACACGCTGAGAACGAAGGGTTGCTGGAACGCAATCGGGTGATGGACGCCGAAGTCAGTGAATTGAAAAAAGGCATGGAGACCGTTGAAGAACGGGCTCGCCATGAGTTGGGCATGGTCAAGGATGGTGAAACCCTTTACCAGTTGGCTCAATGAATTCCTCGTTACCGGCCTTCTGGGCCGTGATTCCTGCCGCGGGCGTCGGTGCCCGTATGGCCGCGGACCGTCCCAAGCAATACTTGCAACTGGGTGGGCGCACTATTCTCGAACACAGCCTCGGCTGTTTCCTTGATCATCCTTCCCTGAAGGGGTTGGTGGTCAGTCTTGCTGTGGATGATCCTTATTGGCCGAGTCTGACGTGCGCTGGCGATTCGCGTATTCAACGCGTTGACGGCGGCGCCGAGCGTTCAGGGTCGGTGCTCAATGCCTTGCTGCATTTGCATGCATTGGGGGCTGGCGATGAGGATTGGGTGTTGGTGCACGATGCTGCACGGCCCAATCTGAGCCGTGATGATCTGGACAAGTTGCTGGTTGAACTGGCTGACGACCCGGTCGGCGGACTGCTGGCGGTTCCGGCTCGCGATACCCTGAAGCGGGTCGACAAGCTCGGTCGTGTAGTTGAAACCGTGGATCGCAGTGTGATCTGGCAAGCGTATACGCCGCAGATGTTTCGACTTGGCGCCTTGCATCGGGCGTTGGCCGACAGCCTGGTGGCTGACGCGGTCATCACCGATGAAGCTTCGGCTATGGAGTGGGCAGGGCTGGCGCCACGCCTGATCGAGGGGCGCGCGGACAACCTCAAAGTTACTCGGCCCGAAGACCTCGAATGGTTGCGTCAGCGTTGGGCTAACCGCCGCTGAGTAATTTGGTGGTCTGCCGCATCGCCATCGCCAGCAGGCTGGCTCCCACCCTTGATCTGCGTTGAACAAAAATTCTGCATCCGCTAAAGATTCCCTGTGGGAGCTAGCCTGCTAGCGATGGCGGATTCGCAGTCGACGCAAAACTCAAGTCTGATACTCCGGCCGCTCGGCCAAACCTTCCTTCAGATAATCCACCAACTTGCGCACCTTGGGCGACAAGTGTCGTTGCTGTGGATAAAGCGCCCACACCGCCGTGTTGGGCGGCTGATGCGCCTCCAGCAATGAAATCAAAGAGCCGACTTTCAAATGTTCCAGCACGTAATAGTCCGGCAACTGACACAACCCGACGCCCTGTAAAGCCGCATCCAGCACCGCTTGCCCACTGTTGCAACGCCAGTTTCCCTGTACTCGCTGGGAAAATTCCCGCCCGTTCTGTTCCAGTTGCCACAAGTCCGAGCTGCCGATGAGGCAGTTGTGGCGGCTCAGTTCCGACAGGCTGTGTGGGCGTCCGTATCGTTCCAGATAAGACGGCGACGCGCATAAGTACATGCGCCGCGGCGCCAGTCGCGTTGCCACCAATCGTGAATCCTGAAGGCGACCGAGGCGGATCGCCAGATCCAGGCCTTCATGCACCAGGTCGAGTTGGCGGTTGCTCAGTTCGATATCAATTCGAAGTTGCGGATAAAGCCCCATGAGTCGGGTTACCAGCGGCACGATAAAACGTTCGCCGTACGCCACCGCGCAGGTCATGCGCAACATGCCTTTGGGCTCGCTGGTCAGGTCGCCGACCGCTCTTAGCGCTTCTTCACGACCGTCCTGCAACCGCTGGCAGTGCTGCAAAAAAGTCTGCCCGGCTTCGGTCAGCGTGACGCGACGGGTGCTGCGATAAAGCAGTCGCGTCTGAAGCCGCTCTTCGAGGCGTACTATTTGGCGACTGATGTGGGAGGAAGACACCCCAAGACGTTCCGCCGCCGCCGTGAATTGGTTGCACTCGGCCACGGCGACGAACTCGTCGATCCCTTCCCAGCGGTTCTCGGACATCGAGGATTATCCCTGTGTAGCAATAATGTTTTGCTTTTGTCCTGATTATTCATCGTCAGGCGCTGTATTACACTTCCTGTCTCGTTTTTATTCACTGGAGAATCCACATGATCAAGTCGCGCGCCGCCGTTGCCTTCGAGGCCAAGAAACCCCTCGAGATCGTTGAAGTCGATGTCGCCATGCCCAAGGCCGGTGAAGTTCTGCTGCGTGTGGTTGCCTCCGGTGTCTGCCATACCGATGCGTACACGTTGTCGGGCGCTGATCCGGAAGGCATCTTCCCGTCGATCCTCGGTCACGAAGGTGGCGCGGTGGTTGAAGCCATCGGGGAGGGCGTGACCTCCGTGGCGGTCGGCGATCACGTCATCCCGCTGTACACCCCGGAATGCCGTCAGTGCAAATTCTGCCTCTCAGGCAAAACCAACCTCTGCCAGGCCATTCGCGCAACTCAGGGAAAAGGCCTGATGCCAGATGGCACTACGCGTTTTTCCTACAAGGGCCAGCCGATTTTCCACTACATGGGCACCTCGACATTCTCCGAGTACACCGTGTTGCCGGAAATCTCCGTCGCCAAAATTCCTAAAGAAGCACCACTGGAAAAAGTCTGTCTGCTGGGTTGCGGTGTCACCACCGGTATCGGCGCGGTGCTCAATACCGCCAAGGTAAAACCCGGTGATACCGTGGCCATTTTCGGCCTCGGCGGCATCGGTCTGTCGGCGGTGATCGGCGCAGTAAAAGCTAAGGCTGCGCGGATCATTGCCATCGACATCAACCCGGCCAAATTCGAGATCGCCAAGCAGCTCGGTGCAACCGACTGCGTAAACCCGAAAGATTTCGACCGTCCGATTCAGGAAGTCATCGTCGACATGACCGATGGCGGCGTCGACTTTTCCTTCGAGTGCATCGGCAACGTCCAATTGATGCGCGCCGCACTCGAGTGCTGTCACAAGGGCTGGGGCGAGTCGGTGATCATCGGCGTGGCCGGTGCCGGACAGGAAATCGCTACCCGTCCATTCCAGTTGGTGACCGGTCGCGTCTGGCGCGGTTCGGCGTTCGGCGGTGTGCGTGGTCGCACCGAATTGCCAAGCTATGTCGAAATGGCTGAAACCGGCGAAATCCCATTGGACACGTTCATCACCCACACCATGGGCCTGGAAGATATCAACAAGGCTTTCGACCTGATGCATGAAGGAAAAAGCATCCGTTCCGTCATCCATTTCTGAGGTCCGCCATGAGCCTGGAAAATATCTCCTGTCAGAAAAGCTTCGGCGGCTGGCACAAACGCTACCGGCACCGCTCCGATGTACTGGGCTGCGACATGGTGTTTGCCGTGTACCTGCCGCCGCAAGCGGAGCAGGGCGGCAAACTGCCGGTTCTGTACTGGTTGTCCGGCCTGACCTGCACCGACGAAAACTTCATGCAAAAGGCCGGCGTCCTGCGCATGGCCGCGGAGCTGGGGCTGATCATCGTTGCACCGGACACCAGCCCTCGCGGCCCTGATGTGCCGGGTGACCCGGACGGTGCCTGGGACTTCGGTCTCGGCGCCGGGTTTTATCTGAATGCCACGCAGGAACCGTGGTCGCGCCACTATCGGATGCATGACTATGTCGTGCAGGAATTGCCTGCATTGGTCGAGGCTCATTTTCCGGCGTCGGACAAGCGCGGCATCAGCGGTCATTCCATGGGCGGCCACGGCGCGCTGGTCTGCGCATTGCGCAATCCGGGGCGGTATCAGTCGGTGTCGGCGTTTTCGCCAATCAACAATCCGATGGACTGCCCTTGGGGTCAGAAAGCCTTTTCCCGTTACCTGGGAGAAGATCGTTCGAAATGGCGCGAATGGGATGCCTGCGCATTGATTGCCGAGGCTGACGAGAAGCTGCCGCTGCTGATCGACCAAGGTGATCGTGATGATTTCCTCGCCACCCAGCTCAAGCCTGAATCCTTGCGACAGGCAGCCAAACTGGCCGGTCATCCGCTGACGTTGCGCCTGCAACCGGGCTACGACCACAGCTATTTCTTCATCGCCAGCTTCATCGACGACCACTTGCAACATCACGGACGCGCCCTAGGCCTCTAATGCAGGTAGAATCACGCCCTGACAAAAATCGGGGCGTTTTTTTATGCGTATTGGCCACGGCTATGATGTGCACCGTTTCGCTGAAGGCGATTTCATTACTCTGGGCGGCGTGCGCATTGCACACGGCTTCGGGCTGCTCGCTCACTCCGACGGTGACGTCCTGCTGCACGCCTTGAGCGATGCCTTGCTCGGCGCCGCTGCGCTGGGTGATATCGGCAAGCACTTCCCGGACACCGACCCAAAATTCAAGGGCGCCGACAGCCGTGTGCTGTTGCGTCACGTCGTCGCACTGGTCCACGCCAAGGGCTGGAAAGTCGGCAACGTCGATAACACCATCGTCGCCCAGGCGCCGAAAATGGCCCCGCATATCGAATCGATGCGCGCGCTGATTGCCGCGGATCTTCAAGTTGAGTTGGATCAAGTGAACGTGAAAGCTACCACCACCGAAAAGCTCGGCTTTGTCGGTCGCGAAGAAGGTATCGCCGTGCATTCCGTTGCCTTGTTGCTGCGCGCATGAACGAACTGCAATTGCTCGGCCCGCGTGCCTACGGTGAAGCCCTCGGCACCGCAGTGTTGAAAGCGACGGCGGAAGACTTCCAGGTCGACGAAGTGCTCAACATCCCGCTCAGTGGCGATGGCGAACACCTGTGGATCTGGGTGGAAAAGCGCGGCCTGAATACCGAAGAAGCGGCACGCCGGATTGCCAAGGCAGCGGGCGTGCCATTGCGCACCGTCAGTTACGCCGGCCTCAAGGATCGTCAGGCGCTGACGCGCCAATGGTTCAGCGTGCAACTGCCGGGCAAGGCTGATCCTGATTTGTCGGCGGCGGAAAACGATACGCTGAAAATCCTCAAGACCGGTCGGCACAAGCGCAAGCTGCAACGCGGTGCCCATTCGGCCAACGGTTTCACCTTGCGCCTGACCCAATTCGCGGGCGACAAAGCGGCTATCGAAGCGCGCCTGCAACTGATCGCCAAACAAGGTATTCCCAATTATTTCGGCGCCCAACGGTTCGGCTTTGACGGCGGCAACGTGGTCGATGCTCGTGGCTGGGCCGCGCGCAAGGCCTTGCCGGAACAGCGCAACGTTCGTTCGCGGTTGCTCTCCACCGCGCGCAGTTTTCTGTTCAACCAGGTGTTGGCGGCGCGTGTGGCGGATGGCACCTGGCAGCAGGCGCAGGTCGGTGATCTGCTGGCGTTCACCGACAGCCGAAGCTTCTTTCCGGCCGGTGAGGCCGAGTGCAGCGACCCGCGACTGGCGATTCTCGACCTGCACCCGACCGGCCCGCAGTGGGGCGAAGGTGACTCGCCGGCGACGGGCGCTGTCCATGAACTGGAGCAGGCAATCGCCGCGCGCGAAGCGGATCTGCGCGATTGGTTGATTAACGCCGGTATGAGCCACGAACGTCGCATCCTGCGACTGCCCATTGGTGGGTTGACGTGGCATTATCCCGAGCCTGACATTCTGCAACTGGAATTCGTCCTGCCGGCCGGATGCTTCGCCACCGTATTGGTGCGTGAACTCGTCGATCTGGTGCCGGTGGGGCAGACGGACAGCCCATGCGTATTCTGATTTCTAACGACGATGGGGTAACCGCACCCGGTCTCGCCGCGCTTTATGCTGCGCTGGCGGATTACACCGAATGCGTGGTTATCGCCCCGGACCAGGACAAAAGCGGCGCCAGCAGTTCGCTGACGCTCGACCGTCCGTTGCACCCGCAGACCTTGGCCAACGGCTTTATCAGCCTCAATGGCACACCGACCGATTGCGTGCACCTGGGCCTCAACGGCTTGCTGGAACGCGAACCGGACATGGTGGTTTCCGGCATCAACTTGGGTGCCAACCTGGGGGACGATGTGTTGTATTCCGGCACCGTGGCCGCGGCCCTTGAAGGGCGTTTCCTGGAGCGTCCTTCATTTGCCTTTTCGTTGGTCTCACGGCAGGTCGAGAACCTTCCCACAGCCGCTTACTACGCGCGCAAACTGGTGGAAGCCCACGCCGACCTTGAGCTGCCACCGCGCACGGTACTGAACGTGAACATTCCCAATTTGCCGCTGGACCACATTCGCGGAATCCAGCTGACTCGCCTCGGTCATCGCGCTCGCGCGGCGGCGCCGATGAAAGTGGTCGACCCGCGTGGCAAGTCCGGTTACTGGATCGCTGCGGCGGGCGATGCCGAAGACGGCGGTCCGGGCACCGATTTCCATGCGGTGATGCAAGGCTATGTGTCCATCACGCCACTGCAACTGGATCGCACCTTCAATGATGCCTTCCGAAGCCTCGATGGCTGGCTGGAGGGATTGCGCTAATGGCTCGTGAACAAGACCCCATGCATCGCGGCATCGGGATGACCTCGCAACGCACCCGCGAGCGTCTGATTCAACGGTTGTATGAGGAGGGCATTTCCAACGCCAAGGTGCTGGAAGTGATCCGCCGTACGCCGCGTCACCTGTTCGTCGACGAGGCGCTGGCGCACCGTGCCTACGAAGACACGGCGTTGCCGATCGGCAACAACCAGACGATCTCCCAGCCTTACATGGTGGCCCGCATGAGCGAGCTGCTGCTGGAAGCGGGTCCTCTGGACAAGGTGATGGAAATCGGCACGGGGTCGGGTTATCAGACCGCGATCCTGTCGCAACTGGTCGAGCGGGTATTTTCCGTCGAGCGCATCAAGGTTTTGCAGGACCGGGCCAAGGAACGTCTGGTCGACCTCAACCTGCGCAACGTGGTCTTCCGCTGGGGCGATGGTTGGGAAGGCTGGCCGGCGCTGGCACCGTACAACGGCATCATCGTGACGGCGGTGGCGACCGATGTGCCCCAGGCATTGCTCGACCAGTTGGCGCCCGGAGGGCGACTGGTGATACCGGTCGGGTCGGGTGAGGTTCAACAGTTGATGCTGATTATCCGCGAAGAACACGGGTTTTCCAGGCGTGTTCTGGGGGCGGTGCGTTTCGTTCCATTGCTCAACGGGCCACTGGCCTGAGCATTTGTTTCGTCCCGGTGAATTCTCTTCGATTGCCCCTGTCTTACAGCGGCGTCGATCAGTTAAACGGGATTCATCGTCAGGTAGCAAACGTGTGCTTCGCTTCATTAAAGGTAAAGCCTGCACCGCCCGTTATACTGGTGACACTTCATGCCGGGAGCACGGCAATTCAACATTTCAGCCACCACAAAGGGAGCGGCGGGTGAGTCTCACAGTCATTGCGCAGCGAATGGGTATAACGAGCTTTCAGCGCCTGGTGACTGGCCTTGTCTTGAGTACCTTGCTGGTCGGTTGTTCCAGCACCAAATCGAGCGATGTGCGCGTCGTCGATCGCAACAACGCCGTCGCCCAGCGTCCGGCAGTGACCACGGGTCAGTACGTGGTTCGACCTAAAGACACGCTGTTCTCGATCGCCTTTCGCTACGGCTGGGACTACAAAGCCCTCGCGGCGCGCAACAACATTCCTACGCCATACACGATTCATCCGGGTCAGACGATTCGCTTTGACGGTCGTACCGGTTCAACGCCGACGGCGGTGGTCAGCCCGGCCGATTCGGCGCCTTCATCGTCGAGTAAAACCACTGTAATCCGGCGCCAGCCAAATGGCGCAACTACGACGACAACGGTGGTTGCACCGTCCGTCGCCAACAAGCCAGCACCCGCTCCGATGCCTCCTGCAGGCCCGGCCCCGACCGGCTGGGGGTGGCCTTCTAATGGCATTCTTATTGGAAAATTCTCTTCAAACGGTAGTTTGAATAAAGGAATTGATATCGCCGGGGATTTGGGACAGCCTGTTTTAGCTGCGTCTGATGGGACGGTGGTATACGCCGGGAGTGGCTTAAGGGGCTACGGCGAATTAGTCATCATCAAACACAGCGATACCTACGTCAGTGCCTACGGTCACAACCGCAGGCTGTTGGTTCGGGAGGGGCAGCAGGTCAAGGTCGGACAGACAATTGCCGAAATGGGGTCAACGGGTACAGACCGGGTGAAACTGCATTTTGAGATTCGCCGACAAGGTAAACCTGTAGATCCGCTGCAGTTCCTGCCGCGTCGTTGATTTGTTACCAGCCTGTTCCGTCACGTAGAGGGAACAGGCTCCAGCGTTGCCAAGGATAAAGGCGCCGCTTGAGCCTGAGGTCGAACTCACCAAAGGACTATAACAATGGCTCTCAGTAAAGAAGTGCCGGAGTTTGACATCGACGATGAGGTTCTCCTGATGGAGACCGGCATCGGTACGGATTCGATGTCGAATGATGAAGGGGCTGCTCCACCTTCCGTTCGTGCCAAATCCAAACACTCCGCTTCGTTAAAGCAACACAAGTACATTGACTACACGCGTGCACTCGATGCGACGCAGTTGTACCTCAATGAGATTGGTTTTTCCCCTCTGCTGTCCCCCGAAGAAGAAGTTCACTTTGCACGCTTGTCGCAAAGTGGCGATCCGGCCGGGCGCAAACGCATGATTGAAAGCAACCTGCGGCTGGTGGTGAAAATCGCCCGACGCTATGTCAATCGTGGCTTGTCGCTGCTGGACCTGATCGAAGAGGGCAACCTCGGGCTGATCCGGGCGGTAGAGAAGTTCGACCCCGAACGTGGCTTCCGCTTTTCGACTTACGCAACCTGGTGGATTCGTCAGACCATCGAGCGCGCGATCATGAATCAGACCCGGACCATCCGGTTGCCGATCCATGTGGTCAAAGAGCTCAACGTGTACCTGAGGGCCGCACGGGAGCTGACGCAAAAACTCGATCACGAACCCTCACCCGAAGAAATCGCCAACCTGCTGGAAAAACCGGTGGGAGAGGTCAAGCGCATGCTTGGTTTGAACGAGCGGGTTTCTTCGGTCGACGTCTCGCTGGGTCCGGATTCGGATAAAACCCTGCTGGACACCCTTACCGATGACCGCCCAACCGATCCGTGTGAACTGCTGCAGGATGACGACCTGTCTCAGAGCATCGATCAATGGCTCTCGGAACTGACCGACAAGCAGCGCGAGGTGGTGATACGCCGCTTCGGTCTGCGCGGTCATGAGAGCAGCACGCTGGAAGATGTAGGCCTGGAAATTGGCCTGACCCGTGAACGTGTCAGACAGATCCAGGTTGAAGGCCTGAAGCGTCTGCGGGAGATTCTGGAGAAGAATGGTCTGTCCAGCGAGTCGCTGTTTCAGTAAGCAAATCGCTTGAGCAGCAAGCAAAAAGCTCCGACTGGTTCGGGGCTTTTTGTTGTCTGCCAGAAGCGTCGTATATCACCTCAGGTTTGTAGTCTTGCGTTGTAAGTCTTTGCTTACTCTCTCGTAAGTGTTCGTTATTTTTACACCCTGGCAGACGTCTATTGCCGCTTTGCGCTAGTTCTATCTGATTGAATAGTATGGATATTTATAAAAGTTAACGGCATATGACTGCGTGTTTTTGTCTTTGACACCGATTGCGCTAGCCCGGGAACTCTCTAGTATTCAGGTTGTGTCGACGGACAGACACGCCCTTCAAGGATGAGGGGAAAGGACATTGCAGGACGCGATTCATCAGGACGATGAAAAGGAACACAGGGAATAGGGAAAAAATGTGGGCGGGTCAAACCGCCCCTTTTTTTGCCTGCAGAAAAGCAAAAAGGCCCGCAAGGGGCCTTTTCGGGAACGCGGGGGAAATCAGCGTTCGAGGTCTTTGATCTTGCCTTTGACGCCATCCCACTCTTCGGCATCAGGCATCGATTCTTTCTTCTCGGTGATGTTGGGCCAGATTTCGGCCAACTCAACGTTCAGTTGAATGAATTCCTGCATCTCTTCCGGGACTTCATCTTCAGAGAAGATGGCCACGGCAGGGCATTCTGGTTCGCACAGGGCGCAGTCGATGCACTCATCCGGGTGAATCACCAGGAAGTTCGGGCCTTCGTAAAAGCAGTCCACCGGACAGACTTCTACGCAGTCGGTGTACTTGCACTTGATGCAGTTGTCGGTGACGACGAAGGTCATTTCTAATTTTCTCCTCAGGCGGCGGCAGCGGAGCCCCTTCACGTTGGGGTCGCCAGGTTTGGGAGCGATAGTCTGCAGACCAGGCTATTAGCCTGCAGCATCCCAAACCGCGCGAGATTCTAACAGCTTGCAGGCAAGTGCGTTAGATCCGTGTCTTTAGTGTATAGAGCATTTCTAGCGCGCGACGCGGCGTCAGGTCATCCAGATCCAGTTTGGCCAGTTCATCGAGCACCGGATGCGGCAGGCTGGCGAACATGTCGCTCTGCTGCGGCGCGGCCGGTTTGCCTTTGGCAGTCTTGGGCACTTCATGGGGCAGTGCGGTGGCTTCCAGTCGACCCAGGTGCTCGCGAGCGCGCACGATCACTTCGCTCGGCACGCCGGCCAGCTGCGCAACGGCCAGGCCATAGCTCTGGCTGGCCGGCCCGGGCAGCACGTGGTGCAGGAACACGATGCGCTCGTTGTGCTCGGTGGCATTGAGGTGCACGTTGGCCACCAGCGGTTGCGCTTCCGGTAGCACCGTCAGCTCGAAGTAGTGGGTGGCGAACAGCGTGTAAGCCCGCAAGTGCGCCAGGCGTTCGGCTGCGGCCCACGCCAGGGACAGGCCGTCGAAGGTGCTGGTGCCTCGACCGACTTCGTCCATCAGCACCAGGCTGCGCTCGGTGGCGTTGTGCAAAATGTTGGCGGTTTCGCTCATTTCGACCATGAAGGTCGAGCGTCCACCGGCCAGGTCATCGCTGGAACCTATCCGGGTGAAGATCCGGTCCACCAGCGACAATTCGCAACTGGTCGCCGGCACGAAACTGCCGATGTGCGCCAGCAACACGATCAATGCGGTCTGACGCATGTAGGTGGATTTACCGCCCATGTTCGGACCGGTGATCACCAGCATGCGGGTACTGTCGTCGAGGCTCAGGTCATTGGCCACGAACGGCGTGGTCAGCACTTGCTCGACCACCGGGTGGCGGCCTTGGCTGATGCGCATGCATGGCTCGTCGACGAAGCGCGGGCAATTCAGGTCGAGATTCAATGCGCGTTCGGCGAGGTTGCTCAGCACGTCCAGTTCGGCCAGGGCTGCGGCGGTGTCTTGTAGGGGTGGCAACTGAGCGATCAGGTCTTCGAGCAGCGCTTCGTAAAGCATCTTTTCGCGAGCCAGGGCGCGGCTCTTGGCCGACAGTGCCTTGTCCTCGAATGCCTTGAGTTCCGGCGTGATGAAACGCTCGGCGCCTTTCAGCGTCTGGCGACGAATGTAGTCGGCCGGCGCCGATTCGGCCTGCTTGCTCGGCAGCTCGATGAAGTAACCGTGAATTCGGTTGTACCCGACTTTCAAGTGCGACAGCCCGGTGCGGGCCTTCTCGCGTGCTTCCAGATCGATCAGGAACTGCCCGGCGTTTTCGCTCAGCGATTGCAGATCATCGAGTTCGCTGTCGTAACCGGTTTTCAACACGCCGCCATCGCGGATCACCGCAGGCGGGTTGTCGATGATGGCTTTTTCCAGCAGTGCCGCCAGTTCCGGGTAGGTGCTGGTGGTTTTCGCCAGTTGAATAATGTGCGGCGCTTCCAGTTCGGTCATCGCCACTTGCAGCTCAGGCAGTGCACCGAGGGCATCGCGCAGGCGCGCCAGGTCACGAGGACGGGCATTACGCAAACCGATCCGCGCCAGAATCCGCTCGATGTCACCGATTTCCTTGAGCTGCGGTTGCAGCTTTTCGAAACGGTAGCCGTCGAGCAGGCAAGTGATCGAGGTTTGGCGTGACAGCAAAACCTTCAGATCCCGCAACGGCCGGTTCAACCAGCGGGTCAGCAGACGACTGCCCATCGCGGTCTGGCAGCGATCGACCACCGATTGCAACGTGTTGTCGCGACCGCCGGCCAGGTTGGTGTCCAGTTCCAGGTTGCGCCGGCTCGCGCCGTCCAGCACCACGGTGTCGTCCAGACGCTCATGGCGCAGGCTGCGCAAATGGGGCAGGGCGGTGCGCTGGGTTTCCTTGGCGTAGCTGAGCAGGCAGCCGGCAGCGCCGATGGCCAGGGTCAGGTTCTCGCAACCGAACCCTTTCAGGTCCTGGGTCGAGAATTGCTGGCAGAGACTTTTCAGCGCTGAGTCGCGCTCGAAATCCCACGGCGCACGACGACGTACCCCACGGCGTTTCTCCGCCGGCAAATCCTTCGGCCAGTCATCCGGGATCATCAGCTCCACCGGATTGACCCGCTCCAGTTCCGCCAGCAGGTTTTCCCAGCCCTTGATCTCCAGCACGGTGAAGTTACCGCTGGTGATGTCCAGCACCGCCAACCCGAACAGACGCTCGTCACCCAGCACCGCTGCGATCAGGTTATCCCGACGCTCATCCAGCAGCGCTTCATCACTGACCGTGCCCGGTGTGATGATCCGCACCACCTGACGATCCACCGGCCCCTTGCTGGTCGCCGGATCGCCGACCTGCTCACAGATCACCACCGATTCGCCGAGCTTGACCAATTTCGCCAGGTAACCTTCCGCGGCGTGGTAAGGAATCCCGCACATCGGAATCGCCTGACCGGCCGACTGCCCACGGGCGGTCAGGGTGATGTCCAGCAACTTGGCGGCCTTCTTCGCGTCTTCATAGAAGATCTCGTAGAAGTCACCCATGCGGTAGAACATCAGCTGGTCGGGGTGCTGGTTCTTCAGGCGCCAGTATTGCTGCATCATCGGCGTGTGAGAGGACAGATCGGAGAGTGCTTTATTCATCGGATAATCAGGCAAATTCGTTGAAAGGTGTAGGGCAAAGGAGGGACATCGGCCCGGCTTTTCCGCGATGGGCGCAAGGTTAACATGGGCGGTCCACCCGACGCAGGCATGAAAGCCGCGGGATACATTTCTGCTGTCTATGCACTCAATATGCGAATCAGCATTTGTCTTCGGAAAAAAGATCAAGCACTATGCGCGTTATGCAAAAACGCAATGTTTCTACCGTCTTAAGAGCGCTGCTCGATCAGCACGGGATCTCCCCCACGGAGCTTCACCGTCGCACCGGCGTGCCTCAATCCACTCTCTCGCGAATCCTCAGCGGGAAGATCGTCGATCCTTCGGACAAACACATCTCGAAGATCGCCGAGTACTTCGCCGTGAGCACCGACCAGTTGCGGGGCCGCGCGGATGTCGCGCCCGCCGCCAATTCCGGTCGCGATGAATTGCATTCCGAACTCAAGGACATAAGCCTGTGGGACGACGATACGCCTGTCGATGACGACGAGGTGTCGGTCCCCTTTCTTCGCGAGGTTGAATTGGCTGCTGGATCAGGAAGATTCGTCATCGAAGAAAGCGAGCGCTCTAGCCTGCGCTTCGGCAAGCGCAGCTTGCGCCACAACGGTGTGCAGTTCGACCAGGCCAAATGCGTGACGGTGCGTGGTAACAGCATGCTGCCGGTCCTGCGTGACGGCGCGACCGTGGGGGTCAATGCCGGCAAATGCGGGATTGGCGATATCGTCGATGGCGACCTGTATGCCATTAACCACAACGGTCAGCTGCGGGTTAAACAGCTTTATCGCCTGCCGACGGGGATTCGCCTGCGCAGCTTCAATCGCGATGAGCATCCGGACGAGGACTACACCTTCCAGGAGATCCAGGAAGAGCAGATCGTCATCCTTGGTCACGTCTTCTGGTGGGGCATGTACGCCCGTTAACCTCGGCGCTGTCAGATAAAACCCGCCACTGCGCGGGTTTTTTTTCGCCTGCTGAAAACCGCCAACGCCTTTGTCTGTGGGGCTTTCATGCGTCAGTGCATTTGTAATGCATAAATAAATGCATTAATGCATTGACTGTATATGCATCCATGCATATTCTTTGTCTCAAGCCGCTCAACAAAGCGGCTCGAAACGAAGCTCTTTAGTTCCACCACAAAGGCAGCGATGAACCGGCCTCAACGGTTCAGAGGGTTGGCAACTGACCCGGGTGTGCAGCGTAAAGCACCAGAAGCAGTTATCCGGCGGGCAGGGACCGCGGTCGGAAAAACAATATGAATGGACCCGTACCGCGCCAGTAGCGCCGAAAGGTCAACGCGAAGGATCGCATTACTGAAAAGCCCGGCAAGCGCCGGGCTTTTTGGAATGCCTACCTCGACCGAGGTCTATCAACCTCAACGACGACAAGGATTCGGCAGAAGCCAGGAGGCATCGCGATGTTGAAAGATTGCAGATGTGGGCAGTGCAAAAGACTTCTCGCCCGAGTGGGTGAGTACACCGAGCTCCAGATCAAATGCTCCCGATGCGGAACATTGAATCACGTGAAGGCCACGAGCCTTGAGCGATCGCCGTTGAGCGACAAAGAAGTGGCACATGCCGCAACTTCCCAATTGGCATAGAGCTGTTGGGTTAATCGTTCAGGAGAAACATATGCAACGTTTTACTGGTGTAGCCCAATCGTTCATGACTGCGTGCGAAGCGATCGCACCCGTTGCTGGTTTGGAGATGGAGGATCTCGTCAAGAAAGCCTTCAATCGTCCAGCGCAGGCAGAGGAGATGTTTCAATTCAAATTGCTGATGGACGGAGGTTATTTCTCCAACGAAGGCATCGGCCCGAAGGGCACGCAGCTTTATCAACTGACGTGGAAGGGTTATGCGTTGCTGCAGGCTATGCGCCGTAACGAAAACATTTGATCGCAGGTATGCGATGGGGGCAACTCATCGGCATTGCCTGAGTTCTGCGCCCGGTAATGCGGTTGAAGGGCAGGCTTGTCGATGGGCAGGCCTGCTATCCGAAGCAAAATCAGAACGATGTTCTTCGACAGACAGCGTGGAAAGACACGTGCCCCTATTTATGGCCTCGTATTCGCGGGACCTTTTCGTTACGCAATTCACCCCGCAGGAGGCGTGACATGACAAACGAGCAACAAGCGTTGCTGGACATGCCGATCTGGCTGGTCATCGTGCTCGCCTTGATGGGCGGGGTGTCTGGCGAAATGTGGCGCGCCGACAAGGAGGGAGCCCGCGGCTGGTCATTGCTGCGGCGTCTGGCCTTGCGTTCCGGGGCCTGCATGATCTGCGGGGTCTCGGCCATCATGCTGCTGTACGCCGCCGGCATGTCGATCTGGGCGGCCGGCGCGTTCGGTTGCCTCACGGCCATGGCCGGCGCCGACGTCGCCATCGGCCTTTACGAACGCTGGGCGGCCAAGCGGATCGGCGTGTGCGAAGTACCGCCGCGTGATTCCCGCCCGGATCAATAAAGCCAACTCCTTTGCCGTTCTGGCAATGCCGACACGCTGCAACCCCGCGCAGCCGAACGCTTCAATATTTGAACTGGAAGCCCCTTATGTCCCTCGACATCGATAAGCCGTCGCGGCTGTTGTTTGCCATTGCCGAAGCGCTGCGTTCGGCTGGCCTGGGTTTGAAAGTCGGAGGTCGTCAGGACTTCGACGGCACGTTCGATCAGGCGTGGATTCTGATCGCCATCGAACGCAATGCACCCGGCGAGCGCGCCAATGACGGGCGCATCGCCCATGTCCTGACGCTCTCGCTGCAAGTCATTGTGTCGCCGACGCTGGATAACCCCGGGTTGGCCGCTTGCGATCTGGCCGCCGTACTCAAGGGATGGGTGACGGATAACCGATGGGGCTTGTCGGGTAGCCAATGCGACCTGCCCATGAACATCGATGCCTTGCCGTCGACGCTCATCAGCGGTTCGCAGGAGTACCTCGCCTGGACCCTTTCCTTCACCCAGACGATTTATCTCGGCGCATTGCTGCTGGACGACCCGCTGGGCATCCCGAAATTCGCCCGCACCTGGGAAGTCTCGAACATCGACGACCCGGACCAATACACCGAACTGGAGGGCTGAGCCATGTTCGATGCGCTGTTACGCCAGCAACTCGGCCCGATCATCGAACGCCTGGCCGAGATGGAGGCCGAACTTGAAGACCTGCACCGACGAACCGACAGCTTGTGTCGCATCGGCGTGTGCCAGGAAGTCGATGCGGCCAGTAACACGTGCCGGGTCAGACACGGTGAATTACTGACCCCGGCCATCCGCTTTTTCAACCCCAGCGCCGGGGCGCAAAGCGAGTCGCGGATCCCCTCCGTCGGCGAGCAATGCCTGTTGCTCAACCATGGCGGCGGCGAGGGCAGCGCTCAATCCGTAGCGTTGTTCGGGCTTAACGGCAATCAGTTTCCACCCGCCTCGACACAGGCTTCGCTGACGCGTCGCCTCTATCTGGACGGTACGGAAAGTGGCTACGACGACGCCCGTCACGCCTTGCACTGGAAGAACGGCCCGGCGGCGTTCAACGGCTCTCGCGAAGCGCTCGAGTTGAATCTCGGCCCGGCGAGCCTTGCGATCACGCCTGAAGCCATCGAACTGCAACTGGGCGCGGTCGGCTTGCGACTCGACGCTTCCGGTGTGCACCTGAGCGGCCCGCTGGTGGATCACCAGGGACGCGTCATCAGTACCGCATAAAGAGTTTCCCATGATCGGAATCGATAGAAACACCGGGGCGGCGGTCGACGACTGGCCGCAATTCGTGCAGCGCGCAACCCGGGCGCTGACCACGCCGTTGGGAACCCGTCAGAAGCGTCCTTTGTACGGCTCGATGATCCCGGACCTGCTAGGCCGCAACCTCGGCGACGACCTGCTGATCCTTGCCCAGAGCCATGCGGCGCAGGCGTTTTACAACGAACAGAACGGCATCAGTGATTTCCAGCCGCAGGTCATTGTCGCCGGCCGGCAAGGTGCCGGGCTTGTACTGCGATTTGCCGGCACCTGGAAAAACCGCAATCAGACCTTCGAGGTGGTGACATGAGCATGTTGATCCCTGGCCAGAACCAGTTGGCCGAACCGTCGATCGTCACCGTCGAAGCGTTCGAGGATTTGCTCGCCGAGTTCAAGACCTTTGTCGTCGAGTACGTCGGCGCCCGGTCTCCCGAGACGGCGGCGAAGCTCAAGGCCAGTCTTGAAAACGAAAGCGAGTTGCTGACGCTGGCGCTTGAGGCGTTTTGTGTACGCCTGCAAATTCACGAACGAAAATACAACGCCCGCATCAAGCAGATGCTGGCCTGGTGGGCGACCGGCAGCAATCTGGATGCCCGTCTTGCCGACATGGGTCTTGAGCGTCAGCTGCTCGATCCGGGCGATCCGGCAGCGTTCCCGCCGATTGCGCCTGTGTACGAAAGCGACGATGACGCCCGGTTGCGTTACTACCTGGCGCCGCATGCACCGGCCGCCGGTTCGCGCATGCAGTATCGCCGCGAGGTGTTCACCCTCGGTGAGCGTCCTGCGGTAAAGGTGGATACAGCGGCGCCGGGCGAGGTGACGGTCACGTACACCTTCGATCCGGACGGCCATGCAGCACAGGTCAAGGATGGCAACGGACGTCGCACGGCGCCCGGTGAGGTGATGGTCACGGTGCTTGCAAGGGAAGGCGATGGCAGCGCGTCCGAAGAGTTGCTCGACGGTGTGCGCCAGCACTTCGCCCGGCCTGACGTACGACCGGAAACGGATCGGGTCACGGTGCAGGGCGCCCACATCAAAAACTACAAAATCCGCGTCGTCGCGAGGATCAACGCCGGCCCTGATTCGGGGCTGACCAAAGTGGCCGCACAACAGCAACTGCAAGCGTATGCCCAGAGTTGTCATCGGCTGGAAGGGCGGGTCGACCCGAGCTGGATCGACTTCACGCTGCATAACGCCGGCGCGGTTCAGCTCGAAATCCTTGAACCGGTCGAGCCGATTGTGACGACCGCCTTCGAAGCGCCTTGGTGCACCGGTGTCGAGGTCGAGGTGCTCACGCTATGAGTGACCAGAAACCTCATTCGAGCCTGTTGCCTTCCAACAGCTCACCGCTGGAAAAGGCTTTGGATCTCGGTTTCGGCAGGTTGCTTGATCGCATCACGCCGCCGTTTCCCGAGCTGATGAACCCGACCGCGACGCCCTTGGCGTTTCTTCCGTATCTCGCCGCCGATCGCGGTGTCAGCGAATGGAGCTCCGAGGCGGCCGAAGCGGAAAAACGCTTAACGGTTGAGCTCGCCTGGCCCACGGCGCGACAGGCCGGGACGCGACAGGCGCTGGAAAACGCAGCCAAGGGATTGCGCTTGATGCCCGAAATCCGGGCCTGGTACGAACAGACACCACCGGGTCAGCCCTACAGCTTTTCCGTCAGGGCGTTTACCGAGCAGCCCTACAGCGAAGAAATCGACGCACGTCTCGATCGACGCCTGGCGGATGCCAAAAGCGAACGCGACATCCTGTCGGTATCCGTTGGTTTGAGCGCGTTTGGCAGTCACGTCATCGGCGCGGCGACGGTGTGCGGCGAACTCACCACGGTTTATCCGATTGTCATCGAAGGGCTCGAAGCCTCGGGTCAGGCCTTTATGGCTGCCGGGCTCTACGCCGTTGAAACATCCACTATTTATCCTCAGGGGGCCTGAATGGCTGACTATTACACCCTGCTCACGAATGCAGGGATTGCCTACGAAACCGCCTGCAAGGCGGCGGGCGTGCCGATCAAGTTGTCGCAGATTTCGGTCGGTGACGGCGGCGGCGCGGTTTACAACCCGGCGGCGACCGCCACCGCGCTCAAACGCGAAGTGTGGCGCGGGCCACTGAATGCGCTGTTCCAGGATGAGAAGAACCCTAGCTGGCTGCTCGCCGAAGTGACCATCCCGCCGGAAGAGGGCGGTTGGTATGTGCGCGAAGCGGGGCTCTGGACTGACACCGGGATTTTGTACGCCATCGTCAAATACCCGGAGTCGTTCAAGCCGGTTCTGGCGACGTCGGGTTCGGGGAAAGAGTTTTACATTCGCTCGATTTTCGAGACCAGCAATGCGTCGAACGTCACGCTGCTGATCGACGACACCGTGGTCAAGGCGACGCGGGCGTGGGTGATGGGTTATCTCGCCGATGAGTTGGCGAAGCTGGATGGCAAGCAGTCGGTGCGCGTGGCTGCCACTGGGAACATCGTATTAAGTGGTGCGCAGCAGATTGATGGTGTCGCGGTGGTGTCTGGTCAGCGGGTGCTGGTGGCGGGCCAAACGACGGCGAAAGATAACGGCATTTACGTTGCCGCCAATGGTGACTGGGTGCGTTCGGTTGATTCGAACACCAGCGCCAAGGTGACGCCGGGCCTGACTGTGATGATCGAGGAGGGCGCGGCGAACGGTGATTCGCTTTGGCACCTGGTTACGAATGGTCCGATCACGCTGGGGACGACTGCGTTGGCTTTCGAAATGCTTGCCGGCAGAACGGGGGTTCAGGCGGGGACTTATAAAAGTCTGACCGTCGATAAATATGGCCGTGCCACTGCTGGCGCCAATCCGGAAACGCTGGCCGGTTTTGGGATCAAGGACACTTACACGAAACCCGAAATCGAGGCGCTGATTGCACAGGCCTCGGCGTTGCCGGTCGGGGCTGTGGTCGCCTTTCCAAAGACCGCGGTGCCACCGGGCTTCCTTGAAATTAATGGCAGTGTACAGAGCATCGCGACTTACCCGGATTTGTTCGCGTATCTGGGCACTACCTTCAATACGGGCGGCGAGGGTGCCGGTAACTTCCGTTTGCCTGAGTCGCGTGGCGAATTTCTGCGTGGCTGGGATCATGGGCGTGGAGTGGACACGGGGCGAGCAGTCGGTAGTTATCAGCTAGACGCTTTCCAAGGTCACTGGCATGACTATTGGTATGCCGACGGCGGGAGATCAGGCACCACGTTTCAAGATGGATATGATGTTCCGGCCAACAAAAAGGATGTTCGTGGGCCTACTTACGCTCGTATTCGTGATGCGGTGACGGACGGAGTTAATGGAACTCCGCGCACCGCTAGCGAAACCCGCCCGCGCAACTTGGCGGTGATGTGGTGCATCAAGGCCTGGAATGCGCCGATTAATCAGGGGCAGATTGACGTCGCTGAATTGGTCAAGGAAGTGCAAAAGCTGAAAGCAGCCGTTCCAGTGGGCGCACTTGTACCGTTCCCATCAGGCACAGTTCCTCCCGGCTACCTTGAGGCGGATAACAGCCTTTTTGTGGATTCCGTTTATCCCGAGCTGGCTGCGTATCTGGACAAAAAATATAACGTGGCAGGGGATCCCGTCGGATCTACTCGACTGCCTGAGACTCGCGGCGAGTTCTTGCGTGGTTGGGATCATGGGCGTGGTATCGATGTCGGCCGCGCAATTGGCAGCGTTCAAGCCCAATCTATCCAAAAGCACGATCACGCCATGTGGTCGGGTGGTAATTACGCCAGCGTTAATCCTACTGGTGGCGGTGCGGTTGCAGCGTGGGTCACTGGAACGACCAGTGATTATCGAACCGGCAATACCGGCACGGACGAAACCCGCCCACGCAACTTGGCCGTGATGTGGTGCATCAAGGCCTGGAACGCCCCGGTCAATCAGGGAACCATTGACGTGGCGGGCCTGGCGGCACAAGTCGGGGCTCTGGAAGCCAGGCCACGCGGCGTGGGGGATGGCCAGACCTGGCAGAACGTCACCGCCAGTCGCGTGAGTGGCACCATCTACACCAACACCACCGGCCGACCGATTCAGGTTCAAGTGTCGATCCAGACCGGCTCAATCACAGCCACCTGCGGTGGTGTAACCCTCGCGACTACGGGCTTTCACACGGCCTTTGTTGTCCCGGCCGGAGCAACCTATTCCGTAACCCTCTCAAGCCCTGTCAATGCCGTCTGGTCGGAGCTGCGCACATGAAGTACTTCCACAATCCACAGACCGATGAGGTCAATGCTTACGAAGATGACGCTCCCGCGCACTTTATCTCTGCCGGGTTGGTGCCTTTGTCCGAGGCGGAGGTTCAGGCGTACATCCACAGCGCAACAGCGCCTACGACCACGAAAGCGGACGATGAACGTAAGTGGCGCGACGCCAAGCTGATTTCGGTGATGTGGTTGCGCGAGCGTCATCGCGATCAGCTTGAAATCGGAGGGTCTACCACGCTCACCGGTGAGCAGTTCAGTGAGTTGCTCGTGTACATACAAGTCCTGCGCGACTGGCCTCAATCATCGGATTTCCCTGACGGCCAACATCGCCCGATCACACCGCCCTGGATCGCCGAACAAACCCAATAAACGCCCCGCACCGCCGGGGCGTTTTCTTATCCGCAATACAACACACACAACACCCGACAGCCCCTTACCCAAGGGGCTTTTTCGTTCAAGGAGAAACAGAAATGGCAGAACGCCAAACGTACACCGTGCTCCTCCCATTCCCTACCGGGGGTGGTCACTGGTCGAGCATCGGCCAGGAGCTGCACCTGCTCGATGTGGAGGCCAACGCGTTGCGCAGCGCTGGTCGTCTGGAGCTGAAAAAAACCGAGGCTGCCGAGACAGCCTCTACATCCACCGCGGCAAAAAAAGCCGCTGCCAAGAAGGCTGAATAACCATGGCTGAGGTTTTGAACTTCGAGCACAACGGCATTACCGTCAATGCCACCGAATCCCCCGAGGCCATGGGTGGCCTGGGTGACAACGTCATCGGTCTGATCGGCACCGCGCCGAAGGCGGACCCGTTGATTCCACGCAATGCACCGTTCCGCATAAACAGTTTCACCACCCAGGCGCTGCTCGATCCGACCGGCACCGAGGCGGGCACGCTGTACCACGCGGTCTTCCAGATCCTGAAAGTGGTCAAGGTGCCGGTCTACGTGGTCATCGTCGAAGAAGGCGCGACCCCGGCCGACACCCTGAACAATGTGATCGGCGGCATCGATCCGCTGACCGGCCGCAAGCTCGGCCTCGCGGCGTTGGGCAGCGTGCCTGAAGACCTGACCATCATCGGCGCGCCGGGCTTCACCAGCACCAAAGCCGTGGCCGGTGAGTTCGCCTCGTTCGGCAAGCGCATCAAGGCCCGTGTGGTGCTCGACGGCAAGGATGCCGCGGTCGCCGATCAGGTGACCTACAGCCAGGAACTGGGCGGCGCGGAACTGGGTTTCGACCGCTGCCTGCTGGTGCACAACATGCCGTCGGTGTACTCCAAGGCGGCGAAGAAAAACGTGTTCCTGTCGCCGTCGAGCCTGGCCATCGCAGCCCTGGCCAAGGTCAAGCAATGGGAGAGCCCGGGCAACCAGGTGACCTTCGCCGAGGACGTTTCGCGGGTCGTGGAATACAACATCCTCGACACCTCTACCGAGGGCGATCTGCTCAACCGCTACGGCATCAGCTACTACGCCCGCACCATCCTTGGCGGTTTCTCGCTGCTGGGTAACCGCTCCATCACCGGCAAGTTCATCAGCTACGTCGGCCTCGAAGATGCGATCAGCCGCAAGCTGGTCAAGGCCGGCCAGAAAGCCATGGCCAAGAACCTGACCAAGTCGTTCATGGACCAGGAGGTCAAGCGCATCAACGACTGGCTGCAAACCCTGGTCGCCGACGAAACCATTCCCGGCGGCAGCGTGTACCTGCACCCGGAATTGAACAGCGTCGAGAAGTACAAGAACGGCACCTGGTACGTGGTCATCGACTACGGCCGCTACGCGCCGAACGAACACATGGTTTATCAACTCAATGCCCGCGATGAAATCATCGAGCAGTTCCTGGAGGACGTTCTCTAATGTTTACCAACCGCGTAAGACAGGCCATCGCGGCCACCCTGCAAGGCCTGCCGTTGTCGGCGACCGTGGAAGAATTCGAGCCGCCAAAGATCGAGTTCGAAATGGAAGAAATGCGTGGCGGTCGCTTTATTGCCGAGGAAATGGCCAAGGGAAGCAAGGCCATCTCCGCCAAGCTGAAGCTGCAAGGCATGGGGCCGGAGCTCATGTTGGCGTTGGGCGTGAAACTGGGCGATGACATCTTGTTGAATGTTCGCGAGGCTGGTCAGGACCAGGATGGCAACACCTGGTTCACCTACCACACCGTCGGCGGCAAGTTGAAATCCCTCGTGGAAACCACGCTGAAGATGAATGACAAACCGACCACCACGCTTGAACTGTCCTGCCGCACCTACAACCGTCTGGAAAACGGCATCCCGGTGATCGACATCGACGTGCGCACCCAGAAGTTCGTACTCAACGGCGTCGACATTCTCGGCGACGCCCGCCGCGCGGTGTTGATCCCATAAACCTGTGGGATTGAACCTGTGGCGAGGGGATTTATCCCCGTTGGGCTGCGAAGCAGCCCCGAAACTGAAAACCGTGGTGTATCAGGCTCCCCGCACGCAATGGTTTAACGACTGCTTCGCAGCCGAACGGGGATGAATCCCTCGCCACACGGGCGCGCTCCCACAAGGTGCGTTGCCCAACACCTTCCCATGATTCACCAAGGAATTCATTTCATGTCCTGGACACCTCCTGTTCACGCCTTGCTGTCGCCGATCACCGCCGACGATCAGTCGGAGATCGAGCAGATTCAGCTCAAACCGTTGTACTACGCCGCACAGAAAGAGGCCCTGGCCCGTGCCGGCGATGATGAGGACGATCAATTTTTCGAACTGGCGCTGCTGGCCACTGGGCTGTCCGTCAAGGAACTCGACCAACTCAAACGCCCGGACTACGTGAGCATCGCGCAGTACGTGCACGAGATGTCGACGCGGCCGGCTTCGTATTTTCTGGAGCAGAGCGAAGAAGAACCGAGCGAGCCCGATCAGGTTCAGCTGCTGCAACCGCTCCACGTAGCAGGTCGCACCCTGACATCACTGAGCCTCGAAATGCCGGTGCTGCGCGCGACCAAGGCGATGAAAAAACTCAAGACGCCCAAGGAACGCGCCGAGTTCATCACCGCCCATTGCACCGGTCTGATGATTCCCGATCTGGCCCTGCTGACCGTGCCCGACTGGACACAGCTTCAGGTACGCATCGACGATTTTTTAAACAAACCGGCGGCCTACTTTCGGAGCGCGACATCGAAGTAATCCTCGATGTGGTGCCGCTCATTTACCCGGTAAGTGAAGCGGACATTCTGGAGTGGGACGTCGGCAAGGCCTTGCGCCGCTACGACATCGCGATCACTCGCCTTGGCGTGAAACAGGAGTAGAGCGGGATGGCAGACAGTCAATATTCGCTGGCCGGAGCAGCGATGAACAGCATCGTGCTGCCGCAATCCGGCAGCACGAATGAAGTGGTCGGGTTGGGTGGTCTCAAGGAGCCTTTCTCCCAGCTGAGTCTGGACTTGGCCACGGCCAGTCTCGACATCCGTTTGTTGGTAGCGGAGCAGATAAAGCTCCGGGAAACCCTGATGTCGTTGAACGTTGCACTGTCGTCACAGCAGTCGCTGCTCAAGGCAAACGCCTCGGTGCCTGCATCGGGCAGCGAGGCAAAGTCAGCGCTCAAGGCTGAGGTTGCGCAGCGCTCGCCTCCCGACGACTTGAAGTCGGCGATGGCGATGCAGACAGTGATGGTCGATCTCAATCAGAAATTGAAGCTGGACCCGGATCAACTTCAAGCGCTGTCCGAAGACAATCTGAAGCTGGCCGGCGACAAACAAACTGCCTCCAGCGGCGCGACGGGAGTGCAACTGGCGCAGGCCCAATTGGCGGCGGTCAACGGGGGGCTGGTCAAGGACGTCAAGCCGGAAGACCTGCGGCAAGCGCTGACCGATTTTGCCCGCGACAGTGCCGTCATGGCCTCGGCGTACAAGATCGACATCAAAGAGGCCGGCGCGATCATCACCGGCTGGCGCACTACGTTGGGCCTTGATCGAGCGAAAACTCTCGACTTGGGCAACGCCGCCACCCGCCTTGGCGCCAGTATCAATTTGAATGCTTCCGCGGCAGACATCGGCTCGGTCGTCCAGCGCGGTGGCGAGGCGGGTTTGGCGGCGGGCATGACCCCTGAGCACGTGGCGGCGATCGCGGCGGCACTGTTGAGCGCATCGGTGGGCAAGGACGAAGCCGGCGCCTCGTTGAAAACCCTGGGTGCTGCTTTTGGCAAGGGCAGCAATGCTACGGCAGAGCAGCGAACCGCCTGGGCTCAACTTGATATAGAACCGGGCGCACTGGCCAGCAGAATGCGCATGGTTGCGTCGGGGGCGATCAAGGATGTGCTGGCGGCGCTGAAGAACCAACCTGCTGAACAACAGGCCTCATTGATCAAGACGCTGTTTGAGGGCGATGCCGGCATCAGCAAGTTGGTGAGAGCGCCTCAGGATCTGAAAACGGCGTTCACGGTGGCCTCCGGCGAGGGCTCGATGGCGCAGACCGCCGAAGCCCGAGGTAACACCTCGCAAGCTCGCTGGAATGCGCTGGATGCGAGTTTGACCCGTCTCGATACGGCGATCGCCAGCGCGGTGTCTCCGCTTACCGACCTGGCAATGCTGGGAGCCGATAAAGCGGTCAGCGGCTTTGGTGCAGTGGTTGAAACGTTACCTAAAGTCACTGCCGCATTGACGTTGCTCGGTGCTGCACTCTCGACTCCGTTACGCGGAGCCATCTTGAACAAACTGGTAGCCGTTGCGTCCTCCACCACCGCAGAACTACTGAAACCGGACGCTGCCATCCAGCCGCAACTGCATTCGAATAACACCGGCACCTCTCGTCCAACGATGCGCAATCGGCTGGTCACCTCTGCGGCCAGAGCCAAGTCTTTCACCGGCAGGCTGGGTGTTCCTCTGACGATTGCCACCGTGGCTTACGACGGGATCAAAGCGTTGATGGCCGGCGATTTCAAAGCGGCTGCCGGTGCTGCCGGATCGGGCGTTGGCGCACTGGCCGGTGGTTATGCCGGTGCTGCAACCGGTGCCATGATCGGCAGTTTCATCCCTGTCCCCGTTCTGGGGACTGCTGTGGGCGGCCTCATCGGCGGCCTTGTGGGCAGCTACTTCGGCAGTAGCCTGGGAGAAGAGGCAGGTGAAACCCTTTACACCGCAGCCGATCGACTTCAGTCACCCGACCAGGTCAGCAAAGATCTGACCGGCGTTCCGACAGACAACAGGCAGGTCAACTATTCGCCGGTGATCCAGATCAGCGGTGCCGATCCGACGGACTCCGAGCGCCTGATTGAAAAGATCATGGCGAATCTGCGCCTGCATTTTAACGGCGAGTTCGTGCCGTTGATGATGACCAATCCGCTTGCCGTACGAAGTGACGCGGCCCTGACCGATGGAGGTATGTAATGCGTCAGCAAATGGCGTTGGGCAATTTCATTTTCGGCCTGTCCAGGAACTTCGCCTACAGCACGTTGGCGCGCACCTCGGACGGCGGCTGGAAGAACATCGACATCCTCACCAGTAAACCCAAGTCCAGCCAGACCGGCCAAGGCCTGCAAGGGCTGACGATTACGGGGAGATCGATGTACGCGACGGCCATGGATCGGCTCGATGAGCTGCGTGCCTTGCAGGCGCAGCGCGTCCCTGTGCCGCTGGTAGATGGTATCGGGCGCAACTGGGGGCTGTGGCAGATCAACAAGATCTCGGAAAACCAGGAAAGCATCATTGATGACGGCACCGCGATGGTGATCGGCTGGGTGATCGAATTGACGGAGTTCGCCAATGCGTAGAGTTCGAAGTGTTGCCGGTGATTCGGTGAATCTGTTGTTGTACCGCGAGCTCGAGCGTTGTGACGATGTCGCCGAGGAAGCGCTGTGGCGTCTCAACCCGTTGCTGGCCGAACAGGGTGCGGTGTTGCCGGTGGGGGTGTGGGTGACCCTGCCGGAACTGGACTCGAAACCCATCGCACCCACACCGGTTTCGGCCTGGGATTAAGGAGGCACCATGTCACTGGGTTTCACACCCTCGGTGGAAATCTACGGCGCGAACGCTGCACTGCTCAACGAGCGATTGATCTCGTGGCAGCACATCGACGCGGCCGGGATCGAGTCCGATCAATTGACGCTCACGATCGATCTGGAGGGGCTCGACGGGCTACCAAGCCTCGGCGGAAAAATCGGCCTGAGAATTGGATACCTGGAGTCGGGTCTGATCGACAAAGGCCAATTCGTTATCAGTCGGCGCACGCCGACGTTGTTTCCCTTGCGTCTGACGCTGGTGGCGACGGCGGCGCCATTCAGTGCGGCGGATCAAACCGGATTTAAACAGCGTCGCTCGGTCAGCCACGGTCCGACGACCCTCGGCGCACTGTTTCGCCAGCTAACGTCCAGGCACGGTTTTTCCCCTCGCGTTGCCCCCGATCTGGCCCTTATCAAGATTGAACACATAGATCAGTCGAACGAAACCGACATGGGGTTTCTGACGCGGCTGGCCTACCTTCACGACGCCGTCGCCAAACCGATCAACGAACTGTATGTGCTGGCGCGGCGCGGTCAGGCGAAATCGTTGTCGGGCAAGGTGCTGCCAGACATACAGTTGTCGGTGACGACCAATAATCGACCCGGCGATCATGCCTTCATTTCCGCGACTCTGGATGAAAGCAGCCGAGCCAAATATCAGGGGTGCAAGACCAGTTGGTGGGATGCGGCCGCCGGTAAAGTGCGTGTCGAGGAGAGCGGCATTGCACCGTTCAAGACAGTCCGTCAGCGCTATCACAGCGCAGAAGAAGCGCGGGCCGCCGGTGAGGGTGAGGTGCGCCGGATGATGCGTGAGGCGTTGAAAGTGAAGATCGAGTGCCCTGGTCATCCGGGGTTGGCTGCAGAAGGACTGGTATTGCTGGATACCACCTGGCCTGACTTTATGCGCGGTCGCTGGTCGATAGACAAGGTCACGACCAGCGGCAGTCGCCAGAACAGCTACCGCTGCTCGATCGACGCGACTTGCCTGGACGCCCGGTCATAGCCTGCGGCCCGAATTCAATCCGAAACCTCGGGGCCCGATGTTTGCCTCGCTCAAGGGATACGATGACGATTACACAATCACAACTGCAAAAAATCATGCCCAACGCCCGCAGCCAAGCGGGCGTTTTCATTTCTGCCCTCAATGGCGCCATGGATGTCCATTCTATAAACACGCCCAAACGCATCGCCGCTTTCCTTGCGCAAGTGGGGCACGAATCCGGGCAGTTGCACTACGTGCGCGAACTCGGCAGTGACCAGTATCTGAGCAAATACGACACGGGCCTGTTGGCCGCTCGTTTGGGTAATACCTTGGCAATCGACGGTGACGGTCAAAAGTACCGCGGTCGTGGTTTGATTCAGATCACCGGCCGCCACAACTATCAACAGTGCAGCCTCGGATTGTTCGGCGACGAGCGTCTGCTGGAATTGCCGGAACTACTGGAGCAACCCCAATGGGCTGCTGAATCCGCCGCCTGGTTCTGGGCGCAAAACGGCCTCAACGAACTGGCCGATCGCGATCAGTTCAACAGCATTACCCGCCGGATCAACGGGGGGTTGAACGGGTTGCAGGATCGTTTGCAGCTCTGGGCGCGGGCGAGGGCGGTGTTATGCCAGCCTTCGGTTTGATCCCTTTATCGTGGCGGGTTGCTGGAGTTGTTGTGTTACTGGCTGTGTTGGCCGGTGGCTCGGCGGCGGTGGCCTGGCGATTTCAGGAGGGGCGTTACGGGCGACAACTGGCGGAACAGGACAGGGCGCACGCCGAGACGCTCAACCAGCTAACCCTGGCGACCGCCGCCCGACAACAGGCCGAGCAGGACAAGCGGCTGGCGCTGGAGCAGCAGCTGTCGGTCAGCGAACAAACCCATTATCGAGCGCTTAGCGATGCCCAACGTGATCAAGGTCGCTTGCGCGATCGTCTTGCCACTGCTGATGTGCGGCTGTCAGTCCTCCTCGATGCCAGCGACACTTCCACCGGCTGCGCAGTGCCAACCGCCCCCGGTGCCAGCGGCGTGGCTCATGGCACCCTACGAGCCCGACTTGACCCGGCGCATGCTCAACGAATTATCGCCATCACCGACACCGGCGACCGTGCGCTGATTGCCTTGCAGGCTTGTCAGGCTTACATCCGGGCGCTTGGTCGCTAACATTTTGATCGATCCTGTAACTTGCAAGCGCGATCCGCTCGTGTACGGTAGTTCCCATTCCGCCCGCTCAGGAGATGACCGTGAAAGAAATCACCCAACTGGCCGCTGAACTTGGCAGGCGCCTGCAGGTTCTCAATGCTCACGTCACGGCGGCCGAGTCCTGTACCGGCGGTGGAATTTCCGAGGCTATCACCCGCATTCCGGGGAGTTCGGCATGGTTCGAGGCCGGTTATGTCACGTACTCCAACCGTCAGAAAACCGAGCAATTGAATGTTCCGGTCGAGTTGTTTACGACGGTGGGGGCGGTCAGTCGCGAGGTGGTCGAGGCCATGGTGCGAGGCGCGCAGGAAAAAAGCCGGGCGTCTTTTGCCGTGGCGGTCAGCGGTGTAGCAGGGCCGGATGGCGGTTCGCCGAGCAAGCCGGTGGGCACGGTCTGGCTGGCCTGGGGCGTGGGGGATAAGGTGTTCAGCGAGGTGCAGCACTTCACCGGTAACCGCGACGAGGTCCGCCGACAAACGGTGAAGGCCGCGCTAGAGGGGCTGCTGCGCCATGCCTCTGGAGAAATCTCAAATCAGGGGTAGGCGATCCTGAATCGCTGTGGAATAATACTGGCTACTTATACAGGTGTTGGCCGTCAGGCCTTATTGATTACGTGAGGACTTTAATGGACGACAACAAGAAGAAAGCCTTGGCTGCGGCCCTGGGTCAGATCGAACGTCAATTCGGCAAGGGTGCCGTAATGCGTATGGGCGATCAGGACCGTCAGGCGATCCCGGCTATCTCCACTGGCTCTCTGGGTCTGGACATCGCGCTCGGCATTGGCGGTCTGCCAAAAGGCCGTATCGTTGAAATCTACGGTCCTGAATCCTCCGGTAAAACCACGCTGACACTGTCGGTGATCGCCCAGGCTCAGAAAGCCGGCGCGACCTGCGCATTCGTCGACGCCGAACACGCTCTTGACCCTGAGTACGCCGGCAAACTCGGCGTCAACGTCGACGACCTGCTGGTTTCCCAGCCGGACACCGGCGAGCAAGCCCTGGAAATCACCGACATGCTGGTGCGTTCCAACGCGGTTGACGTGATCATCGTCGACTCCGTGGCCGCACTGGTTCCAAAGGCTGAAATCGAAGGCGAAATGGGTGACATGCACGTGGGCCTGCAAGCCCGTCTGATGTCCCAGGCGCTGCGTAAAATCACCGGTAACATCAAGAACGCCAACTGCCTGGTGATCTTCATCAACCAGATCCGTATGAAAATCGGCGTGATGTTCGGCAGCCCGGAAACCACCACCGGTGGTAACGCGCTGAAGTTCTATGCGTCGGTTCGTCTGGACATCCGCCGTACCGGCGCGGTGAAAGAAGGTGATGAAGTCGTCGGTAGCGAAACCCGCGTCAAGGTTGTGAAGAACAAGGTCGCTTCGCCGTTCCGCCAGGCCGAGTTCCAGATTCTCTACGGCAAGGGCATCTACCTCAATGGTGAGATGATCGACCTGGGTGTTCTGCACGGTTTCGTCGAGAAGTCCGGTGCCTGGTATGCCTACGAAGGCACCAAGATCGGTCAGGGCAAGGCCAACTCGGCCAAGTTCCTGGCGGACAACCCGGAAATCGCCGCGAAACTTGAGAAGCAGCTGCGCGACAAACTGCTGACTCCAGCGCCGGACGTCAAAGCATCGCCAGTCAAAGAGACTGAAGATGACCTGGCTGACGCTGATATCTGATTGATCCGATGACCGCCGTACTCGATACACTCGTCGCAGTGCGGCGAACCGCAATGGACCTGCTCGCACGACGCGAGCACGGTCGAGTCGAGCTGACGCGTAAACTGCGTCAGCGCGGCGCCCTCCCTGAAATGATCGACACAGCCCTCGACCGCTTGACGGAAGAAGGCCTGCTGTCCGAATCCCGTTACCTCGAAAGCTTCGTTTCCTACCGTGCCCGATCCGGTTACGGCCCTTTGCGTATTCGTGAAGAGTTGAGCCAGCGTGGCCTGCAACGCAACGACATCGAACTCGCGTTACGCGAGAGCGGTATCAACTGGCAGGAACAACTGGAAGACACCTGGCGGCGCAAGTTCTCCGGGCATTTACCGATAGACACCCGGGAACGCGCCAAACAAGGGCGGTTCCTGAGTTATCGGGGCTATTCCATGGAAATGATCAGCCGCTTGTTCAGCGGCCGAGGGATGGACGATTGACTGAAACGGCTCGCTATTTTGATAGCGGGCCGTTTTTTTGCCTCACGTAACCTTCGAGGGTTCCCGCGCGCGTTGTTGCGCCTGGGGCTTGGGCTGCGCCCAGTTTTCCGGCAGGTTGATGTAGTCCACCAGTTCCCGCAGGCGTCCATGGTCACGGGCGTTAAAGGTGAAGGCCAGGCGTGCAAGGTGGCTGAACTGCGGCTCGTCGTGCTCCTCACCGCTGTAGACATGCTGATGGAAGTGATCGCTCAGGCACAGGTCGGCGAACGCTTGTTGCATGTGCTCCAGCGCATTGTCGCTGAGCTGGTGATTCATGCGGATCACGAACTGATGCTTGAGCCAGCGACTGGAGTGGAAGTTGCTGTAGAACTGATTGATCTGCTCCACCGCCTCTTCGGCGCTATAGACCAGGCTCACCAGCTTCATGTCGGTGGGCAGGATGTAGCGATTTTCCTCCAGTTGATTGCGGATGAAGTCCAGGGCGCCTTGCCAGAACTTGCCTCCCGGAGCGTCCAGCAGTACCACCGGCACCAGCGGGCTTTTACCGGTCTGGATCAGCGTCAGCACTTCAAGCGCCTCGTCCAGCGTACCGAAACCACCAGGGCACAAGACCAGCGCATCGGCTTCCTTGACGAAGAACAGCTTGCGGGTAAAGAAGAAGTGGAACGGCAGCAAGTTGGTGGTGCCGTTCACGGTGGGATTGGCATGCTGCTCAAAGGGCAGGGTGATGTTGAAGCCCAGGCTGTGTTCCAGGCCAGCACCTTCGTGGGCGGCGGCCATGATGCCGCCGCCGGCACCGGTGATCACCATCAGGTCCGAGCGCGCCAACGCGGCGCCGAGTTCTCGGGCCAAGCCGTACAGCGGGTGTTCTATCGGTGTGCGGGCCGAACCGAACACCGTGACTTTGCGCCGTCCCCGGAACTGTTCGAGCACACGGAAGGCATGCTCCAGTTCGCGCAGGGCTTGCAGGGTGATCTTGGCATTCCAGCGGTTGTGGTCTTCCTGGGCCATGCGCAGCACGGTCAGGATCATGTCGCGGTAGATCGGGATGTTCGGGCTATTGGGTGAAACCAGGTTGAGTTGTTCTTCGACCTTGCTGATGAGGTCGTGGCCGCTTTCTTCGAAATGACGGCTCAGGAGGTCATTCGGTTGGTAAGGCATCAACTTCTCCTTCCATACAGGCTCTGTTGTTCCTTTGGATGAAGGAAACATTCGCATCAAAAATCGCAAACCAGGCAGCCCCTTTTCTGCCCTGAAAAGTGAACGGGAACACTATGAATCTAGACCCTCACAGTGATTTTCGCTGACTTGATCATTGCGCTGCAAAGTCTTTCCTGGCAACCGCTTATTGACGATTTGCAAGGTGATTTCACCGCTCGTCTGAACGCGCGCCGAGTGCCCGACACTCTGATTTACTGAATGACAGGTGTAACACGACAACTTTGCGTCAATGGCAGGGCGCACGGCACAAGCGGTTCAAGGACTTTGTCGCTCAAGCAAGGGCGAAGTGCAAGGAGGCGGGATGCTATGGCCAGAGTCATTCTGGAGATCGATACGCAACTGTATCGATTATTGAAGTCATCGGCCGAGACCAATCATTTGAGTCTTGAAGAGGAGTGCTGCCGGCGTCTGGAGGGAGCCGACCGGCGCTCGCGCTATTTACAGGCGCTGTTGGCAGAACTGCGCGCCGAGGATGAACAGCGGCGCGCCAATTCCCATTCCCGTTGAATTACTTTTTCTTCGCCGGTGTGGCTTTCGGGCAATCCGATTCCTGATAGCTGGCGGAGCCGACTGAGCGGTTGGTCTTCACCTCAGTGAAGTCGTAACGCATGACCGCGCCCTTGGCCATCAGTTTGCGGAACGATGGGTTGTTGCACACAGAGGCGCCAAGCTGGAAATACACGGCTTTCGGGTCGGCCCGCATCTTGTTGGCATGGCTGCTTTGCACGCTCAAGTGGTTGATCAAAACATTGCCTTCGGCGGTGTAGCCCTGATCGAGAATATCTTCGTTGATCGCCCGTGGCGTGCCGACGCTGCTTTGTGCGGCGACGTTTCGCAGCTCTCTGTTGAGATTCTGCTCACTCAAGGACGCAGCCTGAGCGTTGAAGGACGACGCCAGCAGAATGGCAGCGGTGGGAACGATAAGGCGCAACATGAAACTCTCCTGGTTCAGTGACTGGTGGTTCGACCCGTCACATGACTGTGCGTTCAGTGGTGACGAATTATAGGGGAGCCCGTCTGGACGGTACAGGCTTGCGCCGGCCGCTCTGGTAAACTGCCGGCCTTTATTGCCCTGAGTGCTACTCGTGTCGAGTTTTCCTGTCTGCCGGTGTTGCCCACGATGAACCACGCCCCCAACGCCGTAGCTCGCTTGCGTGATCAGCGCGAAGAGGAGGGCATCAAGCCGATTCAGGCCCGTGGTTGGCGGGCACCCCGTTGCCGTGCCTGCCGCGTGATCGAGAGCCACTGCCTGTGCGCGTGGCGTCCGCAGGTCGAGACCCGCTCTGGCGTGTGTCTGATCATGACCAACAAGGAAGTGTTCAAACCGAGCAACACCGGGTGGCTGATCGCTGACGTGGTGCGCGACAACCATGCGTTCATCTGGTCGCGTACGGAAACCGATCCGCAGTTGCTGGCATTGCTCGCCGACCCGCAATGGCAACCGTATCTGGTCTTTCCCGGCGAGTACGTCGAGCCGGAGCGAGTAACGAACACGGTCGAAGTCGATGGCACCAAGCGACCGCTGTTCATTCTGCTGGACGCGACCTGGACCGAAGCCCGGAAGATATTCCGCAAAAGTCCTTATTTCGATGCGCTGCCGATCCTCAGCCTGCTGCCGGAAAAGCTTTCACGCTATCGGCTGCGCCGGTCGACCCGCAGCGAGCATTTGTGCACGGCCGAAGTAGCGGCGCTGTGCCTCGATCTGGCGGGCGATGTGGAGGCCGCATCGGCACTGGACGCTTATTTCGACGTGTTCAGCCAGCATTACCTCGATGCCAAACACCAACTGGAAATGAATGTTGAAACACCGGCACACGCCGAGCTGATGCCTTTCGTGCAGAACTCCGCCGCCGTAACGGCCTGATTGTCGCCCATACTGCAAAGAACTGTCCCGGCCAAGCACCTTGACCACCCCGGCTTCGCTGGGCATGCTTGGCGCCGATTAGGGCGCGGCCGCAGTTTGATTCGCCGCTTCTTTACGTGAAAAGCTACGTGGATTGCCACGTGATTGGCGTTGAACGTGCCCTGTTGGTGCAGCTCCGTGGCTGTGCCTTGAGTTGTTAGAAGAACAGGATCATTTGAAAAATGGCCACATACGAAATCCTGATTGCCGATGACCACCCTCTTTTTCGTAGCGCCCTGCATCAGGCGTTGACCCTGGGCCTTGGCCCGGATGTCCGTCTGGTGGAAGTGGCGAGCATTGCCGAGCTGGAAACCCGCCTGGACGAAAAGTCCGACTGGGATCTGGTGCTGCTGGACCTGAACATGCCCGGTGCCTACGGCTTTTCCGGGCTGGTACTGTTGCGCGGTCAGTACCCGCAAATTCCGGTGGTGATGGTGTCGGCCCAGGAAGAGGCCTCGATCATGGTCAAGTCCCGTGAGTTCGGTGCCAGCGGTTTCATTCCTAAATCGAGTGACCTGAGCGTTATCCAGAAAGCCGTACGTGCGGTGCTGGATGGCGATGTATTCTGGCCGCCCCAGGCGTTTGAAGCGGTCAGCGTTTCCGACGAAGCCAAGGCCGCCAGCGAAGGCCTTGCCAGCCTGACACCTCAGCAGTTCCGGGTGTTGACCATGGTCTGTGAAGGGTTGCTGAACAAGCAGATTGCCTACGAACTGAGCGTGTCCGAAGCAACAATCAAGGCGCACGTCACGGCGATTTTCCGTAAGCTGAATGTGCGGACCCGGACCCAGGCGGCTTTGCTCCTGCAACAACTTGAGTCAATTTCAAGCCACTAAGGATTGGCGTCTTCACGCTTTTTTGACTTTGGTTGATCTAGCTTTCCCACTCCTTTTTGGTCAGTTGCCACTTTTATGTCCCCTTTCAAAGGCCAGACCGGCCTGAAACGCATCCTCAACGCTTCCGGTTATTCGCTGGACGGCCTGCGCGCAGCCTTCACTGGCGAAGCAGCTTTTCGGCAACTGGTGTTGCTCAATGTCATCCTGATCCCGATTTCGTTCTTTTTGAACGTCAGCCGCGTCGAGCAGGCGCTGTTGATTGCCGTCTGTTTGTTGGCCTTGATCGTCGAGTTGCTCAATTCGGCGGTGGAAGCGGCCATTGACCGCATCTCCCTTGAACTGCACCCGCTGTCCAAGAACGCCAAGGACATGGGCAGCGCCGCACAGCTCGTGGCATTGACCATGATCGGGCTGGTGTGGGCGGTGATTCTGCTTTAAGCGATAGTGGGCAACACGATCTCGTCGCTGCGCTGAACCCCGGCGGTGAAGGCGCGGCACAGGTCGAGGAATTCGCGCATCGCTGACGTCTGATATTTCTGTTTGTGCCAGATGAAATAGAATTGCCGGGCCAGGTCCAGGTCCGGCGTCTCTACCGGCACCAGGCTGCCGCGGCGGAACGCATCGCGCAGGGCCAGCCGCGAAATGCAGCCAATCCCCAATCCTGACTCCACCGCGCGCTTGATGGCTTCGGTGTGCTCCAGCTCCAGCCGGATATTCAACGCGCTGCGATGGTGACGCATGGCCTGATCGAAGGTCAGCCGCGTACCAGAGCCTTGTTCCCGCAGGATCCACGCCTCGTGGCTCAGCTCCTCCATGGTCGCGGTGCCGCGAATGGCCAGCGGATGCTGCGGCGCGCAAAACACCACCAGCTCATCCTCGACCCAGCTCTGCACTTCAATGTCCGGATGGCTGCAGTCACCTTCGATCAGACCCAGATCAATTTCATAGTGAGCGACTTGTTGCACGATGTTGGCAGTGTTCTGCACGTGCAGCTTCACTTGGCTTTCCGGGTGGCGCTGCATGAAGCTGCCGATCAGCAGGGTGGCGAGGTAGTTGCCGATGGTCAGTGTCGCGCCGACGGCCAAAGAGCCGAAACCGGACTTGCCGTTGAGCAAGTCTTCGATTTCCTTGGCCTGGTCGAGCAGCGCCACCGCTTGCGGCAACAGCTGTTTGCCGAGGGCGTTGAGGCTCAGCCGTTTGCCGGCGCGGTCGAACAGCTGACAGCTGCACTGACGCTCTAGCTCGGTGATCGAGGTGCTCGCCGCCGATTGCGACAGGTTGAGCAGACCCGCAGCACGGGATACGCTTTCCTGCTGGGCGACGGCGACGAATACTTGCAGTTGACGGAGAGTAAATCGCATATCTATATAACCGATAACCCTTATCTTAATAATCCATTTAACAGATATTGTCGCTGCCATTAGAATGCGATGCAATTGCGCACATCATCGGCGCAGGCAAAATCTCCAGGAGTCCCACGTACATGAGCAACATGAACCACGAGCGTGTCCTCAGTGTTCACCACTGGAACGACACTCTGTTCAGCTTCAAGTGCACCCGCGATCCGGGCCTGCGCTTCGAGAACGGTCAGTTCGTGATGATCGGCCTGCAACAGCCCAACGGCCGCCCGCTTATGCGCGCTTACTCGATTGCCAGCCCGAACTGGGAAGAGCATCTCGAGTTCTTCAGCATCAAGGTGCCGGATGGCCCACTGACCTCCCAGTTGCAGCATCTGAAGGAAGGCGACGAGATCATCATCAGCAAAAAGCCTACGGGCACGCTGGTACTGGATGACTTGAAGCCTGGCAAACATTTGTACCTGCTCAGCACCGGTACCGGTCTGGCGCCGTTCATGAGCGTCATCCAGGACCCGGAAACCTACGAGCGTTTCGAAAAAGTGATCCTGTGCCACGGCGTACGTTACGTCAACGAAGTCGCTTACCGCGAATTCATCACCGAGCATCTGCCGCAGAACGAGTTCTTCGGCGAGGCGCTGCGTGACAAGTTGATCTACTACCCGACCGTGACCCGTGAGCCGTTCGAGAACGAAGGTCGCCTGACCGACCTGATGCGCAGCGGCAAGCTGTTCAGCGACATCGGTCTGCCACCGATCAACCCGCAGGACGACCGCGCCATGCTGTGCGGCAGCCCGAGCATGCTCGATGAAACCAGCGAAGTGTTGAACAGCTTTGGCCTGAAAGTTTCGCCGCGGATGCGCGAGCCGGGTGATTACCTGATCGAGCGTGCGTTCGTCGAGAAGTAAGAACACCGCATCATTGAAAAGCCCCCATTGCCTGTGCCGGCAATTGGGGGCTTTTTTATGTCCGGCACAATCCCTGTAGGAGCACGGCTTGCCGGCGATGGCGTCCTTGAAATCGCCATCGCGAGCAAGCTCTGCTCCTACAAATCAGGGGCAAGAATGACTTCAAGAACGCGGATCAGCTCCGGTGTCGGATAATGCCACCGCACATCCACATCCCAAAACTGCGCCCCATACTCCCGCTCAGGCGCAGGAGTTTGGTATGCAGGGCGCGGATCCTGCGCCAGACATTGCTCAATGAGCTCAACCAGTGGCTCTTCAAGGCGCTGAGCATGCCCGTGCGCTTGCTGCAACGCCGAATCCGCCCACTGCACGGGAATCAACTGTGGTGCAGCGCTGGCGATGCTGTTGGAGGCCTTATCGATGATGTCGGCGTAAGGCACGTAGGGTTTGATGTCGAGAATCGGTGTGCCGTCGAGTAGGTCGATGCCGGATATCCACAGGCGATTGGCTTCGACTTTATCCAGCTTCACCACCGATTGACCTATGCCATTGGGCCGGTGCGTCGCGCGGGTGGCGAACACGCCCATGGACTTGTTGCCGCCAAGACGAGGCGGGCGGACTTTCAGGCGTGGTTTTTCTTCCAGGGCCTGGTGAAACAGAAACAGAAGCCAGACGTGACTCACTTGCTCCAGACCTTGCACCGCATCGCCCTGATCGAACGGCGCCACCAGTTCCAGCACGCCGCGAGCGGCTGGCGCCAGTTGCGGCTGGCGCGGGATGGCGAACTTCTCCTTGAAGCAGGAGCGCACGAAGCCGATGGGGGAAACGCTGTAGGTCATGGTTTGAGATCGAGGCAGGAATTTGGGCGGGCATGATAACCCGGCGGGCCTCAAGTCTGGTGGTGGCTGGGGCGGCCTCTTCGCGGGCAAGCCTTGCTCCTACAGGGTTCTTTGGCGTACACAAACTCTGTGTTCGCCAAAGAACCCTGTAGGAGCAAGGCTTGCCCGCGATGGCCGCACCGCCGATCTAGAGACTGAACCCTCCATCCAGCGGAATAATATTCCCGGTCATATACGCCCCAGCCGTACTCGCCAGACTGATCGCCAACGCCGCCATCTCTTCTTCCCGGCCCCAGCGCTTCATCGGAATCAGCGCGGTATCCTCCGCCAACGCCTGCTCATCATTGCCGATGTGCTGAGTCATTTTGCTCGGAAAGCGCCCCGGCGCGATCACGTTAACGTTGATGTGCTGGCTCACCAGTTCCCGCGCCAGAATCCGCGACAGTTGATGCAGAGCCGCTTTACTCGGCCCATAGGCATAAGCCTGTTCGCCGAAGGAAGAAATCCCCGCCACCGAGCCGATGTTGATGATCCGCGCCGGACTCGCTTCGGACCCGGCCTTGCGCAGCAGCGGCAAGAACTGCTGGATGCAGTTGAACACCGACGTCACGTTGAGCTGCATGACCTTTTCCCAGCCCTTGACCGGGTAACTCTCAAGCGGCGCGCCCCAGGTGGTGCCGGCGTTGTTCACCAGAATATCCAGATGGCTGATCTGTTCACCCAGCCGCGAGGCCAGTTGCAGCACACCTTCTTCGGTGGCCAGATTGGCCGCCACCCCGTGACAAACACCGAATGCGCTCAACTCGTCAGCGGTTTGCTGACAGGCTTCGGCATCCCGCGCGCAGACGTACACCGCAGCGCCGGCCTCGACATAGGCCTTGGCGATCATTTTGCCGATACCACGGGTGCCGCCGGTCACCAGAGCGGTGCGGCCTTGCAGGGAAAAGTACGGGTGCATGGCGAATCCTGAGAGCTGAGGGTCAATACACCCTAGTCGTCAGCCGCCGGAAGCGGAGCCACTATTTTTGCGCGGAATGAGCGTTCATACAGCCGGACCTGCCGCGGCCTCTGTAGGAGCACAGCTTGCTGGCGAAGGCGTTTTGAAGATCGCCTTCGCCAGCAAGCTGTGCTCCTACAGGGTGCGCGGCGCGGATTATTGCGGGCGAACGCGCAGGGTCAGGCCCTTGAGGAAATTGCGCAGCAACTGGTCGCCGCACGGACGGTAGTTGGTGTGGCCGAACTTGCGGAACAGCGCGCTCAGCTCAGGCTTGGACACCGGGAACTCCGCGGCCTTGAGGATCGCGTGCATGTCGTCTTCCTTCAGTTCGAAGGCCACACGCAGCTTTTTCAGGATGATGTTGTTGGTGACCGGCACTTCGATCGGCTGTGGCGGACGGCTTTCGTCCTTGCCACGCTTGAAGATCACCAGGCCGTCGAGGAAATGCGCCATGACTTCGTCCGGGCAGCGTACGAAACCTTCCTCGTCTTCTTCTTTCTTGTCGAGGTAGGTCAGCAGGTCTTCCAGGGACACGTCCATGCCGCCGAGCTTGATGATCTCGATGACTTTCTTGTCGCTGATGTCGAGCATGTAGCGCACGCTGCGCAGTACGTCGTTATGAATCATGGTGTGCAATCCTGATATTCAGCAGTGGGCGCCGCATAAACAGCGGCGCCGAAATGTGTGGCGGCGTGAAAAGTCTTAGAACTTCTCTTTGCCGGACAGGTAGCGCCATTGGCCCAACGGCACTTTGCCGATGGACACGCCGCCGATGCGGATGCGGCGGATGGCGACGACCTTCAGGCCGACGGCCTGGCAGAACAGGGCGATCACGCCCGGTTGTGGGTTCTTCATCGCAAAACGCAGGCGGTTTTCGTTCTGCCAGCTGGCTTTGACCGGCGGCAGTTCCTTACCCTTGTAGGTCAGACCGTGGTTCAGGCGATTGAGGCCGTGAGCCACCATGTCGCCTTCAACCTCGACCACATACTCTTGCTCGATTTTCGCGGAATCGGCGGTGAGCTTGCGCAGAATCTTCCAGTCCTGGGTGAACACCAGCAGACCGCTGGCGTTGGCCTGCAGGTCGGTACTGGCGGTCAGGCGCAGGAAATGACCCTTGAGCGGACGTTTGCTGAAACGGTGCTCTTCGCTCAGGGTTTCAGCGCTGATGGTCGCCATGGCCGTTTCCGCGTCCATGCCTGCCGCCACGTTGAACAGGATGGTTACCGGCTCCGGCGCGGTGGCCTGGGCCTGCGGGTCGAGCTCGACTTTCTGGATGTCGACCTTGAACTGCGGCTCGTCGATGACTTCGCCGTCCACGGTGACCCAGCCGCCCTCGATGAACAGCTCAGCCTCCCGACGGGAACAGCCGACGAGTTCGATGAGGCGTTTGGAGAGACGAATCGGGTCAGTCATGACAGGGCCGTAACAAAAAAGGGGTGGGCATTGTACCTGCTGGGCGCCGGTTAATCCCGGCTCCATTTCAATGCAGTTGCATTTCCTGTGGGAGCTGGCCTTCCAGCGATTGCATCACCTCGGTGTACCTGACAAACCGTAGCGTCTGCATCGCTGGCAGGCCAGCCCCCACAGGGGTTCTATAGTGTGTCAGGCATGTTTTGAGCGCTGCTGGTTTTGGCGCAGCCGCATGTGCAGCAGCGGATAAGGCTGGCCCATGCCGTCATGCTCGGTGCGGCCGATCACCTCGAAACCCTGTTTGAAGTAGAAGCCCAAGGCCTGCGGGTTTTGCTCGTTGACGTCCAGTTCATCGGCGTTCAGGTGTTCCAGGGCATAACGCAGCAACTGCTTTCCAAGGCCCTGGCCGCGATGAGCGGGGTCGATGAAGAGCATTTCAATCTTGCCCGCCGCGACGCCGGCGAACCCGGTGATGCGCTGGCGCGAGTCTTTGGTGCAGATCAGCATCACCGCGTCGAGGTACCGCGTCAGCACCAGATTCTTCAGCAGTTCGATGTAGCTCTCGGGCAGAAAGTCGTGGGTAGCGCGCACCGAGGCTTCCCAGACTTGCGTCAGTTCTTGATAGTCGCTCTGTTTCGGCGTGTGGATGACCGAATGTTGGCGCATGGCCGGCAGCCCCTTTTGCAATGGAATGTGCGAGTCCTTTCTCACCTGAAACGATAGCCGTAAAAAAGCCCCGCATCTCGTCAAGAGAGCAGGGCTTTTCGTATTTTTTGCGTTTAGATCTGTTCAGCCCACAAGTCGTATTCGTCGGCGTCGGTCACTTTGCACCAGACTTTGTCGCCCGGCTTCAGGTTGCTGCCGTTGTCGATGAACACGTTGCCGTCGATTTCCGGGGCGTCGAAGAAGCAACGACCCACTGCGCCTTGCTCGTCGACTTCATCGACCAGCACTTCGATTTCACGGCCGACGCGCATTTGCAGACGCGCCGAGCTGATGGCTTGCTGGTGCGCCATGAAGCGGTCCCAACGGTCTTGCTTGACGTCGTCCGGCACGATGTCCAGGTCGAGGTCGTTGGCCGGTGCGCCTTCGACTGGCGAGTACTGGAAGCAGCCGACGCGGTCGAGCTGGGCTTCGGTCAGCCAGTTCAGCAGGTACTGGAAGTCTTCTTCGGTTTCGCCGGGGAAGCCGACGATGAAGGTCGAACGAATGATCAGGTCCGGGCAGATCTCGCGCCAGTTCTTGATGCGCGCCAGGGTCTTGTCTTCGAAGGCCGGGCGTTTCATCGACTTCAGGACTTTCGGGCTGGCGTGCTGGAACGGGATGTCCAGGTACGGCAGGATCTTGCCGGCGGCCATCAGCGGGATCAGCTCGTCGACGTGCGGGTACGGGTAAACGTAGTGCAAGCGAACCCAGACGCCGAGGGTGCTCAGGGCTTCGCAGAGTTCGGTCATGCGGGTTTTCACCGGCATACCGTTCCAGAAACCGGTGCGATATTTCACGTCGACGCCGTAGGCGCTGGTGTCTTGCGAAATCACCAGCAGCTCTTTGACGCCGGCCTTGACCAGGCGCTGTGCCTCGTCGAGCACGTCACCGACCGGGCGGCTGACCAGCTTGCCGCGCATCGACGGGATGATGCAGAAGCTGCAACTGTGGTTGCAGCCTTCGGAAATCTTCAGGTACGCGTAGTGGCGCGGGGTCAGCTTGATGCCTTGCGGCGGTACCAGGTCGATCAGCGGGTTGTGATCCTTGCGCGGTGGCACGACGTCGTGCACGGCGTTGACCACTTGCTCGTACTGCTGCGGACCGGTCACGGCCAGTACGCTCGGGTGCACGTTGCGGATGTTGCCTTCTTCGACGCCCATGCAGCCGGTCACGATGACCTTGCCGTTTTCCTTGATGGCTTCGCCGATCACTTCCAGCGATTCAGCCTTGGCCGAGTCGATGAAGCCGCAGGTGTTGACCACCACGACATCGGCGTCCTGGTAGGTGGACACAACGTCATAACCTTCCATGCGCAGCTGGGTAAGGATGCGCTCGGAGTCGACCAGTGCTTTGGGGCAACCCAGGGATACGAAGCCAACCTTTGGATTGGCCGGCGCAGGAGTGGTGGACATGTCTAACCTCGGTATTTGTGACGCCTCCAGCCGAAGACGGCAAGGCGACAAACGGGCACTTGGTGTGCCTCTGATCAAAAAGTGCGCAATTCTAGCGATGAGACGTTCACTTGACCAGCTTTATGGAGGGAAATACGACGAGTGCTGCGCTATGCTTCGCGCCGTTACGCTTTACCGATTTTTTACAATCAACAAAACGTCTGTAACGTGAAGTAAAACAGCGCATGCTGCACGACAAGCATAGTGCTTCTTATAAGAAGTCCGGGTCTGAGTAGTAGGAGTTTTGGATGGGGCAGGCAAGTAGTCAGGCGGCGGGCGCGGAGCATTCGGCGGCAAAACCGATCGGCATGCTGGTCGCGGCGGTCGGGGTGGTTTATGGCGATATCGGCACGAGCCCGCTGTACACCCTCAAAGAAGTGTTTTCCAGTGCCTATGGCGTGCCCGTCAACCATGACGGGGTGCTGGGGATTCTGGCGCTGATCTTCTGGTCGTTGATCTGGGTCGTGTCGATCAAGTACATGATGTTTGTCCTGCGTGCCGACAACCAGGGCGAAGGCGGGATCATGGCCTTGACCGCGCTGGCCCGGCGGGCGGCGGGGGCATCCCAAGTTGAGGGGTTGCTGGTGGTCTGCGGGCTGATCGGTGCGGCGCTGTTCTATGGCGACAGCATGATCACCCCGGCGATTTCCGTGCTCTCGGCGATTGAAGGCCTCGGGCTGGCCTTCGAGGGCATCGACCATTGGGTCGTGCCGCTGTCGTTGATCGTACTGGTGGCGTTGTTCCTGATTCAGAGTCATGGCACCGCGCGGATCGGCATTCTGTTCGGGCCGATCATGGTCACCTGGTTCCTGGTGCTGGGCGCGCTGGGTGTCTACGGCATCCTGCAGCACCCGGAAGTGTTGCAAGCGATGAACCCAGCGTGGGGCGTGCGCTTCTTCATGGATCACCCGGGCATGGGCGTGACGATTCTCGGTGCGGTGGTGCTGGCGTTGACTGGCGCCGAGGCGCTGTACGCCGACATGGGCCACTTCGGGCGCAAGCCGATTGCCCGCGCCTGGTTCATCCTCGTGCTGCCGGCACTGGTGCTGAACTACTTCGGCCAGGGCGCCTTGCTGCTCGGTGATCCGGAAGCGGCGCGCAACCCGTTCTATCTGTTGGCGCCAAGCTGGGCGTTGATTCCGCTGGTCGGCCTGTCGACCCTGGCCACGGTGATCGCCTCGCAAGCGGTGATCTCCGGCGCGTTCTCCCTGACCCGGCAGGCGATCCAGCTTGGTTACATTCCGCGCATGCACATCCAGCACACCTCCAGCGCCGAACAAGGCCAGATCTACATCGGCGCGGTGAACTGGGCGCTGATGGTCGGTGTGATCCTGTTGGTGCTGGGTTTCGAATCCTCGGGCGCTCTGGCCTCGGCCTACGGTGTGGCGGTGACTGGCACGATGCTGATGACCACCATCCTGGTGTCGGCGGTGATACTGCTGCTGTGGAAATGGCCGCCGGTCCTCGCGGTTCCGCTGTTGATCGGTTTCCTGTTGGTGGACGGTCTGTACTTTGCTGCCAACGTGCCGAAAATTGTTCAGGGCGGGGCATTCCCGGTGATCGCCGGTATTGTGCTGTTTGTGCTGATGACCACCTGGAAACGCGGCAAGCAGTTGCTGGTGGAGCGTATGGACGAAGGCGGGCTTCCACTGCCGATTTTCATCAGCAGTATTGCGGTACAACCGCCGCATCGCGTCCAGGGCACCGCAGTGTTCCTCACTGCCCGTCCGGACGCCGTGCCCCACGCGTTGTTGCACAACCTGTTGCATAACCAGGTGCTGCACGAGCAAGTGGTGCTGCTGACAGTGGTGTACGAAGACATCCCGCGGGTGCCGCCACAACGACGCTTCGAGGTCGATTCCTACGGCGAAGGGTTCTTCCGGGTGATCCTGCACTTTGGCTTCATCGACGAGCCGGATGTTCCGCAAGCGCTGAAGTTGTGTCACCTCGATGACCTGGACTTCAGCCCGATGCGCACCACCTACTTCCTCAGCCGCGAGACGGTCATCGCCTCCAAGCTTGAAGGCATGGCCCGCTGGCGCGAGGCGTTGTTTGCGTTCATGTTGAAGAACGCCAACGGCAATTTGCGGTTCTTCAATTTGCCGCTGAACCGGGTGATTGAGTTGGGTACGCAGGTCGAGATGTAAGGCCCGCGACATCAAAAAGCCCCCGTTGCCTTGCCGGCAGCGGGGGCTTTTTATTGTCTGGCGCTTACGACTGAATTGGCGGGAACTCCTGTGGGAGCGAGCCTGCTCGCGAAGACGTTGTGTCAGTCACATCTATGGTAGATGTGCCGCTGTCATCGCGAGCAGGCTCGCTCCCACAAGGAATCTGTGGCGCCTGCTGAATTGCGCTCAGGCCATCATATTTTAGATTCGGTATTCGTCGCAGCCGGTCGCTCCAGCACCTTCACCGCATCATCAACCACGGCCTTGCTCATCGCCGTCAGGTAATGCGCGGCCCAGATGTGTCGGTCGGTATCGCGGTTGAAGGCAGCATCTCGGGTGAGTTCCTTGGCGAGGAACAGGAAGTCAGAGGCCATGGCTAACGCATCACCGAGGGGAACGTCTCGACTGACAATGGAACAGCGCCTGGTTTGAGCAGTAGATGAAGGGGGTGAGGCCGATGGTTTTCAGCTCTGAAGGTACGGATTTGTTTTGCTCATTGTTTCGCTCCTTAAAACGAGGAGCTGCCGCATTCGTTACCACACGAATGGGTGGCAGCTGTACGCAGGGTGGTAAACCGGTGGAGCAAAGGAACCGGCAGACCCGAAGGTCTCCCACGCACAGCCGCCTTAACACGGGATTACAGACGTAAAAACGCACGAACCGTGATGGGAGCGGTGTTGCACTTTGCCTAACCGGGTTACCACACCCGATCGCTGAATGGTCAGCGACGTCCGGAGACTATCCCGTCGAAGAAAAGCGCAACAAGGCATCAAAGTGCCCAAAAAACACGATTCGGAGTTTGCCTACAAGGTCTGCGGGCGTCATCTGATATCGCGCCGTCTGAAACAAACAAAAACTAAACGCCACGAGCGCAATCAACTGGCGGCGGTAATTATCAATGTTGATGTATATCCAGGGAATGCTCGACGAGCTGAATGACCTTCTGATTGAAGTAGCCGCTCTGGAACGCCTGACCGGTTTTGATGAGGTCGACGCAATTAGCGACGACGATATGCGGGCTCGGTACGCCAGGAAAGGCCGACGGAGCTGGGCATGGCGCGTCTCTCAACAGCATCTGATGTATCGATTGGGTCTTGACGACTCAATATTTTCAATGAGACAAGTGTCCACGTTTTATGGAATGTGGACACTTGGGGTTTTTAGCATTGTGAAGAGTCAAGACATTTTGCTTTTGTTCAAGCTGGCCAGTCTGCACGCCCAGGAAGAAAATCTTTACGGGGCGATGGAATCTGAGTCGAATTCGAACGCGGTTGAGGGATTATTGAAGCCTCAGCAAGTAAATCGAATGACGGCAGGCGCGCGAGTAAGTGAGCCGCTAGCGACCTACCCAAATGATAGTGAAGCAACTGTTTTCCGCCGCCAGGCGTTCGACTCGCCCCTGAGCGATGAGGATGGTTGGGAAGGGTGGTCGGACCCAGCACCCTCTCCGCCGCTGGCGAGCTGGAGTGAAGGCTATTCGTTGCGTGCGCTGTCTGCATCTCTTGGAATAAGCAAAAGTGAGATTTCAAACGCCATATCCCGATGTCGCGAATCTGGACTGCTTATCAGCGATTACGACACCGGGCTGCCGAAAGTTAATCGGCGAGAGCTGCTGAAAATCACCGAACATGCTTTGAAATATTTCTTCCCGGTGAAACCGGGTGCAATGGTTCGCGGTATTCCGACGGGCTTTGCAGCGCCAGCGTTGTCCAAAAGCATCAGTAGCGCTGGCGAGCTGATTCCGGTTTGGCCGGACGCGTTGGGAACTGAGCGTGGTCAGGCGATAGAGCCGCTCTACAAGACCGTGCCGGAAGCCGTGAAGAAAGATAGAACCCTTTATCACTTTCTAGCGCTTGCTGATGCGATCCGTCTTGGCGGCCCGCGAGAGTGTGGCGTGGCGATTGACATTCTACGGGCAGGGATGGGGCTGAAATAGCATGCCGTCAAACGCTGATCACAACTATGAGCTCATAGAATTTGTTGCAGACGGCCTGGGGGAGGCGTTTCTCGCTGAGGTTGCTTTTGTCGGTGGCTGCACCACGGCTATGCTGGTCACCGATGCTGTCGTGCTCGACGACATTCGTTTCACCGAAGATGTCGACTTGGTGATTGAGCTGGCAGGCATCAGCGAATGGCAACGCCTCACAGAACGCCTGGCGATCAAGAACTTCAAGATTACCGGCGAGGATGAGGTCAACTGCCGATTTCGCTTTAACGATGTCGTGGTCGACGTGATGCCTTCTGATCCAGCGGTGCTCGGTTATGCCAATCATTGGTTCGTTGAAGGGCTTGCGAAGGCGGATAACTTTACGTTGCCCAGCGGTCTCGTTATTCGGATATTCAAACCGACCTACTTTCTTGCCACCAAACTGGAGGCCTTTAGCGGTCGCGGTAAGGGCGATCCTTACCACAAGGATGTCGAAGACATCATCATATTGATTGATGGTCGTCCAGAGCTTCTGGAGGAAGTTAGCCAGGCTGGCTCGGAGCTCAAGGAGTTCATCACGGCTGGAATTCGAGAACTCAGGAAGCTCGATGGCATCGACTACGTGATCGAAAGCTCGGGCTCGGTGCAAGCCAATCCAGGTAGAGGTCGAATTATTCACGCGCGCATGAAGGACCTCGGCAACGCATGAGATACGAAACCCGATCAGTAATCGGGCGGGCCAGGAATGCCAATCATGACTGTGCTGGAGCTTTCTGCGACGGCGAACGAGGGCTGTTCGTCATCACGGACGGTACGTCGAAGCCGGGCAGTGGCCAACTGGCCGAGTACTTCGTAAAAGGTGTTTTAGCGGCGTACCCGAAACACATGGATCGGGGAGGCGATATCACTGAATACGGAGCAGTCGAGCAGGCCCTTCGTTCAGTGCTGGCCGAACTTCACCCCACTTTGTTTGCGGACCAGACAGGGAGCACGTGTTACCTGATCGGTGTCGCTGCCCATGGAAAGCTGACGCTTGCTTATGAGGGTGACTGTTCGTGCGGAGTGGTGACACCCGCAGGCACGATTGAGTGGATTACACCGCCCCACTGCAAAGCCAATTGGCGGCGCGACCGTTCGCACCGTGAGCTGGCGCCAGATCCTGCTCGAAACTGGATAACCCGATGCTTGAAAGTTAACCGTGCGCCAGACCCTGACTTTGTTTTTCACCCATTAGCTGTGGGTGAGCGAATGGTGTTCGTAACTGATGGCTTTTGGGCGGAGTTAACGGAGTCGCAGCAAAGCAGCTTGCTGGCGGCACCGGATAGCGACTTTATCGCCGTTGAAGATGACGTAACGTGGATTGATGTTCAGTTTTAGTCTTTGAAGACAGGCCATCGACATAAAATTTGGCTAGTGGTTTGTACATGCAGAAAAGCCCCCGCTACCGTAAGGCAGCGAGGGCTTTTTTGTGGGCGGGTTCAGGTCACTCCTGAGCTGCCGTCTCCTTCGCCTGACGCTTCTCGATCACATCCACCAACCGCTGGGCCAGTTTCGGGTAGTTCTCGTCGAAGTGGTGGCCGCCGGGCAATTTGATCGCTTCGCCCACGGCGGTCTTGTCGGTGCAGCCGCTTTCGTCGATTTCTTCTTCACCGAAGATGCACACCACTTTTTCCGGTGGCAGCTTGGCCATTTCCGGGCCGGTGGCGGCTTCTTTGCCGGCGTTGCCGAGCCAGCCTTCGACTTCGATTTCGAAGCTGCCGGTGCGGGCGAAGGCCAGCAGGATGATTGCGTCGACGCGTTGCTGCTCCGACTCTGCCAAGCGGTTGTAGATCGCCGGCAACACGTCGGCGCCGAACGAGTAGCCGGTCAGGATGAAGCGCTTGGTGCCCCATTTCTGCCGGTAGTGCTGCATCAGCTCGGCGAGGTCCAGGGCGCTTTGCTCCGGGCTCTTGTGCTGCCAGTAGTAGCGCAGGGTGTCGATGCCGACCACCGGGTAGCCGATCTTGGCCATTTCGCCCGCCACATCGCGGTCGAGGTCGCGCCAGCCACCGTCACCGGAGAGGAACAGGGTAACGGTGTCCTTGGCCTGACCGGCCGGCACTTCAACCACTGGAATCTGCAGGCCGCCAGCGGCTTTGTCGCCACCGACGAGGAGCTTGCGCAGTTCGTTGTTCAGCACTTGCGGCAGGTTGATGTCGTAGTCGCTGATGCTGGTTTCGGCGTTGGGTTGGTCGCGCACGAAGCCGGCGCTGGTGTCGTCCGGGTTATCGTTCCACGCCACCAGCCAGTGACCGTGAGCGGCGCTTTTTGGCAGCAGGTGGGTGCAGCCGGGTTTTTCCAGGGCCAGGTCCACCGAAACAGCCTGGGACTTGTCGTCCTTCTGCTCGGACAACCAGCGCCACGCCAGCACGGCGCCGGGGCCGATGCCGCTGACCAGGGTCGCCGGGCCTTTGAGTTCTCTCAGGCCCGCTTGCAGGGCGCGGCTTTGCAGCAGGCATTCCTTGGGCAGGATCACCTGAACGATCTGCGCCGAGCCGCTGCGGCTGAGGGTCATCAATTGTTTGTCGCTGAGCTTCTGGTCTTCATTGACCGCCACCAGCACCTGGGCGCGTGGCGTGTTGCCGGGAATGACGCGGGTCATCGCGGCGCCGTCGGCGGGTGTCAGCCGTTCGAGGGTCGGTTCTGGCGCCGGACGTTTGAGGTACCAGTAACCGCCGCCAAGAATCAGGGCCAGCACTACCAGTGTGGCCAGTACGTACCGCAAGGAGCGTTGAATCATCAGCGTTTCACCAATCCAGTCAAGCCGCCCGCAATCAGGGCAGCAGTGTCGGCCAGGGCAACCAGCGGATCAAGTCCGGCGGGCACGGCCATATAACGGGGTTCCCAGTCAGGCTGGAACTTGTCTTTGAAGCGGCGCAAACCTTGGAAGTTGTACAGCTGCTCACCACGGCGGAATACCATCGAGCCCAGGCGCTGGGTCAGTGGTGCGCCACGACGGGGTTGCAACCCCGACAACGGCACCATGCCCAGGCTGAAACGCGCGTACCCATGATTTTTATAATGTTGAATCAGGCCGACCATCATGAATTCCATGGTCAGCTTGGGGGCCTCCGGGTGTGCGCGCATCAGGTCGAGGCTGGCCAGGTCGTGGCCGTAAGTCTCGAGCAAATTGGCAAACGCCACCGGGCGTCCTTCGAAACGAATCACCGCGACGCGGAAATGCTTGAGGTAGTCATCGCTGAAACGGCCGAGCGAGAAGCCTTTCTCGCGCACGTTCTTGCCGGTCAGCCAGGCATCGGAAATCACCTTGAGCTCATCCATCGGCGCGTGTCCCGGCTCATGGATCTCCAGCGACAGGCCATCGCGGGTGCCACGGTTCCAGGTGTAGCGCAGGTCTTTCATCTCTTTGCCCTTGGCTTCGAGATCAAAGCGCTGCAGATCGACCCGGGCTTCTTCGCCGAGCTTGATCGCAGTGAGGCCGATGTCCATGTAGTACGGCAGGTTTTCCGCGCGGACTTGATAGAACACGGGGCGGGCGTGGTGGATGTCGCAGAGGTCGCGGAACTGCCAGATCATCTCGGCCCGTTGCTGGGTCGGACCGATCGGGTCGTACAAGGCCACGAGGCTGCGTCCACGGCGGGCGTACATCAAAAACGCCTCGTCGTTGGGATGGAACAGCAGCGCCTTGTCACCGGTCAGGGCCAGGCCGCCATCCGGTTGCGCGGAGGCCATCAGGATTTTTACTGCACGGTCCAGCTCATCCGGCGTCGGCACGTGGATCACCGGGCGCGCGGTACGCAGCAGCCAGGTCAGGGACACCACCACCAGCAGCACGGCGGCGCCGAGCAGCGAGCGCAAGCCACGCGGGGCGTCTGCGTCGAGGGTGAACTGCCACCAGAGTTGATGGCTGTACGGAACGTCCTGATAAGCGAACAGCAGCAGCCAGATCGACGCACCGAGCACGCACAGGCTCGACACCAGATACAGCGGCGAGAACGGCAGTTCGGTCAAACGGCTCGGGCGATAGAACGAACGCCGGAAAACCCCCAGCAGGCTGGCGGTCAGAGTCATCAGGCAGGCTTCTTCCCAGTCGAAGCCTTTGAGCAGCGAGAGCACCGCGCCAACCAGCAACAGAATGGTGGTCAGCATCCAGGCGGCCGACAGTCTACGGCGCAGGCCTTGAGCCAGCAGCAGGCAGAGCACGCCGACCAGGCTGGCGCCGAAGTGCGAAGCGTCGACCAGCCGATGGGGAATCAGAAAGCCGATGTGTTCCAGGCGCGTATCGATTTCCGGGGTTACGCCGGAGAACAGCAGCACCACGCCGGACAGAAACACCAGCACCGCCAGAATCGGCGCGGCCAGACCGGACGCGGCGCGCAAAGACTGACGGGTCTGGAACAGGCGCTGGCCTTCGTTGATCAGCAACAGCACGCAAGCAACGAGTAGCGGCAGCACCACGTAGATCAGGCGATAGAGCAACAGCGCGGCAGCCAGTGGCGCGGCGCCAAGTTTGTCGGCAAAGGCGGCCAGCAGAATCGCTTCGAACACCCCGACACCGCCGGGAACATGACTGAGCACGCCGGCGGCCAGGGCCAGCAGGTACACCAGCAGGAACGCACCGAACGGCGGTGCTTCCGGCAGCAACAGATAAAGCACGGTTGCAGCGGCGGCCACGTCGAGGGCAGTAATGATCAGTTGCAGGAACGTCAGGCGACGGCCCGGGAGGCGCAAGGTGCGACGACCGACCTTGACCAGCAGGTTGTCCGGATAAGGCTGCTCCGGCAGGCGCCGGCGATAGATGCCGACGGCCAATACGGTAAACAACAGCAACACCGCAGCGGCAATCGCAGCCAGCAACATCTCGGAGAGACCTAGGGCGGTGGAAGCGGCCGGCAGGTTGCTCAGCGTTGCGAGGGCAGCCAGGGGGGGCAGGGCGCAGCCGAGCGAGAGGCTGGCGAACAGCGTCATGTGAGCGACTTCTGAAGCCCCCAGACCATGACGTGCATATAAACGATAGCGAACCGAGCCCCCCGAGAGCATCGACAGACCGATGGCATTGCCGATGGCGAAAGCGGTGAACCCGCCCAGGGCAAGAATACGCGGCGCCAGCGTCACGCCAGCATAGCGGCTGGCCGACCATTCATAGCCGAGCAAGATAATGAAGCCGAGGACGGTCGCCGCCAGTGCGCCCAACAGTGCCGGTTTCGGTACTTCAAGAATCGAGTCGTGCAGAGCGTACAGATCGAGTTCGCTCAGCAGATGGCGACAGGCAATCAGCGCGATCGCGAACAACAGCAAAGTGACCGCCAGACCAATGGGTTGGCGGTACTTGCTGATCCGATCAAGCAAGCGCAAACGCTCGGGCTTGATGGGTTGTGTCGCTGTGACGGTCTCTTGTGGATCAGACGAGTTGGCGCGCATCAATCACCTCTTGGATTGTGCGCGACAGGATGGGGGTATCCAGCCAAGTTACCAATCCCTGTAGAAAAAAATAATCACAAATATTAACGCCTCTCGCCGGTTGTCGGCGATGGCAGGTCATCCGTCGTGGAGGGTTCTGTCTGCGATTCAGCATAGTCTGATCTCAGAGTTTCAGTGACTCCGAACGCTTCCCCACAGAGTGACAGGTCATTGTTGCGAAAGGACTTTTTCAACAGATACAAAAAAGGCCACTCTTTCGAGTAGCCTTTTTTGATGTTTGGTTGCGGGAGCCGGATTTGAACCGACGACCTTCGGGTTATGAGCCCGACGAGCTACCAGACTGCTCCATCCCGCGTCTGTGTGGCGGCATTCTATAGAGATACGCCTGTGTGTCAACCGTTAATCCGGAACCCGGTCAAATAAGCGTGAATAAGCGGCGAACGGTCGCAGGGGAGACCTAAGTTTCGGAATCAGAACGATTTCTCGCTTCTGGCAAAAACAGCCACTTGTAGGAGCGAGCTTGCTCGCGAAAAACTCAAGGCCACCACGGGGCATCTGGTTTTACGCGTTTTCGTTCACGACCATCGCGAGCAAGCTCGCTCCTACAGTGAGTAGTGAGTGTTTTCGACGCGCACAAAAAAGGCCACTCTTTCGAGTAGCCTTTTTTGATGTTTGGTTGCGGGAGCCGGATTTGAACCGACGACCTTCGGGTTATGAGCCCGACGAGCTACCAGACTGCTCCATCCCGCGTCTGTGTGTCGGCATTCTACAGAGGATCGCCGGGCTGTCAACCTTCAATCCGGATAAAACCTGTTCTGGTTCAATCGCTTAGCTTAAAAGCAAGACGGTGCAATCGGCTGCGAGTCAGGCGTGGCAAGGCTTTCAGCTCTATCGTAGGTGGTCTTTCGATTGAGAAAATAAATTCATCCGCGAGTTTTCCTACGAGCGGGAAAGAACATTCAGACTACTGGTGCTATATACAGGTGTCAGTGAGATACTGCCGATCCGGCCTGCCAAGTCTCTTTTTCTTCGCCATGAACACCGCTTTCATATGACCCAGCGAAAAATCATCCATGTCGATTGTGACTGCTTCTACGCTGCCATTGAGATGCGTGACGACCCGCGCCTGGCCGGAAAACCCCTGGCTGTGGGCGGGTCGGCGGATCGGCGCGGAGTGATTGCCACCTGCAACTATGAAGCGCGGGCCTATGGCGTGCGTTCGGCGATGTCTTCCGGGCATGCCTTGAAGTTGTGTCCGGACCTGACCATCGTCAAGCCGCGCATGGACGCCTATCGAGAAGCGTCGAAGGAAATTCACACGATCTTTCGCGATTACACCGACTTGATCGAACCGCTTTCCCTCGATGAGGCCTACCTCGATGTGTCGGACAGCGCGCACTTCGGCGGCAGCGCCACGCGCATTGCCCAGGACATCCGCCGACGGGTGTCCAATCAGTTGCATATCACGGTCTCGGCCGGCGTGGCGCCGAACAAGTTCCTGGCCAAGATTGCCAGCGACTGGAAGAAGCCCAATGGTTTGTTTGTCATTACACCGGATCAGGTCGAGGACTTTGTCAGTGGCTTGCCCGTGAGCAAGCTGCACGGCGTGGGCAAAGTGACTGCCGACAAACTGGGCAGGCTCGGCATTGTCGATTGCTCCCATTTGCGCGAATGGGACAAGTTGGCGCTGGTGCGTGAATTTGGCAGCTTTGGCGAACGACTGTGGAGTCTGGCCCGTGGGATCGATGAGCGGCTGGTGCACAACGACAGTCGGCGGCAGTCGATCAGTGTCGAAAACACGTATGACGTGGATCTGCCGGATCTGGTGAGCTGCCTGGATAAATTACCCGAATTGCTGGAAACCTTGGCGGGCCGCATGGCGCGGATCGACAGCAGCTATCGGCCGGGCAAGCCGTTCGTCAAAGTGAAATTCCATGATTTCACCCAGACCACGCTTGAACAGGCCGGGGCAGGGCGGGATCTTCAGAGTTATAAGCTGTTGCTGACCCAGGCGTTCAATCGCGGCGGGAAGCCGGTGCGGTTGTTGGGGATTGGGGTGCGGCTGGAGGATTTGCGGGGCGGGTTTGAGCAGATGGAGTTGTTTGAGCGGTAGTTGCAGTTTTGGATGGGGCGGTGAATGTCGGGCCGCCTTCGCGGGCAAGCCTCGCTCCTACAGGTTCACGCTGTCTTTAGGAGCGAGGCTTGCCCGCGAAGCTTTTGACTTCAATTCGGTCCCGGATCCGCCACCAGTCGCCCGGCATCCTTGGTCAACGACTTGAGGAATTCGGTCTGCAGCTCTGGATCGTTGCGAGTCAGCTCGATCAGGCTCTGTTCCAGCTCGCTGGCTTCTTCTTCCAGACCCAGCTCCGAGAGACGTTTGACCCGGTGTACCCACTGGCTCACTTCGTCGTCTTCAAGGTCGTCGTAAATCAGCCCGTGGGCTTCGAGCAGTTTGCCGCGCAATGAGCTGCTGACCGCCAGGGACGAGTCGGTGTGCACATCGTCCTGACCGTCTTCGACCTTGATCAGCAGCCGGCTGAGGTGATTGATGTCATGTTCGGCGAACGGGCTGTCCAGCAGGTTCAGGCGCAACACACCGTTTTTGTCAGTGCTCAGCTCGAACGTTTCCTTGCCGGCCTTGACCTCCACCGGGCGCTCGCTCCACGGCAGGCTCGAGTATTCCGTACGTTTGTCGAGCTGGACTTCGTCGATACCCGCGAGGTTCTGCTGCGCACGACCGTGAGACGGCGCGTTCATGAACGGGTTGAGGCCGGCGAAACCGTAACTGAACCAGTCCTTGGTCACGCTATCCGGCAAGTTGCCGAGGGTGAACACGTTGACCACGTTCGCGCCGACACCGGCCACCACGGCTACCGCGCCCAGCGGGATCTCGTAGATCTCCCGCCAGGGTTGGTAAGGCGTGTAGCGATCGTAGTGGCGCGTGACTTCGAACTCGGTGACTTCGAAAGTCTTCTGCTCGTGGATTTTCACCCGACGTTGCGGCAGCTCAAGCACCTTGGGCTCACCGACATCGATCTGCAGGCTGTGGTCGAGCAATTTGCGCTCAACACGTTCCTCGTGCTCGCTGCGTTGCGACATGTGATTGGCACAGCCGCTGACCAGCAGGGTGCCGCACAGGGCGGCACCACCGAGGCCTAAGGTGTTTCGCTTGAACATGACTTCTCTATCTGGTGTCAGCGGCGGATACGGGCCTGGAGGAAGGACAGCACGTCAGCGACCGGCAGCGCTTGCGCCTCGGGCTCGGTGCGGCTCTTGTATTCCAGATTGCCTTCGGCGAGGCCGCGGTCACTGACCACGATCCGGTGAGGAATGCCGATCAGCTCCATGTCCGCGAACTTGATGCCCGGGCTGGTTTTCTTGTCGCGATCGTCCAGCAGCACTTCGAAACCGGCCGCAGTCAGTTCTGCATACAGCTTGTCGGTGGCTTCGCGAACCTGCTCGGTTTCATAGCGCAGCGGCACCAGCGCGATCTGGAATGGAGCCAGTGTGTCGCTCCAGATGATCCCGTTGGCGTCGTTGTTCTGCTCGATGGCCGCAGCCACCACGCGGGAAACGCCGATACCGTAGCAACCCATTTCCAGGGTGACCGGCTTGCCGTTCTCGCCCAGCACTTCGCACTTCATCGCTTTGCTGTACTTGTTGCCCAGCTGGAAGATGTGCCCGACTTCGATGCCGCGCTTGATTTCCAGGGTGCCTTTGCCGTCCGGGCTAGGGTCGCCCGCCACGACGTTACGCAGGTCAGCCACGGTAGGAACCGGCAGGTCACGCTCCCAGTTCACGCCGAAGTAATGCTTGTCGTCGATGTTCGCACCGATGCCGAAGTCGCTCATCAGCTCGACGGAACGGTCGATGATGATTGGCAGCGGCAGGTTCAACGGGCCGAGGGAACCGGCGCCGGCGCCAATCGCGTCACGCAATTCGCTTTCGGAAGCCATGACCAGCGGGCTGGCAACGCCTGGCTGGTTGGCGGCCTTGATTTCGTTCAGTTCGTGGTCGCCACGGATGATCAGGGCAATCAGCTTGCCTTTCTCTTCAGCGTGAACCACGAGGGTCTTGATGGTCTTTTCAATCGGCAGATTGAATTTTTCCACCAGCGCGGCGATGGTTTTGGTCTCTGGCGTGTCGACCAGGCGCAGCTCTTCAGCCGGTGCCGGACGGGAGGTTTCCCGTGGCACGGCTTCGGCCTTCTCGATGTTCGCGGCGTAGTCGGAACCGTTGCTGAAGACGATGTCGTCTTCGCCGGATTCGGCCAGTACGTGGAACTCGTGGGAGCCAGCGCCGCCGATGGAGCCGTTGTCGGCTTCAACAGGGCGGAATTTCAGGCCCAGACGGGTGAACACGTTGCAGTACGCCTGGTGCATGCGGTCGTAGGTGACCTGCAGCGAAGGCTGGTCAGCGTGGAACGAATAGGCGTCCTTCATGATGAATTCGCGGCCGCGCATCAAGCCGAAGCGTGGGCGGATTTCGTCACGGAATTTGGTCTGGATCTGATACAGGTTGATCGGCAGCTGTTTGTAGCTGCTCAGCTCGTTGCGCATCAGGTCGGTGATCACTTCTTCGTGGGTCGGGCCGGCGCAGAAGTCGCGACCGTGGCGATCCTTGAAGCGCAGCAATTCAGGGCCGTATTCTTCCCAGCGACCGGATTCCTGCCACAGCTCAGCCGGTTGAGTACTCGGCATCAACACTTCGAGAGAGCCCGCGGCGTTCATTTCTTCACGAACGACGGCTTCGACCTTGCGCATCACTCGCAAGCCCATCGGCAGCCAGGTGTACAGGCCCGAGGCGAGTTTGCGGATCATGCCGGCGCGCAGCATCAGCTGGTGGCTGATCACGACCGCGTCGGAAGGCGTTTCTTTCTGTGTGGCGAGCAAAAATTGACTGGTGCGCATGGTTGGCCGTTGTCGGTTGCTGATGACGAGAAATGACGGAGCATTGTACGGGCGAGATCTGCTGACGTACAGGCGCGCGGTCGGTGGTGTGGCAGGAGGGCGGGAATCTCCACGCCCTTTGCATGCATTTGGATAAGGGAGCCTACGATTCTTCCGCGACCTGGCTCGGGACCGGCTCAGGTGTGGGTGTCGGGCCTTCGCGGCGGTTCTCCTGGAACCAGTGCAAAGCGATCAACAGCAGCGTCGGAACACCCAGCAACGCGGTGATCAGGAAGAAGTTGTGATAGCCGAACTTTTCCACCATGACCCCGGAATAGCCGCCGATCAGGCGTGGAAGCAAGAGCATGATCGAACTGAGCAGGGCGTATTGGGTGGCCGAGAACTTGAGGTTGGTCAGGCTCGACAGATAGGCGACGAACGCCGAGGTCGCCAGGCCCGAGCTGAAATTGTCCAGGGAAATGGTCAGGATCAGCATGTTCAGGTTGGCGCCCATGTCGGCGAGCATCAGGAACAGCAAATTGGTGCCCGCTGACGCCACGCCGCCGATGAACAGGATCGGCAGGATGCCGAAACGCACGATCAGCAGTCCGCCCATGCCGGCGCCGACCAGGGTCATGATCAGGCCGAAGATTTTGCTGACGCTGGCAATCTGATCCTTGGTGAAGCCCTGGTCGATATAGAACACGTTGGCCATCACGCCCATCACCGTATCCGACATCCGATACGTGGCGATCAGTCCGAGTAGCAATAGCGCCTGCCAGCGGTAACGCAGAATGAAGTCGTTGATCGGGGTCAGCACCGGCGCGAGGCCACGGCGGCCTATGGCCGAAAGGCACAACGCGGTGAGCGTGGTGTAGAGAATCGCCCGCAGGAACGCGCGGTCTTCGAGCAGCAGGTCGAGCAGGCTCTCGCCTTCGAACAGCACGCTGGCGAAGTCGGTGTTGTAGAGCTGGGTGAACATGGCCGGCACGGAAACCAGCAACACGATCAGCACGAACACTGAGGCCAGTTGATGCACAAAACTGTAGCGCCCGGCCTGCAGTTGCGTGCGCAACGGTACCGGCGGTTCGCGCATGAAAAACGAGGTGAGCAACGCCGGAACCATCAAGACGCCGAACAGCAGGTAAGTGCCGGCCCATGCCGAATGCTTGTAGTTGAAACCGGTGGAGCCGAAGCCTTCGGCGAAGAACAGGGCCCCGGCAGTGGCCAGCAGCGCCGCGATCCGGTAGCCGGACATGTAACTGGCGGCGAGGGCGGCCTGACGGGTGTCGTCGGCGATTTCCAGGCGATAGGCGTCGACCGCGATGTCTTGCGTCGCCGAGGCGAAGGCAACGACCACGGCGATGGCGATCAGCCAGGACAGATGTTTTTGCGGGTCGCAGAAACCCATCCCGATCAGGCCGAGGATTACCAGTGCCTGGGAAAGCACCAGCCACGAGCGTCGGCGACCGAGCTTGCCGAGAAATGGCAGGCGCCATTGGTCGAGCAGCGGCGACCAGACCCATTTAAAGGCGTAGGCCAGGCCGATCAGGCTTGCGTAGCCGATGGTTTCGCGAGCCACACCGGCTTCACGCAACCAGACCGACAGTGTCGAAAACACCAGCATGTAGGGCAGGCCGGCGGCGAAACCAAGCAACAACAGCACAAGTGTTGAAGGGCTGGCATAGGCGGCGAGCGCGGCGCGCCAGGTTTTACGGGGCATGGGCTGAAGTCTGCCTCAAGATTACGGAAACAAAGCGCGCACTCTAACCGCTGTGCTCTACCGGGCGCCAGCCATGGCGCCGAATATCAACACGATTGTTCAGGACACTGATGCCTTCGGAGCGCAGTCGCGCGCGCTGCTCATCACCTGAAGGACTGCCCACGGGCAGGCTGATCCGGCCGCCGGCGCCGAGCACGCGGTGCCAGGGCAATTTGGTGTCGCCGGGCAACTGGCTCAGGGTACGACCGACCCAGCGCGCCGCGCGGCCGAGTCCCGCCAGCTCGGCAAGCTGACCATAACTCACGACTTTGCCCTCGGGCACCTGCGCCAGGGTCAGATAGAGCGCCGTGCGTCGGATTTGCGCGGCACTCTCTGTTTCGGTGGTTGGGTCGGTCACGTCCGGGTTTCCTGAAGAGGTTCGCATTACCGTCTGTAGAGTAATTCCTTGATCGCCCACTGAGAAATGAACTCAATGGAAATAGTCGTGTCACTCCATGCTAGGGTCTTATTCCTTCGGATAATGCCGACTTTTTTCGCAAACTTGAGCCTGTATTTGCTTATGGTGTCCAGAACCCTGCTGTGCCTCGCTGTCTTGAGCGCTTCCACGCCCTTGCTCGCCGATACCGTCTGGTTGAAGAACGGTGACAAACTGAGCGGCAAGATCACGCTGTTCGACGGCGGCAAACTGGTGATTCAGACCGAGTACGCCGGCGCGGTGCCTATCGACTGGAAGCAGGTCAAAACCCTGGAAAGCGATCAGGAGCTGCTGGTCAAGCAGGATACCTACAAAGGCGAGAAGGCCAAGTCGCTGCACGCGGCAGACGACGGCAAGGTGACGCTGGAAAACGGCGAGGCACCAAAGACGGTCGAGCTGGCGAGTATCCAGCAGATTCTCAAGCCCAAGCCGGTCGTCGAAGATCTGGTCTGGAAAGGCAATATCGATGCGGCGCTGGATTACCAGCGGGCGGAAAAGGACACCGACGATTACGACATCGACTTCAAGACCACGGCGCGTCATGGCAGATGGCGGCATATCGCGGAAGGCGAGTACAACCGTGAGTTCCAGGATGACGTGGTCACCACTGACAACTGGCGGGGCGAATACTCCCTCGACCGCTTCCTGACCGAGAAATGGTTCTGGCAGGGCCGCGCGGTCTATAAGCGCGACAAGGTTGAAGAACTCTCCCGTCAGCGCACCGTCGGTACCGGTCCGGGTTACCAGTTCTGGGATGACGAGCTGGGCGCATTCTCGCTGGGCTCGCTGATCAACCGCACGGACTACCAGTTCGACGACGGCAGGAAGGAAAACTTCTATTCCCTGGCGATGAAGTGGGATTACAACCGCTACCTGATCGGCAAGAAGGTGGAGTTCTTCACCAATGGCGAAGTGGGCAAGCCATTGTCGGGCGTGGCGGATTATGCGCTCGATGCGGAAGTGGGCTTGCGCTACAAAGTGACCGAGTGGGCGTCGCTTAACCTGAAGGCCGAACGAGACATCATCAGCGGTACTGATGACGATGCCGATCTGGACAAGACCCGTTACACCGCAGGATTCGGTGTGGCCTGGTAAGGTGGCGGAGAAGCCCCGCAATTACTTCGATTGCGGGGTTCGTTGAGAGCATGTTCCCTGTCCTGAGTTATTTCATTCGCACGCATTCGCCTCGACGTTCACCTGCTTCGTATTGGCACTCAAGAGTCAAGCTTCCGTCCTGTGCCCAGAAACGACCGGGACCTTGCGTAAGGTTGTCCTTATATTCCACTGAGGTGTTCATCTGGCCGTCGTCGTACCAAGTGCGAAGGGCTCCTTCAAGTTTGCCGTCCTTGTAGGTCTTTTGTTCCTTCAGCTGGCCATTTTTGTGCCACTCCTTGAAATCGCCTTGTTCGCGTCCCTGCTCATCCCACTGCCATTGCACGGTTTGAATGCCTTGGTCATTCCAGGTGGCGTAGCTGCGCTGGACGTTTTGTTCGTCGTTGAAGACCTTCTGTCGTACTTTTCCGTTGGGGTGATACTGGGTGTGCCAGCCCAATGGTTTGCTATCAACGTACTCCCCGCTGTGTTCGAGTGAGCCATCTGGATGATAGTGCGTGTTTGGGCCAACCATTTTACCCTCGACGTATTGTCCGCGATGCTTGATCCGTCCATCGGGGTAGTAGCCCAAAATAGGTCCATGCAATACATCATTTTGATAACTGATGCGGCCGATTAGCGCGCCGGCTTCGTCGTATTCCAGATATTCACCATCTACCCGCTTGCCTTGGTGCCAGTTGTACGACTCCGAGATCTTGCCATTGTCGTGGTAAACGGTCTGCCAGCCTTCCGGCTCGTTGTTTAGATAGTTGTCGCGCTTGATAACTGTGAGATTCTCTGAGTACGTCAGCGCCTGCCCTTGGCGCAGGCCATTGGCATCGTGTTGATAGCTTCTGCGGAGCTTGCCGCTTCGGTAATAGCTTCTGTAGGCATCGACTGGTTTACCTGAAACAAAATCCTCGGCATCGACGAAATATTCATGACTCGGAGTCTGGGTTTCGACATAGAAAATCTGCGCTGCCCATGCCTTGCGCTTACTGTCGTAGTCCATAGGCATCTTCAGGTAGTAAGACGCTTGCCCTTGACCTATGGGTGAAAAGTCGCGATCCAGGTACTGTTTTCCATCTATAAGAGTCGCCATGAGTTCGCCGCATTCTTCAGGCGTACAGGGGCGTACCTTCTCAAGAAACGCTCGTTTGCGTTCGCAGACTGAATGTGTGAGCAGAAGAGGGATTTTCTGATCGATCAGTTGCTGGACTTCGTCGAGGGCTCGGCGAAAGGAATCAATAGGGATGCCCGCAGACTCGGGGGTCATGTAAACCTCATTGCTCCCGCAAGCATGAGGAGTTGAAAGCGTCAAAAGCGCTGCTGCTCTTAGCTGAATAGGTGCATGGCCATTTACTTCGGCCCCCTTCGCCAAATAGGTTGCTCGAGGGTTCATGTCGACGATCACTGTTGGGTGGTCAGTGGACGTTTCTGCGTGGGCTGGGAGTGCCTGCGTGAGGATTACAAGCGCGGTACTGAATGTCTTCCAAGGGATGAATTGCATCCTGCTTCTTCCATTTGATTTTCCAGGGCGCGAATCATATAGAGGCGAAGCTGGGCTAGGGCGATGCAAAACATTCAGGCACAAAAAAGCCCCGCTTTTAAGGGCGGGGCTTTTTACTAAAGCAAGTACAAGTTAGATAACTTGAACTTCTTCAGCTTGCATGCCTTTCTGACCGCGGGTAGCGATGAAAGAAACCTGTTGGCCTTCTTTCAGGCTTTTGAAGCCGTCGGATTGGATAGCTTTGAAGTGAACGAACAGGTCGTCACCGGATTGTGGAGTGATGAAGCCGAAGCCTTTTTCATCGTTGAACCACTTAACGGTACCAGTTTGGCGATTAGACATGGTGTAACTCCTTGAACAAAGATAACTGCGACGCAGGAAGAACCCTGGCCGAGACTGAGTGCAAAGAGCAGGAAAAATTCTTGTAGATGGTTGGATCGAAATTCAACATATCGTGTAGAGATTCTCAGTGACACAAGCAGCACAGTGGCGCCACCTTAACCCTTTTTCCGGGACGTGCCAATGCTTCCTGCAAAGGTTTCTCTGTTTTCATGACTGACGGTGCATCGTATGGCGGCGAAGCTCCGGAATTTACGGGGGATCGGCGAGAATTGCGCCACGGTCTTTGAACCCGAAGCGCGCGCCCGGTAAGATGCCGGACAGATTTTTTCCACCTCGCTATTCAGGACACCCGCCATGAGCATCAAATCGGACAAGTGGATTCGCCGCATGGCGCAAGAGCACGGCATGATCGAACCGTTCGTCGAGCGCCAGGTGCGCGGCAGCGATGATAGCCGTGTGATCTCCTACGGCGTGTCGAGTTACGGCTACGACGTTCGTTGCACTAATCATTTCAAGGTGTTCACCAACATTAATTCGGCCATCGTCGACCCGAAAAATTTCGATGCAGGCAGCTTCGTCGACATCCACAGCGACGTCTGCATCATCCCGCCGAACTCTTTCGCCCTGGCCAGCACCGTCGAATACTTCCGTATTCCGCGCAACGTACTGACCATCTGCCTGGGCAAAAGCACCTACGCCCGCTGCGGCATCATCGTCAACGTCACCCCGCTTGAGCCTGAGTGGGAGGGTCACGTGACCCTGGAGTTCTCGAACACAACTAACCTGCCGGCGAAAATCTACGCCAACGAAGGCGTGGCGCAGATGCTGTTCCTTGAATCCGACGAAGAGTGCGAAGTGTCCTACAAGGACCGTGGCGGCAAGTACCAGGGCCAGCGCGGCGTCACCTTGCCACGCACCTGATCAGTTCATCCGGCAGGTCATGGGAACACTTGAGCAGGTTTACACTCTATTGGGGTGTACTGCCCGGTTCGCGCACAGCGGATCGGGCCATCGCTCAGGAGTGCTCTATGAAGATCGATCCGCGAATAAGTGCCGAACTGGCAAGGCTTGAGCCCAATCAGGTTGGCGTTTTGGCCTGGTCCTTGTTGGCACATCCGCCAATCAGCATGGCGGGGGGCATCCCCGGCCAGCCTGATCCCGATACCCCCAACGAACAACCCACCGAACCCGGTGAGCCGACCCTGCCGGATGAGCCGCCTCCCGCGCCGGTTGCCTGATTGAACGCCTTGTAGGAGCAAAGCTTGCTCGCGAAGGCGGTGTATCAGTCGATACCATCTTTGCCTGACACACCGCCTTCGCGAGCAAGCTTTGCTCCTACACGGGCCATATTTCGTTGTCCCCGATGACAAAAATCCTACAGTTGTCGTCTCTTTCGACCTGATACCCACCGGTAAACGCACCAAAGGCCGGTAGCAGGCTGACTTCCCCGCCAAATCTGAAGCACGCCAGCCGCAGGCTTTGCCGGCCTCGACCGTTCAACCGATAGACCGGATGCACATGCCCTGCAAGCACATGCCGATTCGGATGCGGTTGAGGTTCGTGCTGCAACGCGAACGGCCCCAACAACAACGGCTCAGGCACCACAAGAATATTCAGCGACGCCGGCGGATCCCCGGCACGTTTGTCGTGGTTACCGCGAATCAGGGTCATGGGCAGCTCGCGGTGTCGCGCTCTCCAGTCAGCCAATGCGTTCAGTGTGGTGGGTGCATGGGAGCCGGGGCCGTGAAGAAAGTCGCCGAGGAAAATCAGCTGGCGGCAGGGCAGAGCCGCCAGCAATCCGTCGAGCACGGCGATATTGTTGGAGGTGGTGCCCCGAGGCACCGGCTGGCCGAGACTTCGGTAAGCGGCGGCCTTGCCGAAATGCACGTCCGCGATCAGCAGGGCGTGTTGCGCAGGCCAGTACAGGGCTTTTTCCGGCAGTAGCCATAGTTCTTCGCCGGCCAGGCGTATGGGATAGGGCGTACTCATCAGGCTTTTCCGGTTTCGGCAGTTTTCTCAAGGTCGCTGACCATGCGTCTGATACGGTCGGCGAGTTTTTCCGAACTCATGCTTTCGCGCATGCGTTCCACCAGCAGCGGAAACCCGAGGGGCGTAGGACGTTTGACGGGATGCACGTCGAGCCTGAGTCGACTGATGCGCTCCAGCGTCTGTTCCAGGCGATGAATATCCAGCTCGTTGCGTAGGACTTCTTCCCCGGCCTGGGCCAGCAACAAATTCCCGGCGTCGTATTGCTTGAACACTTCGAAGAACAAACCGCTGGAGGCCTGAACCTGGCGCGTACTTTTCGGTGCGCCGGGGTAGCCGGCGAACACCAGCCCGGCAATCCGTGCGATTTCCCGAAAGCGCCGCAGCGCCAGTTCGCCAGCGTTCAGGCTGGCGAGTACATCGTTCAATAACTGCTCAGGACTCAGCAGGCCGGGGTTCAAGACACTGGACCACTCCACACTGGTGGCGCTGAGCAACTCCAGTCCGTAATCGTTGACCGCAATGGAAAACGTCACCGCCTGTTGCTGACTGACGCGCCATGCCAGCAGACTCGCCAGCCCCAAATGCACCTGACGCCCGGCGAAGGGGAAGAGGAAAAGGTGCCAACCCTCGCGGGATTTCAGCGTTTCAGCCAGCAGGCTGTTCTCGGTTGGCAATCCGGACCAGCGCTGTTGCACCTCTAATAACGGACGCAGCGCTTCCATTTCCGGACCGACGAACTCGCCCTGCGCCGCAGCGCTGAAGCGGGCAACCACCGCTTGGGCCAGCTCGTTGGAAAGTGGCATCCGCCCGCCATTCCAGCGCGGCACCGCGGCTTTCTTCACTGTGCTGCGTTTAACGTAAGCGGTCATGTTTTCCACACGCACCAACTCCAGCAGCCGGCCGGCAAACAGAAAACCGTCGCCCGGTTTGAGCCGTGCGATGAAACCCTCCTCGACGCTGCCCAGCTGTTTGCCTCCGCCGCCCTTGCTCCAGAACTTCAGCTGGATGCTTGCGTCGCTGACAATCGTGCCGATGCTCATGCGATGGCGGCGGGCCAACCGCGCATCCGGCACTCGCCAGACACCCTGTTCATCCGGTTCAACGCGGCGATAATCCGGATACGCCGTCAGGGAAAGCCCACCGTGGCGTACGAAAGCCAGCGCCCAGGTCCAGTCTTCCACCGTGAGATCACGGTAGGCCCACGCTCCGCGGACTTCTTCATACAACTCATCGGGCAAAAAACCACCGCCCAACGCCATGCTGACCAGATGCTGAACCAGCACATCCAGGGGTTTATGGGGCGATTCACGGGGTTCGATCCGGTGCCGCGCCACGGCGTCCTGTGCCGCGGCGGCTTCGATCAACTCCAGGCTGTGAGTCGGCACCAGCGTCACCCGCGACACGCGGCCCGGCGCGTGACCGGAACGACCGGCACGTTGCATCAGTCGCGCCACGCCTTTGGCCGAGCCGATCTGCAGCACCCGCTCCACTGGCAGGAAGTCCACGCCGAGGTCCAGGCTGGAGGTGCAGACCACCGCTTTGAGCTGGCCGTCCTTGAGGGCGCGTTCGACCCAGTCGCGGGTGTCGCGTGACAGTGAGCTGTGATGCAGCGCAATCAGCCCGGCCCAATCCGGGCGGGCTTCCAGCAACGCCTGATACCAGATCTCCGATTGGGCGCGGGTGTTGGTGAACAGCAGGCTGCTGGGGCTCGACGCAACTTCGGCAACCACTTGCGGCAACATCTTCAACCCGATATGCCCGGCCCATGGAAAACGCTCGATGGCGGGCGGCAACAGCGTGTCGACTTGCAGCGCCTTGCGGGTCTGGCCCTGAACGCTGATGCCACCACCCTGTGGGATTAATACCTGTTCGGCGTGAGCCTGATTACCCAACGTTGCGGAAACGCCCCACACGATCAGCTCGGGATTCCACCGACGCAGGCGGGCGAGGGCGAGTTGCAGTTGCACGCCGCGTTTGTTGCCGAGTAATTCGTGCCATTCGTCCACCACCACCATACGCAAGGTCGACAGCGCGGTTTGCGCGTCGGCACGGGCGAGCATCAGGGTGAGACTTTCCGGCGTGGTGATCAGCGCGGAGGGCAACCGCCGAGTTTGCCGCGCGCGTTCGCTGCTGCTGGTGTCGCCAGTGCGCAGGCCTACGCTCCACGGGATCTGCAAGTCGCGCAGCGGCTCTTCGAGTGCGCGAGCGGTGTCGGCGGCCAAGGCGCGCATTGGGGTTATCCACAGCACTGTCAGCGGTTGGGCTAGCAGTTTTCGTTTGCCAGGTTTTTCAGCGGGAGAGACGGCAGAGGCGAAGCGGTTGAGGGCGGCAAACCAGACCGCATAGGTTTTACCGGCACCGGTGCTCGCATGCAGCAACCCGGATTGCCCTTTTTTGACGGCGGCCCACACCTGTTTCTGAAAGGCGAACGGTTTCCAGCCGCGGGCGGTGAACCAGTGTTTTGTGAAGTCGGGGGAGGTTCCCATGCCGGCGGTGTGTGCTCTGAAAGTGTTCTTTCAGTGACCGCGGCGCGAGTGAACAAGTTTAATTTTGCGCTTGATCGACACCGCCCCCTGTAGGAGCAGAGCTTGCTCGCGAAGGCGGTGTGTCAGTCCATATCATCCTTTTCTGACACACCGCCTTCGCGAGCAAGCTCTGCTCCTACAGGGGGCGGGGGCTTACTTGAGATTACCGCTGAGAAACTGCTTCAACCGCTCACTCTTCGGATTACCCAGCACGTCTTCCGGCGCGCCTTCTTCCTCGACCAGTCCCTGATGCAGAAACAACACCTGGCTCGACACCTTGCGGGCGAAGCTCATTTCGTGGGTGACCATGATCATGGTCCGGCCTTCTTCGGCCAGGCCCTGGATCACCCTGAGCACTTCACCCACCAGTTCGGGGTCGAGTGCCGAGGTCGGTTCGTCGAACAGCATGACTTCCGGTTCCATGGCCAGCGCGCGGGCAATGGCGACCCGTTGTTGCTGCCCCCCCGAAAGAAACGCCGGGTACTGGTCCGCCACGCGAGCGGCCAGGCCGACCTTGTCGAGATAACGACGGGCGCGGTCTTCGGCTTCCTGCTTGCTGCAACCCAGCACCCGGCGCGGCGCCATGGTGATGTTTTCCAGCACGGTCATGTGGCTCCACAGGTTGAAGTGCTGGAACACCATGGCCAGGCGCGTGCGGATCTTTTGCAGTTCATCGGGGTTGGCCACGTGCATGCCGTGGCGATCCTTGATCATGCGTATGTCCTGACCGTCCAGGGTCATGGCGCCATCGTTGGGTTGTTCGAGAAAGTTGATGCAGCGCAGAAAGGTACTTTTACCCGAGCCGCTGGCGCCGATCAGGCTGATGACGTCGCCGGTGTTGGCCTTGAGTGAAACGCCTTTGAGCACATGATGATCGCCATAGCTTTTATGCAGGCCTTCGATGGTCAGTTTGTACATGGGGCATGCATCCTCAAGGCGAAAGTAGGTAGCCGCTGCGATAGGCTTCGGTGCCCGCGACGTGGGCGATCACCATGCCGGCAGTGGCCATGCGCCGCAGCGAGCGGGCGTACATCAGCCCGGCGACGGTGCAGTGAATGGGGGTGACGCGATCATTGACCGGGTCGATGATTTCGGCGACCAGTTGCCCGGCTTCGAGGTATTCCCCCGGTAGCGCGGTGAACACCAGCAAACCGCCGACGGGCGTGGCCACCGGTTCGACGGCGGCCAGCGGCGTGGCGGGATACGGCAGCTCCGGCAGTGGCGCCGGTTCGCCGGCAATCGCGCCGAAGTGAATCAGGTAGTCGATCAGCGCCTGGCAATCGAGGCTGGCCAATGGATGATTGACGTCGCCCTGGCCGCGCAATTCGACAGTGACCGAGTAGCTGCCCGGCGGAATGTCGAAGTGTTCGCCGAAGCGCTCTTTCAGCTGCCACCAGAGCAGGGTGAAGCATTCGTCGAACGACTGGCCGCCGGAATCGGTGGCCAGCAGACTGGCTTCGGCACCGATGTAGCGGGCCAACGGCTCGACCTGCGGCCAGGCCTCCGGCGTGGTGTAGAGGTGCGCGACGGCTTCGAAATCGCAATGCAGGTCCAGCACCATGTCCGCATCACAGGCCAGTCGTTGCAGGATCAGGCGCTGGGACTGCAGTTGGGTGCTGGCGGTCTGTCGCGCCAGTGCCTGACGCAGGCTGCTGCGGATCAGGTCGAGGTTGCGCTGCGGATCGTCGCCGAGCTGACCTTCGATCTCATTGCCGACTTCTTCGCTCAGGTCGACGAACCAGCGGTTAAAGTTCTGGCCGCTTTCGAGCTCGTAGCGGCCCAGCGGCACATCCATCAGCACTTGTTCGAGGCCGACCGGGTTGGCCACCGGCACCAGCACGATTTCGCTGCGCAGGCGGCCGGCGGCTTCGAGCTCCGCCAGGCGCTGCTTGAGGTGCCAGGCGACCAGCATGCCGGGCATTTCATCGGCGTGCAGGGACGCCTGGATATAGATCTTGCCTTGGGCCGCCGTCGGGCCGAAGTGGAAACTGTGGATCTGTCGCGCGGTCCCTGGCAGCGGGGCCAGCAGGTCATGTATCTGGTGGCGCATTTGCAAGAAGTCCTAGTGGGTCGGCCCGAGGAACGCCAGCCATCGGCGTTCGGCGAGGCGGAACAGGCCGACCAGCGCAAAGGTAACGGTTAGGTAGATCAGCGCGGCGATGCCGAACGACTGGAAGGTCAGGAAGGTCGCCGAGTTGGCGTCCCGCGCGACTTTCAGGATGTCCGGAATGGTCGCGGTGAACGCCACGGTGGTCGAGTGCAGCATCAGAATCACTTCGTTGCTGTAATAAGGCAATGAGCGACGCAGCGCCGACGGCATGATCACGTAGGCATACAGCTTCCAGCCGGTCAGACCGTAGGCCTTCGCCGCTTCGACTTCACCATGGGCCATGCTGCGAATCGCCCCGGCGAAAATCTCCGTGGTGTAGGCGCAGGTGTTCAGAGCGAAGGCGAGGATGGTGCAGTTCATCGCGTCGCGAAAGAACGCATCGAGTATCGGCTGCTCCCGCACGGCGGCCAGGCTGTAGATCCCGGTGTAGCAAATCAGCAGCTGGATATACAGCGGCGTCCCGCGGAACAGGTAAGTGTAGAACTGCACCGGCCAGCGAATGTAGAAATGCGGCGACACCCGGGCGATGGACAGCGGGATCGACACCAGAAAACCGATGACGATGGAGGCGGTCAGCAGCCACAGGGTCATGGCCAGGCCGGTGATGTTGTTGCCGTCGCTATAAAGGAAGGGTTTCCAGTATTCCTGAAGGAGTTCGATCATCGTACGGCCTCCCGGGAACCGGCGGCGTAGCGACGTTCAAGCCAGCGCAGGATGAAGTTGGAAGCACTGGTGATCAGCAGGTAAATCACCGCCGCCAGCACCAGGAAATAGAACAGCTGATAGGTGCTTTTGCCGGCGTCCTGCGCCGCCTTGACCAGGTCGGCGAGGCCGATGATCGACACCAGCGCGGTGGCCTTGAGCATCACCATCCAGTTATTGCCGATGCCCGGCAGGGCGAAGCGCATCATTTGCGGAAACACCACGATCCAGAAGCGCTGGCCACGTTTGAGGCCATACGCGGTGGCGGCTTCGACCTGGCCACGCGGCACCGCGAGAATCGCGCCGCGGAAGGTTTCGGTGAAGTACGCGCCATAAATGAAGCCCAGGGTGATGACCCCGGCGCTGAACGGGTTGATCTCGATGTATTCCCATTCCATGAAATCGGTGAACGACGTCAACCAGGTCTGCAGGCTATAGAAGATCAGCAGCATCAGCACCAGGTCCGGCACGCCGCGAATCAGCGTGGTGTAGACCTGCGCCGGAACGCGCACCAGTTTGACTTTAGACAGTTTGGCACTGGCGCCGAGCAGGCCGAGCAACACGGCCACCAGCAGCGACAACGCCGATAATTTGATGGTCATCCAGGTGCCTTCCATCAGCAACGGACCGAAGCCCTTGAGGCTGAAGGCTGAGAGCCCCAGATTTTGTAAGAGAGTTTCGAACATAAATCAGCAACCTGATCGGATGAAAAAAGCGCCCATCGCGAGATGGGCGCCGGGCATTATTTGCCGCTGTACAGATTCAGATCGCCAAAGTGTTTCTTCTGAATGGTGGCGTAGGTGCCATCGTCGTGTAACGCTTTGATACCTTTATCCAAAAGTGCCTTGAGGTCTTTGTTACCTTTCGAGATACCGACAGCCGTTTTGGCCGGCAGCAATTCGCTGTCAACCGGCTTGCTGACGTCGTAATCGGCACCTTGGGGCGACTTCAGGAAGCCCAATTCGGCCTGCAGCATGTCCTGGATACCGGCGTCGAGACGACCGGAAGTCAGGTCGGAATACACCTGGTCCTGGTTCTGATAGGCCTGGGTTTTCACGCCCGCCTTGTCCAGAACGGCTTTGGCATAGGCTTCCTGGATGGTGCCTTGTTCGTAGCCGACGGTTTTGCCCTTGAGGGACGCGACGTCTGCGGTGACGCCAGAACCCTTCTTGAATACATAAGCGGTTGGGCCGGAGAACAGCTCGCTGGAGAAGTCGATGACTTTTTCGCGGGCCGGGGTGACGGTCATCGAAGAGATCACACCGTCGAATTTATTGGCCTTCAGGCCCGGAATCATGCCGTCGAAATCGCTTTCGACCCATTTGCACTTGACCTTCAGCTCGGCGCAGATTGCGTTCCCCAGATCGATGTCGAAGCCAACCAGGCTACCGTCGGCCGCTTTCGACTCGAACGGTGCATAGGAAGGGTCAACGCCAAAACGCAGTTCTTTGTATTCCTTGGCCAGCGCGGAGCCGGCAGCCATGCACAACGCCAGTGCAGAAAGGGTCAGCAATGCTTTTTTCATTATTCAATCCCTAAGAACCAATATGAGCGCTTGTGGCGCAGAATTATTGTTACTGGAAAGCGTAAGACCTAATGAAAGTAGCAATTTCCGAACCAGAGTGCCGAACAAGCGTTTTAAAAGGTGATTCAGGAAATGGCTGGGCGGGATTTATGCACGAAAACGGGCGCCGGTAAATGGCTGCACCAAATGAGGTCGAGCGAACGCAATCCTGTGGCGAGGGAGCTTGCTCCCGCTCGACTGCGCAGCAGTCGCAAATTTCTAAAGCGGGACCGCTTCGCGGTCCAGCGGGAGCAAGCTCCCTCGCCACAAAGGTCCCTTTCAGCCCAATAAATCCTGCAGGGTTCCAAGATTGTCAGCCTCTTCCACCGACTTATCCTGCCGCCACCGCAGCATCCGAGGAAATCGCACCGCGATACCGCTCTTGTGCCGCTTCGACAGAGCAATCCCCTCAAACCCCAATTCAAACACCAGGCTCGGTTTCACGCTGCTGACCGGTCCAAATTTCTCCACCGTGGTCTTGCGCACGATGCTGTCGACCTGGCGCATTTCTTCATCGGTGAGCCCCGAGTACGCCTTGGCGAACGGCACCAACGTGCGTTCGCTGGCATCGGGCGGGCCGTCCCACACGGCGAAGGTGTAATCGCTGTAGAGACTGGCCCGGCGGCCATGCCCGCGTTGCGCGTAGATCAGCACCGCGTCGACGCTGAACGGGTCGACTTTCCATTTCCACCAGACGCCCATGTCCTTGGTGCGGCCGACGCCATACAACGCGTCGCGGGCCTTGAGCATCATGCCTTCGACGCCGAGGCTGCGGGAGGCTTCGCGTTGGCGGGCGAGGTCGAACCAGTCTTCCCCGGTGAGCACGGGGGAGGGTAGTAGCACCGGGTTGTTGCAGTGAGCGATGACCTGCTCCAGTTGGGTGCGCCGCCTGGCTTGAGGCTGGTTGCGCCAGTCTTCGCCCGCCCATTCCAGCAAGTCATAGGCGAGGACAACCACCGGCACTTCATCGAGGATTTTCTTGCCCAGGGTTTTACGGCCGATCCGCTGTTGCAGCAGGGCGAACGGTTGCACCGCGGGCGGCGTTGGCGCCAATGGATCGAAGGCATCTTCGGTTGGTGGCGCGGTTTTCCAGGCCACGATTTCACCGTCGATCACCGTGCCGTCGGGCAGGCCGTGGACCAGGCTGTCGAGTTCGGGAAAGCGTTCGGTGACCAGCTCTTCACCGCGCGACCAGATCCACAGTCGGCCGTCGCGCTTGACCACTTGGGCGCGGATGCCATCCCACTTCCATTCCACTTGCCAGTGGTTGGCCGGGCCGAGCAACCCTTCGAACTGTTCGACCGGTTGCGACAGTGCATGAGCCAGAAAAAACGGATACGGCTGGCCGCCGCGCTGAGCATGTTCGTCCGACGATTCGGCGGCGATCAGTTTCAGGTAACTGGCTGCGTTCGGGCGATTGGACAGGTCGGTGTAACCCACCAGCCGCTGGGCCACGCGTTTGCTGTCGAGCTGCGCCATGGCCGCCAGGGCGCGGGTCACCAACAGCTTTGAAACGCCGACGCGGAAACTGCCGGTGATCAGTTTGATGCAAAGCATCAGGCTGGGGCGGTCCAGTTGCGACCAGAGTCTGGGCAGCTGTTCGGCGAGCACTTCGGGAGATTCGCCGCGCAACGGCAGCAGTTTTTCTTCGATCCACACCGCCAATCCGTCGGTGGAGCTGTGGGGCGTTTCGGGCAGTACCAGCGAGATGGTTTCCGCCAGATCGCCGACCGCCTGATAACTCTCCTCGAACAGCCACGGCGACAGGCCGGAATACGCCACGGCGAGTTCACGCAGAATGCGCACTGGCACCAGTTGGCGAGGTCGTCCGCCGGACAGAAAGTACACCGCCCATGCGGCGTCTTCCGGCGCGGCCTGGGCGAAATAATGCTGCATCGCCGCGAGTTTGGCGTTGCTCGAGGTCGTGGCATCCAGTTCCGCATACAACTCGGCGAAAGCCTTCATGGCAGCACCTCGGCGCTCTCGGGTTCGGGGGTAGCGATGTCTTCTTCATCGTCGCCGTACTCGGTGCTGAACCCTTGGGCGTCGAGACCTTGTTCGCGCAAATGGCGCACCAGGACCGCCACCGAACCGTGGGTGACCATGACGCGCTCGGCGCCGGTCTGCTCGATGGCCCAAAGCAGGCCCGGCCAGTCAGCGTGGTCGGATAACACGAAGCCACGGTCGACACCGCGACGGCGCCGCGTGCCGCGCAAACGCATCCATCCGCTGGCAAAGCCGTCGCTGTAGTCACCGAAACGGCGCATCCAGGTGCTGCCGCCAGCGGAAGGCGGGGCCAGGATGAGCGCCTTGCGCATCATCGTGTCGCTCTTGTTTACGTCGCCGGCGTAGATCGTCGGCGGCAAATAAACGCCGCTCTCGCGATACACCCGGTTCAGTGGTTCTATGGCGCCATGCACCAGAATGGGGCCGAGGCCGGCGTCGATGCCGTGGAGAATTCGCTGCGCTTTGCCAAAGGAATAGCAAAACAGCACGCTGGCCTTGTCTTCGGCGGCGTTGGCTTGCCACCACTGATTGATCTCGGCAAACACCTGCGCCTGGGGCTGCCAGCGGTAGATCGGCAGGCCAAACGTCGATTCGGTGATGAAGGTGTGGCAGCGCACCGGCTCAAAGGGCGCGCAGGTGCCGTCGGGCTCGATCTTGTAATCCCCCGAGGCGACCCAGACTTCGCCGCCGTATTCCAGGCGCACCTGTGCCGAACCGAGCACATGACCGGCGGGGTGAAAACTCAAGGTGACGCCGTGGTGCACCAGCCGTTCGCCATACGCCAGCGTTTGCAGGTTGATGTCCTGACCCAGTCGCGCGCGCAAAATCCCTTCGCCGGGCGCGGCCGCGAGATAGTGCTGGTTGCCGCCTCGGGCATGGTCGCCGTGGGCGTGGGTGATGACCGAACGCTCTACCGGCCGCCACGGGTCGATATAGAAATCGCCGGCGGGGCAGTACAAACCTTCGGGACGCGCGATAACAAGATCCATGTTGTTACCAAAATGGAGGGACTTGTTAGCTATGAGGTTTGGGCGAGGCCAGAAGTTCTATCGATATTTCACAGGAAAATGACATTCCAATGTGGGAGCGGGCCTGTGTGGCGAGGGGATTTATCCCCGTTCGGCTGCGAAGCAGTCGCAAACCTGATAAATGCGGTTTTTATGAGATACCGCAATCACAGGTTCAGGGCCGCTTCGCGACCCAACGGGGATAAATCCCCTCGCCACACAGGCCCGCTCCCACATTTGGACGTGGTGACCTTTATTTTCCGGGTGTCAGCGTCAACCGCTTGGTCCCGTACACCTTGTCAAAGTTCTGCGGCTGCATCGGCAAACTCACATATTGCCCCTTGAGCCACGGCTCCACGCTGTCGAGGTAATTCGGGCTGGCCGGATTACCGGACTGACCGGTGCCGGTCTGGCCCATCAGCGGTTCGGCCTGGCCGAAGTCGACGATGAAACGCATGGCCGGCGCCAGCGTGGTATTGAAGTCCTGGCCCCAGGCGAACGCTGCGGTGTTCAGCGTGGTGTGATCGCCACCGGCCGCGAGCGGGCCGCGCACGGTCTGGCCACTGGCATTCTTCCACTCATAACGGTGCAGTTTGCCCCACTGCCAGGCTTTGTGATCGCCGCCCAACTGGCTGTCGCCGGCGGAAATGGCGGCTGCAAGGCTGCGGGCAAGAATCGCCGGTTTGTCTTCTTTCTGCGGCGTGCGCGTGTCATCCCAGAACGGGCTGTCTTCACGGCCCAGCAGGTGATCGGCCTGGGCCGCGTAGGACAACTTACCGTTGGCGATAAAGGCTTTCCACGCCGGGCTGCTTTCCGGGCCCAGTTCGTCGAGGAAGATTTGCTTCGTGCTTTCCTGCAGGAACAACTCGTAAATCGCCGCATCGGCGGAGGTCGGGGCGAGTTTGCCGTCGAACGCCTTCAGGCGGGTCAACGCTTCTTGAGCCTTGCTGCGATCAGCGACCGGCAGTGCCTCGATAGCCTGCTTCAGCGGCTGGGCCATGCCCGGTGCTTCAAACATCTTTTTCAGTTTGGCGGCGAACGTAGTGGTCTGATCGTATTGCATCGCGATCGCACTGCGCGTGTCGTGTTTGCCAACACCGGCCAGTTCGGCCATGCGTTCGCCACGCTCCGGTGCCGACCAGGAATTGGACAGCTGCATGCCGTAGCCATGGGGAATGACCCGCTGGTTGGCGGTGCCGAGCCAGCCTTGCGCCGGGTCCTGATCGTACGGGTGCAGCATCGGGTCGGCGTAACCGTCCCAGTCGTAACGACCCTCCCAGCCCGGCGACGGCAGCAGGCCTTCGCCTTCGCGGCGGTTCGGGTAACGGCCGGTGACTTGCCAGCCGATGTTGCTGGCGTCGGCGAAGACCAGGTTCAGCGTGATCGCGCGGATTTCGCGGCTGGCGTCCGAGGCTTTCTCGACGTTCTGCGCACGGGACAGGTCAAAAAATGCGTCCAGGGATTTGTCATCGGTGAAGTTCGGCGTCTGCAATGCCAAACCCAGGCCGTTATCCAACGCTGTGCCTTTGGCGCTGTTGAGCAGCGGTCCGTGGCGGGTTTCGTACACCGCTTCGCGAATCGGCCGCTGGCCTTTGACGAAATAGGTTTCGTTGCGAACGATAGCCGGCTGCCATTTGCCGCCGACTTCGTAGGAAAGCCCGCTGCCCTGGCGTTTGATCTTTTCCAGGAACAGGTCCTGGTTGTCGCCCATGACTGAGGTCATGCTCCACGCCACTTTGCCGTTGAAGCCGCTCAGCACCATCGGCAAACCGGCGATGGTCACGCCGGATGCCTGATATTTCGTCGTACGAATCTGCACGTAGCTGAACAACGACGGCACGCCCAGCGGGCCGTGGCTGTCGCTGGCCAGCAGGCTTTTGCCGCTGCGGCTGCGTTGCGGGGCGATCGCCCAGTTGTTCGATGACGTGGCACCCAGCAGATTCAGATCGGACAGTTGACCGGTGGCCTTGCTGATTTCGGCGAGCCCCGGAATCGCCCCGTTCAGCTTGAGGCCCTGAAGTTTTTCGGCTTCAGCTACCGGCAGTTTCTCGTCGGGAGCGGACGGTGTCAGCCAGGCGAGTTTGTCGGTGGTGACCGTTTGGGCCAGCACCAGCGAGGAAATTTCCTCGGGCAGGTTCGCCGATTGGCTGAAGTTCAGCAGGCAGAAAATCAGCGCTGAATCTTCCGGTTTCCAGTACTCGGGCTTGTAGCCGGTGGCCGTGAGGTCTGCCGGCAGCTTGTCGCGGTAACGGAACAGGTAGGCGTTGACCCCGCGGGCATAGACTTCGAAGAAGCGTTTAAGGCGCGGCGACGAGGCCTTGTACAGCTCGCCGGCGCTTTTCTTCAGGTTGACGGCGCGCATGTAGCGGTCGGCGTCCAGCAGGTCCGAGCCGGACATCTCCGACAACCGGCCTTGGGCCAGCAGGCGCAGGGTGACCATTTGCGTGATGCGGTCGCTCGCGTGCACGTAACCGAGGGTGAACAGTGCGTCGTGGAACGTGCTGCTTTCGATCAACGGCATGCCCATGGCATTGCGGCGCACCGAAACGTTCTGCGCCAGACCCTTGAGCGGCTGCACGCCGGTGGTCGGCGGGAGGGTGTCCTGGGTGTTCCAGGTCTGACAACCGGTCAGGCTCAAAACACCGGCCACTGCTGCGGCAACGCCGAACCGGGGAAGAAAATGTGTAAGGGCTGGCGAGGCCATGGCAAAGCTCCTGCGGGGGTAGAGGCGCAATAAAGGCGCTACGTTAGAGAGCAGGAGGAGGCCGCGCAAGCGGGGTATGGGGTTATTTCAGGATTTGTCTGATAAACCACTACGCGAAGGTCAGTGATCTCCCTGTGGCGAGGGAGCTTGCTCCCGCTCGGCTGCGAAGCGGTCGCAATCCAGACACCGCATTCCATCAGTTGAAAAGCGGGGCCTGGATTGGGAGTGCTGCGCACTCCAGCGGGAGCAAGCTCCCTCGCCACAGGTCATGGTCGTTCTTAGGATTTTGGTGGGTTGATTTTGGCCGCGAGGGCATACGCCTTCACCGTCGCCGGCCGATTCTGGATGTGATTGAACCAGCGCAGCACATTCGGGAAGTCTTCCAGATTCTGGCTCTGCCACTTGTGGGAAACGATCCACGGATAGATCGCCATGTCGGCAATGCTGTATTCGTTGCCGGCGACAAATTCGTTGATCGCCAGTTGCTTGTCGAGTACGCCGTAAAGGCGCGCCGTCTCATCGATGTAGCGCTTGATCGCGTAAGGGATTTTCTCCGGCGCGAACTGGCTGAAGTGATGATTCTGCCCGGCCATCGGCCCCAGCCCGCCCATCTGCCAGAACAACCATTGCAGCGCCTGCTGACGACCGCGCAGGTCTTTGGGCAGGAACTTGCCGGTCTTTTCCGCCAGGTACAGCAGAATCGCCCCGGACTCGAACAGTGACAAAGGTTCTCCGCCATCGGCTGGCTCATGATCGACGATGGCCGGGATTCTGTTGTTTGGAGAGATTTTCAGGAAGTGCGGCTGGAACTGTTCGTTCTGGCTGATGTTGATCGGGTGCACGTTGTAAGGCAGGCCGGCTTCTTCCAGGAAAATCGAGATTTTGTGGCCGTTGGGGGTGGTCCAGTAATACAGGTCGATCATGAAGTACTCCACATCAAGAGACGTCGTAAGGGATGGACAGCAACCGCGGGCATCAGGTCGTCCTGTTTGCGATCGAAGGCTTGCCTGTAGGAGGAGGTGATGCTGAAGTGCGTGAAATTCAATGACCTTGCGTGAGAAAAGTCGGCATGGAGCTCAAGACCAACGCGGCACTGATCATCATCGATCAACAAAAAGGCATCCTGGAGCCCCGGCTCGGCCGGCGAAATAATCCTCAGGCCGAGGCGCGGATTCTGGAACTGCTGGATCTTTGGCGTCGAACCGGGCGACCGGTGATTCATGTGCAGCACCTTTCCCGTTCACCGGAGTCGGTGTTCTGGCCGCAGCAATCGGGCGTGGAGTTTCAGGAGCGGTTCCAGCCATTGGCCGGCGAGCAGCTGATTCAGAAACAGGTGCCGGATGCGTTTTGTGCGACGGGCCTGGAGGCGAGGTTGCGCGAGGCGGGGATCGATCAGTTGGTCATCGTTGGCGTTGCGACCCACAATTCGGTGGAGTCCACGGCACGAACGGCCGGTAATCTGGGGTTTGACACGTGGGTGGCGGAGGATGCGTGTTTCACGTTCGACAAGGCGGATTATTTTGGTAATGCCCATTCTGCCGAGGACGTGCATGCCATGTCGCTGGGGAATCTGCAGGGGGAGTATGCGACGGTTGTCCGCTGTGCGCAGATCCTGATGACAGCTGTAAACCTGTAGGAGCAAGGCTTGCCCGCGAAGAAGGCACCGCGTTAATTCAGGTAAACCGCGTAATCGTTCTTCGCGGGCAAGCCTTGCTCCTACAGGGGAACTGTGTCGATCACAGGTCCAGTGTGGGAGCGGGCTTGCCCGCGATAGCGATTCAACAGGCGAAGAATTTCTTCGCCCGAAGCATCAAGCGCCGTGGCACTTCTTGAATTTCTTGCCGTTGCCGCACGGGCAAGGATCGTTGCGGCCGACGTCCTTCAGGGCGTTGCGTACCGGTTCCTGGTGCGCGTGACCGCAGTTCGGGCCGTGAACATGGCCATGGTCGTGATCATGGTGGTCGTGATGGTCATGGTCGTGGTTGCAATCAGGGCCATGGACGTGGGGTTGCTGGGTCATCGGGTGTGCTCCGGAATTAAATCGGCGGGGATTATCACGCCTTTGCGCGCCAGGTGCACGTAGTGCGCGATGAACACACCGGTTTCCAGCTCACCTTCCAGCCGATAGGGGACGGGTTGATCGGCTTTTTTCAGCATCTTCACCAGGTCCCGCACCTTCGGCCACAGGTTGGTGCGGACCGGTACCTTGAAATACCCGCTGCGTTTGGGGCTGATCGTAAACCAGTGCTCGTGCTCACCCTCGGTCAGCAGCATGTCACCCAGATGAATCCGGTACTCGAGGCCGCGCACGGTCAGGTCACTGTCTCGGGGATTGTCGACACGAAAGTACAGCATGAAACGCTGCTGCATCAGTTTGGCCTCGACGACTTCGACCTTGACCAGATGCACGGCGGGTTCGGGCTCATCCTCGCTGAACCAGGACGCGCAGCCGCCGAGCCCGAGAAACAGGAGCAGGGTGAATGTATATAAGACGCGCCGTCGGGTGGTCATGGTGATGTTTCTCCCTTGAGCACCAGTCTAGCCCCAAAAGATCGTCCGATCGCAGCCCGAGCGTTCGGCAGCTCCTACATTGGAATGGCGTACACACCGTAGGAACTGCCGAAGGCTCGGGCCGCGATCGGACGATCTTTTGCGTCATCTCACGCGCCGAAATACCCCGCGCAACACTTCTTGAATTTCTGCCCGCTGGCGCAAGGGCAGGCATCGTTGCGTCCGGCCTTGAGTGGCACGGTGGGGTCGATGAAGTACCAGTGGCCGGCGTTCTGCACGAACGACGAGCGCTCGCGGTGGCTGTGTTCGCCGCCGCCGTCGTGCCAGCGTGCGGTGAACGTCACGAACGCGTGTTCCGGCTGACCGCCGAACACCTCGGCGCTTTCCACCTCAAGACCCAGCCAGGTGCTTTGGGCGCTCCAGTCGCTGATGGACTGCCGATCCAGGCCCGCTTGTTGCGCGGGCAGGGTGGTCGCCACCAGATAATCGATCAGGCCCATCACATAAGCGCTGTAGCGGGACCGCATCAAGGCCTCGGCGCAGGGGGCCGGGTGACCGGCATGGTAATGACCGCAGCAGGCGTCGAGCAGGGTGCCGCTGCCGCAAGGGCAAATGGATGTACTCATCGCGTTACCACCAATATTTCCCGAAGTTTTCCGGATTGGCCCAGAACCGTGAGTTGAGCCAGTCGGGGACTTGTTTGTAGTCAAGCAGATCATAGGTGAACAGGGTCAGTACCTGATCGTCGCGCTGGAAACGTTCGCTGGCTTGCAGGGCCAGGGAGAAAAAATCCGTCTCCTGCCAGCCGCTGGCCGGCAAGTCCGCGAGCACCGCAATGCGACTGGCATTGAGGTTGCGAATCCCGCCGAGCAAATTCAGGCCATCGCGTTTGGGCAAGTGTTCGAGGCAATCGACCACCAGCGCCAGATCAAAGCGGCGCGCCGCCAACTCGGCCGGCAACGGCCCGGGCGCCGCATGGGCGACGCAGGTGTCAGGGTGCGCGAGCTTGAACGCCTCAAGCGCGGGGAATTCACTGGCGCCGATCAGCAACAGGCGCGGCGGGGCGTAACGATCCAGCAAAGCGGCCAGCGCCTGCTGTGGCGTGCGCGAAGAAATACCTGCAATCATCGAAGATCCTCAATCAGAGCGCCAAGACTAGCCTGCCCAAACGCCCAGATATAGAGCGGCTTAGCGCCAAAAGTGCCGATCACCCGTGAACACGGGACAAAACAGGCATGGCCTATTGCTGGCGGAGATTAAAACTCGGGTCTTTACTCCCTGAATCGGTTCTAAGCCGATCCCTCAGGAGAAAACTAGATGAGCATAGTTCGGACAGCATTACCCTTGGTTCTGCTAACCAGTGTGTTGACTGGTTGCGCAGGTTTGCAGAAAACCGACTGGCCGACCTGTGCGGCAGTCGGTGGTGTCGTAGGTGCGGGTCTCGGCGCGACCGAGAGCTCGGCATGGGCAGGGTACGGCGCGCTGCTGGTCGGCGGTACGGCCGCAGCCTATTGCTGGGTTCACGGTGATGGCGACGAAGACGGCGATGGCGTACCGGACAGCCGCGACAAGTGCCCGGGTACGCCTAGAGGCGTGCAGGTCGATGCCGATGGTTGCCCACCACCAGTTCCTGCACCAGTGGTTGAAGAGGCGGTTGTGGTCAAGGAAGAAACCATCGTCATCCGCGATGTTCACTTCCAGTTCGACAAAGCCACACTTACCCCTTCCGACAAGCTGGTACTCGACAAAGTCGCCACTCGCCTGAAACAGGAATCGTCCACCGCACGCCTGACCGTCACTGGCCATACCGACAGCGTGGGCAGCGATGCCTACAACCAGAAGCTGTCTGATCGTCGCGCGCACTCGGTCGTTGATTACCTCGTCAAGGATGGTGTGCCACGCAGCAGCTTCGTGTCTGTGACCGGTGCCGGTGAAAGCCAGCCTGTTGCCGATAACAAAACCGCTGACGGCCGTTCGTTGAACCGTCGTACCGAAATTAAAATCGAGCGTTGAGTCCCTTCCGCTCCGCGGCTTGTGCAGTCGCGGATGCGGGTCTTTACTCCTGTGTGACCGGCATCTGCCGGTAACACAGGAGCTTTCAACCATGAGCCTACTCCCAAGGACCCTCTTGCCGGTTCTGCTGCTTGGCAGCCTGTTGACCGGCTGCACGACTCACAGCGATGGCACTGCCCCCCTCAATCAACGAACCTGGCCGATCTGCAGCGTCATCGGCGGTCTGGTCGGTGGAGGCCTGGGCGCTCTGGAGAGTAGCGGTTGGGCGGCGGGCGGAGCGGCACTGGGTATCTTAACTGGGGGCTTGATCTGTTACGCCCAGGACGGCGATGAAGACGGCGATGGTGTATTCGATCGACGCGATCGCTGCCCTGACACACCGGCCAATACCCCGGTCGAACACCATGGTTGTCCGCTGCCGCAGTACCCGGCCAGCGTGAAACCTGTGCAAACCGAAGTCATCACCCTGAGCGATACGGGCGACGTGTTGTTTGCCTTCAATAAATCCGACCTGACGCCCTCGATGCAAAGTCACCTGGATGCACTGATGCCCACACTGCAAAGTGCCGACGTGGTGAGCATCAAAGTGATCGGCCATACCGACAGCGTGGGCTCGGACACCTATAACCAGGCGCTCTCGGAACGACGCGCCAGCAGCGTGGCGGCTTATCTGTTGGGTATGGGCCTGGCGCCGAACAAACTCACCAGCGAAGGCCGGGGCGAAAGTCAGCCTGTGGCTGATAACGAAACAGATGAAGGACGCGCGAAAAACCGTCGCGTGGAGTTGCACATCAATCGCTGAGCCGTGTGATAGAGCCGTCGGGCAACCATTGCGGTGGTTTCGACGGCCATTCGGCGGCCTTCATGAAGAATTTTCCGTTGCCCTCTGGCTTATCCCGCGTGGAAGCCGTTACTGTGCGCGCAAAGAATAATTCTCAACGGGGGAGCGTATGAAGGTGTTTTGGGGGCTGGGGAAGCTGTTGACCCTGCTGTTCTGGCTGGTGGTGCTGGTCAATCTGATGACGCCGTTTGTCAATCCGCTGCACCTGTTGGTCAATCTGGCCGGCGGTCTGTTGGCGTGCCTTCATCTGCTTGAGGCGGTGTTCTGTTTCCGCAGCCTCAGAGGTCGCGCCCACCCTTGGCGTGATCGCTTGAAGATTGTCTTTTTCGGTGTTTTCCACCTGCAAACCATTCCGGCTCCCGCCGTACCAAAGGCATCCCATGCGTAAACTCTGTCTGCTCGCCGCTCTCATCAGCCCGCTCGCCTGCGCCCAAGTGGTCAGCGTCGAAACCAACTCGCTGATGCGCCTGCCCAATACCGCCAGCACCTTGCAGCTGGAACGCCTGGAAGTGGCCGATTACGGCACGTTGCTGATTCCCTCGAACGTGACCGAAGTCACCGTGGGCGAATTGCACCTGGGGCGCGAAGCGCGGATCGCCATCGTGCCGAGCGAAAATGCCCTGGAGTTGAAGATCAACCGTGCCGAGCTTTCCGAAGGCAGCCAGATCACCGCTCGCGGCGCGCCGGGCACTTACCTCAAGGCGGCCCGCTCGGGGCGCAATCTGAATGTGCAGATAAAGGCACTGAACGCACCGCAGTTGTTGGTTGATGCACGCGGTGGCGCAGGGGCACCGGGTTTTGTCGGTCTCGACGGCGCCAACGGCCAGGCACCGGGATGCACCTGGGGCCAGGCTGGCCGCGGGGCCGATGGCAGCAATGGCAGCGATGGTCAGCCGGGTGCGCCGGGTGCGCTGGTCAGGCTGGAAGTGCCGCGCGATTACCCGGCGGAGCAGATCAAGGTTCAAGTGGCGGGCGGCACGGGTGGCCTGGCCGGTCCTGGCGGTAAGCCGGGGGCGGGCGGCAAGGCCAAGGGTTGCCTGGTTTACAAGGCCGATGGCGGCAAGAGCGGCAAACCTGGCACTGACGGCCAGCCGGGGCCTGCGGGTGCGGCGGGTTCTGTGACTGTTCAGCGCTTGTAAGAACCACCGAGAACCCCTGTGGCGAGGGAGCTTGCTCCCGCTGGGTCGCGAAGCGGCCCCAAAACCGGTGACCGCGTTTATTCAGAATGTACGCGGTAACCGGTTTACGACTGCTTCGCAGCCGAGCGGGAGCAAGGACCGTGTATTACTCAGAACATCGGCCTGGCCGCGGCAATCGCCACCAACACCAGCCCAACGATCAAATTAACCCCCACCAACTTGCGAATCCTCCCCAGCACCGCAGCCCCCGTCGGCCAGTCCTGCGCCGCCACCGCCGTGCGCAATTCCGGCAACAGCAACGCCTGAATCCGGATAAATAGCGCCGTCATCACCACGTACAACCCCATCATCACCTGCACATAACGCGGCGCGGTTTCAAAACTTTCGTATTGCAGATGAATCATGCCCACGCCGCTGATCGGCAACAGCACCACCGCGACCCAGACCCAGCGGAAAAAACCCTGAAACACTTCCACCCACAGCTTCAAGCGGGCAGGGCCCTCCAGCGCCTTCATCGCCGCGGGCCGCAAGACCATCCAGGCGAAAAACATGCCGCCGACCCACACCAGGGCGGACAGGACATGCAGGGGGTAAACGATGCCAAAAGGTGTCATTGGGGTACTCCGTTCTGCGCGGGATTAATTAGCGCGGTATGATAGCCGCCGATCCGAACCACTGAAAATTTATCCAGCGTTTTTTGCGCCCGACAACCATGATCAGCACTGAACTCAAAACCACGATCCAGGGCGCCTACACGCGTTTTCTTGAAGCCAAGAGCCTCAAACCGCGCTACGGCCAACGCCTGATGATCGCCGAAATTGCCAAGGTCCTCGGTGACATCGACACCGACGACGAAGGCCGGCGCAGTGGCGACCCCGCGATTGTCGCGGTGGAAGCCGGCACTGGTACCGGCAAGACCGTGGCCTACAGCCTGGCGGCGATCCCGACCGCGAAGGCCGCCGGCAAACGCCTGGTGATCGCCACCGCCACCGTGGCGCTGCAAGAACAGATCGTCTACAAGGATCTGCCCGACCTGATGCGCAACAGCGGGCTGAATTTCAGCTTCGCCCTGGCCAAGGGCCGTGGGCGCTACATGTGCCTGTCCAAGCTCGATATGCTGCTTCAGGAAGGTCACGCACAAACCGCCACCGCGCAGCTGTTCGAAGAAGAAGGCTTCAAGATCGAGGTCGATGAGGCCAGCCAGAAGCTGTTCACTAGCATGATCGAGAAGCTCGCCGGCAATAAATGGGACGGCGACCGCGACAGTTGGTCCACGGCCCTGGAAGACGCCGACTGGGCGCGCCTGACCACCGATCACAGCCAGTGCACCAACCGCCATTGCCCTAACTTCGGCCAGTGCGCCTTCTACAAGGCCCGCGAAGGCATGGGCAAGGTCGACGTGATCGTCACCAACCACGACATGGTCCTGGCCGACCTGGCATTGGGCGGCGGTGCGGTTCTGCCGGACCCGCGCGACACCATCTACGTGTTCGACGAAGGTCACCACCTGCCGGACAAGGCCATCGGCCACTTCGCTCACTACACTCGCCTGCGTTCCACCGCCGACTGGCTGGAAACCACCGCCAAGAACCTCACCAAATTGCTCGCCCAGCACCCGCTGCCGGGCGATCTGGGCAAGTTGATCGAGCAGGTGCCGGAACTGGCCCGTGAGATCAAGACCCAGCAACAGTTTATGTTCACTGCCTGCGAACAGGTCGCCGATTTCAAACCCGGCGAAGACGTCGAGGGCCGTGAACGGCCGCGTCACCGCTTCGTCGGCGGGGTGATTCCCGAGCACATGCGTGAGATGGGCGTCGAGTTGAAGAAAGGCTTTGCCCGTCTCACCGATCTGTTCACCCGGCTCACCGAATTGCTCAAGGAAGGCATGGACGGCGAGGTCAACATCGGCATCGCCAGCAACCAGGCCGAAGAGTGGTATCCGCTGTTCGGCAGCCTGTTGTCGCGCTCTTCGGGCAACTGGGAATTGTGGGTCGCATTCACCGCCGAAGACCCGGAAGACAACCCGCCCATGGCGCGTTGGCTGACTCTGGCCGAAAGCGGTTCGCTGTTCGACATCGAGGTCAACGCCAGCCCGATCCTCGCGGCGGAAATGCTCCGTCGCAACCTGTGGAACGTGGCTTATGGCGCACTGGTAACCTCGGCGACCCTGACTGCGCTCGGCACCTTCGACCGCTTCCGCATGCGCGCCGGCCTGCCGAAAAAAGCCGTGACTGCCGTGGTCCCGAGCCCGTTCCATCACGCCGACGCCGGTGTGCTGCGCGTACCGGACCTGAAAGCCGACCCGCGTGATGCGCCGGCCCACACGGCAGCGATCATCCGAGACCTGCCGCAACTGGTCGAAGGTTCGCGCGGCACGCTGGTGCTGTTCTCCTCGCGCAAACAGATGCAGGACGTGTTCGACGGTCTCGACCGCGACTGGCGCAAACAAGTGTTCATTCAAGGCAACCTGTCGAAACAGGAAACCCTGAACAAGCACAAGGCGCGCGTCGATGGCGGTGATTCCAGCGTGCTGTTCGGCCTGGCGAGTTTTGCTGAAGGAGTCGACTTGCCCGGCGCCTATTGCGAGCACGTGGTCATCGCGAAGATTCCGTTCTCGGTGCCCGATGATCCGGTCGAAGCGGCACTGGCCGAATGGATCGAAGCCCGTGGCGGCAATCCATTCATGGAAATCTCCGTGCCGGACGCTTCGCTGAAACTGGTCCAGGCCTGCGGTCGCTTGCTGCGTACCGAAGAAGACCGCGGCACCATCACCTTGCTCGATCGACGTCTGGTCACCCAGCGTTACGGCAAAGCGATCCTCAATGCGTTGCCGCCATTTCGTCGAGAAATTTCCTGATACAGCGGTGGGCAAATCTGCCCGCCGCGTTGTCTATCTCTCTGCCATCGCTTTTCCACTGGCCCATTGAGGTCGTTAGGGAGAATTTCGTTCTCATGATTCGCCGTTCCTTGCCCGCCGTATTTGCCCTGTTGTTCGCAACGCCCTTGTTGGCCGCTCCCGCAGGCCAGCAGACGCTGTTCAACTTTGTGCGCCCCGCCGACGTGGTCCAGGTGGCGACTCAGGACGCCAGCCTGCCGCAATCCAATGCGGAGCAAACGGCCGAAGGCGAAGTGCTGCGTCGGGTGACGTTCAACCCGGTGGCACAGCCAGCCCTGCGTTTGACCCCGCAGACCGGCGCCTGGGACTGGTCGCAGTCCGGCGTAATGAGCCTGCGGATCCAGAGCGCGATGAACTGGGCCGTGACCCTCTACGTGAAAATCCAGAGCAACGATGGCAAGACGCTGATCAGTCGCGTTGACCTGCCGGCGGGTCCTGCACAAACCCTGCTGGTGCCATTGGTTGCCACTTCGCCGCTGAGCCTGGGCATGAAGGCCGGGCCGCCGATGCCGATGACAGTCGACGGACAACGCATCCTGTTGGCCAGCAGCGCCGGTGAACTGGATCGCAGCCAGGTGGTGTCGGTGACCTTGTCGATGGATCAGCCGAAAGTCGCCCAAAGTATTCTGCTGGAGCGCTTTGGCGTACAGGACGGCGAGGGTGTGACCCAAGCCGTTTATGGCGGGCTGGTGGACGCTTTCGGGCAATCGACTCGAGCCAAATGGCCGGAAAAGGTCAGCAGCGACGAGCAACTCAAAAGCGCCGCCGCCAAGGAACAGCAACAAACCAAAACCTGGTTGGCCGAGCGCGAGAAGTCGTCGCTGGACAAATTCGGTGGCTGGATAAAAGGCCCGTCGTTCAAGGCCAGTGGCTTTTTCCGCACCGAGAAACGTGACGGTCGCTGGTACCTCGTGACGCCGGAAGGGCATCCGTTTTATTCGCTCGGGGTCAACACCATTACCCCGGACGTCAACCAGACCTACATCGCCGGCCGCGAATGGATGTTTGAGTCACTGCCGAAACCCGACGAGCCGCTGGCCAGTCACTTTGGCGAAGGCGACAACCGTGGCGGCAATGGCGTCGATCAGGGCCGTGCCTATAACGCCGGTCGCTGGTACGACTTCTATGGCGCCAACCTGCAGCGTTTGTATGGCGCTCCTTGCGCGCTGGGCAGCGACACCAAGGCCGGTGTCGCCGAAGCGGCCAAGGCCGACGCGGTTGAGGCGACGGTCGAAAAAGCCGCTGAGCAACCCGTCCTGCCTGCCACGGCCGAATCCGGTGTTGCCGAAGCCGCCAAGGCCGGCGCAGAGGAAGCAACGGTCGCGAAAGCGGCTGAGCAGAAACCCGCCGAGCCCTGCACAGCGGTGATTGATGAACAACGCTGGGCCAGTCACACCCTGGATCGCCTGCAAGCCTGGGGTTTCAACACCGTCGGCAACTGGAGCGCCCCGGCACTGGCCAACGCTGATCGCGTGCCCTACACCTTGCCGCTGTCGATCGTCGGCGATTACGCCAGCATCAGCACGGGCACCGACTGGTGGGGCGGCATGCCCGACCCGTTCGACCCGCGTTTCGCCATGGCCACCGAGCGTGCCGTGGCCATCGCCGCCCGTGATCATCGTGACGACCCGTGGCTGATCGGTTATTTCGCCGACAACGAACTGGCCTGGGCCGGTCCCGGTGACGACCCGAAAGCCCGCTACGCGCTGGCCTACGGCACCTTGAAAATGACCACCGACGTGCCGGCCAAACGCGCGTTCCTCAAGCAATTACGCGACAAATACCGCAATCAGGCGGGCCTTTCCAAAGCCTGGGGCATCGACCTGCCGGCCTGGGAATTGATGGAAGATCCGGGCTTCGTGCCACCGCTGCCAAGCGCCGAGCACCCGGAAATCGAGGCCGACTTCAAATACTTCCAGAAGGTCTTTGCCGACACGTACTTCAAAACCATTTCCGACTCGCTCAAGTGGCACGCACCGAACCAGCTGTTGCTGGGCGGTCGCTTTGCCATCAGCACCCCGGAAGCCGTGGATTCCTGCGCGCAGTATTGCGATGTGTTGAGCTTCAACATGTACACCCTGCAACCGCAGGACGGTTACGATTTCGCGAAATTGCGCAGCCTGGATAAGCCGGTGCTGATTACCGAATTCAACTTCGGCTCGGCCGATCGTGGCCCGTTCTGGGGCGGCGTGACGCAACTGGCCAAGGAAGAAGACCGCGGCCCGGCGTACGCCAACTTCCTGAAACAGGCGCTCAGTGAGCCGTCGATTGTTGGCGTGCACTGGTTCCAGTACCTCGATCAACCAGTGACCGGCCGTCTGCTGGACGGTGAAAACGGGCACTTTGGTCTGGTGGGCATTACCGACCTGCCGTTTCAGGGCTTTGTCGACAGTGTGCGCAAGAGCAACCTGGCGGCCGTTGATCAGTTGGGTAAAGAGGCCGAGAAGGCCAAGGCTGAAGCGGATAAAGCCAGTCACGATGCCGTGGGTGGGCGAAAAGCTGAAGCCGGCAAAGGCCCGGGGAAGGGCACCGGGCAGGCGGGTGGGCATTCCGGGAATGGCCATTAATCGCTGATATCCCTGTGGCGAGGGAGCTTGCTCCCGCTGGACTGCGCAGCAGGCCCTTTTTGGGGCCGCTTCGCAGCCCAGCGGGAGCAAGCTCCTCGCCACATAAGGGTTCTGTTTAATTCTATGGACGGATACACCGCCCAGCCCGCCCCTGTTCCCAAAACCATCAATGGCTGGAACAATGCGGGCCACTTTGTAGAGCTTTGTCCGAGGGAGTAGCGGGTGCAGATTCAGGGTCATTACGAACTCAGGTTCGAAGCGGTGCGTGAGGCGTTCGCCGCGTTGTTCGACGATCCCCAGGAACGTGGCGCAGCGCTGTGCATCCAGGTCGGTGGCGAAACTGTCGTCGACCTCTGGTCCGGCACCGCCGACAAGGATGGCCATGAGGCCTGGCACAGCGACACCATTGCCAACCTGTTCTCCTGCACCAAGACCTTCACCGCCGTCACGGCCCTGCAACTGGTGGCCGAAGGCAAGCTGCAACTGGACGCCCCGGTTGCCCGCTACTGGCCCGAATTCGCTGCCGCCGGCAAGGAATCCGTCACCCTGCGTCAATTGCTCTGCCATCAGGCCGGTCTGCCGGCGCTGCGCGAGTTGCTGGCTCCAGAGGCGCTTTACGACTGGCACACCATGGTCGACGCCCTGGCGGCCGAATCGCCGTGGTGGACGCCGGGCACCGCTCACGGTTATGCCGCGATCACCTATGGCTGGCTGGTCGGCGAGTTGCTGCGTCGGGCCGACGGACGTGGGCCGGGCGAGTCGATCGTGGCCCGCGTCGCCAAACCGTTGGGGCTGGATTTCCACGTCGGTCTGGCGGATGAAGAATTCCATCGCGTGGCGCACATCGCCCGCGGCAAGGGCAACGTCGGCGATGCTGCCGCGCAGCGCCTGCTGCAAGTGACGATGCGCGAACCGACGGCCATGACCACGCGGGCCTTCACCAACCCGCCGTCGGTCCTGACCAGCACCAACAAGCCCGAGTGGCGGCGCATGCAGCAACCGGCGGCCAATGGCCACGGCAATGCCCGCAGCCTGGCCGGGTTCTACGCCGGTCTGCTCGACGGCAGCCTGCTGGAAAGCGAGATGCTCGACGAGCTGACCCGCGAACACAGCCTCGGCGAAGACAAGACTTTACTGACCCGCACCCGCTTCGGCCTGGGTTGCATGCTCGATCAACCGGACGTCCCCAACGCCACTTATTGCCTCGGCCCACGAGCGTTCGGCCATCCGGGCGCTGGTGGTTCCATCGGTTTTGCTGACCCTGAGCACGATGTCGCCTTCGGTTTTGTGACAAATACACTGGGGCCTTACGTCTTGATGGATCCGCGCGCGCAAAACCTTGCGCGGGTACTGGCCACTTGTCTGTAAAACGCGCTCACGGGTTCCAGGGCCGGAACCCGAAGGCCTTTATGTTTTCCAAGCGTCTGTTTATCCGGGTCATGCCGGCCTGATTTTTTATGATTTCATTTTTGTGGATATCCAATGTCACTCAATAAAACCACCCTCGCTTTGGCCCTGTGTGTCGCTGTTACCGGTTGTGCGCAGACTCCACAAAATGATTCGGATGGCAGCAGCTGGTGGCCGTTCGGGTCCTCGGACAAAGTCGCGGCAAAAGAGCCGGCTCCGGCCCCGGCACCTGTGAAACCAGTCGCTGCGGCCCCGGTTGCCAAGGCTGAAAGCTCCAGCCATTGGTACTGGCCGTTCGGTTCCGATGAAGTGCTCGATAAAAAACCAGAGGTAAAATCTGAAGCCAAGCCGGTCGAAGTGGCCAAGGCTGAGGCCGACGCGGGTGGCAAATGGTGGTGGCCGTTCGGCGGCAAAGAGCAAAGCACCGCCAAAGTTGTGCCTTTGCCTGATCCGAAAGTGACCCAGGCCTGGCTCGATGACTACGAACCGCGCCTGCGCGAGGCGATCAAGGACAGCAACCTGCAACTCGAGCGTCGTGAAAACGTGCTGGTGGTGATCGCGCCGGTAGAAGGCTCGTTCAACCCTGACCGTCCGGCCATGTTGCTGCCGGTTACCTTGGGTCCGTTCACTCGCGTGGCGAAAATCCTCGAAGTCGATCCGAAGACGGCCGTGCTGGTACTCGGTCACAGCGATACCTCGGGTGCCGCACCGGCCAACGTGAAACTGAGCCAGGAACGGGCACAAGCCGTGGCGGCAATCTTCCGTCTCAGCGGCTTGCAACGTGATCGTCTGATGCTGCGTGGCATGGGCGGCGAAGCCCCGCGTGCAGCGAACGACAGCAATGAAGGCCGTGCCTTGAACCGTCGCGTTGAACTGTTGGTGACTCCGCAAAACACCATGGTCGCGCTGCTGAGCAAATACAACATGCCTGCCCCGGCGCCGGTCAAAATGGTCGCAGCCCAGGACGTCAAGCCAGTGGTCAAGCCCGTCACGCCTGCACCTGCCGCGAAGAAAGCCGCAGTGCCTGCTGCGAAAAAAGCCCCGGCCAAGAAAGCCGCCGCCAAGAAGGCACCGGCCAAGACTGCGACGCCGGCTAAAAAGACCGCGCCGGCCAAAGCCGCAGCAACTGACAAGAAAGTCGTTGCCGCCGATGCTGTGAAAAAGTGATTCGTTAACCAAAAGGAATGCGCCATGACCCAGGGCCTGGCTGATATGCGTCGCGACTACACCCGAGATGGCCTGACCGAGGCACAAGCCCCGGCCGAGCCGTTCGCGCTGTTCCATCAGTGGTTTGCTGATGCGGTGAAAACCGAGCAGGTGCCGGTGGAAGCCAACGCCATGACCCTGGCCACCGTCGACCAGGACGGTCGGCCGCATTGCCGCATTTTGCTGCTCAAGGGCCTGGACGAACACGGCTTCACGTTCTTCACCAACTACGACAGCGCCAAGGGCCAGCACCTGGCCGCGAATCCGTTCGCGGCCATGACCTTTTTCTGGCCGGCCCTGGAACGTCAGGTGCGCATCGAAGGTCGGGTGGTAAAGGTCACGCCTGAAGAGTCCGATGCCTATTTTCAGGTCCGGCCGCTGGGCAGCCGTCTCGGCGCCTGGGCTTCACCGCAAAGCCGCGTGATCGCCGATCGCGCCGAACTGGAAGCGCTGCTCAAGAACACCGAGCAACGTTTCAGCGATACACAGCCTCATTGCCCCGAGCACTGGGGCGGTTATCGCCTGCTGCCTGAGCGCATCGAATTCTGGCAGGGCCGTTCGAGCCGTCTGCACGATCGCCTCAACTACCGCTCGCAGGGCGCCGACTGGATTCTTGAACGTCTGGCACCCTAAGCAGTCTACCGACCGGGATAGCCTGCCGCAGCGGCCTCCAGCCACTGAGGCAGGTCCCGACGCTTGATCTTCTGCGCTTGAGCGTTCGCCAGTTGCTGGAGCATGAAGACTTTCTTATGCTCGTCGTCTCCAGCCAAGGCTAACGCCAGGTCGCGGTCCATCCAGCGTTTGATCCGTACGTACAACCACCCATGGAAGTACAGACCGGCGACAGTGGTGACGACAATGATGAAGTAATCCATGACAATCCCTGGTTCAGCGGCGCAGCTTGCGCCATTTGCCGCTACTGTTTGCTGAGTTCGTGGAGGCGCCTGTACCTGGCCTGAATCAAACCAATTTTATCCGGGCCACGTCGTGACAGGCGTCAAGCTGCGGAGTTTAATGAATACCTGTCCTTTGGAGTTGATGCTATGCGTAAGTCTGTTCTGCTGGTTGCTTCCTTTTCCACGATGGCGATGTTGCTCACTGGCTGCCAATCGAGCTTGACCGGTGACTCCTATTCCCGTGACGAAGCGCGTCGTGTGCAGACCGTTCGCATGGGTACCATCGAATCCTTGCGTCCGGTGAAAATCGAAGGCACCAAGACCCCGATCGGCGGCCTCGCCGGTGCAGCAGTGGGTGGTGTTGGTGGCAGCGCTATCGGCGGCGGTCGCGGCAGTATCGTTGCGGCGGTCATCGGCGCCGTTGCGGGCGGCCTGATCGGTTCGGCCACTGAAGAAGGCCTGACCCGCGCCCAGGGCGTTGAAATCACCGTTCGCGAAGACGATGGCAGCATGCGTGCCTATGTGCAGCAGGTTCAGGAGAATGAAGTGTTCCGTGTCGGTGAGCGGGTGCGGATTGCTACTGTTGATGGTACTAGCCGCGTTTCGCACTAAGCGGGAACGAAGGTAAAAGAAAACCCCGATCAGGTGACTGGTCGGGGTTTTTATTTGGTTCTTCATGGACTCTCGGGGGGGAATACAGAAGTGCCGATTTGATCGGGTGCATATCCGTTGCTGCGGTTGCGGCCACTGGCGGTTCCGCTCTTACAGCGGGTTACTTGGAGAAGCGCCAAGTAACCAAGCGCTTTTGCCCCTTTCGTTCGGTGCCTCGCTAATGCTCGGCATGCCCTCCTTCCGGTCCTGCTCCGTGGGCCCGCCGCCATCGGCCATCCATGGCCGGGGGCGGCTAACCCGGCATCCATGCCGGGTTGCCCACTGCGCAGAACCTCCACTCGGCCTCTCGATATAGGTTGTCCGTTCCTTTCCTCTTCCATCCTTCGGTGTCTGGAAGTCAGTTTTAATCAAGGAAGGAACATGCACCTGTGGGCTACGAATATGCCTCTCAAGCACGCGATGATTACCTCCTCACCTTCGAGCCCACAGGTGTGCTTGCGCCCTCTAACGAATCCTCAGGGAAAGCCCGACACGGCTCTCTATATCGCTTTCGCTGGACGTAAGCATGCATGTCCCTGCATGTACTTTAGCGCCTGTGGAGGTTGTTGATGGAAACGCTCCTGTCTCAGAAATTTACTGCTTATATCGGAATAGATTGGGCAGATACCAAGCACGACGTGTGTTTGCAGGTCGGTGGGGAAACCCAGCGGCACTTCTCTGTCATCGATCACACGCCCCAATCGATTGATCGTTGGGCAAAATCGATGTTTGAGCGCTACGGCGCTCCGATTGCGATTGCTCTTGAACTCAACAAGGGTCCGTTGGTGGCAGCCCTGCAAAAATACGAGTTCTTCTGCCTGTTTCCGATTAATCCGAGCACCTTGGCCAGACACCGTAAAACCTTTGTCGGCAGCGGTGCCAAGGATGATCCGAGCGATGCTCAATGGGCGCTTGAGCTGTTGCTCACTCATCCCCTACGATTTCCCCAGTTGATGCCGCAAAGTCCAGCCATGCGTATTTTGGCCAGCCTGACAGAACATCGACGTGCACTGGTTGATGAGCGAGTGAAGGTCAGCAACCGCTTGATCTGCACGCTCAAACAGTATTATCCATTGGCCCTGGAGCTGTTTGGCAATCATGACACCGTGGTGTTCTGTGACTTTCTAATGCGCTGGCCCACGCTTGAGCACATCAAGCGTTCTCGCCAGAGTACTTTTCTCAAGTTCTTTAATGAGCACAACGCTCGTCATGCTCAACTCAATCAAACGCGCTGGGAAATCATCACCAAAGCGATGCCTTTGACGCAGGATCCGGGGGTGATACGTCCTTCGCAGCTGTACGCGACAGCCTTGGCGTCGCAACTCAAAGGGCTCATTTCCACCATCAAGGATTTTGATCGCGAGATCGAAGAAACGGCCAACACCTTGGCCGATTACCCGATCTTTAAGGCGCTCCCTGGCGCCGGCCAGCATCTTGCGCCGCGCCTGATGGTGGCTTTTGGTGAACAACGTGATCGATTTAGCGACGCCAATGCGATGCAGCGATATGCCGGGATCGCACCGGTTACACAGCGCAGTGGGAAGAAAAAAGTGGTGCATTGGCGCTACCAATGCTCAACGTTCTTGCGCCAGACTTTTGTCGAATGGGCCGCTCACAGCATCACTCAATCAACGTGGGCCGAGGCTTACTATCGGCCGCAGCGGGCAAAAGGATGCTCATACCAAGCGGCGCTGAGAGCACTTGCTTTTAAGTGGATCAGAATCGTCTATCAGTGCTGGAAAACCAGCACTGTCTATGACGAGATGGCTTACTTGCAGGCTTTAACGCGGCGCAGATCAACGTTGGTAGAGGCGCCGATGGAGGTAGTCACAGGTTGACGGACAGGCTCAGGGCGTGAGGGGGCGACCACCGCCACAGCACCGCGAGGCGGCCTACCGGCCGGCCTGGTTCTTTGATCGTACGCATTCCCCTGTGGGAGCTGGCTTCCCAGCGATGGACGTTAACGATTACGCGTGCTGCCTGAATGAACGCGTTATCCATACGTTATTTCTAATGATTCCCAAGCTTCGTTAGTCATTGCTACGCAGCTTCATGCAGTACATCAAGTCCCTTTTCACCCGTGACGGTAGGATGAATCCGATACCTTAAGTTACCAATTGTCACGATAGACAAACGCTACTTGGTAGTCGTAGGAGGACAAGTGAATGACATGTTGGAAATGAGGTTGAAGCGTACCGACCCAGTTGGGAGTAACGTTAAATCCACCATTGTTAATGTTGTTTTCGATTGGCAGACCCAACGCTTCAATCACGCAGCCATCATCACCAAAATCAATCGATAATTCCTCCCCTTGGCCCATCTCGGTTTGTTTGTCATACCATTCAAGTCTTATTTTTAATCCCATAACATCCTCACAAGTATTTTTTGATGCTGCGATTCTTCTTGGGGGGATCTAGTTGTTCACCCGTTTTATAGTCGAATGAACCCAGGTGACTGCCATCACTTGAGCGATACGCCTCAAGCTCACCATGCAGAAAGTCCCACTCGTAGATTATTCTGCCTTTTGCGTCCATCCAGCGATCCCGGAGGCCTCCCTTGTAAGGGGTTTTCTTTTTTACTCTCCTTAGGTCAGGAAATGCGGTGATGTCCGCGGTTTCGGGAGCCGGGTGGTAGGTGTGGCCTGCTTCGGCAGTACCGTTGCGGCGAACACTAACCACGATGTAAACCGGCTTTACTCCGGAGTCCGCGGGAAAAACAAGAATGAAATCCTTGTAATCAGGCGGATAAACCGGATCGACAATGATGCTGTCAGCCTGTTTAGTCGGCGGATAAACCCAGATGTGCGGTGCTTGCGGAGCAGCCTCCAGTGCGGGAATGCCGAGGATGTCTGAACCATCCACCGCCGGTGTCCAGATCAGCTCAACGCCATCCCCCAGATCCGCAACCTGCTGACTGCCGCGCAATGTGAACTGCGCGACATCCACCATTTCCCAATCGCGATTCTTGCCGGTGTAGAAGCCGTAGCCCTTGAGACTGCCATCAGCCTGTTGCTCAACTCGCAGACGCACGCGAGTGCGTGCCTGTTTCAGAGCTCGGAGCTGGTCTTCGGTGTAGAGCGAGCTGTCGCCAAGGCTCGAGGGTGTGACCAGCGCGACAAGGCCAACCATTGTTGCAGCGACGGTGGCTGCGGCGGCTAAAGGAATAGCGGCGAATGCCGAACCGGCCAGGGCGAGGCTGCCCAGACCGGCGGGAATCGCTGTGCCGCTGATCTTCTTCAGTGGCACAGCGCCTGATTCATCCGCTTCGCGAGCACCCAGCAGAATCAGCTCGCCGTAATCTTTCAGGCTGCCGGTCGGGACAACGCCGGAAGGGTTGGAGTAATCGATGATGGCATTGGGTAGCTTGCACGACTTGGCGAAAACGCAACCCGCGTGTACGGCGTTGTCCGTTTTCGCAAGGATCTCAAGGCTTTCTTCAAAGGCCTGTTGCCTCGCGAGCATGGCGTCGTAAGCGTTTTGGCGGGTGTCTCGCGCAGCCAGCTCGGTGGCTGTCATGAAGCGATGGGTAACGTGATGCCCGTCACCTGAGGGTGGGTTTTGAACCCGGGGAATGTCCTTGTTGCCAGCCACTGATCATCCTTGCGTTCGTCCGTCGACAACCCTCTAAAAAGGGGTTATGCGACGTTAACGAACGAGGCGGATCGTGGCTGTAGGACGCGTCTTGAATGACGCTAGGAGTTGTCTCTGTCGATCAGGATTGCAGTGCGGCGTTCTTGCGACTCGCCGCCGCCGTCACCGCATAACCAATCAACGCCGCCAATATCGAACCGGTCAAAATCCCCATCCGGTCCATCCCGGCGTACTCACTGGCACCCGGCATGAACGCCAGGGAGCCGACAAACAAACTCATGGTGAAACCAATCCCACAGAGGATTGCCACGCCCAACACCTGACCCCAATTGGCGCCTTGGGGAAGGGCGGCGATGCCGATTTTCACCGCCAGCCAGGTCAGGCCGAACACGCCGAGGGTCTTGCCCAACAGCAGGCCGACTGCGATGCCCATCGGCACGTGGTGGGTGAAGCTTTCGACGGTCACGCCGCTCAGGGACAGGCCGGCGTTGGCGAAGGCGAACAGCGGCAGGATGCCGTAGGCCACCCACGGGTGCAGGGCATGTTCCAGGGTCAGCAGCGGCGAAGGCTCGGCGTTTTTTGTGCGCAGCGGGATGCAGAACGCCAGGGTGACGCCGGCCAGCGTCGCATGGACACCGCTCTTGAGCACGCACACCCAGAGGATCAAACCGATGATCATGTACGGCCCGAGCTTGACCACGCCGAGCCGGTTCATCGCAATCAGCGCCACGATGCAGGCTGCTGCGAGCGCCAGGGACAGGGTCGACAGAGTGCCGGAATAGAAGATCGCGATGACGATGATGGCGCCGAGGTCATCGATGATCGCCAGGGTCATCAGGAACAGCTTCAGCGACACCGGCACCCGTTTGCCCAGCAGGGCGAGGACGCCGAGGGCGAAGGCGATGTCGGTGGCCATCGGGATGGCCCAGCCAGCCAGGGCTGCCGGGTTATCGCGGTTCAGGAACCAGTAGAGCAGCGCCGGCACGACCATGCCGCCAATCGCGGCCGCGCCCGGCAGCACGATCTGCGAAGGTTTCGACAGCTGACCATCGAGGACTTCGCGCTTCACTTCCAGGCCGATCAGCAGGAAGAACAGCGCCATCAGCCCGTCGTTGATCCACAGCAGCAGCGGCTTGGCGATTTTAAGCGCGCCGATCTGGGCGACCACGGGGGTGTCCAGGAGACCGTTGTAGAGCCATGACAACGATGAGTTGTTAATGATCAAAGCCAGGGCTGCAGCGGCGATCAACAACAGACCGCTGGCAGCTTCCAACTGAAAGAAACGCGTGAAAGTGCTACGCAGAGGCAAGGTCGCTCTCCATCGAATTATCAAAAAGGTGGCACACCCTAACCCGTACCGTTAGTTGTTAAAACAAAAGTTATATTCTTTTTTGTTATATGCCGTTACAGCCGAAAGGTCGACACGGACCTGAGCCTAGCAGTTGCCGGACGTATTGAAGCTCAGCTGTATCTGTGCGGGATGTCGGATTTTTCCTAAGCTTCAGGGCTGAGCCTTGCGACAAGGCCGACTCAACGAGAAAACCACCATGAGCGACAACCGACAGTGGGCTCGAGAAGCCATCCGCATCATCGAAGCCGACTTCCAGCGCAGCGCCGACACCCACCTCATCCCGTTACCCCTGCCGGGTTTGCCGGGCATCGAGTTGTATTTCAAGGATGAGTCGAGCCATCCCACCGGCAGCCTGAAACATCGCCTGGCCCGCTCGTTGTTCCTGTATGCGCTGTGTAACGGCTGGCTCAAACCCGGTGCGCCGGTGATCGAAGCGTCCAGCGGTTCGACGGCGATTTCCGAGGCGTACTTCGCCCGTTTGCTGGGCCTGCCATTTATTGCGGTCATGCCGGCGACCACCTCCAAAGAGAAAATCGCACAGATCGCTTTTTACGGTGGCAAGAGCCATCTGGTCGATGATCCGACGCAGATCTACGCCGAGTCCGAGCGCCTGGCCCGTGAGCACGACGGGCACTTCATCGATCAGTTCACTTACGCCGAACGCGCCACCGACTGGCGGGCGAACAACAACATTGCCGAATCTATCTTCCATCAGATGCGCTTCGAGCAGCATCCCGAGCCGAGCTGGCTGATTTCCAGCCCCGGCACCGGCGGCACCACCGCGACCCTCGGGCGTTACGTGCGTTACCGCCAGCATTGCACCCGCGTGCTGTGTGCCGATGCCGAGCGTTCGGTGTTTTTCGATTACTACCTGACCGGCGATGCCAGCCTGCGCCTGGATCACGGTTCGCGGATCGAAGGCATCGGTCGGCCACGGGTCGAGGCGTCGTTCCTGCCGAAGGTGATCGATGCGATGGTCAAGGTGCCGGACGCGCTGTCACTGGCGGCCATGCATTACCTGGCGCAACGTTTGGGACGGCGTGTGGGCGGGTCGAGCGGGACCAACCTGATCGGCGCGTTGATGGCGGCCCAGCAGATGGTGGCGGCGGGGGAGTCGGGGTCGATAGTGGCGATTCTGTGCGATGGCGGCGAGCGTTATGAGACCAGTTATTACGATCAGGCTTGGCTCAAGGCGCAGGGGTATGAGTTGAGTGGGTTGATGGATGCGGTGGCGGCGAGTGTCGAGCGGGGTGAACTGTTGCCGGCGACCGTGCTGCGCGCAAACATCTGAAATCAGTCACCGCCCCTGTAGGCGCAAGGCTTGGCCGCGAAGAACGATAATGCGGTCCTTCAGTCAGACCGCGTCAACTTCTTCGCGGGCAAGCCATGCTCCTACGGGGGCGGTGTCGTTCCCGGGATCAGGCTTCGAGGCCGAGGATGTCGCGAGCAACGGCTTCGGCGATGCGGATCCCGTCCACACCTGCCGACAGAATCCCGCCCGCATAACCCGCGCCTTCGCCCGCCGGGAACAAGCCCTTCACGTTCAAACTCTGCATCGACTCGTTACGGGTAATCCGCAGCGGCGACGATGTACGCGTCTCGATCCCGGTCAACACAGCGTCATGCAGCGAATAACCACGAATCTGCTTCTCGAACGCCGGCAAGGCTTCGCGAATGGCTTCGATGGCGAACGCCGGCAAGGCCAGCGCCAAATCACCCAGCGCAACCCCGGGCTTGTAGGACGGTTCAACACTGCCCAGCTCGGTGGACGGTTTACCCGCGATGAAATCGCCAACCAACTGAGCTGGCGCTTCATAGTTGCTGCCGCCCAGCACAAAGGCGTGGGATTCCAGGCGTTCCTGCAACTCGATACCGGCCAGCGGACCGCCCGGGTAATCCACTTCCGGGGTGATGCCGACGACGATCCCGGAGTTGGCGTTGCGCTCGTTACGTGAATACTGGCTCATGCCGTTGGTCACGACGCGATTCGGCTCGGACGTCGCCGCGACCACGGTGCCGCCCGGGCACATGCAGAAGCTGTAGACCGAGCGGCCGTTCTTGGCGTGGTGCACCAGCTTGTAGTCGGCAGCCCCGAGTTTCGGGTGGCCGGCGTATTTGCCCAGGCGTGCGCGGTCGATCAGCGACTGCGGGTGCTCGATGCGGAAACCCACCGAGAACGGCTTGGCTTCCATGAACACACCGCGACCGTGGAGCATGCGGAAGGTGTCGCGGGCGCTGTGGCCGAGGGCCAGAATCACGTGTTTCGAATGGATCTGCTCGCCGCCGTTGAGCTCGACGCCGACCAGTTGGCCGTCCTCGATCAACACGTCGGTGACGCGCTGCTGGAAGCGCACTTCGCCGCCCAGGGCGCGAATCTGCTCACGCATGTTTTCCACAACGCCGGTCAGACGGAACGTACCGATGTGCGGTTTGCTGACGTAGAGGATTTCTTCCGGCGCGCCGGCTTTTACGAATTCATGCAGGACTTTGCGACCGATGAATTTCGGGTCCTTGATCTGGCTGTAGAGCTTGCCGTCGGAGAACGTCCCCGCGCCACCTTCACCAAATTGCACGTTGGACTCGGGGTTGAGCACGCTTTTACGCCACAGACCCCAGGTGTCCTTGGTGCGCTGACGCACTTCGGTGCCGCGTTCGAGGATGATCGGCTTGAAGCCCATCTGCGCCAGCAGCAGCCCGGCGAAAATCCCGCACGGACCGAAACCGACCACGACCGGGCGTTGTTCGAGATCGGCCGGCGCCTGGCCGACCACTTTGTAGCTGACATCCGGCGCTACGTTGACGTTACGGTCATCGGTGAACTTGTGCAGCAACGCCGCCTCATCCTTGGCGGTGAGGTCGATGGTGTAGATGAAGCACAGTTCGGAAGACTTTTTGCGCGCATCGTAGCTGCGCTTGAACAAGGTGAAATCGAGCAGGTCATCACTGGCGATGCCCAGGCGCTGCAGGATGGCAGGGCGCAGGTCTTCTTCGGGATGGTCGATCGGCAGCTTGAGTTCGGTGATTCGTAACATGACAGGATCCGGTTCGCGGGGCGCACAACTGCGCCAAGGCGTTTGAAGCCCGCGATTATAAGCCTCAAAGAACAATTCCCGTGAGGCTTAAACGATCAGTCGTCGCGCGATCCGCCGAAATACCCGCAGCCACGTTGAACCTGGCCATCGATGCGCAATTCGGCGCTCATGTGCTGGACGCTGTCGGTGCTGCTGTCGACGCAACGTTGCGGCGCGACCCACAGTTCGATGTGCTGGTTGTTGGCTTCGGTGCTGAGGTTGAAGCGGCCGTCGCCCAGTTGCTCTTCAACGTAAGGTACGGCCAGGGGCGGTTGACCCGCACGGTCGATGACCATGCCTTTGCCGCTGACCTTGACGTTCCACTCCGGGCCGTGGCCGGCGGCGCGCAGGATCAGCAGTTTGAAATTCGGATCGCCGCAGGCGGTGCCCGAGCGCTCGACGCGGTATAGCTGTTCCAGATCGAGGCGGCTGTCGACGATCCGCCCGCGCACGTCGGCGAACAGTTTGCCCTGGGCATCGGCGAGGGTCGCGAACTCTTGCAGAACGCTGGTGCCACCGGTGTCCTTGACCACGTAACTGCGTTGCTCATTGCATGGCTGGAACAACAGCTTGCCGTCGGCCGCCGTCAGCTGGCCCTGCATTCGGGTCTGGCCCACGTGGGAAGCACTTTCACGCGGGCCATCCAGCAACTGGCAAGCGGCGAACAACGGAAGCAGGGCAACAAGGACTAAGGAACGGGCAACACGCATCTTTGGCTCTCCAGACAAGTGCCGCCACGTTACTCAGCCTGACCGTTCATCACAAGGGCTCAACCCACATGAAAGGTCTGGCCTGTCTGCAGGCCTTCCACGCTTTTGGCGTAGGCCAGTGCCACATCGGCTGCCGGAACCGGTTTGTAGCCGCGGAAGTACGGCGCGTATTTGCCCATGGCTTCGAGCAATACGTTAGGGCTCACCGAGTTCACTCGCAGGCCGCGCGGCAGTTCGATCGCCGCGGCACGCACGAAGCTGTCGAGGGCGCCGTTGACCAGTGCTGCCGAGGCACCGCTGCGGATCGGATCGTGACTGAGTACGCCGGTGGTGAAGGTGAACGAGGCGCCGTCGTTGGCGAATTCGCGGCCGATCAGCAGCAGGTTGACCTGGCCCATCAGCTTGTCTTTCAGACCCAGGGCGAAACTGTCTTCGGTCATTTCGCCCAGCGGGGCGAAGGTTACGTTGCCCGCAGCGCAGACCAGCGCGTCGAACTTGCCGGTCTGTTCGAACAGTTTGCGAATCGAGGCGCTGTCGCTGATATCCACATGGAAATCGCCGCTGTTGCGACCGATGCGGATGATCTCGTGACGCTCGGACAATTCCTTGTCGATCGCTGAACCGATGGTGCCGCCTGCGCCTATCAAAAGAACTTTCATGCTGTTGAACCTCGTGTGTGTTGAAAGTGGCTTCAGTCTAGAGTGGTTTTTTCTGCGGATAAGCGCGCTAATAGGCAACCTTTGGTTTTCAAATGGAAACAATCCATGAGCGAGATGGATGATCTGGCGGCGTTCGCCGTGTTGATCGAAGCAGGCAGTTTCACCCTGGCGGCGCAGCAGTTGGGTTGCAGCAAAGGGCAGTTGTCCAAGCGTATCAGCCTGCTCGAGACGCGGTTTTCCGTGGTGCTGCTGCAACGCACCACGCGCCGCTTGAGCCTGACGGCGGCGGGGGCGGCGCTCTTGCCGCAAGCTCAGGCGCTGGTGGTACAAGTGGAAAGGGCGCGTCAGGCATTGGCGCGGTTGAAGGATGACATGGCCGGGCCGGTGCGTATGACGGTTCCGGTATCCCTGGGAGAAACCTTCTTCGATGGCTTGTTGTTGGAGTTTTCCCACAAGTATCCCGAAGTGCAGATTGAGCTCGACCTCAGCAACAACTATCGTGATTTGTCCCGCGACGGTTTCGATCTGGCGGTTCGCTCCGACGTCAGCAATGACGAGCGTCTGGTGGCCCGGCCACTATTGGCCTGGCACGAGATGACCTGTGCCAGCCCGGACTACCTTGAGCAATACGGCGAACCGTTGACACCGCAGGCCCTCGCGGAACACCGCTGTTTACTCAACAGCCACTACAGCGGTCGCGAAGAATGGCTTTATCACCAGCAACACGAGTTGTTGCGGATTCGGGTGTCGGGACCCTTCGCCAGCAACCATTACAGCCTGCTGAAGAAAGCGGCGCTGGCCGGTGCCGGTATTGCGCGTTTGCCGTCCTACTTGCTGCAAATGGAATTGGCTGACGGGCGTTTGCGCTGGCTCCTGCGCGACTATCAGACGCGTCGCATGCCGATGTACCTGGTGCATCCGTATCAGGGCGGGCTGCCGAAACGCACGCAGGTGCTGGCGGATTATTTGATTGGTTGGTTCAAGCGCAGTGGGGAGGCGCTGGACCGGCTGTAACGATAATGTCTGCCTCACACAGACCCTGTGGGAGCGGGCTTGCCCGCGATAGCGGTTTTACATTCGAACTGAGATGTTGACTGGACTAGCGCTTTCGCGGGCAAGCCCGCTCCCACAAGGATCTTCATTGTTGGTGAGATTGTGGCAGGCATAAAAAAACGGCCCGCAAAGGCCGTTTCTTATTTACCGCAAACGCTCAACCACCGAGGTACGCTTCGCGCACTTTCGGGTCGGTCAGCAGCGCTTCGCCGGTGCCTTGCATCACCACCCGGCCGTTCTCCAGAACGTACGCGCGGTCAGCGATTTTCAGTGCCTGGTTGGCGTTCTGTTCCACCAGGAACACCGTCACGCCATCCTTGCGCAGCTGCTCGATGATGTCGAAGATCTGCTGGATGATGATCGGTGCCAGGCCCAACGATGGCTCGTCGAGCAGCAGCAGCTTGGGCTTGCTCATCAGCGCACGGCCGATGGCGAGCATTTGCTGTTCGCCGCCGGACATGGTGCCGCCGCGCTGATTGAAGCGCTCTTTCAGGCGTGGGAAAAGTCCGAGGACCTTGTCCATCTGCTCCTGGTAATCGCCCTTTTCAGTGAAGAAACCACCCATGGAGAGGTTTTCTTCCACGGTCAGGCGAGCAAACACCCGACGACCTTCCGGCACGACGGCGATGCTCTTGCGCATGATCTGCGACGAGCTCTGGCCGACGAGCTCTTCGCCCATGTAGCGGATGCTGCCGCTGTGGGCTTGCGGCGAACCGCAGAGGGTCATCAGCAGGGTCGACTTGCCGGCGCCGTTGGCACCGATCAGGGTCACGATCTCGCCCTGACGGACTTCGACGTTGACACTGTGCAGGGCCTGGATCTTGCCGTAGAAGGTGGAAACGTTTTCGAATTGCAGCATTTACGCTTCCCCCAGGTAGGCTTTGATCACTTCAGGATTGTCGCGGATCTGTTCCGGCGTGCCGTCGGCCAGAGGCGTGCCCTGGTTGATCACGACGATGTGGTCGGAAATGCTCATGACCAGCTTCATGTCGTGTTCGATCAGCAGCACGGTGACGTTGTGCTCTTCGCGCAACATGCTGATCAGCGCCTTGAGGTCCTCGGTTTCCTTCGGGTTCAGGCCGGCGGCCGGTTCGTCGAGCATGAGGATCCGCGGGCGGGTCATCATGCAGCGGGCGATTTCCAGACGACGTTGCTGACCGTAGGCCAGGGTGCCGGCCGGACGGTTGGCGAACGCCTTGAGGTTGACCTTGTCCAGCCAGTACTCGGCGAACTCCATGGCCTCGCGTTCGCTTTTGCGGAAGCCCGGGGTCTTGAACAGGCCTGCCAGGAAGTTGGTGTTCAGGTGACGGTGCTGGGCGATCAAGAGGTTCTCGACCGCGGTCATGTCCTTGAACAACCGCACGTTCTGGAAGGTGCGCACCACGCCTTTGAGTGCGATCTTGTGGCCGGGCAGGCCTTCGATAGCCTCGCCGTCCAGCAGGATGCTGCCACCGCTCGGTTTGTAGAAACCGGTCAGGCAGTTGAACACGGTGGTCTTGCCGGCGCCGTTGGGGCCGATCAGTGCCACGACCTGTTTCTCTTTCACGCTCAGGGCTACGCCGTTGACCGCCAGCAAGCCGCCGAAGCGCATGCTCAGATTGTCTACTTTAAGGATCTCGCGGCTCATTTGCGCAGCTCCATGTGGGGGCGTTGCATAGGCAGCAGACCTTGAGGACGCCAGATCATCATCAGCACCATCAATGCGCCGAACATCAACATGCGGTATTCACTGAACTCACGCATCATTTCCGGCAACAGGATCATCACCGTGGCGGCGAGTACGACACCCAGTTGCGAGCCCATGCCACCCAGCACCACGATGGCGAGGATGGTCGCCGACTCGATGAAGGTGAAGGATTCCGGCGTCACCAGGCCCTGACGCGCGGCGAAGAAGCTGCCGGCGAAACCGGCGAAGCACGCACCGAGGGTGAACGCTGAAAGCTTGATTGCCGTCGGATTCAGACCCAACGCACGGCAGGCGATTTCGTCTTCACGCAACGCTTCCCAGGCGCGGCCCAGGGGCATGCGCAGCAAGCGGTTGATGACGAACAGTGCGAACAACGACAACAACACCGCGATCAGGTAAAGGAAAATCACCTTGTTCACTGGGTTGTAGGCCAGACCGAAATACTCGTGGAAGGTCTGCAGACCCTCTGCGGCGGTTTTATCGAAGGTCAACCCGAAAAGCGTTGGCTTGGGAATGTTGCTGATGCCGTTCGGGCCACCGGTGAGGTCGGTCAGGTTACGCAGGAACAAACGGATGATTTCACCGAAGCCCAGGGTCACGATCGCCAGGTAGTCACCGCGCAGGCGCAGTACCGGGAAGCCGAGCAGGAAGCCGAAAGTGGCCGCCATCAGGCCGGCGATAGGCAGGCAGATCCAGAAGCTCAAGCCGTAGTAGTGCGACAACAGCGCGTAGCTGTAGGCGCCGACGGCGTAGAAACCGACGTAACCGAGGTCGAGCAGGCCGGCCAGACCGACCACGATGTTCAGGCCGAGGCCGAGCATCACGTAGATCAGCACCAGGGTGGCGATATCCACCGCGCCGCGAGAGCCGAAGAACGGCCAGACCAGCGCGCCGATGATCAACGCGATGATGATCCAGCGCTGGGTGGTCGGCAGGGTCAGGAACGTACTGGCCTTGGCCGGCATCACCGGCATGTTGGGCGAGGATTTCCAGGCCGCGCTGATTTGCTGGTCGAACAGTACCCGCAAGAACATCAGCACCGAGCACACGGCGATGGTGATCAGCGTTGCAGTGCTGGTGCCATGGACTTCGAGGTTGATGCCGACAATGGTCAATTTCAGACCGAGTACCGGGTAGGCAACGGCCCACACCAGCAAGGCGCTGAACAACGCCTGTTTAAGATTCCTAGTCATACTTTCTCAACCTCCGGACGGCCCAACAGGCCGGTTGGCCGGAACAACAACACCAGAACCAATAGGCCGAACGCCACGACGTCCTTGTACTGGTCGCCGAAGATATCGGCACCAAAGGCTTCCGCCACCCCCAGCACGATCCCGCCGAGCATGGCGCCGGGGATGCTGCCGATACCGCCCAGTACCGCTGCGGTGAAGGCCTTGAGGCCGACCAGGAAACCGGCGTTCGGGTTGATCACGCCGTATTGCATGCTCAGCAGCACGGCTGCGATGGCCGCCAGTGCGGCACCGACGACGAAGGTCAGGGCGATGATGTTGTTGGTGTTGATACCCAGCAGGTTGGCCATCTTGATGTCTTCGGCACAGGCGCGGCAGGCGCGACCCAGGCGAGAGCGGGAGATGAACAGCGTCAGGCCGAGCATGGCGACCAGCGTCACCACGAACACCACGATTTGCATGTAGGAAATCAGCACTTCTTGTGCGCCACCTGGCCCGATGGCGAAGTTGCCGGGGATCAGGTTGGGGATGGATTTGTCCTTGGAGTCTTGCGCCAGCAGAACCGTGTTCTGCAGGAAGATCGACATGCCGATGGCGGAAATCAGCGGGATCAGACGGTTGCTGCCGCGCAAGGGGCGGTAGGCGATCCGTTCGATACTGTAACCGTAGGCACTGGTCACGACGATGGTCGCGAGGAAAGCGGCGGTCATCAACAGCGGAACACTGTCGAGTCCCATCATGGACAGGCCCGCAATGGCGATGAACGCCACATAGGAGCCGATCATGTACACCTCGCCGTGGGCGAAGTTGATCATTCCAATGATGCCGTAAACCATCGTATAGCCGATGGCGATCAGGGCATACGTGCTGCCAATGGTCAGACCATTAACCAGCTGTTGGAAGAAGTGATAGATGTCAGGCATTACAGCGCTCCTAAAAACCTGATACGCATTTCACTGGTGGAGTCATTTTCCCGCTCGAGCCCCGTGGATCTGCATCCACTTCGAACGCGAGGTTTGCCAGCGAACCGCTGATGACGGTTTTGAGATTTTCAGGTGGGAAGACTGGCGGATCACACCAGCGCGGCCCAATACGTTCGTAAAACAAAGCCCACGGCACGCCGTGGGCTTTATTGGCAGTCAGTCAGGCAGGGCCTTACTGAGGCGAAGCTTCAGTTTTAGGTTTGCCGAAGTGCCACTCGTAAACCACAAATTTGAAGTCTTTCAGGTCGCCCTTGGCGTCGAAGCTCAGGTCGCCGGTAGGCGTCTTGAAGGTGCCTGCGTGGATGGCAGCAGCCACTTTGGCAGTGTCTTCGGACTTGGCAGCCTTGATGCCGTCAGCGATCACTTCCACAGCCGAGTAGGCCGGGAACACGAACGGACCGCTCGGGTCTTCTTTCTTCGCTTTGAATGCGTCAGCCAGAGCAACGTTGGCTGGATCCTGGTCGAAGGATTTCGGCAGGGTTACCAGCAGACCTTCGGAAGCGTCTTTGGCGATCTGCGAAATCGAGTCGTTACCCACGCCTTCCGGACCCATGAACTTGGCTTTCAGGCCTTTTTCCTGGGATTGACGCAGGATCAGACCCAGCTCCGGGTGGTAGCCGCCGTAGTAGACGAAGTCGACGTTGGCTTGCTTGAGCTTGGAGATCATCGAAGAGAAGTCCTTGTCGCCGGCATTGATGCCTTCGAACACGGCAACCTTGACGCCTTTGCCTTCCAGGGTTTTCTTCACGGCGGTGGCGATGCCTTCACCGTATTGCTGTTTGTCGTGCAGAACAGCAACGATTTTCGGTTTTACGTGATCGGCAATGTAGTTACCGGCGGCAGGGCCCTGGGCGCTGTCCAGACCGATGGTGCGGAACACCATTTTGTAACCACGGTTGGTGATGTCCGGGCTGGTGGCAGCCGGGGTGATCATGATCACGCCTTCGTCTTCGTAGATGTCCGAAGCCGGTTGAGTGGAGCTGGAGCACAGGTGACCGACCACGAACTTGACGCCGTCGTTGACGACCTTGTTCGCGACCGCCACAGCTTGTTTTGGATCACAGGCGTCATCGTATTCAACGGCTTCGAGTTTCTTGCCGTCTACGCCGCCCTTGGCGTTGATCTGTTCGATGGCCATTTTGGCGCCACTGAACTGCATGTCGCCGTATTGGGCTACAGGACCGGTTTTAGGGCCGGCGATGCCGATCTTGATGGTGTCAGCTGCGAACGAATGGCTGGCAACCCCGGCCAGAACCATAGCGGCAAACAGTTTGGAAATCTGCTTAGTAGCCTTAGTCATAGTGCTCCACTCTTACTGTTGTAGTTTTTATAGTCCTGGCGCCGTAGCAGCAGAACCGGGTCAGATATCTTCGATATCCTCCGGAAAATGCCCCCGGCAACTGTACCGGTACAGTGTAGAGCGCCGATTGTTAGCCTGGGAAGCTGGCGCCAGGGGGCAAAATCAGGGGGTGTCGCTTTTTTGAAAGAAAAAGACAGAATTGCGGCGGGGGCTTCAGCTGAAATATCAGCAATCCTTGGCTTTCCTGCAGTTTTCAATCGGTGACTCATTTGCATCCGGGTTTTTCTGCCAGACCACCAACGTTATCATCCACGTCGATTTCTTTTCCGGACAGGACCCATGACTCAAGAACCTAGCACCCTCTATGCCAAGCTGCTTGGTGAAACCGCATCTATTACCTGGAAGGAGCTGGAGCCGTTCTTCGCCAAGGGTGCCCTATTGTGGGTCGATCCCGGTCTGGATTTGATCGCGGCGGCCGAGGCCGTGGCGACGGACGAAGGCGAGAAAGTGGCTGCCTGGCTGGCCGCCGACGAGGTCGCCAAGCTGTCTGAAACGCGGGCGCTGGATCTTTTTGAACGCGATCCGGAGTTGTGGGCAGTGGTCGTTTCGCCGTGGATTCTGATCCAGGAAAGGGCGACGAAGTGACTATCTGCACCTAATTGGTGCGCTGGTTCCTCGAGCAAAAGTGTGTAGCCGAGTAGCGTGATGGCATGTTGCCGTAGAGAAAGGCCACAGAAGGGTCTTGACGAGGGTGACGTAAACGTAACGGGAACAGTTTATTGAGCAGCCGATGGGCTGCTTAATTGTTTCTGGATGTTGTAAATCTTGAGTCATGCGGCGTCAGACAGGGCCTCATCGCGGGCAAGCCCGCTCCCACAGGTTCAGTGACGTTCATGAATTTTGTGCACGACACGGACACTGTGGGAGCGGGCTTGCCCGCGATGGGATCGACGCGGTTTTCAATCAGACCGAGAACGTCTTGCCCGTGTGGTTATTCAGCGAAATAACCTTGGTCTTGCCAATCCGGTGACGGTAGATCTCGCGCAGGTACTTGATCGCCTTCTTCACGCAATCGCGCGACAGGCGAATGTCATTGATCGAGACGAACTTGTCCTTGTCATTGATCAGCTCGCGGTACTTCTTCTCGTACATCGGTTTAATCGCGTACCAGTTGGTATCGAGGATCTTCGCCGGGTTTTCGAACTCGTTGAGCAAGTCGTCGATCAGGTCTTCGTCGAAGTCTTCATTGATGATGAAGTCCAGGATCGAGTTATCCAGCGTGTCGTCGAAGCGGTACGGGTTCTTCGCGAAGCAGCGCTTGATGAACGCGACGATCAGCGTCAGGAAATCGTCCGACAGGCACGGGCTCTTGGCGATCAACGTGGTCAGCGACAGGTTGGCCGACGCGCCGATCACCAGCGCATAGCGCTTGAGCGTGGTGTTCGGGAACAGGCTGTTGAGGTGGGTCTTCAACCGGTTCAGGTCCATGTAGGACAGCTTGTAGTCTTTCGGCAAGGACACGATCGAGACCACCGACGAGCAGTTCTTGAAGAAGTGCAGGTCGTGCAACGCGGCCGCGTCATATCCGGAATTCTTGTACTGCTCCAGCGACGCCCGATAGCGCTTGGATTCGATCGGCAACAGGCTGATGCCTTCGATGGCCTGGGTGACTTTGTTGAAGTGCGGCAGGTCGATGGAGCGGAAGAACAGGTCGTCGATGTTCAGGCGCTGCGGTTCTTTTTCGAACACCTTGAACTTGTCGCTGCTCGGCGGCGGCGTTTCCGGCACCACGGATTCGGCGTAGGCAATCGCCACGGGGCCGGCCAGGCTCATGAACAAGTCGTTGGCGTCGAGGCGAATGGTTTCGCCGATGTCGATGCCGGCGCGACGGAAATAGTTCTGGTCGTAGTCAGTCGTGACCGCCTGCGCCGTCAGAATGTTGAAGATCTGCTGCGAGATGTACTGGTTGGCGTGCTTTTCCATCGCGTTGACGTCGATGTTCTGGATGTTGCCGTCATCGCTTTCTTCGGCATAACGCATGATGTCGTTGGAGATCAGCATCATGGCGTTCCATGGGCGGATACGGCCCATGACGCTGGCTTCGCTGCTGTCTTCATTGGCGAAGTTGTAGGAGAAGTCCCACTCTTCCGACAGGTATTTGCACAGCAGGCGACCGGCGTTGATGTGCAGCGCCTCGGACATTTCACTGCGGTGATCGGAAATGTTCGGCAGTACGCAAATGCCGCTGGTGAAGATCGGCTCGAAGACGAAGGAATGACCGCTCTTGCCGTCATGCTCGTCCATCGGTTTGGTGTCGAACGTCTTGTTCATGTACGAGTGCTGCTGGGCCAGGCCGAACTCCGACGCCATGCCCGAACCGGTACCGCCGCCGGCACTGAAGATCGAGAAATACAGGCGCGACTGGTTGGCCTTGATGCCGCAGCTGTCGATCAGGTACGAGTGAATCATCTTCCAGTCAGGGCTGGAGAAACGCTGGGTGTCCTTGTTCAGGATGATCTTGGCCAGGTACTGGCCGAGGATCGGCGCGTTACCGGCGCCACCGGCGTGGACTTCCGACAAGTCCATGATTTTCATTTTGCTGTAGTCGCGCAGGAAGCCGCTTTTTTCGCCCTTGCGCGAGAAACGGATGCGACCGGCGATGTCTTTGTCCAGGTCGCCGAGCATGACCAGCGGCTCGACCAAAAACACCGGTTTAGTGGCTTTGTTCGGCCCCAGGCGCAGGTTGTTGCGGATCCACTGGGCCGGGCTGTAACCCTTTTCGGCGTAGCGTTTGTCCGGCGACAGGCGGTCTTCGTTGTTGAATTCGTTGAGGTAGAACTTGCGCGCGTTGTACACCAGCTCCGCGACGTCCAGCGCAATGTTCGAGCCGCAGCGACCAAGGCCGATCAGGCACACCGACGGGAATTCCTGATCGCTGTGCTGTTCGTTATCGCCTTCCAGGTGCGGCGGGCGCGGGAACACCAGATCGCGCAGGCCGTCGAGGTTATCGAGGATGCGGTCCGTGTTGGTTTCGGTGAAATACAGGTATTGCTGAGTCGCCAGCGGGCGCGACGGCGTCAATGGCTTCGACGTTGCGGGGCTGTTCGCCGCGGGGCTCAGCGTCAGATCGGATATCGCAGTGGCCGGATTGTTTTTGGAAGTCATTGTGCGCCATGTACCTGGGCTGGTCGGTCGGGCGACTGCTGTCGTCGAACCGTCACGGATGGGTTCTCGCGTCTTTTTTCAGCGCGTCATTGGCCCAAGCGTCAGGGGGTTGGCCTGAGCATCACTCGGGGGAATCCTTTCCTTAGTCATGATGAATCGGCCAATATTTGGCGATCTTTAATCGAAAAGAAGGCCAAATGATGTCAACCCTACCTTCGTTGGGTTTTGCCGGGATCGGCCTGATGGGTTTGCCGATGTGCCAACGCCTGCTGGCAGCGGGTTATCCGCTGACGGTGTGGAACCGTAACCCGGCCAAGTGCGCGCCGCTGGTCGAGGCGGGCGCGCGACACGTCGCCACGCCTGCCGAGCTGTGCCAGCACGCCGATGTGCTGATGTTGTGTCTGGCGGATACGGCTGTGGTGCGCGAGGTGGTGTTTGGTCCGGGCGGGATTGTCGAGGGTGGGAAAAGCGGCCAGCTGCTGGTGGATTTTTCCAGCCTGGAACCCACCGCGACGCGGGAAATGTCGGCGCAGCTGGCCAGCCAGACCGGCATGAGCTGGCTGGACGCTCCGGTGTCCGGCGGTGTTGTCGGCGCCGAGGCCGGTAGCCTGGCCATCATGGTGGGCGGCGAAGTGGCGGACCTTGAGCGTGTCAGGTCTGTTCTGCTCAGCCTCGGTCAGCGCGTCACCCATATGGGCGCGGTCGGGGCGGGGCAGGTGACCAAGGTGTGTAATCAGATGATTGTCGCCTGCAATGCCCTGGTCATCGCCGAAGTGGTGGCGCTGGCCGAGCGTTCCGGTGTGCAGGCCAGCCTGATCGCCGAAGCCCTGGCGGGCGGTTTTGCCGATTCCAAACCGTTGCAGATCCTCGCCCCGCAAATGGCCGAAAGCCGCTTCGAGCCCGTGAAGTGGCACGTGCGCACGCTGCTCAAGGACCTCGACACTGCGGTGAAATTTTCCCGTGAACAGGTTCGGCCACGCCCGTCAGCGGATTGGCCGCACAACTGATGCGCCTGCATGGGAGTCAGGGCTATTTGCAAAAGGACCCGTCAACGTTAGTGCAGTTGTACCGCGAGCCAGACTCAAAGGGTTGAAGGCGCGCGCGTGTTTGCGCTGGAGCAGGTAGCCCTGCACGAAATCGCAGCCGTTACCCTCGAGAAACGCGAATTGCTCGGGGGTTTCGACGCCTTCGGTGATCACCTGTAAATGCAGGGTGTGGGCAATGACGATGATCGCGCTCTGGAGTATAGAGGCCGTGCATCAAAGGAGTAGTGGCACATTGGAGTCAAAAAAACTTCGGAATTACACTGATAGCGATTGGTGCTAAGCCCTAGGCGCTTTGCTCAAAGGTCATTTCGTACTCGGGTAGCAGGGCTGGCAGCCCGAACGCTGCCCGTGCCGCATCGCAATCCACGTTCGCCTCGCCATTGGCCCAGGAGGCGTCGAACTCCCGGCAGGTGCTGGAGCGCTGATCGTAGATCGAGCATTGCACGGTGCTGCCTACTTCACCGACCAGCCCGATGCAGCGGGTGGGTTTGCAGTCTGTGCCGAGCATGGCCACGCGACTGGGGCTGATGGGCGCGACAAGCTCGTCGGGCACTGTCCCACCGGCCGAGGTGCATTCACCCCAGAAAAAAGACACGCGAAAATGGGAACAGCAGGCACCGCAATTCAGACACGGACTGGCTTCGGACATGGGCGATAATCAAAAGAGGGTGGGGGGACGGTGGGGCAGACAAGGCCGCTATTCTAGGCTTCGCGTTGGACTTGGGAAGGGGGCGCAAAAGTATTTTTTTATGCGACCAAAGGCGTTGGAAACACCGACCTTACCCACACCACAAATCCCTTGTGGGAGCGAGCCTGCTCGCGATTGCGGTCTGACATTCAACGAATCCGTTGGCTGATGTAAAACTATCGCTAGCAGGCTAGCTCCCACAGTTGCCATGGGCTGATATCAGCCTTACGAATAATTACAGACAGCTACGGCGAGCCTGACTAGATTGCAGGTTCCGGGGACAGTGAGGCCCCAATAACAATAAAAGAGACGGACCCATGCAGAACTCGACCCAAGCGGCGAATGCCTGGCGCATTCTGTTCCTGCTGTTCCTGGCCAACCTGTTCAACTTCTTCGACCGCACCATTCCGGCCATCATCATCGAGCCAATCCGTATGGAATGGCACCTCAGCGATTTTCAACTGGGAATCATCGGGACTGCATTCACCATCGTCTACGCGATTGCCGGCCTGCCTTTGGGCCGGATGGCCGATACCGGCTCGCGCGCCAAACTGATGGGCTGGGGCCTGGCGGCGTGGAGCGCGCTGACTGCCGTTAACGGGCTGGTGGGCAGTTTCTGGAGTTTCCTGATCGTGCGCATGGGCATCGGTATTGGTGAGGCCAGTTATGCACCGGCCGCCAACTCGCTGATCGGCGACCTGTTCCCGGCCCACCGTCGCGCGCGGGCGATGGGCATTTTCATGCTCGGCCTGCCATTGGGCCTGTTACTGGCGTTTTTCACCATCGGCTGGATGGTCAAGGCCTTCGACAGCTGGCGTGCACCGTTTTTCATCGCGGCAGTGCCGGGGCTGGTCCTGGCGATCTTCATGTTCTTCATCAAGGAACCGAAACGCGGCGCGGCCGAAAGTGTGCAGGTCTCGCAGGAACGTGTGGACCGGCCGATCCGCCGAGTGCTGGCGGTGCCGACATTCCTGTGGCTGGTCATGGCGGGGCTGTGTTTTAACTTCGCCACCTATGCCTGCAACTCTTTTCTGGTGCCGATGCTGCAGCGTTATTTCCTGATGCCCTTGCATGAGGCCGCTGTGGCAACGGGCGTCATCGTCGGTGTGACTGGCCTGTTCGGCCTGACCTTGGGCGGTTGGGTCGCGGACAAGATTCACCAGCGCGTGGCCAATGGGCGGCTGCTGTTTGCGGCATTCAGCCTGATCATCTCGACGGTGTGCACCGCTTGGGCGTTGCATGCGGGACGGATCGAAATCGGGGTGTTCGTGGCGGTGTTCAGCGTCGGCTGGTTGTTTGCCTACAACTTCTACACCTGCGTCTACACGGCGATTCAGGACGTGGTCGAACCGCGCCTGCGGGCGACGGCCATGGCGTTGTTCTTTGCCGGGTTGTATTTGCTCGGCGGTGGATTGGGGCCGGTGGTGGTGGGCGGTCTGTCCGATCACTTTGCGCACACGGCCATGCTGGCGGCCGGTGCCGAGCAGATGACCGAAGCGTTCAAGGCTGTCGGGCTGCATGACGCGATGTACCTTATTCCGGTGGCGCTGTTCTTTACGATGGTGTTTCTGTTTCTGGCATCGCGGTGTTTTGTGCGGGATGCGAAGCGGATGAAGGATGGTTTGGTGGCGGTGGTTGAGCCTGAGATTCCTGCTGTCACCGCATAACAGGAGCGAACACAAAAACCTGTGGCGAGGGAGCTTGCTCCCGTTGGGGCGCGAAGCGGCCCTGAAATCTCAAAGCGACGACTGCTTCGCAGCCGAGCGGGAGCAAGCTCCTCGCCACAAATGGTCAGTGTCGAACCATAAAAAAGGCCCGCATCGCTGCGGGCCTTTTTGTTTTTCCGGGGGAAGTGGGGGTTAACCCGCCACCAACACCCGAATCGCTTCCAGTCGCAACGCAGCCTTGTCGAGCATGGCCAGACCTTGCTCACGCTGTTTACGCAAGGCAACCAGTTCGCTGTCACGTACGGTCGGGTTGACCGCTTGCAACGCAGTCAGGCGTGCCAGTTCTTCGTCGGTGTCGGCCGCCAGGCGACGCTGCGCCTCAGCCACACGCTCGGCGTGACGCGGGAAGATCTTCTCTTCACCCGCGTTGATCCGTGGCGTCAGCTGATCGCGCTGGGCCTGGATGAACTTGTTGGCGCTGGCACGCGGCACGCTTTCCAGTTGATCGTTCAGGGTTTCGAACGACACCCGGGCCGACAGGTCGTTGCCATTGGCATCGAGCAGGCAGCGCAGCGCGGCCGGGGGCAGGTAACGGCCCAGTTGCAGCGAGCGCGGCGCAACCACTTCGCTGACGTAGAGCAGTTCCAGCAACACGGTGCCAGGTTTCAGCGCCTTGTTCTTGATCAGTGCCACGGCGGTGTTGCCCATCGAGCCGGACAGCACCAGGTCCATGCCGCCCTGCACCATCGGGTGTTCCCAGGTGATGAACTGCATGTCTTCGCGAGACAGCGCCTGGTTGCGGTCGTAGGTGATGGTCACGCCTTCGTCGTCGCCCAGCGGGAAGCTGGCGTCGAGCATTTTTTCACTTGGCTTGAGGATCAGCGCGTTTTCCGAATGGTCTTCGCTGTCGATGCCGAAGGCGTCGAACAGGGTTTCCATGTAGATCGGCAGGGCGAATTGATCGTCTTGCTCAAGAATGTCCTCGACCAGCGCATCACCTTCACCAGCGCCGCCGGAGTTGAGCTCCAGCAAACGGTCACGGCCGGTGTGCAGCTCGGCTTCCAGACGCTCGCGCTCGGCGCGGGCTTCGTCGATCAGCGCTTGCCACTCGCCATCGTCGGCATTTTCCAGCAGCGGCAGCAGGCGCGGGCCGAACCGGTGCTGCAAGGCGTTGCCGGTCGGGCAGGTGTTGAGGAACGCATTCAGGGCTTCGTGATACCACTGGAACAACCGCTCTTGCGGGCTGGTTTCCAGGTACGGCACGTGCAGTTCGATGATGTGCTTCTGGCCGATCCGGTCCAGACGACCGATCCGCTGCTCCAGCAGGTCCGGGTGCGACGGCAGATCGAACAGCACCAGATGGTGCGAGAATTGGAAGTTGCGACCTTCACTGCCGATTTCCGAGCAGATCAGCACTTGCGCGCCGAACTCTTCATCGGCGAAGTAGGCAGCGGCGCGGTCACGCTCGAGGATGTTCATGCCCTCGTGGAACACCGTGGCCGGGATGCCGGAGCGTACGCGCAGGGCGTCTTCCAGGTCCATGGCGGTTTCGGCGTGGGCGCAGATCACCAGTACTTTGGTGCGCTTGAGCATCTTCAGCGTATCGATGAGCCATTCGACGCGCGGGTCGAATTTCCACCAGCGCTCTTCTTCGTTGGCGTCCGGCTGGGCCTGGAAGCTGACTTCCGGGTACAGCTCGGCGTGATCGCCCAGCGGCAGTTCGAGGTATTCGTCGGGGCATGGCAGCGGATACGGGTGCAGTTTGCGTTCCGGGAAACCCTGCACCGCGGCGCGGGTATTACGGAACAGCACGCGGCCGGTGCCGTGGCGGTCGAGCAGCTCGCGGACCAGACGGGCGCTGGCTTCGGTATCGCCATCGTTGACGGCGGTCAGCAGCGCTTCGCCTTCGTTGCCGAGGAAACCGTGAATGGTCTTGTGCGCTTCAGGCGACAGGCGCCCCTTGTCCAGCAGCTCCTGAACGGCTTCGGCCACCGGGCGATAGTTTTCGCTCTCGGCGCGGAAAGCGTGCAGGTCATGGAAACGGTTCGGGTCGAGCAGGCGCAGGCGTGCGAAGTGGCTGTCCTGACCCAGTTGTTCCGGGGTCGCGGTCAGCAGCAATACGCCGGGAATGACTTCGGCGAGTTGTTCGACCAGCGAGTATTCCGGGCTGGCCTTGTCTTCGTGCCACACCAGGTGGTGGGCTTCGTCGACGACCATCAAGTCCCAACCGGCGGCGAACAGCGCGTCCTGAGCCTTCTCGTCTTCTACCAGCCATTCCAGCGCAACCAGCGCGAGCTGGGTGTCTTCGAACGGGTTGGCGGCATCGCTTTCGATGAAGCGTTCTTCGTCGAACAGCGCGACTTGCAGGTTGAAGCGGCGGCGCATCTCCACCAGCCACTGGTGCTGCAGGTTTTCCGGCACCAGGATCAGCACGCGGTTGGCGCGGCCCGACAGCAGTTGGCGGTGGATTACCAGGCCGGCTTCGATGGTCTTGCCCAGGCCCACTTCGTCCGCCAGCAGAACCCGGGGCGCAATGCGGTCGGCCACTTCACGGGCGATGTGCAGCTGGTGCGCGATCGGTTGCGCACGCACGCCACCCAGGCCCCAGAGGGAGGATTGCAACTGGCGGCTGGTGTGTTCAAGCGTGTGGTAGCGCAGGGAGAACCAGGCCAGCGGGTCGATCTGCCCGGCGAACAGACGGTCGCTGGCCAGACGGAACTGAATGAAGTTCGACAGCTGGGTTTCCGGCAGGGTGACCACTTCGTTCTGCGCGTTGAGGCCGTGGTAGACCAGCAGGCCGTCGACGTCGTCGACTTCCTGGACAGTCAGTTTCCAGCCTTCGAAGTGAGTGATCGAGTCACCCGGCGAAAACCGCACGCGGGTGAGGGGCGCATTCCGTAGCGCGTACTGGCGAGTGTCGCCAGTGGCCGGATAGAGCACGGTCAACAAGCGGCCGTCCTGTGCCAGAACGGTGCCCAAACCCAGCTCGGCTTCGCTGTCACTGATCCAGCGTTGCCCCGGTTGATACTGCTGCGCCATGCTGCCTGACTCCCACCTTGAAAAAGCGGGCTATCTTAACGGAATGAGGGCTTCAGGGCCAAAGGACTCTCATAAATACTGACGGTATTACGATAGTTCAACGCTGCAAGGGGTGCGGGTCGGGGCACCTATTCGTGCCAAACGGGTCACAGTTTGCGACCGATGGCTCAAGTCGCCATCCCCGCAGCCGACAGCCTGCTGACAGGAGACAAATAATTATGCTGCCACCGATGCTCCCCTTGAGTGCCGTGCCGATCACTTCCCAGCACGACCCGATCCGCCAGCGCCCGGATATTCCGCCCGTTGTGCCGGTGCAGGAAAGCTCCAACGAAAGCACCATCGATCTGCAACAGCGCGATCCGGAGGAGGCGGCTTTTCAGTTGCGCGAGGAACAGCGCCGCAAGCAGGAACAGCAAAGGCGTCGTCGTGAAGCCGATGAAGATCCTGACGGACACCTGGCGATTCCCGGTACCGAGCTCAACGCCGACAACACTGTGCCGGTAGCGCCACTGATTGAAGACGAGCCGCGTCAGGGGTTGTGGGTCGATATTCAGATTTAGCCCCGTTGTACGGACAACTCGCTCAGCGCGTTCAGCAATACGTCCATTTCTTCTTCGGTGTTGAAGTAGCTGACGGCGATCCGCGCGATGCTTTCCAGCCCTCTTGCCTGCATGTCCAGTGGCGTATAGGCCACACCATTGGCGCCGATGTTGATCCCTCGCTGTGCCAGATGCTGCTTCAAATCGACACTGTCCCAACCCTTGAGCGTGAAGGCGATCAGGCCTGATTGCTGATCGGTGGGCCCCAGGTTGTGCAGCGTCAGCCCGCTGAGGGTGCCGAGGCGTTCGCGCAGGTGCCGACACAACCCATAGATCCGCTGACGAATGCGGGTCGCGCCCAACCGGTTGAACTCCTCCAGTGCATTGGCCAATCCCGCCAACAAGGCCACCGACACTTCGCTGGTCTCAAAGCGTCGCGCATCGTCTCGCACGGAAAAGCCTTCGCCTTCCCAGGGGGCGGATAGCACGTCCAGATGGCCGGGTATAAGTCGTTCGAGGAACCCCGGTTTGACATACATCAGCGCCGTACCTCGCGGGCCACGAAGGAATTTGCGTCCGGCGCCCTTCAGCACATCGCAGTTCAGCGCCTGCACATCGCAAGGCAGTTGCCCGAGTGCCTGGCCGGCGTCGATGAAGTAGGCAATCCCGTGCTGTCGCGCCACGGCGCCAATGGCCTCGGCCGGATTGATCAGGCCGCTGTTGGCCGGGAGCCAGGTCAGCGCGATCAGCTTCACTTTCGCGTCGATCATCTGCTTGAGGGCAGGGACGGATACCGCGCCTGTCTCATCGCAGGGAATCACCTCAAGCCGCGCGCCCGCGCTGACGGCTCGGGACATGCAGGCCAGATTGCCACCCCATTCATGACGACCGACCAGAATCCGGTCGCCGGTCTGCCACGGCCCTAACGCGTTGAACGCCATGCCCCAGGCCGCCGAGCCGCTGCTGGCAAACGCGATGCTTTCAGCATTGGCGTTGAGCAATGTCGCGGCCGCGTGGCGGGCGCGGGTCTGGATGCTCTGGTCGGCGGCCTCCATCGGGCCGCCGGTGGCTTCGCGTTGCAACTGCTCGATCATCGCGTCGAGCGTGGCCTCGCTGGGCAAGGAAGCGCCGGCATGGTTGAAGTGAATCACGCTGTAGCAACCCGGTGTGGCCGCGCGCAAACGCTCCACCTCGGCGAGATTCACGGCCGCAACTCGAAAATCGCGTCGATTTCCACCGCCACGCCGCCGGGCAAGCTCGATACACCCACGGCCGTGCGGACATGCCGGCCTTTTTCGCCCAAGGCGTTGACCAAAAGGTTGGACGCGCCATTGGCAACTGCACCTTGACGCTGGAAGTCAGGAGCGCTGGCGATAAACACGCCCAGGCGGATGATGCGCACCAGTCTCGACAGGTCATCGTTCAGCGCATCGCTGAGTTGCGCCAGCAGGCCCAGGGCAGCGAGTTCGGCGGCGTTGGCGCCTTCTTCATCGGAGATCGTTTCGCCAAGGCGACCGATGAAAGCCGGTTTGCCGTCCTGCAACGGGATCTGGCCGGAAATGAACAGCTGGTTCTGACTGGCTACATGGTTGACGTAGTTGGCGATGGGCTGGCTCGGCGTCGGCAGGCTCAGGCCCAGTTGCTGGACACGGTGGGCGAGTGAATCGGTCATGGTGAATCCTCCTGAATGAAGGCTCAGCATGTTGGCGTCCGGGGGGCACGACAAACGGATAGATTTAATTCGACGTATTCAAATAACTCATACGTTAGCCATTTCATTCAGCCATTCACCGAAACATTCGGCTGCGTAGCTGGAAGGCCGATCGGGAGTGACCAGCCAATAGCCGATTTCACTAGTGAACGGCGGGGTGTCGAAGGCTACTACTAGCGCACCTTCCTTCAGTCGGCGTTCGATCAAATGACCACGACCCATGGCAATGCCCTGACCGGCCACGGCGGCTTCGACAACGATGTTGTAGTCGTGGAGCATCACGCTGGGGTAGTGGGTGAGGTCGATGCCGTTGCGAGCGCTCCAGTCGAGCCATTCGAAGGGTTGATGGGATTTGGCCATAAGCAACGGGCCGACGCCGGTGTCCTGTGTTTTGAAGGCCGGACTGCAAACCGGTGTCAGAGTTTCTGACATGAAACGGTGGGCCCGGACTTTGGGCCAGCCGCCCTTGCCATAACGAATCGCCAGGTCGACTTCGCCACCGCCAACGTCGGACAGTTCTACCGAAGGCAGGAGCTCGACATGGATGCAGGGATGGCGCGCGTTAAAGTCGGCCAGACGCGGCACCAGCCACAACGTGGCGAAAGAGGCGAGGAGGCCGACGCGCAGGGTGGTTTCATGATGATCGTTACCGCGCAATTCGCGGGTAGCCAGGGCAATGGATTCCAGGGCCGGTTGAATCTGCCGGTAGTACGCTTCGCCGGTTGGCGTCAGATCGATGGCCCGAGTGCGGCGGATAAACAGCCGCTGGTTCAGGAACTGTTCCAGTTTCTGCACTTGGTGGCTGACTGCACTTTGGGTCACCGATAATTCATCGGCGGCCTTGATGAAGCTCAAATGGCGGGCCACGGCCTCGAAGGCGCGCAGGGACATCAAGGGTGGCAGATCCTGGTGCAATTCCACGGCGCGGGTCCTTTGGGTCCATCGCAAAAACGCGATTGTGCGGCGAAAAAACCGCTTCGGTACATATTTTGTTAAGCCGCCGTTACGCGGGTGACTGGTCAGCGCCGGCGCCAGACCGCATTATTGGCGCAATCCTGCCGAGCGATGCGGCAGTGTAATTTCCCTTCACGCGATGCACTGAACGCCATGAGCCAAGACGACAAGCTGATCGACCTTACCGCCGAACGCGCCAAGCGAGTTCACGACCTCAACGACAAACGCCTGAATGAAGTGCGCCAGGCATTCGAGCAAGCGATGCCTTTGGGTAAAGCGAAGAAGAAGCCGAAGAACAAACCGAAAAAGCGTTAAACCCCCGGCATCCGTTGATGCAGATCAGTTTTCCCCCTCCTTTGCGCCCTGTCTTGGGCGATATTGATCCCGGTCAATTTTCTCTCCTGCCTGATTGGTTAACTTAGCCCCATCGCAACAGGGCAAGTGCAGGAGGCCAGTCATGTTTTTCGACAACGTGGTGATCGCCGGAGTGCTGACAGTCGGCCTCATGGTTCTGTTTTTTGCAGGGTTTGGATTTTTTATCTGGAAGGATTCGCACAAGCGGAAAAAACCGTAGGTCTTTCTTGATGCAATGAGCACGCAAGGCATTTTGGGCAACTTCGGTTGCCCTTTTTTTTGCCCGTAACAATCTATCGGCTTATCACCTCTCCTGTAGGAGCCGAGCTTGCTCGCGATGAGGCCATAACAGCCGCCATCCATTTTCACTGTTAGACCGCTATCGCGAGCAAGCTCGGCCCCTACAGGTTCTGTGGTGGATTACGATTTTCCGGCAGACATGAAAAAGGCGCGACTCTTGCGAGGCGCGCCTTTTTTTTTCGTTGCAGCAAAGTATCAGCTGCCCAGTGCCTTCGACGCCAGCCAGAACAGGCCGGCCGACAGCGCCACGGTCGCTGGGAGGGTCAGGACCCAGGCCAGCAGGATGGTTCTGACGGTGCCGCCCTGCAGGCCGCTTTTGTTGGCGACCATGGTGCCGGCCACGCCCGATGACAGGACGTGGGTGGTCGAAACCGGCAGGCTGAAGATGTTCGCCATACCAATCAGGCTGGCGGTAGTGATCTGCGCCGACATGCCTTGGGAGTAAGTCATGCCTTGCTTGCCGATCTTCTCGCCGATGGTCAGTACCACGCGCTTCCAGCCCACCATGGTGCCCAGGCCCAGGGCCAGTGCGACCGCCAGAATCACCCAGAACGGGGCGTATTCGGTGGTGGTGGTCAGGTCTTTGCGCAGCTTGTCCAGGTCAGCCTTTTCACGGGCAGCGAGGCCGGGCAGCTTGCCGACTTTCTTCGCCGTGTCATCCAGGCAGAGCAGGTAGCGACGGACTTCGATACGGCTTTCCGCCGACAGCGAGTGGTAGTCGGCGACACCTTTGAGGGTGTCGAGCAGGGCGGTGATGGTCGGTTCGGTCTGTTGCGGGTTGCAACGGAATTTCTCCGGCAGATCACCTTCCACGCTTTTGCCCAGGGCCAGGTATTCACCCAGCGTATCTGCATTGCGCTTGTAGAACTGGTTCAGGTGCAGGGTCGCATCGCGAGTGCGTTCGATTTGGTAGGTGGTGCTGCCCAGGTCGAGTACGAACTGCGCCGGAACGATACCGATCAGCACCAGCATGATCAGGCCGATACCTTTCTGGCCATCGTTGGAACCGTGCACAAAGCTCACGGCCATGGCGGAAATCACCAGCACCAGGCGGTTCCAGAACGGCGGATGCTTCTTGTCGTCGATCTTGCGGCGCTGTTCCGGTGTCTTGTGCATCTTCGACAGTGGACGCCACCATTTAAGGCCGATCAGGATCAGCGCTGCGATCAGGAACCCGGCCATCGGCGAAAACACCAGCGAAGCCGCGATATCGATCGCCTTCTGCCAGTTGACGCCATCGGCCAATGGAATGTCGTTGATCAGCGCGTTGGCCAGGCCAACCCCGAGGATCGAACCGATCAGCGTGTGGGAGCTGGAGGCCGGGATACCGAAGTACCAGGTGCCCAGGTTCCAGGTGATGGCGGCGGCAAGCAACGAGAACACCATGGCCAGTCCGTGACCGGTGTTCACATTGATCAGCAGTTCTACCGGCAGCAGGTGGACGATGGCATACGCCACGCCAACACCGCCCAGCAGCACGCCGAGGAAGTTGAATACACCGGAAAAGAACACGGCCAGATGCGGCGGCATGGCTTTGGTGTAGATAACAGTGGCCACCGCGTTTGCAGTGTCATGAAAGCCGTTGATGAACTCGAAGGCGAGGACAAAGGCGAGGGCGAGCAAGAGGCTCACAAGCACCCAAGCATCCAGTCCGCTGAATAAATCGATCATGAAGGTTTTCTGACCCGGTCGTAAGGGGGCGCGATTATGCCAGAAAAGACTGTAAATCGATGCACTAGCTGCTCATCGGTAACATTCTTCAACGAATTAGTGGGTGGACACGCTCCGGGTCCCGGGTGTTTTTCGGGTTTTGCAAGTCGTTGAATTGCTTTGAAAAGCCCGCAGGCACAAGGGTTTCTCTCGAAACGGCGAGAGGCGCAAAGGCTTGTATGAAATATCTGAGAAGAGGGCAGGACATGAGCCAATTACCTCATCAGATAGATAAGGTGGCCGCTGCCCGCTCGTAGCGGGCGCGAATGGCAACATCAATGCATCCCGCTTTTAACGGGGGCAGACGCAGGCCCTTGAAAGGAGTCAGGCCGAGGCGATCATGGCTCTTCGGCTTTGAGTTCCTTTTCCATCTTCTGCAGTTCCTGGGTGAAAGCCTGGTCCTGAACGGTGGCGCGTTTACGCCAGGGTTTGCGTTCCGGTTCTGGCTGAGCGGCGTAGGTGGTGACTTCCCCGCCGTAAACTTCCTTGTAACGTTGTTCCTGGCGCTCAAGTTCCGCGCGCAGTTCGTCTTTCGTCACAGTGCTACCTGTATGGGTTGAGATTAATTCTGGTAAATCGCGCTGCATCAAATGCATCGACCACGCTCGCCGAAAGGACAATGCCCGGGAAGGCATTGTTTTACGGCAGGGCAATCGATACTTCCATGTTGCAGGCGGCCACGGCACCAGAGCAAACAGCTGACGTAGCATCAGTTTCCTGTTTCAGCGAGCGCGCTGTCAGAGCTTTTGAAATGAGCGTCAGGCGCTTGCTGCGGGCAGCGACGATGGAACATCGCGCTACCGGGTGACGGAACCGGCGAGTAGAAAAACCGGGCCGTCACTGAATTGCATTATAGCGGTCGATTTGAAGAACACTATCGCCAAAGAGTTAAAAATGGATCTTCATGTGTGATCGTTTTATTACTTGCAAGTTTTTTACCTTCACTTGGCCGCGATGTCTTTCTGGCGTCATTAAGTCGAACAAGTTAGGACATAACATGGGGGCTTTAACTCAGGGTTCAAGCACAGAGGTAAAACCATGTAACGGGTAAGGACGCACACGTGCTCGACCAACACTCTGTAACGGCAACCGATTGCGATTATCGGCCGAGGGTTCGATAATCGCCCAGTCTTGGCTGCCTGTGGCTTGTGTGCCAAACCCCGAGCCGCTTGTAATAGCCGTCGCCGATTGGTGTGGGAAAAGGACCTGATATGAACGAGCAAATGCGTAATTCCTTCGCTTCAGTGGCGCCGCCGATCGTCGCGTCGCCCGCCAAGCGGATCCAGGCCATGACCGGCGACCCGGACTTCATGACGTCCCTGGCCCGAGGTCTGGCCGTGGTGCAAGCATTCCAGGAGCGCAAACGGCACCTGACCATCGCCCAGATCAGTCACCGTACGGAAATCCCCCGCGCCGCCGTGCGACGTTGCCTGCACACCCTGATCAAACTCGGTTACGCCACCACCGACGGTCGCACCTATTCGCTGCTGCCCAAAGTGCTGACCCTCGGCCATGCCTATCTGTCCTCGACCCCGCTGGCGGTGTCTGCCCAACCTTACCTCGACCGCATGAGCGAACAACTCCACGAGGCCTGCAACATGGCCACGCTGGAAGGCGATGACATTTTGTACATCGCTCGCTCGGCGACGACTCAGCGGCTGATTTCCGTCGACCTGTCGGTAGGCGGACGCCTCCCGGCCTATTGCACTTCCATGGGCAGGATTCTGCTCGCGGCACTGGATGACACGTCGCTGCGCGAATACCTCGACCACGCAGACCTGCAAGCCAAGACCAGCCGCACCTTGCACACTCCCGAAGCGCTGCTCGAATGCCTGCAGGAAGTGCGGCAACAAGGCTGGTGCATCGTCGATCAGGAACTGGAACAAGGCCTGCGCTCGATTGCCGTTCCGGTGTACGACGCTTCCGGGCAAGTCGTTGCGGCGCTCAACGTCAGCACGCACGCCGGGCGGGTCAGCCGCAACGAGCTGGAGCAACGGTTCCTGCCGGGTCTGCTGGCGGCCAGCCGTAACCTCAGCGCCCAGCTGTTTGCCTAAGCTGTTCGATAATCGCCCAGACTCGCGTTTAACGAATTGACGCACTTTCCCCAGGATCACTAATGTCGCGGCAGCGCCAGCCTAGGCTGGCACCTGTCCGACTGCGTTCTTGCGTGGAATAAAAATAATGAACCAGCCTCAGTCTGCTGTAGGAAACTGCCTCGACGTGCAGTCCTTCATCAATGCTCAACCCATCTCGCGCTACCAGTGGCGAGTGGTGATCCTGTGTTTCCTGATTGTTTTCCTCGATGGCCTCGACACCGCGGCCATGGGCTTCATCGCGCCGGCGCTGTCCCAGGACTGGGGCATCGATCGCGCCAGCCTTGGCCCGGTGATGAGTGCGGCGTTGATCGGCATGGTCTTCGGCGCACTGGGCTCCGGCCCGTTGGCTGACCGCTTCGGGCGAAAAGTCGTACTGGTGGGCGCGGTGCTGTTGTTCGGCGCCTTCAGCCTGGCATCGGCCTACAGCAGCAACGTCGATCAGTTGCTGGTGCTGCGCTTCCTCACCGGTCTGGGCCTTGGCGCCGGCATGCCGAACGCCACGACATTGCTGTCGGAATACACCCCGGAGCGCAAAAAATCCCTGCTGGTGACCAGCATGTTCTGCGGCTTCAACCTCGGCATGGCCGGTGGCGGATTCATTTCGGCCAAGCTGATTCCCGCGTTCGGCTGGCACAGCCTGCTGTTGATCGGCGGAATTCTTCCGCTGATTCTTGCCGTCGTCTTGCTGTTCTGGCTACCGGAGTCGGCGCGTTACCTGGTCGTGCGCAATCGCGGCACCGACAAAGTGCGCAAGGCGCTGGCGCCAATCGATCCGACGGTCGTCGCTCAAGCATCCAGCTTCAGCGTACCGGAACAGAAAACAGTGAAGGCGCGCAATGTGTTTGCGGTGATCTTCTCCGGCACCTACAGCACCGGCACCTTGTTGTTGTGGCTGACCTACTTCATGGGCCTGGTAATCGTTTACCTGCTGACCAGTTGGCTGCCGACGCTGATGCGTGACAGTGGCGCGAGCATGGAACAGGCGGCATTCATCGGCGCGCTGTTCCAGTTCGGCGGCGTATTGAGCGCAGTGGGCGTGGGCTGGGCGATGGACCGGTTCAACCCGCACAAGGTCATCGGCACTTTCTACCTGCTGGCCGGGGTGTTTGCCTACGCGGTAGGGCAGAGCCTGGGCAACATCACGCTGCTGGCAACGCTGGTGCTGGTGGCCGGGATGTGTGTCAACGGCGCGCAATCGGCGATGCCTTCGCTGGCGGCGCGGTTTTATCCGACTCAAGGTCGGGCGACCGGGGTGTCGTGGATGCTCGGGATCGGTCGGTTCGGCGCGATTCTGGGGGCGTGGATGGGGGCGACGTTGCTGGGGTTGGGCTGGAATTTTGAGCAGGTGCTGACGGCGTTGGTGATCCCGGCGGCGTTGGCGACGACGGCGGTGGTGATCAAGGGCATGGTGAGTCATGCGGATGCGACCTGATCGTTTGATCCGGAATCTCAGGTGATTTTGATGGCCTCTTCGCGGGCAAGCCTCGCTCCTACAGGAATGATGATGTCCGCGGTTTCGCGAACGCCACTAAACCGTAGGAGCGAGGCTTGCCCGCGAAGCTTTTAGCGATCGGTAGTCAAGCAACAATCTGTTCGATAAACGAACACTTAGTCGATTATCGGATTGTTTGGCAATTTGCACAGGCTTAACCTTCAGTCATTCCGGCGCGCGCATCGCGCCTTTTTCTACCACTGTCGGTTCACAACAAAACGGGAGCCTGCCCCATGGCTGAAATCCTTTCGCTGCACGACGCGGTGAAGCAATTCGTCAACGACGGCGATACCGTCGCGCTCGAAGGCTTCACTCACCTGATCCCTACGGCGGCGGGTCACGAAATCATTCGTCAGGGCAAGAAAGATCTGACGCTGGTACGGATGACGCCTGACCTGATCTACGACCAGTTGATCGGCGCCGGTTGTGCTCGCAAGCTGATTTTCTCCTGGGGCGGCAACCCGGGCGTCGGTTCGCTGCACCGACTGCGTGACGCGGTCGAGAAGCAGTGGCCGCACGCGCTGGAAATCGAAGAACACAGCCATGCTGACCTGGCAAATGCCTACGTCGCTGGCGCCTCCGGCCTGCCGTTCGCGGTGCTGCGTGCCTACGCCGGCTCCGACCTGCCGAAGGTCAACCCGCTGATCAAAAGCGTCACTTGCCCGTTCACCGGCGAAGTATTGGCGGCGGTGCCTTCGGTGCGTCCGGACATCACCGTGATTCACGCACAGAAAGCCGACCGCAAAGGCAACGTGCTGCTTTGGGGCATTCTCGGCGTGCAGAAAGAAGCCGCACTGGCCGCCAAGCGTTGCATCGTCACCGTCGAAGAAATCGTCGACGACCTCAACGCACCGATGAACTCCTGTGTGCTGCCGACCTGGGCCTTGAGCGCGGTCTGCCACGTCCCTGGCGGTGCGCATCCGTCCTACGCTCACGGCTACAACGAGCGCGATAACCGTTTCTATCAGGCCTGGGACCCGATTGCCCGCGACCGTGAAACCTTCACCGCGTGGATCAACGAGTACATCCATGGCTGCGCTGACTTCAGCGAGTTCCAGGCCAAGCTGGCCGCTGCATCGGAGGCGAAGTAATGACTTACACCACCAATGAAATGATGACCGTCGCCGCGGCCCGCCGCCTGAAGAACGGTTCGGTGTGCTTCGTCGGCATCGGCCTGCCGTCGAAAGCGGCCAACCTGGCGCGGCTGACGTCCTCGCCAGACGTAGTCCTTATTTACGAGTCGGGTCCGATCGGTGCCAAGCCAAGCGTACTGCCACTGTCGATCGGTGACGGTGAACTGGCGGAAACCGCTGATACCGTCGTTCCGACCGGTGAGATTTTTCGCTACTGGCTGCAGGGCGGGCGCATCGACGTCGGTTTCCTCGGCGCTGCGCAAGTCGACCGCTTCGGCAACATCAACACCACGGTGGTGGGCGATTACCACTCACCGAAAGTCCGTCTGCCGGGTGCCGGTGGCGCGCCGGAAATCGCTGGCTCGGCCAAAAGCGTTTTGATCATCCTTAAACAGTCGGCGCGTTCCTTCGTCGACAAGCTCGACTTCATCACCTCGGTCGGCCATGGCGAGGGCGGTGATTCGCGCAAGCGTCTGGGGCTGCCGGGCGCTGGTCCGGTCGGCATCATCACCGACCTGTGCATCATGGAACCGGAAGCGGGCACCCATGAATTCGTGGTCACCGCGCTGCACCCGGGCGTGACCCGTGAGCAAGTGGTCGCTGCCACCGGTTGGGCCATTCGTTTCGCCGAGACGGTTGAAAACACCGCCGAGCCCACCGAGGTCGAACTGAAAGCACTCAGGGATCTGGAAGCCCGCACCGCTGCCGCCCACGGCCAAGCACCCGGAGAAGCGTGATGCGTGACGTTTATATCTGCGACGCGATTCGCACCCCCATCGGCCGTTTTGGCGGTGGCCTGTCAGCCGTTCGCGCCGACGACCTGGCCGCCGTGCCGATCAAGGCGTTGATGGAACGCAACCCGTCGGTGGACTGGAACGCGGTGGACGAGGTGTTCCTCGGCTGCGCCAACCAGGCCGGCGAAGACAACCGTAACGTGGCGCGCATGGCGCTGCTGCTGGCGGGCCTGCCGGAAACCATTCCGGGCGTGACCCTCAATCGTCTCTGCGCTTCGGGCATGGATGCCATCGGCACCGCGTTCCGCGCCATCGCCAGCGGCGAAATGGAGCTGGCGATTGCCGGCGGTGTCGAGTCGATGTCCCGTGCGCCGTTCGTGATGGGCAAGGCCGATGCGGCGTTCTCGCGCAACATGAAGCTGGAAGACACCACCATCGGCTGGCGCTTCATCAATCCGTTGATGAAAGCCCAATACGGTGTCGATGCAATGCCGCAGACCGCCGATAACGTGGCGGACGATTACGAAGTGTCCCGCGAAGATCAGGACGCTTTCGCCCTGCGCAGTCAGCAGCGGACAGCCGCCGCGCAAGCGGCAGGATTTTTCGCTGAAGAAATCGTCGAAGTGCGCATTGCCCACAAGAAGGGTGAAACCGTCGTCAGCCAGGATGAGCATCCTCGCGCCGACACGACGCTGGAAACCCTGGCCAAGCTGAAACCGGTCAATGGTCCCGACAAAACCGTGACTGCCGGCAATGCGTCGGGTGTGAACGACGGTGCCGCAGCGCTGATCCTGGCCTCGGCCGAAGCGGTGAAAAAACACGGTCTGACCGCTCGCGCCAAAGTGCTGGGCATGGCGAGTGCCGGCGTTGCACCGCGGGTAATGGGCATCGGCCCGGTGCCGGCCGTGCGCAAACTGACCGAACGCCTGGGCCTGGCCGTCAGCGATTTCGACGTGATCGAACTCAACGAAGCCTTTGCCAGCCAGGGCTTGGCCGTGCTGCGTGAACTGGGTCTGGCGGATGACGCGGCTCAGGTCAACCCGAACGGTGGCGCCATTGCCTTGGGGCATCCGTTGGGCATGAGCGGTGCGCGTCTGGTGCTGACGGCGTTGCATCAGCTGGAAAAAACCGGTGGCAAGAAAGGTCTGGCGACCATGTGTGTCGGCGTCGGCCAGGGGCTGGCCTTGGCGATCGAACGCGTCTGACGCGCAGCAGTGACAATAAGAACTGAGGAAAGCGAAATGACTGACAAGCCTGGTTACCGTCGCCCGCAGGAAGGCACCCAGCCCGAGTATCTGCACCCGACTTATCAATCCACCAACCGTCGCTCGCCGTCCAAACCGTTGGTGTTTTTGCCCCATTCGCTGTCGGAAATTACTGGCCCGACGGTCGGTGCCGAGCGCGTCAACGAGAAGGACAACGACCTGACCGCCCATCACACGGGCGAGCCATTGGGCGAACGCATCATCATTCACGGCCGCGTGCTGGATGAAAACGGTCTGCCGGTGCCGGGGATTCTGGTGGAGATCTGGCAGGCTAACGCCGCCGGCCGCTACAACCATGCCCGCGACCTGCATGACGCACCGCTGGACCCGAACTTCACCGGCACCGGCCGCACCGTGACCGACGCCGATGGCTGGTATCAATTCCAGACCATCAAGCCCGGCGCCTACCCGTGGGGCAACCACCACAATGCCTGGCGCCCGGCGCACATCCATTTCTCGCTGTTCGGGCCGAGCATTCTGACGCGCCTCGTCACGCAGATGTATTTCCCCGGTGATCCGCTGCTGGCGTACGACCCGATCTACAACTGTGTGCCGGACACCCGCGCCAAAGAGCGCCTGATTGCCAGTTTCGACCTGGAAAAAACCATCCCTTCCTACGCCCTCGGTTATCGCTGGGACATCGTCTTGCGCGGCCGCGACGCCACGCCGATGGAGAAATAAGATGACGCTGACTGCGACCACGTCCCACACCGTCGGGCCGTATTACCACATCGGCCTGACCTGGCTGAACCGCGAAAACCTGACCGTCGAACAAACCCTGGGCGAGCGCGTGGCGATCACCGGGCAAGTTGTCGATGGCAACGGCGACGTCGTCAACGACGCGATGCTGGAAGTCTGGCAGGCCAACGCCGCCGGCAAGTACGACCACCCCGAAGACGATCAGGACAAACCCCTGGACCCGAACTTCGAAGGGTTCGGCCGGATTCCTGTGGATGCCGAAGGGCGCTTCCGGTTCACCACGATCAAGCCGGGTACGGTGGAAGGGCTGAAAGGCACGACCCAGGCACCGCACCTGGTGGTGCTGGTGTTTGCTCGCGGGTTGGTGAAGCACTTGCTGACGCGGATTTACTTTGATGGTGAACCGGCCAATGTGTCGGACCCGCTGCTGGAGTGCGTGCCGGCTGAGCGCCGCAATACCTTGCTGGCGAAGCAGGATGCGAGCGGTGTGTACCAGTGGAATGTGATTCTGCAGGGCACCGATGCCGAGACGGTGTTTTTCGATTATTGAGTGAACGCACTACCCTGTGGCGAGGGAGCTTGCTCCCGCTCGGCTGCGAAGCAGCCGTAAAACCGGCTGACAAGGTCTGCCTGACTGAGCGCGTTTGAAGGTTTTGGGCTTGCTCCGCAAGCCAGCGGGAGCAAGCTCCCTCGCCACAGAGTTTGTACTGGCTTCTGATGAGTGATCTGTGGAACGGGACTGTTGCAAAGTGTGTCTAGACTGTCTCTGTCCCCAAAGAGTGAAGAACAATGACAACCCCTACCGCTATCCCAGCGCATTACACCGGCGAAGAGCGCAGCAAGCGGATCTTCGCGATTGTCGGCGCCTCGTCCGGCAACCTTGTCGAATGGTTCGACTTCTACGTCTACGCCTTTTGCGCGATCTATTTTGCGCCAGCCTTTTTTCCGTCCGATAACCCGACTGTGCAGCTGGTCAACACCGCTGGCGTGTTCGCCGCCGGGTTTCTGATGCGGCCGATCGGCGGCTGGATTTTCGGTCGTGTCGCGGACAAGCACGGGCGCAAGAATTCGATGATGATTTCGATTCTGATGATGTGCTTCGGTTCGTTGCTCATCGCCTGCCTGCCGACCTACAAGGACATCGGCGTCTGGGCGCCGATCATGCTGTTGTTCGCGCGCTTGATCCAGGGCCTGTCGGTGGGCGGCGAGTACGGCACCACCGCGACCTACATGAGCGAAGTTGCGCTCAAGGGCCAGCGCGGTTTTTTTGCCTCGTTCCAGTACGTGACACTGATTGGCGGGCAACTGCTGGCGGTGTCGCTGGTGGTGGTCTTGCAGCAGTTCCTCACCGAAGATGACCTGCGTGCCTACGGCTGGCGGATTCCGTTTGTGGTCGGTGCAGTCGCGGCATTGATCTCGCTGTTCCTGCGCCGTTCGCTCAAGGAAACCACCAGCAAGGAAATGCGCGAGAACAAGGACGCCGGCAGCATCCGCGCCTTGTTCCGCGACCATAAAGCCGCGTTCATCACCGTGCTCGGTTACACCGCCGGTGGCTCGCTGATTTTCTACACGTTCACCACGTACATGCAGAAATACCTGGTGAACACTGCCGGCATGCACGCCAAGACCGCCAGTTACATCATGACCGGTGCGCTCTTTCTATATATGTGCATGCAGCCACTGTTCGGCATGCTCGCCGACAAGATCGGCCGACGTAATTCGATGCTCTGGTTCGGTGCTTTGGGTACGTTGTTCACCGTGCCAATCCTGTTGAGCCTGAAGAGCGTCAGCAGTCCGTTCCTGGCCTTTGTGTTGATCACCGTGGCGCTGGCGATCGTCAGTTTCTACACCTCCATCAGCGGTCTGGTGAAAGCCGAAATGTTCCCGCCGGAAGTGCGCGCATTGGGCGTTGGCCTGGCGTACGCGGTGGCGAATGCGATCTTCGGCGGTTCGGCAGAGTACGTGGCGCTGAGCCTCAAAGCCGTGGGCATGGAAAACTCCTTCTACTGGTACGTCACGGTGATGATGGCGGTGGCGTTCCTGTTCAGCCTGCGTCTGCCGAAACAGGCGAAATACCTGCACCACGACCTTTGATCCATCTGCGTGGGCCACACCGGCCCACGCCTTCAGGGACTGTTTATGAACCAGCGACCGGGCAATCAATTGTTCGATGCCTATTTCACTGCCCGCGATATGCGTGACGTGTTCTGCGATCAGGGCCGGGTTCAGGCCATGCTTGATTTCGAAGTGGCGCTGGCCCGGGCGGAGGCGAAGGTAGGCTTGATTCCGCAGACCGCTGTGGCGTCTATCGAAGCAGCCTGCCGGGCCGAGCATTTTGATTTCGCCGCACTCGGCGAGGCGATTGCCACGGCCGGCAATTCGGCGATTCCGCTGGTGAAAGCCTTGGGCAAACAGATCGCGACCACCGATGTTGAAGCCGAGCGCTATGTGCATCTGGGCGCGACCAGTCAGGATGTGATGGACACTGGCCTGGTGCTGCAACTGCGCCGGGCACTGGAACTGATTGAAGGCGATCTGGCGCAACTGGGCGAAACCCTCGCGACGCAAGCCTTGCGTTTCGTCGCCACGCCGCTGGCTGGACGCACCTGGTTGCAACACGCGACACCGGTCACCTTGGGCATGAAGATCGCCGGTTGGCTGGGCGCCGTCACCCGCAGCCGCCAACGCCTGCAGGAACTCAAACCGCGTCTGCTGGTGCTGCAATTCGGCGGCGCTTCCGGCACCCTCGCGGCCCTCGGCACGCAGGCGATGCCGATTGCCGAAGCCTTGGCCGCTGAACTGCAACTGACCTTGCCCGACCAGCCCTGGCACACCCAGCGTGATCGTCTGGTGGAGTTCGCTTCGGTGCTGGGATTGATCGCCGGCAGCCTCGGCAAACTCGGCCGCGATATCAGCCTGTTGATGCAAACCGAAGCGGGCGAAGTGTTCGAACCCTCGGCGCCGGGCAAGGGTGGCTCTTCGACCATGCCGCACAAACGCAACCCGGTGGGCGCTGCGGTGCTGATCGGCGCGGCAACGCGCGTGCCTGGTTTGCTCTCGACCCTGTTTAGCGCGATGCCGCAAGAACACGAGCGCAGTCTGGGCCTGTGGCATGCCGAGTGGGAAACCCTGCCGGAGATTTGCTGCCTGGTGTCCGGCAGCCTCAAACAAGCGCTGCTGGTGGCGGACGGACTGGAAGTGGACGCCGAACGCATGGCCCGCAACCTCGACCTGACCCAAGGCCTGGCGCTGGCCGAAGCGGTGAGCATCGTCCTCTCCCAACGGGTCGGCCGCGATACCGCGCACCATTTGTTGGAGCAATGCTGCAAACGCGCCGTGGCCGAGCAACGGCATTTGCGCGCGGTTCTCGGCGATGAGCCACAAGTGACCGCCGAGCTCTCGCCTGCTGAACTTGATGATCTGCTGGACCCCGCCCACTATCTCGGTCAATCCCGTACCTGGGTCGAGCGAGCGGTGGCTGAACATTCTGCGTTGACTGCCTGAAGGAGATTGCTGTGGCTTTCGTACAACTCGCCGAGGGCGAACTGCACTACCAAATTGAAGGGCCGCAACTCGATGGACCGGCCGATGCGCCGGTGCTGGTGCTGTCCAACTCGCTGGGCACCGACCTGCACATGTGGGACGCGCAGATTGCGGCGTTCACCGAACATTTCCGGGTGCTGCGTTTCGACACGCGCGGGCACGGCAAATCGCTGGTCACGCCAGGGCCGTACACCATCGAGCAATTGGGCCGTGACGTGCTCGCCTTGCTGGATGCGCTGCACATCGATAAAGCGCATTTCTGCGGTCTGTCGATGGGCGGCTTGATCGGCCAGTGGCTGGGCATCCATGCCGGTGATCGCTTGAACAAACTGGTGGTGTGCAACACCGCGGCGAAAATCGGCGATCCGTCGATCTGGAATCCACGCATCGAAACCGTGCTGCGTGACGGCGCGGCGGCCATGGTCGCGCTGCGTGATGCATCGATTGCGCGCTGGTTCACCGCGGATTTTGCCGAAGCCAATCCTGCTGCGGCCAAGAAGATTACCGACATGCTCGCGGCCACTTCGCCAGACGGTTATGCGGCCAATTGTGCGGCGGTACGCGATGCCGATTTCCGTGATCAGCTGTCGTCGATCAAGGTGCCGCTGCTGGTGATCGCCGGCAGTGAAGACGCCGTGACGCCGCCGTCCGGTGGGCACTTCATCCAGGAACACGTGCAGGGCGCCGAGTACGCCGAGTTCTACGCCGCGCACCTGTCCAACGTTCAGGCCGGTGCTGAGTTCAGTGACCGGGTGCTGGCGTTTCTGTCAGCTGATTAAGGGGATTGTTGTGGACGAGAAACAACGTTACGACGAGGGCCTGAACGTTCGCCGCGCGGTGCTTGGCGACGCCCACGTCGACCGTAGCCTGAACGCGCTGACCGAGTTCAACTCGGAGTTTCAGGAAATGATCACCCGCCACGCCTGGGGCGACATCTGGACCCGTCCGGGCTTGCCGCGCCACACCCGTAGCCTGATCACCCTCGCCATGCTGATCGGCATGAACCGCAATGAAGAACTCAAGTTGCACCTGCGTGCCGCCGCCAACAACGGCGTGACCCGCGGCGAGATCAAGGAAGTGATCATGCAGAGCGCGATCTACTGTGGCATTCCGGCGGCGAATGCGACGTTCCACCTGGCGGAGTCGGTGTGGGATGAGTTGGGGGTTGAGTCGCGGGAGTAATTGCGGGGATTTGCGGTGCCTGGGCTGACGCCATCGCGAGCAGGCTCGCTCCCACAGTGGTCCGATGTGAACACCAGTGTCATGTTCACCGAAGATCCCTGTGGGAGCGAGCCTGCTCGCGATGGCGGCGGTACATTCAAGATCATTGCTGACTGATACGCCGCTTTCGCGAGCAAGTTCGCTCCCACATTTGTTTGTGTTTACAGCAGGCTGATCGGATAGCTGACGATCAACCGGTTCTCGTCGAACTCGTTGTTGCTGAAGTCGCGGCGCATGGTCGAGTTGCGCCATTTGACGTTCAGGTCCTTCAGCGCACCGCTCTGGACGGTGTAGCCCAGTTCACTTTCGCGTCCCCATTCCTTGCCGTCGGTGACGGTGCCGGTGTGCACGTTTTCGCCGCTGATGTAGCGGTTCATCAGGGTCAGGCCGGGAATGCCGAGGGCGACGAAGTTGTAGTCGTGACGCAGTTGCCAGGATTTTTCCTGGGCGTTGTCATAACTGGCGTTGTAGCTGTCGTTGGCCAGGGTGCCGCCGCTGGTGCCGTTGACCCGCATCCAGGCGCTGTCGCCGGTGAGTTTTTGCAGGCCGACGTAGAAGGTGTTGCCGCCATATTTGGCGGAGAACATTCCCGACCAGGTCTTGTTGTCCAGATCACCGGCGCGGGCACTGCCGTCATCCTTGCCGTAGAAGAAACCGAGGTTGGCGCCCAGGGTCCAGTCGCCGAGCGGTTGGCTGTGGATCAGGTTGACGTATTGCTGGCTGTAGATGTCCTTGAGTTCGGCGTTCCACAGGCCGATTTGCGTGCGCTTTTCGTTGAACAGGTATTCGCCGCCCTGGAAGTTGAAGCGGTCGGAGGTGAACGCCGCTTTGCCGGTCATCGACAGGTCGCTCATGCTGCTGTCATCACGTGGGCTGTTTTGGCGGAACTGACCGCCGTAGAGCGTCAGGCCATTGATTTCCTTCGACGTGATCTGCCCGCCGCGGAAGGTTTGCGGCAGCGAGCGACCATCGTCCGAACGCAGGATCGGCAGCACCGGCATCCATTCGCCGACCTTCACTTCGGTCTGTGACAGCTTGGCCTTGAACGCCACGTTGGTGCGGCCGAAGTTGTCTGCCGGGCGACCATCGTGATCCAGCGGCAGCAGTTGCGTACCACCGGTGCCTTTGCCGCCGTCGAGCTTCACCGAGTACAGCCCCAGCACATCCATGCCGAACCCGACGGTGCCCTGGGTGAACCCGGACTTCGCGTCGAGGATGAAACTTTGCGTCCACTCTTCAGCCTTGCCCTGCGCCTTGGTCGGGTTGGTGAAGTTGCGGTTGATGTAGAAGTTGCGCAGGTTGAGGTTGACCTTGGCACCTTCGACAAAACCTGACTCTTCGGCCGTGGCGGGCAGGGCGGCACCGGCCAGTGCGATGGCGATCAGGCTGGGAACCAAATAGGTGGAAGGCGTCATGGGCTCGGTCTCTCTAATTCTTGGGGATGAAACGGGTTGATGCCGCAACGGTCGGGTTGCAGACAAAGGATTCGAATTCAAATGAAACGGGGCGAGATCAGCCGGACAGGGCAGGGCGCGGGGGCATGGTGTCGAACCTGTTGTTATTGGTTTTGTGTGGCAAATGGTGCGGGGAATGAACTGGGTGGTTCAATTGGTAAAAGCGGGTTTTGGGCGGTTATCGAACGCAAGATTGGTCGAGTGTATGAATATTTGTAAGGGGCTCTTTGCGAGCAGGCCTCGCTCCTACAGTTGACAATGATGAGAATAAGTTATTGGTTTGTTTTGTATTTATACATAGAAGACTTCAAATCCGTTTTTTGTTTGGTTGACTAACTTTCTAAAGTTTATGTTTTTATGGGTTTTGTCAACCTGTTACATATGACAGTTGTCCATGTGATTGCACAGGTGTAGGTTTCTTTTGTTGTTGTGCATTTTTGGTTTTATAGATTTTTTATTGGAGATTGCTATGAGTTCAAATAATGGATTACGGAGTACTGCTATAGAAGCGCCAGTCCATCATGGAGATGGGCGGATTAGTGTGAACCATGCTGGCAAAGAAGTTTTTCTCAACCCCGTAAGAGGTAAAGTCATTTGTGAGTATCGTATCGAGCCAGACATGGATACCCCTGGGTCCGAATTCACATTGAGGAAGCTGTTTTTCGGGTGGGGTACGAGTGGTGGGAAGCCTTGGTTTTGGCTCATCGCTGAGGGGGAAGGAGAGAACGCCGGAACATACGTGCGTGTGCAGGGTACTGGTTTTGAGCCTGACAAAACTTACAAAATCTCAGACAAAGGTGAAGATGTGGATGTAGTGTTTGATAAGCCAGGGGTTGTGAAATGGCCTCATTCTGTCCCCAAAGGGTTATTGAATATCAGGTTTGTAGAGAAGGAGCTATTTGAATTTTATTTCGATATGCACTTTCGTAATGATGCTGCGGATAATAAACGGGAGATAAAATTTATCTGCCGCCAAGCTGAGGTAAGAGGTGATCTGCCGCAGTCGGAGGTTGATTGATGAGTGTATTACTTTAAACAACCGCATCATGGATATTTCAGCCCATGATGCGGTTTTTTGTACTAAAAATCAGAACAACTTCAGCTTCGGCGCCTCTTCTTTCAGCGGCTCGACTTTCGCCGTCTGCTCATTCCAGCCACCGCCCAGTGCCTTGTACAGATTCACGGCGCTGGTCAGTTGCGCCAGGCGGTCGGTGATCAGCGCCTGTTGGGCACTGAACAGCTGACGCTGGGCATCGAGGAAGGTCAGGTTGCTGTCGACGCCGATGCGATAACGACGCTCGGCCAGACGGTAGTAGTCCTGGTTGGCGGTGACGAAATCACGCTGGGCCTGCAACTGCTCGGTGTAGGTCTGGCGGGCGGCCAGGCCGTCGGCGACTTCCTGGAAGGCCGTTTGAATGGACTTCTCGTAGTTCGCCACGCCGATGTCTTTCTGGATTTTCGAGTAATCCAGGCTGGCGCGCAGGCTGCCGGCGTTGAAGATCGGCAGGTTGATTTGCGGCTGGAACAACCAGGTACCCGAACCGCCCTTGAACAGGCCGGACAGGTCCGGGCTCAGGGTGCCGGCGTTGGCGGTCAGGCTGATACTCGGGAAGAACGCTGCCCGTGCCGCGCCGATGTTGGCGTTGGCCGCTTTCAGGTTGTATTCGGCCTGAAGAATATCCGGACGACGTTGCAGCAAGTCCGACGGCAGGCCGGGCGGTACATCGCTCAGCAGGTCGTCCGACAGTGGCTTGGCTTCTTGCAGATTGGCCGGGATGCCGGTGCCGAGCAGCAGCACCAGGCTGTTTTCATCCTGGGCAACCTGACGCGTGTAGCGAGCCAGTTGTGCGCGGGCGTTTTCCACCGAGGTACGCGACTGCGCCAGATCCAGAGCGGAAGCCACACCCACTTCGTTGCTGCGCGAGGTGAGCTTGTAGCTCTCCTCGAACGCACCGAGGGTGTCCTGAGTCAGCTTGCGCAGCTCTTTGTCAGCCTGCCAGGTCAGGTAGGCATTTGCCACGCTGGCCACCAGGCTGATTTGCGTGCTGCGACGGCCTTCTTCAGTGGCGAAGTACTTCTGCAGCGCTTCTTCGCTCAGGCTGCGAACCCGACCGAACAGGTCGAGTTCATAGGCGCTGATGCCGACGGTAGCGGAGTAGGAACTGGTGATCCCCGCCTGGCCCGTCTGCGAAGCATCCGCCGGAACCCGCTGGCGGGTGCCGGTGCCATTGGCTGAAATAGCCGGGTACAGGTCCGCGCGCTGGATGCGGTACTGCGCCGCGAACGCGTCGATGTTCAGCGCCGCGACACGCAGGTCACGGTTGTTTTCCAGGGCGACCTGGATCAGCTGTTGCAATGCCGGGTCATGGAAAAACTGCTTCCAGCCCTGTTCGGCGGCGGCCTGGCTCGCCGCCTGGGCCGGCGAATACGCCGGGCCTTGCGGGTATTGCGCTGCCACCGGTGCTTCAGGCTGCTGATAATCGGGTATCAGCGAGCAGCCGCTCAGCACGAAGGCCGCGACTGCGATGGAGAGTAGCGACTTGCTCATTGGCCAGCCTCTTTAGAAGGTTCAATAGCGTCGTCCTGATCGGCGGTTTTACGCTGACCCATGGCCGACACGGTGACGAAGAACAGTGGGACCCAGAAGATCGCCAGGACCGTGGCGGTGATCATACCGCCAATAACGCCCGTACCGATCGCATGCTGGCTGCCTGAACCGGCGCCCGTGGAAATCGCCAGGGGTACCACGCCGAGGACGAAGGCGAGCGAAGTCATGATGATCGGTCGCAGACGCATCCGGCACGCTTCGATCGCCGCTTCGCGCAGGCTGCGCCCTTGCTCATGCAGTTCCTTGGCGAATTCGACGATCAGGATGGCGTTTTTCGCCGCCAGACCGATGGTTGTCAAGAGGCCCACCTGGAAGTACACGTCGTTAGACAGGCCGCGCAGACTGGTCGCCAGCAGCGCACCGATGATTCCCAAAGGCACCACCAACATCACCGCGATCGGAATCGACCAGCTTTCGTACAGCGCTGCCAGACACAGGAACACCATCAGCAACGACAATGCGTACAACGCCGGAGCTTGCGAGCCCGACAGACGCTCCTCGTACGACAGACCGGTCCAGGAAATACCGACACCCGCCGGCAGTTTCAGGGCGAGGGCTTCGACTTCGGCCATCGCTTCACCGGTGGAATAACCCGGCGCAGGGGAGCCGAGGATTTCCACCGCTTCTACGCCGTTGTAACGAGCCAGTTTCGGCGAGCCGTAGATCCACTCACCCTTGGCGAACGCGGTGAACGGAACCATGGTTCCGGCGCTGTTGCGCACGTACCACTTCTTCAGGTCTTCAGGGCTCATGCGTGCGCCGGGCTGGCCTTGCACGTAAACCTTCTTCACCCGACCTCGGTCGATGAAGTCGTTCACATAGCTACTGCCCAGGGCAATCGACAGGGTGTTGTTGATGTCGGCGATGGTAATGCCCAGCGCACTGGCCTTCTCGTCGTCAATTTCCAACTGGTACTGCGGCTCGTCGTTCAGACCGTTCGGGCGCACCTGGGTCAGCACTTTGCTTTGCGCCGCCATGCCCAGGAACTGGTTACGGGCAGCCATCAGCTTTTCGTGACCGATACCGGCGCGGTCTTGCAGGAACACGTCGAAACCGGTGGCGTTACCCAGTTCCAGTACCGCTGGCGGCGCGAACGCAAACACCATGGCGTCACGGAAGGTGAAGAAGTGCTGTTGGGCACGGGCCGCGACTTTGAACACGTTGTTGTCGGCGTTACGTTCATGCCACGGCCTCATCATGATGAACGCCATACCCGAACTCTGGCCACGGCCGGCGAAGTTGAAGCCGGTCACGGTAAACACCGAGTTCACCGCATCGCCTTCACCGCCATCCTTGCTGGGACGCAGCAGGTATTCACGCATCTGGTCCACGACCACCTGGGTGCGCTGGGCCGTCGAACCGGCCGGGGTCTGCACCTGGGCAAACAGTACACCCTGGTCTTCTTCTGGCAGGAACGCCGTTGGAATGCGGGTGAACAGCCAGATCATGCCGACCACGATGATGAGGTACGCCAGCAGGTACGGCGCCTTGTGCGTGAGCATGTTGCCCACACCTCGCTCGTAGCTGCGTACGCCACGGTCAAAATTGCGGTTGAACCAGCCGAAGAAGCCGCGCTTCGGTGTGCCGTGCTCGCCTTTCGGAATCGCCTTGAGCATGGTGGCGCAAAGTGCCGGAGTGAAGATCAGTGCGACCATCACGGACAGCGCCATGGCCGAAACGATGGTGATCGAGAACTGCTTATAGATCACACCGGTGGAGCCACTGAAGAACGCCATCGGCAGCAGTACCGCTGACAGCACCAGCGCGATACCCACCAGCGCACCCTGGATCTGCCCCATGGATTTCTTGGTGGCTTCCTTGGGTGACAGGCCTTCTTCACTCATGACCCGTTCGACGTTTTCCACCACCACGATGGCATCGTCCACCAGCAAGCCGATGGCCAACACCATACCGAACATGGTCAGGGTGTTGATGCTGAAACCGAATGCCGCAAGGATCCCGAACGTACCGAGCAGTACCACCGGCACTGTCATCGTGGTGATGACCGTGGCGCGGAAGTTTTGCAGGAACAGGAACATCACCAGGAACACCAGCACGATCGCTTCGACCAGAGTTTCAACCACACCCTTGATCGACTCGGTCACCACGGGCGTGGTGTCGTACGGGAACACCACTTCCATCCCTTGCGGGAAAAACGGCTTGAGGCTGTCGATGGTCTTGCGCAGGGCTTTCGCGGTGTCGAGGGCGTTGGCGCCGTTGGCCAGTTTCACCGCCAGGCCGGAAGCCGGGGCGCCGTTGAACTGGGCGTTGATGCTGTAGTTCTCGCCACCCAGACCGACATCGGCGACATCTCTCAAGCGAACCTGGGAGCCGTCCTTGTTGACTTTGAGCAGGATTTTGTTGAATTGCTCAGCGGTCTGCAGGCGGGTCTTGCCGATGATCGTCGCGTTCAACTGAGTGCCGGGCATGGCCGGCAGGCCGCCGAGCTGGCCGGACGAAACCTGGACGTTTTGCGCGGCGATGGCGGTTTTGACGTCTATCGGGGTCAGGTTGAAGTTGTTCAACTTGGCCGGGTCGAGCCAGATACGCATGGCGTACTGGGAACCGAACACCTGGAAGTCGCCCACGCCGGCTGTCCGCGAGATCGGATCCTGCATGTTGGAAACAATGTAGTTGGACAGGTCGTCCTTGGTCATGCTGCCGTCACGCGAGACCACGCCGATCACCAGCAGGAAGTTCTTCACGGCCTTGGTGACGCGGATACCTTGCTGCTGTACTTCTTGCGGCAGCAGCGGGGTGGCCAGGTTCAGTTTGTTCTGAACCTGAACCTGCGCGGTATCGGAGTTGGTGCCTTGCTCGAAGGTCGCGGTGATCGTCATGGTGCCGTCGGAGTTACTTTCCGAAGACACATAACGCAGGTTGTCGATACCGTTGAGCTGCTGTTCGATCACCTGTACCACGGTGTCTTGCACGGTTTGCGCGGAAGCGCCCGGGTAGGCCACGGAAATGGCGATCGCCGGAGGCGCAATGCTCGGGTACTGGTTGATCGGCAACTTGAGGATCGATAGAGCCCCGACCAGCATGATCACCAGGGCAATTACCCAGGCGAAAATCGGACGGTCGATAAAAAATTTCGACATGGTTTACTCCCCTTTGCCGCTGGAAGCCTTGTTAGCTGCCTGTGCGGGGGCCGGGTTCTTTGCGCCAACGTTAGTCGCCTCAGTGGCCTTGACTTCAATGCCAGGTTTGACGAATTGCAGTCCTTCGGTGATCAGGCGATCGCCGGCCTTCAGGCCGTCTTCGATCAGCCATTGGCTGCCGACAGTGCGGCTGGCCTTGAGCTGACGCAGCTCGACCTTGTTGTCCGGACCGACGACCAGCGCGGTCGGAGTGCCTTTGAGGTCGCGGGTCACGCCTTGTTGCGGTGCCAGGATTGCGGCGGCGTTGACACCGGCCTGAAGCTGGGCGTGAACGAACATGCCAGGCAGCAGGGTGTGATCCGGGTTCGGGAACACCGCACGCAAGGTCACGGAGCCGGTGGTCTGGTCAACCGAGACTTCGGAGAACTCGAGCTTGCCGTCCAGCTTGTACTGGCTGCCGTCTTCGAGGGTCAGCTTGACCGCGGCCGAGTTGTCGCCGGCCTTTTGCAGGCGACCGCTTTCCAGTTCGCGGCGCAGTTCAAGCAGCTCCACGGAAGACTGGGTGACGTCGACGTAGATCGGGTCGAGTTGCTGAATCACCGCCATGGCATCGGCCTGGCCACTGGTGACCAGTGCGCCTTCGGTCACGCTGGAACGGCCAATACGACCGGAGAGTGGCGCGTAGACCTTGGTGTAGCGCACATTAATCTGGGCGCTCTGCAGGGCGGCTTCCGATTGCAAGCGGTTGGCCAGGGCGGTGTCGTATTCCTGACGGCTGACTGCCTGTTCGCTGACCAATTGTTTGTAGCGATCGGAGATCGATTTGGTCTGCTGCAGATTGGCTTCGGCGCTTTTCAGCGTGGCTTCATAAACCGCCGGATCGATCTGATACAGCTGCTGGCCGGCCTTGACGTCGCCGCCTTCCTTGAACAGACGCTTGAGAATGATGCCGTTGACCTGAGGGCGAACTTCGGCGATGCGATAGGCGCTGGTGCGGCCTGGCAGTTCGGACGTCAGGGTGAAGGCTTGAGGTTGCAGGGTTACAACGCCGACCTGAGGAGGTGGCGGGGCCGGCGGCGCTTCTTCCTTTTTGCATCCGCTGAGCAGCGATGCCAAGGCGACGGCAGTGACCAGAGCGGTAACAGCTGGCTTGAATTGCATGAAAATCCTCGGGTCAGGCGCGCAGATTGCGCACAAGAAATGTGGAAGGGTAAAAAATGTGCGCTGAGTGGATAAGTAGCTTGCTAAGGAATATACTTACGTTCATGGTTGTTTGTAAATACCTTGGCTGCGTACCCACACTGTTACGAAAGCCGTTTCAAAGGTTCGAATTGTAGGCCTGGGACGATACCCAAGAACGTTCGCCCCACTTTTATTCAGCGCCTGTTCAGGCATCGCTGAAGCACCCTGATTGAGGTTGTACTGCCATGGTCCGTCGTACCAAAGAGGAAGCTCAAGAAACCCGTAGCCAGATACTCGAAGCGGCAGAGAAAGCCTTTTACGAACGGGGCGTAGCGCGCACGACACTGGCGGACATCGCGACCCTGGCTGGCGTTACCCGCGGGGCCATCTACTGGCATTTCAGTAACAAGGCGGATCTGGTGCAGGCCATGCTCGATACCTTGCATGAACCGCTGGATGAAATGGCCAAGGCCAGTGAAAGCGAAGATGAACTCGACCCGTTGGGTTGCATGCGCAAGCTGCTGATTCATTTGTTTCATCAAGTTGCCCTGGACCCGAAAACCCGCCGCATCAATGAGATTTTGTTTCATAAGTGCGAATTCACCGATGAAATGTGCGATCTGCGCCAACAGCGCAGGGAGGCCAGCCTCGATTGCAAAGTGCGCATCGGCCTGGCGCTGAGTAATGCGGTGAGTCGGGGGCAGTTGCCGGACAATCTCGACACCGCCCGCGCGGCCATCAGCCTGCATGCCTACATCGATGGCATTTTGTATCAGTGGCTATTGGCGCCCGACAGTTTTCAACTGCACACCGAAGCCGAGCGATGGGTCGATACAGGGTTGGAGATGCTGCGTTTCAGTCCCAGCCTGCGCAAATGAAACAAAATGCGTAAATGGATCCGCTTGTGTCAACCGTTGAAGCCATAGATGAACGGTTCTTCACGCGCTCTACGGCAGTGGGGTGCTTTTATATACGCCCGTTCGCTTGGTTGACAGGTCGCAAGCTCAGTATTTTGTAGGAATTTTGTGTCTAGTCTGTGAGCAAGTGTGAGTGCTGGGCATCAGACCAGCTCCCACAAACGATGGTGTTAAACCCCAGACTTTGTTTCAGGTAATAAAAAGCCCCGGCTCTTTCGAGTCGGGGCTTTTGCGTTTCAAGAAGAGTGCTTACAGCACCGGGTAGTCGATGTAACCCACCGGGCCCTTGGAATAAAACAATTCCGGACGTGCCTCGTTCAGCGGCGCATCAGCCTTCAAACGTGCCGGCAAGTCCGGGTTGGCAATGAACGGCACGCCGAAGGCGACCGCATCAGCCTTGCCGCTGGCCAGCCAGGCGTTGGCGCTGTCCTTGGTGAACCGCTCGTTGATGATGTACGGGCCGCCGAATGCTTCTTTGAGTTGTGGACCGAGGCTGTCGCCCTCTTCTTTCTCACGGGAGCAGATGAAAGCGATGCCACGTTTGCCCAGTTCGCGAGCGACGTAGGTGAAGGTTTCGGCCAGGTTGTCGTCGCCCATGTCATGGGAGTCGGCGCGTGGTGCCAGGTGCACGCCAACGCGGCCAGCACCCCAGACTTCGATCGCCGCGTCAGTCACTTCCAGCAACAGGCGAGCACGGTTTTCCAGGGAGCCGCCGTAGTGGTCGGTGCGCTGGTTGGTGCTGCTTTGCAGGAACTGGTCGAGCAGGTAACCGTTGGCGCCGTGGATTTCCACGCCGTCAAAACCGGCCGCCTTGGCGTTTTCTGCACCGGTGCGATAGGCGTCGACGATGTCGGCGATTTCAGCGGTTTCCAGCGCACGCGGCGTTGGGTAGTCGGCCAGTGGGCGAACCAGGCTGACGTGACCTTTTGGCTGGATGGCGCTCGGTGCGACCGGTGCTTCACCGTTCAGGTACGACTCGTGGGACACCCGCCCAACGTGCCACAGCTGCAGGAAGATCTTGCCGCCCGCGCCGTGGATCGCTTTGGTGATGTTGGCCCAGCCACGCACCTGGTCGTTGGACCAGATACCCGGGGTGTCCGGGTAGCCGACGCCCATCGGCGTGACCGAAGTGGCTTCGCTGAGGATCAGGCCGGCCGAGGCACGTTGTACGTAATATTCGGCCATCAGCGCGTTCGGCACACGGCCTTCGTCGGCGCGGCAGCGGGTCAACGGCGCCATGATGATGCGGTTGGCCAACTCGAGGTCGCCCAGTTTGATCGGATCGAAAATAGTCGTCATTTAATACAACCCTCGTGAGGTTTCAGTTGGTAGCAGGGGCCAGTTCGGGATTACCGCTCTGACGGAAAGTAATCAGGGTCACCAGCAGGGCGAGTACCGCCAGTGCGGCGGCCGCGAGTGGCACGCCGGTCAGGCCGTAGCCGTGGGCGATGACGCTGCCGCCGACCCAGGCGCCGAGTGCGTTGCCGACGTTGAACGCGCCGATGTTCAGGGTCGACACCAGGTTCGGTGCCGCCTTGCCGTAGGTCACCACGTTCACTTGCAGGGCAGGCACGGCGGCGAAGCACGCGGTGGCCCAGAGGAACAGGGTGATTTCAGTCGGAATCAACGCAACGCTGGTCCAGGTCAACACGGTGGAGACCACCGCCATGCTGATAAACACGCCGATCAGCGTCGCTGCCAGGCCTTTGTCAGCCAGTTTGCCGCCGATGATGTTGCCGACGGTCAGGCCCAGGCCGATGAGCATCAGGGTCCAGGTCACGCCGCGTGGCGAAACACCGGTCACTTCGCCCAACAGCGGTGCGACATAGGTGAACAAGGTGAAGACCGACGCCGCGAACAATGCCGTCATGCTCAACGACAGCCAGATGCCGGCACCTTTGAGGGCACGCAGTTCGGCGCGCATGTCGAGTTTTTCTTCGTCGCGCTTGGCGGGCAGGAAGCGGATCAGGCCGATCAGGGCGATCACACCGATCACGGTCACGGCCCAGAAGGTCGAGCGCCAGCCGGCTTGTTGACCTAGCGCGGTGCCCAGCGGTACGCCGAGGACGTTGGCCAGGGTCAGGCCGGTGAACATCAGGGCCACGGCCGAAGCGCGTTTGTTCGCCGGGACCAGGCCTGCCGCTACCACCGAGCCGATGCCGAAGAAGGCGCCGTGGCAGAGTGCAGTCACCACCCGGGCAAACATCAGCACGTTGTAGTCACTGGCCACTGCACACAGCAGATTGCCGATGATGAAGATGCCCATCAACGCCACCAGTGCGGCCTTGCGTGGCAGCTTCGCGGTGGCCAGTGCCATGAACGGCGCACCAATGGCCACGCCGAGGGCGTAACCGGTCACCAGCCAGCCGGCGCCGGGGATCGACACGCCGAGGTCGGCCGCCACATCGGGCAACAGGCCCATGATGACGAACTCGGTCGTGCCGATGGCGAAGGCGCTCAAGGCCAGAATGAGGAGCGAGAGGGGCATGTGTGATTCCTTATCGGCGGACTGACGTAAAGGGTCAGAGCTCTTTGCTGAAGGTGCTGAGGAATGCCTGGATGGTTTCCTCGTTGCGTTTGAAAAAGTGCCACTGGCCGACTTTGCGGCTGCTGATCAGGCCGGCGCGTTGCAGGGTCGCCAGGTGAGCGGACACCGTAGACTGCGACAAGCCGCAGCGTTGATCGATCTGACCGGCGCAGACACCGTGTTCATTGCTGTGAGACTGGTCGGGAAATTCGACGTCCGGGTTTTTGAGCCAGTGCAGGATTTCTCGCCGTACCGGGTGTGCCAGGGCTTTTATTATTTCGTCGAGGTCGAGGTTCATGGTGTGGGGGCTCGTGATGTGAATAACGCTATATCGCGATGGGGCGAACTTTATATCGGTTCTTCGCGATATACCAATATGATTTTGTTTGAATGAGCGCATAAATCGGTATATCGGGTTATAACGATATGGATGGCGCAGTGTTAAGCTGCGCGGCATGAACTATCTCGCACATCTTCACCTCGGTGGCCAGCGTCCCGGTCAATTGCTCGGCAGTCTGTATGGCGATTTTGTCAAAGGGCGGCTGCAAGGGCAGTTCGACCCGGAGATCGAGGCGGCCATCCAGTTGCATCGCAGCATCGACGTGTTTACCGACCGCCATCCGATGGTGGATGTGGCGCTGTCGCGGTTTTCCCTGACCCGCCGGCGTTACGCCGGGATCGTGCTGGATGTGTTTTTCGATCACTGCCTGGCGCGTGACTGGGCGCTGTACGCGGACCTGCCGTTGGAGCAGTTCACTTCGGATGTGTACCGGGTGCTGTCCGCCGAGCGGCAATTACCGGAGCGGTTGGCAAGGATCGCACCGCACATGGTGGCGAATGACTGGTTGGGTTCTTACCGGGAGTTCGACGTGCTGGAGCAGGTGTTGCGGGGGATTTCGCGGCGGCTGACCAAGCCTGAGGAGTTGGCGGCGGCGATGCAGGAGTTGCGGGTGTTGTATGAGCCGTTGAGCGAGGACTTCAGGTTGTTCTACCCACAACTTCAGGATTTCGCCAATAAACGCTGACACGACTCCTGTAGGAGCGAGGCTTGCCCGCGAAGAACGATAACGCGGTGTCTCAGGTACACCACGGCGTCCTCTTCGCGGGCAAGCCTAGCTCCTACAGGATGGCGGCGTTAGGCAGCGATCAGTTCGCCAGTACGCCGTGGTTCTGCCGATTTCACCACCTCTCCAAACAACGCTTTCTGCACCGCCTGCTGCGCTTCAAACGCCAGTGCCGCACGCTCGCGACCTTCGCAAGCAATCGGCTTGAGCAGATGAACCTCCACATCGCCCCGGTCATTGGCAAACAGGCGCATCAGGTGTGAGAGCAAGTCATCATCGCCAATGAACGGCGCCAGCGAATCCACTTCACCCTCACGCAGATAACGAATCGCCACCGGCTGTAGCTTCACTTGCGAATCAATCGCCGCTGACAGCAGGCGCCCATGAAACGTACGCAGGGAGCGGCCATCGGTGGTGGTGCCCTCCGGAAACATCAGCAACGCATGCTCCTGCTCCAGATGACGGGTCATCTGTTTGCGGATCAACTGGCTGTCACCCGAACCACGACGGATAAACAGGCTGCCGGCCTTGGCCGCCAACCAGCCCGCCACCGGCCAGGTGCGCACTTCGGCCTTGGACAGAAACGACAGCGGCGTCAGCATGCCCAGCAGCGGGATGTCGGTCCAGGACACATGGTTGCTGACCCAGAGCATCGACTCCTTCGGCAATTCACCGTGCACGGTCACGCGAAAGGGCAGGGCATTGGCCAGACGCGCCATGAAGAAACGCGACCAACGCTGACGGCGGACCATCGAATGGGCAATCCCCAAACGCTCGAACAGCCCAAAGACGCTGGCCATGCTCAAACCCAGCGCAACCACCACCAATACTCGCGCAATTCGCGCGTACACCCGCAAGCGGCTCATTACACAGCCGCCTTGAAGTGCTTGGCGTAGCGCGGGCAGAGTTCGTCGCGCTTGAGCAGGATGAACACGTCGGCCACCTGGAAATCTTCGTCCCAGCACGGCTCGCCGCAGATCTTCGCACCGAGGCGCATGTAGGCCTTGAGCAGCGGCGGCATTTCCGCGATGACGTTGGACGGGATATCTAAAACAGGCAGTGGTTTTTTCGGCTCGGCGCGCAGGTGTTCGGTGCACAGATAACGTTCGCGCAGACGCTGCATGATCGCGTGGGCCTGAATGCCGCCGTCCTGCATCGGGATGCTCGCGCAACCCATCAAATAGCTGTAGCCGCCCTGGTTCAGGACTTCGGCCAGTTCACCCCAGAGCACGGCGATGGTGCCGCCGTTGCGGTAGGCCGGGTCGACGCAGGTGCGGCCGATTTCAAGGATCGGGCCTTTGAGGTGAACCAGACCGTGGAGGCTGAATTCTTCCTCGCTGTAAAACTTGCCCAGGCCGCTGGCTGCCGTGTGGTCGAGCAAGCGGGTGGTCGCCACCAGGCGCCCGGTGTTCAGGTCGCGCACGCCGATGTGAGCGCAGTGAACATCATAATCATCCATGTCCAGACCCAGCTCCGCGCCTTTCAGCTTGGCGTTGAACTCGCCGCTGAACACGTTGAAGCGCAAAGCCTGGGCTTCCTGCAAAGCCTCGGCGCCCACCAGGCGTTCGGCTTGCAGGCGGCGTTCATTGCCGGTGTCGCTGATGCGGGCGATCTGAGTCATGGCGAATCTCCGTGCGGGCTGCTCACCCGTCTTTGGGTTACAGCGGATCGACTTTCTTTATCCAGCCTTGTTGTGCAAAGTCAGGCTATGTAGCCCCGGTGTCATCGCCATGAAGCTTTGGTGATGCTTATATGACAGCCCACGAGGAGCCTCTTATGCCCTGGCAAAACCTGTTGAACCGTCGCGATCGCTTGCCCGCCAACCCGGACCTGGCAGAGGGTTTTGCGACCTTGTTGCAGCAATTGGGCACGGTCACGCCGTTCGAGTTGGCGGTGCTCGGTGGACGCCTGATGACGACTCCGGGGCTGGCGTTTCTGGTGGGCTATCAGGCGGCGTTGCGCATGCTTTGGCCGAGCGCGCCGCCGAGTCTCGGCGCGTTGTGCGCGACCGAACAGCGCAGCCTGCGGGTGGCGGACATGCAGACACGTCTGACTGACCTGCGCCTGAGCGGGCGCAAGGATTTCGTCACCGCCGGCGATGCCGCGGACTGGCTGTTGATCGCCGCCCGCAGTGAGGAACCCGGCGACGATCCGCGCCTGAGCCTTGCGGTGGTCTATCCCGGCGAACCGGGTGTACGGGTGGAAAAACTCCCGGCGATCCCGCTGATGCCGGACATCAGTCACGGTCGGTTATTGCTGGAAAACGCATTATGCGAACTGCTGGCGGGGGATGGCTGGGATGCGTACGTCAAACCGTTCAGGACGCTGGAAGATGTCTATGTGCTGAGCGCGATGACGGCGTGGTTGTATGGGGTGGGTCAGGACAGTGACTGGCCGCAGGGTTTGTCATTGCGTTTGCTGGCGCTGTTGGCCGGGTGTGCGGAAGTCAGTCGGCAGGCGCCGAACAACCCGGCCGGGCATGTGCTGCTGGGCGGGTTGTTTGCGCAGTTTGACGGGTTGAAGGTGGAGGTGAATCAAGCATTGGCCGATGGACCGCCGGAGTGGGCGGCGATGTGGCAGCGGGATCAGTCGGTGATGGATCTGGCGGCGGGGGCCAGGGGGAAGCGGTTGGCCAAGGCATTGGCGGTGTTCTGACGGGCCTCTTCGCGGGCAAGCCTCGCTCCTACAGGTTATACGCTGTCCCTGAGGAGCGAGGCTTGCCCGCGAAGGCGGCGGCACGGTCAACACAAACTCCAAAACTGTCATCAACCTCAACTAGGCTCAGCAATCCAACCCGCCGAGCCCCCCCCATGTTCAAAGGCTTGCCCCTGCTGTTCATGCTGCAGCTGTTCAGCCTCACGGCCCATGCCGAAAACTGGCCCGCCGAGCAATGGTCCACCGGCGCGACCCTCTCCGGCCCGACCATTCAAGCCCTGGAAACCTACGCCTTCCCACCCCGCGACGACGCCAGTCGCAAAGGCATCCGCACCGACGCTTTGTTGGTGATCCGCGACGGGCAGTTGATTTACGAACGCTACGCCGGCCCGACCACTGCCGACACGCCGCACCTGACCTGGTCAATCAGCAAAAGCCTCATGGCCGCGGTCCTTGGCGTTGCCTATGACGAAGGCCTGTTCAGGCTTCAGGATCCGGCGCTGAAGTTTTATCCGCCGCTGGAAAAACACCCTGCGATCACCATGGCCGATCTGCTGCACTGGGCCTCCGGCCTGGACTGGCAGGAAGACTACGAATACGCCCCGTTGAAGTCCTCGGTGGTGGCGATGCTTTACACCCGCGGTCATCACGACATGGCCGCATTCACCACCGATCACGCCGAGTATGCCCAGCCCGGTCAGGCCTTTCGGTATTCCAGTGGCGACAGCAATCTGCTGGCCGCCGCACTGAAAAACATCGTCGGCCCGGCACAGTATCGCGACTATCCATGGACTGCGCTGTTCGAGCCCTTGGGCATTCGCCATGCCGTTTGGGAAACCGACGCCACGGGCACCTTCGTCGCCTCTTCGTATGCCTACCTCACTGCTCGGGACCTGGCGCGAGTCGGCCTGCTGATGGCCCGCGACGGTCGTTGGGGCGACCGGCAATTGCTGCCCAAGGATTGGGTCGCCTTCAACCGCCAGCCTTTCGACCGCTATCGAGCCCATCAGGACGAGGCTGTGCCGGGCGGTCATTGGTGGCTCAACCGCGCGGCGGATGGCGCCGCACAACCCTGGCCCGATGCCCCCGCCGACACCTTCGCCGCACTCGGCCATTGGGGCCAGGCGATGTACGTGATCCCCAGTGAACACCTGGTGATCGTGCGCTACGGCGATGATCGCGACGGCAGCTATCGACACAACGAACTGCTCAAACGCGCGCGCATGGCATTCGCCGGGAAGGTGCAGCCATGAATCGCCGCAGTTTTGTCCGCCGCCGACCGTTCAGCACGCTGTGGTTGATCCTGCTGATCGCCTTGCTCGGCTGGATCTGGCAAGAGCGCGTGGCGCTGTGGGCGTTCCCGGACATCATCAGCGCCTACACCGCCAAGGAATACTGTTCGTGCCGGTATGTGATGAATAACGACGTTGAGTATTGCCGTGGCTATGTAAAGCAGTGGTTGCCTTTCAGCGCCTTTGCCGATGATCCCGTCAGCAAACAGGTGATGGTCAGCGGCATGGGCCGCAGCAACAGCGCCATGTGGATCGGCGAACGCCAAGGCTGCCGTCTGACTCCTTAACGGCGGCGATGCTCTTTGTGGCGAGGGAGCTTGCTCCCGCTCGGCTGCGCAGCAGTCGTAAAACCCGACAACTCGGTCTGACTGATGAATCGAATGGGGCCGCTTCGCGACCCAACGGGAGCAAGCTCCCTCGCCACAAAGGCTCGGTGTCGGTGATGGACAGTTTGCATCTGGCTCGCGGGCGGTTAAGGTTCGTGCAGGTTTATTTTCAGCACGAGTCTTTATGTTCAAGCGGTTCCTTATCCAAACCCTCGCCTTTGTGCTGCTGACCGGCATCACATTATCGGCCCAGGCCAATTGGTACCTGGACGGCGAGTCTTCGCGGCTGTCGTTCGTCAGCACCAAAAACGCCAACATTTCCGAGGTGCAGCGCTTTCTGGTGCTGCACGGCAAGGTCAGCCCCAAAGGCCTGGCCGAGGTGGAAGTCGAGCTGGAATCGGTGAACAGCGGCATCCCCTTGCGTGACGAACGCATGCGCAAGGAGTTGTTCGAGATCCAGACCTTCCCCGAAGCCTTGATCACCGCGCAGATTGATCTGCGCCCGATCAACGACCTCGCGCCCGGCGCGCAACTCGAATTGCGTCTGCCGGTGACCGTCAACCTCCATGGCAAACAACACGACTACAACGCCGAGCTGTTGGCGACCCGTCTCGATGACCGGCGCTTTCAGGTGGTGACGCTCGAACCGCTGGTGATCAACGCCGCGGATTTCAACCTGGCTCCAGGGCTGGACAGTTTGCGCAAGGTCGCCGGTTTGTCGGCGATCAGTCTGTCGGTGCCGGTGGGTGCGGTACTGATTTTCACGGCGCGCTGACATGGCCGGCGCGATTTTTCCCTGGCGTGAAGGCAACAGCTTCGAGCTGCTGATCGACGGTCCGCAGTTTTTCCCGCGCATGTTGGTCGCCATCGCTCGCGCTGAAGAACAAGTCGAACTGGAGCTGTATCTGGTGGAGGCGGGCGCCTGTGCCGAAGCCATGGTTCAGGCATTGGTCCAGGCCGCCGAGCGCGGCGTGCGGGTGCGCTGCCTGTTTGATGATTACGGCAGCCTCGCGTTTACCCTGACCTTACGCCAGCGGCTGATGGCGGCGGGCGTGGAGCTGCGTTTCTACAATCGCCTGAGCTGGCGGCGCTGGGTCGGCAATTTCTATCGCGATCATCGCAAGCTGTTGCTGGTCGATCAGAGCCTGGCGGTAGTGGGCGGCACCGGTGTCACCGATGAGTTCTGGACGCCGGGCGAAGACACCAGCGAATGGCATGAAGTGATGGTGGAAATCACCGGCCCCCTGGTCATCGACTGGCAGTTGCTGTTCGACCGCCAATGGATCGCCAACCGTCATCGGCGTGCCTGGAAACCTGCCTCGCATTTCGGCTTGCCGAGATTGCCGCGCGTACCGTCCACAGGCGAGGGCATGGGCCGTGTGGCGTATGCCGACGCCCGCCAGCACCGCGACATCCTGCAGTCACTGGTTCGCGCGTTGAACAGTGGCCAGAAGCGAATCTGGCTGGCCACGCCGTATTTTCTGCCCACCTGGAAAGTCCGCCGCTCGTTGCGCCGGGCCGCCGGTCGAGGCGTTGATGTGCGTCTGCTGCTGACCGGGCCGCGTACCGATCACCCGTCGGTGCGCTACGCCGGGCATCGCTACTACCCGCGACTGCTCAAGGCAGGGGTGAAGATCTTCGAATACCAGCCGTGTTTCCTGCACCTGAAAATGGTGCTGGTCGATGACTGGGTGAGCATTGGTTCGTGCAACTTCGATCACTGGAATTTGCGTTTCAACCTGGAAGCCAACCTTGAAGCACTGGACCCCGGGTTGACGCGGGCGGTGGCGGCGAGTTTCGAGCGGGACTTTGCGTTGAGCCAGGAGGTGAGCCTGGAGGCATGGCAACGCCGACCGCTGTGGCGACGAGTCAAGCAAAGGATTTGGGGATGGGTGGATCGGTTGGTGGTGAATCTGCTGGATCGACGCGGATAGTCATCCACGCCGCATACGCCTGTAGGAGCAAAGCTTGCTCGCGATAGCGGCGTTACATTCAATGAAGATGCTGAATGTTATGGCCTCATCGCGAGCAAGCTCTGCTCCTACAGGGGTTAGTGTCGAGCACAAAAATTTGATGGCGACCCTAAACATTGTGGGAGCGAGCCTGCTCGCGATGGCGGAGTAACATTCAACCAAGATGTTGAATGTTATGACCTCATCGCGAGCAGGCTCGCTCCCACAGGTTTTTGCGGTGTTTGAATAATTACAGCAACTCAAAACTCTGCTGCGTCACGTCCTGGGAATCCAGGCCGATCTGCACATTGAACTTGCCTGGCTCTGCCACGTACTTGAGCTGGGCATTGAAGAACTTCAGGTCATCCTCGGTGATGGTGAAGTGCACGACTTTCTGTTCGCCGGCCTTGAGCATGACTTTCTGGAAGTTCTTCAGTTCCTTCAGCGGCCGGATCATCGAGCCGGTCACGTCCTGGATGTACAGCTGCACCACGGTTTCGCCGTCACGCTTGCCGGTGTTTTTCACCATGACGCTGGCGTCGAGCCTGCCGGTCTTGTTCAGCGTGGTCGATGACAACGCCATGTCGGTCAGGCTGAAATCGGTATAGCTCAGACCGAAGCCGAACGGGAACAGGGGGCCGGTGGTGTCATCGAAGTACTGCGAGGTGTAGTTGCCCGGTTTGCCCGGCGTGAACGGCCGGCCAATGCTCAGGTGGTTGTAGTAGGTCGGAATCTGGCCCACCGAACGCGGGAAGGTGATCGGCAGTTTGCCCGACGGGTTGTAGTCGCCGAACAGCACGTCGGCGATGGCGTTGCCGCCTTCGGTGCCGCTGAACCAGGTTTCCAGGATCGCGTCCGCCTGTTCCTTCTCCTGGAGAATCGACAGCGGCCGGCCGTTCATCAACACCAGCACCAGCGGTTTACCGGTGGCTTTCAAGGCGCGGATCAGCTCACGCTGGTTTTCCGGAATGTTCAGGTCGGTACGGCTCGACGATTCGTGGGACATGCCACGGGACTCGCCCACCGCTGCCACCACCACATCGGCATCCTTGGCGGCTTTCACCGCTTCGTCGATCAGCACTTGCGCCGAACGCGGATCGTCCACCACTTCCGGGGCGTCGAAGTTAAGGAAGTTCAGGTAATCCAGCACCTTCTTGTCGCTGGTGATGTTGGCCCCACGGGCGTAGATCAGTGTTGCCTTGTCTGCCACGGCAGCGTTCATGCCGTCGAACAGCGTCACCGATTGCGCGGGTTTACCGGCAGCGGCCCAACTGCCCATCATGTCGATCGGCGCCTTGGCCAACGGACCGACCAGGGCGATTTTCGCGGTTTTCTTCAACGGCAGGGTTTCACCCTGGTTCTTCAGCAGCACCAAACTGCGGCGCGCAACGTCGCGGGCCTCGGCGCGGTGCAGGCGGCTGTCGGCGTAAGTGTCGGCCGGATCATCTTCAGCCTTGCCGATGCGCAGGTACGGGTCCTTGAACAGGCCCATGTCGTACTTGGCGGCCAGCACTTCACGCACGGCGTTGTCGATGTCGCTTTGCTCGATCTCACCGGCCTTCAACAGCCCCGGCAGTTCCTTGCCGTACAGGGTGTCGTTCATGCTCATGTCGATGCCAGCCTTGATCGCCAGCTTCGCGGCTTCGCGACCGTCAGCGGCAACGCCGTGCTTGATCAGCTCGAAAATCGCCCCGTGGTCGCTGACCGCCAGGCCCTTGAAGCCCCATTCCTTGCGCAGCAAGTCATTCATCAGCCAGGTGTTGGCGGTGGCCGGCACGCCGTTGATCGAGTTCAACGCAACCATGACGCCGCCAGCACCGGCGTCAATCGCGGCGCGGTACGGTGGCAGGTAGTCCTGGTACATCTTGACCGGGCTCATGTCGACGACGTTGTAGTCGCGACCACCCTCGACCGCGCCGTACAAGGCAAAGTGCTTGACGCTGGCCATGATGCTGTCGGCCGCGTTCGCGCCAGTGCCCTGGAAGGCCTTGACCATCACGCCGGCAATGCGCGACACCAGATAGGTGTCTTCGCCGAAGCCTTCGGAAGTCCGGCCCCAACGCGGGTCGCGGGAGATGTCGACCATCGGCGCGAAGGTGATGTCGAGGCTGTCCGCCGCGGCTTCCTTGGCGGCGATGCGCCCGGACAGGCCAATGGCGTCCATGTCCCAGCTCGACGCCAGCGCAATAGGGATCGGGAAAATGGTGCGGTGGCCGTGGATCACGTCATAGGCGAAGAACATCGGGATCTTCAACCGGCTGCGCATGGCCGCGTCCTGCATCGGACGGTTTTCCGGGCGAGTGATCGAGTTGAACGTACCGCCGATGTTGCCGGCTGCGATTTCCTTGCGGATCAGCTCCCGGGGCATTTCCGGGCCGATGCTGATCAGGCGCAACTGGCCGATTTTTTCATCGAGGGTCATCTGCTTCATCAGGTTGCTGATGAAAGCGTCCTTGTTCTCCAGAGGTGCGGGCGTCGTGGCGGCCAATACGGTATGACTGGCCAGGCTGACGAACAGGCCCAGCAAACACAGCTTCTTCATGAATGGTTTTCTCTAAAGCCTAAACGGCAGGGAATACGCGCCGGTCAGCCAAAATTTAGGGAGCGACTATTGTTGTTCAGGTAAATGCAGCACACTTCTGCGTGTTTTTTGCGCTGGGGCATCTTTTAGCCCATTGGCTCGATGCAATCCAGTGGCGGCGGCAGATTATGCCCCAAGAGGCCGCTCAGAAGGTCGCTGGTTGTTTTTTCAACGGAATGTGCAAGGGAGCGTCAACCAGATGAATGCAAGACACCACACTCGGTCGAGCCTGCGCGTCGCAGCCTTGATGTTGCTGACCACGTTGCTGGCCGGTTGCGGCATCAACAACATTCCGACCCTCGACGAACAGGCCAAGGCGGCCTGGGGCCAGGTGCAGAACCAGTACCAGCGCCGCGCCGACCTGATCCCCAATCTGGTGGAAACCGTCAAGGGTTACGCAAAACACGAAGAAGAAACCCTGACCGCGGTGATCGAAGCCCGGGCCAAGGCCACTTCGATCCAGGTGGATGCCAGCACTCTCGACAATCCCGAGAAACTCAAGCAGTTCCAGCAAGCGCAGGATCAGCTGACCGGTGCCTTGAGTCGTTTGATGGTGGTCTCCGAGCGCTATCCGGACCTCAAGGCCAACCAGAATTTCCTGGCGTTGCAATCGCAGCTGGAAGGCACCGAGAATCGCATCGCCGTGGCGCGTCGTGATTTCATCCTCGCGGTGCAGAAGTACAACACCGAAATCCGTACCTTCCCGGGGCGCTTGTGGCACACCGTGATGTACAGCGATCTGCCGATTCGTGAAACCTTCGAAGCCACCAGCCCCGGCGCCGAGAAAGCGCCTGAAGTGAAATTCTGACCGGCTTGAAGCATTACCACGGATGAGGTTGCCAATGCGCGTGTTGAAAGTGGGCCTGGTGCTGTTGCTCTGGGTGTTTGCCCTGACGGCCCGGGCCGAGCTGAAGTTTCCGGAGCTGACCGGGCGGGTGGTGGACAACGCCCAGTTGATTGAACCCTCGGTGCGCGAGCAGTTGACGCAACAGCTCAACGCCCACGAAAAAGCCACTGGTGAACAACTGGTGGTGGTGACGTTGCCGGACCTGCAGGGCACTGACATTGCAGACTTCGGTTATCAGCTCGGTCGCCACTGGGGCATCGGGCAGAAGGACAAGAACAACGGCGCGCTGCTGATCGTCGCGCGCGATGAGCGCAGGTTGCGGATCGAAGTCGGTTATGGCCTGGAAGATCGCCTGACCGATGCGCAGAGTTCGGTGATCATCAACCAAGTGATCACCCCGGCGTTCAAGACCGGCAACTTCAGCAAAGGCATCAGCGACGGGGTCGCGGCGATGCTGGTGGTGTTGGGCGGCAGTCCGCTGGATGAACCGTCGACGGTGTACGACTCCGGCGGCAATCAGGAGAGTGACTTCGTTTCGCGGCATCCCGGGGTGTTTGTGTTCCTGGTGTTGCTGTTCATTCTGACGATATTCGTCTTGCAGATGTTCGGGATTTTGCCCGCCGGCCGAGGCGGCTCGGGCGGTTCCAGTGGTGGTTTCGGCGGTGGAGGTTTTGGGGGGCGGCGGTGGAGGCGGGGGCTTCAGTGGCGGCGGTGGCAGTTTTGGTGGCGGCGGTTCGTCGGGCGGCTGGTGATAACAATAATGAACGAGCACTTTTAGACATGGCATTACTGACTGAACACGAACAACGCAAAGTCGCCGAGGCAATCGCCCGGGTCGAGCGCGACACCGACGCCGAACTGGTGACCGTGCTCGCGGCCCGCGCGGACGACTATGCGTACATCCCGCTGCTGTGGGCCAGTTTGCTGGCGCTGGTGGTGCCGGGTGTCGTGCATTACCTGACCGGCTGGCTGACCATGCACAGCCTGCTGCTGGTGCAATGGCTCACCTTCATCGTGTTGTGCCTGGTATTCCGGATTCCTAAAGTCACCACGCACCTGATCCCGCGCTCGGTGCGTCACTGGCGCGCCTCGAACCTGGCGCGTCGGCAGTTTCTGGAGCAGAACCTGCACCACACCGTGGGCAGCACCGGCATGCTGATTTTCGTCTGCGAGGCCGAGCGTTATGTGGAAATTCTGGTGGACGAAGGGATTTCCAAACGGCTGGACAACAAGAACTGGGACGCCATTGTTGCGGCGTTCACCCAGCAGGTGAAGCAGGGGCAGACGTTGCAGGGGTTTGTGACGTGCGTCGAGGCGTGCGGCGAGTTGCTCAAGGTGCATGTGCCAGTGACGCATGTGAGGAATGAGTTGCCGAATCGGTTGGTGGTGTTGGGCTGATTCAACCTTCTGGAATTGATACACCTTCTGTGGGCGAGAGGGCTTTTGTGGCGAGGGAGCTTGCTCCCGCTCGGCTGCGAAGCAGCCGCAAAGCAGGCAACCGCGTTTTTCTGAATGACTGCATTGGCTGGTTTTGGGACCGCTTCGCGCTCCAGCGGGAGCAAGCTCCCTCGCCACAGAGAACTCACACGTCTCAGGATTCTCACCGTTCGGTAAATAACTGCGTGTCCCGGACGACCATCCCCCCTAAAATACCCGCCATTCCCGATTCGCTCCGCCCGAGGCCGTTTTTTCCATGTCCGTCACCGCCACTCCCGCCAGCCTCGCGCCGGATCACCACGCCCAGTTCATCGACCTGCTGCAAACCAGCCTCGACGCCAACGCCTTCATCAAACTGGTGCTGGCCAAGTACGTCGGCACCGAAGCGGATCTGCAGCGGCTGATCATCAAGCAGCTGACCGTCAAGGATCAGCCTTGCCTGTCCTTCGTCTACCGCTACAAGACGCGCGATATCACCAAGAACCTGCCGCTGGCCGAGGGCGTGGCAACGATCGCCGCGTTGTTGCCGGCTTCGTTCAAAAATGCGCATTTGTTGTCGCTGACTGATGAAGCCCAGCTCGAATACAGCAAAAAGGGCAAGTCTTCGCTGTTCAAGAGCAAACCTCAGCAATTGCGTGAAGTGCCGTCCGCCGAGCACAACCGCGAGAAGAATCGCTTCCTCGACCTGAGTCGTCCGTTCCTCGCCGACCTTGGTGTCACGAACAGCAAGCACGAGCTTATCCCGGCGATGTCGCGCAAGTGGAAGCAGATCAACAAATTCATCGAAGTCTTCAGCCATGCGCTGACCACCTCGCCGCTGGCGCTGGACAAACCGGTGCGGGTCGCGGATTTCGGTTCGGGCAAGGGCTACCTGACGTTCGCGATCCACGATTACCTGCGCAACACCTTGAACGCCGAAGGCGAAGTGACCGGCGTCGAGCTGCGTGAAGACATGGTCACCCTGTGCAACGCCGCCGCCGCGAAGCTGGAACATCCGGGCCTGGTGTTCAAGTGCGGTGACGTGCGCAGCGTGGCGCCGAGCGAGCTGGACGTGATGATCGCGTTGCACGCCTGCGACATTGCCACGGACTATGCGATCCACACAGGCATCCGCTCCGGCGCGTCGATCATCATGTGCTCGCCGTGCTGCCACAAGCAGATCCGCCTGCAAATCCAGAGCCCGGCACTGCTCAAACCGATGCTGCAATACGGTTTGCATCTGGGGCAGCAAGCGGAAATGGTCACCGACAGTTTGCGTGCGTTGTTCCTCGAAGCCTGCGGTTATGAAACCAAGGTGTTCGAGTTCATCTCACTGGACCACACCAACAAGAACAAGATGATCCTGGCGGTCAAGCGCGCCGAGCCGGTGGACCCGGCCCAGCTGTTGGTGAAGATTCAGGAGCTGAAGGATTTCTATCGGATTACCGAGCACTGCCTCGAAACCTTGCTGCGAGCCGACGGTTACCTCTAAAACACCGCAATCCTGTAGGAGCCAGGCTTGCCGGCGAAGACGTCCTCACGATCGCCTTCGCCGGCAAGCCTGGCTCCTACAGGGTCATGCGGTGGCAATGCGTTCGTGTTTGGCCAGGGTCATGCGGTGGCAATGCGGGCGGGTTTGACCGTGGTCTTGCGGCCCAGCATCACCGTCACAATCACCCCGGCAGCAAACAGCCAAGTGATCGGCTCAATGTGTTCACCGAAGAACAACGCCGAGAACGCGATGGTGAAGAAGATCTGCAACAACTGAATCTGACTGACCCGGGCAATGCCGCCCATCGCCAAACCGGCGTACCAGGCAAAGAATCCAATGAACTGTGAGAACAGCGAAACATAACCAAACGCCCACCAGGTCTTGGCCGAAATCTCGCCCTGATGTTGCAGCGCCAGGTACATCACCGGCCCGATCAACAGCGGTGTCGACAGCACCAGCGCCCAGCAGATCACCTGCCAGCCGCCCATCTCCTTGGCCAAGCGGCCACCTTCGGCATAACCCAGACCGCCTACGGCAATCGCGCCGAGCATCAGCAAATCACCGGCCTGAATGCTGCCGGCGCCGCTGATCAGCGCGTAACCCAGCACCAGCGCACTGCCCAGCGCGGCGCAGGCCCAGAAGGCTTTCGACGGTCGTTCGTGGGACAACCACGCGGCGTACAACGCCACGCACAGCGGTTGCAGGCCGTTGACCAAAGCGCCGTGGGACGCGGGCAACGTTTGCATCGCCCAAGCGGATAAAACCGGGAAGCCGAGGATCACCCCGGCGATCACCAGCGTCAGGCCTTTGACCTGTTTCCAGGTCGGCCATTTCTCGCGGCGCCACAGCAACAATATCGCGGCCGGAATCGCCGCGAACAGCGCACGACCCAAGCCGTTCAGCAGCGGATGGAGTTCCTGCACGACGATCCGTGTGAAGGGCAGGGTGAGGCTGAAGATGACGACGCCGAGCAGGCCGAGGGCCATGCCGGTGTTTTCGCGCGAGGACATGATGGGGACCGGAATTCAGGGTGATTGGACGTGGCTTCATCTAGCCACAAACCTATGGTTTTGGCGCTTACAGCTGAGCACAGAAATATCCGTACAGTTGAGCGCGATCCCTGTGGCGAGGGAGCTTGCTCCCGCTGGGCTGCGAAGCAGCCCCTGCATTCTGCCCACAGGGTCAGGTCTTCAGATTTTACGACTGCTGCGCAGCCGAACGGGAGCAAGCTCCCTCGCCACAAAAGCTCATTGTTCGTAGTAGCAGGTTATTACCCACCCCCACGGATAAGGACTACCTTGAATACTCCTACGCATTTCCCAGAGGAGTCCTCCCCATGGCTGCCAAGAAAATCCTGATGCTGGTCGGCGATTACGTCGAAGACTATGAAGTGATGGTGCCGTTCCAGGCACTGCTGATGGTCGGTCACACCGTACACGCGGTGTGCCCGGACAAATCCGCCGGCCAGACCGTGCGCACGGCGATCCATGACTTCGAAGGCGACCAGACCTACAGCGAAAAACCCGGCCACCTGTTTGCCCTGAACTTCGATTTTGCCAAGGTCGCCGAAGCCAACTACGACGCGCTGTTGATCCCCGGTGGTCGGGCGCCGGAATACCTGCGCCTGAACGAAAAAGTCCTGGACCTGGTGCGCGCCTTCGACAAGGCCGGCAAGCCGATCGCCGCCGTGTGTCACGGTGCGCAATTGCTGGCAGCGGCAGGCGTTCTTGAAGGCCGCGAGTGCAGCGCTTACCCGGCCTGTGCGCCGGAAGTGCGCTTGGCGGGCGGCACGTTCATCGATATCCCGGTGACGGAAGGTCACGTTCAAGGCAATCTGGCCACTGCCCCGGCCTGGCCAGCCCACCCGAGCTGGCTCGCCGGTTTCCTCGGCTTGCTGGGCACCAAAATCACGCTGTAACGAGGGACGATTCCATGTGCGAGCTCTACGTCAAAGCCGATCCGATTCTCTACGAATCGCGCTCCCGCTCGCTGCGCATCTGCGGGGTGGTCACCACCCTGCGGCTGGAGAATCAGTTCTGGGACATCCTCAGCGAAATCGCCGAGGTCGACGGCATGACCACCAATCAGTTGATCGCCAAGCTGTATGAAGAGGTGATGGATTACCGTGGGGAAGTGGTGAATTTTGCTTCGTTTTTGCGGGTGAGTTGTACGCGGTATTTGTCGCAGCGGCGGGTGGCTGCTCCGGAATTGTCGGTGGTTCGGGCTGCTGCGAAGTAGCGTAGACCGCGCCGACCCAATCGCGAGCAGGCTCGCTCCCACATTTGACCGCGTTTATCTGGGCAACTCGGTCAAATGTGGAAGCGGGCTTGTTCGCGAAGGGGTCCGAAAGATCAATGCAACTCTTGGATCAGAAGAACCGCGTCACACTCACCTTGGCATTGCGCCCCTGGCTCCACGCCCGATCCCCGCTCAAGGCCGGGCGGTAGTTTTCGTTGAACAGATTATCGACCGTCAGGTTGACCTCGGTGTTTGTCGGTGAACCACGAATAGGACAGCGACCCGAACAGGTGGCAAATGATCGTCAAATTGGCCGGCAGTGGATAAACCCTGTGAACGGTCTTTACTGTCAGGCAACTTTCGTGGGATCAATCGACAGGAGCAGCACCATGTCTGGATGGTATGAGTTGAGCAAAACCAGCAACGGCCAGTTTCGCTTCGTGCTGAAAGCGGCGAATGCCGAAACCGTTCTGAACAGCGAGCACTACACCACCCGCAGCGCCGCCGAAAACGGCATTGCCTCGGTGCAGAAGAACAGCCCGCTGGAAGAACGCTACGAGAAAAAGACCACCAAGGACGGTCAGCCGTACTTCAACCTCAAGGCCGGCAACCACGAGATTATCGGCAACAGCGAAACCTATTCCTCTGATGCCGCGCGGGACAAAGGCATCGCGAGTGTGAAAGCCAACGGCCCGACGACGGTGATCAAGGACAAGACGTTGCCGGTGCTCTGATCGCACCTTTCAAACCCAATACGAATCCACTGTGGGAGCTAGCCTGCTAGCGATGGCTGCTTAACATTCGACGAAGATGTTGAATGTCAGGCCGCTATCGCTAGCAGGCTAGCTCCCACATTGGTTTTTTGTGAACTTCGAGATCAGCTCAATGCTTTCAACAAGCCTTGTAGCTGACCAAGCCCAGCCTCACCCAGCGGAAACACCGGCAACCGCGGATCGCCCACTTCCAGCCCGGTCGCGCGCAAGCCAGCCTTGATCGTCGCCGGCAAGCCACCCTTCAAAATGAAATCGAGCAGCGGCAACTGGCGATAGAACAGGTCACGCGCCTTGCTCAAATCGTTGGCCAATACCGCTTCATACAGATCAAGGTTCAGCTGTGGAATCAGGTTCGGCGCCGCCGTGCACCAGCCCTTCGCACCTGCCGCGAAGGCTTCCAGTGCCAGCGGGTTGCAGCCGTTATAGAACGGCACCTGACCTTCGCCGAGCCGTTGCAGTTGGTGCATGCGCTGGATGTCGCCGGTGCTCTCCTTGACCATGGTCACGTTGTCCACGGAGTTGACGATGCGCAGGATCAGGTCGACCGACATGTCGGTGCCGCTGGTGGCCGGGTTGTTGTAGAGCATGATCGGTACGCCAATGCTGTCACCGATGGCGCGGTAGTGGGCGAGGATTTCCGCTTCGCTGAGTTTCCAGTAGGAAGTCGGCAGCACCATCACCACATCGGCGCCATGGGCTTCGGCAAACCGTGCGCGGCGCACGGCTTTGGCGGTGGTCAGGTCGGACACGCTGACGATGGTCGGCACACGTTTGGCCACGTGCCTGATGCTGAATTCGGCGACCTGGTCCCACTCCGCGTCGCTCAGGTAAGCGCCTTCGCCGGTGCTGCCAAGCGGCGCGATCGAGTGGACGCCGCCGTCGATCAGGCGGTCGATGGAACGCCCGAGCGCGTCGAGATCAACGCCTTCGCCATTGGCGGTGAACGGGGTGATGGTGTAGCCGATGATGCCGTGAATCGTTGGGGTCGACATGGCGACGCTCCTCTTGAAAGTGTGTGGGTTCAGTTCAGGCAATCGGCGTGTTGACGCAGGTTCTGCCGAGCGTAGTAGTTGAAAGCGGCGCCATGGCGCTTGGGTTTCGAGATCCAGTCATGGGCTTCACGACCCAACTCCGGAATGATCGGCTTGATGGCCCCGGCACTCATCGCCAACAGTTGCAACTTGGCGGCGCGTTCGATCAGTTGCGCGATGACACAGGCTTCCTCGATGGTCGTGCCCGTCGACAACTGGCCGTGGTGCGAAAGCAGGATCGCCCGTTTGTCGCCGAGTGCGCCGGCAATCAGTTCGCCTTCTTCATTACCGACCGGCACCCCCGGCCAGCCTTCGAGAAACGCGCAGTCGTCGTAGAGCGGGCAGAGGTCCATGTGGGAAATCTGCAGCGGCACTTCCAGCATCGACAGCGCCGCGACGTGGGTCGGGTGCGTGTGAATGATGCAGTTCACGTCCGGCCGGGCGCGGTACACCCAACTGTGGAAACGATTGGCCGGGTTGGGCATGCCGTGGCCTTCAAGCACTTCCAGGTCTTCGTCGACCAGCAGCAGGTTGCTCGCGGTGATCTCGTCGAAACCCAGGCCCAGTTGTTGAGTGTAGTAAGTGCCAGGCGTCGGGCCGCGGGCGGTGATTTGCCCGGCCAGGCCGGAGTCATGACCATTCTCGAACAGAATCCGACAGGTCAGGGCCAGCTTTTGCCGGTCGGTCCACGTATTATCCGCCAGGGTACTTTGCATCTGGGTCAGCGCTTGCTTGACCAGTTGCTCTTTGGGTAGTGCTAAGGTCTTGGCCATATCGGTGTCCTTTGGGTGGTTTCATGCAAATGACACTAACGAGGCTATATGACACTTTGTGTCATTGGCAAGGGCAAATCGTCGCCTCCTTGATGGATTAATCGTTCTACATGTCTATCCGTTTGAAATTACTGAGAAAAAAACTTGGCGTGACGCTTGAGGCCCTGGCCGAAAAATCCGGCATGACCAAGAGCTATCTGTCGAAAGTCGAGCGCGGGCTGAACACGCCGTCGATTGCCGCCGCGCTGAAACTGGCCAAGGCGCTGAACGTGAAGGTCGAGGAGTTGTTCTCCGAAGACAACGTCAGCCTCGACAGCTACAGCCTGGTGCGCAGCCACGAGCGTCAGTCGCTGGCGGCCAACGATGAAAGCCCCGGCTATGCGGTGCTGGCGCATCAGGTCAGTGAGCGCAGCTTATTGCCGTTCATCATCTATCCGCCGTTCGAATTCGCGGACAAAACCTTCAAGGAACACTTGGGGGAAGAGTTTCTGTTTGTCCACGAAGGACAGGTGGAAGTGGATTTCATGAACGAGCGCGTGCTGCTCGATCGCGGTGATGCGCTGCACTTCAACGCGCAGAAACCGCACCGGATTCGGTCAGTGGGCGAGGTTAAGGCGCAGTTGCTGGTGGTGGTGCATAGCGCGGAAGAATGAGTTGCATAGCTTTTGTGGCGAGGGAGCTTGCTCTCGCTCGGCTGCGTAGCAGTCGTAATCCTGCCAGTGGGTTTTCACTGAAAAATGCAGGGGGCCGCTTCGCAGCCCAGCGGGAGCAAGCTCCCTCGCCACAGGTCCGGTGTTCGCTTCAGACTTCGACGGGAACCGTGAGCTTCGGACTCCCCAACGCATGCGTCTTCGAATCAAAAAACCGCAGTTCTGATCCGGTCCCCTCAAACACCTTTGCGTAATGCCGCTTCTGATGCTGGATAAACGCCTTGCTGCGCGGATAAATCGACACCGCCACCACCTTCGGTTTCGCCTGGCGCAGCGCATGAACGATGTGGCTGTCCTGCTCACCCAGCGCATGGCCAAAGACGCACAACCCCTCGCCATGCCCCAATAGCTGGTCATAGCAAAACGACAAATAATCCGAACTGCGAATGGTCTTGAGCTTGTCCGCGCTCGGCCCTTCGTTCACAAACAGCGGCACGTCATCCAGCGTCTTGATCGTATTGTTGATCGCAAAACTGCCCAGCAACGTGCCCTCGGTCGACATCAGTTTGCGCGCTGTGCCGTCCTGATTGCGCACCAGATGCAAACCGCCGTGCAAGTACAGCAAGCGGGTTTTGTCGGTCGCCGTGGCGCTCAGATCAAACCCCGGCTCGGCACCCTGGAACAGGTCGGTGATGGCATCCGGCTGGTGTTGAATCGCCCAGTAATTGAGCAAGTCGTAATTGGTGGTGAACACCGTCCGATAACGCCCCAGTTCCTGACTGATCGTCGCCAGCGTCGAGGGCACCACCAGTCGCCACGGGATGTGCACCGCGTGCACGGTGTTGATCAGCGCTTCCTTGATCGCGTAGTAGCGATTGCGCGGTGCGGCGGAGCTGACGGCCAGGGCCTTGTTCACGCGGCTGGTGGTTTTCAGCGCGCCCAGCACCTGCTCGAAACTGCGCGTCTGCATCGCGTCGAACACACTCAGCTCGGACTGGCTCAGGGGCTTTTCTTCGACGGTGCGGGCGTTTTCGAACAGCGAGTCGTAGCCGAAATCGTCCCACACCGCACGGCTGGCACCATTGCCCACCAGCAGGCCGCTGATCGAGGCGGTGGCGCGCAAGGCGTTCCAGTCTTCAAGTTGGGCATCGACATCCTGGAAATCGGTCATTGCGGTCGTCGTCTCAAAAAGCAAAAGTTCGGATGGGCGGCGACTTTATCACGACCGGGACTTGAGCCAGATCAACATCCGGTGTGATCGATGGGTCGATCCTGTGGGTACCCGTTGAATCGGCACTACCGGTTCGGCCCCGCCAGGAGATTCGCCCATGAGCAGCACATTTTTCATCCCCTCGGTAAACATCATGGGCATCGGTTGCCTCGACGAAGCCATGGACGCCATTGGCAAGTACGGTTTTCGCAAGGCACTGATCGTCACCGACATGGGGCTGGCCAAGGCCGGCGTAGCGAGCATGATTGCCGAGAAACTGGCAATGCAGGATATCGACTCGGTGATCTTCGATGGTGCCAGGCCTAACCCGAGCATCGCCAACGTCGAGAGCGGCCTGGGGCTGCTCAAGGAAAGTCGCTGTGATTTCGTGGTGTCGCTGGGCGGTGGTTCGCCCCACGACTGTGCCAAAGGCATCGCATTGTGCGCGACCAACGGCGGGCAGATTCGCGATTACGAAGGCGTCGATCAATCCGAAAAGCCGCAATTGCCGCTGATCGCCATCAACACCACCGCCGGCACAGCCAGCGAGATGACGCGTTTCTGCATCATCACCGACGAATCGCGCCACGTGAAAATGGCCATCGTCGACCGCAACGTCACGCCGCTGCTGTCGGTCAACGACCCGGCGCTGATGGTCGCCATGCCCAAAAGCCTGACGGCGGCCACTGGCATGGACGCGCTGACCCACGCCATCGAAGCCTACGTGTCCACCGCCGCCAACCCGATCACCGATGCCTGCGCACTCAAGGCCATCACCTTGATTAGCCAAAACCTGCGCCTGGCCGTGCGCGACGGCAGCGACATGGCTGCACGGGAGAACATGGCGTACGCGCAATTCCTCGCGGGCATGGCGTTCAACAATGCGTCCCTGGGCTATGTCCACGCCATGGCTCACCAGTTGGGCGGTTTCTATGACCTGCCCCATGGCGTGTGCAACGCCGTGCTGCTGCCGCATGTGCAAAGCTTTAACGCGATGGTCTGCGCCGATCGTCTCACCGATGTAGCCCGCGCGATGGGCGCTGACATCCGCGGTTTCAGCCCGGAAGAGGGCGCCCGGGCGGCCATCGCAGCGATTCGTGGCCTGGCCAAAGACGTTGAGATTCCCGCCGGTCTGCGTGAACTCGGCGTCCGGCTCAACGACATCCCGACCCTCGCCACCAACGCCTTGAAAGACGCCTGTGGCGTGACCAATCCGCGGGCGGCGGATCAACGGCAGATCGAGGAGATTTTCCGCAACGCGTTCTAAGCGGTTTTACGGCCGGGCGCAAACCTCACGCAGAGCATCGCGCCCAAGGCCAGCAACGTACATAACAGTGACAGCGGCCATGCCTGCTGACTGGCTATCAGACTGGCAATCCCACCAATGACGGACGCCATCAGTTGATGGATGAACCCGCTCAACGCCATCGCATAAGCTCCGCCGACCGGCGAACCGTCGTTGGCCAGCGACAGGCTGATCGGGTAATTCAACGACTGGCCAAACACCGCAACGCAGTAGGGCAACCAGAACAGCAGCGCAATCGAAGTGCCAGCCATGCTCCCCAGCAACATCACCGCACTACCGGCCAGTACCAGTCCCACACCCGCCGTCATCAACCGACGCTGACCGGTGCGCAACACCAAACCGTTGACCCCCAAGGCCCCCAGGAAATACGCCGCACTGATTGGCCAACCCAATAACCCGTACTCCACAGCCGACCAGTTGAACGGTCCTTGCAGAATCAACGGCGCCGCGGTGTTGAACGCGATGATCACCCCATAACCCAGCCCGCCGGTGAGCGCCGGAAGCAGGAAGGCTCGATCACGCAGAATGCGCCAGTAGCTCGGCCACGCGGCCGACTGAACATTGTCTTCCACCCGCGTCGGGAACGTGACCCTTGCCACGACCATCGCCAGCAACAGACTCACACTGCCCAGCAGGTAGAAAATCGCCGGCCAGCCCAACGCGACCTGGATGATCGACCCCAGGTACTGGCCAATCCCCAGTGCCACCACGAAAGAAATTGAAAGCCACGACAGCGCTTTAGCCAACAGGTCGCCACGAAAACTGTCACGGATCAACACCCTGGCCATGACCGAAATCCCGCTGGCGCCGAGGCCCTGAACCAGTCTGAAAAACAGAAAGGATTCGAGTGTCTGGCCCAAGGGCAATGCAAGGTTGCCCACTCCATAGAGACCGAGCGCCGCCAGCAGAACCGGTTTTCGGCCAATGCGTTGACCAAGACTGCCCCAGAACAGCATCGGCAGCGCCATGCCGATCAGATACACCGCCAATCCCCATGAAACCTGTGAGGCGTCGGCAGACAGATGTCGAGCCATTTCCGGCAGCGCTGGCAGGTAAATGCTCATGCCCAACTGCGCGAGAAAAACGGTGCTGCAGGTGACGAGGAGGGTGGTGGTGCTCTTCATCGAGTCTTCCTTGGGTTTTCAATCACCGATGTTCCGAGCGTGTAAGAGTTCGCTCACAAGCTCACAAAACTGTTGGATCAACAATGGCTCCATGTCTGCACGCAAAGTGATTCGCAGGGCGGCCCGACCTTGTGCAACCACCGGGAAAAACACAGCAGAGGTAAAGTATCCAAGATTGGCCAGTTCGATGGCGACGCTGTTTGCCAACGCCGCTTCACCGCAGCGAATCAGTCGAATCGCCATGTTGCTGCCGCGTTGTCCAGTTTGAATAAGGCTGTCAAAGAGCTGGATATTAGCCTGCAGTTTTTCCTGCAATGCGCCAAATTCCAACGTGTGATGCAACTGGATGGACGCTCTTCCGGCACCAATAGCTGCGCTGTTCAGGCTTTGCGACCAGTTACTGGGGCCGCCATAACGTTGAATCAGTTTTTTCTGCCGCTCGCTGCCGAGCATCACCAGCCCGCCACTGGCGCCGAACGATTTGGCCAGGGACGCGACGATCAGGCAATCATCATCAAACGCCTGAATTCTTGGGCGTACGAGGCCGGCACCGAATGTTCCGACAGCGGACAGTGCGTGGGAATCATCGAGATAAAGAAACAGCCCATAGCGCTCTTTCAGATACAGAAGACTGTTCATGTCGGCGATTCCACCCATGCTGTACGCGCCGTCGGCGATATACGCGACCTTGGGGTGCTGTTTACACAGGTCCTCGAGGAAATCCATGTCGTTGTGCGGACACGTCACCACTCGAGTCTCGTCCGCGCATGCTGATTTCAAGTAGTTCATCGAATAATGGGCCAGCCGGTCGAAAGCCATTAGCGGAGGCTGGTTTTGCGTAAATACGCCGCTGGCGAGCATCGGCAGAATGCCTGCACTCGCGGCGCTGCACGACAGGGTGCTCAGACAGTAAGCGCCGAACAACTCCGATAGTTCACTTTCGTACTGCTCTAAAACGGCCAGCTTGCAGCGATTCTTTGAATTGGCAATGCGCAGCGTGCCAATTTCCCGCAAGGCACTTACGGCGCCATCGAGCAGGGCGGGATGATGATCCAGTCCTAAATAGGACGTGGTACAGAAGTGGTGAAACGAACGCCCAAACTGATCAACCATCTGGTTTGGGTTTTTGACCTCAACATTAAGCCCTGCAATCTTCCCGGTTTCAGCCGTCTCCCAGTCGTGATCGGCTAGCGAGATGAGTTTTCGATAGTTGGTGAAGGTGTTTGCCGCGTGCGCTTTCTGGTCCATGTGAACGTGTCTTTCCTTGAGTGCGAAGCGATCCATTGGTTTGAAGCAAACGGTGTAGGTTCCAGACTGTACAGCGTGCGGACCGGACCTTTGAATCAGCCGTTTCCGGTACAGCTGAGTGTTACAAGAGATAAATGTGTAGGGCGATGCCTCGTGAGGTTGTGGGTCATTGCTTTGCCCGAGTTGCATGAAAACCGGGCTATCCTCCCGACTCAGCCAAGCCGAAACCATCGAGCCCACTCATGCTGCAAAAAAGCCTGATCCGCCGCCTCGACCTCATCACCCTCCAGCTGTTCGTCGCCGTCCACGAAGAAGGCACGCTCACCCGTGCCGCGACCCGCGAAGCCATCGCGGTGTCGGCGGCGAGCAAGCGCTTGATGGAGCTGGAAGAGGCGCTGGGCATCAGTCTGTTCGTGCGACAGGCCAAGGGCATGACCCTGACGCCGGCCGGCGAAACCCTGTTGCACCATGCCCGGCAGATGCTGTTCAACGTCGAGAAAATGGGCCTTGAACTGGGCGAACACAGCCACGGCATTCGCGGTTATGTGCGGATGCTCGCCAACCTGTCGGCGATCATTCAATTCCTGCCCGAAGACCTGCGGGACTTTTCCGAGCGTCATCCGCAGGTCAAGACCGACCTTGAAGAACGTCCCAGCAGCGGTGTGATTCAAGGTGTGCTGGATGGTGTGGCGGACCTCGGGATCTGTTCCAGCGACAGCGACGTCAAAGGCCTGCACAGCGTGCTGTATCGCCAGGACAAACTGGTGGTGCTGATGCTGCCGGATCATCCATTGGCCAGACGCTCCAGCCTGGCGTTCGCCGATACGCTGGACAGCGATTACGTCGGCCTGCACGCCGCCAGTTCCATCAACATGCGCACCCACGCCGCTGCGCGTCAGGCGGGCAAGGTGTTGCGATTGCGGATTCATGTGCCAGGGTTCGATGCGATGTGCCGGATGGTCCAGGCCAACATGGGCATCGGGATTTTGCCGCAGAAGGCTTACGAGTTGTTTGGCCGGGCGCTGGGGTTGCATGCGGTGCCGTTGACCGATGACTGGTCGGATCGGGCGTTGATTCTGGTGGTGCGTAATGAAGCGGCGTTGTCGCCGGTGAGCCGGATGTTGTTTGAGCAGTTGCGGGGGCAGGTCTGAGATCTTCATTGCCTGGGCCGGCCTCATCGCGGGCAAACCTCGCTCCTACAGGGATCACGCATATCCTGTAGGAGCGAGGCTTGCCCGCGAAGACTTACCTGAGGTCGCGGCAATTCTTCCACGGAGCGTTCGCGTTTCACGAACGCCCGTTATCAACTGAAGGTTGGATTCCAGTCCCTTCGCTCCTCTAGCCTTGGCGCATATTCCAAGAACAACAGAGGTACCCCGCGATGACTGCCCCCCTGAGTGCAATCAAGGTGATCGAAATCGGCACGCTGATCGCTGCGCCATTCGCCGCGCGCATGCTCGCCGAGTTCGGCGCCGAGGTGATCAAGATCGAAGCCATGGGCCAGGGCGATCCCCTGCGCAAATGGCGCAAGCTGCACGAGGGCACCTCGCTGTGGTGGTACCTGCAATCGCGCAACAAGAAGTCTCTGGCGCTGAACCTGAAATCCCCCGAAGGCATCGAACTGGTCAAGCAACTGGCGACCAGCGCCGACGTGCTGATCGAAAACCTGCGGCCCGGTGCCCTGGAAAAACTCGGTTTGGGCTGGGACGTGTTGCACGCCTTGAATCCCAACCTGACCCTGGTGCGCATTTCCGGCTACGGCCAGACCGGTCCGTACCGCGACCGTCCAGGATTCGGCGCCATCGGCGAGGCCATGGGCGGCATTCGCTACACCACCGGCACCCCCGGTTCGCCACCGGCGCGGGTCGGTGTCAGCCTCGGCGATTCACTGGCGTCCTTGCACGCGGTGATCGGCGCCTTGATGTCGCTGCTGCGGGTCAAGACCGGGCAGGGTGGCGGGCAAGTGGTCGACGTGTCGCTGGCCGAAAGCGTGTTCAACGTCATGGAAAGCCTGGTGCCGGAATACGACATGCTCGGTCATGTGCGTGAACGCAGCGGCGGGGCATTGCCCGGCATCGCGCCGTCCAATACCTACCTCACAGCCGATGGCGCCTACGTGGTCATCGCCGGCAACAGCGACCCGATCTACAAGCGTTTGATGGAAGTCGTCGGCCGTCGCGATCTGGCCGAAGCGCCGGAGTTTGCTCACAACGACGGTCGTGCATTGAAAAGTAATGTGCTCGACGCGGCCATCACTCACTGGACCAGCAGCCTGCCAATCGACGAAGTCCTGTCGGCACTGGAAGCCGCTGAAGTCCCGGCCGGACGCATCTATTCCGTGGCCGACATCGTCGCCGATCCGCACTATCAGGCGCGGGACATGCTGCTCAGCGCCGACCTGCCCGGCGGCACGAAAGTGAAGATGCCGGGCATCGTCCCCAAACTCTCCGAAACTCCCGGTGGCGTGAATTGGTCGGGGCCGAGTCTGGGCCAGCACACCGACGGGATTCTCGCGGGCCTGGGCCTGACGGCGTCGGATATCGAACGCCTGAAAACTGAAGGGGTGGTGCAATGATCACTGATTTTTCCGAGACCCTGATCGTTCAGGAAGTCTCCCCTCGCGACGGCCTGCAGATCGAGCCGACCTGGGTCGAAACGGTCGATAAGATTGCCCTGATCGATCAGCTGTCGCTGGCCGGTTTCAGCCGCATCGAAGCCGGCTCGTTCGTGTCGCCCAAGGCCATTCCGGCGCTGCGCGATGGCGAGCAGGTGTTCAACGGCATCACCCGTCAACCGGGGGTGATTTACGTCGCATTGATCCCCAACCTCAAAGGCGCGCAACGGGCGCTGGCGACGAGGGCTGACGAGCTGAACCTGGTGATGTCCGCCAGCCAGACACACAACCTGGCCAACATGCGCATGCGTTGCGAAGCCTCATTGGCGGCGTTCGGCGAGATCGTGCAATACGTGGGGGACACCCAGGTGCGACTGAACGGCAGCATCGCCACCACGTTCGGTTGCCCGTTCGAGGGCAAGATCGATGAGGACCGCGTGCTGCACATCGTCGAGGCGTATCAGGAGCTCGGGATTCAGGGCATCACCCTGGCCGACACCACCGGCATGGCCAACCCGCGTCAGGTCGATCGGCTGGTGAGGCGGGTCCTGCAGCGGGTTTCGCCAGCGGATCTGACCCTGCATTTCCATAACACCCGCGGCCTCGGTTTGTGCAACGTGCTGGCCGCTTACGAGGCCGGTGCCCGACGCTTCGACGCAGCACTCGGCGGCCTCGGCGGTTGCCCGTTTGCACCGGGCGCCTCGGGCAACATCTGCACCGAAGACCTGGTGAACCTGTGCGATGAAATCGGCATTCACACCGGCATCGATCTGCCGCTGTTGCTGACGTTGTCGCGAGGATTACCCGCGCTGCTTGGGCACGAAGTCCCCGGCCAGTTGGCCAAGGCCGGACGCAATTGCGATTTGCACCCGGTGCCTTCCTGACCCAACCCAACCCCCCTGTAGGAGCGAGGCTTGCCCGCGAAAGCGATGTGTCGGTCTCCATCAATGCTGAATGGTAAACCGCCTTCGCGGGCAAGCCTCGCTCCTACAGAAAGCAGCACCTCAACCAGACAACAAAAACAATCGGACACCCAAGGGCAGTCCGCCTGGAGAAAGCACCATGAGCCTCAATGTACTGGAGGCGGGCGCGAGCCCGTCCGTTAGCCACGACGAAGAAAAAGCCCTGGTCAGCAAAGTCGCCTGGCGCCTGATGCCGCTGATCATGGTCTGCTACCTGTTTGCGTTTTTCGACCGTATCAACATCAGCTTCGCCAAGTTCCAGTTGCAGACCGACCTGAGCCTGAGCGACACCGCCTACGGCCTCGGCGCCGGGCTGTTCGTGGTCGGTTACGTGATCTTCGAAGTGCCGAGCAACATGATGCTGTACAAGGTCGGCGCCCGGCGCTGGATCGCACGGATCATGATGTCCTGGGGCCTCGCGACGGCGGCGATGGTCTTCGTCAACAGCGAATGGCAGTTCTACGCGCTGCGCTTCGTGATCGGCGCGATGGAGGCCGGTTTCGCACCGGGCGTGCTGTATTACCTGACGCTGTGGTTCCCGCAGCACTATCGCGGGCGCATCACCTCGATGCTGTTCCTGTCGTCGGCGTTTGCCGGTCTGGTCGGCGCACCGTTCTCCGGGCTGGTGCTGCAACACCTCGACGGCTTCATGGACATGCGTGGCTGGCACTGGCTGTTCCTGCTCGGCGGCGTGCCGTGCATCGGCCTCGGGTTGCTGGTGCTGACGCTGCTCAAGGACCGCATCGAAGACGCCCACTGGCTGACGCCGTCGGAGAAAACCCTGCTGGCCAGCCGCATCGCACACCATGAACCGCACAAGAGCGGCGGCTCGTTGCTCGCGGCGCTGCGGATTCCAGGTTTCCTGACCTTGGGCCTGATCTACTTCCTGATTCAGGTGGCGTCCTACGGCCTGAATTTCTGGGCCCCGCAACTGATCCGCAGCGCCGGCACCGAGAGCCCGGTGATGATCGGTTTGCTAACGGCGATTCCGTACATCTGCGGGGCGATCAGCATGGTGGTGATCGGGCGGTTGTCGGACTCGACCGGTGAGCGTCGCAAGTTTGTTGCCGGTCTGGTGGCGGTGGGCGCGCTGGGCTTCTTCTGCGCAGGGATCTTCGCCAACCACACGACCTTCCTGATTGTTGCGCTGGGCCTGCTCGGCGCCGGGATCATCGCCTCCATTCCGAGCTTCTGGACCCTGCCGCCGAAACTGCTGGCCGGTGCCGGCGCGGGTGCCGCGGGCGGGATCGCGGTGATCAACACCCTTGGCCAATTCGGCGGCATCGTCAGCCCGGTGATGGTCGGCCGGATCAAGGACCTGACCGGTAGCACCACACCGGCGCTATATGTCATCGCGGTCTGCGCGCTGATCGCGGTTGCGCTGTTGTTGTGGGGGTTGCCGCAGAAACTGCGCACGCTCGACAAGTTTTAAAAGATTGCAGGCTACCCCAGCTCCCGCATGGACCACGCATCCCTGTAGGAGCTGGCGCAGCCTGCGAACTTTTGATCTTCATGAGGTCGCAATAACCGCCTTGCCGCTCGCTGATCTCTACCAATTAGTGGGCGGAAGGCGTCGTGTATGAAAGACCCGAAGCACTTGTAGGCGACCTTGGCGCACTCGATAGGGAATCAGATACGGTCGGTCGGGCAGTACCCATTCACGAGTGCCAGGCAAACGACCCTCACGACCTGTTGCTGGAAAGTGAGCAAGGTGATCGACGCTGGCGAGAATGGCTTGAACGAAATCTGCTGCAGCTTTTGGATTTTCCATCGCTATGTATGCAGCTTCGTCATCGAGGTTCTTTGATGCAGTACGCAACCACTCAACGCGCATTGGCTATCCATTTGTTGGCGATTGCATTCACTTCTTCAGGCGTTACGAAATCCCCTGCGTCGGCTTCTATCAGTGCTTTTTGAATTTCTTCGATTTGCCAGGCTTCCCGGGCCAGGTATTCGCGCAGTGCATCCACGGCAAGAAACGACTTGCTGCGGCCTGTGGCTTTGGAAAGAGTGGCGAGGGTATCGGCGATTTCGTCTGGCAGGCGCAAGGACATGACGGACATGATGGTCTCGATGTAGTGGTTTGTAATACAACATACTACATCGTCATAGAGAGAGCGGTCAGCCGTTCGTCTGTCGTAACAATCGATTGAATGAGATTACAGAGCTAAGGATAGTGCCCGCCTCAAACCACCTCATATTCGAAGCGCATCAGGAAGAAAGAATGACATTGAAGTCTGTATGGATGGGATGTTCGGCACTGTGCGGTTTGATGATGACGGCACACGCATTGGCTGCTTGCGAGAAACCGTTTCTGGCGGGCGATTTCGGCTATTCGGTGTGCAAGGACTGGCCAGCTTATCCAGGGCTGACGATTACGGCGTTCTCGCAATTCGAGTCGGGATATTCAGCGAGCGACTATGGCCCTCAGGGTAAATACGACCTCAATCTTGCCGTTGTCTCGGCGGGCAATTCGAAACCGCTGGCGACGTATCACAAGGCAGCGGCTTTTGAGTCGGATGCCATCGCCTTTGAAGACCTGCAACTCGATACCGCACGTTACCAGCTCACGCCTGACCTGAGAGCGTTTGGTGTGCGTGTCACGTTTAATGGCTCGTCCCGCGTCAATCCTGTGAACGAAAAGTTGCTCTCGCTCTACGTGAAAGAAGGCGACCGCTTACGTCCGGTCCTGGAAAAACTCATCACCTATGAGTACGGCGGTGAATGGGATGGCAATTGCGCCGGAGAGCTTTATCAGCACACCCGTACACTCGAAATCGGCAAAACCAGTTCACATGGCTACGCGGATCTGATCGTCAAAACAGTAACCTCCCACGAAGTCGGGAAGGGTGAAGGGGAGGCGTGTGAATCCAGAACCCTGACAGCCAAACCGGTGCTGACGACGCTTCGATATGACGGTAAAAACTACGTCGTGCCTCAAGGTTTCAAAGGTATATAAATACTGCGCACCGATCAGGGTTAATCACTCATGCTAACCGGCCTCAATCACCTGACCCTCGCCGTCACCGACCTGAACCGCAGCGTTGCGTTCTATCACGACCTCCTGCAGCTTCAGCTCGAAGCCTCGTGGGACAGCGGCGCCTACCTCTCGCTGCCCGGGCTGTGGCTATGCCTTTCCCTCGATCCCCTGCGCAACGCCGAGTCCGCCGCCGATTACACCCATTACGCCTTCAGCATCAGCGCCCCCGACTTCCCTCCATTCGTCGAACGCCTGCGAGCCGCCAACGTCAGGGAATGGCGCGACAACCGCAGCGAAGGCGCGTCGTTCTACTTCCTCGACCCGGACGGCCACAAGCTCGAAGCCCATGTCGGCGATCTGGCGTCGCGGCTGGCGGCCTGTCGGCAGCGGCCTTATGCGGGAATGAAGTTCTTCGACGATCAGTCAGTCGATTTCCGGGGACCTGATATAGACTTGCGCCCATTCACCAAATAGTTCAAAAGGATTTCCCCGATGACCCCATCGCTGCTAATGGCCGTTCTCGCCGCGGGCTTCATTTACGGGATCACCCCGGGGCCGGGCGTATTGGCGGTGTTTGGCATCGGCGCGGCGCGTGGGCGGCGGGCAGGGGCGGGTTTTTGTGCGGGCATTTGCTCGGGGACGTGGTCTGGTGCAGCACCGCGCTGATCGCGATTGTCGGGGCGCGGGAAATCGGCAGTACGGCGTTTGACGTGTTGGGCGTGCTCAGCGGGCTGTATCTGTTCTGGCTCGGTTTGCGCGCGGTGCGGGCCAAACGCAGCAGCGCCGAAGCGCCGCAGGGCCCGGCGCGGCAACCGTTCTGGCACGGCATTCTGTTCGGTCTGACCAATCCCAAGGCGTATCCGGTGGCGGTGGCGACTTTTACGGCGCTGTTGTCCAGCCGTGCAGAGTTGCTGCATTGGTCGATGTTGCCCTGGCTGATCGTTCTGAGCTTCGTCGGCGGCCTGATCGCCTACGCTATCCTCATTGGCATCGTCGGTGCACGGCAGGTGCGCAGCCTGTATCAGCGGCATGAACTGGCGATCACCCGGCTGTGCGGGGTGATGTTTATCGGTTTCGCCATCAACGCCCTGGCGCATGCCTTGCCGGGGCTGATACCGAACAAGGCTTGAAACTGATCGCAGGGACGCGTCAGCGGCATCATCACCGGTCAGGGATGGTTCTTTTTTGCTGCATTGTTCGGACATGCTCTCTGCACCATGGCAACCAGAAATTCCGCGCCGTTGGCGAGTTACATCGATCTACTGCTCGACGCCGTTTGCGCGGTTGATAAACAAGGTCGCTTTGTTTTTGTCAGCGCGGCCTGCGAGCGCATTTTCGGTTTCACGCCTGATGAGCTGGTCGGCCAGCCGATGATCGATCTGGTGCATCCCGCCGATCGCCAGCGCACCCTCGACGCTGCGCGGGAGATCATGGGCGGCGAACCCAAACTCAACTTCGAAAACCGCTACCTGCGCAAGGATGGCGGCGTGGTGCACATCCTCTGGTCCGCGCGCTGGTCGGAAGTCGATCAACTGCGCATCGCCGTGGCCCGCGACATCACCGAGCGCAAGCAGGCCGAGTCCCGGCAGGCGGCGCTGTATGCGATCTCCGAAGCGGCACACGCTGCGGAAGATTTGCTGGCATTGTTCAAACGCATTCACTTGATCATCGGCGAGTGGCTGCCAGCGTTGAATTTTTCCGTCGCGCTGTATGACGAACACTGCGCGCAACTCAATTTCCCTTACCACGTCGATGACAACGAACAGCAACCCGAGCAGCCCGGAACGGTCACTGGACGGCTGTGTGCCGAGGTGATCCGCAGCGGCCAGCCGATCCTGCTGACCCCCGATCAGGACAACGCCCCGGAAGGTTTCGAGTTGCTGGTTGCCGGCCAGCATTCGCCCTGCTGGCTGGGCGTGCCGTTGAACTCGCAGAACGGCACCATCGGCGCGCTGATTGTTAAAAGCGTGGCGGGCGGCGAGCGCTATACCGAGCAAGACAAGGAACTGTTGCAGTTCGTGTGCGCCCAGGTCGCGACCGCCATCGAGCGCAAGCAGTTGCATGCCCGGCTGCAACGCATGGCCCAGTACGATCAACTGACCCAACTGCCCAATCGCGAGTTGCTCCGTGACCGGCTGAAAGCCTCGCTGACACTGGCCAAGTCGGAGTGCGGGCGCATGGCGCTGCTGTATGTCGATCTCGACCGCTTCAAGGAAGTCAACGACACCCACGGCCATGCGGTCGGCGACATGCTGCTGCAAGCAGTCGCCAATCGTCTGAAAGGCTGCGTGCGCGAAACCGACACCGTGGCGCGTATCGGCGGTGATGAGTTTGTGGTGTTGTTGCACAGCATTCAGGCTGCGGAAGATGCTGACAGCGTCGCCGGAAAAATCCGACAGATCCTGGCTCAGCCGCTGCGGCTGGATGGCCACAGCCTGAACATCCAGCCGAGCATCGGCGTTGCGCATTTTCCCGAGCATGGTACGGAAGAAAAGCAATTGTTCCGCCACGCCGACGAGGCCATGTACAGCGCCAAACGCCAGAATCACTTGCAGTACGGGGCTTGAAAACCAGTCACCGTTCGTCGCATCGATCCCAGTTTTTCTAAACCTTTGCAGCGATCGAAATTCAGATTCTATGCGGGCTACAGCTCGCCGCGATCAATACCACGAGGTAGAAAATCATGCCTAACTCAAGAAACTCGAACACGGGACATACTGCTACCGATCGAACGAAGGCATCTGAAGCCGGTCGCAAAGGTGGGAAAACTACCACCACGACTGTCGATAAAGAGCCTGCGAAACCCGATATGGGCCGCAAAGGCGATCAGAAATCCAAGTAGTGGTGAACGTAGTTTTGATTGAGAAGCGGGAGCGAAAGCTCCCGTTTGAATTTATAGAGAGGAGGGCGCGACCATGAGCCGGATGGCCACCCGATTACGCAATGCCAGTATTGCCACGTTACTGGGCCTGTGTGCCAGCACTGCCTTTGCCCAGTCCCCCGCCGAATTCATCAACGATGCCTCGGCCAAAGGCATGGCCGACATCGAAGCCAGTCGCCTGGCGCACCAGAAATCCGAATCCAAAGAGGTCAAGGACTACACCATCGTCGTCATCAACGACCGCACCACCGCCAACCAGCACCTGGCGAAAATCGCCAAGCAACTGGATTTGCCGGTGGCGCCACGGGAAGAGGTGGTCGACAAGGCCAAAGCCTTGATGCCGCCAGTGCAGGACGGCGCGACCTTCGACCAGGCCTATGCCGCCAGTCAGGTGAAGACCACGCAGGAGGCCATCGAGCAACTGCAGCAGACCGCGCAGACCACCGATGTGCCTGAGATAAAAGCCTTCGCCGAAGAAACCCTGCCCAAACTGCAGAACCATCTGCAAATGGCCAAGGCGCTGCAAGCGGGTCGATAGCACCGGTTTTCAGTGTTTAAAACAAACGGCGCGTGATTCACATCACGCGCCGTTTTTGTTGGTGCTCAGCAGTCGTTCAGATTCTGTTTGTGCTTGCCCTTGGTCGCCAGCCCCGCCAGACCATGCACCTCGTTTTCGCCCATGGCGCGATAGTGTTTACGCAGTGCTTCCAGTTGCTTCAGGTCGAGTGACTCCAGCCCGAGCATCGCGTTCTGCGCTTCCTTGTTCACCCGCAGCAACTCATCGATTTTTAAATGCAAAATGTCGGTATCGCGGTTCTGCGTGTTCTGGATCAGGAACACCATCAAGAACGTGATGATCGTGGTCGAGGTGTTGATGATCAGTTGCCAGGTGTCGTTGAAATCAAAAATCGGCCCGCTCAACCCCCACAGACCGATGAGAATCAACGCCCCCATGAACGTCTTGGGACTGCCGGCCCACAACGCGAGTTTCTGCGAGATTTTTGCGAATTTCATAGCCGTGTTCCTTATTGGATGCGCCTGAATTTCAGACAGCGACGGCATGTTGAAAATTCTACTTACGTTTCCAGGTTCAATGAAAAACGGCTCCTACAGATCTGCTCAGTCCTGAAGCCTCACTTCAACCACCCAACTGAAATACCCCAACGCCTCACAGTTTTTATCAATCAGCATGAATTTCAGCTCACACGCTTCAACCCCGGCGGCGAGTCGAGTGCATTTCCAATAATGATCATCGGCCTGGTGAGTACCCGGTTCAGTCGGGTTTTCAGGATCAGGTGCTGGCACAGTGAGGTCGCCCTGGACCACCAGTTCAGGTGTCGAAAGTACGCCGGAATCGCCAACGGACATGTCGTAAAACACCACGCTGTGCTCGGCGAGCAAGCTGACGGTTCTGCCACGGATATGGAAGGTCGCGGTTTTGTCGGTGACCAACGTAATGGAGCTGTCATTTATCGTATTTTGTGGCTTTGGTGATCCGTTGATGGCGAAGACAAAGCCATCAGAAATGGACGTCGGATTTTCCGCCTCAAGACTGGGCTCCGGGTAACGTGAAAGCAGTGATTCGGCATCAACGATCAGCAACACATTGTTTGCAGTCGCGACGCTGGATGAAGGCGATTTGATCGGTTCGGAAGTCATCATGGATTCCTTTCATGATGGTGACACATGACGGCAGCCGCTTCGGTTCATGCAAGGCATTCCGTTCCTGTCGAGGCGGCAACGTAGTCGATAAAAGCCCCTCGTTGCCAAGGGGCCGGGCGCTCGTCAGTTACGGATGGTAATGAACGGGTCCCACGAGCAGCAGCCGACGATCTTGCAATCGCGGTCCACGATCAGGAAGTGGAAGTGATACGTCACACTGCCGCAGGACAGGGTTTCCGAAGACCAGTAGTGGTTATCGACTTTCTGGCAGCTCGGCACCGACGGATTGCTGGTGTTGGGTACCGCAACGCAAGCGGTAGCCTTGCGCGGCGTAGGCGTGGAGATCAAGTCGTTACCGACATTGCCGATGAATTTGTAGAAAATCACGGCGGTCTCGAAGCTCTGCGACAGGCTGGTTTCACGCCAGCGAATCAGGTCGCCCACCTGCGCTTTCAAGTTGAGTTCGCCACCGGCCTGGCCGCTCACCACGTTGTTCTGGTTGGTCACCATGTACACATGATTGACGTCGATCAGCGTCGGCGAAGCCGGGTTTTTGCTGATGTTCGGGTAGTTTTTCAGAATGGTTTCGGTGTCGATGGAAACCAGTACATCCGTGACTCGAGACATAATAAAGCTCCTTGTTCATAGTGAATGCCTGGCATCTTTCCAGGCACAACAACGCTTGCTTGCCTTGCGGTCGTTGCGCAAACACTACGGACGGAACCCAACTGTCACGGGCATGAGCTGGCCTTGCTCCTTGAGTACAAACTGACGGGTTCGGGTTCCTTCCGACGGGCCGCGATTGGACTATAGAAGTGAAATTCAGGCTGTCAAAATTGCTTGGCCAGTAGCTCGACGAACGGTCGATCTGGTTATGACTTTCGATGATTTGGCGATAAGAAACAGCCCACATATCCTCCGAACATCCATAAGTCGGATAGGGCTGGTGCACGGGTCGATGTATCGTAGCGAACCGGTTGTCGGCCCAGGCCCGGACAACGATTCGACAGGAGAACGCAATGAGTTGGTCCGCCAAGCAATACGTCGCTTTTGAAGATGAACGCACCCGCCCGGCACGCGATCTGCTCGCAGCGATCCCGCCTGTGGACGCACATTCGGCCATCGACATCGGTTGCGGCCCCGGCAACTCGACCGAATTGCTCGTGGAGCGCTTCACCAGCGCCACAGTGCGCGGCGTCGACAGTTCGACCGACATGATCGACGCCGCCCGCAAGCGCTTGCCGCAGGTGCAGTTCGACACCGTTGATATCGGCACCTGGAACGACAGCGGCCCGTTCGACGTGATCTTCGCCAACGCGGTGTTGCAGTGGCTGCCCGATCACGCGACGTTGCTGCCTTCGCTCGCCGCCCGACTGACCCCGGGCGGTAGCCTGGCCATTCAGATGCCCGACAACCTCAACGAACCGTCCCATCGCCTGATGCGCGAAGTGGCTGCCGATGGCCCATGGGCCAGCAAATTGGCGGACGCCGCCGGGCAACGCACGGAAATGGCCAGTGCCAGCGATTACTATTCGATGCTGCGACCACACTGCGCGCGCGTCGACGTGTGGCGCACCACCTACCATCATCCGCTGGCGGGCGGCGCGTCGGGCGTGGTCGAGTGGTTCAAGGGCAGCGGTTTGCGGCCGTTTCTCGAACCGCTGGATGATGCGGAAAAGGCACAGTACCTCAAGCAATATCACGCCGCGATCGAGCAAGCGTATCCGGCGCTGAGTGATGGTTCGGTGCTGTTGCCGTTCCCGCGATTGTTCATCGTCGCGACCCGCTGAGCCAAAAAGGGACGGATAACGTTATCGGTCCCTTCGTTTGGCACTCAAGTAGTCGAAAAGAAACGAAGCAAAGCCGAACAACCCAATCATTGAAATGATCATGATCCCCAACTCTGAATTGTCCATGCTGATCTCTGCGTGAAAGGTGAGAGGGCAGATTAGGGTGTTTTTTGTCGGGGTTGATGCTGCGCTACTGCTTCTTTACTGGGTTGCGGGGATCTATACGAAAAATATACGTGGGGCGCCAAAAAAACCTGTGGCGAGGGAGCTTGCTCCCGTTGGACTGCGCAGCAGTCCTTGTTTTGGGGCCGCTTCGCGACCCAGCGGGAGCAAGCTCCCTCGCCACAGTAATTGGTAAAGAAATTCACGACACAGCGGTTGATTTACGAATCAAAAGGGGCGCCAAAAAGACGCCCCTTTTGATGTCAGGACGGTTCTGCATCCATGCGTCGAGCGATGACATCCAGCACATCGCAGCCATCGCGCAAGGGGATGCTGCAGAGCATTGCGAAGTCGCTGAGAATCACCGAATCGGTGGAGATTTCTCCGCGCATCGCGAGATTTTCCAAGACCTGCGTCACCGCGCCGATTCTGTAACGGGCGGAGCTGAGAAGGGAATGCAGCGGTTGGGTGGTGTTGACGTAGAACGTGGGGAGGTCGTCGGCGTTGCTGGTTAAAGCCATGTAGTCATTCATGAGTGATCACCATATCGGAGGGAAGACCTACCACTCAATCGTCGCCAAACAATAGGGTGGTAGCTGTACGTGGGTTGGCGAACCGGGACATGGCAAAACCGGCAGACCCTGGGGTCTCCCACGCACAGCCACCAAAAAAGAGGCAGCCAAGTGCGTTCAAAAGCGCTCCGAGAAATTCTCGGAGGCTTCTGTGCCAGTCATCGAGTCGCCAAACCCAATACGCCATTTGGGCGCGCTCGGACTATAGGTCTCATGACAAAGGCACAGCAATGCGCAAGTCTACGGACAATTCCCAGAGTCGTGTAGGAGCTTGCCTTTTCCGCATGCTGCCTCGCTTAAACCCCCGGAGAATGGGCATTGGCCCTCGGTGTCAGTGACGGTTAATCCTTTAATTGGGCAACGAAAACGCTAACAAAACACCAACTTCATGGAAAAACGCTAATTTCAGCGTTGAACTGCGAAGGATGCTCACGAGGCCGGTTGCTTAACGCCTCCAGGGTGGCTCTCACGTTGTTTTTTCTGGTACTCCTCCGCCTTGTGCGAAGAACCTGAGTCTTTCTCCAGCGATTTCGAATCGGCCCCGGAATTTGCACCCGAAGACTCCTCGCCCTTTTTGCTGGCCTTCTCCTTGTTTGATTCAGCTCCTTGCCCCTGGTTAAGACCGGGAAGTGCGGCAGGAGGAACGGCATTTCCTGTCGTCGTCTTCTCGGCCGCTATCGCGTAGAACGAGCAGGAGGACAGTAGGCCCGCAAGCGTCAGAGCAGCGATTTTGGTGTTCATGCTTAAGCCTTCTGTGCGAGGGATGTACTTATTGGAAGGCAGGCTGGAGAGCGCGTGCTGGACAGCTGACGAGCGGCGGGAATTGAAAACAGTCGGAGCTGAGAAGTGAATGCCGCGTCACTAAATCCGATCCATTAAAAGCCGGCCGCTGGGGCCGGTTTTTGCAGTTTGGAAACAAGGAGATCAGCTCTCCTGCAACACCTTCAGTGCTGCCGATGCCAGAAAACCTGAACGGCTTTTCTCTTCCGGGTGATGCAATACGTATTCGTCGATGCGGTTGAGCAGGTACCCCGGCAGGGTGATGTTCAGCTTCTGGGCTTTGCCCAGGTACTTGGTAACATCGATGTCCACCACCGCCCATGTGCAACCTGCGTAATGCGGATTGGCCGCATGCAAAGTGACTTTGTTTGCAGGTGGAATCGGTGAACCGTCTTCGGCAAGAATTTCGAAATGGCCCTCAATGGCTTCACGAGCCATGGCCATCGCATCATCAAGATCCTCACCTGCAGAGAAACACCCTGGAATATCCGGTACTTCTACGCCCCAAGCGTGTTCGTTATCGCCCATTGAAATCGCAATCGGGTAAAGCATTTTCACTGTCCTCTGAGGCGCTGAGCTTTGAAATCGTCAGAGCAGCGCCTGTTGCAAAATACTCAAGGCCGTTTTTTTGAGCAGGTCCTTTTTTGGATGAGGAACTGTCACCAGCCCCGGTTTGGTCGGGTGCTTGAAGTGATGATGACTGCCCTTGATACGCACCAGATACCAGCCATCCGCAACAATTTGGCTTATCAAAAATCGGCTATTCACATCACCTCCGTGTGGTGTGCTTAGGTGGTTACTATACCTACTGAATTTATATGATCAACACTATAACCACTGAGCCTTCTCGGCGCCGATGGAAAGGTGGTGTGAAAAACGAGTCTAGGAGGGCGTGAGGATAGAGTTCGGAGATGGCCGCAAATGAGGCGTTTTCTATATTGCAGGGTTTTGCCACACCCCTTGAAGCGCTCCTGTAGCTCAATCGACGGGCATAAAAAAACCGGCCACATGGGCCGGTTTTTTTCTTTCTACATCCCCGTCAAAACCATCTTAACGTGAGACCAAAATTCGATTGGAGCGGGTGAAGGGAATCGAACCCTCGTTATCAGCTTGGGAAGCTGGAGTAATGCCATTATACGACACCCGCTCAGAGCGGCTGACTTTGTACCAGATGTGCGCGTGGAAATGAAGTTTTTCTTTGCGCGGGATGGCTTTAGCGCAGGTGAAACAAGACATCGGACCGGGTGACGGTCGTTCGCGGGCAAGCCTCGCTCCTACAGTACGGCGTTAGGCTGCGAAGCTTGCTCGCGATGACGCTGTTTCAGATTGCGAATGCATGGTGGTCCTGGACGTAGTGGTAACGCGGTCGGCTTGCCTGTTGCTCAGGTTTCAGGAAACCCAGCAGCGCATTGCGACTGTCTCGGCAGGCGGCTTTGTGTTCCATGTCGAGAAAGTGGCCCGTCGCATCCAGCGTCGTGAAGGTGGCGTGTTGCACGCGATTGGCGAATAGTCGCGCGCCTTCGGCGGCGGTGTATTCGTCCCATTCGCCGTTCATGAACAGCACCGGTACGTTGATTTTTTCCGAGGCCTTGAGGAAGCACTCGCGGTCGCTGTGCAGCAGGTCGCTGATGTGGAAGTGCATCTGCCCGTATTCATGATCGGCCAGGCTGCTGACGTGGCGATAGTTGAAGCGCTTGAACAGGGTCGGCAGGTGTTTGCCGATGGTGCTGTTCACCAGGTTGCCGACCCGGTCGCCGTCACGGCTGCCGAGGTAGTCCACACCGCGCTCGAGGTAGTCGAGCATGTGCGCGTTGATCTCCGGGGAGAACGAGCTGATCACGGCTTTTTCGATCCGTCGCGGTTGTTGGGCGAGGGCGACCAGGGTCGCGGCGCCACCCCAGGAAAACGACAGCACGTGTTCGGCGGCGAAGTGGTCGATCAGCTCCAGGAGGATCTGCCCTTCGACTTCCTTGGTCAGCAATTTCTCATGCAGGTTGTGGGCTTTTGACTTGCCCGCGTAGGGCTGGTCGTAGCAGACCACATTGAACTGCGGGTGGAGGTTTTTCACGGTTTGTGCAAACGACGCAGTCGTGGCCATCGAGCCGTTGACCAAGATAATGGTCTTCTCTGCGGCGTCTGCGCGATAGAACTCCGTGTAAACCCGATACTGACCCTGTATATCCAGCACAGCGATTTCTGGCCTCATGTCATAAGACTCCTGGCAAGCGGGTATGCGCGCAAATGAGATTGCACGAGCTTTGTGACAGGTAGGCATACGCCTGGAATTTTGGAGGCCCATGTCGATCCATTGCAGTCCGGTCGACGGGTATTGTTATTGGCGGGCAGTCTGCCGGTCTGAGGCGGAACCTGAGGGTTCTCTAACCGACAAAAAGTTTCTTAGAAGTATGTTGTGACTCGTCAGTCACATTTCGGCTGACGACCTGATTCAAGCAGGGGAGGCGGCATCGCGCAAGTGCCAATCGTAAATTGTTCGACAACTTCTGCTGAGCGGTAGGCTGCTTAGATCAAATGGATCTCTTCGGTGCGCAACGCGCGGTACTCGCCCGGTTTTAGCGCGTTATCGAGCACCAGCGGGCCCATGCGTTCGCGGTGCAGGCGCAGCACTTTGTTGTCGAAGTGGCCGAACATCCGCTTCACCTGGTGATAACGGCCTTCGACGATGCTCAGTCGCGCCGACTTCGGCCCGAGCACGATCAGCTCGGCAGGTTGGGTGGTGAGGTCTTCGAAGGCAAAGTACAGGCCTTCGGTGAATTTCAACGCATATTCCGGACCGATCTCCTGTTCAGTCTCGACGTAATAGACCTTGGGCAGTTTGGTCTGCGGTTGGGTCAGGCGTCGCGACCAGCTGCCGTCGTTGGTGATCAGCATCAGACCGGTGGTGTTGAAGTCGAGGCGGCCGGCGATGTGCAGGTCTTCCTTGTCCGGTTCGTCGATCAGGTCGAGCACGGTCGGGTGCTCCGGGTCGCGGGTGGCGCTGACGCAACCGGGCGGTTTGTGCAGCATGAAGTAACGGGCGGGTTTGCCGGCTTGCAGGACTTCTTCATCGACTTCGACGCGGCTGAACTCCAGCACCTCGGTGTGCGGGTCGCTGACGACATTTCCGTCGACCCGCACGCGCTTTTCCACCAGCAACAGGCGAACCTGCTGACGGTTGAAGCGGGGCAGGTTGCTGAGGAAGCGGTCAACGCGCATGAAGTGAGATCGGCAGGTAAAGGGCCGCGCATCTTACGCGATCGGCCGGGCCGCTGCTTACAACTGCGACTCGACCTGCGCGCAGCGTGGGCACAGGCAGGATTTGTCACGCAGCTCGGCAGGCAGCGCTTCGAGTACCGCCGGGTCGATGCTGACGCTGTAGCACCAGCAGGGCCGATCGGCGGTTCGAGGGTCGGCCAGTGTGCAGTCATTGGAGGCGCCACAGGCCGGGCAGAATTCAGGCTTGTTCATGTAGGACTATGCATAACTGGTGTGAGGCATTTCCGCGCAAGTACGGTTACGGCCGGATTGCTTGGCCCGATACATCGCATGATCGGCCCGGGAGAGCAGGGTGTGCAAGGTGTCATCCGGTTGCAAGGTGGTCAAGCCGATGCTGACGGTTAGCTGCAAGACTTTATCGTTGTAGGCATAACGCTGTTCTTCGACATGCTGGCGAATTTTCTCGGCGATCATCAGACCGGTCTCACCGTCCGTGTCCTTGAGCAACACGATGAACTCTTCACCGCCCCAGCGACAAACGATGTCGGAATGGCGCAGGCAACTCTCGAGGTCCCGTGCGAAGCCGATCAGCACCTGATCGCCGGCGAGGTGGCCGTAGGTGTCGTTCAAAGCTTTGAAGTGGTCCAGGTCCAGCAGCAGCGCCGTCAACGGTTTGGGTTCGCGTTGGGCTTCGTGCATGGCTTGCGCGGCCAGCAGGTCGAAGCCGCGTCGGTTCGGCAGTTCGGTCAGGCTGTCGAGGGTCGCCTGCGCCTGGATCTTGCCCTGATAGCGCTTGATTACCCGGTTGAGCAGCATCAGTACGATCAGCGTGACGAGCAGGCAAATCAGTAAGTTGAGGTACAGCGACTGACGGATTTCACTCAGGGCGCCGTCTTCGCGTTTGTCGACGAACAGGTACCAGTTCAGTTCCGGAATGAACCGCACGTTGAGGAAATGTCCCTGGCCCTGGACGGAATATTCGTAGCTGCCGCTGTGGGGTTTGGGCAGTTGGCTGACGAGGCTCTTCATGCTGTCGAGTTCGCCGAGGGTTTGCCCGATTCGCGAACCTTGCGGGCCGCCATCGGCACCGGTGAGTACCAGCCGGCCGAAGTTGTCGACGAAATACACGCTGCGCTGATAGCGCTGCTGGTACTTGTCGATCAGTTTGATCACCGCATCCACCGTCAGGCCGACGCCCGCCGCGCCGATGAAGCGATTGTTGTAGTCGTAGACCTTGTAGTTGATGAAGAAGGTCAGGTTGTCCTTGTTGGCAAGGTCCGGGTCGACGTTGATCTCGTAAGGGTCGGCCATATCACGCACGCGGAAATACCAGGCGTCGCGCGGTTCAGTGACCTTGACCTGCTTGAGCACACCTTTGGCGTGGTAGTAGGTCAGTGTGCCGTTGGAGACAAAAAACGCGGTGTAAGCGCCGTAGTGGGTCATGACCTCGTTGAGGCAGCGGGTCATCTGGTCGGGGTCGTTTTCGCCGTTGACCACCCAATCGCGCATGAAGGTGTCGCGGGACATCATCGAGGAAATCAGGATCGGTCTGACGAGGTCTTTCTGGATTTCCGAGTAGACCGTGTCCGAAGTCAGCGGCAGCTCGGTGTTGACGATGTTGTCGCGGATCGAGGCGCGCGAGGCGTAGTAGCTGAGGAATGAAGTGGCGAGAAAACCCGCGCCCAGCAGCGCGATCAGCGTGAGAACCAGCGAACGTTGCGAATACAGCGGCGAGTGAAGCGGCATGGCGATTCCGTTGGCAGTAACCCGATGGCGAGCATTCTAGTGGGACTGCAGGGAAATAACTGCGGGATTTGTGGGGTGAATCGGTTGGGATAGGTTCAGTGGCGTCTGGGCTGACGCCATCGCTGGCAAGCCAGCTCCCACAAGGACTGCGCAAAAACCTGTGGGAGCTGGCTTGCCAGCGAATCGTGAGATCACCCCAGATCTTTCAGGTACGCACGCCAACCGCCTAGATGGCTGATATTGACTGCCCCCTCCAACCCATATTGCTCACAGATAAACCCACTCTCCCAACGCCCATCCGCCAGTTGCACCTTGCCCAACCCCAACGGCGCCGGAATCCCGGTCAAAAACGACCCCAACTCACTGCTCGGCAACTCCCAGACCTCCACCGCAATCGCCACACCGCCATCCTTCACCCGCACCATCCCCGGACGAAATGGCGGGCCGCCGGCCAATGCATACAGCCGATAGTCCGGCGAACTGAACGTTGTCTCGACCAACGTCGCGCCGCGCCGCTTCAGTTGCCAGTTCAGCGCCAAGCCATCCAGATGCGCACCGCACACCACCAACCGAGCGCGATCATTGCGGGCGACTGCCGAAGAGGCAGGCGCATCCGAACGACGCTGCAACGCATCCGCCACGCTCAACAAGTACTGATCGGTAAACGCCCGGCCAAACACCGTCACACCCCACGGCAAACCATTGCCCATGAACCCGCTCGGCACCGCGACGGCAGCGTAATCGAGCAGGTTCATGAAGTTGGTGTAGTAGCCCAATTCCGAATTGCGCAGCACCGGTTCAGCCTCAAGTTCCGCCAACGTCACGGGACGGCCGATGGTCGGCGTGACCACACAATCCAGTCCCTCCAGCGCCTTGTCGCACAGGGCTTTCAAGGCTTGCAACCGATACTGCGCGCGGAACGTTTGCACGCCGCACACCGCTGGCGCCTTGGCCAACACGGCGCGAATCACCGGCAACACCGCTTCAGGGTTTTGCTCCATCAACTCACCGGCAACGCTGTAGCGCTCAGCCACCCACGGGCCTTCGTAAAGCAAACGCGCGGCTTCGAGAAACGGCGACATATCCAGTTCCACCGCTTCACCGCCCAACGCCTTGAGCTGATCGATGGCGTCTCCAAACAACAGCGGACCTTCAGGGCAACCGAAGAACTCCAGGTCCTGCGCACGCGGCACGCCGAAGCGGAAAGGACGCGGAATACCAAACGCCGAGCCGTCATTCCACAGCGGGTTGGCGCGGCTGTACTCATCCCGCGGATCAAGGTGTGCGGTGAGCGCCAGCAACTGGCTCGCCTCCCGCGCCGTCGCGGTAAACGTCGTGACGCAATCGAGCGTACGACACGCCGGCACCACCCCCGCCGTGGAGATCAACCCTTTGGTGGCTTTCATCCCCACCAGATTGTTCAGCGCCGCCGGCACGCGCCCGGAACCTGCGGTGTCCGTGCCCAACGAAAAACTCGCCACCCCCAGCGCCACCGCCAGCGAGGACCCGGCGCTGGAACCACCCGACGGATACTCCGGCAACACGCTGTTCGGGCAGGCGCCATACGGCGAGCGACTGCCGTTGAGCCCGGTGGCGAACTGATCAAGATTGGTCTTGCCCAGCGGAATCGCCCCCAGCGCCAGCAACTGCTCGACGATGGTCGCCGACTGCTGCGGCACATAGGCAAACACCGGGCACGCCGCCGTGGTCGGAATGCCGGCCAGATCGATGTTGTCCTTGATCGCAAACGGCACGCCGTACAGCGGCAGGCTGTCGAGGTCCCGACCGTCGAGCGCGGCGAGGTACGGTTCCAGTTCTTCAACACTGAGCAAGTGGATGAACAGGTGATAGTCCGGGTTCAGCGCCGCGGCTCTATCGCGCAGGCTCAGCAGCAATTGACGTGGCGTGATGTTGCCGACGCGGTAAGCGCTGCGCAGGGCGTCGAGTTGTAGATTGATGGTCATGGCGTTAATCCTTTTTCAAATGGGTTCAGTCGAGTTCCAGCACCACGACGCGCTGTCCGGCGCGCACCGCCGAACCCGGTTGCACGCGGATCTCGCGCACCACGCCGGCCATGGGCGCGAGCAGCGGAATCTCCATCTTCATCGACTCCAGAATCACCAGCACATCACCGGCGGCCACGCGGCTGCCGGTCTGCACCTGAACCTGCCAGAGGTTGCCGGCGATGTGGCTGTCGACGCTCATTTCACCACTGGCCAGCGGTGCGTCTTCGGTGGTTTCCGGGGCCGTTTCTTCACTGTCGAAATGCGCCTGGCCGCTGGCGATCCAGCGCTCGCGCTCGGCGTTGAACGCGCCTTGTTGCTGCTCGCGAAACGCGGCGATGGTCTCGGCTTCTTTCGCCAGGAACGCCTGGTAATCCGCGAGGTTCAACTGGCTGTGCTCGATGTTCAAATCGAAGCGACCGAGCGGGAAATCCCGGCGGATGCGCAGCAGTTCATCAGCGCTCACCGGGTAGAAACGGATCTGGTCGAAGAAGCGCAGCAGCCACGGTTTGCCATCGAACGCGGCGACTTCGCGGTAGCGGTTCCACATCTGCAACGTACGACCGACGAACTGATAACCGCCGGGACCTTCCATGCCGTACACGCACATGTAGGCGCCACCGATGCCCACCGAGTTTTCCGCGGTCCAGGTGCGGGCCGGGTTGTACTTGGTGGTCACCAGACGGTGACGCGGGTCGAGCGGGGTGGCGACCGGTGCGCCTAGGTAAACGTCGCCCAACCCCATGACCAGATAACTGGCGTCGAACACCGTGCGCTGCACTTCGTCGAGGTTCGGCAGGTCGTTGATGCGGCGGATGAACTCCAGATTGCTTGGGCACCACGGCGCGTCCTTGCGCACGGTGGTCATGTATTTCTCGATCGCCAACTGGCAGGCCGGGTCGTCCCAGGACAATGGCAAATGAACGATGCGCGACGGTACTTGCAGGTCCTTGGCGGCGCACACTGCGTCCCATTCACCGGCGACGATGCCGAGCAGATCGGTCAGCGGCAGTTGTTCGGGTTGGTAGTGCACTTGCAGTGAACGGATGCCCGGGGTGAGGTCGATTACGCCGTGCAGGGTTTTGCTTTCCAGGGCTTGCATGAGGGCGTGGGCGCGGAAGCGCAAAACAAGGTCAAGTTCCGGCGCACCGATTTCCAGGAGCAAATGCGTATCGCCCGAAAGACGTGCAACCAACCGCGTATCCCCCTGACCCAAATCCAACACCACCGGCGACACGATCCCTTGTGGGTACACATTTCCTGTGGCGAGCGAGCTTGCTCGCGCTGGGTCGCGAAGCGGCCCCAAATCCTGCAACCCGGTTGCTTCAGGCACACTGCATTCTGCTATCGGCGAGTGCTTCGCACTCGAGCGGGAGCAAGCTCCCTCGCCACAAAAGCGATGCGTTGCCAGTGAGCGGGCGGTTTTGAGATCGACGGGGAGGAACTGGACTTTGTCGCCAGCCTTGAGCTGCCCAAGCTGCCAAAGATCCGCCTCGATCACCGTCACCGGGCACACAAACCCACCCAGACTCGGACCGTCCGGCCCGAGAATCACCGGCATGTCCCCGGTGAAATCCACCGCGCCAATGGCATACGGATTGTCATGAATATTCGACGGATGCAGCCCCGCTTCACCACCATCAGCGCGCACCCATTCCGGCTTCGGCCCGATCAATCGCACGCCGGTGCGGCTGGAGTTGAAATGCACCTCCCACTGAGTCGCAAAGAAAGTGCCGATGTAGTTTTCGGTGAAGTATTCCGGTGCGCCATGCGGGCCGTAGATCACCCGAATCTGCCGCACGGCAGGCAGTTCAGCGATTTCAGACAGTTGTTCGCCGGCGCTTCGGTCGTTTAAGGCAGGCACATGCAACACGTCACCCGCGCGCAACGCCCGACCACCATGCCCGCCAAACTGGCCAAGGGTGAAGGTACTTTTACTGCCCAGATAATCCGGCACCTGCAGACCGCCGCGCAGGCACAGATAGCTGCGAGCGCCCGCACCGGCAATCGTCCCGAGGCTCAGCGTGGCACCGGCGGGAATCAGCAGCGCCGTGTTCATCGCGACGGTTTCACCGTTCAACGCCAGCGGAATCACTGCCCCAGTGATCGCCACCACGGCGTCGCAATTGAAGCGCAGCAACGGCCCGCTCATGGTGATTTCCAGGGCGGCGTCGCCTTCTTCGTTACCCAGCAAAAGGTTGCCCAAGCGCAGCGCGCGACTGTCCATCGGCCCCGATGGCGGCACGCCTACGGCCCAGTACCCAAGGCGTCCGGGGTAGTCCTGAACACTGGTCTGCGTACCGGCGCTGAGCACTTCAAACGTGTTGGCCTGATAGACCAGATGCTCGAGGCAGCGGGTCCACGGCTGACCGCTGGCGAACGGCGTATCGAGCAAAATCTGCCGCAGGTAATCGCGGTTGGTTTCCACACCGTAGAGCAGGCTGTCGCCCAATGCTTGATGCAGATCGGCACGCGCTTCTTCGCGAGTCGGCGCCCAGCAAATGACCTTGGCGATCATCGGATCGAAGTACGGCGGAATCTCGCAACCGGCCTCGACCCAGGTGTCGATGCGCAGCTGTTTGCCGTCGGCTGCAGGGAAGTTCACTGCGGTCAGCAAACCGGGGCTCGGCTGAAAATCACGCCCCGGGTCTTCCGCATACAGCCGTGCCTGAATCGCATGGCCGTCGGCTTTCAAGCCCTGGCTCAACACGCTCAACGGCGGCAAATCCCCGGCCGCCAGTTCCACCATCCAGCGCACCAGATCCACGCCCCACACCTGTTCGGTGACGCCGTGCTCTACCTGCAAACGGGTGTTCACTTCCAGAAAGTAGAAACGCTGGTCTTCACTGTCGAAGACGAATTCCACGGTGCCGGCACTGCGGTAATTCACGGCTTTTGCCAGTTTGATCGCAGCGGCGCAAAGCGCTTCGGCCATTCCTTCGGGCAGGTTCGGCGCCGGGGTTTCTTCGAGAACTTTCTGGTTGCGGCGCTGCACCGAGCAATCGCGTACGCCGAGGGCGATCACTTCACCGCGACCGTCGCCGAACACCTGAACTTCCAGGTGCCGTGCGCGCTGGATGTACTTCTCGATGAACACCCCGGCATCGCTGAAATTGTTCTGGCCGAGGCGTTTCACCGCTTCAAAGGATTCGCTCAACTCGGCCGCACTGCGGCACACACGCATGCCGATGCCACCACCGCCAGCGGTGCTTTTGAGCATCACCGGGTAACCGACCTGTTCACCGGCGATCAGCGCCGCGTCGAGGCTGTCGAGCAACTCGGTGCCTTCGAGCATCGGCACGCCGTGTTGTTTGGCCAATGCACGCGCGGTGTGTTTGAGGCCGAACACGCGCAGCTGTTCTGGCGTCGGACCGATGAAGGCGATGTCGGCGGCTTCGCAGGCTTCGGCGAACGCGGCGTTTTCCGAAAGGAAACCGTAGCCGGGATGGATCGCCGTGGCGCCGGTGGCCTTGGCGATGGCGAGGATTTTGTCGACCGCCAGGTAGGTGCCGGCCGCTGCGCCTTCACCGAGGCTGTGGGCTTCATCGGCTTGCAGAATGTGCAGGCTCGCGGCATCGGCTTCGGAGTACACGGCGACGCCGTTGACGTGCAGTTCACGCAGGGTGCGCAGGATGCGGCAGGCAATGGCGCCACGGTTGGCAATCAGGACTTTTTCGAACATGGCATAGACCCCGGAGGGGATGCGGGCCGTCCCGCAGTTTTTCGATAAGCGCCAGGGTCGTCCCCGACGGCAGAATCAATTCTCTGACGAACAACACCGAACCTGTGGGAGCGGGCTTGCCCGCGATTGGGTCGGCACATTCAACATTGATGTGTCTGACATACCGCCATCGCGGGCAAGCCCGCTCCCACAGGTTTAGTGGTGGTCTGGAGATTTCAGGCACTGCCCGGAACGGGCCTGGCACAGGGCAAACAACCACCGCCGCAACCGCGAAAGTTTCAGTTCCATACTAATAACTCCGCAGGCGTAGGGTTGTAGGCATTGCACGGATTGTTCAGCTGCGGACAGTTTGAAATCAGCACAATCACATCCATCTCCGCCCGTAAATCAACGTACTTTCCCGGCGCCGAAATCCCGTCTTCAAAGGTCAGCCCGCCATCCGCCGTGACCGGTACGTTCATGAAGAAATTGATGTTCGGCCCAATGTCGCCCTTGCCCAGTCGCCCGTCGTGGACGCAGGCGCGCAGGTAGTTGTCGCGGCAGCTGTGCATGTAGCGTTTCTCCAGCGCGTAACGCACGGTGTTGCTCTCTTGCGCGCAGGCACCGCCGAGGGTGTCGTGGCGACCGCAGGTGTCGGCGACGATGGTCAGCATCGGTTTGCCGAGGTTGGAATAGAGCACGCTACCGGTGCTCAGGTAGACGCTGTTTTGCCGGCGCAAGGTGCGTTGCACGTCGTAGCGTTCTTTCGGGTTGGCGACGCTGTAGAACAAGGTATCGACGGCCTGATTGCCTTCCAGGTCGAGGATGCGCAGGGTCTGGCCGGCCTTGACTTCCATCAGCCACGGTTCGCCGGCGGGGATGGTGGCGCGATAGACCGCCGTTTCTGGATGCTTTTGAGCGGTAGCGATTGCAAGTGACATGGCAGCGATCCTCAGGCGAACAGACGGTCGGTGTTGATGAAGCCGCGCTCGTTTTCCGGGCGCGAAGTGCGGCAGTGTTCGGCGACGCTGGCGTCGGCGTTCATCCAGCTCAGCTTCAAGGGTTTCGGTGCGTATTCTGGCGACGGGTCCATCGGGTGTTGCAGCGCGGTGAGCACCACCAGCGTGTCCATCGGTGCGTACAACTCGATGTAGTCGCCGGCCTTGGAGTTGCCTTCAACGAAGTGGAAACGCCCGGCCTCATCGACATTCACGCGGCTGAACAGGTTGAGGGTCATCAGCAGATCCGACAGGCCCAGACCCCACTTGCCGAGTTCCACCAACAGGTTGTCGGTGCCGTTGCGGAAGAAACCGTTGCGCAGTTCCTGATAGCGTCCCGCGCCGTATTTTTCCGCGACCTCTTCAGCGCAGAGCACGCCGCCGAGGCTGTCGCTCCAACCGCAGGTATCGGCGGTGATCGCCACCAGCACCCGGCCCATGTCCGAGTACAGACAATGACCCGTGGTGAGCTTGGCGGTGTGTTGGCATTTGAGGCTGTCGGGCAGGTTCAGACGCTCGGTTTTTTCATTGGCGTTGAGCAGCGTCAGGCTGACGTTGGCGCCGCCGCGCAGGTCGGTGAGGCGCAGCAGTTGGCCGCGTTTCAGGACGAAGGAACGATGGCCGCCACCGGGGAGCATTTCTTCGGCGAAGGGCGGGAACAGTTGGGTCGAATCAGTCATGTTCAGATTCCTCTAAGCGATACGAGCGTGCCTGCAAGCGTTGCCGGCAAGGCATCGACGGCTTTGCTGTGGGCGCGGCGGTCGCTGTTCAAAGGGATGTCGTAGGTGATGCGCGCGCCATAGGCGCCGGGGGCGTGCGGGTCGACGCGGACCTTGTCGAACACCAGCAAACGGGTGCCGAGGCTGAAACCTTCGGACAGGTCGTGGGTGACCATGAACACCGTCAGTTGCGTCTCGCGCCACAGCTCCAGCAGCAAGGCGTGCATGTCTTTGCGGATGCCCGGATCGAGGGCGCCGAACGGTTCGTCGAGCAGCAACACGCGGGGTTTCATGATCAACGCCTGGGCGATGGCCAACCGTTGCTGCATGCCGCCGGAGAGCTGCGCCGGGTACTTGTCCAGCGAGTGGCCGAGCCCCACTTTGTGCAGCAGCACCGAAGCCTGTTCTCGCGCCTCTTTTTTAGCGCTGCCGAACAACCGCCCAAGCAGCGGCGAGCGCGGCAGTTCGAGGCCAAGGGCGACGTTGTCCAGCACCGTCAGGTGCGGGAACACCGAGTAGCGCTGGAACACCACGCCACGGCTCGAATCCGGCTCGCCGGCCAGGGCCTGGCCATCCAGCAGAATCTCGCCGCGACTGGCGCGTTCCTGACCGAGTAGCAGCCGCAGGAAGGTCGATTTGCCGCAACCGGACGCGCCGACCAGGGTGCAGAACTCACCTTCGTTGACGTTCAGGTTCAAGCCTTCGAGCACCACCTGATCGGCGTATTGCTGCCAGACGTTTTTTACCGTGATGAAGCTCATGCGCGGGCTCCTTCATACCAGGGGAACGCGCGTTGGGTCAGGCGCTTGAGCCCCCAATCCATCAGCCAGGCGAGCAGGGTGATCCACACCACGTACGGCAGAATCACATCCATCGCCAGGTAACGACGCACGAGGAAAATCCGGTAACCAAGGCCGTCGGTGGAAGCGATAGCTTCGGCAGCGATCAGGAACAACCACGCCGAACCGAGCATCAGCCGCAGCGAGATCAGCAGGCGTGGCAGCAATTGCGGCAGCACCACACGCAGCATCAGCGTCCAGGTTGAAGCGCCGAGGGTCTGGGCCTTGATCAGCAACTCCACCGGAATTTCCCGGGCGCGCTGTTCCAGATCCCGCGCCAGGCACGGGGTGATGCCGATCACGATCAGCATCACTTTCGACAATTCCCCCAGCCCGAACACGATGAACAGAATCGGGAGGATCGCCAGCGGTGGCACCATCGACAGCACCGTCAGCAGCGGCGACAAAGGCGCGCCAAACAGCGGCAACGTCCCGGCGGCGATGCCCAGGCACAGCCCGGCCAGCGCGCTGATGCCGAGGCCGATCGCGAGCCGACGCAAGCTGGACGCGGTGTCTTGCCAAAGCACGTATTCGCCGGTGCGACTGTCGGCGGTGAACGCCAGGCGCTTTACCGCGTCGGTCATCTGCACCGCGCTCGGCAACAGTTTGTCGTTGGGGTTGTCCGTCAGCCGCTCGGCCGAACCCATGAAGTAGGCGAACAGCACCAGGGCGAACGGCAGGATCACCAACAACAGGCGGCTCGGACGATCCGGGTGGCGATTGATCAGGCGCATGACCAGGTCCTCTTCTTACAGCTTGGCGTCGGCGGCCATCTGCACGTAACTCGGGTCGAAGCGCAGCTTGAGGTTGGTCTTGTCGCCGCTGGTCACACCATTGGCGAAGGCCATGCCGACGGCGCTGGTGTCCTTGGCGCCTTCACCGAGCAAGCCGTGCTGAAAGGAAAACTCGGCGACCTTGCGCATGGTTTCCGGCAGTTGCTTGCTGGTGGCGAACCCCAGGGCTTCTTTCGGCGTGGCGAACAATTTGGTGGTGTCGAGTTGCGCCTGGAAACCCGCGAGGTCGGTGCCGGAGGCTTTGGCCATGTGTTCGAGGGCCGTTTTGCTGGCGGCGTTTTTCGCGTTCATCAACTCGACCACTTCGAACCAGGCGCCGGTCAGCGCTTTGCCCAGGGCCGGGTTGTCTTTGAGAGTGGCGCTGTTGACCACCATCATGTCCATGATTTCGCCGGGGATCTGGCTGGAGTTGAAGACTTCGGTCACACCGGGTTTTGCCTTGATATCCGAGAGCATCGGGTTCCAGGTGGTGACGGCATTGACCTGGTCGGTGTTGAACGCCGCCGAGATGTCGGCGTCGGAGGTGTTGACCACTTTCAGGTCTTTCTCGGTGAGATCGACTGAATCAAGCGCGCGGGCCAGCAAGTAGTGGGAAACCGACAGCTCCACCAGATTGACGTCCATGCCCTTGAGGTCGCTGACTTTCTTGCCGTCGCCCTTGAGCACGATGCCGTCGTTGCCGTTGGAGAAGTCGCTGACGATCAACGCGGTGCTGTCGACGCCACCGGCCGCCGGAATGGTCAGCGCGTCCATGTTGGTCATGGTGCAGCCGTCGAACTGGCCGGCGGTGTATTGGTTGATGGATTCGACGTAGTCGTTGAGCTGCACCACATCAATCTTGATGCCGTACTTCTTCGCCCATTTATCGACGATGCCTTGGCTGCCTGCGTACTCCCAGGGCATCCAACCGGCGTAGATGGTCCAGCAGACGCTGAAGTGGTCTTTTTGCGCAGCCTGGGACGAGACGCTCACGAAGGCTGCGAACGCAGCGGCGAGGAGGGCGGGTAAACGAAGCTTGAGCATGGGTGGTTCTCCAGTTGATCAAGGGCGGGCAGGAGTCAACGCGGCACCGTGAACGGTGGCTTGTCTCCCGGGCTTTTGTCCCGCCGTGTAACCTCAACTGGAGGTCGCCAACTCTCGGACCAGTCACTCGCGTCAGCGAGCCGGAACCCTAGTCAGCCATTGCAAATTGTGGTGCCGCGAACCTGTGATGACTCCTGCACGGGTTTGTTAAAGCGAGAGCCGTGCCAAGTCGGCCGAAGCGCTCTGGGCCGAGGGATTGCCATTGGCTGGCAGGGTGGAAGGGCAGGTTTGTTGCTTTGTGATGGTGCGTCCGTGCACTGAGATGCAGCGTGGCTGGCCGCTGATCCGAAGGTCGGTTGCGTCCGGCACTCACCATCGCATTTCCAGTCAAAACAGGTGTCAGCCGGCCCGTATCGGCTGCGGGTCTTTCAGGAGGCCGCCATGTTTCGTCGACTGTTGCTTGGTGTTGTGCTCGGTGTCGGGCTGTCCGGCTGCTATTACTACGCCGGCTCCTACGATGTGTATTCCACGCCTTATTACTACCCCGGTTACTCGCCTTATTCCTACTATTACGGCCCGCGTTATTACTATGGTCCGCGCTTTTACGGTGGCTATCACTACTACTATTGGGGCGGGCACTCGCCACGTTATTACGGTGGTGGATATCGCGGAGGGCACCATTAATCAGCGGGTGAATAGATGAAAAACCTTTCATCGGCTAGATGTTTCAACTTGTTGCCAGACCGCACCAGATTTCGAAAACGATGTCTGATCTTTCGACAGTCACCGAATAATTGACTGTCGCTCGCCAGCGTCGCTGGTGTGGCTCACTCGCGGTCCAGGAGGCCGCCATGCTCTGTCGAAAACAGCTCCGCCGAATTCTTCTGATTGCCGTGTTGGGTTTGTCTGTTGTTGCGTGCGTGCCCTATGCCGATGGAGGAGGCAGCTACTACAGTTCCGAGGTGTACACGTCCCCAGCGCCGTATTACTCCGGGGGCGGACCTTACTACTCCGATGGTGGTTACTACACGTCGCCACGCCGGTACTACTCACCACCGGCACGCTACTATCAGCCAACACCGCGGTATTACTACCAGCCGCGGGTTTATCAACCGGCACCGCGTTATTACCAGCCGTCGCAGCGAGGCGACTACCGGGCTCATCAGAGTCGCGGCTGGGACGGCAATGGCCGGGGCGGTTGGGATGGACGTAACCGTGGCAATTGGAACAACGATAATCGCGGTGGCCATGGCGGACGCGATAACCGGGGCGGACGGGGCGGCCATGATGGGCGTGGCGGGCACCGGTAACATGAGTTAACTGCAATACCTGTGGGAGCGAGCCTGCTCGCGAAAGCACTGTCAGTCACATCATTGATGGATGACAAACCGCTTTCGCGAGCAGGCCCGCTCCCACATTTCGTTTTGTGACCTTACAAATCCGCCAGTGGATGCCGCCCTTCCCAAACCTTGTGAAAATGCGCCTCCACCACCGCATCCGGCACATTGTTGATGTCTGGCCAATGCCAGTGCGGTTTCTGATCCTTGTCGATCAACCGCGCCCGCACGCCTTCGCTGAACTCCGGATGGCGGCAGCAGTTGAGGCTCAAGGTGTATTCCATCTGAAATACCTGCGCCAGCGACAAGTGTCGGGCGCGGATGATCTGCTCCCACACCAGATGAGCGGTCAGCGGCGAACCTTCACTCATTGTCCGCGCAGCACGGCTGAGTAGCAGGTCGGTGCTATCGCGCTGTTGGCTGATAGCCTTCCAGGCGCATTGCACGTCACTGACGTCCAGCAGTTCATCGATCTGCTGACGACGCGGCAGCCACTGGGCTTCGGGCATTTGCGCGAGCGCTTCCTGCTGCAAGGCCTTGAGCAGACTGTTGAGCTGCATCGGTGTCTGTTCCTGCCAGTTCAACTGCAGCAAACCTTCGATCAGCTGTTCTTGCTGTTCATCGAGCAGAAAGCGGTCGGCCAGGTCCAGGTCGATCGCATCCCGGCCGTTCATGTGCGCGCCGGTCAGGCCGAGGAACAGACCGAGCTTGCCGGGCAGGCGCGACAGAAACCAACTGGCGCCGACATCCGGGTACAAACCAATGCTGATTTCCGGCATCGCCAATCGGCTGCTTGGCGTGACGATGCGGATGCTTGCGCCTTGCAGCAGGCCCATGCCACCCCCCAGCACATAACCGTGGCCCCAGCAGATCAGTGGTTTCGGGTAGGTGTGCAGGCTGAAGTCCAGTCTGTATTCCGCCGCGAAGAAATGCGCGGCCAGCGGCGGTACTTCACCCGGATGCGCGCGACAGGCTTCCACCAGGCTGCGGACTTCGCCGCCGGCGCAAAAGGCCTTGGCACCTTTGCCGCGTAACAATACGCAGACGATTTGCGGCTCCTTGGCCCAGGCGTCCAATTGATCGCGCAGGGCGTTGATCATCGGGAAGGACAGGGCGTTCAGGGACTTTTCGGCATCCAGGCTGGCAACGCCGATGCGAGCGCCGTCGGTGCCGGTGAGTTCTTCGAAGTGCAGATTCATCGTGACCTCGATCGGGAATTTGAGCGTTCAGTATGATCGCAATGCAGGAAAGTGCCGGTTCTGCGTCAGATCAATTGACAAGCGTGATGGGCTTTCCTAGGGTTCGCCCCATTGTTTTTGCCGGATGTAACCATGACTGCTGACGACCGTATCAAACTCGAACCGAGCTGGAAGGAGGCACTGCGTGCTGAGTTCGACCAGCCTTACATGGCAGAGTTGCGCAATTTCCTGCAACAGGAGCGCGCGGCGGGCAAGGAAATCTATCCTCCGGGACCGATGATTTTCAACGCGCTTAATTCGACGCCGCTGGACAAGGTCAAAGTGGTGATACTCGGTCAGGACCCGTATCACGGCCCGGGCCAGGCCCATGGCTTGTGCTTCTCGGTGCAACCGGGCGTGCCGGCGCCGCCGTCGCTGGTGAACATCTATAAAGAGCTGAAGCGCGACTTGAACATCGACATCCCCAATCACGGCTACCTGCAGAGCTGGGCCGAGCAGGGCGTGTTGATGCTCAATACCACCATGACCGTTGAGCGCGCCAACGCCAATGCGCACAAGGACAAGGGCTGGCAGTTTTTTACCGATCGGATCATTGAAGTGGTCAGCCAACAGCAACCGCATCTGGTGTTCATGCTGTGGGGCGCGCATGCCCAGAGCAAGCAGAAACTGATCGATGCGACCAAGCATCTGGTGCTGACGTCGGTGCATCCGTCGCCGCTGTCCGCTTATCGCGGTTTCCTCGGCTGCGGGCACTTCAGTCGGACCAACAAGTTTCTTGAGCAGAATGGCGAGACGCCGATCGAGTGGCGGTTGCCGCCGGTTTAGGCACGACACAGGGCTTTTGTGGCGAGGGAGCTTGCTCCCGCTCGGCTGCGTAGCAGTCGTAAACCGGGTGCATGTGGTAAATCAGAAAGAACCAGCTTGCATGTTTTGGGGATGCTTCGCAGCCCAACGGGAGCAAGCTCCCTCGCCACAGTGGATAGTGTCAGGGCTGCTCCGGCACCCGATTCCAATACTTGAACAACGGCTCCGCCAGAAACAACACAAACAACAACCGCATCACCTGCATCGCCGTCACCAACGGCACCGACAATTGCAAGGTCTCCGCCGTCAGGCTCATCTCCGCGATCCCGCCGGGCATCATGCCCAGGGTCAGCGAACGCAAATCCAGATGTGTCAGCGCACTCAACCCGAGCGCTGCCGCGGTGGCGATCAACATCGTCAGCACCGTTCCGATCAAGGTCCGCCCCATAAACGAAGGCGCCCGCCGGAAAAACTGCCGATTGAAGTGACAGCCCAGGCCGCTGCCGATCAGCCATTGGCCAATCTGGCTGCCCCCATGGGGCAAGCCAATATGCAAATCCCAGCCAATGCTCACCGCTGCACTCACCAGCAACGGGCCGAACAGCCACGGATTGGGTTGACGAAGACGTTCCCAAAGCCAGGCTGCCAACGCGCCCGCCGGGAATAGAAGGGCCAGCCACCACCAGTTGACGGCCGTCGGATGAGCGATAGGCGCACCGTCACCCAGCAAATACTTGAAGGCGGCCGGCACACACAGCACCACCACCAGCACCCGAAGACTTTGCCCGGCCGCTACGCGACTGAGCACCGCGCCATTGCGTGCGCCGAGGTTGACCATCTCCCCGGAGCCGCCGGGCATGCTGGAGAAGAACGCCGTGGCGCGATCCTCACCGGTGCGCCGCATCAACCAGACCCCGACGATGGCCGAGAGGCTGGTGACCAACGCACCGAAGAAAATCAGACCGAAGTGACTCAGCACCTGCTCCATCACCACCGGGGTGAAGTGCAGGCCGATGCCGATGCCGACCACCCACTGGCCGCACTTGCGGCCACCGGGGATTTCCGCCAGTTGCCAGGGCGTCAGGCAGCGCACCAGGATGATCGCCAGCAACGAGCCGACCATCCACGGCAGCGGCCAGCCGACCAGGCTGGCCAGGTAACCGCCCAGCGCGCCGACCAGCGGCGTACCCCACCAGGCTTTGAACGGTGTTCGATCAGACATCGGCGACAACGCGACGAGCGACCGAACGTTTGCGCCAGATTCGCAGGATCGGCACCAGCAGCATCACAGCAATCAACGCCCAGACACCCATGGTGATCCCGCTCGACCAGAGAATCTCCAGCGAACCGTTGGAGATCGACAGTGCCCGGCGCAGATTCTGTTCCATCAAACCTCCGAGAATGAAGCCCAGCAGAACAGGCGACAACGGGAAATCCAGCTTGCGCAGAATGTAGCCGAAGATGCCGATGCCGATCATCAGGAACAGATCGAAGGTGGTGGCATGCACCGCGAATACGCCGATGGCGGTAATGATCGCGATCATCGGCACCAGCGCCCAGTTCGGCACGGCGAGGATGCGGGTGAAGATGCGGATCATCGGAATGTTGAGGATCACCAGCATGATGTTGGCGACAAACAACGAAGCGATCAGGCCCCAGACGATGTCCGGTTGCTGTTGAAACAGCAGCGGGCCTGGCGTGATGTTGTACAGCGACAAGGCACCGATCATCACCGCCGTGGTGCCCGAACCGGGAACGCCGAGCGTCAACATCGGCACCAGCGCGCCGCAGGCTTCAGCACCGATGGCGGTTTCCGGCGCGGCCAGGCCACGTTTGTCGCCCTGTCCGAATTTTCCACTTGGGCCGGCGATACGTTTCTCGGTCATGTAGGCAACGGCGCTGGCAAGTGTCGCGCCGGCACCGGGCAGCACGCCCATGATGAACCCGAGTACACCGCAACGCATGTTCACCCAGAACACCGAAGCGGCTTCCTTGAAGTTGAACATCATGCGGCCGGTGGCCTGGAACGCCTCCTGACCCCGGTGGGTTTTTTCCAGCAGCAACAGGATTTCGCTGATGGAGAACAGGCCCAGCACCAGCACCACGAACTGAATGCCGTCGGTGAGGTGGATGTTGTCGCCGGTGAAACGGTAGACACCACTGTTGGCGTCGATGCCGACGGTCGACAGGAACAGGCCGATCAACGCAGCGATGAAAGTCTTCAGTGGTCGGTCGCCGGCCATGCCGCCGAGACAGACAATCGCAAACACCATCAGTACGAAATATTCCGCCGGACCGAAGGCAATCGCCCATTTCGCCAGGATCGGTGCGAACACCACCATCCCGCAGGTCGCAATAAAGGCACCGATGAACGAACTCCACGCCGAGAGTGACAGCGCAACACCCGCCATGCCTTGTCGGGCCATCGGATAGCCGTCGAGGGTGGTCATGACGGTGGACGCTTCGCCCGGAATGTTCAGCAGAATCGAACTGATCCGGCCGCCGTACTCGCAACCCAGGTATACCGCGGCCAGCAGGATCAACGCTGATTCCGGCGGCAGGCCGAGGGCGAACGCGATCGGGATCAGCAACGCCACGCCGTTGATCGGACCGAGGCCGGGCAGCAGGCCGACGACGGTGCCGATCAGCGTGCCGCTGAGTGCGGTGACCAGGTTGTAAGGGGTCAACGCGACGCCGAAGCCATGACTCAAGTAACCAAGCGTATCCATATCAGTTCTCCAGAACGTCGAGCAGGCCCAGAGGCAGTGGCACGTCCATGACTTTGTCGAACAGCAGGTACAGACCGATACTCATCAGGCTGATGATCACCGCGCCCGGCAACCAGCGTCCGCCGTAAAGGCGCGCCATCGGTATACCGATCAGCATGCTGCTGAGGATGAATCCCAGAGGTTCGAACAACCCGGCGAAGACCAGAAGCAGCAATACGCAGAGGCTAATCTTGGTCAGGGTTTCGCGATCCATCGGCGGATCTTCATCGGTGTGTTTGATCGGCGAAGGGCGATACACCATGTAAACCAGTCCCAGGCCCATCAGGCCCAACATCAACAGGGGAAAGGCCCGTGGTCCGATCGGTTCGTAGGAAAAAGGCGCCTGGTAGGGCAAGGCCATCAGCACCAGGCTGACACAGGCCAGCAACAGCACCGAAGCAAAAATGCGTTGTAAGAGCATAGGGAACTCCTGTGCCGCGGCCCCGCAGAACGGGGGCCGCAGCCGCTAGACAGAGGCGATCACTGAATCAGGCCGAACTCTTTGGCCAGCACTTTGTAGTCCGCGACCTGCTTCTTCACGTAGGTGTCCAGCTCCGGGCCGGTCATGGCGAACGGGAACAGTTCACGCTGATCGCGCAGCTTGGCGAATTCAGGTGACGCCAGCAGTTTGTCAAAGGAGTCTTTCCACCAGGCGTAGTCTTCATCGCTGACTTTTGGCCCGAGGTAGAAGCCGCGAACCACTGGCCAGACGATGTCGTAGCCTTGTTCTTTGGCGGTCGGAATGTCTTTCATTTCCGGCTCGTCCAGGCGTTTCTCGGAGAACACCGCCAGCAGGCGCATGTCGCCGCTCTGGATGTGCGGCATGGAGTCGGAGATGTCGGTGCTGCCGACCTGGATATGACCGCCGAGCAGGGCGGTGGCGATTTCACCGCCGCCTTCGAGGGCGACGTAACGCAGGTCGCGCGGGTTGATTCCGGCGGCCTTGGCGATCAGCGCGGTTTGCATCCAGTCCTGGCTGCCGACGGTGCCGCCGGAACCGATCACCACTTTGCTCGGATCTTTCTTCAGGGCCTGAACGAGGTCGTCGAGATTCTTGTAAGGTGAATCGCTTTTCACCGCGATGGCGCCGTAGCTGGTGCCGACGGCGGCCAGCCAGCGCACGTTGGTTTCATCGAAGCGACCGAACTTGCCCTGGGCCAGGTTCAGCAACGAACCGCTGGACCACGCTACGAGCGTGCCGGCATCCGCCGGACGTTGAGCGACCACCGCGTTGTACGCCACCGCGCCGACACCGCCGGGCATGTAGGTCACGCGCATCGGTTTGGTCAGCAGCTTTTCGTTGACCAGCGCGCTCTGCGCCAGTTTGCAGGTCAGGTCGAAACCGCCGCCAGGTGAGGCCGGGGCGATGCATTCCGGGCGTTTCGGCTCGGCCATCAGTTGGCCGGCAAACAGCATGCAGCTGGCGGCGAGGGCGAAACGGCGCAGTGATCGATTCATTGTTGTCTCCACGGGAGTTATTGTTTTTGGGGATGTTTCAGATGCGGCGGTTTCGCGTTGCGCAGCCAGCAACAGCGCTGACGAGCGTATACGATGGGGAGCGAGAAAAGGGGTGGGGCGGGCAAATCTGGAGCTGTGTGGACAGCATGGCGAAGTACCTCGTTATTGTTCTTATTGGCGAAAACGCATCGAGGCGTTTTTCGGGAGCTACATTTCAAAGCAGATCGGTGGCTTGCAGTCGGAACCATCCATGGGCCGACTCTAACGGTCGAACCTTTCACTAACCTTTCAGCGGACTTTCACGGTTTTCGGGCTTCACAGCGGCGGATGCGGCTGTAAACTCCGCGCCAAAGAATGGCGTCGAACATCCCTGAATGAGGTAAAGATCCATGCGTGTTCTGCTCGTCGAAGACCATCTGCAACTCGCCGACAGTGTCGCCCAGGCGCTCAAGAGCACCGGGCTGACCGTGGATGTGCTGCATGACGGTGTGGCCGCCGACCTGGCGTTGAGCAGTGAGGAATACGCCATGGCGATCCTCGACGTCGGCCTGCCGCGCATGGATGGTTTCGAAGTGCTGGCGCGCCTGAGGGCCAGGGGCAAGAACCTGCCGGTACTGATGCTGACGGCGCGCAGCGACGTCAAGGACCGGGTCCATGGCCTGAACCTTGGCGCTGACGATTACCTGGCCAAGCCTTTCGAACTGACCGAACTCGAAGCCCGGGTCAAAGCCTTGCTGCGCCGCAGTGTGCTCGGCGGCGAACGCCAGCAGACCTGCGGCGTGCTGGCTTACGATCTGGACACCCGGCGCTTCACACTCGGCGAAGAATTGCTGACCCTGACCTCTCGCGAACAAGCGGTGCTCGAAGCCCTGATCGCCCGTCCTGGTCGGGTGATGAGCAAGGAGCAACTGGCTGCCCAGGTGTTCGGTCTGGACGAAGAAGCCAGCCCCGACGCCATCGAAATCTACGTCCACCGCTTGCGCAAGAAGCTCGACGGCCAACCGGTTGCCATCGTGACCTTCCGTGGTCTCGGCTACTTGCTGGAAAGCCGTGATGCATAAGCCCAGCAGCCTGCGCTGGCGGTTGCTGTGGAACCTCGCGCTGTTGTTGGTGGTGTTGATGCTGGCCAGTGGTTTGAGCGCGTACTGGAACGGGCGCGAGGCTGCTGACACCGCGTACGACCGGACCTTGCTGGCCTCGGCACGAACCATTGCCGCCGGGGTGTCCCAGCGCGATGGCAGCCTGAGCGCCGACGTGCCCTACGTGGCCCTCGATACCTTTGCCTACGACAGCGCCGGGCGGATTTTCTATCTGGTCAACGACATCAATCAGAAGTTGATCTCCGGTTACGAAAACCTGCCGCCACCACCGCCGGGCACGCCGCGCACCGATGACTATCCGGCGCTCGCACGTTTCTACAACGCGACGTATCAGGGGCAGAACGTGCGGGTGGTGAGCCTGCTCAAACCCGTGAGCGAGCCGAACATGAACGGCATGGCGGAAATTCGCGTGGCGGAGACCGATGAAGCTCGCGTCAGCATGGCTCGTAGCCTGGCAGCAGACACGTTGCTGCGGCTGGGCATGCTGGCGGTCGGGGCATTGCTGATGGTGTGGTTTGCGGTCAGTGCGGCGTTGCGTCCATTGGAGCGCTTGCGCACGGCGGTGGAAGAGCGGCAGTCCGATGACCTGCGGCCGCTGCCGTTGGTGGAAGTGCAGCACGAATTGTGGCCGCTGGTGCGCGCGCTCAATCACTTTACCGAGCGCCTGCGCGGGCAGTTCGAGCGACAGGCGCAATTCATCGCCGATGCCGCCCATGAACTGCGTACGCCACTGGCGGCGCTCAAGGCCCGGCTTGAGCTGGGCCTGCGTTCGACCGAACCGGAGACCTGGCGCAACACATTGGAAACGGCGGCCCAGGGCACGGACCGCTTGACCCATCTGGCCAATCAATTGCTCTCGTTGGCGCGGGTTGAAAACGGTGCCCGGGCGATCGCCGAGGGCGGCGCGCAGTTGTTGGACTTGAGTCAGTTGGCCCGCGAACTCGGCATGGCCATGGCGCCGCTGGCCCATGCCCGCGGCGTGGCGCTGGCGCTGGAGGCGGACGAGCCGGTATGGCTGCGCGGTGAGCCGACGCTGTTGAGCGAGCTATTGAGCAATCTCGTGGATAACGCGCTGGCCCATACGCCTTCCGGTGGTAATGTGATCCTGCGGGTTTCGGCGCCGGCAGTGCTGGAAGTCGAAGATGATGGGCCGGGGATTCCTCTTGAAGAACGCGACCGGGTGTTCGAACGCTTCTATCGACGCAACCAGCAAATCGCCGGCTCGGGGTTGGGGCTGGCGATTGTCGGCGAGATTTGCCGCGCGCATTTGGCACAGATCAGCCTGCACGATGGTGAACAGGCCGGGTTGAAGGTGCGGGTGAGTTTTATCGCGGGAGAGTGATGGTGTCTGTACTGGCCTCTTCGCGGGCAAGCCTCGCTCCTACAGGTCATCACTGATCCTGTAGGAGCGAGGCTTGCCCGCGAAGCTTTTTCTTTTAATAGAACATCGACCGCGACTCTTCCAGCTCCCTGCACATCGCCTCGTTTTCCGGATCGATCCCGAGCTTCCTGAAGGCTGGCACACTGATCGCGTCGATACGGGCGATGGGATGGTCGGTGTCCTTGTGGCAATACAAACTGGCCACCTGCACCAGATCCACATAGTCGACGCGCTCGGACTCACGCTTGAAGTCCAGATACAGCCCCGGCAATTGCACCAGCATTTCCGGAAACTCCCAGACCCGCAGCAGTTTATCGCCCAGCAACGGGTGAATCTGGTCGATCACATGGTTCAGGCTGACCGGGTCCGACAGCAGCTCGTAATGGTCTTCGGCGTAGGTCAGGATCGGCAGTACACCAATCTGATGCACCAGCCCGCCGAGAGCCGCCTGATCAGGTTTGAGTTGCGTGTAACTGCGGCACAGCGCGTAACTGACGCCGGCGATTTCCAGGCTTTTGCGCCAGACATCGCGCATTTTCTTTTCCACCACGTCGGAACGCGCGTGGAAAATCTGCTCCATGACCAGGCCAATGGCCAGGTTGCTGCTGTAGTTGACGCCCAGGCGCGTAATGGCCGTGTGCAAGTCAGTGACTTCCTGGGTCGCGCGAAGAAGTGGGCTGTTGACCACTTTGATCAGGCGCGCCGACAACGCGGTGTCACGGCCGATCACTTTACTCAGGGTGCTGACACTGATTTCCGGGTCTTCAGCGGCCTTGCGAATCTGCAGGGCCACTTCCGGCAATGTTGGCAGAACCAGGTCATCGTTATCGATGGCCTCAACCAAATCCTGTTGGACCTTATCCGCCAGCTCACTCATTTCTTTTCTCTAGGTGTTGCGACAATTGCTGCCGTTAACGCTGGATTTCGCGATCGCGATCCAGTTCATAAGGCAGGTCGAGCAGGTGCAGGGCTGGCCCTTCGAGTGCGCCCAGATGGACATCACCGCCTTCGGCTGCTTCGGCTTGCAGCACGGCCAGCAGTTCAATGTGTTGTCCGGTGTGTGCGGCGATCACCACTTCGCCGATGGAACTGCCGTGGGTCGGAGAGAACAGTTGAGTGCCGGGCTCAGGCAGATCACTGGCGTCCAGCTTCAGGCGATACAAGCGACGCTTGAGTTTGCCCAGGTACTGCATCCGCGCGACGATTTCCTGGCCGGTATAGCAACCCTTTTTGAAACTCACGCCACCGATGGCTTGCAGGTTGAGCATCTGCGGAATGAACAGCTCGCGGGTGCTCGGCATGACCTGACCGATCCCTGCGCGGATCTGGCCCAGCAGCCACTCGTTGAGATCGCCTTCGGCCAACAGGGCGGATAACCGGCCTTTGATGACATCGGCCTGATCGGCGGTAACCCAGAGCTCTGCACGGTCCGGCGAAACGCGGATGGCGATCAGCCCGTCATTGCGCGCAACGCTGTCGGTGTCTGCCGGCAGTTCAAGGCCCAGACTGATCAGGGCAGCATCACCATGGTCGACGCCAAAGCGGACCCACGCGGCGCTTTCATCAGTCAGCTTGGATTTGGAGAACACCGCGTACTTTTTCAGATCCGCCAGTTGCGGTTCCAGCAGCTCGCTGGCCATGGCCATGAGCACGCCGTCACCTTGCAGCAGGATGCGGAAACTCGATTGCATCCGGCCTTTCTGGGTACAGCGCGCGCCGAGGCTGGCCTGGGTGTCGCTCAGGTAATTGAGGTTGCAGGTCAGTTGGCCTTGCAGAAATTTACCGGCATCCGCGCCGCGGACCGCGAGAACGCCTTCGTGAGACAGGGTGCAGAAAAAAGCAGAGTCGGCCATGGGTCATCGCAGAGAAGAAGAGTCTGGAGGACATCATAAGGGGGCGCCCATGAAATGGGTAGTTCACAAAAGGTCGGCAGTGCCCGACCAAAGCCGACTGTTCGATGGTGTCGGGGGCTGTATACTTGCCGCCTATTTGAGGAGCGCTCCATGGTCGAAGATGTAGAACTGAATCGCCTCTACTGGCACAGCCGCCGCGGCATGCTTGAACTTGACGTGTTGCTGGTGCCGTTCGTGAAAGAGGTCTACCCGCACCTCAATGATGTCGACCGCGATTGCTACCGCAAGCTGCTCGAGTGCGAAGATCAGGACATGTTCGGCTGGTTCATGGAACGCGCCGAATCGGAAGATCCGGAGCTTCAGCGCATGGTTCGCATGATCCTGGATCGTGTCCAGCCCAAGTAATGGGTTCGAATGCCGCTGGCATGCCTCGCGGCAGTTGCTGGCGGCGTATCTGTTGGCTCAGCTGTTCGCGCTGGGTTCGTTGTTTTTTCTTTCCATACCGGTCTGGGCCAGTTTGCTCGGCGCCTGCTGCTGCCTGATGCATGGCATTTGGGCGTTGCCGCGACAGATTTTGCTCACACACCCGCAGGCGTTTCGCGGCTTGCGTCGCGATGCAGATGGCTGGCAGTTGTGGAATCAGGCGGCCGGTTGGCAGGCTGTTCAACTACGGCGGGACAGCCTGGCGTTGCCGTTGGTCGTGGTGTTGCGTTTTCGTTTGCGGGGCGATCGGCGGATTCGATCGATCTGCGTGCCACGGGATTCGCAGGCGGCGGATCTGCACCGACGCCTGCGGGTTCGACTCACGTTCAGTCGGCGTAGGTGGGCGGCACCAGAATAGTGTCCAGCGCAACCGGCAGCATGTTCGGGTAGTCGAGGGTGTAATGCAGGCCGCGACTTTCCTTGCGCTCCATGGCTGACAGAATCATCAGTTCGGCGACCTGGGCCAGGTTACGCAGTTCGATCAAATCCCGGCTGACCTTGTAGTTGCTGTAGAACTCGTCGATTTCATCCAGCAACAACTGCACGCGGTGCTGCGCCCGTTGCAGGCGCTTGTTGGTGCGCACGATGCCGACGTAGTCCCACATGAACCGCCGCAGTTCATCCCAGTTGTGCGCAATGATCACGTCTTCATCCGAATCGGTGACCTGGCTGGCGTCCCAGACGGGCAGGGCGACGGGAATCGAAACCTGTGGCAACTGTTCAAGAATGTCTGCAGCTGCCGAGCGCGCGTAAACGAAGCATTCCAGCAGCGAGTTGCTGGCCATGCGGTTGGCGCCGTGCAAGCCTGTGAAACTGGTTTCGCCAATTGCATACAGCCCCGGCACGTCGGTGCGACCTTGCTGATCGACCATCACGCCGCCGCAGGTGTAGTGCGCCGCGGGAACCACCGGGATCGGTTGCTTGGTGATGTCGATGGAAAACTCGAGGCAACGCTCGTACACCGTCGGGAAGTGCGTCTTGATGAAGGCTTCTGGCTTGTGACTGATGTCCAGGTAGACGCAGTCGATACCGAGCCGCTTCATCTCATGGTCGATCGCCCGGGCGACGATGTCCCGTGGCGCAAGCTCGGCGCGCGGGTCGAAACGCTGCATGAAACGTTCGCCGTTGGGCAGTTTCAGGTGTGCGCCTTCACCACGCAAAGCTTCGGTGATCAGGAAGCTTTTGGCCTGCGGGTGATACAGGCAGGTCGGGTGGAACTGGTTGAACTCCAGGTTCGCCACTCGGCAGCCCGAACGCCAGGCCATGGCGATGCCGTCACCGCAGGCGCCGTCGGGGTTGCTGGTATAGAGGTAGACCTTGGCGGCACCGCCAGACGCAAGGATTACGAAGCGTGCGCCATAGGTGTCGACTTCGCCTGTGCCGCGATTGAGGACGTAAGCGCCGAGGCAGCGATCGCCTTCAAGGCCAAGGCGTTTTTCGGTGATCAGATCGATCGCGACGCGCTGTTCCAGCAGTTCGATGTTGGGTCGTTGTCTGGCTTTGTCGAGCAGGGTTCTGAAAATCGCTGCGCCCGTTGCGTCGGCGGCGTGAATGATGCGCCGATGGCTGTGGCCGCCTTCGCGGGTCAGATGGAACTCGAACCCGCCGTCTTCGGTGCCGGACTGCTCATCGCGGGTAAAGGGCACGCCCTGATCGATCAGCCATTGAATGGCCTCTTTGCTGTGCTCGACTGTAAAGCGCACAGCGTCTTCGTGGCACAGGCCGCCGCCAGCGTTGAGGGTGTCATCGACGTGGGACTCAACGGTATCGGTGTCGTCCAGAACGGCAGCGACACCACCCTGGGCCCAGAATGTCGAGCCATTGGCGAGGTCGCCTTTGCTCAGTACGGCGATACGCAAATGATCGGGCAAGGTCAGCGCAAGACTCAAACCGGCTGCACCGCTGCCAATGACCAGAACATCGTGTTGAAACTGTTGGCTCATTTCAGGATTCCGCTCAAAGCGACCCGGGTCGGGGTTGGCGCCAGACTCCTGGAACGGAGAGTCACGGCGGCCAAACAGCCCACTAGTATATAGAGGGGGGGAGCGGCACAATAGCCGGGCTGACATGGCATTGTGAAACTACAGTGACAGAAAAGACCTGACGCTTCGTCGGATGGTTTTTTGATCCGTTCGGCGACAAGGCGACTGTATCGTGGATTTAACAGTCTTTTTCCGTTCAGGGTTGCACAATGTCGGTCTGGCACAGCTATAAATATTTGGAACTTTTGCCAAAGGCCCAAGATCAATAGACCGTTGCCTGAATCAAGGGACAGTGTCGGCTTCAGTGCGGGATTGCGGTTCGATCCTTGCAGTCGAATCCGATGACAAGATTATTCGCGCAGCCGGGTTAGCTCGAGCTGCGCTTTTCGTGCGTGCCAATCAGAGCCCGCAGGAAACTTGCTTGGAGGGGGAGAACTTTTGCGAAAAGCCCGAGTCTATGTTTGCAAGTCTGGTCGTTTAGTTATGCAAGCTTCCTCCGAGCTTATCGAGGAGAGTTCATGCTAACCCAGGAAGAGGATCAGCAGCTCGTCGAACGCGTTCAACGCGGCGACAAGCGAGCTTTCGATCTGCTAGTGCTGAAATACCAGCACAAAATTCTCGGGTTGATCGTGCGTTTCGTGCACGACACCCATGAAGCCCAGGATGTAGCACAGGAAGCCTTTATCAAGGCATACCGTGCGCTTGGAAATTTTCGCGGAGACAGCGCGTTTTATACGTGGCTTTACCGCATCGCCATCAACACGGCGAAAAATTATCTGGTTTCACGCGGCCGCCGGCCGCCGGATAGCGATGTCAGTTCCGAGGATGCAGAGTTCTACGATGGCGATCATGGCCTCAAGGATCTCGAGTCGCCAGAACGTGCATTGCTGCGGGATGAGATCGAAGGCACCGTCCATCGAACCATTCAGCAACTGCCAGAAGATTTGCGTACGGCTTTAACTTTACGTGAATTCGATGGTCTGAGTTACGAGGACATTGCGAGCGTCATGCAATGTCCGGTGGGTACCGTGCGCTCCCGGATTTTCCGCGCTCGGGAGGCCATCGATAAAGCCCTGCAGCCGTTGTTGCAGGAAAACTGAGACAGCGGCGACAGCCAAGAGAGGAACGCCATGAGTCGTGAAGCCCTGCAGGAATCGCTGTCCGCAGTGATGGATAACGAAGCGGACGAATTGGAATTGCGTCGGGTATTGAATGCCTTTGACGATGTTGAAACCCGTGATACATGGGCTCGTTATCAGATCGCTCGGGCAGTGATGCACAAGGATCTGCTGCTTCCACGTCTGGATATCGCCGCGGCAGTTTCCGCTGCGCTGGCTGACGAAGCCGTACCGGCAAAAGCTTCCCGTGGTCCATGGCGCAGCCTGGGTCGTCTGGCAGTCGCAGCTTCGGTCACCGTCGCCGTTCTGGCGGGTGTTCGTCTGTACAACCAGGACGAGATCGCTGGCGTAGAACTGGCGCAGCAATCCAGTCAACCGGGTCTGGCCGTTCCTCAGGTCAAGGGTCCAGCAGTATTGGCAGGCTATAATGAGAGTTCGGAAGCTACTGGTCCTATGGCCAACGGCGTTTTGCAAGGTCAGCCGGGCTGGCACGATCAGCGTTTGCCAGGCTACTTGCGCCAACATGCTCAACAGGCTGCACTGAAAGGTACTGAGAGCGCTCTGCCTTATGCTCGTGCAGCAAGCCTGGAAAACCGTTAAGGAGGATCATGCGCGCCATACCTCTACTTTCGCTTCTGCTCGGTGGCTGGTTCATTGTTCCAGCCCACGCCGATGAAGCCCAGGACTGGTTGACCCGTCTTGGTCAGGCCGAGCAACAGCAAAGCTTTCACGGTACTTTTGTCTACGAGCGAAACGGTAGTTTTTCTACCCACAACATCTGGCACCGCGTCCAGGATGGCAAGGTCAGCGAGCGTTTACTCCAGCTCGATGGCTCTGCTCAGGAAGTCGTGCGCATTGATGGGCATACTCAATGCGTCAGCGGCATTCTGATTGCAGGACTTGGGGGCTCCCCCAATTCCACTGCCCGTGCACTCGATCCACAGAAGCTCAAGAATTGGTACGACCTTGCCGTCATCGGCAAGTCGCGTGTGGCCGGGCGTGCCGCGGTAATCGTTTCCCTGACGCCTCGCGATCAGCACCGTTACGGTTTTGAACTGCATCTGGATAAAGAAACCGGTTTGCCGCTCAAGTCGCTGCTCCTGAGTGATAAAGGGCAGTTGTTGGAGCGCTTCCAGTTCACGCAGCTGGATACCTCGGGTGTACCTTCCGACACCGATCTGCAGCCGGGCAGTGATTGCAAGGCCATCGCTCTCGACAGCGACAAGGCTTCAGCGGTCAAGGTCGCCCAGACGTGGCATTCGGACTGGTTACCTGCAGGCTTCGAGCTGACCAGCAGCACCTCGCGCAAGGATCCAGAGACCAAAACCCAGGTCAACAGTCTGATGTATGACGATGGTCTGGCCCGTTTCTCGGTGTTCCTTGAACCACTGAATGGCGCAACCGTCACCGATACTCGCACTCAGCTCGGGCCGACCGTTGCTGTATCCCGACGCCTGACCACGCCTCAAGGCGACATGATGGTTACCGTGGTCGGTGAAATCCCGGTAGGTACCGCTGAACGGATCGCGCTGTCCATGCGCACCGATGCCACTGCAACCCAGTAGTGAGCTGATACCGAAATGTTTGGTGAGCATTTCAATTTGCAAATATCCCCAAAATTTTTTATAGGTCAGAGCCCCTCGGCTCTGGCCTTGTTTGTTGTTCCCGGAACAAAAATACCGGCGTATCGTTCCCGGTGTTCCTTGCTCCATATCGCTTAACCATGCTCGTCGTAACGGGAGCCGTATGTCGATACCACGCTTGAAGTCTTACCTCTCCATTTTTGCCACTGTACTGGTGCTCAGTCAGGCCGTCGCTGCTCAAGCAGTCGAGTTGCCTGACTTTACGCAACTGGTCGAACAGGCCTCGCCTGCTGTGGTGAACATCAGCACCACGCAGAAACTGCCGGATCGCAAAGTGAGCGAGCAGATGCCCGACCTCGAAGGCTTGCCGCCGATGTTGCGCGAGTTCTTCGAGCGCGGCATGCCGCAGCCGCGTTCACCTCGCGGTGATCGTCAGCGCGAAGCCCAATCGCTGGGTTCGGGTTTCATCATTTCGTCTGACGGCTACATCCTCACCAACAATCATGTGATCGCCGATGCCGACGAGATTCTCGTTCGCCTGGCGGACCGCAGTGAGCTGAAAGCCAAGCTGGTCGGCACCGATCCACGTTCTGACGTGGCCTTGCTGAAAATCGAAGGCAAGGATTTGCCAGTTCTCAAACTTGGCAAATCCCAGGACCTGAAGGCCGGCCAGTGGGTTGTCGCCATCGGCTCGCCGTTCGGTTTCGACCATACCGTCACTCAAGGTATTGTCAGCGCCGTCGGTCGCAGCCTGCCGAACGAAAACTATGTGCCATTCATCCAGACCGACGTGCCGATCAACCCGGGTAACTCCGGTGGTCCGCTGTTCAACCTGGCGGGTGAAGTGGTGGGGATCAACTCGCAGATCTACACCCGATCCGGCGGCTTCATGGGCGTGTCGTTCGCGATCCCTATCGACGTGGCCATGGACGTTTCCAATCAGCTGAAAAGCGGCGGCAAGGTCAGCCGTGGCTGGTTGGGCGTCGTCATTCAGGAAGTGAACAAGGATCTGGCCGAGTCGTTCGGTCTTGAGAAACCGGCCGGTGCGCTGGTGGCTCAGATCCAGGACGATGGCCCGGCTGCCAAGGGTGGTCTGCAAGTGGGCGACGTGATCCTGAGCATGAACGATCAACCAATCGTCATGTCCGCCGATCTGCCGCACCTGGTGGGCGCACTGAAAGCTGGCTCGAAAGCCAACCTGGAAGTGATCCGTGAAGGCAAGCGCAAGAATGTCGAGCTGACGGTCGGCGCTATCCCGGAAGAAGGCAAAGAGCTGGACGCATTGCCGAAATCCAGCACTGAGCGCAGCAGCAATCGCCTGGGTGTTTCCGTGGCCGAGCTCACCGACGAGCAGAAGAAAACCTACGACCTCAAAGGTGGTGTGGTCATCAAGGAAGTTCAGGACGGACCTGCTTCCATGATCGGCTTGCAGCCAGGCGACATCATCACTCACCTGAACAATCAGGCGATTGGTTCCACCAAGGAGTTCACCGATATCGCCAAGGCGCTGCCGAAGAACCGCTCGGTGTCGATGCGGGTTCTGCGTCAAAATCGCGCCAGCTTCATCACCTTCAAACTGGCTGAATAAACCGGTTGTCGGCTGAATAAAAAAACCGCCTCGAAAGAGGCGGTTTTTTTGTGCCTGTCATTTTGTTTGAAAAGCAGGTCAGCCCATCAGGTCCTTGATCATGCGCTCCTGTTCCATCAGCTCCCGTTGCCGGGCATCGATGCGCGAAGACAGCGGGAAGTTGGTACCGGCCTTGCGCTTGGCGAAGTCCAGTTGCTGGATGGCCTGGCGGTAATCGCCGACCAGCGCAAAGTACTCGGCGCGGGCCTGATGCAGGCCGATGATATTGCCTGACAGGCCACGGGTTTCAGCCACCATGTACCAGACATCCGGATCATCCGGGCGGCTCTTGAGCAGGGCTTCCAGTGCTTTTTCCGCTTCGGGCGCACGGTTCTGTTTGAGCAATAAATCGACGCGCACCTGATTCAACGGATAGTTGCCCGGATACTGGGTCAGCATCCGGTCGACCCGAGTCTGAGCATCCGGCAGGCGATTGTTGGTGATGTCCAGATCGATCTGCGCCAGGTTGTAGATGATCTCGTTCGGCGATTTGGCCAGCAGCAACTTGAGGTTTTCCCGTGCTTCGTTCAGCTGACCACCCTTGATCTGGGCGATCGCCAGGCCATAACGCGCAACGTCGTTTTTCGGGTTTTCATCCAGCTGGGCACGAAAGCGTTTGGCTCCCAAACCAGGAGTTTCCTCGTAGATCAGCTGGACTCGCGCACGAATCAGCTGATAACGCATGGTGTCTTCAATACCACCCGGTTTGGCCTGTTCGGCGCGGTTGCGGGTGTCGGCGATCCGCGATTCGGTTACCGGGTGAGTCAGCAGGAATTCTGGCGGCTTGGCGTCAAAACGGTATTGGCGAGCCAGCCGCTCGAACATGGTTGGCATCGAGCGTGGATCGTAACCGGCTTTTTCAAGGTTGAGGATGCCGATGCGGTCGGCCTCCTGTTCGTTCTGGCGCGAAAAGCGTCGCTGTTCCTGAATCGCCGCCGCCTGTGTGCCCGCAATGGCCGCGATCCCGGCATCGCCGGCACCTGCAGCGGCAATCACGATCCCGGCCAGCAGCGCGGCCATCATCGGCACCTGCATACGCTGTTGCGCTTCAACGCCACGGGCGAAGTGGCGCTGCGACAAGTGAGCCAGTTCGTGAGCGAGTACCGAAGCGTATTCGCCCTCGGTCTGGGCATTGAGGAACAAACCACCGTTGACCCCGACAATCCCGCCCGGTGCCGCAAAGGCGTTGAGTTGCGGACTGTTGATCAGGATGAACTCCAGACGCCGGTCGTTGACCTGGCTGGTCTCCACCAGACGGTAGACGCTGGATTCAACGTAGTCCTTGAGCTGCGGGTCATTGAGTTGGGAAACCTGACTACGCAGCAGCGCCAGCCAGGCGCGGCCCAACTGGTATTCCTGTTGTGGCGAGACAATGGCAGAACTGGCGTCGCCGAGTGACGGCAGGTCGTCGGCGAAGCCCGGTGAGGCGAGCAGGCAAGCGAGCGTCAGCAGGGTAGGGCGCAAAAAAGTCATGCACAAAGCCTTAGTCGACAAAGACCTTACTGTAGCCGGACAGTACGCTTCGGACCAGATATTCTAAGCCACTCGACCACCTGACCCGGAGTGACGCAATGCCTGACGCTGTAACCCACGACGCCGAACTGGACGCCAGCGGTCTGAATTGCCCGTTGCCGTTGCTCAAAGCCAAGCTGGAACTCAATCGCATGGCCAGCGGCGCGGTGCTCAAGGTGATCGCCACCGATGCGGGTTCGCAGCGTGACTTCCGCACCTTTGCCCGATTGGCCGGTCATACGCTGCTTCGTGAAGAAGATGAAGCGGGCGTCTACCGCTACTGGTTGAAAAAAGCCTGAAACCGGCTGCATTCGTTTCTAAGGGATTATTGATGTTCAAGGTGTTACGCGACTGGATTCAGCGCTATTTTTCCGACGAAGAAGCCGTGGTGCTCGCGGTTTTGCTGTTTCTGGCGTTTACCGCCGTCCTGACGCTGGGCGGCATGCTCGCGCCGGTGCTCGCCGGTATGGTGCTGGCGTATCTGATGCAAGGGCTAGTGGTAACCCTCGAACGCTTGCGCATGCCGGGCGGGGTGGCCGTGGGGCTGGTGTTTGCGTTGTTCATGGGGGTTTTGCTGGTGTTCATCGTGATCGTGGTGCCGTTGCTCTGGCATCAGCTGATCACGCTGTTCAATGAACTGCCGGGCATGCTCGCCAAGTGGCAATCGCTGTTGTTGCTGCTACCTGAGCGCTACCCGCACCTGGTGTCTGACGAACAGGTGTTGCAGGCCATCGAAGTGGCACGGGGCGAAATCGGCAAGTTCGGTCAATGGGCGCTGACCTTTTCGCTGTCGAGTCTGCCGCTGCTGGTGAACATCATGATCTACCTGGTGTTGGTGCCGATCCTGGTGTTCTTCTTCCTCAAGGACCGCGAGATGATCGGCCAATGGGTACGCGGTTACCTGCCCCGCGAGCGCGCGTTGATCACCCGTGTCGCCCACGAGATGAACAGGCAGATCGCCAACTACATTCGCGGCAAGGTCATCGAAATCTTCATCTGCGGTGGCGCGACCTACATCGGGTTTGTCGTGCTGGGGCTCAACTACGCGGCGCTGCTGGCGTTGTTGGTGGGTGTGTCGGTGGTGGTGCCATACGTCGGCGCGGTAGTGGTGACGGTGCCGGTACTGCTGATTGCGTTGTTCCAGTGGGGCTGGAGCGATCAGTTCATCTATTTGATGGCGGTTTACGGAATCATCCAGGTGCTGGACGGCAACGTGCTGGTGCCGCTGCTGTTTTCGGAAGCGGTCAACCTGCACCCGGTGGCGATCATTTGCGCGGTTCTGTTGTTTGGCGGGTTGTGGGGGTTCTGGGGGGTATTCTTTGCGATCCCCCTGGCGACCTTGTTCAAGGCAGTGCTGGATGCCTGGCCGCGCAAGGAGCCGGTGGTGGCGCCGCTGCTTTAACGGTCAGTCATGAGGGCCTCTTCGCGGGCAAGCCTCGCTCCTACAGGTTTGCGTCAGTCGCTGGATTTGGCGCGGCGCAATTTGTAGGAGCGAGGCTCGCCCGCGAAGGCGTCAGAAGGGACGCCAGATAAATCAGGCCTTGTTCAGCGCCTGAGCCGCCGCCAAAACAGCATCCACATGCCCCGGCACCTTCACGCCACGCCATTCCTGACGCAGCACACCATCCTTGTCGATCAAAAACGTGCTGCGATCAACACCCATGTATTCCTTGCCATAAAGCTTCTTCAGCTTGATCACATCAAACAGCTGGCACAGCGCTTCTTCCTTGTCGCTGATCAGCTCGAAGGTGAATGCTTGTTTGGCTTTGAAGTTCTCGTGAGATTTCAGGCTGTCACGCGACACGCCGAAGACTTCAGTGTTAGCCGCTTTGAAGGCGTCCAGCTGATCGCGAAAGCCCTGGCCCTGGGTCGTGCAACCCGGCGTGCTGTCCTTCGGATAGAAGTAGATCACCACTTGCTTGCCTTTGAGGCTCGCGAGGCTGACGGTCTGCCCGCTGGTGGCGGGGGCTTCGAAGTCGGCAACCGGTTGGTCGATGGCAACGGCCATGAAAGCTTCCTTACATTGGGTTTTGTGGGCGCCACGGTTCGATCAGCGCATCCAGGTTCAGCGCGTCGGCGAAATCCAGGAACTGATCGCGCAGCCAGCTGATCTGCACGCCGGCCGGCAAGGTCACGGTAAACGTGGCATTGAGCATGGTGCCGCCGGTTTGCGGCGCCTGATACGTGTCGCAGGTCAGGTTTTCCAGCTCGACGTTGTGGTCCATGAAGAACTGGCACAGCTCGTTGATGATGTCCGAGCGGTACGCCGAGCTGACGTAGGCGACGTACGGCAGGGCCTGAGGACGGTTCTCCAGCGCCGCGCTGCGCACCACGTTGACCGTGAAGGCGTGCTTCTTGGCGAGGCTCGGCAGGCTGCCTTCGAGGCGCGCCAGGGCGTCCCAGCTGCCGGAGATCTCGAGGATCAACGCACTGCACTCGCCATGACGGGTCAGGCGAGAGGTGACCACGGCGCAGCGGTTTTCATGGCTGGCGCGGCACAGGACGTTAGTCAGCTCCATGGGGTTGGCGCCGAGGGCACTGATGACAAGGAATTGTTCGCGAACTGTGGGGGTGGACATGCAGCATTCCTAAAGCGATGAGCGGTCGATACTTCTACGGGCTTTTGTTACCGGGGGCGAGCCTGCGGATGCGAATTCAGAAAACCCGGGCCGAAGGTTGCAACGTGCTCCATCAAGGCAAGAGCGAAGGGTGGCAACGCTGGATCGGGGCTTGTGATGCCGAAAATGGAGGCTGAAACCCGGCGTACGAGCATGTCAGTACCGATCAAAGTCTGAAGGGTAGCGAAAAGCAGCGCCAAGGGGAATGGCAGCAGCGCAGTACTTCGCTTGTACAAGCATCTTGGCGCCAGTACCATTACGGCTCTCTTTTTCCGGCAGGAGCGGTTTCATGATTGCGGGCAGTATGGTGGCACTGGTCACACCCATGGATGCACAAGGGCGTCTTGACTGGGACAGCCTCAGCAAACTCGTGGACTTCCACCTTGAAAACGGCACCCATGCCATTGTCGCGGTCGGTACTACCGGCGAGTCGGCGACCCTCGACGTCAACGAGCACATCGCTGTCATCCGTGCCGTGGTCAAGCAGGTCAACGGCCGTATTCCGGTCATCGCCGGTACGGGCGCCAATTCGACTCGCGAAGCCGTCGAACTGACCCGCAATGCCAAAGAGGCCGGTGCCGATGCCTGCCTGCTGGTTGTTCCGTACTACAACAAACCGACTCAGGAAGGTTTGTACCAGCACTTCAAGCACATTGCCGAAGCGGTCGACATCCCACAGATTCTCTATAACGTTCCTGGCCGCACCTCCTGCGACATGCAGGCCGAGACCGTGATTCGCCTGTCCACCGTGCCGAACATCATCGGTATCAAGGAAGCCACCGGCGACCTGAAGCGCGCCAAGGCAATCCTCGATGGCGTGAGCAAGGACTTCATCGTGCTGTCCGGCGATGATCCGACTGCCGTCGAACTGATTCTGCTGGGCGGCAAGGGCAACATTTCCGTCACCGCCAACGTTGCTCCGCGCGAAATGGCCGATCTGTGCGAGGCCGCACTCAAGGGCGATGCCGAGACCGCTCGGGCAATCAACGAAAAACTGATGCCGCTGCACAAGGACCTGTTCATCGAAGCCAACCCGATTCCGGTGAAATGGGCTTTGGTTGAAATGGGCCTGATGCACGAAGGCATTCGCCTGCCGCTGACCTGGCTGAGCGCACCTTGTCATGAAACGCTCCGCACGGCTCTGCGCCAGTGCAGCGTCCTGGTTTAATTGAGGAAGTACAACGCATGAAGCGAATGGCCGGACTTTCCGCACTTGCCTTGATTATCTCCAGCACCAGTGGCTGTGGATGGGTCTGGGGCCCGGAAGGTTATTTCCGTGACCGTGGTAGCGATTACCTGGAAGCGCAACAGACTGCACCGATGCAATTGCCACCGGACGTCAGCACCTCCAAACACCTGGACCCACTGCTGCCGATCCCGCGCAACGTGGCTGATGACACCGTCAAGGGCGAATACATCGTGCCGCGTCCGCAGCCGCTGTCCGCCGCTGCCGACGCCAGTGCCTACTCGCTGCAGAAGACCGGCGACTCGCGCTGGATCGTCGCTCAGAACCCGCCGGCCGAAGTCTGGCCAGTGGCTGTGCAGTTCTTCCAGGACAACGGTTTCCGTCTGGATGAACAGCGTCCGCAAACCGGCGAATTCACCACCACCTGGCAGCATTCCGACGAACTGTCCGCAGCGATGGCCAAGCGCCTGAGCGCAGCCGGTGTCGGCGCTGACAGCGAAACCCGCGTGCGGGTGCGCATCGAGCCGGGCGTGCAGCGCAACACCAGTGAAGTCTACGTGGTGAGCGCCGAACGTCCTGCCGGCAGCACCGCCGATGTAGCCTTCACCAACCGTTCGGTCAACACCGGCCTGGACGCGGCACTGGTCGACGACATGCTCGCGAGCATGAGCCGCATCTCGGAGAAGGGCGGTTCGGTCTCCATGCTGGCTTCGCGTGATTTCGATACGCCAAGTCGAGTCAGCCTGAGCGAAGACGGCAGCGGCAACCCGGTTCTGAACGTCGGCAACGACCTGGACCGTGCCTGGTCGAGCGTCGGTCGTGCGCTGGAACAGGGCGAATGGCGCGTTGAAGACATCAACCGCAGCCTGGGCCTGTACTACATCAACCTGTCTGAAAAAGCCGAGAAGAAAGACGAGAAGCCCGGTTTCCTCAGCGGCCTGTTCGGCAGTGCGCCGAGCAAGGAAGAAGTTGAAGCCCGTGCCGAGCGTTATCAGGTTCGCCTGAGCAAGGTGGGCGATACCGTTCAGGTCACGGTCGAGAAAAACATCAACACCGTGGCGCCGGCTGACGTGGCGCGCAAAGTGTTGAGCGTGATTCAGGACAACCTGGGCTGATCACATGCGTTTTGCCGTTCTCGGCAGCGGTAGCCAAGGGAACGGCACGCTGATAGCCAGCGCTGATACGTACGTGCTGGTGGATTGTGGTTTCTCCCTGCGGGAAACCGAAAAACGCCTGTTGCGCCTGGGTGTGAACCCGACGCAACTGAGCGCGATACTCGTGACCCACGAACATGCCGACCACGTGCATGGCGTGGGTTTGCTGTCTCGGCGCTACAATCTGCCTGTCTACCTCAGTCGCGGTACCCTGCGCGGGATGCGCAAACCGATTGAACCGGCCGGCCTTCTGGCGGGCGGCGAGCAACTGCAGATCGGCGCACTGAGCATCGGCGTCATTGCCGTGGCCCACGATGCACAGGAACCGACGCAATATGTGTTCAGCGACGGTGAGCGGCGCTTCGGCCTGCTGACCGACCTGGGTTCATACTGCAACAAAGTGCTGGACGGCTATCGGGATCTCGATGCGTTGATGATCGAGGCCAACCATTGCCGTGACATGCTGGCTCGCGGTCACTACCCGTACTTTCTCAAGCAGCGGGTGGGCGGTGAGCTGGGACATTTGAACAACCACCAGGCGGCATTCCTGGTGTCGGAGTTGGGCTGGCAAGGCCTGCAGCACCTGGTCCTGGCCCATCTGAGCAGCAAGAACAACCTGCCGCAGCTGGCCCGGCAATGTTTTGTCGACACCCTCGGGTGCGACCCGGACTGGCTGCAACTGGCCGATCAAGATTCAGGGCTCGACTGGCGACACATCGCCTAGCCCACCTACTTAGCAAGCGGAGCCCATCATGGAAAAACGTGAAGAACTCTACCGCGGCAAAGCCAAATCGGTTTTCAAGACCGACGACGCTGACCGCTTGATCCTGCTGTTTCGCAACGACACCTCGGCGTTCGACGGCAAGCGCATCGAGCAGCTCGACCGCAAAGGCATGGTGAACAACAAGTTCAACGCCTTCATCATGCAGAAACTCGAAGCAGCCGGCGTGCCGACTCAATTCGACAAACTGCTGGGCGATAACGAATGCCTGGTGAAAAAACTCGACATGATCCCGGTCGAGTGCGTCGTGCGTAACTACGCGGCCGGTAGCCTGGTCAAGCGCCTGGGCGTCGAAGAAGGCATGAAGCTCAACCCTTACACCTTCGAGCTGTTCCTGAAGGACGACGCCAAGGGCGACCCGTTCATCAACGAATCCCACGTCGTGGCGTTCGGTTGGGGCACCGCCGAGCAACTGGTTCGCATGAAAGAACTGTCGCTCAAGGTCAACGAAGTCTTGAGCAAACTGTTCGACGACGCCGGCCTGCTGCTGGTCGACTTCAAACTCGAATTCGGTGTGTTCTCCGACGGCTCCATCGTCCTGGGCGACGAATTCAGCCCGGACGGCTGCCGCCTGTGGGACAAGGCCACCGGCAAGAAAATGGACAAGGACCGCTTCCGTCAGGGCCTCGGTGACGTTATCGAAGCCTACGAAGAAGTCGCCAATCGTCTGGGCGTACCGCTTTAATCGACGCAAGCATCTGATAGCACAGAAATATTTCGCTTAGGGGGTTCGCTTCCGGCAAAAGTGTTGTTATGATGCGCGCCGTTGGAGAGATGCCAGAGTGGCCGAATGGGACGGATTCGAAATCCGTTGTACCTTCACCGGTACCTAGGGTTCGAATCCCTATCTCTCCGCCATTATTGAATAAGACCAAGCCCCTGAAATTGTTAAAGATTTCAGGGGCTTTTTCGTTTCTGGCGATTGAGTTAGGGCATTTTTTAGGGCATGAACCCTCTCCTGTATGCCGCTCTAGTCCGCTCTAACCCCAATATTTTCGACACGATACCCGCCATGCGTACCCTGGAGCGTTCTTTAGGGACTTTGAATTCACCGACGACAAATGCCCGGCGGACGTGTGCCAGATCGGCTTCAAGATCGATGTCTTCAACGGCGAGTCCGATAAGCTCGGCAGGGAGAGCCCGGCCCGGCAGTTGAATTCAATCATCCGGGTGCCAGCTCGCCGGTCAGGATCCGCTTTGCCGATCAGCTCGATCTTGTTGTGACTGAAGGGGGCGGCATGCTCTAGGTCGACGTCTGATCCAACGTTGCTGATCCGGTCGAGCGGATTGGCTTTCAGTATGCCGTCGCCGAAGGCGTCAGCCCAGACTCCGCGGACGACGGAAAAAATGTCGTTCACTGTCTTCGGGGCTAGGCCTTGCTTGAGCAGCTGCGCTTGGAACAACTCGATGTCGCTCTTGCTGATGTAGACGATCCGACGCTTGCCGAATTTCCTCTCGGCGTACACAGCCTTGCTGACGTAGTTGACGGCGGTGCTCGAAACTATGAGCGCGCGCTGAACCTCCAGCCAGCGATCAATGCCTTCTTCGCTGTGCGCTTGAAGTGAAGGGCTGCCGGTGCCGGTAAACATGGCGGCCCTGAGAGAGTTGGGTAAGAGTGGGTCGCATAGTCGAAGCGGCCCTCTTTGATCTCTGCGGGGATGGCGCGGCGCTTGTTGTCGGCATATGCGATCGCGGCCTTGTTTACTTTCGAGATCCCGGCACCGTTGGCCGTTGAAGATGTACCAGACTGTAGCTGCTTGCCGTTCATCTCACCGCCGGCCGGCATCTTGTCGATCATGGTTTCCCTTCCATCCAGCGTTCTATAGCGGCGTGGTTACTCGATGCTACCGAGTCAGGCAACGGCTGCGCAGTGCCAGCCTCCACCGCCACTGGCGGTATGGTTAATGGCCCCGCAAGAGCCCAACTTGCCCCAGCGCATGCTCAACGAATTATCGGCATCACCGAAGCCGCTTGCCCGAACGCCTCATCTCGCTTTTTCCGCCTCACAAATACACGATAAAACCCACCCCAATGTATATACAAATACCCAATGTGCATGAGGGTGATCCGTCGTCGGCGCGAACTTGAAAAATAGAATGGCGCTCGCGAGGAGGAATTGCTCAATGGCACCCAAGGTTTTAGGTGTACTGGCGATCAGGGAGTGATTTGCGCGACTCCTTGGTGCAAGACGTTTTCGAGACCAGGGAGGCGACCATAAAATGGATATCCAGATCGAACAGAGCTCTAGGCGGATTAGAATTCAAGCGCCAGTTTGATTATACTAAGGTGCACTTTCGGGGCTTGTTTAAGAACACAGCGCAGATGGTTACGAACCTTTAGATGGAGTGCCAACATTTGCTATCAGCGAGGGAGAGGTGTGTCTGTCGTAGGAGAAATGCGCTTCTGCGAGGTGCTCGCAGTGGCAAAAGAGCATGAAATAAACGAAAAATTTGACCGGGTTTTGATCGGCTGCCGTTTTTTAAAGCGCCGATGGCGAAGCAGCCGGAAAACATCGGGTTACTTCAGACCATCTCTAAGCTCCTGCAACCGCCGAGTATCACTACAATGAAGTCACAGCGACTCAACACTCAAGAGCAATTATTAGGCAGTAAGCTGATTGATACTTTAGTGCTTTCAGAAAGCAGGCGTGACCTGATTTTCGCTTGTATGATGCTGACTGCCATTGGTGTTTTCATCGGTGGGAACGCACTACTGTTGATGAATATGGAAGTGCTCTCATATTCTTGGCGAATTGCCGCAGTTAGTTTTGGAGTGATGTGCGTTTTTTATGCGATTTCGCGCATTGTTTCCAATGTGGTCTGGGGGCTGGTTTTAACCTACGGGCTGTTGTTCGGGCTAGTCTATACCGGCACCCAATCCGTGAAATTTATATTTTATGGCTTGGCGATTTCAGCATTTTTTTACACAATAAAACACCTTCGTGTTAGTCGTAAGTACTGGGCGCCCTTGGTGCTGATGGCCGTGATAGGGGTGTTAACTGTACTTGGAGTTCGGGGTAGCTATTCATCTTTTGATATTATCCCCAGACTGCATGCGGGGATGGTGCATCAAGATACTTTGTTTCATGCCAGTATCGCAGCGATGTTTAAAAACTATAGTTTGATATCTACAGGTTTAAATGGGCTGGTAGAATTGTCCTACTATATTTTTTCGCACATTCTTATGGCGGCAATCAGCATCCTATCTGGCAGTAGCGTACTAGAAGTTTACGGCGTGGCGCCACTTGTTCTATTTTCACCGCTATTGATATTTGCCGTGACGGCTTCGAGTGCGATGCTTGATCAGGATGAGCGGTTATCACTACCCATAGTGTGGGGGGTAACTGCGCTATTGTTATCTATATTGCCATGGCTATTTTCACCTTGGGCTTTATGGGATTCGTTTTTTGTGTCCGAATCTTATCTCGTATCACTTGGTGTATTTGTCCTAGGGCTTGGTTTGTTGTTTAAAAGGGTGCTGGTTTTTTCCGATTTGTTACTGATACTTGTTCTGGCAGTGTTAATTAGTTCAGCAAAGGCATCTGTTGGAATTATTTTTGGAGGCCTTTGGTTTACTCGCGTATTGTTTATTAGCAGTAGGCGCTACTTGGATGGTATCGCTGCAATTTTAGCCTTGTTCGGCGCAGCTTGGATGGTGCTAAGTGCTGTTAGCGGATCTTCTGGTTCTATTTCTATATCGCCTCTGGATTTTATTTCTTATTCTTATATGGGTAGTTTTTTTCTTAATTTTACCAAGGAGCTATTTGAAAACGGGGACTTTCAGTTGACCCTGCTGCTAGGGGCAATTTTATCCGTTGGAAGTTTCTGGTTGTTGCATTTCGGAGTTTCATGGGCCGTAATCGTACGTTCAATTCAAACGTCAGGCATCCGGGCTTTATTGCGCTCGCCGATTTCAGTTTATTCCATTGCTGCCATAGGAGCTGGAAGTGCAATTGTTCTTTTGTATCGAATTCCCGGAGGCTCCGCGTACTATTTCACTAACGTTGCTCTTTTTGTCTCGCTGCCTTCGCTAGTTGGATTTATAACGTTAGGATTACAACAACGGTTCAAGATATCGATCCTGCATTGTTTTTTTGTTTTGTGTGTGTTTTTGATCGGATTGCTCAATGCTCGTGCATATCTAGAAATAAGCTGGCTTGGTAAAGCAAAATTATACGATGGAAAAAATAGTGAGCTTGTTAGTAAGTTAGATGTTGTCCGTGAATCATCTCCAATTAACGAAGTACAAAGAGCGTCAAATGATTTAATTAAGATTAACCCTGTCTCTAGATGCAGTGCGCAACCTTTCGTTTTTTCTGCGGTTTCTGAAAGAGCTTGGGTCGAATTGCTAAAAGTAGAGGGTGCTAACTGTTCATATGAATACTACGGTTATGATCAATATTTCATATCAAATAATGGGCGTACGGTATTAGCACCAGCGCGACTACTTGAAGGTATGTGGATAAAGTCACAACCTGATGATGGTCCAAAGTAGCCATGTATTTCCAAGAACGTGTCATCACCTGGCCTTCTGGTAAGAAAGGGCTCCGGTGCCATGCGATGACATGGGTGCAACTGTTTTGAGCGCTTAAAGGCCGCTCAGCCTGCCTAAATGCAGGTATGCTCGTACCCTTCTATCAAAGAGGACGCGGAATTGTTTTTGGAGAAGTTTCAGGCCGGAGAGGCCGTAATCGCGGTGATGCTGGGTAACAGCATCGGCATGGGCTACAACGCCACCGGTTACGAGGCGATTCATACACGCTACAACGACAGCCGTGGTTTTGCAGTGGAGCATCGCCTTGACGGTTCAATCGGCTATTCCGCAATGCTGCGTGATTACCTCAAGTCGAAGAACCCGGCTTCCCAACTGATCAATCTCAGCGGTGACGGTTGGGATACCAACGATCACCTGGGTATTACCTTACCGTCGAGTAGCGCGCCGCCTCATGAAAGCAGCGAGCTGATCATCAAGGGATTGAGTCCAAAGCCGGACGTCGTGTTCATCCCTTTGCAGGTGAATGACGCCAACCACCTGATATCGGTCCCGGTGTTTGAGGCCAATACCCGGCGCTTGGTTGGCTCGATCCGGGATGCTGGTATAGAGCCGGTCATCGTGAAGGAAAATGACACCGCGATTAAGGATTACGAGCTATATCAGGCTCGTGTCTCTGAGATTGCCAGGGAAATGAAGGTGGAGGTGATCGACACCTACACGCCTACGAGAGGCCGTCCAGAATTGCGGTCCGATTACGCTCACGTAAACGATGCCGGGCATCAGGTGATTTTCGACCAGTATCGAAGCTGGCTAACGCCCGCGCCGCATTGAACAATGCAAAACAATAAAGCCCGCCAAGTGCGGGCTTTTTTCATGCCTGGAGGAAGGGCCTGGCGTTTTTGTTTTGGGGGATTTTTGGGGGAAGAGCGCGGCTATCGCGTCGAGGTACACAGCAATGAAGTACGTCGTCCCGTGAATCAAGCTCATTGACTATCCTGCAATACAGAGCAACTGATCGAATGACAGGTGATGTCATGAACAAATGGCAGCGTCTTTGGTTGTCTGTGAAGCTGATAGCAGCCACTGCGGCCTGCGTGACTGCGGCTGTTCAGGCTTTCCTCTACATGATGGAAAGCCAGGACGCAGTGCAAATTCATCCTTTGAGTATTTTGGTTGTCGGGCTGATCTTTGGTTTTATCAGCTATGGATTGCTTTCTCTGATTGAAAGGGGTGTACGGCGGCTCGTAGCTCGTTCTGACACTGTCGCCCCCGAACCTCGGGCAGAACTTGAGAGCGATGTGGGGCTGGTAGCGGATCAACCGCTAACCCTGTCATCTGATGCCCCGGCTCATCAGAAAAATCTGTGAACGGACCTCAAAACGAAGGCGGCGTAATCACCCAAATCACCACCGCATCCACTTCCCCGGGATTCCCGTACCGATGCGGCTCCTGACTCGAAAAGCTGAAACTATCCCCTTCACTCAACTGAAAGTGCCGCTCCCCCACCCACAACTCGAAACTCCCCGAAAGCAGATACCCAGCCTCTTCACCCTCATGGCTGTAACTCTGCTGGCTGTAAGTGCCCGGCGGAAACCGCGAGTGCAGCATCTCCAGCTGCCGGTTCGGCTGCGGTGTCAGCAGATGATCCACGATGCCGTCTTCGTAATGCACGCTCATCCGGCTGTTCTTGCGCACGACAATGCCGTCGTCTTCGGGCGCAGTCTGCGCTTCGCTGGCAAAGAACCACTGAATGGTCACGCCCAGGCTACGGGCGATGTTAAAGAGGGCGGGGATGGAGGGGTAGGCCAGGTTTCGTTCAAGCTGGCTGATGTATCCCGCCGTCAGCTCGCTCATCTGGGCCAGTTCCGCGAGAGTCATGCCCCGGCGTTTGCGCAGGCCACGAATGCGTGTGCCGAGAAAATGCGGTTCTGCCGTTGCGCTGTCCTGTGTGGGCGCGCTGTTGGCAGGCGGCATCTTGCTGTTGCTCATGGCGTGCTCCAAACCGGGGCTACTGTAAAAGCCCCGGAGTATAAAACAGCCTCAAAGCTCCCAGGCGACTTTCAATCCTTCGTAGATGGCTTCTTCGGCGGTGCGCGGGGCGAGGCAGTCGCCGATGCGCCGGAACTCCACCAGTCCTTGCAGTTCGGCGCCCAGGGTGTCGACCGGTTGATGTCCCTGACAGAGGACCAGTGTGTCGATGTTTTCGAACAACATCGGTTCGCCACTGGCAGTGTGTTGCAGGTAGACAGTGTTGTCGTCGCAACCATACAGGCGGGCGTAAGGCGTGATCGGGATACCGAGTTTGTGCAGTTCGCCGGCCAGTTGATCGCGCACGTACAGCGGCAGGTTTTCCCCGCAGTGGGTGCCGTTGACCGCCAGTTGCACTTGATGCCCGGCGCGCACCAGGCGTTCGGCGATGCCGGGGCCGATCCAGTCGGCGCGCCAGTCGACGACCACCACCGAACGGCCGATTGGCACCTCATCGCGCAGCACTTGCCAGGCGTCCACCACCTGCAACTCGCCGCCGCGCTCGAACGTTGGCCAGTAAGGTTCGGCGCCCGTGGCGACGATCACCATGTCCGGCCGTTCGCGCTCCACCAGTGCCCGGTCGACGCGGGTGTTGCGCACAACGCGCACGCCGGCCAGTTCCATTTCCCGTTGCAGGTTGGTGCTGGCGCCGCCGAACTCGGCGCGCCTTGGTAAAAGTTGCGCGAGCAAAACCTGGCCACCCAGTTGCGAACTGGCTTCGTAGAGGGTCACGTCATGTCCACGCTGGGCGGCGACTGCAGCGGCTTTCATTCCGGCGGGGCCACCGCCGGCGATCATGATGCGTTTGCGATGCACTGTCGGTTGCCGGTTGCCGAAAATCAGCTCGCGGCCGGTTTCCGGATGCTGGATGCAGGAAATGGGCAGGCCCTTGTGGAAGTGGCCGATGCACGCCTGATTGCAGGCGATGCAGGCGCGCACATCCTCGACGCGGCCGGTGTCGGTTTTGTTGGGCATTTGCGGATCGCAGATCAGGGCGCGGGTCATGCCGCAGACATCGGCCTGGCCGCGCGCGAGGATCAGCTCGGCTTCCTGCGGCTGGTTGATGCGCCCGGTGACGAACAACGGAATCGACAGGCTGGCCTTGAACGTCCCGGCTTCCTTGGCCAGGTATGCGGCTTCGATCGCCATCGGCGGCACGATGTGCACCGCACCGCCCAGCGATGCCGAGGTGCCGGCGACGATGTGCACGTAATCCAGACTCGGTTGCAGCGATTGCACGGCGGCCAGGGATTCGTCCTCGGTCAGCCCTTCGGGGTCGCGTTCATCGGCGGAGATGCGCAGGCCGATGATGAAATGTTCATCGGTGTTGGCGCGCACGGCTGCAATCACTTCACGCAAAAAACGCAGGCGCTGCTCGAGGTCGCCGTTGTAGCCATCGGTGCGGCGGTTGACCCGCGGATTGATGAATTGCGCCGGCAGGTAACCGTGGCTGGCGACCACTTCCACGCCATCGATGCCGGCCTGATACAGACGTCGGGCTGCGGCGCCATAACCGGCGACGATCTCATCGATCATCGCTTGATCCAGCGCTCGTGGCATCACCCGGAAACGCTCGTTGGGCACTGCCGAAGGCGAGTAGGCGACCGCCAGCAGGCCATCGCTGGACTCCATGATTTCCCGGCCCGGATGGAAGATCTGCGACAGCACCACCGTGCCGTGAGCATGGCAGCGTTCCGCGATTTTTCGGTAGCCCTCGATGCAGGCGTCGTCAGTGGCCATCAGCACGTGAGAGGTGTAACGCGCGCTGTCATGCACGCCGGCCACTTGCAGCACGATCAGCCCGACACCGCCTTCGGCGCGCGCGGCGTGATAGGCGATCAGTGGGTCGTTGACCAGATTGTCGGTGGGCATCGAGGTGTCGTGACCGCTGGACATGATGCGGTTTTTCAGCCGTTTGCCACGCAGCTGCAAGGGTTCGAAAAGGTGTGCAAAAGCGGGGGACGAGGTCGGCATGGGACGGATACTCCAGGCAGGCTGAAGCCGAAAGGCCGGGTTTTCGGCGTTGTTATTATTGACCTATAGAAATTTACCTTCAGTAAAAAATCAACTTGTTTTTTTACTATGGCTCGCAGTAGATTCTTTTTGCGCCTGTAGCTGGGGCGAACCTCACAACAATAAAAAAGGGTCACGCGGCGTTGCGTCGCGCGGCACCTGCAAGAGGATCCACTGATGAAATCGAACACGCTCAAGCACGGTTTTTATCCCTTGTTGCTGTCGCTGGCCGTGGGCCTCGGCAGTGCTCAGGCAGCGCCGGAAATGGTGGTGGTGGGTTACGGCGGCGCTGGCCAGAAGGCTCAGGATGTGGCGTTTTTTCAACCGTTCAGCGCGGCGGATCACAGCAAATTGATCCAGAGCGAATACAACGGCGAGATGGCCCGGATCAAAGTGATGGTCGACACCGGCAACGCTGATTGGGACGTGGTGCAGATCGAAGGCCCGGACCTGATGCGCGGTTGTGACGAAGGCATGTACGAAAAACTGGACTGGAAAAGTCTGGGGCGGGTCGAGCAATTGATTCCCGATGCCGCGCAGGCGTGCGGTTCGGCGGCGCTGGTGTGGAGCGTGGCGATTGCCTACGACACGCAAAAACTGGCGCAGGCCCCGACGTCCTGGGCCGACTTCTGGGACGTGCAGAAAATCCCCGGCAAACGCGGCCTGCGCAAACGCGCGGTGTACAACCTGGAATTCGCCTTGCTGGCCGACGGGGTGAACGTCGAGGACGTTTATTCGGTGTTGAACACTCCGCAAGGCGTCGACCGCGCCTTCGCCAAACTCACCGAACTCAAACCCTACATCCAGTGGTGGGAGGCCGGCGCGCAACCGGCGCAATGGCTGACGGCCGGGGACGTGGTGATGACGTCCACCTACAGTGGACGTGTGGCCGCCGCCGCACAAAATGGTAGCCACCTCGGATTGGTCTGGCCGGGCAGCCTGTATGGCATGGATTACTGGGCGATCATCAAAGGCTCGAAACATGTCGATCAGGCCAAGCGCTTCATTGCCTTCGCCAACCAGCCGGATGCCCAGGTCAAGTATGTCGAGCAGATCCCTTATGGCCCGACCAATACCGAAGCCGCCGCCCGGCTGGATAGCAAACTGGCGCAATGGGTGCCCACGGCTCCGCAAAATCTCAAGGGTGCGCTGTCCATGGACGTGGCGTTCTGGGTCGATCACGGCGAAGAGCTGGAGGAGCGATTCAACGCCTGGGCCAGTAAGTAACAAGAATTGGCTGGACGTTGTAAGGCGTCCAGCCTTCTTTTTTTTGTGAGAACCGGCATCGTACCCGCGTAAGAAAAATAAGCCTGTTCACAGGAAAAATGACCAAGTCTAGTAGCTCGAATTACTACCCCCTGTATCTGTTGGCCGCCCGGGGAATCAAGGGGGGTTCCCTAGAAATATCCCCTGACACTGAAAGACCTCGCCGCAAAAAATCCTCATCTACTCTGGTTTCGCAGGTCACTGATCTGCGGTTATCAGCCATCGCAAGGAGCGATCAATGTATTTTGAGATTTACAGGCAAACCCGTGGCACCCCTCAGACTGGCAAAGGTCAATGGCGGTGGCGCTTGAGGGCGGGGAACAATGAAACGATTGCCAGCGGCGAGGCGTACGTCAACAAGGCGGATTGCGCGCATGCCATCAGCTTGATGAAGGGGACTCACGATCACACCCCGGTGAAGGAAATCTAAACCTCAGGTGGTGAAGCTGCTCAGTGAGAGCAGCTTCTTTGCAAGCAACCTTGCGCCCGGATCAAACGCAGACTGCTTGAGTCGCATAGACGCCGCTTGCGACAGCTACCTAAACTGTCAGCAGATTTGAGGACTGGGGGGCAGTGGATGAATCGCAACGAACTACGCAAGGCGGATATCAACCTGATGGTGGTGTTCGAAACCTTGATGCTCGAACGCAACGTCACCCGGGTGGCGGAGAAGTTGTTTCTCGGGCAGCCGACCATCAGTTCGGCGCTCAACCGCTTGCGCACGATGTTCAACGATCCGCTGTTCATTCGCGTCGGTCATCGCATGGAGCCGACCGCCAGGGCCGAGGAGCTGATTCAGTACTTGTCGCCAGCGCTGGATTCGCTGTCAGTGGCCTTGAGCCTGACCCATGATTTCGACCCCGCCAGCAGCACCATGACCTTCCGCATCGGGCTGTCGGACGATGTCGAGTTTGGTCTTCTGCCGCCGTTGCTGCGTGCCCTGCGCCAGGAAGCGCCGAAGGTGGTGTTTGTGGTGCAGCATGTGGATTACTGGCGGATTCCCGATTTGCTGGCGTCCGGCGATATCACCGTTGGTATCAGCCAGACCCGCGGCCTCCCGGCCAATGCCAAGCGCAAATTGCTGCGGCACATCCAGCCCAGCATCTTGCGTGCCGATGCGTCCGACACGCCGCTGACCCTCGATGAATATTGTTCGCGCCCTCATGTGCTGGTGTCCCACACCGCCAATGTCAGTGGTTACGCCGATGAGTGGCTGGCGGAGATCGGTCGTACGCGTCAGGTGGTTTTATCCGTGCCGCAATACAGTTCGTTGCCAGCCTTGCTCGCCGGAACCGATCTGATTGCCAGCCTGCCGGATTACACCGCCGAAGCGATGGCAGCCTCTGGTCAGCTGTTCAAAGAGCCTTTTCCGTTCAAGACACCGACCCTGGACCTGTCCATGGTCTGGCTCAGTCACGTCGACACCGATCCCGCCGAACGCTGGTTGCGTTCGCGCCTGGAGGCGTTCATGAGTGAGCGCTTCGAGTCACCACCGTCCCGGTGAGCAGGACAACTCTGTGATATATGTACGACCTTTCCGCCCACCCCAAGGAGCCACGTCATGCCCCACCTGCACATGGAATACACCGCCAACCTGCCCGAGCTGAATGCCGATGTGGCACTGATCCGGCTGAACAATACGCTGGTGGCTTCCGGTCAGTTTGCTGCCGAATACGACATCAAGAGTCGCGCGGTGAAAGTCGAGACGTTCAAGGTCGGTACGGCATTGGCTGAGCGGGCGTTCGTGCATGTGAAGCTGGCGTTGTTGAGTGGTCGCTCGCCGGCGATCAAAAAACAGTTGTCCGAAAGCCTGCTGGCCGTGGTGCAGGAACTGTGTGAATGGCCAACGGGCTTGGAAGTCCAGCTGGCCGTGGAAATCCTCGACATCGATCGAGAGTCCTACAGCAAAGTCGCCATCAACAACTGAGTCTCAGGTCATATCCTGCTGGGTGCAGGCCTGCACCACCTGCTCACGCAACCAGGAATTGGCGCAGTCCTCATCGGCACTTTGACTCCACTGCATGTCGAGGGTGAACCCCGGCAGACCGTTGGGCGCTTCGCAGTGATTGAAGATGGCGTCGCTGGCCAGCAACTGCTGGATGCGTCGGGGCAGGGTGACGATGAAGTCGGTGCCGGTGATCATTTTCAGTGCCGCGCTGTAGCTGTTGGATCGCGCGACGATCTGCCGTTTTTGCGCCTGCTGCGCCAACCAGCCGTCGACCATGTTGGTGGTGGACGTCCAGGGTGTCGGAAATACATGCCGGCGTTCGGTAAAGGCTTGCAGGCTCAAACGCGGCTCCAGCGGTGTGGCGCGTTTATCGAAGACACAGACCAGATCATCTTCCAGCAGCATCCGGGATTTGAAGTCGGTGTGATTGCGATGAAAGTTCGGGCCGAAACAAATCACCAGATCGAGGCTGCCGTCGCGCAGTTCCTCGGCCGGGATGTCGGTTTCGAACTTGTGCATGTTGACCATCACCGGCCAGCCGGCGAAATCGAAACGTTTCAACAGGCGCGGCAGGATCAGCTGCTCGAAGTATTCCGGTGCGCAAATGTTGAAGGTGACCGGTTGCAAGTTGGGGTCGAACGTTGGTGCACCGGCGTGACACAGGTTGATGCTTTCCAGGATTTTCAGCACGTGGGTGTACATGGTGCTGGCTTTGTAGGTGGGCCGCATACCGGCGCGGGTATTGATGAACAACTCGTCCTCGAAACCGGTGCGCAGCTTTTTCAGGCAGTAACTCACGGTGGACTGGCTGACGCAGAGTGTTTCGGACACGCTGGTGACGCTGCTTTGTTCATACACGGCCACAAACACCATGAGGTCCTGCATGTCGAGTTTTCTAAGCAAGTTACTGTTCAGCATCCATTCGTCTCGCTGTGATCCTTGCGCTGATTGAGCGCAAACTCGTGCGAACGATCCTAGCGGAACGGTGGTGCCAGGAGAATGACCTGTAGGAAGTTTCACTAATAGTTGTGAGGCAGTGCCGGTGACCTTCAGCCCCGAACAGTTGCAGGCATGGCGCGGCGGCTGGACATCAACAGCGCCAGCATACCGATGCCGACGAGCACTGCACCGATGATCTCCAGCGGAAGCGGCGACTGACGCAACCAGAGCCAATGAAACAGCGTGATGAACAGCGTGCTCAGGTAAATGTAGGAAATGACTGAGGAAGGGGTGATGACGCCGATGGCCCGGTGCAGCAGCCAGAAGGTCGCCAGTGTGGCGAACAGGGCCAGGTAGATCAGCCAACCGAAGTCGTTCAGGGTCAGCAAGGACGCCGATCGCCAGCCACCACTGAACCCACAGAACGCCAGCAGGAACAGCGCGCCGAACAGCATGTTCCAGAAGGTCATGCCCACCGGGCCGCGACCTTTGAGGCTGCCAGCCTTGAGCCGCTGGCTCAAGGGAGAGTAGAGCGCCATCGCCAGGCAACCCGCCCCGTACACCGACACTGCATAGAGCGAAGGCAACTCGCCCGGCCCGGTACCTTTGAGCACCAGCAATACGGCGCCGGCAGCCGCCATCAGCATCGGAACGACGCGTTGTTTGAGGCTGCTGTCGGGCATCAATACGGCTTCGAAAAACAAAGTCAGCAGTGGCACCAGGGTGAACATTGTCCCGGTGTTGACGGCGGAGGTGTAGCGCAGCGCCTCGAACAATGAGCCGAAATACACCGCCAGCAACAAGCCGAGTACGGCATGGCCGAGCAGTCCGTTGCGGGTCATGGTGGCGTCGCCCTTGAACAGCAGTAGCGGCAAAAACACCAGGGCGCAAAACAGCAGGCGCAAACCGGTGAGCAGGACCGGGTCGATGGCCTGGCTGACCTGCGCCGCCGCGGAAAACGAAGCGGCAATCAACAGGGCCCAGAGCAGCATGCCAAGGTGAGCGATGGCGAAACCGGTGTGTTTCATGATGGCAGTTCCGGGTCAGTGAATGTGACGGGCGTAGTGCTGTGGGTTAAAGCGCAGGACCATCAGCAGCATCAGCGCCATGACGCCCGTCAGCGACCACCAGGCCCATTCGAAACTGCCGAGTTGATCGCGGATCATCCCGGCAATCAGTGGCGAAAGACCGGCGATCAGGTAGCCGATGCCTTGAACGAAGGCGGTCAGTGCGCCCGCACGTTGTGGGTTGTCCAAGTGATCCAGCGACACGATCAGGCTCATCGGGAACAGTCCGCCGATGCCCAGCCCCAGTAGACACGGCCACAACAGACTCAGGTGTTGCGGGCTGAGAATGAGCCCGCAGAAACCGGTCATGATCAGTGCCAGCAACACCACCAGCACCAGGCGGCGGTCACGGCTGCGATTGGCGATCGCAGGCGTCAGCAGGCCCGACAACACCTCCATGGCCGTCAGAAAACCCAGCAACAAACCGGCGTTCTGTTCGCTCCAGCCTTTTTCCACGTAGTACGGCGCCAGCCAGGCCAGTACACAGGTGTAGGACGCCGTGCCCAGGCCAAAGAAGATCGCGAGTAACCAGGCGCGGGAATTGGCGAAAAACGACCCGTTTCGCTGCGCTTGAGCAGACAGTGTCGGCATCGCCGAGCGTTGGCCGAGCCAGACCAGCAATGCGACCAGCGCCAGGATTGCCCAGATCGCCAGGCCCATCCGCCAGCTACCCATGCGCGTCATCACCAGCGGCGCGAAGGACGCGGCAATCGCTGCGCCGCCCATGATCGACGTGACGTACAGGCCCATGCACACGGAGACGTTGTCACTGAAACGGGATTTGATCAGCGCGGGCATCAACGCCTGGATCAGCGCAATACCGACGCCTGCCAGCATGGCACTGAGGATCAGTTCTATGGCGGAGTCGAGGAACAGGCGCGACACCGTCGCCAGGCCGATGATTAGCAACGACACCACCACCGTGAGCTGTTCGCCGAGCCATCGGCTGACACTGAGGCCGAAGAACATCGCCAGTCCCATGGCCATCACCGGCAGCATGGTCAGCAGCGAGGCCAGGCTGAAACTCAGCGGGATATCGCCGCGAATCGCCGACAGCAAAGGGCCGACCGCGGCCATGGAGGGGCGCAGATTCAAGGCGACGAGAATGATGCTGACCATCAACAAGAGGGCAGGGCGGGAGGTGGCGCGGACGTTTTCCATCGATTGGACCTTAATGACAAGGGCCCGATTAGGCGCGCGAGGCCTGTAGGCCGCAAATCAGAAAGTCCGGGATGGTATTTAAAAATCAAATAGCTCTGCTACAACTAGATCCCCTGTGGGAGCGGGCTTGCTCGCGATAGCGCACTTTCAGTCGGCATATTCGTTGAATATGAAATCGCCATCGCGGGCAAGCCCGCTCCCACAGGGATAAGTACTGCTTGGAAAATTTTGTTTTATTAAGTGTTCAGAGAATGTTTAGTCATCCCGCAACCAAAGTTCTTCAAATCCCGATTTAACGACTTATCCAGCCATGTGACGCTGCTGCTCATCTGTTTACTGCGGTCTTCTCTATGGACGGTTGTCCGGTCGCACTTCCTTCCGAACTCGCTTTTTGGGCGTTGTGGCATTGCCGTCACGCGCGCCCGCCGGATTCCTGCCTTTCCCGTTGATTGTTCTTACAGGTCCCGCGCTGTGCGCCGGGATCAAATCGGCAGCGCGTGCGCGTTTGCCTGACGCGGAAACAAGAGAATTCCCATGAGTTGTGTCACATTCGCCACGAAGCAAGAAGCCCTGACCTTTCTTGAGCAGAATCCGGATATCGAGATGTTCGAGTTGTTCATCCTCGACAACAACGGCGTACCAAGGGGTAAGTTGTTGCATCGCGATGAATTGCTGGCGGTGTATGAAAGCGGTCGGCCCCTGCCGAGCACCATTCTAGGCCTGACCATCAACGGCGATGACGTGGAGAACTCCGGGCTGGTCTGGGACGTAGGCGATATCGATTGCCGGGCCTACCCGATCAGCGGCAGTTTGACGCGCATGCCGTGGCGCTTGATGCCGACAGCGGCGGTCCAGGTCAGCATGCATCCGAAGGAAGGCATGCCGGCGACCATCGCCGACCCGCGCCACCTGTTGGCGAAGGTGATCGAAGGCTTGCAGGCGGACGGTTATTACCCGGTGATGGCGGCGGAACTGGAGTTTTACCTGCTGGATCAGCAACGCGACAGCAACGGTCGGCCGCAACCGGCACGGGACGTTGACGGCGGACGCCCGCGCGGCACTCAGGTCTATGGTTTGCGCGAACTGGAGCAGATCGAGCCGTTCCTGGCCGACCTGTACAGCGCCTGCAAACTCCAGGGCATTCCGGCGCGCACAGCGATTTCCGAATACGCGCCGGGGCAAGTGGAAATCACCCTCGAACATCGCACCGACGCCTTGCAGGCGATGGATGAAGCCGTGCGCTACAAACGGCTGGTCAAGGGCGTGGCGCACAAACACGGGATGACGGCGTGCTTCATGGCCAAGCCTTTCGACGACCTGGCCGGCACCGGCATGCATATGCACGTCAGCCTCGCGGACAAGGAAGGTAACAACCTGTTCGCCAGCGAAGCCACGGACGGTACGCCGCTGCTGAAACAGGCGGTTGGCGGCATGCTCAGCACTTTGCTCGATTCGTTGCTGTTGTTCTGTCCGAACGCCAACTCCTATCGCCGTTTCCAGACCAACAGCTATGCGCCGCTGGCCGCGACCTGGGGCGTGGACAATCGCACCGTGAGTTTGCGCGTGCCCGGCGGGCCGGCGTTCTCGCGGCACATCGAACATCGCATTTGCGGCGCCGACGCCAATCCGTATCTGGCGGCTGCGGCAATCCTGGCCGGCATTCATCGCGGCATTCGCGAACAACTGGACCCAGGGGCACCGGTCGAAGGCAATGGTTACGCCCAGGCCACGGAACTGTTGCCCACCGACTGGCTGACCACCTTGCGCGCACTGGAAGGTTCGACTTGGGCGCGGGAGGCCTTCGGTGGAGAGTTTCTCGGCGTTTACCTCGCCGTCAAACGTGCCGAGTATCGGCAGTTCATGGGCGAAGTCGGTGAACAGGATTGGCGTTGGTACCTGAACCAGGCCTGAACCATTCTCAAATACAACTTAAGTATTGCCCCAACACTGGAAGCCAACTAATCGTTGGCTTCTTTTTCACAAAAAATTGATGGTTGGCTGCCTAAAGTTAGTGCTGTCGCGGTAAATGAAATTTTCACATTTGCCGACGGCACTTCTTTTCAGGAACAGCCGAATATCATGTTGAAGATTAAAGCCGTGCGCCCGGAGTGGGTGACGTTGTTTGCCAGTGCCTTTTTGTTGGCTGGCTTCAATTTAGTGCTCTGGCAACACCTGTTTGAAATCACCGCGTTCGATGGCAAAGGCATCGTCCTGCGTGTGGCTTTCGGCTTGATGATTCTGGCTGCCTTCAACCTGGTGCTGACGCTGCTGGCGTTCCGGCCGTTGATGAAGCCGCTGTTGACCTTGATCTTTATGATCAGCGCCGGGGTGGCTTACTTCATGAGCCAATACGGTGTGCTGATGGACACCGGCATGTTGCGTAATTTTGCGCAAACCAATGCAACGGAAGTGCGCGACTTACTCTCGATAAAGTTACTTGTTTATATTCTTTTGCTCGGTGTGTTGCCTTCGTGGTTGTTGTGGAGAATACCGGTTGGTTACCGCCGCTGGCATCGCGAATTGTTAAGTAAGACTTTGGTCAGTGTTGCGTCGGTAGTGGTAATCGGTGGTGTAGCGTTAGTTAACTATCAGGGCCTCGCGTCATTGTTTCGCAATCACCACGAATTGCGTTTGATGGTAGTGCCCAGCAACTATATCGGTGCCTCCTTCGGCTACCTGCGCGAACAAGTCGCTTCGGCTCGGCAACCCTTCGTCAGGATTGGTGAGGACGCCGAGAGAAACCCGGCCTGGCAAGCTCACGGCCGCAAGTCCCTGACCGTGCTGGTGGTGGGTGAGAGTGCCCGGGCCGAGAACTTTGGTGTACTGGGCTACGACCGCGACACCACGCCAAAACTGGACAAGGAGGCGGGCCTGATTGCCTTCACCGATGTGCATTCCTGCGGCACGGAAACAGCCGTCTCGGTGCCGTGCATGTTCTCCAACATGGGCCGCAAAGACTACAACGCGAGCAAGGCAAAGAATGAAGAAGGCCTGCTGGATGTGCTCAAGCGGGCGGGGCTGGACGTCATCTGGCGCGATAACCAGTCGGGCTGCAAAGGCACTTGCGACCGCGTCACCCTTGATGATGTCAGCAACCTGAAGGACCCGGTGCTCTGCGCCAACAGCGAATGCCGCGATGAAATCCTTCTGCAGGGTTTGCAGCACTTCATCGACACCCTGGATAAAGACACCGTGCTGGTACTGCATCAGATGGGCAGTCATGGCCCGGAATACTTCAAACGCTACCCGAAAGAGTACGAACGCTTTACCCCGGTGTGTGAAAGCAATGCGTTGAACAATTGCAGTCGCGAAAGCATCGTCAATGGTTATGACAACACGCTGGTGTACACCGACCATGTGCTGTCGACCCTGATCGATCTGTTGCGCAGCAATCAGGACAAAGTCGATACCGCGATGCTGTATCTGTCGGACCACGGCGAGTCCCTGGGCGAATACAACCTGTTCCTTCACGGCACGCCTTACATGATGGCGCCCGATCAACAAAAGCATGTCGCCATGCTGGCCTGGTTCTCCGACAGCTATCAGAAGTCGTTCTCGGTGGACACCCATTGCCTGCAACTGAGTCGTGATAAACCATTGAGCCAGGACAACCTGTTCCATTCGATGCTCGGTTTGCTGGAGGTCAACAGCAAGGTCTACAACCAGGAACTGGACATGTTTGCCGGCTGCCGCGGTGCGGTGATTGACGGTGTCCTGGCCAAAGAGTGAGGGCCACGACCTTTTTTTCACGTATCGGCCGTTAACCTGCGCCCGGCAGATTTTTCCTACAAGAGCCCCTTACATGTCCGCTCAACCCCCTTCCGCCATCGAGCTTGAGTTCGCCCGGCGTCACGATCAGGAACACGCCCGCGTCTGCCTGCAGCCGCACCCGCGTGGCCTTGCCGGGCGCCTGGCGTTCTGGCGTGACGAGCAACTGGTGCGCAGCGCGCTGAAGGTGGCCGGCGAGCCGGGGCTGATTCTCGACGTCGCCTGCGGGGCCGGGCGCTTCTGGCCGGTGCTGGCCGAACATGCAAATCGGGTGATTCTGGCGTCCGACCCTTCTCAGGACATGCTCGATCACGCGCCGACCCACCACCCGCAACACCTGCTGAAACGGGTCAAGACCTTTCAAGGCTCGGCATTCTCCATCGGCTTGTCGGCGAATGCGGTGGACTGCATTTTTTGCATGCAACTGTTTCAGCACATCGCCAGCCCCGAGCATCGCTTGGCCATGCTGGGCGAGTTCCATCGTGTCAGCCGCGATACGGTGATTGTGGCGGTGCGGATCGATTCCGGCTTCAAGCGTCGGCGGCCAGATACACAAGGCGTTCAGGCCCGGATGCTGGCCAGTAAGGCCGAAGTGGAAGACGAGTTTAAACAGGCGGGTTTTCGCTTGCTCAGCCATCAAGACTTCCTGCCCGGTTGTGCACCTATGCGCGTCTACGTGTTGCGTAAGGCCAGATAACCTCCCTCCGTCAGACAATTCTTGCCATCAGGCAGGTGTTTTCGCTAAAGCTCTTGTTCAGTGGAGGCGCGGAAATCGCCGGGGGCGATATATACTGCGCGCCATTCTTCAAGGGAGAGCCGTGTGGCCATCGATATTCACTGGATTCGCGACAACGATAGCCTCGGCCGGTTTTGCGCCGAGTGGCAGCAGCTGCCCTACGTTGCCCTCGACACCGAATTCATGCGGGTCGACACCTTTTATCCGATCGCTGGCCTGCTGCAGATCGGCGATGGCGTACGCGCTTACCTGATTGACCCGCTGACCATCGACAACTGGCAGCCCCTGGCCGCGTTGCTGGAAAACCCGGCCGTGGTCAAAGTCGTGCATGCGTGCAGCGAAGACCTCGAAGTGTTGCTGCGCCTGACCGGCAGCCTGCCGGCGCCGCTGTTCGATACCCAACTGGCCGCCGCCTACCTGAACCTTGGTTTCTCCATGGGCTATTCGCGGCTGGTGCAGGAAGTGCTCGGCATCGACCTGCCCAAGGGCGAGACCCGTTCCGACTGGCTGCAACGTCCGCTGTCCGACACCCAGATCAGCTACGCCGCTGAAGACGCCTTGCACCTCGCGGAAGTTTTCGTACAGCTTCGTCCGAAGCTGTCTGACGACAAGTACGCCTGGGTCCTGGAAGACGGCGCCGAGCTGGTGGCCAACCTGCGTCGTGAAGTTGATCCGTACGAGGTCTATCGCGAAGCCAAACTGGCCTGGAAGCTCTCCCGTGCCCAACTCGCCGTGCTGCGTGAACTCTGCGCCTGGCGCGAACGCGAAGCCCGCGCCCGTGACTTGCCGCGCAATCGCATCATCCGTGAACATTCCCTGTGGCCGCTGGCGCGGACGCAACCGGACAACCTCGGCGCGCTGGCGAAAATCGAAGACATGCACCCGCGTACCGTGCGTCAGGACGGCGAATTTCTGCTTGATCTGATCAAACGCTCTGGCAGTGTGTCCCCAGATCAATGGCCGCCTGCCGTGCCGGAGCCGTTGCCGGTGGATGCTGCTGCGCTGATCAAACAGTTGCGTGCACTCGGGCAGGCCGAAGCCGAGCGCCTGAACATCGCGCCGGAGCTGATGCTGCGCAAGAAAACCCTGGAAGCGCTGCTCAAGAGCGGCTTCCCCAACGGTCCCTACCAATTGCCTGATTCGCTGCGTGGCTGGCGCCGCGAGTTGATGGGCCAGGCGCTGCTCGACAGCCTGGCCACCGCCGGAGAACAGCCTTGAAACGTATTTGCTCCATCTATCGAAGCCTGAAGAAAAACGAGATGTACCTCTATGTGCTCAAAAGCGATGCACTGGAGCGCGTCCCGGAAAGCCTGATGGCCGCTTTCGGCAAACCGCACCATGCGTTCGACCTGGTGCTGACCCCCGAGCGCAAGTTGTCGCGCGAGGACATCACCGTGGTGCTGGAAAACCTCGAGAAGCAGGGTTACCACCTGCAAATGCCACCGGCTGAAGACGAATACATCGAACATTTGCCGGAAGAACTGTTGCGACGCAACGATCCGATGTAATCGGCAGACAGGCTCTGTTCAGAGTCTGCGTGAAACACTGGAATGATTTTGGCGATGGCCGCGATGAGGGAGCGATACTCCCTCGGCGGCCGTCTGCACTGCTTTTGAAAGGTTTGAACCATGCGCGTTCTGATTGCTGAACACGACCACGCTGTATATGCCCAACTGTTGCGCCAGGCAGCGCCTGATCTGGAAGTGCTGACCAGCGGCGACTCCGCTGAACTGGCCCGCCAGGCCGCCGATTGCCCGATCTGGCTGGGGCAGCCGGACCTCCTGGCGACGCTGTTGCGCCAGGGTCACCAGCCGCAATGGCTGCAATCGACCTGGGCCGGCATCACGCCGCTGCTCGCCGACGGCCTGCCACGCCACTATCGCCTGACCCGCGCGGTGGGGATTTTCGGTCAGGTCATGGCCGAATACGTACTGACCTACATGCTCGGCCACGAGCGCGAAGTGCTGCCGCGGCTGGTCAGTCAGGTCGAGCGTAAATGGGACAGCCGCCAGGGCCAAAGCCTGGCGGGGCGTAAGGTGCTGATCGTCGGCACTGGCGACATCGGTCTGACCGTGGCGCAGTTTCTGCTGCCGTTTGGCGTTGAGTTGTATGGCATCGCCAGCGAAGCTCGCGAGCAGGCACCGTTTGTCGAAGTGGGGGCGCTGGCGGACTTGCCGCGCCTGGTCGGTGAAGTGGATTACGTGATCAATCTGCTGCCGAATACGCCGACGACCCACGACCTGTACGACGCGGCGCTGTTCAAGCAGTTCAAGCCGACCGGGTTGTTCATCAACGTCGGGCGCGGCGTGGCGGTGGTCGATGCCGATCTGGTGGAGGCCTTGAAAGAAGGGCATCTGGCAGGCGCGGTGATCGACGTCTGCCGTCAGGAACCGCTGCCGCAACGTCACCCGTTCTGGACGGCCTGGGGCTTGCTGCTGACCGGGCACAGTTCGGCACCGACTTCGCCTGCGATGATGGTGAAGCTGTTTGTCGAGAATGTGCGGGCGTATCAGGCGGGCGAGGCGTTGCGCGGGGAAGTGGATTTCAATCGCGGTTACTGAATCCACCACAAACCTGTAGGAGCCGAGCTTGCTCGCGATGAGGCCATCACATTCAACATCATTGTTGACTGTGAGATCGCCATTGCGAGCAAGCTCGGCTCCTACAGTAGATCTTCGGCGGGGCTTAGAGGGTGAAGTCGCCTTCAGCCGCCAACTCGCTCAACGGACGACGCGGGCTCGGTTCTTCACGTGCTTGCAGGTAATCCGCCAGCGTCGCCTTATCCCCCAGTTTGCCCACTGCCACCGCCGCGTGCAGGGCGTAACCTTCAGGAATGTTCAGCTCCTTGCGGGTCAGATCCTGATCGAAACCGGCCATGCCGTGGGTGTGCCAGCCGCTGAGGCTCGCTTGCAACGCCAGATGGCCCCAGGCCGAACCGGTGTCGAAGGTGTGCCACAGGGCCGGGGTTTCTTCGGTGGCGCCAGGCACCGCGAAGGTGGTTTTCGAGATCACGATCACCAGCGCCGAGGCGTGTTGCGCCCAGCTGCGGTTGAATTCGTTCAGCAAGCCCAGGTAACGCTCCCAGTTTGGCGTATCGCGGCGCGCGTAGAGAAACCGCCAAGGCTGCGAGTTGTAGGCCGATGGCGCCCAGCGTGCGGCTTCGAAAAAGCTCAGCAAGGTTTCTTCGGGAATGGCTTCGCCCGTGAAGGCGCGGGGTGACCAGCGATCGGTGAATTGCGGGTGAATGGCGTAATCGGCAACGCGTGGATTGGCACTCATGCAGAGATTCCTTGCGACATGTGAGTCAGAGAGTCGAGTAAAAAACCGGCGGGCGCAGTTGGGCTGGGCGATGAGGTTTTTCGTGAGCCTGGCACTTCATCTGAATGCAACGCCGTTGGGCGTTAATGGCACGCAGGCCTGGCTCCTTGCGACTGGCAAAGCTACTTGGCGGCGCGAAAACTGACAAGTCCCGTTCTACCGGCAGTCGCCAATGCTTGGCCCGCGGGCCTCTGCGCACTAGACTGGCGGCCTTTTCACCACCTGATGTTGATGCTTGAGCCATGGCCGCCAAAGTCGAACCGTTCTGGATACGCAAAACCCTCGATCAACTCGATCAGGAGGAATGGGAATCGCTGTGCGACGGTTGTGGTCTGTGCTGCCTGCAAAAGCTTGAGGATGAAGAGGACAACAGCGTTTACTACACACGCATCGCGTGCAAGTTGCTGGACCTGAAAACCTGCCAGTGCAGCGATTACCCCAACCGTCGCGAATTCGTGCCGGACTGCATCCAGCTCACGCCGGGCAAGGCCGATGAGTTCAAATGGCTGCCGCCGACCTGCGGTTATCGCCTGGTCAGCGAGGGCAAGGACCTGCCACTTTGGCACCACCTGGTGTGCGGCGATCGCGACGCCGTGCATCACGAACGCATTTCCCAGTCGGGGCGCATGCTCGCCGAAGGCAGCGTGGCCGAAGAGGATTGGGAAGACCATCTGATTTTTCGGGCAGGTTAGTTTTACAAAGGAGTGTGTATGGCTGTGGGATTACGGCTGGCGCTGGCCGTCGGGCTGTTGGCCCTGAGTTCGCCCGTGTGGGCGGCGAAGAAGGTCGATCTGGATTACCACGTACGCCTGTTGCCGCAAAGCGATCAGGCTGAAGTGCGCCTGACCCTGGCCCAGGGATCGGCGGTGCGCAGCCTGGATTTCGACCTCGGCGACGGCAGCCACTACAGCGACTTCAAGGCCGACGGCCAATGGCAGCTCACGCCGGGCAAACCGGCCCGTGGTGTCTGGCGCCCGGCCACCGACAAGGCCAGCCTGACTTACCGTGTGCGCATCAGCCATGGCCGCAAGAGCGGCAGCTTCGACACGCGCATGACGCCGGGTTGGGCATTGATGCGCGGTGACGATCTGGTGCCTGCCGCGAAACTCGATCAGCAGGACGGCATCGAGCTGGTTTCACGCCTGGAATTCGAATTGCCCGCCGGCTGGAAAAGCGTCGAAACCGCCTGGCCGCGGATCGGCAAGAACAAGTTCCGCATCGATAACGTCTCTCGCCTGTTCGACCGGCCTACCGGCTGGATGCTTGCTGGCCACCTCGGCACACGTCGCACCCGATTGGGGGAAACCGAAGTCACCGTCGCCTCGCCCCAAGGCCAGGGCATGCGCCGCATGGACGTGCTGACGCTGCTGACGTTTGTCTGGCCGCAAGTGCAGGACGTGTTCCCGCGTCATCCTGCCAAGTTGCTGATTGTCGGCGCCAACGACCCGATGTGGCGGGGTAGCCTGGCGGCGCGCGAGTCGATCTATCTGAATACGCGTCTGCCACTGGTCAGCGAAAGCGGCACCAGTGCGCTGGTGCGTGAACTGGCCCAGGTGTTCGGGCGGGTCAATGACAAGCAGCGCAGTGACTGGATCAGCGAAGGGCTCGCCGAGTATTACGCGATCGAACTGGTGCGTCGCGCCGGCGGGATGAGTGATGAGCGGTATGAAAGTCTGCATGGCAAGTTGGTCAAGGACAGCCAGAAGGTCACCACGCTGCGTGATGAGCAGGCCAGCCCGGCGCAGGTGGCCAAAGCGGTGTTGTTGCTACAGGAACTGGATCGCGAGATTCGCCTGAAAACGCGCAACAAGCGTTCGCTGGATGATGTGATGCGCGGGGCGATGCATCTGGAAAGTGTCGATACCAAGGAATTTGTTCAACTGGCCGAGAGTGTTATTGGCGAGTCCTCGAAAGTCCTCGATACCGATTTGATTCAGTGACACCGCTATCGCTAGCAGGCTAGCTCCCACACTGGAGCTTCGTCGTACACGGGACCAATGTGGGAGCTAGCCTGCTAGCGAAGAGGCCATAAGCCTCAACGAGTATTCCTGATCAAACCCCGGCTTTTGGCGACTTCAACGAGTCATTCCCGGTGACAGTCGCGGTTTTGGTCGCCGCCTCGGCATTCGCCTTCAGCCGACCCAGCTCTTCCCCGGCACGCTCGATCTTCGCCCGCACGTTGTTCATGTCCTGACGGCTTTTCTCCAGCAGGCTCTTGGCCGAACTGTGGCCGGTAATGCCACGGGCCAGCGCCACGCCGCCGATGGCCACCTGGATCAAACCGAATATCCCGCCGCGACGCAGGCCTTTGCTGACCATCACTACGCCACCGGCCAGGGAGCCGATGCGCTCCCAACCCTGAACGTTCTGATCGGAATGGGTCTGGAACGGGGTGGATTCGATGCGTTCTACGCGTTTGAGTTCGCTCATGATCTGTCTCCTGGCGGGAAGGACTGCTTCAAGAATAGATAATTAAGCTGACTGCCGAGGCGGGCGGCTTGTTCCATCGGATGTGCGTCGATTCAGCGGAATTTCGGACCGGAGCGGGTGTTGAGGCCCTTGGCCATGCGGTCGTACAGCACGACGTTGACCGTGGCGGCGAGGTTCATGCAACCAGTGGTCGGGATGTAGACCACGTCTTCGCACCAGTCGCGAATCTCTTTATCCAGCGAGCCGTCTTCCGGGCCGAAAATGTACAGCGCGCGATCCGGGTGGGTGTATTCCGGCAGCGAATGGGCACCCTCGACCAGCTCCACAGCAACCGGTACGCAGCCCAGGGGCAGGATCTTTTTCAGGTCGTCGATGCCGATCAGCGGGATGTCGTAGTGGACGCGTTTGGTGTCGGTGACGAAGTCGGCGGCGCGGTCATAACGCTTACCGGTGTAGAACACGGACGCCACGTTGTAGCAGCCGGCGGCGCGCATGACCGAGCCGACGTTTTCCGGTGATTTGGGGTTGAACAAACCAATGCAGCTGTACCGTTTGTCTGCCACGAGCGGGGTGCCTTCGGGGAAAAAACGGCGATTATACGGGGATTGGAGGAGGGTAGTCAGATTGTAGATTGGTGGTGTCCGGGCAATTGCTATCGCGGGCAAGCCCACTCCCACAGTGTTGGCGGTGATCACAAATGTTGTGTACGCCGCAGAACCCTGTGGGAGCGGGCTTGCCCGCGATGGGGCCGGGTCAGGCAATGAAGATATTTAGTCGTCTTTCTTCATCAACCCCGCCAACGCCGCAAACGGGTTATGCGTCGCCTTGGCAATCTTCGGCGTGCTCAACGAGCCCTCGTCGAAATACTGCTGATCGGTGTACCGCGAGTGTTCATTGTCATGGCAATACAGGCACAACAGTTCCCAGTTCGAACCATCCTGCGGATTGTTGTCGTGGTTGTGGTCGCGGTGGTGCACGGTCAGTTCGCTCAGGCGCTTGCCGGAAAACTCCCGGGCGCAGCGGCCGCACACGTGCGGGTACATCTTCAGGGCCTTGTCGCGGTAACCCATTTCCTTGTCGCGCTGGTTGTCGGCGAGGATGCGGTCCAGTTTCGACGTGTTGGTCGGAGGCGTTGACGAACTCATGGGTTCACCTTTGTAAAAGACTAATGACGGTTATGAACGAAGTTTAGCTCAGCCCTTGAGCTTCTCGGCAATCCAGATGGTGTGGCGGGTGCCCTTGTTGCCGTGGGCGAAGACCTGGACTTCCTCGGCCTTGAAGCCGGCTTTTTTCAGTTTGTCGGAAAACTGCTTGTCGGCGCTGGCCGACCAGACGGCCAACACGCCTTTGGGGCGCAGGGCTTTGGCGCAGGCGCTCAGGCCGCCGGCGGAGTAGAGCCAGCTGTTGGCTCGCTGCGTCAGGCCTTCGGGGCCGTTGTCGACGTCGAGCATGATCGCGTCGAAACCTTGCGGCTCTGCCTGCAGCACTTTGGCCACGTCTTCCATGCGGATCACCGTGCGCTTATCGAGCAACGGGTTGCCGGCTTTCTCGCCCAATGGCCCGCGATTCCACTCGACCACGCCGGGCACCAGTTCAGCGACCACGACTTCTGCGGTCTTGCCTAAATGCTTAAGGGCCGAGGCGAGGGTGAAACCCATGCCCAGGCCACCGATCAGCACCCGCGAATTCGGCCGTCCAGCGACTTTGCGGCACGGAATTTCTGCCAACGCATCTTCGGAACCATGCATGCGGGTGTTCATCAGCTGTCCGCCGTCGCCGCCCTGGATCTTGATGACGAAATCCTCACCGTATTCGAACAGGCACAGGGCGCCGCCGTTTTCAGGAATGGGGGCGGTGTCGAGCAGAACGAAACGTTTCATGGGGCTCTCTTGAGAAGGATGGGCAGGGGGGAGGCAAACGAACGCAGTTGGGAGTAGCCTGCAACCAGACAACAAGGCCAACGGAGCCATTGATGAAGCGCACCATTCTAACGGTCATTGCCTTGGCCGCGCTCTCGATAACTGCAGTGGAGGCCCAACAGCTGCAAACGATTCCGACCAGCCCGGCGCCGCTGCCCGGTTCACCCGGCACCGCAACGCCGACGCCGTACCCGCAGATCACCCCCAACAGCGTGCCCAAGGCCGGCCCCGGCAGTGGCGGGCCGCCGCTGTTGCCACCGATCGAAGTGCCCAGCCCGCCCAAGGACCAGCCGTTGCCGGGGCTTGAGCAGAACCGCACGAAGATCAAGTCTCCCGGCGGTTAAACCTGCTGCGAGAGCAGCTGACCGTCGGCCATGCGCAGGCGTTTGGACAGGGAGACGGCGAGGGCGCGGATGATCTTGGCGGCGATTTTCGGCGCGTCGTTGAGCATTTTTTCCAGCGAATCCTTGCCCAGGTTCAGCAGCTGGCAATTGCTCGCCGCCACGCAACTGGCGGAACGTCGCTCGCCATCGAGCACGGCCATTTCGCCGAACGCCCGACCGCTGCGCAAGGTGGCCATGGTCACCAATTGTCCGTCGCTGCCGGATTTCTGCACCGCCACCTGGCCGGTGTGGATGATGCACATGAAGCTGCCGGCATCGCCTTCGTGGAAAATCTCTTCGCCTTCGGCCACGGTGCTGATGCTGAAGTAGCCCGAAGCGGCAGCGAAGTCTGCTGGAAGCAGTTGATCGAACAGGCCGCAGTCCATCAGCCAGTCACGGATTTCGTTGTTCAACAGGGTCGGTTCTGACATGTCGTTACGGTCTTTTTTTGTGTCTGTTGCGAGGTTCGGGTCTTCAGTCACCCATCATCCCCTGTGGGAGCGGGCTTGCCCGCGATGACGATGTCACAGTCAATATCAATGTTGAAAGTGATGGCCTCATCGCGGGCAAGCCCGCTCCCACAGGGGATGTAGGTGATCTCGAGTCCGGCGTCTGGTGTTAAGACCTGTACGCCAAGCCAAGTTCCTCAGGCAATCCCCAAAACCTTGAAAACAAATGCGTATTCGAGCGCTACGTCACGTAATCCCTGATAACGACCGCTCATCCCGCCATGCCCGGCGCCCAGTTCGGTCTTGAGCAGCAGTGGGTTGTCGTCAGTTTTGGTCGCGCGCAATTTCGCTACCCACTTCGCCGCTTCCCAATACTGCACGCGACTGTCGTTGTAGCCGGCGATCACCAGCGTTGCCGGATACGCTTGCGCGGTGACGTTTTCGTACGGGGCGTAGGCCTTGATCCGATCATAAACGTCCGGCTCTTCAGGATTGCCCCACTCGTCGTATTCGGTAACGGTCAACGGCAGGTCCGGGTCGAGCATGGTGTTCAGCACGTCGACGAACGGCACTTCGGCAATCGCCGCGCCGAACAGCTCCGGACGCATGTTGAGCACCGCGCCAATCAGCAAGCCGCCAGCACTGCCACCGCTGATCGCCAGTTGCTTTGATGTGGTGAAGCCGTTGGCGATCAGGTGCTCGGCGCAGGCAATGAAGTCGCTGAAGGTATTGTGCTTGTGTTCCTGTTTGCCGGCGCGATACCAGGCTTCACCCAGTTCGCCGCCGCCCCGCACGTGGGCAATCGCAAACGCCACGCCGCGATCCAGCAGGCTCAGGCGCGCATGGGAGAACCACGGGTCGAGGCTTTCGCCGTAGGCGCCGTAGCCGTACAGATAAAGTGGCGTTGGCTTACCAAGGGCTTCGCGTTTGACGACCAGGCTGATCGGAACTTGCGTACCGTCCGGCGCTGTCGCCCAAAGGCGCTGGCTGACGTAGGCGTCGGCGTCGAACGGGCCGAGCACCGGGGTTTCCTTCAACACTTTCTGTTCGCCGCTGACCAGTTCCAGTTGGCGGATCTGCGCCGGACGGTTCAGCGCTTCGTAACGCAAACGGATGCGGTCGCTGACGAACTCCAGGCTGTTTTGCACGTGCAGGCTGTAAGCCGCATCCGGCAATTGCACGCGGTAGCTCGGCAGGTCTTGCGGGTGGACTTCGATGATCGGCAAGCCACCCTCACGCAGGCTGAGGCTCATGGCCCCGGCGTTGAGGCTCATGCCGTCGATCATCGTTGTGTCGCTGTGGGGAATCAGGTTCTGCCAGTCGGCTTCGGTCGGCGCAATGCCGGTATCGACAGCCGTGTACAAGGCAAAGTTGATACCGTCGCGGTTGGTGCGAATGAACCAGGTCCATTGGCCATCGAGTGCGCCGTGATCGACATCATATTCATGATCTTCGAGCCTCGGCGCGATGCAGGTAAACGCCTGCTGCGGCTGGAACGCGTCGAGCACCCAGACTTCGCTGGTGGTCTTGCTGCCCAGCGCCAGCAGCAATTGCTGCTCCGAACTCGAGCGATAGCAATGCATGAAGAAGCGGCCGTCCGGCTCATGGAACACTTCTTCGGCTGCCGTGCCGTCCAGTCGATAGCGGAACAGTTTGTGCGGACGGTGGGTGTCGTCCAGTTCGCCGAAGAACAGCGTCAGGCTGTCGTTGGCCCAGGTCATGCTGCCGTCGCAGTCCGTGAATTCCAGTTCGCTGACGCGGCCGCTGGATAATTCCTTCACGAACAGGGTGTAAATCTCATCGCCGGTGGAGTCGATGCTGTAGGCCAGGCGCTGGTGGTCCGGGCTGATGCTGAACGCACCGAGGGAAAAGAAGCCGCCGTTGGCCAGTTCGTTCGGGTCCAGCAGCAGTTGTTCCCGGGCTTCATCGAGCTGCAGGCTGTCGTCGGCCGGGCGGGGGCAGCGGTAATGACGGGCGTATTCGTCACCGGCCGTGGTGCGCGTGTAATACAGATACGGGCCCCACGGGGAGGGCAGCGACAGGTCGGTTTCGAGAATCCGGCCCTTGATCTCTTCGAACAGGGTTTCGCGCAGCCCGGCCTGATCGGCGGTTTGCGCCTCTTGATAGCGGTTTTCAGCCTTGAGGTAATCGAGCACCGCGTCGGTGTCGCGTTCCTGCAGCCAGGCATACGGGTCAGAACCTTCAGCCTTGTGGGCAATCGGGGCGCTGGTGATGTTGGCGGATACGGGCATGAAGGACTCTCGGGCGATGTACGGAATAGAGGCTTCGCAGGGTGCAGGAAAAATCCTGATGCCTTACACAGATCCCTGTGGGAGCGAGCCTGCTCGCGATGGCGGACTGCCAGACAACATTGATGTTGAATGTACTGACCTCATCGCGAGCAGGCTCGCTCCCACAGGTTCAGTGTCTTGACCGACTGGCATTGGGGCAAGCCTGACGTGCGAAAAGTCGTTACTATAAGCGCCTCTTTGCCTGCCTTGCCATGGACACCATGACCGAGAACGACTATCTGATCGCCTGGGGCCTCTACGCCTTCGCCGCTTTAGGCTGCCTGTTGGTGTGGATGCGCTTGACCCGCTGGATGTGGCGCTGGCTGCGCGAGCCCCTGCGGCTGCTGGTCGCCGTGTTGCTGTTCAGTCCGACGATCATCGATCCGGTGAAGGAAAAGGTTGCCCCGGCCATCGCCATTACCGCCCTTGACCTCGCGTTCAAGGTTGGCAACAACGCCTGGCGGGCCATCTCCGACCTGTTCATGTACGGCATGATCGCCTTCGGCATTTATCTGGTGTTCGTCGCGATCCGTTTCCCGATCGAACGCGCCGCCAATGCGCGCAAGGAACGCACAGCGGCTGCCAAGGCGGCGGCCCGTGCCGACGATCCTGAAGAGGATCATCCCTTCGGCGGTGCCGGTGATGACCGTTATGGTCGCCCGCCGGTCCCGAGCAACCCTCAGCGTATGCGCGTAGAACCGCGTTTGTAACCTTGCCCCTGCCTTACAGAGAGTCCGAGCATGTGTGAGTTATTGGGCATGAGCGCCAATGTGCCGACCGATATCGTGTTCAGCTTCACCGGGCTGATGCAGCGCGGCGGCCGTACCGGTCCGCACCGTGACGGTTGGGGCATCGCGTTCTATGAAGGCCGTGGCCTGCGGTTGTTCCAGGATCCGGCGGCCAGCAGTGAGTCGGAAGTCGCGAATCTGGTGCAGCGCTATCCGATCAAGAGTGAAGTGGTGATCGGGCACATCCGCCAGGCCAACGTAGGCAAGGTCTGCCTGTCCAACACCCATCCGTTCGTGCGCGAGCTGTGGGGCCGCAACTGGTGTTTCGCCCACAATGGCCAGCTTGCGGATTTTCAACCGATCACAAGCTTTTACCGCCCGGTCGGCGATACCGACAGTGAAGCGGCCTTTTGCGATTTGCTCAATCGTGTGCGCGCAGCCTTTCCTGAACCGGTAGAGATCGAAGCACTTTTGCCCGATCTGGTGGCCGCCTGCGCGGAATACCGCAGCAAAGGCGTGTTCAATTGCCTGCTCAGCGATGGCGATTGGCTGTTCTGCTACTGCTCGACCAAACTGGCGCAGATCACCCGCCGTGCACCGTTCGGCCCGGCGCGGTTGAAAGATGTCGATGTGATCGTCGACTTTCAGGCCGAAACCACGCCCAACGATGTGGTCACGGTGATCGCCACCGAACCCCTGACCGAAAACGAAACCTGGACCCGCTACGAACCGGGCCAATGGAGCCTGTGGCGACGCGGTGAATGCGTCAGCCAGGGCAAGACCGAATAAAGGACGCTCCCATGTTGCTCAGTTATCTACGGCTGGTGTTGTTCGCGGCGGGCCTGTTGATCGGTGTCCAGGTGCCGGGGTTCATCAACGACTACGCCAAGCGGGTCGAAGCCCACCTGATCGAGGCGCAGACCGGCCTGAGCGGTTTTCAGGGCACCGCCAATCAATTCTTCAAGGGCGACATGCAGGCACTGGTCGCCCATTACCGCGCCAGTGAAGACCCGATCTTTCGCAGCGATGCCGACAGCCTGAGCAACCTGCTCACCCGCCAGCTGGCCCTCGATAAACAATTCCAGGCCATGCAAGGCCCGTGGTACATCCGTTTCCTGCAGGTTGTACTGGCCGCCGACCCGGATATCCGCAAGGAAACCTGGAACGGCTACAGCTACCAGATCCTGCTGACGCCGGAAGCGATGATCTGGGGCATGAGTGGCGCGTTGCTGTTGTCGTTCGGGATTGAATGCCTGTTCCGGCTGATCGACTGGGTGGTGCTGGGCGGCAAGCGCCTGCGCCAGAGCCGGCCGATCGTTGATCGGGATGTGCGCGGGCTCTAACTGTGGCGATGAGCCTTTGTGGCGAGGGAGCTTGCTCCCGCTCGGCTGCGCAGCAGTCGTAAATGCGGTAACCGCGGTTTACCTGACGCACTGAGAGTTCCGTTTTGGGGCTGCTTCGCAGTCCAGCGGGAGCAAGCTCCCTCGCCACAGAGTCTGGTCAATCAGCCAGAACGATGTAGCGCTCACCCACCTTGCGCGCATACCCCGCCAGCACCTGCTGACACAACGCCACAATCTCCTCGACCCACTCCGCCCCGGTCCGCCACGACACCACCACCTGCAAATCAGGCGGACGCTGATCGATGTCCAGCAAGGTCAGTTCCCCTCGCGCCAGTTCCTCGGCGACCAGCACCGGTGGCAACGCGCCAATGCCGAAACCGTCCCGCAGCAACCGGGTAATCGCCGACACCGAGTTCACGCAGTTCAGCCGCGGCGTCATGACGCCATTGGCCTGCATCAGCGCGAGCACTTCCTGGTGTGGGTGTGAGTTCTTCGAGTAGGTAATGATCCGCTCCCGCGCCAGATCGGCCACGCCGGAATACTCGCGGTTGTAGATCGAGTTACTGGCCGCGATCCAGCCCATCGGGTGACTGGCCAGTTCCAGGCTGCGCACGCTTTCCTGGCGTAGCAGATCGGTTTGCAGGATCAGGTCGAGGAAGCCTTTTTGCAGCTGATCGCAGAGGTTGAGCGAGGTATCGGCCACCAGCTCGATTTCCACCAGCGGATAGTGATCCGTCATCTGCGCCACCAACGGGCTCAGCCAGGTATGAATCACCGTGTCCATCACGCCGATCCGCACCCGTCCCACCTTGCTTGAACGGGTCTCGATCGACTGTTTGAGTGCCTGCATGGTGTCCATCATTTGCTCGGCGTATTCGAGCACTTTCAAGCCTTCGGGCGTCAGGCTCACGCCGCGCGAATCACGCAGGAACAGCTTCACCCCGAGTTCGCCTTCGAGCACGGCGATGCGGCTGGAAATCGACGCCTGGGTGGTGAACAGCTTGTCCGCGGTCAGGCGAAAACTTTTGAGTCGGGCGACCCAGACGAAGGTCTCGAGAAACTTCAGGTTCATGGCGTTAAGTTTTTCTTATGCCTAAGGCGGGTTTTTATTAGTTGGACGCAACAGGGCCGGGCGCCCAAAAATCAGGCCATCCGGTTCCCACGATAGGCGTCGTCGGGGCTCAGAACAATACCAATAAAATTTGCACGGAGATTTGCCATGAGTGCGCCCGACACCACCGCCATCCCGAAGCCAACGGCTCGTCCGGGACCTTTCGACTGGTACCGCAACATCAATCAGCAGGAACGCCGCACGTTCTGGAGCTGCAAGATCGGCTACGGCCTGGACGGCATGGACACCCAGATGCTCAGCTTCGTGGTGCCGACCCTGATTGCGATGTGGGGCATCACCACCGGTGAAGCCGGGCTGATTCACACCAGTACCCTGATCGCCTCGGCCATCGGCGGTTGGGTGGCGGGGATTCTGTCCGACCGTATCGGTCGCGTGCGCACCCTGCAACTGACGGTGCTGTGGTTCGCCTTCTTCACCTTCCTCTGCGGCTTCGCGCAGAACTACGAGCAATTGCTGATTAGCCGCACCTTGATGGGTTTCGGTTTCGGCGGTGAGTGGACCGCCGGTGCGGTGCTGATGGGCGAAGTGATTCGCGCCAAGGACCGCGGCAAAGCGGTGGGCATGGTGCAATCGGGCTGGGCGCTGGGTTGGGGGCTGACGGCGATTCTGTATGCGCTGCTGTTCTCGGTGTTGCCGCCGGAAGACGCGTGGCGGGCACTGTTCATCCTGGGCATTGTGCCGGCGATTTTCGTGATCTTTGTCCGCCGCCTGGTCAAGGACCCGGAAATCTACCGCGAAGCCAAAGCCAGACAGGAGCCAAGCAACCCGGCGAAGTTCTACGAGATTTTCGCGCCTGGCATCCTCTTCACCACGCTTCGCGCTTCGGTGCTGACCACCGGCGCACTGGGTGGTTACTACGCAATCACGTCCTGGCTCCCGACTTTTCTGAAGAACGAGCGCGGTTTGAGCGTACTCGGCACGGGCGGTTATCTGGCGATGGTGATCGTCGGTTCCTACGTCGGTTATGTCATCAGCGCGTATTTGACTGACATCCTCGGGCGTAAGAAGAACTTCATCCTGTTCGCGGTCGGCTCGTTCACCATTGTGCTGCTCTATACCCAACTACCGGTGAGTAATGGCGTGATGTTGTGGCTGGGCTTTCCTTTGGGTTTCTTCGCCTCCGGGATCTTCAGCGGCATGGGTGCATTTTTGACCGAGCTGTTTCCCACGCGGATTCGTGGCTCGGGCCAGGGCTTTTGCTACAACATCGGCCGGGCGCTGGCGGCGTTGTTCCCGCTGTTGATCGGTTTGCTCAGCCAGAAGGTGCCCTTGAGTGTAGGCATCGGGGCGTTTGCGGCGGTGTCCTACGGGGTGGTAATCCTTGCAGCATTGAGCCTGCCGGAAACCCGTGGCAAGCAACTCGAAGCCGAGTAACTGATAATCTGCGGGCAAATGCCTTACAGATAGAAAAGAATAAAACCTACAGGAGTGTTCACCGTGAGCCGCCTGCTATTGAACTGCGACATCGGCGAGAGTTTTGGCAACTGGACCATGGGTCTGGATGCCGAGGTCATGCCCTTCATCGACTGCGCCAACATCGCCTGCGGCTTTCACGCCGGCGACCCGAGCATCATGCGCAAGACCGTCAGCCTGGCCCTGAGCAATGGCGTGCAGATCGGTGCGCATCCTGCGTATCAGGATCTGGTGGGGTTCGGCCGTCGTTCCATGGCGTATGCCGCTCAGGAACTTCAGGACATTCTGCATTACCAGATCGGCGCTCTTGACGGTCTTTGCCGGGCGCAAGGCGGGCGTGTCAGCTACGTCAAACCCCACGGCGCGATGTACAACGACATGATGGCCAACCCGGCGCAATTGCGCGCCGTCCTGCAAGCCGTGGCGTCTTATGACAAGACCTTGCCGCTGATGCTGATGGCGACCCGCGACAACAGCGCCGCGCAGCGATTGGGCGATGAGTACGGCGTAACGCTGTGGTTCGAAGCCTTCGCCGATCGCGCCTACGACAGCGCCGGCATGCTGGTCTCGCGACAACTGGCGGGCGCAGTGCATCACGACCCGGAAAAGATCATCGAACAGGCGCTGACCATCGCCCGTGGCGACAACCTCACCGCCAGCGACGGCAGCGCCTTGCACTTGCAGGCCAACACCCTGTGCGTACACGGCGACAACGCCAGTTCGGTGGCCGCGGTACGGCGGATTCGCGAAGCCCTCGATCAGCAGAGCGCACCATGAAACCGCGGGTGGAAGTGGTGGCGCTGGATTGCCTGATGGTGCGGCTGTTCGATGAGATCGCCGAAGCCAACATGCCGTGGATGCTCGCTGCCAGCGAAAATCTGCGTGCTGCGTTTGGGGTGCATTTGATCGATCTGGTGCCGTCGTATACGACGTTGATGGTGCATTACGATCTGAGTGCGTTGAGTCCGGTTCAGGCTCGGGAATTGATCGCCGAAGCACTGGTCGATCTGTCGCCCAACACCCGCACTGGCGGCAAATGTCACGTGCTGCCGGTCTGGTATGACGTGAGCGTCGGTCCGGAGTTGAGCCTGTTGTCTCAGCGCAGCGGGCTGGCGGTGGAAGAGGTGATCCGCCGCCACAGTGAGCGTGAGTATCAGGTGTTCGCCTTGGGCTTCGCGCCGGGTTTTGCCTTTATGGGGTTGGTCGAAGAAGTCCTCGCCGCGCCGCGCCTGAATACGCCGCGCAAAAAAGTCGCGGCCGGCAGTGTGGGGATCGCCGAACGGCAAACCGCTGCTTATCCGGTGGTGTCCCCCGGCGGCTGGAACCTGATTGGCCGCACCCCGGCCAAACTGTTCGACCGCGAGCGCGACGGCTACAGCCTCATGCAACCGGGCGACACCGTGCGTTTTGAAGCGGTCAGCCATGCCGAGTTCATCAACCTGGGCGGCGACGACACGCCATTGGAGGCGCAGGCATGAGCTGTCTATTGATTGAAGCGAGTACACCGCTGTGCCTGTTGCAGGACGCTGGCCGGTTTGGCGTTCGGCATCTGGGCGTGACCCAGGGCGGCGCACTGGATTGGCGCTCGATGTCATGGGCCAACTGGCTGCTGGGTAATGCGCTGGACGCAACGGTGATTGAAATCACCCTTGGCGGGTTCAGCGTTGTCGCCGAAGACGATTGCTTGCTGGCGCTGGCAGGGGCGGACCTTGGCGCGCAACTGGACGGTCAGGCACTGGCGCCATGGCGCAGTTTCAAGCTGCGCAAAGGTCAGCGTTTGCAGTTCACTCAGCCGCTGCTGGGGGCGCGGGCTTATCTCGCGGCGCCGGGCGGGTTCGATGCACCAAAGGTGCTGGGCAGCAGCGCGACGGTGGTGCGCGAGGAACTGGGTGGGCTGGACGGCATGGGGCGAGCGCTGGCCAAAGGTGCATCGTTGAGTTACTCCGCTGATGCGCCGCTGCTGGTGCGCGAGTTGCCGTTTGAGCAGGTGCCGGATTTCAAGCTCGATTCACCACTGGACCTGGTGATCGGCGCGCAGATCGGTGAGTTCAGCGGCCAGAGTCTGTTCGACGCGTTCAATAGCACCTGGACCCTCGACAGCCGCGCCGACCGGATGGGTATTCGCTTGCTGGGGACTGCCTTGGCGTATCAGGGCAAGCCGATGATTTCCGAAGGCATACCGCTCGGCGCGGTTCAGGTGCCACCGGACGGGCAGCCGATTGTATTGCTCAATGATCGGCAGACCATTGGCGGGTATCCGCGATTGGGGGCGTTGACGCCGTTGGCATTGGCGCGGCTGGCGCAGTGTCTGCCGGGGGCGACGGTGCGGTTGCGGCCGGTGGTGCAGGAGGTGGCGCATCGGGAGCAGATTGCGTACTTGCAGCGCTTTTAATTGTGGCGAGGGAGCTTGCTCCCGCTGGGTCGCGAAGCGACCCCTCTAATCTGAAAGAAAGAATGGGACTGCTGCGCAGTCCAGCGGGAGCAAGCTCCCTCGCCACAAGATCAGTGTGCTATTTGGAAAGAAACCTCATCCCTTCTTCAAGCCCCCGCAACGTCAACGGGTACATCTGGTCATCAATCAAATCCCGCACGATATTGGTCGACGACGTATAGCCCCACGTATCTTTCGGATACGGGTTAATCCAGATGAGCTTCTTGTACTTCTCCTTGAACCGCTGCATCCAAACGTAACCGGCTTCTTCGTTCCAGTGCTCGACGCTGCCGCCGGCCTGGGTGATTTCATAGGGCGCCATGGCGGCGTCACCGATGAAGATCACTTTGTAGTCGGCGCCGTACTTGTGCAGCAAGTCCTGGGTCGAGGTGCGCTCGGAGGTGCGGCGCATGTTGTTCTTCCACACCGACTCGTAAATGAAGTTGTGGAAGTAGAAGTACTCAAGATGCTTGAACTCGGTCTTGCAGGCCGAAAACAGTTCCTCGCAGATTTTCACGTGGGCGTCCATCGAGCCGCCGATGTCGAACAGCAGCAACAGCTTGACGGTGTTGCGCCGCTCCGGCCGCATCTGGATGTTCAGCAACCCGGCATCTTTAGCGGTGTGATCGATGGTGCCATCGATATCGAGCTCTTCCGCCGCACCCTGACGAGCAAATTTACGCAGCCGGCGCAGCGCGACCTTGATGTTGCGCGTGCCCAGTTCCACCGAATCGTCGAGGTTTTTGTACTCGCGCTGATCCCAGACCTTGACCGCCTTGCCCTGTCGCTTACCGGCATCGCCGACCCGAATGCCTTCCGGGTTGAAGCCGCCGGAGCCGAACGGGCTGGTGCCGCCGGTGCCGATCCACTTGTTGCCGCCGGCGTGGCGTTCTTTCTGTTCTTCGAGGCGTTTCTTGAACTCTTCGATCAGCTTGTCCAGGCCGCCAAGGGACTGGATCGCCGCGCGCTCTTCGTCAGTCAGTGAACGCTCGAATTCCTTGCGCAACCAGTCTTCGGGAATCAAGGCCTGAAGGTGGTCATCGAGTTTTTCCAGGCCATTGAAGTAAGCGCCGAAGGCCCGGTCGAACTTGTCGAAATGCTTTTCGTCCTTCACCAGGATCGTCCGGGACAGGTAATAGAACTCATCCATGTCGGCGAAGGTCACGCGCTGCTTCAGCGCGTTGATCAGGTCCAGCAGCTCGCGCACCGAGACCGGCACCTTGGCTGCACGCATTTCATTGAACAGGTTGAGCAGCATGGCATCAGCCTCTTAGCGGGTGCCGCGACGGCTCATGAACGCCAGACGCTCAAGCAATTGCACGTCCTGTTCGTTCTTGACCAAGGCACCGGCCAGCGGCGGAATCGCCTTGGTCGGATCGCGTTCGCGCAGCACGGCCTCGCCGATGTTGTCGGCCATCAGCAGCTTCAGCCAGTCCACCAGTTCGGAGGTCGATGGCTTTTTCTTCAGGCCCGGCACCTTGCGCACGTCGAAGAACACATCCAGCGCCTCGCTGACCAGGTCTTTCTTGATGTTCGGGTAGTGCACGTCGACGATCCGTTGCATCGTGACGCGATCCGGGAAGGCGATGTAGTGGAAGAAGCAGCGGCGCAGGAAAGCGTCCGGCAGCTCTTTTTCGTTGTTGGAGGTAATGATGATGATCGGGCGCTTCTTGGCCTTGATGGTCTCGTCGATCTCGTAAACGTAGAACTCCATCTTGTCGAGTTCTTGCAGCAGGTCGTTCGGGAACTCGATGTCGGCCTTGTCGATTTCGTCGATCAGCAGAATCACCCGCTCTTCAGACTCGAAAGCCTCCCAGAGCTTGCCCTTTTTCAGGTAATTGCGAACGTCGTGGACCTTTTCCGTGCCCAGCTGCGAATCGCGCAGGCGGCTGACCGCGTCGTACTCGTACAGGCCCTGATGCGCCTTGGTGGTGGATTTGATGTGCCAGGTGATCAGCTTGGCGCCGAAGGATTCCGCCAGTTGCTCGGCCAGCATGGTCTTGCCGGTGCCTGGCTCGCCCTTGACCAGCAGCGGACGCTCCAGGGTGATGGCGGCGTTGACCGCCAGCTTCAGGTCATCGGTGGCGACGTAGGCCTGGGTGCCTTCGAACTTCATCTGCTAATCCTCGAACGGTAAACGCCGACCTGACGGGGCAGGGCGGGGCGCAATAATTGTAGTACCCGACTATAACGCGCTGCCCGGTCGACTGTGAACGCAGACGGCTTATTCAGTCTCTGAATGGAGCGTCACATCTTGACTCGGTTTCGGCGGCTGGCCAGTATTGAGCTATCGCCATTTTGGCGATAGCTTGCCCGGCATGTCTACTAAATATCAATTTCGCGATACGTACCGCATTCAGTTGCGCGAGAAGGATCACCCGCCGCCTCATGTCCACCTGACCGGTGGCAGGCTCCATGTGATGCTCAGCCTGGAAACCGTCGAAGTGATGGTGGGAAAGGCACCGCCGCTGATTATCAAGGAAGCGCTAAGTTGGGTCAGGGCCCATCAGGTGCAATTACTGGAGGACTGGAAACGATGTTACCCATGAAACGACCACGGTTGTCCGCCGTGCAGGCGTTGCCGGATTACCGGTTGGCGCTGACATTTATCGACGGTCAGCAACTCACGCTCGATTTGAGCCGCGACTTGCGTACCTATCCAGGATTGCAACCCTTGCTGGAGGCTGGCGCTTTCGACGGTGCAACCCTGGGCGATGATGGCTGGAGCGTCGAGTGGCCCGAGCAGGATATCCAGATCGGCGCAGACACTGTCTATCTGGATGCGCTCGCGCAAAACGCGGCGGATGAAAATACCCGGATCTTCATTGACTGGCGTGCGCGTACCGGATTGCCGCTGAATCAGGCGGCCGAGGCTTTGGGGGTGAGCGCCCGCAGCATCACGCGCTACAGCAGCGGTCGTGAAGCCGTGCCTCGATCATTGGCCCTGGCCTGCCTCGGTTGGGATTTTCTGCAGCAGCAATCCAATTCGGCGCGGGCAGCTGAAGAAACCGGCCGCTATACCGTTACGCGCAAACCTTAACCGGCTTCCGGCTTCGGCCGCTCATAACGGGCATTGAATGCCTGGACAAAACCATTACGCAAAATCTGCAAAAACGCCTGGAACGCGCTGATATCTTGCCGATGTACATTGCCGCTCAGTTCCACGCGAGTCGCAAACTGGTTCTTGCCCTGGTTTTTCAGCACGGTTTCGGAGCCACCGACAATGGCCTCCCAAATGGACCGGAACAGCCCTTTGTCCTTGTTCTCTACGTCCTGCTGCCAATTGAACACATCGACGTCTTTCAACAGCGGTTTGATATAGCCAGTCAATTTGGCTTTTTTCGCTTGTGCTTCGATCACCACATCACCGTGTCCGGCATTGAAATCGAACTTGCCGTAGGCCGAGGCGAAGTCGTTCATGCGTTTGAGTTCAATGTCCCTGGCGCGCAGGCGGAACTGGAAATCTTCGAAGTTGCTCAGCGGATCGAAGGTCGCGGTGGTTTCCAGTGGGGCGTGCCCCAGCAGCAGCGCTTTGCCATCGAAGCGTGCGTCGCGCTTGCCGTCCTTGTCGGCGACGTTGGTCAGGTTGTAAATGCTGGCGTTGACTTGGGTCGCGTTCATGTTGACGGGCGGCTTGGAATTGAAATTTCTGAAGCTGATCTTGCCATCGAAGATACGTACTTCGTCCAGGGTGATGGGTGCCAGTTTGCTCAATTGCGCACGCCAGTCGGTGCCCTGGCCGGTCTGCGAGTTTTGCTTGTTGGCGCCGCCGTCGACGAAGTTCACCTCGGGGTTGAAGAACTGCACCTTGGCCACCACCGCGTGGTCGTACAAGAGCGAGTGCCAGCTGACGGCAAGGTCGATCAACGGCGCACTGACGAAGGGCACCGGGACCTTGCCATCGACCTTGACGATTTTCAGCCCGTTAATTTTGTAGGCACCGCGCCACAGAGCCAGGTCTACGTCGGTGATCTGTCCACGGTAGTCGCCCATGTCGGCGAGCTTGTCGTTCAGGTAATCACGCACCAGGTAGGGCAGGGCAACATGCACGGTAATCAGTAGCACAACGAGGCCGATGAGGATCCACAGGGGCCAGCTGTATCGACGTTTCATGATGGCAAATCTCCGGCGATGTAAAACCATTGACTGCGGTGATCACCGGACGTTCGACCCGACTGGACGACCACGGGCAACAGGCATACCGTGAAGGGCTAATTCAACGCTGCATAAGGACCCAGCCATGAGCCGTATTTTTGCTGACAACGCCCATTCCATTGGCAATACGCCGCTGGTGCAGATCAATCGCATCGCTCCGCGTGGCGTGACCATCCTGGCCAAGATCGAGGGGCGCAATCCCGGCTATTCGGTCAAGTGCCGGATCGGAGCAAGCATGATCTGGGACGCCGAAAGCACCGGCAAACTCAAGCCTGGCATGACCATCGTCGAGCCCACTTCCGGCAATACCGGCATTGGTCTGGCGTTCGTTGCCGCTGCGCGGGGCTACAAGCTGATGTTGACCATGCCGGCGTCCATGAGCATTGAGCGTCGCAAAGTGCTCAAGGCACTGGGCGCCGAACTGGTGCTGACCGAGCCGGCCAAAGGCATGAAGGGCGCGATCGAAAAGGCTGCGGAGATCGTCGCCAGCGCCCCGTCCCTCTACTTCATGCCGGCGCAGTTCGAGAACCCCGCCAACCCGGCCATCCACGAGAAAACCACCGGTCCGGAAATCTGGAACGACACCGACGGCGCGGTCGATGTGCTGGTGGCAGGCGTTGGAACGGGTGGAACCATTACCGGTGTTTCGCGGTATATCAAGAATACCCAGGGCAAACCGATTCTTTCCGTGGCGGTTGAACCGGTGGTTTCGCCGGTGATTACACAGAAGCTGGCCGGTGAAGAGATTAAACCAAGCCCGCACAAGATCCAGGGCATCGGCGCCGGTTTTGTACCGAAGAACCTGGACCTGTCGATGGTGGACCGTGTCGAGCTGGTGACCGACGATGAATCCAAGGCCATGGCCCTGCGCTTGATGCAGGAAGAGGGGATTTTGTGCGGTATTTCTTGTGGTGCTGCCATGGCCGTGGCCGTACGCCTGGCGGAAACCCCGGAAATGCAGGGCAAGACGATTGTGGTGATCCTGCCCGATTCTGGCGAACGCTACCTGTCGAGCATGCTGTTCAGTGACCTGTTTACCGAACAGGAGAATCAGCAATAAGGGCTGCTGAAAGCGCGGGCCGCGTTCGGTCGATTTTATGATCGTGGAGTGGGGGTTGATTCAGGTCAGCCCCCGTTCAGGAGAGGTATGTTAAGAAGTGCTTTATTGCACAATCCTTAACAGTGAATGTTGAGTCAGGCGGGTTTTTCCCGAGGCCGGTAGTGTTTATCATGGCCGACTGCAACGTCGGGTAAATGGCGTTGTGCAGAGTTGTTTTTTCTCAAGGAGTTGTTGATGACCTTTTCCTTTGCTGCGAAGGCGTCGCTGTTGCTGCTGTTCCTGGGCAGTACGCTTTATGTGCATTTGCGCGGCAAGGCGCGTTTGCCGGTCCTGCGCCAGTTCGTCAACCACTCCGCGCTGTTCGCGCCTTATAACGCCTTGATGTACCTGTTCTCCAGCGTGCCCTCCAGGCCTTACCTGGACCGCAGCAAATTCCCCGAACTGGACGTACTCAAAGACAACTGGGAAGTCATCCGCGACGAAGCGATGCACTTGTTCGACGAGGGTTACATTCGCGCCGCCGAGAAAAACAACGACGCCGGGTTTGGCTCGTTCTTCAAGAAAGGCTGGAAGCGTTTCTACCTCAAGTGGTACGACAAGCCCCTGCCATCCGCCGAAGCGCTGTGCCCGAAAACCGTAGCGCTCGTCAGCAGTATTCCCAATGTCAAAGGCGCCATGTTTGCGCTGTTGCCCGGTGGCAGTCATCTCAACCCGCACCGCGATCCGTTTGCCGGTTCCCTGCGTTATCACTTGGGTCTGTCGACCCCGAACTCCGATGATTGCCGCATTTTCGTCGACGGCCAGGTTTACGCCTGGCGTGATGGTGAAGATGTGATGTTTGACGAGACGTATGTGCACTGGGTGAAGAACGAAACCGAGAAGACTCGGGTCATTCTGTTCTGCGACATCGAACGTCCGTTGAGCAACCGACTGATGACTCGCCTCAACCGCTGGATCAGCGGCTTGCTCGGTCGCGCCACGGCGCCGCAAAACCTCGACGACGAACGGGTTGGCGGGATCAACAAGGCTTACGCGTGGAGCAAGAACTCCAGTGACAAGGTCAGCGGCGTGGTCAAACAGTGGAAGCGTAGTCATCGTAAGGCTTATCGTGTGTTGCGACCGGTGCTGGCGGTGGTGGTATTGACGCTGTTGGGGTATTGGTTGTTTGGGTGATTCCGGGCAAGAAATGAAAAACCGCTCCTTGGGAGCGGTTTTTTTATGAGGAAAATTTGAACGACGCACCCGCGAGGCCACCTGCGGGCTCTTCTGCTTCGGTACCCTTACTGGCTCTTTGTACAAGTCATTGCAATCCATGTCACCCGCTGGTTATAGTCGGCGCTCGGTGATTTCCCACCCACCGTCCTCCTCATCAAAAAAAGATCAGCCCATGCCTGCATCCCTCATCAACGCGGTAGTCGATTCAGCGGTCAACGCTGGCGTCTTGCCGTGCGGGAATCAGCAGCCTGCGCAGATCAGTCATTACCCCCCACCTGTCCGTAGCACGCCGGTGTACGCAGTCGTATCACCGCCGGGCGTTGGCGTTTCGGGCTGATCAGCTTCTCTTTGCTGTGACCTGTGCCCGCCTGAAAAAACTACTGAATTTCAGCTTCGGCTGAGTTGGCTTTTTGCCTGACTACAGGTGGTCTTCATGTTTGTCCTTTCGAAAAAATCCGCGCTCGCGGCGGCGTCCACGAGCCTGTTCGTCCTGCTGTGGAGCAGCGGGGCGATCTTCTCCAAATGGGGGCTGGCACACGCGTCACCCTTCGCTTTTCTGCTGATTCGCTTTGCCATCGCTCTGTGTGGGTTGGTGCTGCTGGTGCCGTTGCTCAAGCTGAAACTGCCCAAGCGTGGCAAACCGATGCTGTATGCAATGGCCACGGGTGTGGTGTTGTTGGGGGCTTATCAGATTTTCTATCTGCTGGCGCTGGACCTGAAAGTCACGCCGGGTGTGATGGCCACGATCATGGGCGTGCAGCCGATTCTCACGGTAGTGATCATGGAGCGGCAGCGCTCAGCCAGCCGAATGTTCGGTCTGACCCTGGGCTTGGCCGGTCTGGTCATGGTGGTTTACCAGGGCATTGGTCTGGCGGGTATGTCGCTGGCGGGGATGCTCTTCGGTTTGCTGGCGTTGGCGAGCATGACGTTCGGTTCGATCATGCAGAAACGCATCACTGAAAATCCCCTCGGCACATTGCCCGTGCAGTACCTCGCGGGGTTGTTGCTGTGTGGGATCTTTGTGCCGTTCCAGCCGTTTCATTTCGAACACAGCACTGGTTTCATCGTGCCGGTGTTGTGGATGGGGCTGGTGGTGTCGGTGCTGGCGACGTTGCTGCTGTATCGGCTAATTGCACGGGGTAATTTGGTGAACGTTACCAGTCTGTTTTACCTGGTGCCGGGGGTGACTGCGGTGATGGACTATCTGTTTTTTGGTAACAAACTGGCGGTGTTGAGCATGCTTGGGATGGTGTTGATCATTGTTGGATTGGGGTTTGTGTTTCGTAAGACGGGGTAAAGCGGTTGGGGGCATATCCGTTGCTGCGGTAACGGCGGCTATTGGTTTCGCCCTTACGGCGAGTCACTTGGAAGAGCCCCAAGTAACCAAGGGCTTTTGCCCCTTTCGTTCGGTGGCTCGCTAAGGCTCGCCATGCCCTCGCTCCGGTCCTGCTCCGTGGGCCCGCCGCCATCGGCCATCCATGGCCGGGGGCGGCTACCGCGGCATCCTTGCCGCGGTGCCCACTGCGCAGAACCGGAACGAAGCCTCTCGATATAGGGCGTGCACCACCACAGCACCGCGAGGCGGCCTTCGGGCCGACCTGGCTCTTCGAATATATGCATTCCCCCTGTGGGAGCTAGCCTGCTAGCGATGGTCGTTAACGATAACGCGTGCGGTCTGAATGAACGCGGTGTCTGGACGTCCATCGCTAGCAGGCTAGCTCCCACAGGGGATTTTTGGCGGGCATGAGATGGGTGTTCACCACCGATGGCCTTGACCGATATCACGTCGGCTACCAGGCCGCCTCGCTTTGGCTTTTGATCTTGATCTGCCCCGTCGGAAGGCCGAGCGCAGGTTCTGCGCAGTGGGCAACCCGGCATGGATGCCGGGTTAGCCGCCCCCGGCCATGGATGGCCGATGGCGGCGGGCCCACGGAGCAGGACCGGAGCGAGGGCATGGCGAGCCTAGGCGAGCCACCGTACGTCAGGGGCGCAGGCGCTTGGTTACTTGGCGCTCTTCCAAGTAACCCGCTGTAAAAGCGGAACCAATAGCCGCCGTAACCAAAACAACGGATATGTACCCCGACTAACAAACCCATGTTATTTGGTCAAAGCATGCTCCGCCCGCACCGAATTCATAAACGCCTGCATCGCCGACGATTGAATCCGATGACGCCGGGTAATCAACCCATACGGCGGCAACCGCGCTTCAAACTTGATCGGCAACACCGCCAGCAAATCCCGCCCCGGATAATCCTCGACCACCGACACCGGCGTAACGCCAAGCATGTCAGTCTGCTGGATCAACGAGAGCAAGGTCATGATCGACGTGGTTTCAACGATGCTGCTGGGGATGTCGACCCGTGCATTGTGGAACACCTGATTGATGATCGCACGCATCGGGCTCGGTTGCTGTTGCAGCACCCAGGTCATGTTCTGCAATTCCGCCCAGCTCAGGTGTTTCTCCTGCGCCAACGGGTTCTGCGCCCCGGCAATGACGCACAACGCCTCTTCGCCGAGGCTGTCGAACAGCAATTCTTCGGCCCTCGCACCGACCGGAATCCGCCCCAGCACGATGTCGAGTTGATCCTGCAACAGTGCCTGAACCAAAACGTCACTGGTGTCGACCTGAATGCTCATCGACAACCGTGGATGGCTTTTCTTCAAGGTGGCGATGGTGCGGGTCAACAACCCCGAGGCCAACGCCGGAATCGCGCCGACGGCGACCCGCCCAAGGTTGCCGGATTGCAGTGCGACCAGTTCTTCACGCATGCCGCTGAGTTCGGCAAACACCATGCGCGCGTAGTAGATGACGGTTTCCCCGAATGGAGTCGAGCGCATGCCCCGAGGCAGGCGTTCGAACAACTCGACGCCGAGCAAGTCCTCGGCTTCGTGCAGCATCTTGGTCGCCGCCGGTTGGGTCATGCCGATGTGATCGGCAGCGCGGCGCAACGAGCCGAATTCCTGCAGCGCCAGCATCAGCCGCAGTTGGCGCAGACGCAGTCGACTGTGGATCACATTGGCATCAGGAATTCGGGTCATGGGCCGCGCTCGCATGAAAGACTGCGGCAAGCCTGACAACAAATGTCAGGCGTTGCCAGCATTGCTATGTCACAGCACCGATTTGGTCTTGGCGACGGGCGGTTTGCGCAAGCCCGTCAGGGCGCCCAGTGCCTTGGAAATCAGCGGCCAGAACAGCATCAGCAGCGCTGCCGTGGTCAGGCAACCCACCAACGGGTTGGACCAGAAGATCCCCAAATGCCCGTCAGAAAACAGCATCGATTGACGGAACGCATCCTCAGCCTTGTCCCCCAGAACGGCGGCCAACACCAGCGGCGCAATCGGGTAACCGAGTTTCTTGAACAGATAACCCAGCGCGCCGAAGCCCAGCATCAGCACCACGTCGAAGAACGAGTTGTGCACCGAGTAAGCACCGATGGCGCAGACCATGATGATGATCGGCGCAATGATCGAGAACGGAATGCGCAGGATCGAGGCGAACAGCGGCACGGTGGCCAACACCACAATCAGACTCACCACATTGCCCAGGTACATGCTCGCGATCAGGCCCCAGACAAAATCGTGCTGCTCAACGAACAGCGTCGGGCCAGGGTGCAAGCCCCAGATCATCAACCCGCCGAGCATCACTGCCGCCGTGGCAGAACCGGGAATGCCCAACGTCAGCATGGGCAGCAGGGCGCTGGTGCCGGCTGCGTGGTCGGCGGTTTCCGGGGCGATCACGCCTTCGAGTTCACCCTTGCCGAAGTTCTCGTGGTTTTTCGAGAAGCGCCGCGCCAGGCTGTAGCTCATGAACGAGGCCGCCGTCGGGCCGCCCGGCGTGATGCCCATCCAGCAACCGACCAGCGTGCTGCGCACAATCGTCCACCAGTAACGCGGCAACTTCGCCCAGGTACGCAGGATGATCATCGGCGTAATGCGCGCATGCTCGCCTCGAAACACCAGGCCTTCCTCGACGGTGCAGAGGATTTCGCCGATACCGAACAGCCCGATCACGGCCACTTCAAAACTGATCCCGGTCATCAGGGTTGGCTGGTCGAAGGTCAAACGCAGGTTGCCGGACACCGTGTCCATGCCGACCGCCGCCATGGCGAAACCGATCATCATCGCCACCACGGTTTTCAGCGGTGGGTTCTTGCTCATGCCGATGAAGGTGCAGAACGCCAACAGGTAGACCGCGAAGAACTCCGGTGAGCTGAACGACATGGCAAATGCGGCGATCTTCGTCGACAGGAAGGTCAGCAACAACACCCCGGCCAGCGCGCCGATCAGCGCCGAACTGAACGCAGCGGTCAACGCTTCGGCGGCTCGACCCTCGCGGGCCATCGGGTAGCCGTCAAACGTCGTCGCCACCGATGAGGGTTCGCCGGGTATGTTGAACAGGATCGAGGTAATCGAGCCGCCAAACAGCGCGCCCCAATACATGCACGACAGCAGGATGATCGCCGACACCGGCGACATGGTGAACGTCAGTGGCAGCAACAATGCCACGCCATTGGGGGCGCCGAGGCCAGGCAAAACGCCGACCAGAATGCCCAGCAGTACGCCGATCACCATCAGGCCGATATGGCCCGGGGTCAGGATCAGGTTCATGCCTTGCAGCAGGGAATCGAATTCGCTCATTTGAAGCTTCTCCCGGCCAGAGTAATCCAGTCGCCCATCGGGCCGGCATCCAGCGGGACCTTGAACCACAGCGCGAAAATCAGGTAGCTGGCAAGTACCGCGCCGAGGGATACGCTGCCGATCATCAACTTGCCGTAAGGCTTGGCGCGAACCTTGTCACGCCACATGAACCAGGCAATGAAACAGGCCGAAGCCATATAGATGCCGGTGAACGGCATGGCGCCAACGAACAGCGCAATCGGGATAAACACCGACAGCACTTGTTTGAACGCGCTGCGGCTGACGAATGAAATGCTCAGGGCTTTCCAGCGCACCAGGGTCCATACGCCGTTGGCCACGCTCGCGGCGCTCAGCATCAGGCCGATGTAGAAGGGGAAGTAACCCGGCTCGGGGCCGGAATCGCCCCAGCCGATACCTTGTTCGATACTGCCGAACATCACCACCACGCCGATCAGCGCGGTGAAGATGGCCAGACCGAGTTCGACCCAGTGGGTACCGACCAGTGCCGGTGAATCCGAAGAATGGGACATGAAGACACCTCCAGAGGTGACGGCCGTGCGCAGGCGGACGGCCGTGGGCAACTCAGTTTTTCAGCCAGCCGGCTTCTTTGAACACCGGGGTGACGCGGGCGGTATCTTTCTCAATGTAGGCGGTCAGCGGCTCGCCTTCGAGGAAGGTCGGCACCAGCGCGTTCTGCTTCACGTAGGCCTTGAACTCCGGGGTCTCGGTGACTTTGCGCATCAGCTCGACATAGAACGCCCGCTGCTCGGCGGTGACTTCGCCGGGCATGAACACTGTGCGCGGGAAGCGATACTGATCGATGCCCAGGCCCTGTTCGTGGCAGGTCGGCACATCGGCCCAGGATTTGTCGCCAGCGACCTTCTCGGTATAGCTCATCCGCTCTTTACTGAACACGCAGAGCGGTTCGACCTGATCACCGCGCCATTGGCTGATGCTTTCGCTGGGGTTGTTGACGTTGGCGGCGATGTGTTTGCCGGCCAGTTGGGTCGCGGCTTCACTGCCGCTCTTGAACGGGATGTACACCAGTTTGCTGTTGTTGGTCTGGTTCAGCAGCAGGGTCAGGGTCTGGTCGACATCCTTGGACTGGCTGCCGCCCATTCGCAGGTTCGACGGGTCAGCCTTGACCGCTGCGTAGAAGCCTTTGGCATCCTTCCACGGCGCGTCCTTGTAGCTCCAGAGAATGAAGTCGTCCTCGGCCACGGCGGCAACGGGGGTCAGTTCCTGCCATTGATAGCCGAGCTTGGACACCAGCGGCAACAGGTAGATGTTGTTGGTGCCGATCACCAGTTTTTCTGGATCGCCCTTGTTCATTTTCAGGTCGAGGAAGGCTTCGGCACCATTGCCGCCGCCCTTGTTGAGGACGATGGTATTCACGTCGAGAAACTTGTGGGTGGTGATGATCGACTGGATCAGCCGGCCGAGTTGGTCGGTGCCGCCGCCGGGACCACCGGCAACGACGATTTCGACGTTCTTGTCCGGTTGCCAGGCGGCGTGAGCGAGTGCGGGAAGGGTTCCGGCGGCGATCAGCGTGCAGCCAAGAAATAGACGGGATGTGCGACGGACGAATGCATTTCGCATGATGGAAGGCCTCGTTTTTTGTAGTTGTTATGAGTGACTTGTCGGTGTTCAAAAGCTGCAAGCCTGGCCTGAGTGTGGGAAGCCTCCGACCCCGCGTCTAGTCAAAACAATACATACACCGATAGCCTGCGGTTATAGGTCTGGAGGGCAAATATCGCCATGATCGCCAAGGCCTTTGCGCCAGAGCGGTTTGAGAGGAAAGTCAGGGTAGGCGCTGCCCATTGAAAGCCCCCTGAAAGCAGGGCGTGACATAACCCGAGGCTATCGCCTTATTTCAATCTTTGATTAGACGGTTATCACTGAGCCTTCGATAGTGCTTACCAACGCCGCCTTAAAACGCAATTTAATTGTAGGCGCGAGCTTGTCTCCGGGCGGCGTTCCGACGATGAACTCAAGAGCGCCGCGATTCGCCAGAAAAACCGCTTAATCGTTAACGTTTTTCGCGAGCAAGCTCGCTCCTACAGTTTCAAAACGGCAAATGTTGCTCCACACAAAAATAATAAATCGAGGTACGCACCATGGCTCGTCCCAGTGCTTCCCTGCATCTGCCCGGCGCAGTTGCCCAGCCCGCCGCCGCGGCCGCACCGCTGACCGGCACGACCAAGGCCAGCAGTGTGCGCTGGCGGATCTTCGCGATCATCTTCGCGCTGACCATGGTCAACCTGATTGATCGGGTGTCGCTGTCGATTGCGATGCCAACCATCGCCCATGAATTTTCCCTGTCGCCGAGCATGCAAGGGCTGATCCTCAGCAGCTTCTTCTGGGCCTATGCATTGCTGCAGATTCCTGGCGGCTGGATGATCGATCGCTTCGGGCCGCACCGGGTCATCAGTTGGTCCACCGGATTGTGGGGCACGTTTCAAGTGCTGGCGGCATTCGCCACGGGCGGCTTGTCATTGTTGTTCGCCCGCGTCGCACTTGGTGCCGCAGAGGCGCCGTTGTTCCCGTCCGGTGGCAAGTTGATTTCCCTGTGGCTGGCGCCGAGCGAACGCAGTCGCGGCGCCGTGCTGATGGACAGTGGCAGCCCGCTGGGCGTGGCGCTCGGCGGGTTGATCATTGCCTACCTGATTGCTTCGCTGGACTCCTGGCGCCTGGCGTTTGTAATCGCCGGTATCGCGACGCTGGTGCTGGCCTGGCTGGCGCGGCGGTATCTGCGTGATGACCCGGCCAGTCACCCGCAAGTGAATGCCGAAGAACTGGAGAAGATCAACGCCGGGCGCGCGACGCCTGCTGCCGAAGCGGCACGTGTGCAGGTCAAGGGCCTCGGCATCGCCGCCCGTTCCCTGAGCGGATTGCTCATCGGACGCGCCAGTTGGGCGATGGTGTATTTCGGGTTGCTGACCTGGGGCCCGAGTTATCTGGCCCAGGCCCGTGGCTTCGATATCAAGGGCATTGGCGCTGCGACGTTCGTGATTTTCGTGTGCGGCGCGCTGGGTTCGTTGACCGGTGGTTTCCTCTGCGACGGGCTGATCCGCAAGGGCGTCAGTCGCGGGGTCGCGGTCAAGAGCCTGCTGGCATTTTCCGGTCTGGTAGCCCTCGGCGCGTTTCTGTTGCTGCCGACCCTGACTAACCCTTTTGCCGCCGTGGCGCTGTTGGCCATGACTGCGTTTTTCCTGATGTGGGGCAGCCTCTACTGGAGCTTCCCGGCATTGCTGGCGGCACCGGCGCGAGTTGGGTTGATCGGCGGTGTGATGAACATGGCTGGCAGCACGGGCGGTATCGCGGTGCCGATTCTGGTCGGCGTGATCCTGCAAATGGCCGGTGGTTTTGCACCGGTGCTGGGGTTCTTCGCCGCGTGCTCGGCCGTCTTTGTTTTCGCCACATTGTTCATCAGCCTCGACGAGGTGCGGCATGACTAAAATGTATGACGGCCCGATCATCGACGCCCATCATCACTTCTGGGATCCGACGATCAATCACCATCCGTGGCTCGCGCCCGAGGCCAGCATCCCGTTCCGCTACGGTGATTACAACGCGATCAAGCGGCGCTATTTTCCCGACGATTATTTCGTCGATGCCGGTCCGCATAACGTCGTGAAAACGGTGTACATCGAGACCGAATGGGACCCGCAAGACCCGATCGGCGAAACCCGTTTCATCGAGCAACTCGCCGCCCGTTACGGCGTGCCGAATGCGATCGTTGCGCAAGCCTGGCTCGATCATCCGGACGCCCTCGCGGTGCTCAGCGAGCAAGCGAGTTTCAAGTGCGTGCGCAGCGTGCGCCACAAGCCCGGCGGACCGACTTCGCCCGCGCAGGTTGGCCATGTGCGCAGCCTGCTGAGCGACGAACACTGGCGCCGCAGCTACGCCGCATTGCAAGGGCTGGGGTTGCATTTCGATTTGCAGACGCCCTGGTGGAACCTGCACGAGGCCGAACGGCTGGCCCGGGACTTTCCCGGCACCACCCTGATTCTCAACCACGCCGGTTTGCCCAATGACCGCAGTGCCGAAGGCCTGGCAGGCTGGCGCCTGGCAATGGCGCGGCTGGCCGAGTGGCCGAACGTACAGGTGAAGATTTCCGGCCTGGGCGTGGCGGGGCGGGCATGGCGTGCCAAGGACAATGCGTGGATCGTGCGCGAAGTGATCGCCATGTTCGGCACCGATCGGGTGATGTTCGCCAGCAATTTTCCCGTGGACAGCCTGTGCGGCTCGTTCGACGACATCTACAGCGGTTTCAAATCCATCGTTGCTGACCTGCCGTGGGCGGATCAGGAGCGCCTGTTCTACAGCAACGCGCAGCGGGTTTATCGCTGCGAGCCTTGCGCCATTGACCGTACATGGCCCGAACCCTTGAGGAGTGAAGCATGAACAAGACAACCATCGCCATGGTCCTGGGCGACCCGGCGGGCATCGGCCCGGAACTGATCGCACGCCTGCTCGCGGAACCTCAGGTTCGCAGCCAGGCCAACGTGATCCTGATTGCCGACGAGGCGGAAATGCGTCGCGGCATGCGCATCGCCGGGGTGGAATTTCCTTACCGTCGTGTGGAGTCGCTGGATCAGCTGTCATTTGTCGATGACACGCCGCTGTTCTACGACTTTCGCGGCGATACGATCGGTGAGTTCCCGCGCAGCGAAGCCAGTGTCATCGGCGGCCGGTACAGCCTCGACACCCTGGAAAAAGCCCTGCGCCTGACCGAGGCCGGCACCACCGATGCCATCTTGTTCGGGCCGCTGAACAAGACCTCGTTGCACATGGCCGGCATGGCCCACAACGATGAGCTGCACTGGTTCGCCGAGCTGCTGGATTTCCACGGGCCGTTCTGCGAGTTCAACGTGCTCGACAATCTGTGGACGTCGCGAGTGACGTCGCATGTGGCGCTGGCCGAGGTGCCGGGCATGCTGACTCAAGCGCGGGTGGTGGAAGCGATCCAGCTGATCGACACCGCGCTCAAGCGCAACGGCCTGGAAAAACCGCGCATCGGCGTCTGCGGATTGAACCCGCACAACGGCGACAACGGTTCGTTCGGTCGCGAAGAGCTGGACATCATCGGCCCGGCGGTTCGCTCGGCGCAGGCGTTGGGGATTGCGGCTGAAGGTCCGTACCCGGGCGACACGATTTTCCTCAAGGTTCAGGGCGATGCCAGCGCCTTCGACGCAGTGGTGACGATGTACCACGACCAGGGGCAGATCGCGATCAAGTTGATGGGCTTCTCCCGTGGGGTGACGGTGCAGGGTGGCTTGCCGATTCCGATTACCACGCCGGCCCACGGCACCGCGTTTGATATCTCGGGCCAGGGCAAGGCCAATGTCGGCGCAATCCGCCAGGCGTTCGAGATCGCGTGCCGGATGGGCGCCAACACCTACTGAAACAACGCAATCCCCCTGTGGGAGCGAGCCTGCTCGCGATAGCGATCTGACAGTCGCTTCAAGGGTGTCTGTCATGCCGTCATCGCGAGCAGGCTCGCTCCCACATTTTTTTGCGTTGCGGCTGATAACCCGATCTACCTGATAACTCGTTTTTGCGATCACTCCAGGTTATCGACGGATGTGCAGAAGTGATTATCCGCACCCCCCAAGCGCTGGCTAAAGTCGCTCCATCGAATGCCGGACCCCGCCACCCGAGCGGCTCTGCGCACACGACTCAAACAACTACAAAAAGCCGGCAGCGCAAGGAATCCGTACCCATGAAAATCAAAGCTATCCGTACCCGCGTTTTCGAGTGGAAAGGCAAAGTCGTCCCGCCGCAAGCGCACTTCTGCACCAACGCCAGCGACATCCTGTTCGAGCGCGGCGACGCCATGGGCTCGTTCCGTTTCCACGGCTGGCTGGTGGTGGAAGTCGAGACCGACACCGGACTCGTCGGCATCGGTAACTGCGCCCTGGCGCCGCGTGTGGCCAAGGAAATCATCGACACGTACCTGGCGCCGATTGCGCTTGGCGAAGACCCGTTCGACAACGAATACATCTGGCAGAAGATGTACCGCCAGAGCCACGCCTGGGGCCGCAAAGGCATCGGCATGGCGGCGATCTCGGCGATCGACATCGCGATCTGGGACATCATGGGCAAAGCCGTCAACAAACCGGTGTTCAAACTGCTCGGCGGCCGCACTAAAGAAAAGATCTGGACCTACGCCTCCAAGCTCTACGCCAACGACAACCTCGACCTGTTCCTCGAAGAAGCCCAGGGCTATCTGAACCAGGGTTTCACCGCGCTGAAAATGCGTTTCGGCTACGGCCCGAAAGACGGCCCGGCGGGCATGCGCAAGAACATCGAACAAGTGCGGGCGTTGCGTGAACTGGCCGGCCCGGACATCGACATCATGCTCGAATGCTACATGGGCTGGACCCTGGAATATGCGCGGCGCATGTTGCCGAAACTCGCCGAATTCGAACCGCGCTGGCTCGAAGAGCCGGTGATCGCCGACGACATCGAAGGCTACATCGAGCTGAAAAAAATGGGGATCATGCCGATCTCCGGTGGCGAGCATGAGTTCACCTCGTACGGCTTCAAAGACCTGCTGGAACGCCGCGCCGTCGACGTGATCCAGTACGACACCAACCGCGTCGGCGGCATCACCGCCGCGCGCAAGATCAACGCCATGGCCGAGGCCTGGTCGGTGCCGGTGATCCCTCACGCCGGGCAGATGCACAACTACCACCTGACCATGTCCACCACCGCCTCGCCAATGGCCGAGTTCTTCCCGGTGTTCGACGTCGAGGTCGGCAACGAACTCTTCTACTACGTATTCAAGGGCGAGCCGCAACCGGTCAACGGCTACATCCAGCTCGACGACAACACGCCAGGTTTGGGCCTGGAAATCTCCGATGAGTATTTGAGCGACTTCAACATCATCGAGTGACCCAAATCCCCGACTTTATGGAGGGCCGTCATGCGCCTGATTCAATTTGAAAACTCTGCCGGTGAGCGCCAGGTCGGCGTTGTCGAAGGCTCACAGGTCCAGGTGCTGAAAGGCACCCGCAGCACCCGTGAACTGGCACTCGCGGCGATCCGCGCCCAACGTAGCCTGGAAGACGAAGTTGCCCAGCGCGGCACCGAGCCTGGGCCGGATTACGCGCAGCTGTTGCAGCAGGGCCAGGTCCTGCCGCCGCTGGACCACGAAGACCCGGCCCATTGCCTGATCAGCGGCACCGGCCTGACCCATCTGGGCAGCGCTTCGGCGCGAGACAAGATGCATCAGCAGGACGGCGCCGTTGAAGCCGGCATGACCGACACCATGCGCATTTTCAAGTGGGGCCTTGAGGGGGGCAAACCCGCCGCCGGTCAGGTCGGTGCTCAACCGGAGTGGTTCTACAAGGGTGACGGCAGCATCGTCGTGCGCCCCGGCGCGGATTTCCCGGTGCCGCCGTTTGCCGAGGATGCTGGCGAGGAACCCGAACTGACCGGCCTCTACGTGATCGGCGACGACGGCCTGCCATATCGCGTCGGTTATGCGCTGGGTAACGAGTTCTCCGACCATGTCATGGAGCGGCGCAATTACCTGTACCTCGCCCATTCGAAACTGCGTTTCTGCGCCTACGGTCCGGAGCTGCGCGTCGGTGAGTTGCCCAAACACCTGGCCGGCACCAGCCGCATCATCCGCAACGGCGAAACCCTCTGGGAAAAAGAGTTTCTCAGCGGCGAAGACAACATGTGCCACAGCCTCGCCAACCTCGAATTCCATCACTTCAAGTACGCGCAGTTTCTGCGGCCCGGCGATGTCCATGTGCATTACTTCGGCACCGCCACGCTGTCATTTGCCGACGGGGTGAAAACCCAACCGGGCGATCGCTTCCAGATCAGCCTCGATGCGTTCGGTGCAGCGTTGGAAAACGGTATCGGCGAAAGCGCCCAGCCGTTGGCCATCGGTCAGGTTCGCGTGCTTTAAGCCTTCAACCTCCGGCGCTGTCCGCCGGTCAAGGACACCTTTATGACCACGCTACTCGGACACAACTACATAGGCGGTCGCCGCAGCGCCAACGGCACGTTGCAGCTGCAAAGCCTCGACGCGACCACCGGTGAGCCGTTGCCCGGCACTTTCTTCCAGGCCACTGAAGCCGAAGTGGATGCCGCCGCCAAAGCCGCCGCCGCGGCGTACCCGGTCTACCGCAACCTGAGCGCGGAAAGACGCGCGGCCTTCCTCGACGCCATCGCCGATGAAATCGATGCGCTGGGCGATGATTTCGTCGCCACTGTATGCCGTGAAACAGCTTTGCCGGCCGGTCGTATTCAGGGCGAGCGCGGACGAACGAGTGGCCAGATGCGTCTGTTCGCCAAGGTCCTGCGGCGCGGTGATTTCTATGGGGCGCGGATTGACCAGGCGTTGCCGGATCGCCAGCCGTTGCCGCGTCCGGATTTGCGTCAGTACCGCATCGCCATCGGACCGGTTGCGGTGTTCGGCGCGAGTAACTTCCCGCTCGCGTTTTCGACGGCAGGTGGCGACACCGCCTCGGCACTGGCCGCCGGTTGCCCGGTGGTGTTCAAGGCGCACAGCGGGCACATGGCGACCGCCGAATGGGTGGCGGACGCGATCTTCCGCGCCGCCGAGCGTACCGAGATGCCGGCCGGCGTGTTCAACATGATCTATGGCGGCGGCGTCGGTGAGTGGCTGGTCAAGCACCCGGCGATTCAGGCAGTGGGTTTCACCGGTTCGCTCAAGGGCGGCAATGCCCTGAGCCACATGGCCGCGAGCCGGCCGCAACCGATCCCGGTGTTTGCCGAGATGTCGAGCATTAACCCGGTGTTCCTGTTGCCCGAGGCCCTCAAGGTGCGTGGCGAGCAGATCGCTGCGCAACTGGCCGGTTCAGTGACGCTGGGTTGCGGTCAGTTCTGTACCAACCCGGGTCTGGTCATCGGCCTGCGCTCACCGCAGTTCAGCACCTTCCTCGAAACGTTGTGCGCCAGCATGAACCAGCAACCGGCGCAAACCATGCTCAACGCCGGCGCACTCGTCAGCTACAGCAAAGGCCTGGGCGAACTGCACGAACATCCGGGGCTGACGCACCTGGCGGGCAAACCTCAGCAGGGCAATCAGGCGCAGCCACAGGTGTTCAAGGCGGATGTCAGCCTGTTGCTCAAGGGCGATGAACTGCTTCAGGAAGAGGTGTTCGGGCCGACGACCATCGTCATTGAAGTCGAAGACCAGGCGCAACTCGCGGCCGCGCTGCACGGTTTGCGCGGGCAACTGACGGCGACGCTGATCGGCGAGGCCGAAGAGCTGCTGGAATACCGCTGGCTGGCTGAATGGCTGCAGGAAAAGGTCGGGCGGATTTTGCTCAATGGCTATCCGACCGGGGTCGAGGTGTGTGAGGCGATGGTGCATGGCGGGCCGTATCCGGCGACGTCGGATGCGCGGGGGACATCGGTGGGCACATTGGCTATCGACCGATTCCTGCGGCCGGTGTGCTTCCAGAATTATCCGGATGCGTTGTTGCCCGCGGCATTGCAAAACGCGAATCCGCTGGGGATTCGGCGGTTGGTGGATGGGGAGGTCAGTCAGTCGGCTTTGTAGTGCCTGAGCGATTGCCTTCGCGGGCAAGCCTCGCTCCTACAGGTTTAGTGTCGTGCTCAAAGTACGTGAACGACACTGTACTGTAGGAGCGAGGCTTGCCCGCGAAGGCTTCATCAGCCCCACCATAAATCTACTTGGCAGCCACCGCTGCAGCCTTCACCACCGTAGTCTTCAACACCAACCACAACGCCGCCGCAATCAACACCCCGCCATAAATGTGCGCCATCGACAGCGGCTCATCCAGCAACAACGCCCCCCACAACACCCCGAACGGCGGGATCAGGAAGGTCGTGGTCATCGACTTCACCGGCCCGACCGAGCTGAGCAGGCGGAAGTAAATAATGTACGCCAACGCGGTACACATCAGCCCCAACCCCAGCAACGACAGCCACACACTCCAGCCGCCCCAGCTCGCCGGCGGCTGGCTGATCACGCTGTAACCGAACAGCGGCAACAGAAACAAAGTCGCCCCAAGCATGCTGCCCAGTGCCGAAAGACGACTGTCGAGACCACCGGCCTGATCGAGCCAGCGGCGAGCAAGGAACCCGGCGAAGCCATAACAGGTGGTGGCGAGCAGGCAGGCGAGGGCGCCCATCAGCAATTGCAGGTCGAACGCCACCGGACCGGCGCGGGTCAGGATGCCGACGCCGAACAGACCGAGGAACACCCCGCCCAGCTTGGCGGCGGTGAGTCGTTCACTGAAGAACAGCCCGCCGATCAACACGCCCATCAATGGCGTGGTGGCGTTGAAGATTGCCGAATAACCGGCGGGCAGCACCTGGGCCGCCACGGAATAGAGGGTCGCCGGAATCCCGGAGTTGATCACCCCGAGCAGCATCACGGTTTTCAGTTTGCCTTTGAAATCCCAGCTGATGCGCATCAGCCCGAGAATCACCAGCAACCCCGCCGCTGCGATCGAGACGCGGAAAAACGCCGTGGGCACGGTGCCGATCACCGGGGCAATGATGCGCATGAACAGGAAGCTCGCGCCCCAGATGGCCGCCAGCGACAGTAAACGAATGGTATCGACAGGGCTCACGGCGCACTCCTTCCTTGATGGGGACGAGAGTGTTGCCGAGAGCCTTGCCTATGGCAACCGAAAAACCGGCACTCAATTTTTGTGGCGAGGGCGCTTGCTCCCGCGGGGCTGCGCAACGGCCGCAAAAACAGGTGAGCGCTGCGCACTCAAGCGGGAGCAAGCTCCCTCGCCACCGTTAAATCTGAAATCGGGTGACTAGCCCGTTGAGGTCGACCGCCAGCCGCGACAGTTCCTGGCTGGCGGCGGAAGTCTGAGTGGCACCGGCGGCGGTCTGGGTCGAAAGGTCGCGAATGTTCACCAGGTTCTGATCGACTTCCCGGGCCACCAGCGCTTGCTGTTCGGCGGCGCTGGCGATGACCAGGTTGCGTTCGTTGATCTGCGAGATCGACGCGGTGATTTTCTCCAGGGCCTGGCCCGCGCCGTTGGCTCGGCGCAAGGTCTGGCTGGCATGCTCGGCGCTGCTTTGCAGCGCGCTGACCGTGGCCCCGGTGCCGTGCTGGATGTTGTTGATCATCAGCTCGATTTCTTCGGTGGAGTTCTGGGTGCGTTGCGCCAGCGAACGCACTTCATCGGCCACCACCGCAAAGCCGCGTCCGGCTTCACCGGCGCGAGCGGCTTCGATGGCCGCGTTGAGCGCCAGCAGGTTGGTCTGCCCGGCGATTGCGCGAATCACTTCCAGGACTTTGCTGATGTCCTGCGCCTGAACCGCCAACCCCTCGGCCTGTTCCGACGCGCTGAGCACTTCGCTGACCAGGCCCTGAATCGAGGTGATGGTTTCACTGACCTGCACGTGCCCGTGCTTGCTGTCCTCGTTCGACGCCTGGGAGGCTTCGGCACTGGACACGGCATTCGCGGCGACTTCATCCACCGCGGTGCTCATCTCGGTGACGGCCGTGGCGGCCATCTCGATCTGGTCGTTCTGTTGTTGCAGGCCTCGGGTACTTTCCTCCATCACCGAGCTCATTTCCTCGGCAGCCGACGCCAGTTGCCGCGCCGAGTCGCTGATGCCGCGAATGGTTGTGCGCAGGTTGCCTTGCATCTCGTCGAGGGCGTCGAGCAATTGCGCGGCTTCGTCCTTGCCGGTGCGGTCAATCTGTCCGCTGAGGTCGCCCGAGGCAATCCGGCGTGCGACATGCAACGCCTGATTGATGGGCGCTGTGATGCTGCGCGTCAGCAGCCAGGCCAGTAGCAGCGTGGCGATCAGCGCGACGACGATGATTGCGCCGACGATCCATTGCGCACGCTGGTACATCAACGCGGCTGCGTCCGCGGCCGCATCGGCGCCTTGCTGATTGAAACTGATCATCGACTCCAGGGATTTATCCAGCACGCTGCCCTGCGGGGCCAGTTCATTGTTGAGGCGGGCGTAGGCCTGGTCATCCTGGCCCGCATCGATCTGCGCGAGGATCTGGTCGAGGATGGCCAGGTACTTGGCGACGGCGGCATTCAGGCTGTCGAGCATGGCCCGTTCCTGGTCGCTGGACAGCAGCGTTTTGTGGTCGTTGAGGCGCTTTTGCAGTTCCTGGCGTTGGGCGCTGAGAATGCCTTTGCTCTTTTCCCGCACGGTGCTCTGGCGGTTGGCGATCAAGCGCAACGATTCCAGGCGGATGGTGGCGATGTTGGATGCGCTGTCATGGATGCTCTCGATGCTCGGCATCCACGATTCCTCGATGACCGCCGCGCTCTCGCGCAGGGTCGCCATCTGACCCAGGCCGAACAGCCCGACCAGTACCAGAAGGCTGGCCAACACGGCAAAACTCAAGCTCGCGCGCAAACCTATGCGCATGTTCCTTATAGGCATCTAAAGTGCTCCTTGGGCATTTTGGGAGGTAGTCCTCGTGTACCGAGGATCTTGTTTTTAGGCAGGTGGAGGCGGGTGTATATCAAACAGCCATCATCTTGGTAAGGAGCGCTTTTCAGGCTGGGAGGCCGTCGGGGCAAAGCAGAAAACGCAGCGGAGGTCGATTGCCTGAGCGTGGATTGGATCCGAAAGCCTGATAACCAGAGGGCTGTAGATGAATCGATTAAGTCGCGGAAGGATGACTTGTCAGGTTGTTTGCTGACCGAACGGTCGATTAAAAAAACTCGAAAAAATCTCCGCCCCTGAACGATTCATCCGTTCTCTGGCCGAAATTACGCTTCTCCTGCACCCGGTTCACTGGCTAAGCTCAGGCCTTCCGAATTCCCGCAGAGGTCTCACCATGCCGCAGCAATGGCCAGCCGCCGACATCGCCCGAATGATCCTCGATGGCTTTGACGATTACCGCGAGCATTTCCGGCAAATCACCGACGGCGCCCGGGCGCGCTTCGAGCAGGCCAAGTGGCAGGAGGCGCAGGTCGCCTCGGCGGCGCGGATCAATCTGTACGAGGAGAAAGTCAGCGAAACGGTCGACCGCCTGCACATCGCTTTCGACACCGACACGCTGGATGTCAGTTGCTGGCCCCTGGTCAAAAGCGCCTACATCAGCCTGATCGACCTGCGCTTCGACGATGAACTGTCCGAGACCTGGTACAACTCGATCTTCTGCGGGCTGTTCAGCCATGACCTGATCAGCGACGGCTGCATGTTTATCCACACCACCCGGCCGAGCCTGCGTCGGGCACGCGCCGCACAGACCCGCACGTACAAGCCCCAGGGCCATCTGTCCGACATGCTGGCGAGCATTTTTGCCGACTACCGCTTCAGCGAGGATTACGCCGACCTGGCGGGCGATCTTCGCCGTCTCGAAGCACAACTGCGCGAGAACCTGCCGGACTGGGTGTGCAAAGACCCGGAACTGAACGTCGAGCTGTTTTCCTCGGTGCTCTATCGCAACAAGGGCGCGTACCTGGTGGGCCGAATTTTCACCCGGGAGGAGCAGTGGCCGCTGGTGATTCCGTTGCTGCACCGCGAAGGGCGGGGGATTCAGATCGATGCGTTGATCACCGATGAGGCCGATGTGTCGATCATCTTCTCGTTCACCCGTTCGTACTTCATGGTCGACGTGCCGGTGCCGGCGGAGTTCATCGGTTTCCTGCGGCGCATTCTGCCGGGCAAGCACATCGCCGAGTTGTACACTTCGATCGGTTTCTACAAGCACGGTAAATCCGAGTTCTACCGGGCGCTGATCAACCACCTGGCCAACACCGACGACCAGTTCATCATGGCCCCCGGTGTGCGCGGCATGGTCATGAGCGTGTTCACCCTGCCGGGGTTCAACACCGTATTCAAAATCATCAAAGACCGTTTCTCGCCGTCGAAAAACGTCGACCGCGCGACGGTGATCGAGAAGTACCGTCTGGTGAAAAGTGTCGACCGGGTCGGGCGCATGGCCGATACCCAGGAGTTCGCCGACTTCCGTTTCCCGCTGAGCAAGTTCGACCCGGCGTGCCTGGAAGAATTGCTGGAGGTGGCCGCGTCCACGGTTTCGGTGGAGGGCGACACCGTGTTGATCCGCCACTGCTGGACCGAGCGGCGGATGACGCCGTTGAACCTGTACCTGGAAAACGCCAACGAGGCGCAGGTGCGCGAGGCGCTGGAAGATTACGGTCTGGCGATCAAGCAACTGGCGGCGGCAAACATCTTTCCCGGCGACATGCTGCTGAAAAACTTCGGCGTCACCCGTCACGGTCGCGTGGTGTTTTATGACTACGACGAGATCTGCTTCCTGACCGAAGCCAACTTCCGCCACATCCCGCAACCGCGCACGCCGGAAGACGAGATGGCATCCGAACCGTGGTACTCGATCGGGCCGCTGGATGTGTTCCCCGAGGAGTTTCCGCCGTTCCTGTTCGCCGATGCCGGTCAGCGACGCTTGTTCGATCAGTTGCATGGCGAGTTGTACAACGCCGATTACTGGAAAAGCCTGCAGGAAGCCATTCGCGGCGGAAAAGTGATCGACGTGTTCCCGTATCGCCGCAAGGGCCTTGATAACGAATAACCCTCCTGAGTGAACACCGTGTGGCGAGGGAGCTTGCTCCCGCTGGAGTGCGAAGCGCTCCCAAATCGGCTATCGCGGTTTAACTGACTAATCGCGTCAGCTGTATTACGACTGCTGCGCAGCCGAGCGGGAGCAAGCTCCCTCGCCACAAAAGCAGGTTGCATTCGTCGCTGCGTGCGCAAATCTGCGACAATCGCCCCCCTGCGCCACTAGACGACTTATTGCGTACCTGATGACTGACGAATCGCCTTCCATCGACAAACTGCTGAAAAACCTCGATCACGCCATGCTCGCCGACCGCCACCGGCTGCGGCGGCAGTTGCTTGAGCTGCGCAAGAAGCCCGACGAAGTCAAGCTGGCCCAGTGGGTGACGCGTATGCAGGCGTCCTGTGATCAGGTGTTGGCGCGGCGTGCCAGCCTGCCGGTGATTCGTTACGACGACAGCCTGCCGATCGCCGCCAAGCGCGACGAAATCAAGGAAGCGCTGCTCAAGCATCAAGTGCTGATCATCGCCGGCGAAACCGGCTCGGGTAAAACCACCCAGCTGCCGAAAATCTGCCTGGAAATCGGTCGCGGTCAACATGGCCTGATCGGCCACACTCAGCCACGTCGAATTGCGGCGCGCAGCGTCGCGAGCCGGGTTGCCGAAGAACTGGCGACGCCGCTGGGCGCGCTGGTCGGCTATCAGGTGCGGTTCGAGGATCAGAGCGATTCCAACACCCTGATCAAACTGATGACCGACGGCATCCTGCTGGCGGAAACCCAGAACGACCGCTACCTCGAGCGCTACGACACGATCATCGTCGACGAAGCCCACGAACGTAGCCTGAACATCGACTTCCTGCTCGGTTACCTGAAAACCCTGCTGCCCCGTCGTCCGGACCTGAAAGTCATCATCACCTCGGCGACCATTGACCTGGAGCGCTTCTCCAAGCATTTCGACGATGCGCCGATCGTTGAGGTCTCCGGCCGCACTTTTCCGGTGGAAACCTGGTATCGCCCGCTGACTCTGGAGCAGGACGAAGAGGGCAACCGCGTCGAAGACGACCTGACCGTGGATCAGGCGATCCTCGCCACCCTCGACGAAATCGCTGCGTTCGAACGCAGCGAGCGCAAGAGCCCCGGCGATGTGCTGGTGTTCCTGCCCGGCGAGCGTGAGATTCGCGACGCCGCCGACATGTTGCGCAAGGCCCAGCTCAAGCACACCGAAATCCTGCCGCTGTATGCGCGGCTATCGCCGGCCGAACAGCAGCGGATTTTCCAGTCGCACCCGGGGCGTCGCGTGGTGCTGGCGACCAACGTCGCGGAAACCTCGTTGACCGTGCCGGGCATTCGTTACGTGATCGACAGCGGTACCGCGCGCATCAGCCGCTACAGCTACCGCGCCAAGGTCCAGCGCTTGCCCATCGAAGCCATTTCCCAGGCCAGCGCCAACCAGCGTAAAGGCCGTTGCGGGCGGGTCGAGCCGGGCATCTGTGTGCGGCTGTTCAGTGAAGAAGACTTTATCGGTCGCCCGGAATTTACCGACCCGGAAATCCTGCGGACCAACCTCGCGGCGGTGATCCTGCAGATGCTGCACCTGCGCCTCGGCGAGATCACCGATTTCCCGTTTATCGAGCCGCCGGACGGCAAGGCCATCAGCGACGGTTTCAACCTGCTGCAAGAGCTGTCGGCGGTGGATCGCAACAGTCAGCTAACCCCGCTCGGTCGCCAATTGGCGCGGCTGCCGGTGGACCCGCGCATGGGCCGCATGCTGCTGGAAGCGGCGAAGCTCGGCAGCTTGCAGGAAGTGCTGATCGTCGCCAGCGCCATGTCGATTCAAGACCCGCGTGAACGGCCGCCGGAGCGTCAACAAGCGGCGGATCAGGCCCACGCCCAATGGAAAGACGTGGACTCGGACTTCGCCGGGCTGGTCAATCTGTGGCGTGGTTTCGAAGAACAGCGTCAGGCGTTGACGGCCAGTCCGCTGCGCAACTGGTGCCGCAAGAATTTCCTGAATTACCTGCGTCTGCGTGAGTGGCGCGACTCGCACCGTCAGTTGAGCCTGATCTGCCGCGACATGCAGTTGAGCCTCAACAAAGAGCCGGCGGATTACCCGAAGCTGCACAAAGCCGTGCTTTCGGGCCTGCTCAGCCAGATCGGGCAGAAAACCGATGAAGGCGATTACCTCGGCGCCCGTCAGCGGCGGTTCTGGATTCACCCGTCATCGGGGCTCGGCAAGAAGCGTCCGCAATGGCTGATGACCGCCGAACTGGTGGAAACCACCAAGCTCTATGCGCGCATGGTCGCCAAGATCGACGCCGACTGGATCGAGCCGCTGGCCGGGCACCTGATCAAGAAAAACCACTTCGAACCCCATTGGGAGAAGAAGCGCGGACAGGTCGTGGCGTTCGAGCAGATCACCTTGTTCGGGCTGATCGTGGTCGGTCGCCGGCCGGTGCATTACGGGCCGGTCGATCCGGTGGTCTCCCGCGAGTTGTTCATTCGTGAAGCGCTGGTGCGTGGCGAGATTCAGTCAAAGGCCAAATGCCTGACGGCCAACAAACAACTGCTGGAACAACTCGACGAACTGGAAGCCAAGGCCCGTCGGCGTGACATTCTGGCCGACGAAGAAACCCTGTTCGCCTTCTACGATGCGCGACTGCCGGCGGAGATTCACCAGACCGCGACCTTCGACAGCTGGTATCGGGTCAACAGCCAGAAAGATCCGCAGTTGTTGATCATGCGCGAAGAAGACGTACTGGCCCGCGAGGCCAGTGAAGTCACTGCGCTGCATTACCCGGACACGTTGCATATTGGCGATCTGGAATTGGCGCTCAGTTACCACTTCGAACCGAACCATCCTCGCGACGGCGTGACCCTGCGCGTGCCGGCGCCGCTGTTGCCGATGCTGCCGTCGGAGCGTCTGGAATGGCTGGTGCCGGGTGTGATCGAAGCCAAGTGCATCGCGCTGGTGCGCAACCTGCCCAAGGCGCTGCGCAAGAATTTCGTGCCGGTGCCGGACTTCGTCAAAGCCGCGTTGCAGCGCATGACTTTCGCCGAGGGCTCTCTGCCTCTGGCGCTGGGCCGTGAACTGCTGCGCATGACCGGTGCCCGCGTCAGTGATGAAGCCTGGGCTGAAGCGGCGCAGCAAGTCGAAAGCCATCTGCGCATGAACCTGGAAATCGTCGACGGCCAAGGCAAGTTCCTTGGCGAAGGGCGTGATCTGGCGGAACTGACCGCACGATTCGCTGAAGCGAGCCAGGCTGCTTTGGCGGTGCCGCAGACCGCGAAAAGCCAACAGCCGGTGGAGGCGAAAGTCTTCGCGGCCGTGGCGGAAAAGACTCAACAGAAGATTGCCGGGCTGTCGATGACGGTGTATCCGGCGCTGGTGGAAGAGGCCGGCACGGTCAAGGAAGGGCGGTTCTCGACGCCGGCCGAAGCCGAGTTCCAGCATCGCCGCGCGTTGCAGCGCTTGCTGATGCAACAGCTGGCCGAGCCGGCGAAATTCCTGCGCGGCAAGTTGCCGGGGCTGACCGAACTGGGCCTGATGTACCGCGACATGGGGCGCATCGACGCGCTGGTGGAAGACATTCTGCTGGCCAGCCTCGACAGCTGCATCCTCGACGGCGAAGATCCGCTGCCGCGCGATGGCGCCGGGCTGGCGGCGTTGGCCGAGCGCAAGCGTGGCGGCTGGACCGAGCACGCCGAGCGGCTGGCGAAGCTGACCCTGGAAATTCTCAAGCTCTGGCACGGCCTGCAAAAACGCTTCAAGGGCAAGATCGATCTGGCGCAGGCCGTGGCGCTCAACGACATCAAGCAGCAGCTCAGTCATCTGGTGTATCCGGGTTTTGTCCGCGAAACGCCGATGCAGTGGCTCAAGGAACTGCCCCGTTATCTGAAAGCCATCGAGCAGCGCTTCGAGAAACTCGGTGCTCAGGTGCAGAAGGATCGGGTCTGGAGCGGTGAGTTGTCCGGTCTCTGGAGCCAATACCAGACCCGCGCCAGCAAGCACGCCCAGGAAGGAAAACGCGATCCGCAGCTTGAGCTGTATCGCTGGTGGCTGGAGGAATACAGGGTTTCGCTGTTTGCCCAGCAACTGGGGACCAAAGTGCCGATTTCCGACAAGCGCCTGAACAAGCAATGGACCCAGGTAGAACCCTAGGCTACGGGCTTGCACAAATACCTGTGGGAGCGGGCTTGCCCGCGATGGGGCCATAACATCCAACATCTATGTTGACTGTTACATCGCCATCCGGGCAAGCCCGCTTGTGTCTAGATCTAGGAATAAGCTCTGGGGTGAGAGGGGTGAATGGCAAGCTGTGAGTCCGCGGTGCTTAAAGCACGTGTGGGAGCCAAGCTGCCATTCACCTTTCCACTCTGGCCCATAAGCCCGAACAGTTGGACGAGCAGCCACTCGAAATCACAAGCGTGGGCAAAGCCAGAGCACTCTCACTCCTGAGTGTAAGAGGGTTTTGCCATGATTTCCTGGGTCGGCATCGATATCTCCAAATCAAACCTCGTTGTTTGGGTTCAACCAGACGGTGAAGGTTTTGAGCTTTCAAACACCTCAGAAGGCTGTGTTGAGCTTCTTCAGCGCTTGAGCCAGTACGAGGTTGGCCGAGTTCTGCTGGAGGCCACGGGAGGCTACGAGCGCAAGGTCATGGCCGCATTGCTAGGTGCCAACTTCAATGTCCTCAGGATCAATCCTCGCCGGGCCAGGGCTTTCGCCGTGGCGATGGGCAAAAATGCCAAGACCGATCTGATCGATGCAGCTGTGTTGGCCGATTTCGCCGAGGTCTTGAAGATGGACGGCGACAAGGTCATTTCGCCTGAGCGTGAAGCGTTGCGCGAGCTGGTTCAGCAACGCGAGCACTTCGTACAGCAACGGGACGACAATAAGCGCCGGCTTCAGCAGGCTCAGCTACCCGCTGTTGTGGCGGCAATCAAAGGCCATATTCATTACCTGCAAGTTCAGATCAAGCAGCTCGATAAAACCATCCACCAGAGCATGCACGACCTGGACGCAGAAAAAACCGAGCGGCTCATCTCTGTTAAAGGTATCGGCACGGTCGCCACTGCCAGTTTGCTGGTTTACCTGCCCGAGTTAGGCAAGCTCGACCGTCGCCAGGTCGCCGCACTGGCAGGAATTGCACCCTGCAACGATGACAGCGGCAATCACAGCGGGAAACGCCAAATCTATGGAGGAAGAGCCCGTGTGAGGCGTGCGCTTTACATGTCCTGCTGGGTAGTGATCCGCTATCAAGCTGACTTTAAAGCACGCTATGACGCTCTTCGGGCGCGAGGCAAGAGCGCGAAGGTCGCGCTCATCGCCTGCATGCGAATATTACTGATCAGACTGAATGCCATGCTGAGAGACGGCACCGAATGGCGCTGACGAATGGCAGGGTGAAGACAGTTGCTCCCACAGGTTTATGCAGTACCTGTGGAAGGTGCTTCATCCAGCAAAAAGGCGCCAAACCCCAACGTTTATGGCAAACTTCGCGCCTATAAACGCCGGCCCCGCGGTTTTGAGCCTTTCAAGGTTCGGGCGGAGCGGAATAAAGCGATGCCAGGTTTGATTCCTCTGACGGGAACAGACCCTTTATGTGTTGGTACGTCGGTGCCAACGCTTTCTGCCTGAACAGATTAGAGAAACGACCATGCATAACGTCGTCATCAGCGGCACCGGCCTGTACACCCCGGCCAACAGCATTTCCAACGAAGAGCTGGTGCAGTCTTTCAACGCTTACGTCGCGCAATTCAACGCCGACAACGCCGACGCCATCGCCCGTGGCGAAGTCGAAGCCTTGACCGAATCCAGCGCCGCGTTTATCGAAAAGGCTTCCGGTATCAAAAGCCGTTTTGTCATGGACAAGGACGGCATTCTCGACCCGCAACGCATGGCGCCACGCCTGCCGGAACGCTCGAACGACGAGTGGTCGGTCCTGTGCCAGATGGCCATCGGCGCGGCTGAACAAGCCTTGCAGCGCGCCGGCAAAACCGCCGCCGACATCGACGGCGTGATCGTCGCCTGCTCCAACCTGCAACGGGCCTACCCGGCCATCGCCATCGAAGTCCAGGAAGCGCTGGGCATCCAGGGTTTCGGTTTCGACATGAACGTGGCCTGCTCCTCGGCGACTTTCGGTATCCAGGCCGCCGCCAACAGCGTGCAACTGGGTCAGGCCCGGGCAGTTCTGATGGTCAACCCGGAAGTCTGCACCGGTCACCTGAACTTCCGTGACCGTGACAGCCACTTCATCTTCGGCGACGCGGCCACCGCGGTGATCATCGAACGCGCCGACCTGGCGACGTCCAAGTATCAATTCGACGTGGTCAGCACCAAGCTGTTGACCAAGTTCTCCAACAACATCCGCAACAACTTCGGCTTCCTCAACCGCGCGGCGGAAGAGGGCATCGGTGCCAAGGACAAACTGTTCGTGCAGGAAGGTCGCAAGGTGTTCAAGGAAGTCTGCCCGATGGTTGCCGAGCTGATCGGCGCGCACCTGGAAGAGAACCAGCTCAACGTCAGTGACGTGAAGCGCTTCTGGCTGCACCAGGCCAACCTCAGCATGAACCACTTGATCGTCAAGAAACTGCTGGGCCGCGAAGCTACCGAACAGGAAGCACCGGTGATTCTCGACACCTATGCCAACACCAGTTCTGCGGGTTCGGTGATTGCGTTTCACAAACATCAGGATGACCTGGCCGCCGGTTCCCTGGCCGTGCTCAGCTCGTTTGGCGCCGGTTACTCGATCGGTAGCGTGATTCTGCGCAAGCGTTGATCGCAAGTCTGATGAAGAGCTTTTGTGGCGAGGGAGCTTGTCGGATCGCCGCACCGTCCCGCTCAGGTGCGCAGCAGCCGCAAAACCAACCCATGAGGCCTGTCTGATAGCGGTCGCAGGTTTTAGGACCGCTTCGCAGTCCAGCGGGAGCAAGCTCCCTCGCCACAAAAGGCGCATGCGGGTTTACGGCGAGGCAATAAAAAAACTCGCGTTGCAGTATCGGACGGATGATGGGGACCGATACGGCAACGCGAGTTTGTAAAATCAGCTCAGGCTTCCTTGCCCGAGTCGTGTAGCGTGAAAATCAGAACTTGGCTTCGGCATCCAGTTGCAGGGTATTGATGTCGGTGTCTTTGCGATTGACGCTGGCGGTGTTGCTGAAGTAGTCGGTCTTCGCCAGGAAGTACGTCGCACCCAGAGTGAAGTTCTTGTCGAGCTCGTAACTCACTTTCAGCTTGCTGCCACGCGAACCGGTGAAACCGTTGGCGAAGTCAGAGTCGGTGAAGGCACCGACCACAGCGTTACGCTGTACGTCGCGGTAGTTGTAGTCCACGCCAAAGCCGAAGACCTTGGTCTTGACACCGGCCAACCAGCCCATGTCTTGATCGTTGCTGGCGCTGTCGTTGTTGACGACCTGGCCGTACAGCGACAGCGGCATTGGAAGACCGCCGATATCGAGCTGACCAAAACCTTCGTACAGTTTGAACTCTTCACCCAAGGTGTTGCCGTTGGTGGCCAGTTGGCTTGGGGTGGTGGCGGTCGATGGTGGCGCGAGTTCGGGGCTGTTTTCGTCGTTGTCGTAGGCGTAAACACTGCCGCCCAACGTCATTTTCAGGTTGTCAGTGATCGCGAAGCGAGCGCCCAACTGGCCAGCGTACAGACGCAGGTCGTGTTTGAACTGCACGCCTTCACCGTCAACGTTGTCCTTGAGGGTGTAGTGACCGGCGCTACCGAACAGCTCGGTGCTGCCGCCCAGCGGGTATTTGTAGGTCACTGCCAGACCTTCCGGGTTGATGTCGCTATCCCAGATGATGTCGCCCATGCTTACCCATTGTTGTGGCATCTTGCCGCCAACGAAGTGCAAGTTCTTGATGGCGTCAGGGTGGTAGTCGACGTAGCCCTGGTCCAGCCAGATCGACTTCTTGTCGAAGTAGTTGTTCTGGTCCTGGTTGGTGGAGCGAGCGTCGTCGTTGCTGCCAGTGGCGATACGAATACCGGTGTCAACTTGCGGGTTGATTTCTGTGTAGGCACCCAGGCGGGCACGAATGCGCTGGCGACTCTGGTCGCCGGTGTTGGATACGCTATCGTTGTGGATATTTTCCTGACGGAAACGCACGTCACCCTTGAACTGGGTCTTGGCAGCCCACGCCAGTTTCTGGTCGAAGGTGCTCAGTGCTTCGGTTTTCTTCGCGGTCGCCGCGATCTGCTCGTTGGTCTCTTGTTGAGCCTGACGAGCGATTTGCTGGTCTTTCTGATCCCGGGCCAGTTCGGCTTGCAGTTCGTTGTACTGCGCAGCGTTGATCGAACCGTTAGCCTTCAGCATGTCGAGCAGTTTGGCGTCGACTGCGGCGCTGGCCGGTACACTCATGGCCAGCAGCAGACCGCCACACAGGGCCGCCGCAGTTTTCGTGGAAGCAAGACGCATATCAATCTCCGAAGATGAATGGGATGACTGAGCCATCCGGGGCACAACCGACCGCAAAGGGACGGAAAACAGTGGCCGAGTGCTATAACCCGGCGCTCTAAAAACAGGCGCCAGTATCGCGATGGTTTATGACAAAGCAGTGGCAATGTGATGGCGTCTCGATGACGATACAAAACTCGAATGAACTTTCTACTCCGGGCCCTGTCAGCGGATCGCGGGTGTGGATTGCGCCTCTATAGGCGATACTCGCAAGGCTTTACGCCAAGAAGTGGAGAGGGAAGTGATGCCGCTGCAACGTCTGGAAAGTCTGTCCGAAATAGCGCCGCACACCTGGGATGCCCTGGTGCCGGAAAACCAGCCGTTTCTGCGCCATGCTTTTCTCAGTGCACTGGAAGACAGTGGCAGCGTCGGCCCGCATTCCGGATGGCAGCCTGAGCACTTACTGCATAGGGAAGGTGATCGGTTGATCGCCGTGCTGCCCAGTTACCGCAAATGGCACTCCTACGGCGAGTACGTGTTCGATCACGCCTGGGCTGATGCGTGCGAGCGTGCCGGCATCGACTATTACCCCAAACTGCTGACCGCCGTGCCCTTCAGCCCGGTCAGCGGACCGCGCTTGCTGGCGGCCACGGTCGAGGACGGTTTCGAACTGCTGAAGAGTTTGCCTGGCTACCTTGAGATCGAAGAACTTTCCAGCGCCCACATCAATTTCACGGACCCGTTCACCGACGCGGCATTGGCCGAACACCCCGGCTGGCTGCAGCGCATTGGCTGTCAGTACCACTGGCAAAATCGCGGGTATCGGGATTTTCAGGACTTCCTCGACGCCCTCAGTTCACGTAAACGCAAGCAGATGCGCAAAGAACGCGAGCAGGTGGCGGGGCAGGGCTTCGAATTCGAATGGCTGGAAGGCCGGCAACTGGATCAGGCGCAGTGGGATTTCGTTTACGCCTGTTACGCCAACACCTACGCAGTGCGTCGGCAACGGCCTTATCTGTCGCGGGAGTTTTTCAGCCTGTTGGCCGAACGCATGCCGGAATCTATTCGTGTGGTGCTGGCCAAACAAGGCTCACGACCGGTGGCCATGGCCTTCAGCCTCGTCGGGGGCGACAGTTTTTATGGACGTTACTGGGGTTGTCTGGCGGAGTTCGATCGGCTGCACTTCGAGACGTGTTTCTATCAAGGTATGGACTACGCGATTGCCAACGGCTTTCAGCGTTTTGATGCCGGTGCTCAGGGTGAGCACAAGCTGATTCGCGGGTTTGAACCGGTGATCACCCATTCCTGGCACTACTTGCGTCATCCCGGCCTGAAAGCGGCGGTTAAAGACTTCCTGCAGCAGGAACGTCTCGGGGTGTTGGCGTATGCCGAGGAAGCGAGGACTGCTTTGCCTTATCGGCAAGACTGATCCCTCGTCGGTGGGCTCAAGTGCCCTCGTCGCGGTGCACATTAATTCGGCGTTGTGGCGGGTTTACTGGATTTGGATTTGGATTTGGATTTGGATTTGGATTTGGATTTGGATTTGGATTGAGATTGGGGGCTTATCCGTTTTTGCGGTAACGGCGGCTATTGGTTCCGCCCTTACGGCGGGTTACTTGGAAAAGCGCCAAGTAACCAAGCGCCTGCGCCCCTGACGTACGGTGGCTCGCTAAGGCTCGCCATGCCCTCGCTCCGGTCCTGCTCCCTGGGCCCGCCGCCATCGGCCATCCATGGCCGGGGGCGGCTAACCCGGCATCCCTGCCGGGTTGCCCACTGCGCAGAACCTGCGCTCGGCCTTCCGACGGGGCAGATCAAGATCAAAAACAAAGCGAGGCGGCCTAGTAGCCGACCTGATGTCCGTCAAGGCCATCGGCGGTGAACACCCATGTCATGCCCACCAAAAATCCCCTGTGGCAGCTAGCCTGCTAGCGATGGACATCCAGACACCGCGTTCATTCAGACCGCACGCGTAATCGTTAACGTCCATCGCTAGCAGGCTAGCTCCCACAGGGGGAATGCGTACATATGAGGAGCCAGGTCGGCCCGCAGGCCGCCTCGCGGTGCTGTGGCGGTATTCGCGCCCTCGAGAGGCTTCGTTCCGGTTCTGCGCAGTGGGCAACCCGGCATGGATGACGGGTTAGCCGCCCCCGACCATGGATGGCCGATGGCGGCGGGCCCACGGAGCAGGACCGGAAGGAGGGCATGGCGAGCCTTAGCGAGCCACCGAACGAAAGGGGCAAAAGCGCTTGGTTACTTGGCGCCGGGCGGCGTTCCGTTTTTCCAAGTAACCCGCTGTAAGAGCGGAACCAATATCAGCCGTTACCGAAGAAACGGATATTCACCCAAACCCTCAATCGATCCCAACAAACCCCCCAGTCTGATGCTGCCACAACCGCGCATACAACCCCCCATGCGCCAGCAGTTCAGCATGGGTCCCCGTCTCGGCAATCTGGCCTTTTTCCAACACCACCAACCGGTCCATCCGCGCAATGGTCGAGAGCCGGTGCGCGATGGCAATCACCGTTTTACCCTGCATCAGGGTTTCGAGACTTTCCTGGATCGCCGCTTCAACTTCCGAGTCCAGCGCCGAGGTGGCCTCGTCCATGATCAGGATCGGCGCATCCTTGAGCAACACCCGTGCGATGGCGATCCGCTGACGCTGGCCGCCAGAGAGTTTCACCCCGCGTTCACCCACATGCGCATCAAACCCGGTGCGTCCTTCGGCGTCCGACAGCAACGGGATGAACTCGTCGGCACGGGCCTTGTGCACCGCTTCCCAGAGTTCGGCATCGGTGGCATCGGGTTTGCCGTAAAGCAGGTTGTCGCGGATCGAGCGATGCAGCAGCGACGTGTCCTGGGTGATCATGCCGATGCGTTCGCGCAGGCTTTCCTGACCGACGTCAGCGATGTTCTGGCCGTCGATCAGGATTTGCCCGCCCTGCACGTCATAGAGGCGCAACAGCAGGTTGACCAGGGTCGATTTGCCGGCGCCGGACGGGCCGATCAAGCCGATTTTCTCACCGGGTTTGATCGTCAGGTTGAGGTCGCCGATGATCCCGCTCTTCTTGCCGTAGTGAAAATCCACGTGCTCGAAGCGCACTTCGCCACGGGCAACGGCCAGCGGTTTCGCCGCTTCACGGTCGGTGACGCTGACCGGTTGCGAGATGGTCTGCAAGCCATCCTGGACCATGCCGATGTTTTCGAAGATGCCAGTGACCACCCACATGATCCAGCCGGACATGTTGACGATCCGGATCACCAGGCCGGTAGCGAGGGCGATGGCGCCGACGGTGATCAGTGACTGCGTCCACAGCCACAACGCCAGACCGGTGGTGGTGACGATCAGCAAGCCGTTCATGCTGGTGATGACCACGTCCATGCTGGTGACCACGCGGCCGGCCAGTTGGGCTTTTACGGTCTGTTCTTCGATGGCTTCCCTGGCGTATTGCTGTTCGAAGTTGGTGTGGGCGAACAGCTTCAGCGTGGTGATGTTGGTGTAGCCGTCGACGATCCGCCCCATGAGTTTGGAACGCGCATCCGAAGACACCACGGAGCGTTCTTTCACCCGTGGCACGAAGTAGTAGAGGGCGCCGATGTAGGCGGCGATCCAGGTCAACAACGGGATCATCAGGCGCCAGTCGGCTTCGGCGAACAGCACCAGCGAACTGATCGCGTAGATCAGCACATGCCACAGCGCGTCCACCGCTTGCACGGCGGAATCGCGCAGCGAGTTGCCGGTCTGCATGATGCGTTGGGCGATGCGTCCGGCGAAGTCGTTCTGGAAGAAATTCAGGCTCTGCTTGAGCACGTAGCTGTGGTTCTGCCAGCGGATCATGCTGGTCATGCTGGGGCTCAGGGTCTGGTGCACCAGCAGGTCATGCAGGCCCACGAACACCGGGCGCAGGATCAGCGCCACGACGGCCATCCAGGCCAGTTCGATGCCGTGTTCCTTGAAGAAGTTGACGTTCGGCGTGCCTTGGGTCAGGTCGATGATGCGGCTCAGGTAGCTGAACAGCGCCACTTCGATCAATGCGCCGAACAGGCCGACGGTCAGCAGGGCCGCGAAACTCGGCCAGACCTGCTTCAGGTAATAGGTATAGAAGGGGAAAACACGGTCGGGCGGAGCCGCCGTCGGGGCGTCACGGAATACATCGATCAGTTGTTCGAAACGGCGATAGAGCATTTGTTCTCCGCCCGCATGCGGGCTCTCCTTTAAACGCTATGAGCGGCGCCGAATACCGGCGGCCGCTCAACATCCCTGTGCCTGTGGGTCTTAGTCGATGCGCTTGGCCGACTTGATCAGCACCGGGTCGATGGGCACATTCTGCATGCCGCTTTTGGTGGTGGTCTGGGAGTTGACGATGATGTCCACCACGTCCATGCCCTTGACCACTTTGGCGAATACTGCGTAACCGGCATCGCGACCCGGATCGAGGAAGGCGTTGTCGGCGACGTTGATGAAGAACTGGCTGGTGGCCGAATCCGGGTTCGACGTACGCGCCATCGACAGGGTCCCACGCACGTTATGCAGGCCGTTGCTGGCCTCGTTCTTGATCGGTGCCTTGGTTTCCTTTTGCTGCATCTGTGTGGTGAAACCGCCGCCCTGGGCCATGAAGCCCGGGATCACGCGGTGGAAAATCGTGTTGTTGTAGAAGCCGCTGTCGACGTACTCAAGGAAGTTCTTGGTACTGATCGGCGCCTTGACCGGGTCCAGTTCGATTTCGATCTGACCGTTGGTGGTTTCCAGCAGCACGTGCGGCGCCTTGGCGGGCGTGGCGGCCATCAGGTTGGCGGCAAACAGAACGGAGCCAGCGACGAGGGCGATTTTTTTCAGCATGGGTCAGTGATCCTGAGTGTAGTGGTGTCGACTGCGGTGAGAAACTCGAGCAGGGTTTGGTTGAAGCGTTCGGGTTGATCCAGCGGGGTGGCGTGACGCGAATCGGCGATCACCACCAGCCGCGCATCGGGCAGCAGTTTTACGTAAGTCTCCTTCAGCGACACCGGTGTGTAGTCACGGTCGGCGCTGACGATGAGGGTTGGACAGGACACTCTGGAAAGTCGTTCCTGAACACCCCAGCCAACGATCGCGTCGAAGCTGGCGAGATAAGCATGTTTGTCGTTTTTTGCCCAGCGCTCGGCCATCTTTTGACGCAATTCGGCCTGTTCCGGTTTCGGGAACAGCTTGGCGCCCAAGGCTTTGCCGATGGTGCCCAGACTGAGCGCGCGCATCAGGCTCCAGCGCTTGAACCACTGCCAATAATCGTCGCGGCTGCGCAGTTTGACCTCGGGCGCGCTGTTGACGATGCACAGGCTTTTGAGCAGTTGCGGCTGATCCACTGCCAGTTGAAAGCCGATCATGCCGCCCATCGAAAGGCCCACATAATGTGTCGGGCCGAGGTTCAAATGTTCAATCAGGGCGATCAGGTCGGCGCTGAACCCGGGGATGCTGTAGCGCTCGCGGGGTTTGTCCGAGCGACCGTGGCCGCGCACATCCGGCACGATTACCCGGTAGCGGGCGGACAGCGCCGGGATCTGCTTTTCCCAGTCCAACGTGCTGGAACCCAGCCCGTGGACCAACAGCAACGGCGTGCCGTGGCCATATTCCTCGTAGTGCAGGTTGCAACCTTCGTGTTCGAAATAGGCCATGGGTTACTCCGTGTCAGGCTTGTTCAGGGGCGGCGAAGGGCGCATCCAGCGGCGCGGTGTCAAACGTGCGCAGCAGTTCAATGAGGATTTGCGTCGCCGGGCCCAGCGGTTTGTCCTTGTTCGAATACAGGTAGAAGCTCGGGTTACGGCTTCCGCCCTGATCCAACGGTAGCAGCTTGAGCGTCCCTTCCTTCAATTCGCGTTCGATCATGTGCCGGGGCAGCCACGCAAAACCCAATCCGCTGCCGACAAACGTCGCGGCGGTGGCCAGGCTGCCGACGGTCCAGCGCTGTTCGGCGCCGAGCCAGCCGACATCCCTTGGTTGCTGGCGGCCGGAGTCGCGGATCACCACTTGCATCTGGCTTTCCAGGTCCTGGAAATTCAGTTCACGGTTCAGGCGATGCAGCGCGTGCTCGGGGTGGGCGACGGCGACAAATTCGACGTCGCTCAATTCCGCGCCCAGATAACCAGGAATACTGAGGCCGGTGATCGCCAGATCGGCCACGCCTTCGAGCAGGACTTCCTCCACGCCCGACAACACTTCTTCGCGCAGCCGCACCCGGCAGCCGCGGCTTTGCGGCATGAACGCGGTCAAGGCGCGGACGAGGCGGGCGCTCGGGTAGGCGGCGTCGACCACCAGCCGCACTTCCGCTTCCCAGCCTTGCTCCATGTGATGCGCCAGGTCTTCCAGCTGACTGGCCTGTTTCACCAGTTGCCGCGAGCGGCGCAGCAACACGCCGCCGGCTTCGGTCAGCACGGCTTTGCGGCCGTCGATGCGCAGCAGGGGAACACCGAGCTGGTCCTGCATGCGTGCCACGGTGTAGCTGACTGACGATTGCGAGCGGTGCAGCGCTTCGGCGGCCTGGGCGAAACCGCCGTGGTCGACCACGGCCTGTAATGTTCGCCATTGATCAAGGGTCACGCGGGGCGCTTTCATGTTGAGCTCCTCTTGTCCTAAGCTGGCAGTCCTTATTGGAGACTGTCGAATGAAAAAATTCTGTTGTTTGGTGTTGGCGATGCTGCCGCTGACTGCCTTTGCTTACCCGATCGACGTACAAAAACAGTTGAACGGCTTGAGCATCGACTACAACGCGTATGACACGGATACCGACATCGCCTCCATTCAGGTGAACAACTACGGCAGCACCGATGCAGTCTGTAAGGTGGTTTTCAATAACGGTCCGGAAGCACCGCGCACCCGCAATATCGAAGTGGCTGCCGGCAAGCACAAAAATGCCACTGCCAAGTTCAACCGGACCATCATCAAGATGCGCATCAATCTGACCTGCACCCCGAAATGACATGAAACCCTGTAGGAGCGAGGCTTGCCCGCGAAGGCGATGTACCAGTCGACATCAATGTTGAATGACACGGCCCCTTCGCGGGCAAGCCTCGCTCCTACGGAGTACGCTCAGCTTATAAACGAATTTATTGATGGGTTATAGCAATTATTTGCGCTTTTTCATCGATATGACACTGTTTAACCTTCACTCCATCGACTTACAACATTCTCAGATGGAGGCTACATCCCATGTCCCGCGTTCTGATCATCGAAAGCAGCGCCCGTCAGCAAGACTCGGTTTCCCGTCAACTGACCCAGACCTTCATCAGCCAGTGGAAAGCCGCACACCCCAACGACCAGATCACCGTGCGTGACCTCGCCGTCAACCCGGTGCCGCACCTGGACATCAACCTGCTGGGCGGCTGGACGAAACCCGCTGAGCAGCGCAGCGACATCGAACAGGTTTCCCTGGAGCGCTCCAATCAGTTGACCGATGAATTGCTGGCGGCGGACGTGCTGGTCATGGCCGCTCCCATGTACAACTTCGCGATCCCGAGCACGCTGAAAGCCTGGCTCGACCACGTGCTGCGTGCCGGCGTGACCTTCAAGTACACCGACACCGGCCCGCAAGGCCTGCTCAGCGGCAAGCGCGCTTACGTGCTGACCGCTCGCGGCGGGATCTACGCCGGTAGCACCGCGGATCATCAGGAACCCTACCTGCGTCAGGTCATGGGCTTCATCGGCATCCACGACGTGACCTTTATTCACGCCGAAGGCATGAACCTGGGCGGCGACTTCCAGGAAAAGGGCCTGAACCAGGCCAACGCCAGGCTTGCCCAGGTGGCTTGAGGCTTTAATCGCCAGATAATCGCTGGATGGTCTAGTGACCTGGCGCAACCCTTCAAGCCTGTACGCGCATCGACCTCCCTTTGCACTTGTTGCTCCTGAGTGCTGTAGCCCGATTGAACGCTTTAGCGAGATCGGGCTTTTTTTTGCCCACGATTTTGTGGGCTTGGCACGAACCTGTAGGAGCGAAGCTTGCTCGCGAAGACGATGTCCCATTCAACATGGATAGCGGCTGACACACCGCCTTCGCGAGCAAGCTTCGCTCCTACAGGGATCCTGGGGGCTCTCGCGATCGCCGGCAAAACCCGCTATCGTCGCCGCCATTCAAAACGAGGCGAGCATGGGCTATCTACTTTTTGTCACGCTGATCCAGGCGTTTTCCTTCAGTCTGATCGGCGAATACCTGGCGGGTCATGTCGACAGTTACTTCGCAGTGCTGGTGCGGGTGTTGCTGGCGGGGTTGGTGTTTATTCCGTTGACGCGCTGGCGCTCGGTGGAACCGGCGTTCATGCGCGGCATGCTGCTGATCGGCGCGTTGCAGTTCGGCGTGACCTACGTCTGCCTGTATTTGAGCTTCCGGGTGCTGACGGTGCCGGAGGTGTTGCTGTTCACCATCCTCACACCGCTGCATGTGACACTGATCGAAGACGCGCTGAACCGGCGCTTCAATCCATGGGCGCTGGTCGCAGCGTTGGTGGCAGTGCTCGGCGCGGCGGTGATTCGCTTTGACCGCATCAACCCGGATTTCTTCATGGGGTTCCTGCTGCTGCAACTGGCCAACTTCACCTACGCCGCCGGGCAGGTGCTTTATAAGCATCTGGTGGCGCGTCATCCGAGCGATCTGCCGCATTACCGGCGCTTCGGTTACTTCTATCTCGGCGCATTGGCGGTGGCGTTGCCGGCCTTTCTGCTGTTCGGCAAACAGAATTTCCTGCCCGAAGCACCGCTGCAATGGGGCGTGCTGTTATTCCTAGGCCTGGTTTCGACTGCGTTGGGGTTGTACTGGTGGAACAAGGGCGCGTGCCTGGTGAATGGCGGGACGCTGGCGGTGATGAACAACCTGCATGTGCCGGTGGGGCTGCTGATCAATCTGCTGATCTGGAATCAGCATGAAGAGTTGGGGCGGTTGTTTTTGGGTGGTTCGGTGATTTTGATGGCGGTGTGGATTAGTCGGTTGGGCATCAGACCCACCGCAATCCGCACTTCGTAGGAGCATGGCTTGCCCGCGAAGGCCGTGTGTCAGCCGACATTGATGTTGCCTGACACACCGCCTTCGCGGGCAAGCCTCGCTCCTACAGGGGGGGCGGCGGGGTTACATAACGTGTTTTTCGGGTTCGGGAATGTGGCTCGCGCCCAGTATGGCCGGGAGCAACCCGGCCCGCAGATCCCCGCCACTCGGCTGCTGGTAAAGACTCAACCCGAACTCCGGCAGCACCGCCAGCAAGTAATCGAAAATATCCCCCTGAATCCGCTCGTAATCCGCCCACGCCGTGGTGCGGGTGAAGCAATAGATTTCCAGCGGAATCCCCTGCGCGGTGGTCTGCATCTGCCGCACCATGCAGGTCATGTTCGGCTGGATCTCCGGATGACTCTTCAAATACGCCAGCGCATAGGCGCGGAAGGTCCCGATATTGGTCATCCGCCGCCGGTTGGCCGACATCGCTGCCACATTGCCCTGAGCCTCGTTCCACGCCTTGAGTTCAGCCTGTTTGCGGCTGATGTAGTCGGTCAGCAAATGCACCTGGGACAGCTTCTGCTCTTCGTCATCACGGATGAAGCGTACACCGCTGGCATCGATGAACAGGCTGCGCTTGATCCGTCGCCCGCCCGACTGCTGCATGCCGCGCCAGTTCTTGAACGACTCGGACATCAGGCGCCAGGTCGGAATCGAAACGATGGTCTTGTCGAAGTTCTGCACCTTGACCGTGTGCAGCGTGATGTCCACCACATCGCCATCGGCGCCGACTTGCGGCATCTCGATCCAGTCGCCAACCCGCAGCATGTCGTTGCTGGTCAGCTGCACGCTGGCGACGAACGACAACAGGGTGTCCTTGTAGACCAACAGAATCACCGCCGACATGGCGCCCAGACCCGACAGCAGCAACAGCGGCGAGCGGTCGATCAACGTGGCGACGATGATGATCGCGCCAAACACGTACAACACCATTTTCGTTAGTTGCACGTAGCCTTTGATCGAGCGGGTACGGGCGTGTTCGGTGCGGGCGTAGATGTCCAGCAAGGCACTGAGCAGGGCACTGACCGACAGCAGCAGGAACAGAATGGTGAACGCCAGCGCGACATTGCCGAGGAAATTCAGGCTGGTCTTGCTCAACTCCGGCACCAGATGCAGGCCGAACTGGATCACCAGAGAGGGGGTTATCTGCGCCAGGCGATGAAACACTTTGTTGTGTCGAAAATCGTTGACCCAGTGCAACGCCGGTTGGCGACCGAGCATTTTGGTCGCATGCAGAATGAGGTAGCGCGCCACTCGTCCGAGGACCAGCGCAATCACCAGCAGCAGGATCAGCGCCAGGCTGGAATGCAGGAGCGGATGCTGGTCGAGAGCACCCCAAAGGTCTTGGACGTTGAGCCAGAGCTGTTTGATATCCATGGGTAAAACCGTTCTTCTATAGGACGCGTCGGGGCGATTAGAGCATTTAAGACGCTTTGGATGACGTTTGAAGACAAAAGACGCAACAAAAAAGCCACTGTTTACGGTCGTTTGCATAAAGAAACTCGGCCTCGGCGCTCGAAACCGTTACCCTATGCAGCTGTTTTTTTGTATTTCTTCGAGGTAGCACCCGTGTTTTCCCAATTCGCCCTGCACGAACGCCTGCTCAAAGCCGTGGCCGAGCTTAAATTTGTCGAGCCAACGCCTGTGCAAGCAGCGGCTATTCCGCTGGCGCTCCAAGGGCGTGACCTGCGGGTGACAGCGCAAACCGGCAGCGGCAAAACCGCTGCTTTCGTTTTGCCGATCCTCAACCGTCTGATCGGCCCGGCGAAAATCCGCGTCAGCATCAAGACCCTGATCCTGCTGCCAACCCGCGAGCTGGCCCAGCAGACCATCAAGGAAGTCGAGCGTTTCGCTCAATTCACGTTCATCAAGTCCGGCCTGATCACCGGCGGTGAAGACTTCAAGGTCCAGGCCGCCATGCTGCGCAAGGTGCCGGACATCCTGATCGGTACGCCGGGGCGGATGATCGAGCAACTGAACGCCGGCAACCTCGACTTGAAAGAAGTTGAAGTGCTGGTGCTCGACGAAGCCGACCGCATGCTCGACATGGGCTTCGCCGAAGACGTGCAGCGTCTGGTGGAAGAGTGCACCAATCGCCAGCAGACCATGCTGTTCTCCGCCACCACCGGTGGTTCGGGCCTGCGCGAGATGGTCGCCAAGGTCCTGAACAACCCGGAACACCTGCAGCTGAACAACGTCAGCGATCTGAACGCGACTACCCGTCAGCAGATCATCACCGCTGACCACAACCAGCACAAAGAACAGATCGTGAACTGGCTGTTGGCCAACGAGACCTATCAGAAGGCCATCGTGTTCACCAACACCCGGGCCATGGCCGACCGCATTTACGGCCGCCTGGTGGCGCAGGAATACAAAGCGTTCGTCCTGCACGGTGACAAGGACCAGAAAGACCGCAAACTGGCGATCGATCGCCTGAAACAGGGCGGCGTGAAAATCCTCGTGGCCACCGACGTCGCCGCCCGTGGCCTCGACGTTGACGGCCTCGACCTGGTGATCAACTTCGACATGCCGCGCAGCGGCGACGAATACGTTCACCGCATCGGTCGCACCGGCCGCGCCGGCAACGATGGCCTGGCCATCTCGCTGATCTGCCACGGCGACTGGAACCTGATGTCGAGCATCGAGCGCTACCTCAAGCAGAGCTTCGAGCGCCGCACCATCAAGGAAGTCAAAGGCACCTATGGCGGGCCGAAAAAGGTCAAGGCCTCGGGCAAAGCCGTTGGCGTGAAGAAGAAAAAGGTCGACGCCAAGGGCGAGAAGAAGAAAACCGGCGCCAAGGCACCGACCAAACGCAAGATCGCCAACCGCCCGAAGACCGACGCCCTGTCGCTGGTCAGCAAGGACGGCATGGCTCCTCTGAAGCGCCGCAAGCCGGAAGCGCCGGCTGCTGAATAAGGCGCCGTAGCGATCCCATAAAAAAACCGGACCCATGTCCGGTTTTTTTACGCCCGTAAACCACAACGCGGGCCCCTACGATTACCGAACGATCGAAATCGACCCCAACGCCAGCGCCGCCAACAACATCACCCCGCCGCCTCGGCGACGGCCAATACGCCGTCGGCCCCGAGCCGCTGCGGTTGGCGCAGGTCTATCAGACCTCGTTCCGCCTGCGGGATGTGATTTACCCGCTACTGGAATCCCTGTCCGAAGCGAGCGGCGAAACATCCTCTTTCTACGTGCGGGAAAACGACAGCCGCGTGGTGCTGTTTCGCGTCGAGCCAAAGCGCGCCGTTCGGGTTTCCCTGCATGAAGGTGCACGATTCCCGCTGAGTGCCGGGGCATCGGGAAAAATCCTGCGAGCGTTCGGCGCGTTGTCCGACCCGGACCAGGGGCCAATTCGTGAGTATTTCTGGGCAACGTCCTTCGGTGAGCGGGACCCGGAGACGGCTTCGGTGTCCGTTCCGGTATTCAACGCCGCGTATGCATTGACCGGTGCGTTGACCTTGTCGGGGCCGGCAGAGCGATTCAACCAGGAGAAGGTGGCTACGGCGTGCGGGTTGTTGCTCGATGCAGCGGCCAGGGCGACCGTTGCGTTAGGCGGGGACAATCGGGAATTGCTCAAGGCGGTTGAGCGCATCATTTAAGTCATTCGCAATCACTTGCAGGAGCGGCCGGGCGGCGTTCCGTTTGCTGGCGATCCTGGCGATCCTGGCGATCCGGCGACACGGTGCATTGGATTAACCGAATCGCCAGTAAGCCGGTTCCTGCAGATCAGCTTTCGGCTTTCTTATCCGCTGTCTCCAACTCCTTCATGCGCTGATCGATCAACTGGCACTTGTCCGGTAGATCGGCGCTGGCCGTGCCCAGATCCATCTTCTGCAACTCATCGTTGATCTCTTTGGCTTTCTTCGGATTCTGCTCCGTGAGCTTGGCGACTTCCTTGGCCAGTTGTTCACGTTTGGTGGTGGCTTCCTCCGGCGTGCACGCCCAGGCGGGGAGGGCGCAAGCGAGGGTGGCGGCGAGGGTGAGTTTCAGCAGGATTTTCATGGAGTGGGCCTCGGTTCCGGTTAAGGCGGGTTATCCGGTTGAGGGTTGAGGTCAGGGGAAAGTTCAGCGCGCAGGCATCTTTTGTCGCGCCACGGGCTGATAACGAGTCCGTCAATTGACCGAAAAATAGCGTCAATCTACTATGTTGACATCGTTTTGATATCACTCGCAAATCAGGGATTGAACATGCTGTTCAGAGCCATCACGGCAAGCCTTCTACTGGCATTGACCGGTTGCACCAACGTCACCGTCGAGCCAGTCGCTCCTCAATACAAAATCTCGCAGCTCTGCATCGAAGAGAACCCCAAAGTAGTGGTGGGCGATTTTGTTGATGGCCTGCAAACGCTATTGCGCAAGCACAACATCGAAAGTCGGTTGTACGCCGCACCCCTTCCGGGCAGTTGTGAATACCGTCTGACTTACACCGCCATCCGTTCCTGGGACTTTTCCCCGTACTTGTCCGATGCCAGTGTCCGGCTCTTCAAGGGCGGTCAACAAATCGGCTTTGGTCAATACCATCTGACCGGTGAGGGGGGCTTCGATCCGTCGAAAGTGGCGCCGGTCGAGGAAAAGATGGGGCCGGTGATCAACCAGTTGCTGGGGCAAAACAAATGAGCGCAGCCATGAAAAGTATCCCGGTTCTGTTGCTCATGCTGTTGTTGACCGGATGCGGTCACACCAGCTCCAGCCAGCCGTATTTCGAGCCGCCGGCGCCTCCGCAGGGCAAGGCGCTGGTTTACATGATGCGGACCCAGGTCATTCAAGGCAGTTTTTATGACAGCGTGTTCAGCATCAATGACAGCGCAGTGGTCGGGCTCAATGACAAAACCTATTCCTGGGTTCTGGTGAGCCCGGGCCTGCATAAGGTCTCAGCCGGGCCGCGCCCGCATCCACGAAACGTGTTCTTGAACCTGCAGGTCGAGCAGGGCAAGGAATACTTCGTTGAATACACGCAGGAGTACGCGGCCGAGATGGTTCGGGTGCGGGATGCCAAGGAAGGGAAAGCCATGGTGAAGGGGTATTCGTATATTCCGGTGAAGTAGTCGTGCGCTGTAAATGGACTATCCATGCGGTATCCGAAACTAAAAGTTTTCTTATCCTGTAAGGGACTACTCAATGCGTTTTTTGGCTTCCTGGTTTCTTTTGGCTGCGTCTGTACTGCTCTCGGGGTGCAACACCACACCCTATGACAAGGCGACAATCTATTACGATCGCGCTCAATTCCCTGCGCAAATTGCTCAGGATTTCCCTGGGTTGACTGGCCCGGTTCTTCAGCATGGACGGTGCACGCTGATTGTCGCGACGCCTGGCTCAAATACGGGCACTTACCATTTCTGTACCTTTGCGCTGACTTCGAATGAGCTTTATGTGCAGGGCTGGGACGCCAAGGCGCTGAAGTATGTGGAGCTCGTGCACGTTGATTTGTCGAAGCTTAAAACGATTTCGATTGCTTCATTCCTCCGCGCCAGCCAGGTCCAATTGACCGAGGAGCGTCGACAGTTGGCGCTGAGCGCTTCGATTGACGAAGGCGGTTATGGCGATAGTGCGGCGACGGAGCGGTTATTCGAATCGATCAAAAGCAAGGGTGTCCTTGTTGTGAAAAGCGAAGGAATGATGAGCCCGCCTGCGGCGCCTTCGCCGATGATCATTCCGATTGTCATTCCCAAGTAAGAACTTTTTTGAGCCCGTGCCTGTAGGTTCGCTATGTTTGACAAACAGATATACGACTTGACTCCGCAGGACCTGCTTGCCCAAGGAGTTTGGTATTTCCCCATGGACGATACCGTGCGGAACGAACTGACGGTTCGCCCGGTGTCTTCAAGAGAGGTGATTGAGGCCGACTTTCAAATCATCGTCAGAACTGTTTTTGAAGGGCAAGATGGCTCGCGTTACGTGGGTTATGTGTATTGGCGCGCCAGCGACCATCTCGGCGATCTGCAACCGGTTGTGTTTGTTGGAGCAGCCGGATGCGTGACGTTCTGGAGCGGGATGCTCGAACCGGCATGGTCTGCATACCCTTTAGAGATGCAGGCATTACGCTTGGTGCTGCCTGTTTCATTCACGTCTGAAGTTCTCTTTGAAATGGCATCTATTTCTGGTGTGCTGGAAGGGTTGTATTACTTCAAGAATATTGAGGATGGAAGTGTTGGTGTCGTCGCGTGATGTACGCCGTGCAGGTTTTTTGTACTCCATGAAAAGGGCGACCAACAGGTTGCCCGTTTCATTTGCTTCACAGCATTCGCTTGCATGCGATGCGATCTATTCCCCGTGACAGCAGCTGGAAGAAGCTTTGTCTTCATACCGATCGTGATGCTTTACCCATTCCATGATTTCCTCTTCGTTGCGGCCCTTGGGCATGAGGTCGAGGTAGTTGTAGGTGCCGACCAGCATGTCCAGGCCGCGGGCATAGGTGGAGTAAGTGTGAAAAATATCGCCCGCTTCGTTGCGATAAAACACGCTGAGGCCCGGGAGTTCTTCTTCGGCGCCGTCGGATTTTTCGTAGTTGTAGGTCGCTGTTCCGGCGGCAACATCTTCTGCGCGGGCCGAGACGCCAAAGTCATAGTTGAAATCGCTGCCTGCTGACGATACCCAGTCGAATTTCCAGCCCATGCGTCGTTTGAACGCCTGGAATTCGGCGAATGGCGCGTGGGAAACGGCAACCACGGCCACGTCATGATGGGCCAGGTGCTGGTTGGCGCCGTCGATGTGGTCGGACAGGAAGGAGCAACCGGGGCAGCCTTCGTCCCAGCCGTCGGCGAACATGAAGTGGTAGATGACCAACTGGCTGCGGCCGCCGAACAGGTCGGCCAGCTTCAGTTCGCCGTTGGGGCCCTGAAAGCGATAGTCCTTGTCGATTTTCACCCAGGGCAGGGCCCGACGTTCGGCGCTGAGTTTGTCCCGTTCCTTGGTGAAGGCTTTTTCGTGAGCCAGGTGTTGTTTACGAGCGGCGAGCCATTCTTCTCGCGATACGATTTGATGGTTCTGAGCGTTCATCGGGTTTTCTCCTGCGCAATGCGGGGAGGTGACTGACACAACCTTGTCGTTTGACCTGTGCCGAATTCGACATACCGCCGGTCAGCGCCGTTCAAAACCTTCGCTGAACGGCTGAGCGCGTCGCCGGTCACAACCTGTGAAGGCCATCACACTCACGGGCTTTGGAGGTTGAACAGGATGACGACTTATAACTGGGATTTGATTGAACGTTTGCTGCACGAGGTGCAAAACGCAGCACCCAGCTTCACGCCACGGCCCTATGCCGAGCAGTATGCAGCGGAGAAAGCCACGGAGGGCGAGCAGACTGAAAACCTGGATCACCTGAAAGCGGTGGCCGGTGAGTACGAAAAGTTACTGCTGGCGCGTGGTTATATTGAATCCAGGCCAGAAGAGCAGGGCGGCACCGGTTCGAACTACATACTGACGCCACGGGGCTCGAGTTTGTTGAGCCTGATCGACAGCAGCATTCCGGGCGATGCTCATCCGCGGCAGGTGCTGGATGAGCAGGAAGATGCGCTGGATGAAGTGACGTTTGATGAGGTGGCGTCCAAGGCGCAGATTGCCTGAAGATCGCCGATTACTAATGTGGGAGCGAGCCTGCTCGCGAATGCGGAGTGTCAGTTGACATTGATGTTGTCTGATACACCGCCATCGCGAGCAGGCTCGCTCCCACATTGTATTTGTGTTGATCCTTAACTCTGCTGCGCTGCTTTTAGGCACTTCAAATCGTTGAAATCCTTACGCACCCCTTCGATTTTCTTTAACAACCGCTCACGCTGGGTCGGCGTGCTCTCGGCCATCAAATCCACAAAAAGACTTCGCGCCTGTGCTTCTGTGTTGGCGTAGGCCTTACGGTAATCGGCCGTCCATAAACTCTCGCGATTCACCAGAAGTGTCTCGATTCGCTGTGGGAATTCCGGGCTCTGACGTTGCGCAACCGCTGCGCTGAATTGCTTCTGCCAATGGGCGCGATTGGCGATCCATTGCGTGTTCTGGTCACCCAAGGCATTCGACCAGGCGACGACACGTTGTTGCTGGGTCGGACTGAGCGGGCCGAGCCAGTCATTCAAGCGTTTTTCCATACGCTCGCCGCGCTCCTTGATCTGCTGGTCGAGGGACGGTTTCAGGTAATCATGCTGGCGTTTGCGCTGGTCCTTGGCAAAGGCGTCGTTCATCTCCGCGACTTGCTTGTCATTCAGCCCCTGCAACAACTCGATGGCCGACGGGGTGATTTCCCGCGCGGTCTGGGCGATGGCTTGTTTGGCTTCCCGGGTTCGGGTTTGCAGCGCGGCGTCGGTCACCTGATTGGTCTCAACCATCGCCTGTAAACGGTCGAGCCAGTCGAGGTAACCCGGCAATTGCGTGGTGCAGTGCCAGCTCAGGTGTTCTTTCAGGCGCTCGTTGAACCAGCCTTTCTGCTCACCGTTCATGTCCAGGTAATCGCTGAGCGTCCATGGAATGATCACGTCGAGGTTTCGATAGGCCAGACCCACGCGGCTGCACGCACCGAGGGCGAGACTGAGGGTGAGGACGACGGCGAGACACTTCAACCAGCGCGACATGGGCGAGTCCTTGCGAAAGCGTAGGTTCTCATGTGAACGCAGGATGAGCCTGCCAGTTCAGCTGATCAATAGAACGTGTGTTCGGCCTTGAGGGTGACCAGGCCGTCGCACTGACTGTTGTGCCCGGAGTAGGCGGAGCAGTCGCTGCCGCTGAGGCTTGAGCCGCTGTAGATCAGGTCCAGGTCGATACCCATGAACGGTCGAGACAGGGTCAGCGACCAATCGGTGAAGTTGCCTACATACCCACCGTCCACCGACACCGGGGTGTTGAGCTGGTGGGTGGTGTATTTCATGCTGATCCCGACGCCGAACGGTTGATTGCCACCGAGATCGGCGAACACGGTGCTGTTCTGTTTGTCCGGGTCGTTGCTGAAGGCGGCGCCGAAACGGCTGCCCAGAATGGTCAGGCCGCCGAAGAGTTCCTGGGTGTCGAGGGTATCCACCTTTGGGTAGCTGTAGTGGATCATGCCGACTTCGTAACCGAGGGTTTGATCGAAGGGTTGTTTAAAGCCCATGTAGGAATCGACTTCCAGGTTGTTCCCCGGACTCAACCCCATGCTCGGTGACCATTGGCCGAAGTAGAAGCCGCTGTCGTGGCTCAGGTCGAGGCCGCCGTGAAAGGAGCCGGTGGTCGAGGGTTTGACCAGCCCCTGGGCCATGCTGCGACTGGGGGTGGTGCCGAGCTTGAGATCGAAGTCCCCCAGTTCACGCTGGAAGATTTGCGCGTTGGCGACCGAACATGACAGCAGGGCGCCGAGCAAAAACAGAAAGGGTTTGAGCATGCGTCACTCCATGACAGCGAGGAGCAGAAACGAAAAACTGCTGAAACGCTTAATCTAGACGTGTGCAAGCATACCGGCGAATGCTCGGCATCGAGGGCCGTTCGTCGATTTTTGAAATATTGATGTGTTTATCGGGGTGTTGCGGGAGGGTTCCAGTCCAAGCGCTTCGAAGCTCAAAGCGCTTACGGACCAGGTGAAGCGAGGGGTCTTGAAGGTGTTACTTTTTGCCGAGCGTGATCTGCTTGGACGGGCCGAACGTCTGGCCGCTGACGCCTTTGGCAATTTGCTGGATCTCGCCACCGGACTTGAGGAACGCAGCAATCTGGTTGTTGATCGATTCGCTGGTTTCAACGGCTGGAGCTGGCTTTGCTTTGCTGTTGGATGCTTTTACACGCATGGCGGCCATTAACCTGTAGAAAATTAACTTGGCCACGCATCGTACAGGAAATACTTGACAATTGCTTGGTAAATATCTCCCTGAAATACACATCACAAAAGCAGGATCAATCGCAAGTTAATATTCGAAATATTCCCGTAAGCTGCTGTTTTAAATAAGAACATCGTTGGATATAAATGGATTTTTGCCTCGCTGGAAGGGACCAAAACCAGCAGGCTGGCCTGACGAGTGGCCGGACGCATTCGATAAAACCCAGGAAAATTAAGACCTTCACGGGATTTTTCTCGAGCCACCGGGCCGGGCGTCGAACGCGGCGTGCAAAAACGGGTAGAATGCCGCCCACGCAATGAGGGTATTGGAAATGGCTTTAGTCGGGCGTTACAACAGTTTGCAAGTGGTTAAACACACTAACTTCGGTTTATATCTGGACGGTGGCGCGGATGGCGAAATTCTTCTGCCTAACCGTTATATTCCCAAAGATATTCCCAGCGAAGATGAAGACTGGCTCAACGTTTTTGTTTATCTGGACAGCGATGACAAACTTATCGCAACTACCGAAAAGCCGAAAGTTCAAGTCGGTGAATTCGCCAGTTTGAAAGTCGTTGAAGTCAACAGCATCGGTGTTTTCCTGGATTGGGGTTTGCCGAAGGACCTGTTGCTGCCGTATTCCGAAGAGAAGCGTCAGATGACTGCTGGCGAGTACGTCGTGGTGCACGTCTACCTCGACAAGCACACCCGCCGCATTACTGCGACGGCGCGTCTGGACCGTTATCTCGACAAGTCCCCGGCCAACTACACCCCTGGCCAGGAAGTTGATCTGCTGGTTGCCGAAGCCACCGACATGGGCTTCAAGGCAATCATCAACAACAAGCACTGGGGCCTGATCCACAAGAACGAAATCTTCAAGTTCATGCGCGCCGGCAAGGAAGAGAAGGGCTTCATCAAAGAAGTCCGGGCCGACGGCAAGATCAGCCTGAGCCTGCAACCGGTGGGCGAAGAAGCGGCCACCAGCCTCAACTCGAAGATCCTCGCCAAGTTGCGCGAAAACAACGGCACGCTGCCGGTGAGCGACAAGAGCGACCCGACGGTGATCACCAGCATGTTTGGCGTCAGCAAGGGCAACTTCAAGAAGGCCATTGGTGCGCTGTACAAGAATGGCCAGATCGTTATTCATGCCGATCGCATTGAACTGAGCTGATCCCACGCCGGCCTTTGCTTTAACTGTCGAGTCATTGCCATGGATTGTGTTGACGAGGTGTTCCGGTGAGCGCCACTCGGCGTACCGCCGATGCTTTTGCCCTGCAAGTGATGATGGGGCTGTGCCTGATCTGGGGCGTGCAGCAGGTGATGATCAAGTGGGCGGCGCCTGACATCGCGCCGGTCATGCAGGCTGCGGGGCGGTCGGGTATTTCTGCGTTGCTTGTAGGATTGCTGATCTGCTGGAAGGGCGGCTGGGATCAGGTCGGTAAAACATGGCGCGGTGGACTGCTGGCCGGCGCACTGTTTGGACTGGAGTTCTTCTTCATTTCCGAAGGCCTGCAATTGACCACGGCCGCGCACATGTCGGTGTTCCTTTACACGGCGCCGATCTTCACCGCGCTGGGCGTGCACTGGTTGTTGCCGAGTGAACGTTTGAGGCCGGTCCAGTGGCTGGGCATTTTCCTCGCCTTCATCGGAATTGCCATCGCGTTTGCCGGTGGCGTGTCGTGGGACAACCTCGATCGCCGCATGTTGATGGGGGATGCGCTGGGCGTATTGGCCGGTGCCGCTTGGGGCGCGACCACCGTCGTGGTGCGCGCTTCGCGCCTGTCGGAAGCACCGGTGACGCTCACGTTGTTCTACCAACTGATTGTCGGTTTCGTCGGTTTGCTGCTGATCGCGATGCTCAGTGGCCAGGTCACGCACGTCAGCCTGACCACCGTGGCGGTGGCCAGTGTGCTGTTCCAGGGACTGGTGGTGTCGTTCTTCAGCTACCTGACCTGGTTCTGGTTGCTGCGTCGCTATCTGGCGGCGAACCTGGCGGTGTTTTCGTTCATGACGCCATTGTTCGGCGTCACGTTCGGCGTGGTCTTGCTGGGCGAAGCGCTGAGCCTCAACTTCGTCATCGGGGCCGTGCTGGTGTTGCTCGGCATCACGTTTGTCAGCGCTGAACAGTGGGTGCGCCGTCGTTTGCGCAAAGCCCTCGGCCAGCACTGACCGGACGGAACAACAGCCCACCGGCGATAAGCAAACCGCTGCCCGCCACGATCAGCGCCGGCTGCAAACCACCGCTGAAATGGCTGCTCAACGCTGCCAGTAGCGGTCCGGCGAGCTGACCCACGGCGAAGCACGCAGTCAGCAGTCCGGCATTGCGCTGGGTGGCGTGGGGTGCCAGTTCCCGGGAGCGTTGCATCACCAGCTGCATGCAGGCCAGGAACGGCGTGCCACACAGGATCACCCCCAGCGCCAGGCCTGACCCACTGCCCAGCAGGCAGGCGAACACACCGGCCGCTTGCAGCCACAACGTTGCCATCAGCCAATGACGGGTGGCGTTCGGGTTATGACGACGAAGACTCACCAGCAGCACGCCGATGGCCGACGCCAGACCAAAGCATGGCCAGAACAGATCGGCTTGCCATTGGCCATGGAACTGCGCGTTCGCCATTTGCGAGAGGAAAGTGGCCGGGATGATGTAGCCCAGACCGTACAAGCAGTAGATCACCCCCAAACGACCGATCCCCCGGTTGCCCGAACCGGCAGTGCTGACGGCGACTGCCACGGTGGCGGACGGTTGCGGCAGGAATGGCAAAATCCCCAACAGCATCACCAGTGCGACGCCGGCGTATACCAGCCACAAGGTTGCGGAGGTCTGACCCAACAGGTTCGAGCCCAAGGCCAACAATCCCGTCAGAAAAATCCCCAGACCCGGTCCGGCAAATACCAGCGCGCCAAGCCGAGGTCGACCGGCTGCGGCGGCCAGTGGCTGGCTCAGCGCGGTGATCATCACCAGCACCCAGGCGCTGGCCACGCCCGTGCCGAAACGCAGCAACAGATGCGACCAGAACCCGTTGGCCCAGAACGATGCGAGCGTGAGTAAGACACACAGCCACAACCCGCCCATCAGCCGCTGCCGGACTTGCTCCGGACGATGGGAGAACATCGCGTCCACGGCACCAACGAAATACCCAAGGTAGTTGGCCGCGGCAATCAGACCGGCGGCCGTGAGGTCGATCTGACCTTCGCTGAGCAGGTGCGGCAATTGCGGGGTAAGGGCGAATCGCCCGATGCCCATGGCCATCATGAGCGCGATAAAACTGGCGAGTAAGCGAATCAGCGGGGACATAGTCTGAGTTCCGGCAGAGGATCAATGACCGTCAGGCTAGGACTGATTGACTTTCTTTAAAAATGAATAATAGTGAGTAACTTGTTCTGATTTGGAGAATGTCGTGGAATTCAGCCAATTGCGGATCTTCCAGGCGGTGGCGGAGGAGGGCTCGATTACCCGTGCTGCCGAGCGTTTGCATCGGGTGCCGTCGAATCTGTCGACACGCCTTAAACAGCTTGAGGAGCAGCTCGGCGTAGAACTCTTCTTGCGCGAGCGTCAGCGTTTGCAGTTGTCTCCTGCGGGAAAAGTCTTGCTGGACTACACCGCGAAGCTGTTCAACCTGCGCAATGAAGCGCAAGCGGCAGTGCAGGGCGGGCAACCGGCGGGTGACTTCGTACTCGGCACGATGTACAGCACCGCCGCCATTCATCTCCCAGGGCTTTTGGCTCGGTATCACCGCACCTATCCGGCAGTGAACCTGCAAGTGCAATCCGGGCCCAGTGGCGAATTGCTCGAAGGCCTGCTCACCGGTCGCCTCGATGCGGCGCTGGTGGATGGCCCGCTGGAGTTGGCCGGGCTCGATGGCGTGCCCTTTCGCGAAGAACGCCTGGTGCTGATCAGCGAAGCCGATCACCCGCCGGTGCGCAGCGCGCTGGATGTGGAGGGGCGCTCGGTGTTCACCTTTCGCCACGGCTGTTCTTACCGGACGCGTCTGGAAGCCTGGTTCGCCCACGATCACGCGGCCATGGGGCGGGCGATGGAAATCGAGTCCTACCCAGGAATGCTCGCCTGCGTGATTGCCGGTTCGGGGGTGGCGCTGATGTCGGAGTCGATGCTGGCCAGCCTTCCGGGCCGCGAAAGTGTAGCGGTGCACCCGTTGGCCGAGCCTTTCGCCACGGCGACGACCTGGCTGATGTGGCGCAAGGGCATGGTCGGGGCCAATCTGAATGCGTGGATAGAGCAGCAACAGGCGGTCTATCCGTCAGAAACAACGTCGGCCCGGGCAATTGCCTGAACTAATGGTCAGGTATTTGGATCAATTCAGTAACAGATCATTGCGGATTTTGCCGAGCATTGCGTAGGACTTCGGACTATTATCAGTGCGAAGGGGCTACAGAATTTCAGCCGCTCGGCACTACCCTGAAGGGGGCACCATGAAAGAGAAAATCCAAAACTGGCTGCATGACCTGGGTGTCGCACTCGGTTTGATCGAACCGCCTCTGCAGCCTGTGCCTATTCGCACTGACGACGAACAGCGTCGACGCCAGCAGCGCCGTCGGTAACTGCTGACACGGGGCCTGTGCCTAGCGGGCTTGTTGTGGCGAGGGAGCTTGCTCCCGCTCGACTGCGCAGCAGTCGCAATGCCGGGCTGCGCGTTTTAACTGACACACCTTGGCGGTGATGGGGCCGCTTCGCGGCCCAGCGGGAGCAAGCTCCCTCGCCACAAGTCCACCGTTAAATCACGAGCGTGTATTTGGCAGCTGTTCTCAATGCCGCTCGATCTCCATCAAAAACCGACTCAAATCATTCGCCGTCCTGGCAGTCTTGAGCATCCGGTCTTCCTCCGCCGTAAACGCCGTCAACCCCAACTCATCTTCCAGATGGAAGATCAGGTCTTCGATGTCCGATTTATCCAACCCTAATTCAGCCAAGCTGGCGTTATCGTCGAAGTCATCCTGACGCTCCAGCAGTCGGCTGATGAAACGATGCACAGTGGAACGTACGACGGCTCTTTTCATGAGGGTACTTCGAGGGTGTTGATAGTTGTTTTCCCTGCGCTTGAGTACAGCAGGCTTCAGGCGTGCGAGCGCTGCCACTCGTCAATCATGTTGCGCAAATGTTCCCCGGAAAAACTCCCGAAATGTCCGCCATGCACGGTGCGAATCGGCAGCTCACTCAAGCGTTGCAGGCTGCGCGCGTAGTCATTGAGGTCGGAGTGATACGCGTCTTCGATCAGCGGGCCGTCGTAGATGATGTCGCCGCTGAACAGGGTTTCGGTCGTCGCCTCATACAGGCTGATGCCGCCCGGCGAGTGCCCGGGCGTGTGCAGCACCTGCAACACGCGATTGCCCAGATCCAGCACGTCACCTTCCTCAATCATGCCCGTGGCCGGTGCGGCTTTGACCCGGTATTCGGCGTAACACAGCGGGCAGTCGGGGTGGGCCTCGAACATGTCGTCGCCGACGAATGCCCGGCTCAAATCGTTTTCGCCGTCAGGTGCCGCAAGGATGTCGGCCTCGGCCGGATGCACCAGGCGTTCGGCAAATTCGTGATGGCCGGCGATGTGATCGAAATGGCAGTGACTGGCCACGGCCACCAGCGGCCGTTCGGTGATCCACGGCAATTGCTCGCGCAGGCTCACCAGCCCGGACCCGCTGTCCAGCAGCAGGTCCTTGTCGCGGCCCTGAATGTGCCAGAGGTTGCAGCGGTAGAAAGGGCGGATGTAAGGCTCGTGGATCAGGCGGATGCCGTCGCTGAGCTGTTTGACCTCGAACCACTGATCGCGGCTGACGATCTTCATAAACGATTTTCTCCAGACGAAAAAAAACGGGTGTGGCAACCGACGCCACACCCGTCGAAGAAAGCATCAAGTCGTTATGTTTAGCTTAGGCAGCGCTGGCCACCACTGCAGGGCGAGGGGACAACAAGCTGACCACCACGAAACTCACCAGACCTACGCCGAGGCTGTAGTAGATCGGGGTGTTGGCGTCCATACCGTCCTTGATCATGAACAACAGCGCGGTGGCGAAACCCATGCCCATGCTGGCGATGGCGCCGGCGGTGGTGGCGCGTTTCCAGAAGATGGCGCCGATCAGCGGGATCAGCATGCCGCCCACCAACAGGTTGTAGGCCAGGGTCAAAGCACTGATCACGTCGTTTACTACCAGAGCGATACCCAGCACCACGAAACCGGTGAGCAGGGTGAACAAGCGGTTGATGCCCAGGCTCGACTGTTTACCGCCGCGCAGTTTCGGCAGCAGGTCTTCGGTCAGGGTGGTGGCAGCAGCGAGCAGGCCGGCGCTGGCGGTGGACATCATGGCTGCCAGGGCAGCGGCGATCACCAGGCCACGGATACCGTCCGGCAGGGACAGTTTGACGATGGCGGCGAAGGCGTTGTTGACGTTGTCCAGGTCCGGGATCAGCACATGAGCAGCCATGCCGATCAGGGCGCAGGCCAGTCCGTAGAGGATGCAGTAGAAGCCTGCGAATGTACCGGCGACCTGAGCCACTTTGGCGCTCTTGACGGTGAACACACGCTGCCAGATGTCTTGGCCGATCAGGATCCCGAAGAAGTAGATCATGAAGTAGGTGATGATGGTGTCCCAGCCAATCGTGGTGAAGCTGAAGGCGGTTGCCGGCAGTTTCAGCACCAACTCATCCCAACCACCGACGCGGTACAGGCAGATTGGCAACAGGATGAACATCAGGCCCACGGTCTTGATGACGAACTGGACGATGTCGGTCAGGGTCAGGGACCACATGCCGCCGATCGCCGAATAAATCACCACCACGCCACCGCCGACCAATACCGACAGCCAGAACGGCAGGTCGAACAGCACTTGCAGCACGGTGCCAATGGCCAGGATCGAAACCACGCCGATCATCAGCGCATACGCCAGCATGATCACCGCGCTCGCGGTGCGGGCCATCGGGTTGTAGCGTTTTTCCAGCACCTGGGTAACGGTGTAGATTTTCAGTTTCAGCAGCGGTTTGGCGAGGAACAGGTTCAGCGCCACGATTCCGCAACCGAGGGCCGCGCAGAGCCAGAAACCGGAAATGCCATGGACGTAGCCCAGGCGGACGGTGCCGACGGTAGATGCGCCACCCAGAACGGTGGCGGCCATGGTGCCCATGTACAGGCTCGGGCCGAGGTTACGACCGGCGACCAAAAAGTCTTCGTTGGTCTTGGCCTTGCGCATGCCGTAGTAGCCGAGTATCAGCATCGCGGCGGCGTAGATGAGTACGACGAATAAATCCAATGCCATGATGGCGTGTCTCCGATTGTCTTTTTTATGGTGAGGCTGAATTGCATTGCTGTGATGGGGTGTTTTTGTGGCGAGGGAGCTTGCTCCCGCTGGGCTGCGAAGCAGCCCCAATCCTGCAACCGAGTTTCCTCAGGGGAAACTCAATCGCCTGTTTTGCGACTGCTGCGCAGTCGAGCGGGAGCAAGCTCCCTCGCCACAGGTGTTCACCTCATCACCCTGTTTTGTTTTTCAGGCGGCTTGTCGCAACGCCGGTTTACCGAGCGAATCCGTGCCCTTGCTGCGTGGATCATTCGGCCCGAACACCGCAGCCGATTCCGGGAACAGGCTCAGCAGCGCCAGGTACACCAGCGAGGCCAGGCCAAGGGTCACCGGCAGGCTGATGTCGATGCCATCCGCCAGATTCCCGAGTACACCCACGAATTGCCCCGGCAGGTTCACAAAGCACAAACCGACCAATGCACTCGGGATCCAGGCACCCAGCCCACGCCAGTTCCAGCCATGCGTGAACCAGTAACGACCGCCTTTCTCGCCGCGGGTGAACACTTGCAGGTCATCCGGGCAATAGAAGCCGCGGCGAACCAGCAGACCGATGATCATGATCACCATCCACGGAGTGGTGCAGGTGATGATCAGCACGGCGAAGGTCGACACGCTCTGCACCAGGTTCGCCGCAAAGCGTCCGATGAAGATGAAGGCAATCGACATCACACCGATCAACAGGGTGGCCTTGACCCGCGACAGCACACGCGGGAACACGCTGGACATGTCCAGCCCGGTGCCATACAGCGAGGTGGTGCCGGTGGACATGCCGCCGATCACCGCGATCAGGCACACCGGCAGGAAGAACCAGCTCGGCGAAACGGCCAGCAGGCCACCGACGTAGTTGTTCGCCGCGATGTAGTCCGGCGCCTTGATCGCGACGATGGTCGCGGTGGCGAGGCCGAACAGGAACGGGATGAACGTTGCGATCTGCGAGATCACCACCGCGGCCATGATCCGGCGCTTGGAGGTGTCACGCGGGATGTAACGCGACCAGTCACCGAGGAACGCGCCGAAGGAAATCGGGTTGCTCATCGCCACCAGCGCGGCGCCGATAAAGGCTGCCCAGAAACCCGGTTGGCCCATGCTCACGGTGCCGGCGTAGTTCACATCGAAAGGACCGGCGAACGCGAAGATGCCCAACAGGAACAACAGGCTGGCACTCCACACCGCGATCTTGTTGACCCACAGCAGGAAGCGGAAACCGTAGATGCATACCGTCAGCACCAGAATCGCGAACAGACCGTAGGCCAGGCCCAGGGTCAGGTCGGTTTCCGGCAGGCCGATCAGGCGTTTCGCACCACCGATCAACGCATCACCCGAACTCCACACCGAGAGCGAGAAGAAGGCGATGGCGGTCAACAGCGACAGAAACGAACCGACGATCCGCCCGTGTACGCCGAAGTGTGCACCGGAAGAAACGGCGTTGTTGGTGCCGTTGATCGGACCGAACAGGCCCATGGGCGCGAGGATCAGCGAACCCAGCAACACGCCCAGCACAATCGCACAGACGCCGGCCTGGAAAGACAGGCCAAACAGAACCGGGAAACTGCCGAGCACGGCGGTGGCAAAGGTGTTGGAACCGCCGAAGATCATCCTGAACAAGTCCGTCGGGCCTGCGGTGCGTTCGTTGTCCGGGATCTGTTCGACCCCGTAGGTTTCAATGTGCGTAAGGCTTTGGTCGTTGTTGTTGTTATTCATGATCTGCTCCGATCATAAAGGCGCGCTCATCGTGTGTGAGCGTCACCTGTTTGGCTAAGGGGTTGGCAGCCCTTCCGGCATCGCGGACAAATGTTCGTGGCAGGCCAGCCATAGGCCTTGTTGTTCTTGGCCAGACGCTTGTTTCTTGAAAACAATCGTCTCGCGCTCCTGGCTGAAGTGTTGCTCCCCTTGCATGCGCAGCTCAGTGGCCACGTCATGGATGAAAATCGCCACGTCACCCTGCAGGCTGACGAAAGCGTTGCTCGAGGTGCACGACAGCACCTCGAAGCCATCCTCCGAGCGCCAGGTGTCCCACAACGCCTGATAGGCATCGCGCGACAGCAGAGGCTGCTCGAGGGTGTAGAACACGAAGCTGGCATCGGCGCTGAAGGCGCCGAAGTAGGCTTCGCGATCGTTACGGGCAAAGGCGGCCACCAGGTCGGCGGCGGCCTTCAAAACCTGATCACGTTCGTTCATGACCAATCCTCAGCGGTGGACCACGCCAGGCAGTACGCAGAGCATTTCGTACAGCAGGTTGGCGGCCAGCAGCGAGGTGTTGCCGGTGGTGTCATAAGCGGGCGAGACTTCTACCAGATCGCAACCGACCAGGTCGAGGCCTTGGCAGCCGCGAACGATCTCGATCGCCTGAATGGTCGTCAGACCACCGATTTCCGGGGTGCCGGTGCCAGGCGCCCAGGCCGGGTCGATGCCGTCGATGTCGAAGCTCAGGTACACCGGACCGCCGCCGACTTTCTCGCGCACTTCGGCCATCAGCGGGGCCAGGGATTTGTGCCAGCACTCTTCGGCCTGAACCACACGGAAGCCCTGGTTACGGCTCCAGTTGAAGTCGTCAGCGGTGTAGCCCTGGGCGCGCAGACCAATTTGCACGACACGGTCCGGGTCCAGAAGGCCTTCTTCGACGGCGCGACGGAAGGTGGTGCCATGGGCGATCTTCTCGCCAAACATGTGATCGTTTACATCGGCGTGGGCGTCGATGTGCACCAGGCCGACCTTGCCGTGTTTCTTGTGGATGGCACGCAGGATCGGCAGGGTGATGGTGTGGTCGCCGCCCAGAGTCAGGGGGATCACATCGTGTTCGAGGATTTTGTGGTAGGACTCTTCGATGATCCGTACGGCATCCAGCAGGTTGAAGGTGTTGATTGCCACGTCGCCGATGTCGGCAACCGACAGCGAGTCGAACGGCGCTGCACCGGTGGCCATGTTGTACGGGCGGATCATCACGGATTCGGCGCGGATATCACGCGGTCCGAAACGGGTGCCGGGACGCAGCGAAGTACCGATGTCCAGTGGCACGCCTACGAAGGCAGCGTCCAGACCGGCAGCGGTAGGCACATGGGGGAGTCGGAGCATGGTGGCGATGCCGCCGAAGCGCGGCATTTCGTTGCCGCCCAGTGGTTGGTGAAGAATCTTGTCCACGGGTAGGGCCTCATCGTCGTTGTTTTATTTATGTCGGTTGCGCAGGTCCGGGGAGGATCGGGCACCGTTAGGGGCCGATTCTGCGAAATGTAGTGGCGGGGAAGAATCGCTACGGGCAAATACTTAGTTCAGATTTTTCTAAACTAATGCCGGGCGCACAGATAGACTTACCGGCGTATACAGATCCCCTGTGGCAAGGGAGCTTGCTCCCGCTCGGCTGCGCAGCAGTCGTAAAATCTACTGATGCGGGTCTGTCTGACACTACGAGATGAATGGTTTTGGGGCCGCTTCGCAGCCCAGCGGGAGCAAGCTCCCTCGCCACAAAAGCGCAACATGCATGACCTTGCAATCGGAGCCCCCCATGGCCAACGCTTTACCCGACCTGAAACTGTTACGCATCTTCGTCAGCGTGGTCCGTCATCAGGGGTTCGCCAACGCGCAGCAAGAGCTCAACCTCTCGACCTCGGCGATCAGCACCTACATGAGCCAGCTCGAAGCAGCCCTTGGCCTGGTGCTGTGCCATCGCGGTCGTGGCGGTTTCAGCCTGACCAGCAAAGGCGAATTGTTCCATCAGGAAACCCTGCGGCTGCTCGGCGAACTCGAAGGTTTCGAGCAATACGCGGCGGCGCTGAAGGGTGAACTGCGCGGTACGCTGAACCTGGGGGTCATCGATTCCACCGTCAGCGACAAGGCCTTGCCCTTCGCCGAAGCCATCGGCGCCTACAGTCAGGAACACCCGGCCGTGCATTTGCACCTCTCGGTGATGAGCCCGTACGAACTGCAACTCGGCGTGCAGGACAACCGCCTCGACCTGGCCATCGGCGCATTTTCCACGCGCATGAGCGGGCTGGTCTACATGCCGCTGTACCGCGAACAGCACTGGTTGTATTGCAGCAGCCGCCATCCGCTGTTCACCGAGCGGCGCATCCCCGAGCAAGTCATCACTCAGCAACGCATGGTGGGGCGCGGTTACTGGAGCCAGGCCGAACTGGCGCGCCACGGTTTCAAACACAGCGCCGCGACCGTGGAAAGTATGGAGGCGCAGCTGATCCTGGTGCTGTCCGGCGCCTACATCGGTTACCTGCCGGAGCACTACGCCCAGGCCTGGGCGGACAAGGGTGACTTACGCGTGTTGCTGCCGGCGACCTTCGGTTACCAGGCGCCGTTCTCGATGATCGTGCGCCGGGGCCGCAGCCGCGAACCGTTGATCCAGACCTTTCGCGATTTGCTCAAAGCACAACTGAATCAGGCTTGAGAACATGTCCAGAATCCAATGCCCGCGCTGCCTGCGTCCGCAAACCCACTGCCTGTGCCCACTGATCCCGAGCCTCGACAGCCGCACTCGGGTATTGCTGCTGCAACATCCGAGTGAAGTGAACCATGCGCTGAACACCGCGCGGTTGGCGGCGTTGGGGTTGAAGAATGCCGAGTTGATTGTGGGTGAGGTGTTTGAGGATTTGCCGGCGCTGTTGAATCAACCGGGCTATCAGGCGCGACTTTTGTTTCCGGCAGAGCAGGCGCAGCCGTTGCAGGCTTACACCGCGAATGATCAACCGCTGCTGCTGGTGGTCCCCGACGGCACCTGGCGCAAGGCGCGCAAAATGCTGCACCTCAATCCGCTGCTGGCGGCGTTGCCCCGAGTGACGTTGGTGGATGGTGGCGTGTCGCGGTATCGCTTGCGCAAGGCGCCGGGGCCGGGTGCGTTGTCGACGGTGGAGGCGATTGTGCAGGCGTTGCAGACGCTGGAAGGGCCTGTCAGTTTCGAACCGTTGTTGAGGCCGTTCGAGGCGTTGATCGAGGGACAGATTGCGGCGATGGGGGAGGAGATCTACCAAAAGAATCACCTGCGATGAGTTCCTCTGTGGCGAGGGAGCTTGCTCCCGCTGGGCTGCGCAGCAGCCCCAAAACTGATCACTCCGGTGAATCAGGCAGACGAGTTGCCGGGATTAGGGAGCGCTTCGCACTCCAGCGGGAGCAAGCTCCCTCGCCACAGGGACTGCAACAGACTTAGCGCTCCCGCATCGCCTCAGTCCGGGCTTTAAGCACCGGTTTCAGCAGATAATCCAGCACACTTTTCTCACCCGTGATGATGTCCACCGTCGCCACCATCCCCGGAATAATCAGCAGCGGTTTCACATCCCCACCCAAGTGATTTTTATCGGTCCGCACCTGAATCAAATAAAAACTGTTGCCCTTGTCATCCGTAATCGTGTCCGCCCCGATCAACTCCAGCTTCGCACTCAACCCGCCATAAATCGTGTAGTCATACGCACTGAACTTGACCATCGCTTTCTGCCCCGGATGCAGGAACGCCACGTCCTGCGGGCGCACCTTGGCCTCGATCAGCAGGTTGTCCTCGATGGGCACGATTTCCACCATGTCGCTGCCCGGCTGAACCACGCCACCGATGGTGTTGACCTTCAGCACTTTGATAATCCCGTGCACCGGCGACACCACCGTGGTGCGGCTGACGCGGTCGTCGATGGCGATGCTCGACGCGGTGATTTTCGACAGGTCGGTGCGTTTCTCATTGAGCTCTTTCGCCGCGTCCGAGCGGAAGGATTGTTCCGATTCGTCGATCTTGCTTTTGATCTCGTTGATCGCCGATTCGGCGCGGGGAATCGCCAGCGTCGTGGCGTTCAGCGAGCCGCGAATCTCCACCGCGCTGCGTTTGAGCCGCAGGATTTCCACCGGCGAAACCGCCCCGGTACCCACCAGCGGCGCGGACATGTTCATCTCTTGTTGCAGCAGCGCCAGGCTTGAACTGTATTGACCCTGTTTCGAGCGAAACTCCGCCAGTTCCTGGGTTTTCTGCCGCAGCTGTTCGGTCAGTGTGCGCTGTTCGCTGGCCAGGCGACGTTGCCGTTGTTCGTACAGCGAGCGCTCGTCCTCGGCGACTTGCGGGGCCTTGGCGATCACCTCCGGCGACAGCTTGAACGGCCGCCCCTCGGCCTCGGCGGACAGGCGTTCGACCTGCGCGGTCAAGGCATACCGATCGACCTCGCTTTCACCCTTGTTCGACAGAAACCGCGTGTCATCGAGGCGCAGCAGCGTGTCGCCCTTGTTCACCATTTGCCCTTCGCGCACGAAGATCTCGGTGACGATGCCGCCTTCCAGGTTCTGAATCACCTGCACCTTACTCGACGGAATGGCCTTGCCTTCGCCCATGGTGACTTCCTGCAACACGGCGAACTTGGCCCAGACCACGGCGCTGATGATCAGCGCGGCGGCGAGCCAAACCGTGATCCGCGACCAGCGCGGAGAATCCTGCAATGAAGCGCCAGCCGTTTCCGGCATGAACTCGGCTTCGGCGCTTTTGCTGAAGCTGCCGAAGTAGCTTCTGGCCGCTGAATCCGGTGTTTGAGCAGACATGGGCGATACCCGTCAGGTAAGAGAAATAAAGCCAAACACACATCTGTGGCGAGGGAGCTTGCTCCCGCTGGGTTGCGAAGCAGCCCCATTCACCTCGTTGTGTCAGCTGGACTTTGCGACGGCTTCGCCGCCGAGCGGGAGCAAGCTCCCTCGCCACAGGTTGTGTCTTGGCATCGAGTGGGCGCCCCTAGACAGCCGCAGAGCCGACACGGCCCTTGCGCAGTGCATCGATGACCGCTTCTTTCGGACCGTCAGCGACGATCCGCCCGTTGTCCAGCACCACCAGCCGATCCACCAGGCTGAGCATCGAGGTGCGGTGGGTCACCAGCAGCAGGGTTTTACCCTGGACCCAACCGTGGAGTTTTTGCCGCAGGACATCTTCGCTGCTGTTGTCCATGGCGCTGGTGGGCTCGTCGAGCAACATGATCGGCGGGTCGAGCAACAAGGCCCGCGCCAGCAACACCGCCTGACGCTGACCACCGGACAGCAATTGCCCGCGTTCTCCGACAGGCCGGTCAAAGCCTTGTGGATGTTGCCGCGCCAGTTCGGTCACGCCGGTCAGTTCGGCCACTTCCAGCATCCGTGAATCGCTGATGTAACGCGCGCCGAGGGTCAGGTTGTCACGCAGGCTGCCGGCCAGCAGCGGCAGGTCATGGGCGACGTAACCGATCTGTTGGCGCAGGTCGGCGACGTCCAGTTGCCGCAGGTCCAGGCCATCGAGCAACAACTGGCCTTCTTCTGGTTCGTAGAACCCCATGAGCAGTCGTCCCAGGGTGCTTTTGCCCGATCCGCTGCGCCCGATGATGCCGACCCGTTCGCCGGGTTTCAGGCTGAAACTGATGTTGGCCAACGCCGGTGCGTTCTGGCCGTTGTAGTGAAAGGTCACGCCGCTGACGTCGAGTGCGCCTTGCAGTTGCGTGCGTTCCAGCGGCCGTTGTTTCGCGTCGCGCTCTTGCGGAAGCGCCATCAGCGCATCGGTGCTTTTCATGGTCAGTTGCGCTTGCTGGTAGCGGGTGATCAGCCCGGCGATCTGTCCCAGCGGCGCGAGCACGCGACTGCCGAGCATGTAGGTCGCCACCAGCGCGCCGACGCTGAGATTGCCCGCAATGATGCTGTAGACCCCGGCGACGATGGTCGCCATGCCGGAGAACTGCTGGATGAACAGCGTGCCGTTGGTGGCCAGTGCCGAGAGATTGCGCGCGTGGCTGTCGAGGCGGGTGAGGGCGCCGTGGGTGCTTTCCCATTTGTGCTGGCGCTCGCTTTCGGCGCTGCAGGCCTTGAGGGTTTCCAGGCCGCCGAGGGTTTCGATCAGCAGGGCCTGGCGTTCGGCGCCGAGGGCCAGGCTTTTTTGCACGGTATCGCGCAGGCGCACCTGAATCACCATTGCGAACAGGATCGCGATCGGGAACGCCAGCAACGGAATCACCACCAGCCAGCCACCGAGCAGGCCGATCACCACCAGCATCAGCACGGCGAACGGCAGGTCGATCAGGCTGGTCAGCGTGACGGCAGTGAGGAATTCGCGCAGGCCCTGGAAGTCATGAATGCTCTGGGCGAAACCGCCGATGGTTGCCGGGCGTGCTTTCATCGACATGCCGGTGATGCGTTCGAACAGCGTTGCGGACAGGATCACATCGGTTTTCCTGCCGGCGGTGTCCAGCAAGTGCGCACGAACCACCCGCAGCGCCAGCTCGAAACCGGTGCCGATCAGCAAACCGATCGACAGCACCCACAAGGTGGACGTGGCCTGGTTTGGCACCACCCGGTCGTAAGTCTGCATCACGAACAGCGGCACCATCAGCCCCAGCAGGTTGATCAGGAAACTCGCCAGGATTGCATCGCTGTACAGCCATTTCGACAGCTTTAAGGTGTCGCGAAACCACGCTTCCACACGCGGCACCAGCGGTGAGCGCAAGTCTTCGAGCTCATGCCGTGGCCGGGCGAACAAGGCCTGGCCGCTGTAGTTTTCGGCCAGCTCTTCACGGCTGACCCATTGCTCGCCGCCGTCGGCTTCGCTCGGCAGAATCAGCAAGCGGCCGTCATCGCCGAAGCGACGCAGGACGGCGGTGCGGCCGTTGTTGAGGATCAGCATCACGGGCAGGTTGAGCGCGGAAATGTCGTCCAGGTCGCGGCGCAAAAGCCGCGCCTGCAAACTCGCCCGGGCCGCTGCGCGCGGCAGCAGGTCCAGGCTAAGGCGTTGGTGTGCCATTGGCAGCCCGGCACTCAGGCTGGCGCGACTGACCGTCGCGCCGTGGAGTTTGCAGAGGATCAGCAGACCGTCCAGAAGCGGGTCATCGAAGCTCAGCCGCGGATCGACACCGGTGTTGCCGGGTTCCATGCTGGTCACATTGAACGCTCCATTGCACTACTTCAATTCAGGCAGACGGGCTTCGTTCTTCACTTCGGTCCGGGCGATCGCATCGGCGGGCAGCACCACCCGTTGTTTGCTCAACAACTGGCCCATGTTCGCCAGCACACGGTACATCGAATATTCCTCGGTGTAGCGCACTTCGGTGTAGCGACGGTTGGCGTTGTAAAGCTCGTTTTCACTGTCGAGCACGTCGAGCAGGGTCCGTTGGCCGAGGCCGAACTGGTCCTGGTACGCCGCCCGCACACGGGTGGTGGTTTCGGCGTATTCGCGGGCGGTCGGGGTTTGTTTCTTCGCGTTGACCATGGCGTTCCAGGCCAGGTGGATGTTCTCGTTGAGCTGGCGCAGGGCGTTGTTGCGGATGTCCATGGCCTGGTTGATCTTGTGCGCATCGGAGGCCAGTCGTGCCTTGTCGCTGCCGCCGCGGAACAGGTTGTAGTTCATCACGACGCCGACGCGCCATTCGTTGTCGTGGCCTTCTTCACCGGCGATGTTGTTATTCGCCCCCACCGCGGCTTCAGCGTCAAAGCGTGGGTAGAACGGCGACTTGGCGACTTCGTACTGGCTCTCTGCCGATTGCACATCCGCCTGGGCTGATTTCAGGTACGGGTTGTTGTCGACCATGCTCTGTTGGGCATCCTGGATCGTGGCCGGCAATTCGCCGCGAATCGACGGCAGCGTTTCCAGTTCATCGGGCATGCGTCCGGTGACCGCGTAGAAATTCGCTTCGGCATCGGCCAGATCGACTTCGGCGGTATCGAGGTTGTTCTCCGCGAGTGCCCGACGCGCCACGGATTGATCGGAGTCGGCGTTACTGCCGATGCCGCGCTGGGTACGCAGGCCGATCTGGTCGTTGACCCGCAGGTGTGCCTGCAGATTGTTCTTGGCCAGGGTCACCAGTTCGCGGCGCTTGAGCACTTCGAGATAGACCTCGATGGTGCGCAATGCCAGGTCCTGCGCGGTGCCCTGGGCGTAATAGGCCCGGGAATTGACCACGCCTTTGGTGCGCTCGACTTCGTTGGAGGTGTTGAAACCATCGAAGAGCATCTGCCGCAAACGCAGTTCCGATTGGGTGTAATTCAGAACTTCGGTGTGGTGATTGCCGAAGGCGCGGGTGTTGGTGTTGTCGCTGTACCCGCGCCCATACGCGGCATTCAGATCGACAGAGGGATAAAAACCGCCCTTGGCGACTTTGACGTCTTCATCCGCCGACAGGCGGCTGTCTACACGTGAGGCGAGTTCCGGGTGGGTGGCGATGGTGCTCTGGATCGCCTCGGTCAGCGACATGGCTTGAGCCTGGGAAGTGCAGGCCATGGCCAATAGAATCGCACTGCAAACGGGGGTCAATCGGCGCATGGATACCTCTCCCTGTAATCCTGATGGTGCTTATTAGTCGCCAAATATTTGACGGCATTTATAGGTGAATCTGTTTCACACTTGTAACATCAGAGCTAAGAACATTCTCATACGAACCTTAGAAGTTTTTCTCATAATTGTTATGTCGAAAAAAACTTATGCGCTCTGAAAAATCCAGCACATTGTTCACTCCGAAAGCCCTTGATTTACGAGCCTTAGGGAGCTTCTTGAGGGTTGGGAAAAGTTCAATCCACTTATCGATGTGGGGCGAAGAAGTGCTGGAGGGGAGGGACGCGCAACGGTTTGCTGGGTGACGGTTTTTTGTCACTTGCTGGTTCAGAACCGTTACGCATTGCCCGTAGGCAGGGTTGTTTCGCAACGGAGTCCCGATGTAATTGATTGCATTGGGTTTTATGCCGAATCGAGACACTTGGCCCACGAGCGACTTGCTTGGCGAAAAAGTCGCCAGGGCAGCGACTTGATCAGGCAAGCCGCTGCCCGGTAGACGATCCGCCGATAACCCGCTCACGCCATGAGCACGTTCTTCGCAATCAACAGGATGCCGACTTCGGTTGGCCGCGGAGGAAATGCACATGGCAACGCTCATCGGTATCGTCAGTAAGGTCATTGGTCAGGTGTTCGCTGAAGCGAGCAACGGCACTCGACGTGCCTTGGTCGAGGGGGACCGGCTGTTCGCTGGCGATCAACTGGTCACCGGTGCCGAAGGCGCGGTGGCGGTGCATCTGCAAAATGGCCAGGAACTGACCCTCGGGCGTGGCAGCAGCCTGCAAATGAATTCGCAGTTGCTCGGGCATCAGGTGCCCCACGTGGAAACGGCTGAAGCGGCGACGCCGACTCAGGCGCAACTGTCCGACGTCGAGCGAGTGCAAAAAGCCATCGCGGCGGGTGATGACCCGACCCAGACAGCGGAAGCCACGGCGGCAGGTCCGGGTACATCGGGCGCACCCGGTGGTGAATCAGGTGGCGGTCACAGTTTTGTGCTGCTGGAAGAAGTGGCCGGGCGTGTCGATCCAACCATCGGTTTCCCTACCGCCGGCTTCAACGGTATTCCTGAATTTCCCCTGGAGCGTCTGGCCGGTGATCCGGATAACGGCGGCAACGCGGCTGCGGCGCCGATCGGTGCTGATACCCCGGATGTTCCGAATGACCCGGAAACTCCGGACCATCCCGTCACCCTCAACGGCCTCGACGTAGAGGGCGGCGAACTGACCGTCTATGAGAAAAACCTCACTTACGGCACCGATCCCGATCACCCGGCCCTGACCCAGACCGGCACCTTCACCGTCAGCGCACCGGATGGCTTGCAAACCCTGACCGTCGGCGGCATCGCCGTCGTCACCGCAGGTGTGGCTGCAGGCTTCCCGCAATCGGCCGACACCTGGCACGGCAGCACGCTCACCATCACCGGTTACGACCCGGCCACTGGCGTGGTGACTTACAGCTACACCCTGAATTACGACAGCGATCACCCGAATGCCGGCGGTGCCAACAGCATCTCCGAGAACTTCGACGTCGTCGCCACCGATACGGACGGCAGCACCGCGACCGGCCAAATCAACGTCAACATCGTCGATGACACGCCGAACGCCAACCCCGACGCGACCTCGGTGACGGAGGGCGGCGTCGTCAGCGGCAACGTGCTGTGGAACGACGTCGCCGGCGCCGATGGCCCCTTGCTCGGCGGCGGCGTGGTCGGCGTGCGCGCCGGCTCGGACACTTCGACCCCGGTAAACGGCGGGCTCAACACCCAGATCAACGGCACCTACGGTTACCTGACCCTGGACGCCCAGGGCAACGCCGAATACCACAGCAACCCGAACGCCGTGAACGGCCCCGGCGCAACCGACGTGTTCACCTACACCTTGCGCGATAACGACGGTGACGAAAGCACTACCACCATCACCATCGACGTCAACAACAGTTGTATCAACAATCCGGTCACCCTCAACGGCCTCGACGTAGAGGGCGGCGAACTGACCGTCTACGAAAAAAACCTCACCTACGGTACCGACCCCGATGCCCCGGCCCTGACCCAGACCGGCACCTTTACCGTCAGCGCACCGGATGGCTTGCAAACCCTGACCGTGGGCGGCATCGCCGTCGTCACCGCAGGCGTGGCTGCAGGCTTCCCGCAATCGGCCGACACCTGGCACGGCAGCACGCTCACCATCACCGGTTACGACCCGGCCACTGGCGTGGTGACTTACAGCTACACCCTGAATTACGACAGCGATCACCCGAATGCCGGCGGTGCCAACAGCATCTCCGAGAACTTCGACGTCGTCGCCACCGATACGGACGGCAGCACCGCGACCGGCCAAATCAACGTCAACATCGTCGATGACACGCCGAACGCCAACCCCGACGCGACCTCGGTGACGGAGGGCGGCGTCGTCAGCGGCAACGTGCTGTGGAACGACGTCGCCGGCGCCGATGGCCCCTTGCTCGGCGGCGGCGTGGTCGGCGTGCGCGCCGGCTCGGACACTTCGACTCCGGTAAACGGCGGGCTCAACACCCAGATCAACGGCACCTACGGTTACCTGACCCTGGACGCCCAGGGCAACGCCGAATACCACAGCAACCCGAACGCCGTGAACGGCCCCGGCGCAACCGACGTGTTCACCTACACCTTGCGTGATAACGACGGCGACGAAAGCACCACGACCATCACCATCGACGTCAACAACGGTTGCATCACCCCGGTCACCCTCGATGGCCTCGACGCGTGCGGCGGCGAACTCACCGTCTACGAAAAAAACCTCACCTACGGCACCGATCCCGATCACCCGGCCCTGACCCAAACCGGCACCTTCACCGTCAACGCGCCGGATGGCTTGCAAACCCTGACCGTCGGCGGCATCGCCGTGGTCACCGCTGGCGTAGCAGCAGGCTTCCCGCAATCCGCCGACACCTGGCACGGCAGCACGCTCACCATCACCGGTTACGACCCGGCCACTGGCGTGGTGACTTACAGCTACACCCTGAATTACGACAGCGATCACCCGAATGCCGGCGGTGCCAACAGCATCTCCGAGAACTTCGACGTCGTCGCCACCGGTACGAACGGCAGCACCGCGACCGGGCAACTCGACGTCAACATCGTCGATGACACGCCCAACGCCAACCCTGACGCCACCTCGGTGACGGAGGGCGGTGTCGTCAGCGGCAACGTGCTGTGGAACGACGTCGCTGGCGCCGATGGCCCCTTGCTCGGCGGCGGCGTGGTCGGCGTGCGCGCCGGCTCGGACACTTCGACCCCGGTAAACGGCGGGCTCAACACCCAGATCAACGGCACCTACGGTTACCTGACCCTGGACGCCCAGGGCAACGCCGAATACCACAGCAACCCGAACGCCGTGAACGGCCCCGGCGCAACCGACGTGTTCACCTACACCTTGCGTGATAACGACGGTGACGAAAGCACCACGACCATCACCATCGACGTCAACAACGGTTGTATTAATCCGTCCAGTGACAACGGCGTAACCGTCATCACCAATGTGCTGTCGGGCAGTGTCACTGTGCCGGGCGACGTGCTGCTGGCCAACGACACCGATGCCAACCCGCTGACCGCTTCGCCAACCACCTTCAACACCGGCTGGATCGCCAAAGGCGCGGACTTCACCGGCAGCAACCAGAACTACAGCTGCATCGGTGGCAACGCGCAATCCGTGACCATCGCCCGCAGCGCCTTCGTCGCCAACACCGCCGCCATGACCGCGGTGCTGGTGGTCAGCGGAGCGTTGGGAGAAGTCAGACACAACTCCACCAATGACGAGGACCGCATCACCGTCACCCTCAAACAGGGTGAAACCCTTAACCTCGATCACAATCTGGCGGCCGGTCACGTCGCCCTGGAGTACTCGGTCAACGGCGGCGCGTTCATTGCCATCGGCGACGGCCAGACCATCACCGCCGCGTCGGACGGCACCTACCAGATCCACATCACCAACATCGACAATGACGGGCCGGGCCACAGCGGCAAGGGCGCGGAAAACTACCAGCTGACCCTGACCGTCGACTACTCCGGCGCCCACAACACCACCCCGGACTACCACGGCACCTACACCGTCAACGATCACCACGGCGGCAGCGACAACGCCGGCGTGACCATCACCTATCAGGACGGCCACACCCTCACCGGCACGGCGGGCGATGACGTGTTGGTGGCGGGCACCGGCGACAACGTGATCAACGCGGGCGACGGCAACGACGTGCTCTCCGCCGGTGCCGGCAACAACGAACTCCACGGCGGCGCCGGCAATGACTTGCTGTACAGCGGACCGGGCAACGACCTGCTCGACGGCGGCACCGGCCTCGACACCGCGAGCTACGCCCATGCCACCGCCGGGGTCAAAGTCGACCTGAGCCTGCTCAGCGCGCAAAACACCCAGGGCGCCGGTACCGATACCCTGACCGCCATCGAGAACCTCACCGGCTCCGACTTCGACGACAAGCTCACCGGTGACAACCACAACAACATCATCACCGGCGGCCTCGGCAACGATGTGCTCAATGGGGGCGGCGGCGACGACTTGCTCATCGGCGGCCTCGGCAACAACACCCTAACCGGTGGTGCCGGCGTCGACACCTTCCAGTGGCTCAAAGGCAACAGCGGCCACGACGTGGTCACCGACTTCACACCGGGCACTGACAAACTCGACCTGTCGCAACTGCTGCAAGGCGAGAACGGCACCGCGGCGTCGCTGGATGACTACCTGCACTTCAAAGTCACCGGCAGCGGCGATTCACTGGTCACCAGCATCGACGTCAGCGGCATGGCGGGTGCTGCGCCGAACCAGACTATCGATCTGGCAGGTGTGGACCTGGCCAGCCATTACGGCGTGGCGCCGGGGGCGGGCGGGGTGATTGCCGGCGGGGCGGATACAGCGACCATCATCAACGGCATGTTGAATGACCATTCGTTGAAGGTGGATACCGTGTGACCTGAAACCTTAAACGACAAAACCCGCCATCCCTGTGTAAGGGGTGGCGGGTTTTTTGTTGTGCGGAATTTAGGGAAGTGTCCGACCAGCGGTAGCAAAACCTGTGATTTCTGACAGTAGCCAGCCTTTCGTGTCTGCCTTTAAATCGAGACATCGAGATGAGTGGGGCAATGGTGCGAACACTCATTGATTTAACACAGGTGATCAGTGTCGGCGCTCTTCGTTCGGCATTGGAAGACCGCATATCTGGGCGATAAAGCTCAACATCAAAGGAGTAGCGAAATGTCTATCAAACAAGGCTTTCCTGTTAACGCCAGAAAAAGAAGAATGGACTACCTGGCGTATCGAAACAGCATACGCGTTATTGATATGGAGGCTCCTTCTCCTGGCGACGCCAACCCCTTTTTGGATCCTTTGGAAGCAGGCGGCCCGAAGTACCTTCCTTATAGTTTTTTTAGTAAGCCGCTGGAATTTATGCTCCCGCAATTTGACGGGCAAGATGCCCTGCCATCGAGTTTCATTGAGGCGTTTCTGACGGTAGATGGTTCCCCGGATACCGCATCAAAATTTGAAGGGCTAACACCTCTTGACCCCCTTCCTCCCATTCCCATGACCCTCCGGTTGGCGACCAAAGATGCTCCCGGTTTGCGTAAAATCAGTTTGGCCTTCGAGTTTCAGGGTAACCCTGCGGACGTAGGGGTATTCGAATACGTGGTCGATACCGCCGCGCCCTTGCTCGACAAGTCAGTAGAACCACCGCAAACCGCAATAGATTATGGATTGGATCCGGATGACTTTGCCGCAGGTAAGACTGTTAAGTTGAAGTATGCGCCTTGGTCGAATCAGAAGCTTGGGGCTAAAATTACATGCTATATCGGTCGTGATAAAAATACTAAGCAAGAAGTTGGGTCTATAACAATTACAGAGGCTAACTTAAATCAAACGCTAGAGTTCGATTTGACGACTGCTCACGTCCTTAATTTCGATGGGAGGTATATTGTTTTTTGTGAGGCAACGAGTTATCCAGGCGTTCCGTCCTTGCCATCCGCAGAAACAGTATTGTATGTGTTCAAAGATCTTAAACCTGTTGTGGCAGAACCCCTGAACGTTCCCCAAATACCAGATCCGACGCTTGATATGATTGGTGTTCAGGAATTGATCGATGGGTTGGGTGCCGGCCTTAAACTGCCGATTCCAAACTTTAATAGTTCACTGGATACAATTGTATATAACATCGATGGAGTAGATCAGCCTGAGAAGGCTATACCCGCAAGTGAATTTTTGCATAATCTTGATAACCATGCGCTTATTGAAAAGGGGCATCTCAGAAGTGATCTGAAACTGGGCTACAGAATTAAACGTGGCATCTTTTTTTATCCGATTACACCTATCGTCACCAATTATTTGCTGGACACCCGAAAACCATGTGCACCGTTTGACCCCGCTAAACCCAGTCCCCCAGACGAGAGTATGCTTCTCCCGTGGATTAAGGGGCCGGTCTCCGATGACATCAATATACTGACGGCAGCAGATAAACAACATGGTGGGGCCGTTAAAGGGTATTTACCCTATCATACTCTTTTCAAAGTAGGAGACTCTGCTCAATTGTACGTTGGTGGTCATGAAGTTCCACCGCCGGGCGGAATCTTTGAACCGAGTGACTCTGATGATCGAGGCAAACCCGTTGAGTTTACGTTTGATTGGGACTTTCTTGCGAGTGTCCCGGGTAGTGGTGCCACACAACTTCAGGTCCGTGTGACGCATGACCTGAATTTTAATGAAGCGGATTCTAGATTGGATTATGCGAATATCAATTTAACGCCAATCGTCTTGGCCGCGGCCGGATTCAAATACATGCATTCCAATCCGTTGATAGGTTTGAACTGTAGCGCGTTGAGAAAACTGCCCGATGGCTCGATAGTGTTGGTTGTTAATGTTCCTGCGGATACACGGCTGGCGAACAATCAAGTTACGGTGAAGTACGAAGGGTATGCTACAAATACTCCTGGGACTCCTATTTCCGGATCTGAGTGGGCGGATGCTCCATATGCCCCTACTCCAGCTGAAGCGGCTGCCGGTTATGAGAGGTATATGCCCTATGCATATATGCTGGCGACGCTCAATGGTTATGGTCGGGTGAGCTATGAGGTCACTATCAATAAGGAATTTGTCGCGAGAGATGGCGATGTTGTTCGGGTCAGTGCGTATAACGGCACGGATACATGCGATCTGACAAAACCGATTGATGCATAGGTCGAGTGCCAGTAGGCAAAAGTATCCTGGCTGAGTCCAACTGTATATCCGGTGTCGAGGCGCCGGATATACGGAGTTGTTTTTATTGAGTTTCCTGCATCGGTTTTTTCTCACGCTTTCAGAGATTAATCCTACATTTTTTTGTAGGAAGTCTCTGTATCGTCCGCAGCCCTCAACGTTCTCCGCTTCTTTGCAGGAGACAAGAAGACGAAAGGACAGAACCATGAGTTTGGACAACCTAGCCTCAAATAAACCTGTGACCGTAACGACATTCAAAGTGCTGGCATTGTTGCCGGCTTTTTTTTTGGTAAGCACTTCCGCGATGGCGGCGATCGAAGTTGGCGCCGGCGAGAACGTGACGATCGATCCGACGGACCCAATCAGCGACTATGTGGTGAAAGATGGCGGCATACTCAATGCAGGGGCAGTAACGACCCAAAGCTTGACCATCCAGACCGGGTCGACCTTGAACATCGACGGCGCGACCGTCAATGGCAATCCCGGCTTCTATGGGATTCAGGTTTCTGATAGTCAGGCCACCATTCGACGGGCCACCGTGACGGCGGACACCCGTGCTTTATGGGTGGCTCGACCACCGTCGTCGACGCAGGGCTCGACGGTCGAGGCTACCGATAGCCGGTTCCTGGGCGGAGAGACCGGCGCACTGGTCACCGGTCTGAGTACCTTGACGCTAACCAACAGTGAACTGCGGGGCACCAATGCCGGCAGCATCGGCCTGGACAGTCGCGGCGGTGATGTACGCGCACTGGCAGGCACGCTGATCAGCGGCGACAGCGCGGGCGTACGGATGACCAATGACGCCAACGGCCTCGGTACCAATACATTGCTGCTGGACAATTCCACCGTAGAAGGTCGCAGCGGGCCGGCGATTCTGGTGGAAGGCGGCGTTCTAGGCGCGACCATCCAAGTGCAGAACAACAGTGTTCTGCGGGCGGCTGACGGGACTCTGTTGAAGGTACAAGGCGCCTCCTCGGCGGCAATGAATGTCGTCGGCAGTGCGCTGGAAGGCAACGTGCAAGTCCTGCAGAACAGCACCGTCGACCTCTCGTTCCACGGCGGCTCGATGGTGGGGGACATCCTGCGTGAAAGCGGCTCCACCGCCAATGTCACCTTGAACAATGGCTCATCGTTCACCGGGCGCTTGAATAACAGCAACCTGACGCTCAACCAGTCGAGCCTGACCATGGTCGACAATGACAGGATCGACAACTTGTCGATGAACGACGGCATTGTCAATTTCGGTACGCCTGGCGCGGTGCGTGCGAATCGTCAACTCGAAGTGGGTACGCTCAATGGCAACGGCATCATTGCCATGCAGGGCAATTTCCAGACCGGTGCAAGCGACTTGCTGAAAGCCGATACGGCTACCGGCAGCTACGAATTGGCCGTCAATGCTTCGGGTAAGGACGCAACGTCTCCTCAACCATTGACGCTGGTGCAGATCGCCAATAACCACGCCGCCTTCTCGTTGCTGGGAGGCCGGGTTGACGTGGGGACATTTGAATACGATCTGGAAGAAAGAACCAATGCCACCGGCGGCACCGAGTATTACCTGAACCCTACCACCCGGCTCACGTCCGGTGCGCAATCGGTGGCGGCCCTGTTTCAAACCGCCCTTACCGTGTCGTATGGCGAATTGAAGTCGCTGGAAAACCGCATGAGCGAGTTGCAGGCGGACGATAAGCGCCATGGCCTGTGGGTACGGTCGTATGGCAATAAGTGGAACGTTGACGACGGTTCATCGGGTGTGGGTTATCGTCAACAGCAGCAGGGTTTCACTATGGGCGCGGACACCCGGCTGGGTGACAGTCCCTGGACGGTCGGTATGCTGGCGGGTTACAGCAAGTCCGATCTGGATCTCAATGGCGGCACCTCGGCCGAGGTCAACAGTTACTACTTCGGTCCCTATTTTGGCTGGCTGAATCGCGACACTGGCTACTACGTTGATGGCGCTCTGAAGTTCAACCATTTCCGCAATGAATCCAAAGTCAGGATGAGCGATGGCAAGCGTGCCGAAGGCGATTACAGCAACTCGGCAGTGAGTGCGATCGTAGAAGGCGGCCGCAATATCGACCTTGGGGATGGCTGGTTCGCCAAACCTTCTGCTCAGGTATCCGCCGCAGTCATCCAGGGCAAGAACTATCACCTGGACAATGACATGGAAGCCGAAGGTGACCGCACACATTCGTTGCGGACAAAGCTGGGCGTCATGGCAGGTCGAAGCATCGATCTGGGTAATACTCAGGTGCGTCCATACGGGCGGGTAGCGGTAGTCCATGAATTTGCATCGAACGACAACAACGTTCGGGTCAACGGAAACACGATCAATACCAACCTTTCGGGTAGCGGTTTTGAAGCCGGTGTTGGGTTGACGGCCTCGTTGTCTGAGACGCTGCGTTTAGATGTCGGTATCGATTATGCCAAGGGTAAAAATGTCGAGCAGCCCGTGGCCGTCACCTTTGGTGTGAACTATCAGTTTTAAATGTGAGGGACGAAAAAAAACCGCTATAAGCGGTTTTTTTTCGTTCTGTCTGCTGCAAGTTTTTTAGCTTTTGGAAGGGGGCTGTGCGACGACCCTCCATGGATCGGACTCAGCCGTTTCATCTTCCGTCAGGGCAATAATTTCATAGGTTTCCCCGACTTTCAGATCGCTTAGGAAAAACGCCCATTTACCTTCATCGTTGGTGGTCTCTGATTTTGTTTGGATAACACCGTTGACCTTTATCTTGACCACACTATTCGGCGTATGGTCGCCCCTGGCAATAAACCAGCTCTTGTTTATGTCTCCGCCATCAGCAATTACATTCCCGTCGGCATCATAAATACGGGTGTTTGTCGGTGCGTTGGAGGCCGCTTTCACGGCAAACGGATAAGGATCGGAGGTCCCGCCATCTGTCCATTGTGCGACGGCGGTGAGGTCGTAGGGGCCGTCGGCCAGCGGGCCAATCGGATGCTTGTACCGACCTGCGGCATCCACTGTGGCTTCACCCAACGAGTCGGTGCCGTTGAAAATTTCTACCTTCTCATCCTTTTTACCTTCCCCTTCGACATACAGGGAGGTTTTGGACGTTGTGGTGTTTTTTTCGATCTTGTTTCCGTCAAGGTCGGTGACCTTGTCGAGGGTTGCCAGTTTGATAGCTTCCACGGTAAACGGATAAGGATCGGAGGTCCCGCCATCTGTCCATTGTGCGACGGCGGTGAGGTCGTAGGGGCCGTCGGCCAGCGGGCCAATCGGATGCTTGTACCGACCTGCGGCATCCACTGTGGCTTCACCCAACGAGTCGGTGCCGTTGAAAATTTCTACCTTCTCATCCTTTTTACCTTCCCCTTCGACATACAGGGAGGTTTTGGACGTTGTGGTGTTTTTTCCGATTTCGTTTCCGTCAAGGTCGGTCACCTTGTCGAGGGTTACCGGCGTGGTAACGTCCTCTTTTACGGTAAAGTTGAAAACGGTTGACTCATTGTCATTGGTAGCCTTGACCTTGATGCGGTAGGTTGCTGGTTCCAGATCGGTCAGAACAAAAGTACATTTTCCGCAGTTATTAGTTGGTTCCGTTTTAAGTAAATCTTCACCATTAAATAACCGGGCATTCTGGCTCGGGATCGCGTTTACGAAGAAGGTGACTTCTGTAGTACTGATGGTGTCATTGTCAGCAATCGGCTTCCCATCGCTGAGTACTTCGTTGATGATCGGCGTCCGGGTAGCCGCCGTAAAGTTTCTGGGCAGTGACGAAGGGTTGGGACTCCATTGGCCGACGGCGCGCACCTTGTAGCAATCGAAGTGCTTCAAATCGAGCAGCGGGCTTTCCCATTCGCCGGAATCGCCGGTGGTTGCTTCGCCCAGTTCTTCATTACCGTTCATTATCCATACTTTGTTTTTTGGTTCAGCGTTGATGCCGGAAACTTTAATGGCCGTTTCGTAGGTGGTTCTGCCAATGGAAACGCCGTTACGATCGAGGATTTTGCTGACTGTTAAAAGATTTTCGTCAACCAGATCGTTGGTCGTCTGCGATAAATTGTTCGAGGGGAAATCGGTCATGATCATGACTCCGGTTTGGGAAGGGACGGAGTGATTTATGGCCTCGAACTGATGAATTGGCTACTGTCAAAAATAACAGGTTTGAGTAGTTTTCCGATGAGCGGAGGGGGCGATCGCGGGATTAAAAGGCGGGCTTATTCGCCTTAAAAGTGAAGAGAGTTTCAGGATTTACGCAAAGTCTTCTGACGAACGATGTAGATCGTCACCAGCACCGCACTGGTCAACATAAAACCGCGTGCCCACGGCAGAGGCACCAGGTAGCACGAAAATAGAATACTCACCCACATCAGGACGATGGCGTAGACCTTGCCCTTGAGCGGAATGCCGTTGCCGTCGAGGTAGTCGCGAATCCATGGCCCGAGCCGTGGATGCTCCACCAGCCAGTGGTAAAAGCGCGGCGAACTGCGGGCGAAGCAGGCCGCCGCCAGCAGCAGGAAAGGCGTGGTGGGCAATACCGGCAGGAAAATCCCGATTACCCCCAGCGCTACGCTCAGCCAGCCGATGGCCAGCAGGAGGTAGCGCAACATCAGGGAGCGGTTGCCTATGGGATTGTCCATAGGCGAAACCTTAGTGGTGACGTGGCTTGAGAATCGCCGGTTTTTCGTCTGGCGCCTGGCACAGCAGGTACAGCGCGGTCAGGGCTTCCGGGATCTGCACGATCATGTCGTCCATCAGGTTGGCGTCTTTGGCGATGTCTTCGAACTCAGGCTGTTCGTCGAACAGACCCGAACCGACCATGATCGGCAGCAGCATTTCGCTGACTTCGTCTTCGGCGGTTTCGAACCAGGCCGCTTCGCGCAGGAACACGCCTTCCATGAAACCGATGCACCAGCCGCGCAGGTCGGAATCATCCGGCTCTTCGCCCAGGTCCAGGTCGCACGGCAGCTCGAATTCTTCATCGGACGCCAGTTGGCGGGCGATGTGAGCCTTGAGAGCGAGCAGGGTGGATTCGATCGCTTCACGCTCGGTGTCGTCGGCATAATGCGGCTCTTCGGCGAAGAGGGCATCGATCCATTCACGGTCGGGAACGCTTTCGGAACAGATCGACAGCGCGGTGAGGTAGCCGTGGGCGGCCACGTAGTCCAGCGCCTCGTCATGCAGTTCATCGGCGTCGAGGAAGACTTGCAGGCGGGTTAGTTGCTCAGCGAAGGACATTAAAGGGCTACCTTGGGAATTAAACAGATGCGGGAATTCTAGGCCTTCTTGAGCACTCAGGCCAGCCGCGCGGGATATTTGCAGCCATGCGACCTCGCGGAGCACCGCGAACAACCTGTGGGAGCGGGCTTGCCTGCGAAAGCGGTGTATCAGTCAATGTAAATGTTGAAAGTCAGGCCGCCTTCGCGAGCAAGCCCGCTCCCACAGGTTCTGCGCCATGTTGGATTTTGTGTGTCTTATCAGCGGCACCCTTTGCCGGACAGGCCTCGGGTATACTCCCGCGTTTTGTGATGCCCTGCTGGCGTCGTGGCTGAAATGTGAAGCGTCATGCAATGCGCACTTACGATTTGTCAGTGCAGCGTTGCGGATCCTGAACCAGCCTTGCAGGGATGTTTTGGTGATTTTTGGAGTTTTTATGCTCGAACAGGCTCAACGCGTCCTCAAGGACATCTTCGGCTACGACAGTTTTCGTGGCCGTCAGGGTGCAATCATTGAGCGCGTGGCCAGCGGCGGCGACGCCCTGGTGCTGATGCCTACCGGTGGCGGCAAATCCCTGTGCTTCCAGGTGCCGGCGCTGCTGCGCGAAGGCCTGGCAGTCGTGGTGTCGCCGCTGATCGCGTTGATGGACGACCAGGTGGCTACCCTCGAAGAACTGGGCGTCGCGGCCGCTGCGTTGAACTCCACGCTGAGCGCCGAGCAACAACGCGACCTCGCCGCGCGGATCAAACGCGGTGAAGTGAAGATGCTTTATCTCGCGCCCGAGCGCCTGGTCCAGCCGCGCATGCTGGCCTTCCTGCAAAGTCTTGAAATCGCCTTATTCGCCATCGACGAAGCGCACTGCGTGTCGCAATGGGGTCACGACTTCCGCCGCGAATACCTGCAACTGGGCCAGTTGGCAGAGCTGTTCCCCAACGTCCCGCGCATCGCCCTTACCGCGACCGCCGACAAACGCACCCGCGAAGAAATCGTCGACCGTTTGCACTTGCAGGATGCCGAGCGCTTCCTCTCCAGTTTCGACCGACCGAACATTTTCTACCGCATCGTGCCCAAGGAGCAGCCGCGCAAGCAGTTGCTGGCGTTCCTCGCCGAGCGACGCAGCGATGCCGGCATCGTCTATTGCCTGTCGCGCAAAAAAGTCGACGAAGTGGCGGTGTTCCTCAGCGAGCAGGGCTTCCCGGCACTCCCATATCACGCCGGTCTGGCAAACGAAACGCGGGCCCACCATCAGAAGCGCTTCCTTAACGAGGAAGGCCTGATCATGGTCGCCACCGTGGCGTTCGGCATGGGCATCGACAAGCCCAACGTTCGGTTTGTTGCGCACCTCGATCTGCCGAAATCCCTTGAGGCGTACTACCAGGAAACCGGTCGCGGCGGCCGTGACGGTCTGCCGGCAGATGCCTGGATGGCCTACGGCCTGCAAGACGTGGTGATGCTCAAGCAGATGCTGCAGAACTCCGAAGGCGACGAGCGCCACAAGCGTCTGGAGCAGCACAAGCTCGACGCCATGCTCTCGCTCTGCGAAGAAACCCGCTGCCGACGTCAAACGTTGCTGGCGTACTTCGATGAAGACATGCCGGAGCCGTGCGGCCATTGCGATAACTGCGTCGATGGCGTGCAGACCTGGGACGCCACCGAGCCGGCCCGTCAGGCGCTCTCGGCGATTTACCGCACCGGTCAGCGCTATGGCGTCGGCCATCTGGTGGACGTGTTGCTGGGCAAGGACAACGAAAAGGTCCGCAGCTTCGGCCATCAGCATCTGTCGGTCTACGGTGTCGGCAAGGCGATGGGCGAGAGCGAATGGCGCTCCTTGTTCCGGCAACTGGTTGCACGTGGTCTGGCCGACATCGATCTCGAAGGTTACGGCGGTCTGCGCCTCAGTGACACTTGTCGGCCGCTGCTCAAGGGCGAAGTGACCCTGGAACTGCGCCGCGACCTCAAGCCGCAAACCACCGCGAAAAGCAGCAAGAGCCAGGCGAGCCAACTGGTCCGTGGCGAAGAACGCGAGCAGTGGGAAGCCTTGCGCGCCTTGCGTCGCAAGCTCGCCGAAGAGCACGGTGTGCCGCCTTACGTCATCTTCCCCGACTCGACGTTGCTGGAAATGCTCCGCAGCCAGCCGACCTCGCTGGCGGAAATGGCCACGGTCAGCGGCGTCGGTGCGCGCAAACTGGAACGGTACGGCGAGGCTTTCCTCGAAGTGCTCGGTGGCCAGGTCGAGGCGCCGAAAGTGGTGGCCGATGTGCGCCATGAGCTGATCACCCTCGCTCGGGCCGGCATGACGCCGCTGCAAATCGCCGGTCAATTGCAGTGCTCAGAAAAGAACGTCTACACCATGCTCGCCGAGGCGATCGGCAAGCAGCAGTTGTCGCTGGAACAGGCACTGGACCTGCCCGAAGACTTGATGGGCGAAGTCCAGGATGCGTTCCTCGACGGCGAGGGCGAGTTGCCGCCGGTGGCGGAGATTGCCGCGCTGTTCGCCGGTCGCGTGCCGGAAGGTGTTTTGTACTGTGTTCGAGCCGCGCTGCAATCCGAATTCGAGATCTGAGTTTCAAATTTCGGACAGGGTTGTATTGATGTAACGATTCAGTACAGAGCAAGCCTTGCCTCCAGCCAAGGGTCATGCTTAGCTGACTAATAATTAGTTTTTCTCTATTTCAGTCTAATCATGAGTGTTTTATGCCGTTAACCGATCAACACCGATTTGGCATGCAACTGGCCCAGATGTCGCGCGGCTGGCGTGCCGAACTGGACCGCCGTCTGGCCGGCCTGGGTTTGTCCCAGGCGCGCTGGCTGGTGCTACTGCACCTGGCGCGTTTCGAGGAGGCGCCGACCCAGCGCGAACTGGCGCAAAGCGTCGGCGTCGAAGGGCCGACCCTGGCGCGACTGCTCGACAGTCTGGAAACACAGGGCCTCGTCCAGCGTCAGGCCGTGGTGGAAGACCGTCGGGCGAAAAAAATCGTCCTCTGCGCCCCGGCCCGTCCCCTGATCGAACAAATTGAAACCATTGCCACTCAGCTGCGCCATGAGCTGTTTGAAGGCGTCGACGAGGCGGATCTGAAGGTCTGCATGCGTGTTCACGGGCACATTCTGGCCAACCTGGAAAAATCTTGAGGCAGAACCGGGTGTAAGCTTTTTGAGATACCCCGTTGGGCAGACTATAAAGAACTACTAGGCAATATCGTGTTCGTACCGGATGTGCGAACACGCACCGGTTGGTTCTGGTTATCTAAGGGATGCTCATGCTCGAGAGTTGGCACGTTGTACTGCGGTGGTCCGCCAGGCTGGTTCTGGCCGGTGGGGCTGTGACTTACTCGGCATTGGCGCCCGCGCTGGGGCTGGGTGAAATCACCGTGCATTCGGCGCTGAATCAACCGCTGCGTGCCGACATCGCCCTGGTGGATGCTGCCGGTCTGGAGGAGGGCGACTTGTCCGTCAGCCTGGCGACCGCGGACGAATTCAGTCGTGCCGGCGTCGAGCGGGTGTTCTTTCTCAATGACCTGAAGTTCACGCCCATCCTGCGGGGCAACCGCAGCCTGATCCGGGTGAGCTCCAATAAAGTCGTCAACGAACCTTTTCTGAATTTCCTCGTGCAACTCAATCAGCCCAACGGGCGCGTGCTGCGCGAGTACACGGTGCTGATCGATCCGCCGGGTACGCCGGGGATCGTGCCGGTGGCCGACGAACCAGTAGCCAGCTCCCCGAACTCTCCATACCCGAGTGTCAAACCAGCCACTGCACCGCCCGCCGCGGCCCAAAAAACGGCCCCTAAAGTTGAACAGCCCGCCGCCCCCGTCATTGATCCCGTCGCCGAGCAATTGGCCGCCAGCGTGCTGCAAAACCAGCAGCTGCAAAAAACCGTCGATGAGCTGAATGCAAAACTTCAGGGCCAGGACGAACAGATCGCCGGTCAGAAAAAACAGATCACCGAACTGCAAACGCAATTGGCGGAGGTCCAGGCGCCCCCGGTGACGCCGGAAGTTGTGGCGCCAGCATCGGTCACGGTACAAGAGCCCGAGGCGTCCAATTGGCCGCAGATCGCCGGGTTGTCGGCGTTGGTGGCCTTGCTGTTGGTGGGACTGTTTGTTCGCCGCCAACGACAGCAGGTTCAGGTGCTGGCCGCAGATCCTCCCGTTTTGCCGTCGCGACACGAGCCGGTGCTCGATCAAACCGTGGCGCCGTTAGCGAAGCCCACCCCGCCGAAACCTGCGCCTGATCATCATGACGAGACGCCGTCAGGGGATGTGCTGGAAGGCGTGGGCATTTACCTGGCCTATGGCCGCTTTTCCGAAGCTGCGGGCTTGTTGCGTGATGCCCTGGCGAAGGAGCCACACCGCACGGATCTGGCCGTGCAGTTGCTGGAAGTCCTCGGCAAGCAAGGTGACGGGCCAGCCTATGACGCTCAGGAAAACAGCCTGCGAGATGCCGGATTTGATACTCAGCAACTTCAGGACATTCGTGCCCGCTACCCGAAACTGGACAGTGCGTTGCCAGTGGCTGCGGCGGCAGTAATCGCAACACCCGTTCAATCCGAAGCAGTGCCCGGCGACGAGTTCCAGTTGAACCTGGATGATCTGTCGATGGATTCGAGTTGGGATCTGGTCAGTCCCTTCGATAGCACTAAACCTACGGACAAACCACCCGAGGTTGTGGAACCCGCGTTCACCTCGAACCTGCACGTGATGCCCGATGTGTTCGAGATGCCTGAAGAAGAACCCGAGCTTGAGTGGGTCGCCGAGCCTGACTCACAGTCACTGGATGACGACTTTCTCGACGAATTCAAGGATGCCGACCCGTCATTCGAGCTTGAAGCGCTGAGCCTGGAACCCGCCGAGCCGGACAACGCAGGCAAACTGGAACAGGCCCAGAACTGCATCGATGACGGTGATCTGGACAGCGCCATCGAGCTGCTGAACGAGTTGCTCAAGGACGGCGATGAGCCACTTAAACAAACCGCGCGGACGCTGTTGGCCGGTATTCGCTGAGCCTCTATCATGGCGGCGCCCTCTGGTTCAGGAGTTCCCTCGTCATGACCGCGCACAAACCCGAAATCGTCATCACCTACTGCACGCAATGCCAATGGCTATTGCGTGCCGCGTGGTTGGCGCAAGAACTGCTCAGTACCTTTGGCGACGATTTGGGCAAGGTGTCGCTGGTGCCTGGCACCGGTGGTGTGTTTCACATTTTCTGTGACGATGTGCAGATCTGGGAGCGCAAGGAGGACGGCGGTTTCCCTGAAGCCAAGGTGCTGAAGCAGCGGGTCCGCGATCAGATCGATCCGGACCGCGACCTCGGGCACAACGACCGCACTCAGTGAGACGCGGCTTCGGCAGCGACCGTTTTCTTGCTTGAAGCGCCCGATAGCCTGCTGGACACCACAATCGCGACGATGATCAAGGCGCCGCCGAACAACATGCGCAGCGTCGGGTTTTCATTGAACAGCAGCCACGCCATGGTGATGCCGTATACAGGCTCCAGCGCAAACACCACGGCGGCGGTGCGCGCCTTGATCACCGCGAGGCTGGCGACGAACAGACTGTGAGCGACGCCGGTGCAGAACACCCCGAGCAGGCCGATCCACAGCCAGTCAATGGCGCGGACTTCGCTCAACTGCGGCGCCGCCACCGGCAGCAAACACAACGCGACCACCACGTTCTGGCACAGCGCAGCCTGTACAGGCGGAATTCTTGCGGAACTGGCGCGGTTGGTCAGGGACAGTAATGCAAACAGCAACCCGGAGCCCACCGCCCACAACAGACCGGTGGTGGCGCCGCTGGCCAGATCGAAATCAGGCGTTACCAGCACCAGCCCGACACTCACCAGCACCACCAGCAGGATTTCATTGGCGCGAATCCGCTCGCGGAAAATCAGCCCTTCCAGGATCACGGTAAAGGCCGGGAAACTGGCGAAACCCAGGGTCGCGATCGCCACGCCCGCGACCTTCACCGCGATAAAGAAACTCACCCAGTGCCCGGCCAGCAGCAAGCCGCTGAGCAGCAGTCGCCGCCAGTCCACGGCTTGAAGTTTCTGCCAGCGCGTCTGGCTGGCGAACCTTGCGAACACGGCCAGGGCGAGCACGGCAAAGGCCGCGCGACCGAAGACGATGACGGCAGGGGAGGCGGCGGCGAGTTTGCCGAACACACCGGTCAGGCCAAACATCAGTGCGCCGATATGCAGAGCGCCGAGGGCGGTACGGGGAGTCATTGCAATCCTTGATGAACATAAGCAACAGAGGTGCACTCTAGAGGGCTGTCGGCATGCCTGTCTGTCGTCAAACTCGCATCATTTGTCGCCAGCCTCGCGCCGCAGTTTTCCGGGAGAGGCGCCAAACTCCCGTAACACTGCCGCTGAAAATGCACTTTGCGAGCTGTAGCCAACCCGGCTGGCAATCTCGCCAATGGGCAAAGCCGAATCCCGCAACAGACTCACGGCCATATGCAAACGACGACTGCGAATGTAGTCCATCGGCGTCTGCCCGCATTCCGCGGCAAACCGCGCATGCAGCCGAGCGCTGGACAGGCCGGCGATGCGCGCCAGATCGGCGACTTGCAGCGGGTAGGCCGCGTGCTGATCGATGTGCGCATTCAACGCGGCGTAGGGCAGGCGCCGACACCCCATCACTTCCGGCCTGGCATGGTTGAGACTGGCCAACAACAGCACCGCGCCTTGTTGCGCGATCAGCGGGTCGCTGACCTGACTGCCCGCCAGCCAGTTCACCAATTGGCTTTGCCCGGCATCCAGCGGCAGACGCCCGGCGTTGTCGAGTAAACGGCGACTGGCATCGGCGTGCTCGCCAAGGGACTGAGCCACCCATTGATCACTGGGCACGTCCAGCACCAGGCAGCGGCTGCCGTTGGCGCTGCCACAGGCATGATGGAAACCGGACGGGACCACCACGAAACTCTGCTGGACCACCTGACTGCCTCGCCCGTCGACCTCGAAATCCAGCGCGCCCGAGAGCCCGAACACCAGTTGCGCGTGGTCGTGACTGTGGACGATCAGGTCGTGAGTGTATTGGCGCAGCGTGAGGATCGGTCTCATCGCAGGTCTCCCGGGTAAGGCCGTCAGTCTACACCGAGGTCGTCCAAACGCGTTGTCACAGGACTGACTTGTCACTGTCATGGGCAATTAACCCGACCGGCGCAAGCTTGCAAAAACAATCGCAGAGGGTTGCCCATGACCAGCGCCGAGCTCGCCAAACCCAGTCGTAAGCAACGTGTGCGGACCTTGTGGATTTCCGATGTGCATCTGGGCACCCGGGATTGCCAGGCCGAGCACTTGTCGCAGTTTCTCAAGGGCTACCACGCGGACAAAGTCTACCTGGTTGGCGACATCATTGACGGTTGGAAACTGCGCAGCGGCATGTACTGGCCGCAGGCGCACACCAACGTGATCCGTCGCCTCTTGACCATGAGCAAACGCGGCACCGAGGTGATCTATGTCACCGGCAACCACGACGAATTCCTGCGTCGTTACTCGAAGCTGATTCTGGGCAATATTCAATTGGTGGATGAAGCGGTGCACGTGACTGCCGATGGCCGCCATTTGCTGGTGATTCATGGTGACCAGTTTGATGTGATCACCCGCTATCACCGCTGGCTGGCCTTTCTCGGCGACTCGGCCTACGAATTCACCCTGACCCTCAACCGTTGGCTCAACCACTGGCGTGCCCGTTATGGCTACGGTTACTGGTCGCTGTCGGCGTACCTCAAGCACAAGGTGAAAACCGCCGTCAGCTTCATCAGCGACTTCGAAGAAGCCATCGCCCACGAATGCGTCAAACGCGAATTGCACGGGGTAGTGTGCGGGCACATTCACCATGCCGAGATTCGCAAGGTCGGCGAAGTGGACTACCTGAATTGCGGGGATTGGGTGGAGTCGTGCACGGCGCTGATCGAGCATTGGGATGGTTCGATCGAGTTGTACCGGTTGGCGGATGCTCAAGCGCGGGAGGCGGAGTTGAAAGCCATTAAAATCGCAGAACCCGCATAACATTTTGGGTGTTCGAGCCGGCCCTCTTCGCGAGCAAGCCCGCTCCCACATTCGACCGAGTCGTCCTTGAGAACACGGTCGAATGTGGGAGCAACTGTCTTCACCCTGCGATCTATCAGGCTGGCGAATGCTCTTCCATCGCAGCCCTGTAAATCGAGTTCTTCGGCTGCGCAAACAACCGCTCCATCATCGGCTCAAAGAAACTCAGCGGCAGTGTCTCGTAAGCCGGATCAAACGCCGCCGCATCGTACTTCGCGCAGAATTCGATGGTCGCCTGATACTGCGGATGACCGCTGAACTGCTCGCGCAAATGCCGATCCATGCCCAAGTGATGGAAAAAATAGTACCCCTGGAAAATCCCGTGTTTCTCCACCATCCACAAATTCTCGGCGCTGACGAAGGGCTTGAGGATTGCCGCTGCAATGTCCGGATGGTTGTAGGAGCCCAAGGTGTCGCCGATGTCGTGAAGCAGGGCGCACACCACGTACTCTTCGTCGCGGCCATCGCGCCAGGCACGGCTGGCGGTTTGCAGGGAATGGGTCAGACGATCCACCGGGAAGCCGCCAAAATCACCCTCCAGCAGTTTCAGGTGCGCCACAATCCGTGTCGGCAATTGTCTCGCATAGGCACTGAAGTCCGCGGCGATGATCGCCCAGTCTTCCTGTGTGCCGTCCTGCATGTGGGTGAAACGGGCATTGGCATTCATCGGCTATCCTCTTGTTCTTGTCGAAAGGGATTTTTTCAGTGTAGGACCTGTGACCATCAGCGCACTGACTGCGCAGGACGCATTGCTGGCCAATCGGGCCTAGAACGGCACGCGTCCCAGAATCATGTCGCGGTACATCACGAAATCGCCGAGCAGGCTGTAAAGCGGATGTTGAAAAGTCGCGGGACGGTTCTTTTCAAAGAAGAAATGCCCGACCCAGGCGAAGCTGTAGCCGGCCAGCGGAAGGGCCAGCAGCCATAGCCAAGCCCCTTTGCCGATGGTCAGGGCCAGAATGAAAATAACCAGCGTCGTGCCGATGAAGTGCAATCGCCGGCAGGTACTGTTGCTGTGTTCACTCAGGTAGTACGGGTAAAACTCGGCGAAGCTGTTGAAACGCTTGATGTTTTCCACGACTGCGATCTCTGTGGTTATTGTTCTGACTGCAAGTTGTTCTGCGGGTAGCTTATTTGAGTCTAGAGTGATCATTGGCATCAGCCAGTGACAATGGGCGCCACTTTAGTATCCTTCGGAAATTGGCCGTAGCATGCGGCTCACCATGTAAGTAAACGCCATGAGCGAACGAACGACTTCTGCAAGCTGGGCGATGGGGATTGTCAAAGCACTGGAGATGGACGGCCTGGATTGCCGGGTTCTGTTCAAACAGTTGGGGCTCGACTACGCGTCACTGGACGATCCGGATGCACGCTTCCCGCAAGACTCCATGACGCGTCTTTGGCAGCGTGCCGTCGAGTTGTCGGGCAACCCGGCGATCGGCCTGAACATGGGCAAGGTAGTGCGACCGGCGTCCTTCCATGTGGCCGGTTATGCCTTGATGTCCAGCCAGACCCTGGCCGAAGGCTTTCAACGGCTGGTGCGTTACCAGCGGATCATTGCCGAAAGTGCCGACCTGAGCTTCCGCCTGCTGGATGAGGGGTATGCGCTGATTCTGACGGTCCACGGCGACCATCTGCCACCGACCCGACAAAGTGCCGAAGCCTCGCTGGCCTGCGCGCTCGCGCTATGCGGCTGGCTGACCGGACGCACCCTGCAACCGCGCAAGGTGCTGGTGCAGGGCGAACAGCCCGCCGATCTTGAACCGTATAAACAAGCCTTCCATGCGCCGCTGGTGTTCAACGCGCCCTATGACGCGCTGATCTTCGAGCGCGCCGACATGGAAGCACCGTTGCCGACCGCCAACGAGGCCATGGCGCTGCTGCATGACCGCTTTGCCGGCGAATACCTGGCTCGGTTTTCCGAGAGCCGCGTGACGCACAAGGCACGTCAGGTGTTGTGCCGCTTGCTGCCCCAGGGCGAGCCCAAGCGCGATACCGTGGCGCAAACGCTGCACCTTTCGCAACGGACGTTGCAGCGGCGCTTGCAGGAAGAGGGCACGAGTTTTCAGACATTGCTCGATGACACCCGGCGCGAACTGGCCGAGCAATACCTCGCGCAGCCCACCATGACCCTGCTGGAAATTGCCTACCTGTTGGGGTTCGCTGATCCGAGCAATTTCTTCCGCGCCTTCCGCCGCTGGTTCGACGCCACCCCCGGCGAATACCGGGTGCGGCTGATGGAAGCGCCGAATCGGGTCAGTGACGCCAGAACGCCGGAATACACAGAACAAACACCGTAATGATCTCCAGTCGGCCCAGTAGCATGCCGAACGAGAGAATCCATTTGGCGGCATCCGGCAGGGTGGCGAAGTTGCCCGCCGGGCCGATGGTCTCGCCGAGTCCCGGCCCGACGCCGGACACGGTACTGGCCGCGCCGGTCAGGGCGGTCATCCAGTCGACGCCGAGCAGCGACAGCAGCAAGGCGATCACGCAGATGGTGATGGCAAAGAAGAACGAGAACGTCAGGATCGAACGCACGATCTCTTCGTCGAGTCGGTGGCCGTTGTACTTCTGCTTGATCACCGCGCGTGGGTGAATCAGCTGGTTAAGGTTGGCCTTGAGCAGGATGTAGGCAACCTGGAAGCGGAAGATCTTGATCCCGCCCGCAGTCGATCCCGAGCAACCGCCGACAAACCCCAGATAAAAGAACAGCATCAGCGAGAAATTGCCCCAGAGGCTGTAGTCCCCGAGTGCGAAACCGGTGGTCGTCACCACCGACGTCACGTTCAGCGCCACATGCCGCAACGCGTCCAGCCAATGCAGCTGGGTGGTCCACCAGTACCAGGTGGTGAGCACCAGCCACGTCACCAGCAACATGCCGAGCAAACCTTGAACCTGCTGATCCTTGATCAGGGCACCACGGTTACCGCGCAAGGTTGCGACGTACAGCGTGAAGGGCAGACTGCCGAGAATCATGATGACGATCGCCACCCAGTGCACCGCCGGTTGCGTCCACTTGGCCAGGGACTGGTCGGACGTGGAGAAACCGCCGGTGGAAATCGCCGACATCGCATGATTGATCGCGTCGAACGGGCTCATCCCGGCCCACCAGAACGCCAGGCTGCCGAAAATGGTGATGCCGACGTAGGCCGCTACGATCAACCGCGCCACCATGTGCGAACGGGGCATGACTTTTTCGGAACGGTCCGACGACTCGGTCTGAAACAGCCGCATGCCACCAATACGCAGCAATGGCAGAATCGCGACCGCCATGCCGATGAAGCCGATGCCGCCGATCCAGTGCAGCAACGAGCGCCACATCAGGATGCCGGGGGACATGGCGTCCAGGCCAGTGAGCACCGTCGAACCGGTGGCGGTGATGCCGGACATGCTTTCGAAGAACGAGTCGGTGTAGCTGATGTGCTGGGTCAACAGGAACGGCAGCGCGGCGAAGATGCACACCACCAGCCAGCTGCTGACGGTCAGCAGGTACATGTCTCGCGGACGCAGGTGTACGTGCTCGGGACGACCGGGAATGACCAGCGCGAGGCCGGCGACAAAGGTGATCATGCTGGCCCAGAGGAACGATGGCAGGTCGCCGGTGTGATCGAAAATCACCAGAGTGGCCATGGGCACGACCATGGCAATCGCCAGCGTGATCAGGAAGAGGCCGATGATGAAACCAATGAGACGTAAGGTCGGCAACGCCATGAAGTCCGCTCGGGCTGAAAGTAGGAAGGGCGCCATTCTACCCGTGGGGCAGGGCATGTAAACCGGCATCCCCGTGGCACTTGCAGCTAGAATAGCCAGACATTTTTTTCAGGAGGTGGCCGATGCAGGCTCTCGACGCTTTGCTCAACCGTGTTTCCGTTCCACGACTGGTCGACCCGGCCCCCACCGCCGAGCAGCGCGAAGTGCTGTTTTCCGCCGCGATGCGTGCGCCGGACCACGGCCATTTGCAGCCTTGGCGCTTCCTGACCGTCGAAGGCGCAGCACGTGAGCAGATGGGCGAGTTGCTGGCCGAAGCTGCGAAACTGCAGGACGGCGACGTGTCCGAAGCCGCGCTGGACAAGGCGCGCAATGGTCCGCTGCGTGCACCGCTGGTGGTCGTGGTGATCGCGCGGTTGCAGGATCACGTCAAATATCCGAAGTCCGAGCAACTGCTGGCGGCGGGCTGCGCGGCGCACGGGATTTTGCTGGCGGCGTATGCGCAAGGAATTGGCGCGGTGTGGCGCACCGGTGATCTGGCCTATTCGGCGCATGTGGCCAAAGGGTTGGGTTTGGCGGAAGGGGAAGAGGTGATTGCGTTTCTTTACCTGGGTACGCCGCAGAAAGATCCGCGTGTTGCGGAAAAAGTTGACCTCACCGAGTTCGTCAGCGCCTGGCTGCCTTTGGAAGCCTGAAGATCAAAAGCTTCGCGGGCAAGCCTTGCTCCTACAGGTTATGAAGTGTTCACGATACCGTGGCACGACACATAACCCTTAAGAGCAAGGCTTGCCCGCGAAAGCGTCGGCACATTCAACATCTCTGTTGAATGTTAAATCGTCTTCACGAGCAGGCTCGCTCCCACAGGGGATTACGGTTGGACGACGGCCCCCGGCACCAACGGCAATTCAAGGCTGGCGATGAATCCGCCATCCGGATGATTGGCCAGCACCAGACTCCCGCCATGCCGCTCCGCCGCACGCCGCGCAATGGCCAATCCCAAACCATGCCCCGCCGCCGTCTGCCCCGGAGCCCGATAAAACGGCTCCCCCAACTGGCTCAAATGCTCGGCATCCACGCCGGGCCCATGGTCGCGCACACTCACCACAATCCGCTCACCCTGCCGCACCGCTTGCATCTCAATCGATCGCCCCACCGGGTTAAAGCGCTGAGCGTTACGCAGCAGGTTGTCCACGGCGCGCTCGATCATCGTCGGCCAGCCTTTGAGGTTCAATTGCGGTTCGGCGTCGAGGCGAACGGTCTGCTCAGGCGAACCCAATTGCGCATCCTTTTGCAGCGTGTTGAGCAGCGCATTCAGATCGACGTCCTCAGCACTGGCGTTGTCGGCATCGACCCGCGCCAGCACCAGGATCTCGCTGATCAGCGCTTCGAGCCTGTCGCACTCGCGGGTCAGGCGCGGCGAGAGTTTTTCCCGCTCCTCGGGGTTGGCCCGTTCCGCCAGTGCCAGCGCAATGCGCAGTCGGGCGAGGGGCGAACGCAATTCGTGGGACACATCGCGCAGCAGTTGCCGCTGACTGCCGATCAGGCTTTGCAGGCGTGCGCCCATGCGGTTGAAATCGTTGGCCAGCACGCCGAACTCGTCGCGACGGTTGGCCAGTTTCACCAGACTGTTCTGCTGATAGGTGGTTTGCCCCAAGTCATGCACCGCGCCGCGCAAGCGGTTTAGCGGGCGGGTGATGGACAGGGTCACAAACAGGCTGAACAAGGTCAGCACCACCAGCGCGATACCCAACGCACTCAATGGCCAAAGCAGGCTTTCGCGGTGCCACGCGTCCAGTTCGGGGTGCGGAATACGGTAGATCAGCAGGTAGGTATCGCCGGTTTTGGCGCTGGTGTATTCATCGGTCAGACGACGCCACGGCAGGCGCCGGTCATCGTTGTTCTGTCGCGCTTCGAAGGCCGCTGCGCGGCGAGGGAAAGTGCCGCGGACGACCGGGTCACCGCTCTCGTTGAGCACCTGAACGTCGATGTGATATTGGCGTTTGCGCTGTTCCAGAATGTCCTGGGCGGCTTCTTCGCCTTGTGCTTCGTAGGTTTGTGTCCACTGTTCGGCCAGGGTGTTGAGGCCTGGGTGGCGGCTGAGAATCCATGCATCCTGGTTGAGCATGTGCCCGAGCAGAATGGACAGCCCTGCAACCAGAGCGATAGCCAGCCAGAAGCTGGCCAGGATACGCCAGAACAATGAACGCACAGAAAATCCTCAAACAAACACATATCCTAATGTAGGAGCGAGCTTGCTCGCGAAAAACGCATGGACGACGCGTGCTGTCTGATGTGCGCGTTATCGTTGACGTTTTTCGCGAGCAAGCTCGCTCCTACAGTTTCCAGACCCAACGAGGTTTAACCGTTGGGTCCGGGTCAGCGCATTATTGCGCTTTTTGCGGTTGTTGCGCTTTCCAGGCCTTGAACTCGGCCCATTCGGCACGGCGCTCGGCCTGTTTTTTCTGGATCTCGTCGAATTGCTTCTGTTGATCCGGTTTCAGCAGGGCGCGTACATCGGCCTCGGCTTTCTTGTGGTTGGCGGCCATCTCATCTTTCATGGCTTTCTGGTCGGCTGGCGAGAGTTTTTCCAGGTACTTGTCGACCACTTGCTTACGCTCGTGCATCTGCTCGCCCATGATCTTGCGGATCTGCTCGCGCTGTTCGCGGCTAAGGTCCAGTTGGCTGTACGGGCCCTTGCCGTGCATGCCGTGCATCTGACCGCCGTGGCGCGAGCCGTCCATTGGCCCACCCATCGGGCCGGCACCTTCAGGCATGGCCATGGCAACGGTTGGCAGGGCGGCAGCGAACATCAGAGCGATAAGAGTCTTGCGCATGGTGAATCTCCTTGTCTCGTTCCCGGTACGTTCCGGATGAGTTCAGATTACGGAGATCAAGGTCAGCGGCGGTCAGCGGAGCGTAAAGCTTGGGTAAAGACGATTTCGTGGCGTCCTTACAAACCTTGCTGGCAGTGACCTGTGGCGAGGGAGCTTGCTCCCGCTGGACTGCGCAGCAGGCCTTCTTTTGGGGCCGCTTCGCAGCCTGGCGGGAGCAAGCTCCCTCAACACAGATTGCACTTGGCCAGTTCTATCTCGGTTTCCTACAGGCTGTAGTAGTAACCACGGCTGCGCAGGGCGACGATGCGCGGGCGACCGTCGGGATGGGGGCCGATCTTTTTGCGCAGGTTGCTGACGTGCATGTCCAGGCTGCGGTCGTACAGGGTCAGTTTGCGACCGAGGGCGATTTGCGCCAGCTCCTGTTTATCCAAAGGTTCGCCGGGTTGTTTGAGCAGCGCTTCGAGCAGGCGACTTTCAGAGACGGTGAGGGTGAATTCCTGTTCATCGATGCTGACCACGCCGCGCACCGGGCTGAAACACAGGTCGCCCAGTTCAAGCTGGCTGGACACCGCCGCCGGATGACTGCGGCGCAAGACGGCGCGCAGGCGGGCGGTCAGCTCCCGTGGGTCGCACGGTTTGGCCAGGTAATCGTCGGCGCCCAGTTCCAGGCCGAGGATGCGGTCGAGCGGCTCGCCACGGGCCGAGAGCATCAGCACCGGCAAGTCCGGGTGATCGCTGCGCAATTGCTTGAGCAGTTCGAGACCGCTGCCGTCCGGCAGCATCACGTCCAGCACCACGGCGGCTGGTGAGGTTTCGGCCAGCGCGCGACGAGCGCTCTGGCCGTCGTGGCAGGCACGGACCTGGAAGCCTTCCTGGCTCAGCCAACTGACCAGCAGCTCACACAGCTCCTGATCATCATCAATTAATAACAGCTCGCTCATGACTCACTCAATTTAGCCATTGTCGACGTTTTCGACTTGCACCACTGGCGAAGATACCGCAGAGCAGGGCCAATAGCGCTACTCCCGCGCCGATCACGAACCATTGCTGCTGGTCTGTGAGAAAACGCGGCAGGGGACTGCTGGCCTGGGCTTCCTTGAGTTGCAGCTTCAGACGCTGGTTCTCCTGACGCAACCGGCTCAGTTGGGCGCTTTCGCGTTCGCCATCGGCACTTTGCAGTTGTTTGCTCAATTCTTCCCGTTGCTGTTCGCTTGCCTTCAAGCGCTGCTGCAACTCGGTGATCTGGCTGCCGGCGCTCAAGGACAGCGGAGTTGCGCTTTCTTCACCGTGGGCGGGCGCCACGATCGACAACGTGAACAACATCAGACACAACGGACCTTTGCGCATCGGAGCTCCTGAATCCAATCGATTATTGGGCAGGTTGTCGGCAGGCAAACGAGAATAATGAGCGATTGAGAGCGCGATGAACCGAGAAGGTTCATCGCGTGGGAGCGTTTAAGGCAGGACTTGCTTGAACGGCTTGACCGAAACGTTGGCGTAGACGCCTGCGGCGATGTACGGATCGGCGTCGGCCCAGGCCTGGGCGGCGCTCAGCGAATCGAATTCAGCGACGATCAGGCTGCCGGTGAAACCCGCAGCGCCCGGATCATTGCTGTCGACCGCCGGGTGTGGCCCGGCCAATACGATACGACCTTCGCCCTTGAGCACTTGCAGGCGCTCAAGGTGTGCCGGCCGTGCAGACAGGCGGGCTTCCAGGGAGTTGGCGACGTCTGTGGCAATGATTGCGTAAAGCATGTCAGTCCTCGGTTTTTGGCGTGGTGGTATCGGCGTCGTGCAGGTGGCGGGACAGGTAAATGCCCTGGGCGACCAGGAACAGCAACGTCATGCCCAGGCTGCCGAAGACTTTGAAGTCGACCCAGTATTGCTGGAACGTGAACGCGACGAACAGGTTGGCGGCACCGCAAAACAGGAAGAACGCGATCCAGGCGATGTTCAGGCGAGTCCAGACCTGGTCCGGCAGGGTCAGCGCGTGGCCCATGATGCGCTTGATCAGCAGCTGGTCACCGATGAAGTGGCTGCCGATGAACGCCAGCGCAAACAGCCAGTTGACCACCGGGGCTTTCCATTTCAGGAAGGTCTCGCTGTGGAACGCCAGGGTCAGGCTGCCGAAGACCAGGCAGGCGATGAGGGTCAGCCACTGGCTCTTTTCCAGCTTGCGCTGCTTGATGAAGAGCGTGCCGTAGACGACCAGGGAGCTGATGATCAGCATCGCGGTGGCGCTGTAGATGCCCCCGACAGTCAGTTGATGACCGCCAATGTCAACGACCCGTGGGTCGATCTTGAAAACAATGAAAAACAGCAGAAGCGGGATGAAATCGATGAATTGTTTCACAGTGGCAGCCAGAAGCAGGATGTGGCGGCATAATAACAAACATATGGGCGCGCGATAGCGCCAGCTGATTTGAGGTTACACATCCCCGTGAATGTTGATTTGCACTGCCATAGCACTGCCTCCGATGGCGCTCTCGCGCCTGCTGTCCTGGTGGCGCGTGCGTTCGAGAAAGGCGTGCGAGTCCTGGCCTTGACCGATCACGACACCCTCGAAGGCCTCGACGAGGCCCGCAGCGCCGCGACTGCGCTGGGGATGCAACTGGTCAATGGTGTCGAATTGTCCTGCACCTGGGGTGGCGCGACCATCCACGTGTTGGGCTACGGATTTGATGTGAATGCAACGCCGTTGGTCGAAGCCATCGCCAGATTGCACGATGGCCGCTGGTTACGGTCCGAAGAAATAAGCCGCAAGTTGGCGTTGAAGGGCATGCCGGGCGCGCTGGAAGGTGCGCGGGCCATTCAGCAGGAACTGGGCGACAGCGGTAACGCGCCGGCCCGCCCGCACTTCGCCGACTGGATGGTGCGCGAAGGCTTCGTCAAGGATCGCGCCGAAGCGTTCCGCAAATGGCTGGGCGCCGGCAAGCTGGGGGACGTCAAGCAACACTGGCCGACCCTGGAAGAAACCGTCGAAACCCTGCGTGCGGCCAAAGCCTGGGTGAGCCTGGCGCATCCCTGGCACTACGATTTCACTCGCAGCAAGCGTCGCCGCCTGATTGCCGACTATATTCAAGCAGGCGGCCATGCGATCGAAGTGGTTAATGGCCATCAGCCCGCCGAGCAGGTGGGCAGCCTGGCGATTCTTGCTCGCGAGTTCGGTCTGCTGGTCAGTGCCGGCAGTGATTTTCATGGCCCTGGAGGCTGGTCCGAGATCGGTGAATACCGCCCGCTCCCGGAGGATCTGCCACCACTGTGGTGTCGATTCAAACATGACCCAATTATTGCCGCCGTCTGAACAGGTAGAGAATGTGAGTCAATTTTTCCAGATTCATCCGGAAAACCCGCAAGCGCGCCTGATCAAACAGGCTGTCGAGATCATCCGTAACGGCGGGGTGGTGATTTATCCCACAGACTCGTCCTACGCCATTGGTTGCCAGATCGGTGACAAGAATGCCGTGGAACGCGTGCGCCGGTTGCGTCAACTGGATGAGAAGCACAACTTCGCACTGATTTGCAGCGACCTGTCGCAACTGGGGCTGTTTGCCAAGATCGACACCGGCACCTTCCGCCTGCTCAAGGCACACTTGCCGGGGCCCTACACCTTCATTCTCAACGCCACCCGCGAAGTCCCGCGGCTGTTGTTGCACCCGAAAAAACGCACCATCGGCCTGCGCGTGCCCAGCCACCCGATTGCCCTGGCGTTGCTCGAAGAACTCGGCGAGCCGCTGATGAGCGTGACGCTGATCATGCCCGGCGACACCGATCCGCTGACCGATCCGTACGAAATGCGCCAGTTGCTCGAGCATCAGGTCGACCTGATCATCGATGGCGGTTTCGGTGGCATCAAGGCGTCCACCGTGATCAACCTCGCCGACGGCGAGCCGGAAGTGATCCGCATCGGTTGCGGTGACCCGACGCCGTTCATGGCCGAGGCGTAGATGTCTGCAGTAGAACCCGTTGTCGACAGTCAGGCCGGTGCCCAGCAAGAGCTGCCCTTCGCCATGGTCTATGGCCAGGCGGTTCTGGAGATGCCGCTGGACCTGTACATTCCGCCGGATGCGCTCGAGGTGTTTCTCGAAGCCTTCGAAGGCCCGCTCGACCTGCTGCTGTACCTGATCCGTAAACAGAACATCAACATCCTCGACATCCCGGTGGCGGAAATCACCCGCCAGTACATGGGTTATGTGGAGTTGATGCAGTCGGTGCGCCTGGAACTGGCCGCCGAGTATCTGGTAATGGCCGCGATGCTGGCCGAGATCAAGTCGCGGATGCTGTTGCCCCGTGCCGAAACCATCGAAGACGAAGAAGACGACCCGCGCGCCGAACTGATCCGCCGCTTGCAGGAATACGAACGCTTCAAGGCGGCCGCCGAAGGCATCGATGGCCTGAGCCGCGTCGGCCGTGACGTGGTGGTGCCCAAGCTGGACGCCCCGGAAGCCCGGGCGCGCAAGCTGCTGCCGGACGTGAGCCTGGAAGAGTTGCTGATGTCCATGGCCGAGGTTTTGCGCCGTGGCGACATGTTCGAAAGTCACCAGGTCAGCCGCGAGGCACTGTCCACACGCGAGCGCATGAGCGATGTACTGGAACGGCTCAAGGGCGGCGGTTTCGTGCCGTTTGTCGAGCTGTTCACAGCCGAAGAAGGGCGCCTGGGTGTCGTGGTGACCTTTATGGCGATCCTCGAACTGGTCAAGGAATCTTTGGTCGAGCTGGTGCAGAATGAGCCGTTCGCGGCGATCCACGTGCGAGCCCGAGCCGAATAACGAGTTGAATCATGAACCTGACTGAACCCCGCGAGCTGGCGCCACTGCTTGAAGCCTTTCTGTTGGCCTCGGGAAAACCGCAATCGCTTGAGCGCCTGTTCGAACTCTTCGAAGAGAGCGAGCGCCCCGAGCCGCCAGTCTTCAAAAAAGCCCTGTCGATTCTCGCCAAGTCCTGCGACGGTCGTGCCTTCGAGCTGAAGGAAGTCGCCTCCGGTTATCGCCTGCAGATACGCGAAAAGTTCTCGCCGTGGGTAGGACGTTTGTGGGAAGAACGCCCGCAGCGTTATTCCCGTGCCATGCTCGAAACCATGGCGCTGATCGCCTATCGCCAACCGATCACCCGAGGCGAGATCGAAGACGTGCGCGGCGTGGCGGTCAACAGTCACATCGTCAAGACGTTGCTGGAGCGGGAGTGGATTCGCATCGTCGGTTACCGCGACGTACCCGGTAAGCCCGCGATGTTCGCCACCACCAAGGCCTTTCTCGATCACTTCAACCTGAAAAACCTCGACGATTTGCCGCCGCTCGCCGAGCTGCGCGAGCTGGAGCCCGATCCGGTGCTCGATTTCGACGACGCGCCGGTGCCGGCCGGGTTGCAAGAACTGGCGGATGCCAGCGCCGAGCCGGAGGAGCCGAAGGAAGAAACCAGTTTCCATACGCTGTTGCTGGAATTGGACACGATGGAGGAGGGGCTCAAGACCGACTTCGATGACATTCTGCGTGATAGCGCGGTGACCGAGCCCGAAGAGGGTTTGGAGTTGCCGGAGCCTGAGATCGAAGCTGAACTTCCGGTTGAGCCAGAAGCCACAGTCGAAGAAGAGCTTGAGGATGACGTGCTTGGTGTGGCAGAGGCGCGCGAGAAACTCCTGGCCGCTGTCGCTGCCCTGGAACAGCACAAGCCCGAGCCCGAGTTGAGCGACGAAGAGGCCGAGGCTCGTGCCCTGGCCGAAGCGATCGAGGCCGAACGCCGCGAATTTGAAGACTGACCCCCAACCCTGCGGGCACCGATTAACCCAGTAGGAGCAGAGCTTGCTCGCGAAAGCGGTGGTCCAGGCACCCATGATGTTGACTGTTACCCCCTCTTCGCGAGCAAGCTCTGCTCCTACAGGATGTTGCGTTGGCTGGAGTATTTGATGAGCTCAACCAAAGAAGTTCACCGACGACATCTGCCTCGGCTGCGGCCGCAGCAAGCGCGAGATCAAGGCCTGGAAGAAGCTCGACAAGGCTGACAAGCGCACTGTTCTCGCTGAAGCTTCGCTGCGCCTGATCAAACTCGGCGCCACCGGTCGGCGGAAATCCCGGTAAATAGCCATTCATCAGCTAGTCTCTGATGCGCGAATGCTCCCATGAGCGTATGATTCGCGACCCTTCGGCGATCCCTTCGCCCGAGTACAAGCTTTCAACTCTTCAGGACCCTCACTTCAGAGCAGCCTGAACAGAACACACCGGGAGGTGCCCAGATGAGTATCAACGACCAGAAAGACGACCAGGAAATCGGCCCAGCAGGCGAAAAACTGCAGAAAGTCCTCGCCCGTATCGGCGTCGGCTCGCGCCGTGACGTAGAAGCCTGGATCAGCCACGGCCGCATCAAGGTCAATGGCAAAGACGCCACGCTCGGTCAGCGTGTCGACATGCATGACGCCATCACCATCGATGGCAAGGTGATCAAGCGCGAAGAAGCCGCCGAGTCGGTACGCCGCGTGATCATGTACAACAAGCCCGACGGTGAAATCTGCACACGCCTTGATCCGGAAGGCCGTCCGACCGTGTTCGACAAAATGCCGCGCCCGAAAGAAGGTCGCTGGATCAACATCGGTCGTCTGGACATCAACACCACCGGTCTGCTTATGTTCACCACCGACGGTGAGCTGGCCAACCGCCTGATGCACCCTTCCTACGAAATGGACCGTGAATACGCGGTACGTGTACGTGGCGAAGTCGATGACGAGATGATCGAACGCCTGAAAGCCGGCGTTGTCCTCGAAGACGGCCCGGCCAAGTTCACCGACATCAAGCAGGCGCCAGGTGGCGAAGGTTTCAACCACTGGTACCACTGCGTGGTGATGGAAGGTCGTAACCGTGAGGTTCGTCGTCTGTGGGAATCCCAGGGCCTGGTGGTCAGCCGTCTGAAGCGCGTGCGTTTCGGTCCGGTGTTCCTCAACTCCGACCTGCCGATGGGCCGCTGGCGCGAAATGAGCCAGTACGAAGTCGACATTCTGAGCGCTGAAGTCGGCCTGACCCCGGTGGCCATGCCGCAGATGAACGCCAAGAGCAAAGACAAGCTTGACCGGATGCAGCGTAAATCGTCGCGTCCAATGGGCAAGACCGAGCGCGTGCGTTCGTTGCGTCCTGCCATCGGTAACCAGTCCGCTGCTACACCGCGCGATACCCGTGAACCGCATATCGAAGGCGAGCGTCCAGCGCGCAAACCAGCAGCGCCACGCGCTGATGGCGAGCGCGGTCCACGCACGCCGCGTCCGGCCAACGGTCGCACTGAACGTGGCGAAGGCCGCGGTGCGCCAAGCGGTGGTCGCAGTGATCGTGGTGCCCCTGCGGGTCGTGGTGAGTCGGGGCGCGGTACGCCAGTGGCCGATCGTCCGTCCGACACCAAGCGCCCGGCCAAGCCAGCGCCGAAGAAGCGCCCGGGCATCGTTCTGGTCGACAAGGACGCGCCATCGGGCAAGCGCCGCGGTGCGCCAGCCAGTTCCGGCCAGCGTCCGGGCTTTGGTCGTCGCAAGCCTGAGTAATCGGTAAGCGGTACATGAAAAACGCCATCCCTCGGGATGGCGTTTTTTTTGCCTGGCGAAATGGGTTTCATTAGGTAGGTGGACCTGTGGCGAGGGAGCTTGCTCCCGCCGGCCGATCCGCGCCCGGGTGCAGCAGGCGCAAAACCCCACGACGTGGTGTGCCTGACGCTACCGGGTGGATGGTTTTGGGGCCGCTTCGCGACCCAAAGGGAGCAAGCTCAGGAAAAGTTTCGTTACGGCGTGTAAAGGAATGTTGACGAAATTGCGCGTTGAGTCCCTTGGATTCGCCTCTGCGGGAGAGTTGTAAGGAAAACCTGCCGCCACCCAGCCGATTGATCTCCGCACAAGTCTCTGGCGCGCTTGTTTCAGCGGCGCTGGAAGGGTGAGATGCGCGCCATACCTGTCGTGCAGGTGCATAACAAGAAGGAGGCGCAATGTACGCCGTGACTTATCTCCATCTCTTCCCGTGGGACGGTTTTTCCATCGTCCATGCCCATGACCCGCAAAGGTCTGACTCACGCTTTGCAGCCGCCCGAGACCCTCGAGGCGGACACAGGCAATCCCGGCAACCGACACGCTGATCCAGCGGGTCTGGCAGCAGGGGGTGAGCGGTGTACAATGCGCCGCGTTTTACCTGTGACCTCCTGCGCAGCTGCGCAAACCTCAAGGCTACCCGCCTTGTTCACTCCGCCACGTCACGAGCGTGTCGGGTTCGATTTCGTCACAGATAAAAACAAACAGGTGACGCATGACCGTTGTAAATACGCTGAACTCCTGGTGCCTGCGCTGGGGTTTGATCGGCGCTGCTTAAAGTTGCAACCGAGCAGCAACGTCTACTGAACATCATCAAACCTTGCGTGAGACCCTTTTCATGAGTGGACAAAACTCGCATTCAGGCGAACTGAAACGCGGCCTGAAGAATCGTCATATTCAACTGATCGCCCTCGGTGGCGCGATTGGTACCGGCCTGTTCCTCGGATCGGCAGGCGTACTGAAATCCGCTGGCCCGTCGATGATCCTCGGCTACGCCATCTGCGGCTTCATCGCCTTCATGATCATGCGCCAGCTCGGTGAAATGATCGTCGAAGAGCCCGTAGCCGGTTCCTTCAGCCACTTTGCGCACAAATACTGGGGTGGTTTCGCCGGTTTTCTGTCGGGCTGGAACTGCTGGATTCTGTACATTCTGGTGGGCATGTCGGAGCTGACTGCGGTCGGCAAATACATCCATTACTGGGCGCCGGAAATCCCGACCTGGGTCTCGGCAGCCGGATTCTTCGTGCTGATCAACCTGATCAACCTGGCCAACGTCAAAGTCTTCGGTGAGGCCGAGTTCTGGTTCGCGATCATCAAGGTCGTGGCGATCGTCGGCATGATTGCCCTGGGCAGCTACTTGCTGGTCAGCGGGCACGGCGGCCCGGAAGCGTCGGTGACCAACCTGTGGTCCCACGGCGGTTTCTTCCCGAACGGGGTCAGTGGTCTGGTGATGGCCATGGCGATCATCATGTTCAGTTTCGGCGGCCTGGAAATGCTTGGTTTCACTGCGGCTGAGGCGGACAAGCCGAAGACCGTGATCCCGAAAGCGATCAATCAGGTGATCTACCGGATCCTGATTTTCTACATCGGTGCGTTGGTCATTCTGTTGTCGCTGACGCCATGGGACAGCTTGCTGGCGACCTTGAACGCGTCGGGTGATTCCTACAGCGGCAGCCCGTTCGTGCAAGTGTTCTCGATGCTCGGCAGCAACACCGCGGCGCACATCCTCAACTTCGTGGTCCTGACCGCGGCGCTGTCGGTGTACAACAGCGGCACCTATTGCAACAGCCGCATGCTGCTGGGCATGGCCGAGCAGGGCGATGCGCCGAAAGCCCTGGCGAAGATCGACAAGCGCGGTGTGCCGGTGCGTTCGATCCTGGCGTCGGCTGCTGTGACGTTGATCGCCGTGCTGCTGAACTACCTGATCCCGCAAAATGCGCTGGAACTGTTGATGTCACTGGTGGTGGCCACCCTGGTGATCAACTGGGCGATGATCAGCTATTCGCACTTCAAGTTCCGCCAGCACATGAACAAGACCAAGCAGACGCCGCTGTTCCAGGCGCTGTGGTACCCGTACGGGAACTACATCTGCCTGGCGTTCGTGGTGTTCATCCTCGGCGTGATGCTGTTGATTCCGGGCATCCAGATCTCGGTGTATGCGATTCCGGTGTGGGTTGCGTTCATGTGGGTTTGCTACGGCATCAAGAACAAGCGCAGTGCGCAGCAGGTGTTGCAGGCGGCGAGCGCGAAGTAAGCGCAGCCTGCAGAAACAACAAACCCGGCCATGTGCCGGGTTTGTTGTGCGCGCTGCAAAACCTGTAGGAGCGAGGCTTGCCCGCGAAGAAGGCGCCGCGGTTCATCTGATAATCCGCGTTATCGTTCTTCGCGGGCAAGCCTCGCTCCTACAGGGGGCGCATTCGTTCAGTTCATTCGCGGTATCCTGAACGACCTGAACCCGGACGCTTTTCCATGCTGGTGATTTCCAACAACGTGCATCTGCCGGATGCCGAGATCGAGTTGACGGCCATTCGCGCCCAGGGCGCCGGTGGGCAGAACGTCAACAAGGTCTCCAGTGCCGTGCACCTGCGCTTCGACATTCCGGCCTCGTCCTTGCCCGAGTTCTACAAGGAACGGCTGCTGGCGTTGCGGGACAGTCGCATCACCAGCGACGGGGTGTTGATCATCAAGGCCCAGCAATACCGGACGCAGGAAGCCAATCGCGCCGATGCGCTGGAGCGGCTGACCGAGTTGATCCTCTGCGCCACCAAGGTCGAAAAGAAACGTCGTCCGACCAAACCGACCCTCGGCTCGAAAAAGCGTCGGCTCGAATCCAAGACCAAGCGCGGCAGCATCAAGGCCGGGCGTGGCAAGGTGGATTTCTAGCGAGCGTCTCTTTCTTCACGATACTTTTCATTAAGGTGTTTGGGCGCCTGCCGGTACAAGTAAACACTCAATGCCAAACCGCTCAGAGCGGCGAGGGCGGCAAACAGGAAGATCGAAGCAAAACCAAAGCCCGCCGCAATCGCACCGGCCAGTGGTCCGGTAATCCCCAGCGACAAATCGATGAACAGCGAGTAAGCCCCAACCGCTGCACCACGGCTCGACGCCGGCACCAGGTTGACCGCTTCCACGCCCAACGCCGGGAACACCAGCGAAAAACCGAAGCCACTCAGTGCCGCACCTGCCAATGCCCAGTGAGCATCTGGCGCCAACCACAACAGCAACAGCCCCAGGGTTTCCACCGACAGGCAGGCAATCGCCACGCGGAAACCGCCGAGACGGTTGATCAGGTTGCCGAACAGCAGTCGCGCGCCGATGAAGCTGGCGCCGAACAGGCTCAGGCACAGCACCGCGTTATCCCAGTGTTGCGTGGCGTAATACAGCGTGATGAAGGTTGCGATGGTGCCGAAACCGATGGAACCCAACGCCAGACCGCAACCATGCGGCAGCACCCGACCCAGCACATGCATGAACGGCAGACGTTCACCGACCACAATCGGCGCCGCGGTCTTCGGCCAGGCCAGCGCCAGGCCCAGCACAGCCAGCAAGACGATGCTGACGCCCATGCTCCACAAACCCAACCGGCTCACCAGCAACACACCCAGTGGTGCGCCGACGGCCAGCGCACCATAACTGGCGATGCCGTTCCAGGAGATGACTTTAGCCGTGTTGGCCGCGCCAACCCGGCCGATTCCCCAGCCAATCGAACCGGAACCCACCAGGCTTTCCGCACTGCCAAGCACGAGACGACCGATCAGCAGGCTGATCAGACTCAACATCGGCAGGCTTTGGGTCCAGGCCGAAACCAGCATGAACACACCGCTCAAACCGCAACCGGCAAGGCCATACATCACCGCCAGTTTGCTGCCCTTGTTATCGATGATTTTCCCGGCGTAAGGACGGCTGAGCAGAGTGGCCAGGTATTGCACGCTGATCACCAGTCCCGCGATCACCGCGCCGAAGCCGAGTTCGCTGTGGACGTAGCCCGGCAACACGGCCAGGGGAATGCCAATGTTGAGGTAGCCGATAAAGGTAAAGAGAACGATGGAAACGACTTGCAGCGTGACCGCCAGGGGGCGCTGGTTTTCAGACATGGGTAAAGGTCCACGGGAAAGCAGGATAGATAGGCTGCTTATGATAGCGGCGCGAGAGGCCGCGGGGCGGGGAAAAGTAAAACTATTTGCCGGGCGGGGGTGTTTCAGGGTTTGGCGGGAGCGACCAGTTGCGTGGTGACCAGGGCGGCCAAGGCATTTTCTTCGGTGCCAAATCGGGCGAGCAGCGCGGCTTGTTTCTCGGGGGACAGGCGATTCCAGATCTCGATCATCTTCTCGGCGGTGCCGATCAGGACACTGGCCTGGGTCTCGCTAAAATCATCGGTCATGGTGTGCAACTCAAGGGTTCAGGCGGTGTGGAAAGCGCATGTTAGCGCTTTCCACACGGTCTGGCATTGCAGGTGTTTCAGTCTTCGCTGTCGGCCTGGCGGCGTTCAGTGGCTTCTTTCGGCTCGGGCTGTTGGGCACCGGCTTGCTGCGGGGTTGTCTGCTCAGTTTCGTGCAGGCTTGGGAAGGGGAGATTAGGGATCTCGTGCATGTTTCGCGCTCCTCGCAAAGTCTGTTGATAGATCTGGTAGATCCGCGCTTTTAAAAAGCCTGGGAAGGATACAGCAGCAGAAATGACAAATAGACTTTTATATCCATTTGTTGCGACGGATGGGATTGTCTAGACAGGTGTGGATGAGATTTGCGAAACCACTGTGGCGAGGGAGCTTGCTCCCGCTCGAGCGCGCAGCGGTCGCAAAGAATGCAAACGCGTTTACCAGAAAGAACTCATTGCCTGCATGGGGCCGCTTCGCAGCCCAGCGGGAGCAAGCTCCCTCGCCACAAGGGAGCCGGCCATTGCTTCAAATTACTTGCAGACTTCGGCGATCGCCTCGGCCAGCAGATCCAGGCGCGTCGCATCAATACCCGCCACGTTCGCCCGGCCAGTACCGACCATGTAAACGCTGTGATGATCACGCAGTTGTTTAACCTGATCCGGCGTTAAGCCGGTGTAGGAAAACATCCCGCGTTGCACACCAATATGCGCAAAACGCTCGCGCAAGCCATGCGGTTCCAGCGCTTCCACCAGACCGCTGCGCAGTTGCGCGATACGCAAGCGCATGGCTTCCACTTCGTCGGCCCAAAGGCTTTTCAGCTCCGGATCGCCAAGAATCGTCGCCACCACGGCAGCGCCATGATCTGGCGGAGTCGACCACAGGTTGCGGGCGATGTTGGCCAGTTGACTGCGAATATCCACCAGTTTCTCAGCGGTTTTCGCGCAGACAATCAGCGCTCCCGTGCGGTCCCGGTAGAGGCCGAAGTTCTTTGAACAGGAACTGGTGATCAGCACTTCCGGCAGTTCAGCTGCGAACAATCGGGTCGACCACGCATCCTGTTCCAATCCATCGCCGAAGCCCTGATAGGCGAAGTCGATCAGCGGCACCAGGTCACGATCGCGCACTACGTCCAGCACGCGACGCCAGTCGTCATGGGACAGGTCGAACCCGGTCGGGTTGTGGCAGCAGGCGTGTAGCAAAACCACATCGCCCTTCGGCGCGTCATTGAGCGCCGCCAGCATCGCTTCAGCATCGAGGCGGTTATCGCTGCCGACATAAGGGTAGTGATTAACCTTGACCCCGGCCGTGGCGAAAATGGTTTCGTGAATCGGCCAGGTCGGGTTGCTCAGCCATACGCCGCGCCCCGGCAGGCATTGGGCGATGAAGTCCGCGCTCAAGCGCAACGCACCGGTGCCGCCTGGCGTCTGGGTGACGCCGGCCCGTTGTTCGGCGATCAGCGCAGAATTGGCGCCAAGCACCAACTCATTGATGACCTTGCCGAACGCCGGCTCGCCGTGGCCGCCAATGTAGGTCTTGGTGGTCTGGCGATCCACCAGGCGCTGCTCGGCGAGCTTCACGGCCTGGGGAATCGGCGTCAGGCCGAAGGCATCCTTGTAGACGCCCACGCCAAGGTCGAATTTGCGCGGGTTCGGGTCCTGCGCATAGGCCTCCATGAGGCCGAGAATCGGGTCGCCGGGTACTCGACCTATGGCGTCGAAATGCATTATTTGCGGCCCTCGGCGTCCTTGGCCACTTCGTCAGTGCGCGCGGCCATGATGAAATCGTTGCGGTGCAGGCCCTTGATGGAGTGGCTCCACCAGGTCACGGTGACTTTGCCCCATTCGGTCAGCAGGCCTGGGTGGTGACCTTCGGCCTCGGAGATTTCCCCGACCGCGTTGGTGAACGCCAGTGCGTGTTTGAAATTCTTGAACAGGAAAACTTTTTCCAGTTGCATGATGCTGTCGCGAACTTCGATGTTCCAGTCAGGGATCTGCTTGATCAGGACCGGCAGTTCTTCGTCGCTGACCTGAGGGGCATCGGCGCGGCAGGCTTCGCAATGAGCTTGGTTCAATGTGGACATGATGTGTTCCTGAAATCGAATTATTGGAAATCGGCCGTCAGTGTCACCACGCTAAACCAAAGCGTCGGTTCCTGACAGGCTCACTTGATTCTAAAAGCTACGGATCACGCGGCTTTTGGTTTGGGCGGAAATTTCGGTGCGTGCAAGCCCAGCTGCATGCCTTGCTTGACCATGCCCATGATGTCTTCGTGGGCAAGATCGAACAAACGCTTGAGGTTCGGCAGGACAAAGTACAGCGGTTGCAGAATGTCGATGCGATACGGCGTACGCATGCACTCCAGCGGATCGAACGTCTGATGCTCAGGTTCGTCCGACAGGCAGTAAACGGTTTCTTTCGGCGAGGAGAGAATGCCGCCGCCGTAAATGCGCTGGCCTTCGGGTGTGTCCACCAGGCCGAACTCGATGGTCATCCAGTACAAGCGCGCCAGGTAAACGCGTTCTTCCTTGGAAGCCTGTAGGCCTAGTTTGCCGTAGGTGTGGGTGAATTCGGCGAACCAGGGGTTGGTCAGCAGCGGACAGTGGCCAAAGATCTCGTGGAAAATGTCCGGCTCTTGCAGGTAATCCAGCTCTTCGCGGGTACGAATAAACGTCGCCACCGGAAACTGTTTGTTCGCCAGCAATTCGAAAAAGGTCTGGAAGGGAATCAGTGCGGGAACCCGGGCCACTTGCCAGCCGGTGGTTTCACCGAGGACCTTGTTGATTTCACCGAGTTGCGGAATGCGGTCGTGGGGCAGACCGAGTTTTTCGATACCGTCCAGGTATTCCTGGCACGCACGCCCTTCGATCACTTTCAGTTGGCGAGTGATCAGCGTGTTCCACACCGCATGTTCTTCGGCGGGGTAGTCGATAAAACCTTGCGCATCGGGCTCGCGAGCCACGTATTGCGTCTGCTTCATGCTGCTCTCCTGCTAGGGGATTTCGTTCTTGTTATGTCCTGCTATGGACCCAGAAATACCTCAATGATTGCGGCATTGCAGTAGGTGATCGGCGCTCCCTGTAGGAAAGAACCGCGAAAAACGTAAAGTTTTCGTTACGAATCGGTACCCGCCGCGTAGTTGCTGAGATTCTCGGGTTTGAAAAGCGCTTTGGCTGTCACATAATCTTGACGGTAATCTGAGTGCCCCATCAGAAAAATCGGGCGCTAACCCTGTGGGAGCCAGCCTGCTGGCGATAGCGGTGTGTCATTCGACATCAACATCACCTGATGCGACGCCATCGCCAGCAGGCTGGCTCCCACAGGTCAATCATCGTTTATCAGGTCTTTTATATGCGTATCAAAGTCCACTGCCAGAACCGCATCGGCATTCTGCGCGACATTCTCAACTTGCTGGTCGAGTACGGGATCAACGTCGCCCGTGGTGAAGTGGGTGGGGAGCATGGCAACGCGATCTACCTGCATTGCCCGAACCTGATCAACATTCAGTTCCAGGCACTGCGTCCGAAATTCGAATCGATTGCCGGTGTCTTTGGCGTCAAGCGAGTAGGGCTGATGCCCAGCGAGCGTCGGCACATGGAACTCAATGCCTTGCTCGGCGCCCTGGAATTTCCGGTGCTATCGATCGACATGGGCGGTTCGATCGTCGCGGCCAACCGGGCAGCGGCGCAGTTGCTCGGTGTGCGTGTCGATGAGGTGCCGGGGATTCCCTTGTCGCGTTACGCCGAGGATTTCGATTTGCCGGAGCTGGTGCGCGCCAACAAGTCGCGGATCAACGGGCTGCGGGTCAAGGTCAAGGGCGATGTGTTTCTGGCCGACATCGCGCCGCTGCAATCGGAGCATGACGACAGCGAGGCCATGGCCGGCGCGGTGCTGACGCTGCATCGTGCCGATCGGGTAGGGGAGCGCATCTACAACGTGCGCAAGCAGGAGCTGCGCGGGTTCGACAGCATCTTCCAGAGTTCGAAAGTGATGGCCGCCGTGGTGCGTGAAGCCCGGCGCATGGCGCCGCTGGATGCGCCGCTATTGATAGAAGGCGAAACCGGCACCGGCAAGGAGTTGTTGGCGCGGGCCTGTCACCTGGCCAGTCCGCGCGGGCAGTCGCCGTTGATGGCGCTCAACTGCGCAGGTCTGCCGGAGTCGATGGCCGAGACTGAACTGTTCGGCTACGGCCCCGGCGCATTCGAGGGGGCGCGGGCCGAGGGCAAGCTCGGGCTGCTGGAGCTGACGGCGGGGGGGACGCTGTTCCTCGATGGCGTCGGGGAAATGAGCCCGCGCTTGCAGGTGAAATTGCTGCGCTTCCTGCAGGACGGTTGCTTCCGTCGCGTAGGCAGTGATGAAGAGGTTTATCTGGATGTGAGAGTGATCTGCGCGACGCAGGTTGATCTGTCGGAATTGTGCGCCCGAGGCGAGTTTCGCCAGGATTTGTATCACCGCTTGAACGTGCTTTCGCTGCACATCCCGCCGCTGCGCGAATGCCTGGATGGCTTGACGCCGCTGGTGGAGCACTTCCTTGATCAGGCCAGTCGGCAAATCGGTTGCCCGCTGCCGAAACTGGCGCCGGCGGCCATGGAACGGCTCGGTCATTATCATTGGCCGGGCAATGTCCGACAGCTGGAAAACGTGCTGTTCCAGGCGGTTTCGTTGTGCGAGGGCGGGACGGTCAAGGCTGAACACATTCGCCTGCCAGACTACGGCGTGCGTCAGCCGCTTGGCGACTTCTCCCTTGAAGGCGGGCTGGATGCGATTGTCGGGCGCTTTGAAAAAGCCGTGCTGGAGCGTTTGTATTCCGAACATCCGAGCAGTCGGCAATTGGGCAAGCGGTTGGGGGTTTCGCATACCACCATTGCCAATAAGTTGCGTGAGTATGAGGTTGGCAAAGAACCCGGCTAGACCGCTTTTGTGGCGAGGGAGCTTGCTCCCGCCGGGCTGCGGAGCAGCCCCAGAATGAACGTCCGCATTACTACAGGCGGATCCCGCAGGATGGTTTTGCGGTCGCTTCGCGCCCGAGCGGGAGCAAGCTCCCTCGCCACAGGTGATGGGTTGACCTCCAAGGCTGGCTGTTGCCGCGAAGCGGCATAACACCGCCGGTTTTTCGTCTTCGACACAATCCCCCATTCCCTTCTGAACCCCTCAAGTCCTTTGTTTGCCGGGCCCCGCGCCGTCAGAAAAAAGTTGGTCTGCAAATTGCTTATGGCTCAGCAGTACAGCGGTGGGCGGCAAACGTCCGGCATGCAGAGGAAAGAGTGTGGACAAGTACCTTTATGTGGCAATGACCGGCGCCAGCCAGAATGCACTGGCGCAGAAGGCTCATGCGAACAACCTGGCGAACATCTCCACCAACGGTTTCCAGAAAGACCTGGAGCAGGCGCGTTCGATGCCGGTGTTCGGTGACAGCTTTCCGGCGCGTGCTTTTGCCATGTCTGAACGTCCGGCCACCGACTTCTCTTCGGGCTCTCTGGTGGAAACCGGTCGCGACCTCGACGTCGCGGTGCAGGGCAATGGCTGGATCGCCGTGCAGAACCCGGACGGTGGCGAAAGCTACGTGCGCACCGGCAGCCTGAACGTTGACGCCCTGGGCGTATTGCGCGCCGGCAACGGTATGCCGGTGTTGGGCAATGGCGGGCCGATCTCCGTGCCGCCCGAGCAGCAGATCGAAGTCGGCGAAGACGGCACCGTCAGCATCCGTGCGATGGGCGAAGGTCCTCGCGTGATGGCGGAAGTCGACCGCATCAAGCTGGTCAACCCGGATTTCAAGAACATGACCAAGGGCCTGGACGGTTCGATCCACACCAAGGACGGCCAGCCGGCGCAAGCCGATGCCAACGTCAAACTGGTGTCCGGGTTCCTTGAGTCGAGCAACGTCAATGCCGTGGAAGAGATGACTTCTGTACTGGCCCTGGCCAAGCAGTTCGAATTGCACATCAAGATGATGAACACCGCCAAAGACGACGACCAGGCCATGGCTCGGGTCTTGCAGATCAGCTAATTATCAGAACGTCGCGCCGTAAAACAGGCGCACGAGGAGAATCGAATGCTTCCGGCTCTATGGGTTGCCAAAACAGGTCTGTCCGCCCAGGACACCAACCTGACCACCATTTCCAACAACCTGGCCAACGTGTCGACCACGGGTTTCAAACGTGACCGTGCCGAGTTCCAGGACTTGCTGTACCAGATCAAACGCCAGCCGGGCGCCCAGTCGACCCAGGACAGCGAACTGCCGTCGGGCCTGCAAATTGGTACCGGTGTGCGAATCGTCGGCACCCAGAAAAACTTCAACGCCGGTAGCCTGCAAACCACCGAGCAGCCGCTGGACATGGCCATCGACGGTCGCGGTTTCTTCCAGATCCTGCAACCGGACGGCACCACGTCCTACACCCGTGACGGCACGTTCCACCTCGATTCCAACGGCCAGATCGTCAACGCCAGCGGCTTCGCCCTCGAGCCGGCCATTGTTATCCCGAACGACGCGCAGACCTTCACGGTCGGTCGCGACGGCACCGTGTCCATCACCATTGCCGGCAACCCGGCGTCCCAGGTGATCGGCAACCTGCAAACCGCCGACTTCATCAACCCGGCCGGCCTGCAAGCGGTGGGTAACAACCTGTTCCTGGAAACCGCCGCCAGCGGTGCGCCGCAAGTCGGTACGCCAGGCTTGGCCGGTTTTGGCACCACGCTGCAGAACACCCTGGAAACGTCCAACGTCAGCACGGTAGAAGAGATGGTCAACATGATCACCACTCAGCGCGCCTACGAGATGAACTCCAAGGTGATCTCCACCGCCGACCAGATGCTCTCGTTCGTAACGCAGAATCTGTAATCAAGTCTATGAGGCGGCCATAAGGTCGCCTGCAACACCGTGAGGTAGGGTCATGAATCGCTTTGTATCTGTTCTGGCACTGAGTGGGGTCGCCGCGCTGGCGGGGTGCGTCGGTCCGACGCCCAAGCCCAATGACCCTTACTACGCCCCGGTGTTGCCGCGTACGCCGTTGCCGGCTGCCGCGAATAACGGCTCGATCTACCAGGCCGGTTTCGAACAGAACCTGTACAGCGACCGCAAGGCGTTCCGGGTCGGTGACATCATCACCATCACCCTGAACGAGAAGACCCAGGCCAGCAAGAACGCCAACTCGCAAATCGGCAAGAACAGCAAGGCCAGCATCGGTTTGTCCTCGCTGTTCGGCACGATACCCAACACGAATAACCCGCTCAGCGATGGTGATCTGACGCTGGACGCCGGCTACAGCGGTGACCGCGCCACCAAGGGCGACAGCAAGGCCGGGCAGGGCAACAGCCTGACCGGTTCGATCACCGTGACCGTCGCCGACGTGTTGCCCAACGGCATCATCGCCGTGCGCGGCGAGAAGTGGATGACCCTCAATACCGGTGATGAACTGGTACGGATCGCCGGCCTGGTCCGGGCCGACGACATCGCCACCGACAACACGGTGTCGTCGACCCGCATTGCCGATGCACGCATCACCTACTCGGGCACCGGTTCGTTTGCCGATGCGAGTCAGCCAGGCTGGTTCGACCGTTTCTTCCTCAGCCCGCTGTTCCCTTTCTAGGTGGCTACGTTGAATTTCAGAAGTCTCATCGTTGCGGCCCTGATGTTGTCGGCAGCCTTCAACGCTCAAGCCGAGCGGCTGAAGGACATTGCCAGTATTTCCGGCGTGCGTTCCAACCAATTGATCGGTTACGGCCTGGTGGTCGGGCTTAACGGCACCGGTGACCAGACGACGCAAACCCCGTTCACCCTGCAGACCTTCAACAACATGCTCTCGCAGTTCGGCATCAAGGTGCCGGCCGGTTCAGGCAACGTGCAGCTGAAGAACGTCGCGGCGGTATCGATCAGTGCCGACTTGCCGGCGTTCGCCAAGCCGGGTCAGCAGGTGGACATCACCGTGGCGTCCATCGGTAACTCCAAGAGCCTGCGGGGCGGCACCTTGCTGTTGACGCCGCTCAAGGGCATCGATGGCAACGTGTACGCGGTCGCCCAGGGTAACCTGGTGGTCGGCGGTTTTGACGCCGAAGGTCGCGACGGTTCGAAGATCACCGTCAACGTTCCGTCGGCCGGTCGCATCCCCGGTGGTGCATCGGTGGAGCGTTCGGTGCCGAGCGGTTTCAACCAAGGCAACAGCCTGACCCTGAACCTCAACCGTTCCGACTTCACCACCGCCAAGCGCATCGTCGACAAGATCAACGACATGCTCGGCCCTGGCGTCGCACAGGCCATCGACGGCGGTTCGATTCGCGTCACCGCGCCACTGGATCCGAGCCAGCGGGTCGACTACCTGTCGATCCTCGAAAACCTCGAAGTCGATCCAGGCCAGGCGGTGGCGAAAGTCATCATCAACTCGCGTACCGGCACCATCGTTATCGGCCAGAACGTCAAGGTTTCCCCGGCCGCCGTGACCCACGGCAGCCTGACCGTGACCATCACCGAAGACCCGATCGTCAGCCAGCCCGGCCCTCTGTCCAATGGTCAGACAGCCGTCGTGCCGCGCTCGCGGGTCAATGCGCAACAGGAAGCCAAGCCGATGTTCAAGTTCGGTCCGGGCACCACCCTCGACGAGATCGTGCGTGCGGTGAACCAGGTCGGCGCGGCACCGGGTGACTTGATGGCCATCCTCGAAGCACTGAAGCAGGCCGGCGCGTTGCAAGCCGATCTGATCGTGATCTGAGGACGGCGACCATGGATATGCGCAAGGGCGGTTTGGGTGTCAGTAGCAACGATTCGGGCTCCTATTCGGACCTGAATCGGCTGAACCAGCTCAAGGTCGGTGACAAGAACAGCGACGGGAACATGCGCAAAGTGGCGCAGGAGTTCGAGTCGCTTTTCCTCGGTGAAATGCTCAAGTCCATGCGCAAGGCTACCGACACCCTGGGTGAGGACAATCCACTCAACACCCCGGCGGCCAAGCAGTACCAGGAAATGTACGACCAGCAACTGGCCGTTTCCATGTCCCGCCAAGGTGGTGGTATTGGCCTGGCGGACGTGCTGATGCGTCAGATGTCGAAGAACAAACCGCTGGCGCCGGGCGAAGCAGCTGCCGCATCGGCGGCCAAGCAAGCGGCCGCGAAAGCCGCCGTGGAAACGCCAATTGCCGCCGGCACGGTCGCCGTCAACGGACCGTTGTCGCGCCTCAATGGCGAGCGTCCGTTGTGGGCATCGCGCTCGGTCCGTGCACCGCAGGCAGAAGGCGACGGTACGCACCGCAATGACATGGCGCTGATCAATCAGCGACGTCTGGCGTTGCCACCGAAACTGGCTGACCGCTTGCTGGCAGGTCTGGTGCCTTCGGCCACGACTGCGGCCACGACAGTCAACAAGACGCCATTGCCGGAGCGCACCACGCTTACCGGTTCAGGGCCGTTGTACAACGGTGATTGGCTGGCGAATGCCCAGGCAGCATCGAACGGAGGGCTGCAGATTCATGGTCGTGCCATGGCGCAAATTCCCCTGGCGCCAGCGAAGAAAGCCTTCAGCTCCGCCGATGAATTCGTCAATACCATGCTGCCGATGGCCAAGGAAGCCGCCGAGCGTATCGGGGTCGATCCGCGTTACCTCGTGGCCCAGGCGGCGCTGGAAACCGGTTGGGGCAAATCGGTCATGCGCGCACAGGATGGCAGCAGCAGCCACAACCTGTTCGGTATCAAGGCCAGCAGCAGCTGGCAGGGCAATTCGGCGCGGGCGATCACCAGCGAATTCAGGAATGGCGCGATGGTCAAGGAGACGGCCGAGTTCCGTTCCTACGACTCTTACAAGGACAGTTTCCATGACCTTGTGACTTTGTTGCAAACCAACAATCGCTATCAAGATGTCGTGAAGTCGGCCGATAACCCAGAACAGTTTGTACGCGAGTTGCAAAAGGCCGGTTACGCAACCGACCCGGACTACGCGAGCAAGATTTCGCAGATAGCCAAGCAGATGACGAGTTACCAGAACTACGCTGCGGCGGGCGTTTCCACCACGCCTTTATAGGCACAAGGATTAAGGTCTGAATCATGAGTTTGCTCAATATCGGGATGTCGGGTCTGGCCGCTGGCCAATCCTCGTTGATGACCACCGGCAACAACATTGCCAACGTCGACACCGCCGGGTACTCCCGCCAGCAAACAGTGCAGGGCACCAAGGCCTCGCAGCATTTCGGCAACGTGTACATCGGCACCGGCACGACGCTGGCCGATGTGCGTCGCGTGTACAACAGCTATCTCGATGCGCAGTTGCAGACCACCACTTCGCTCAACAGCGATTCGGCCGCCTACCTGAATCAGGTCACGCCGCTGGACAAATTGCTCTCTGACACCAGCACCGGCCTGAACGGCGCCCTGACCAAGTTTTTTGCCTCGGTGCAGAACGTCAACGCCAAGCCGGGTGATGATGCCTCCCGCCAATTGCTGCTCAGCGATGCCCAGGCCTTGAGCAACCGTTTCAACTCGGTCTCCACGCAGCTGAACCAACAGAATGCCAACATCAACGGCAACCTGACGAACATGGCAGATCAGGTCAACAAGCTGGCCGCTACTGTGGCGCAGTTGAACCAGAAGATCTCCGAGGTTTCCAGCTCCGGCGGCATGCCGAACGACCTGCTCGACGCGCGTAACGAAACCGTGCGCCAACTGTCGACCTTCACCGGTGCGCAAGTGGTGGAGCGTGAAGGCAGCCTCGACATTTACCTGGGCAGCGGTCAGCCGCTGGTCATAGGCAACACGTCCAACAAACTTGAGACGGTGCCAAGCAAAGAAGATCCGGGCCGTCTGGCGCTGCAGCTCAATCGCGGCTCGAGCACCATCGACATCACGTCGATCATGACCGGCGGTGAAATCGGCGGTCTGCTGCGTTATCGCAGCACCGTGCTGGACCCGGCCATGAACGAACTGGGGCGTGTGGCGCTGGTTGTCGCCGATCAGATGAACAGCCTTCAGGCCCAAGGCATCGACAAGAACGGTGCCTTCGGTTCGAACCTGTTCACCAACATCAATTCGGCCAAGCTGATCTCTGAACGCAGCGTCGCCGCCACCAGCAACGTGGGCGCCGGCAACTTCGATGTGAGCATCAAGGACTCTGGCAAGCTGACCATCAACGATTACAAGGTCACGTTCACCACGGCTACCGACTACACCGTTCAGCGCCTGCCGGACAACACGCCCATGGGGACCTTCAGCACGGCACCGCCGGCAACGGCACCGGTCATCGATGGCTTCGAGCTGAAGTTCAACGCGGCGGCTGCCACGGCGGGCGACACCTTCAAGATCACCCCGACCCGCGATGCGGCGGCGAACATCAAGACCGAGATGACCGACTCCAAGCGTCTGGCCATTGCGGCACCGTTGGGTGCAGCTATTGCGGCGAGCGGCAGTGGTAGCGGCACCCTGTCGATCCCGGCCAGCGGTCAACCGACCCTGACCACCAAGTTCGACATCTACGACACGGCGACCACCACCGCGATGCAGAACGGCCTGAAAAACTCCACGCCGACCAAGGTTGTGTTTGGTGCGGTGTCCGCCAGCGGCACCAGCCAGGCCTACCAGTTTCTGGATGCCAAGGGTGGGGTGATCAGCAGCGGCACCATCAAGCCAGGTGAGACCAACACCCTGAACCTGAGCATTCCGCTCACGGATGCCACGGGTGCGCCGATCCCGCCTGCGCCTGCCACTCAGTACACCGCGGCCTTCAACATGACCATCGCCGGTGCCCCGAGCAACGGCGCGGCGATCAACGTCTCGCTCACCCAGCCGGGCAGCCTGGACAACCGTAACGGCACCGCACTGGCCGGCTTGCAGACCGCGCAGACCGTGGACACCGGTTCGGCCAGCAAAGGTATTTCCCTGAACGACGCTTACGGCAAACTGGTCGAGGGCGTGGGTTCCAAGGCGGCACAGGGCAAGCTCGACAGCGCGGCGACCGACGCCATCCTGGCGAATGCCAAGGGCGCGCGCGACTCGCTCTCGGGTGTCGACCTCGATGAGGAAACCGGCAACCTGGTCAAGTATCAGCAGTACTACACCGCGTCTTCGCAGATCATCAAGGCTGCGCAGGAAACCTTCAGCACACTGATCAACAGTCTTTAAGGAGTCGTAGCCCATGCGCATTTCTACCGCCCAGTTTTACGAGTCCTCGGCTGCGAACTACCAAAAGAACTTCGCCAACGTGGTCAAGAGCAGCGAAGAGGCGAGCAGCCTGGTTCGCGTCAACACGGCCGCTGATGATCCGGTCGGCGCCTCGCGTCTGCTGCAATTGGGTCAGCAGGCCTCGATGCTCGATCAGTTCTCGAACAACATGACGACGATCAAAGCCACGCTTGGCCAGACTGAAGCGGTGATGACCAGCATCGGCAACGTGCTGCAACGCGCCAAGGAACTGGCCCTGGGTGCCGGCAACGCCGGCTATACCGATGCCGACCGCCAGGCGAACGCGTCGGAGCTGGGTCAGATTGAAGAGCAGCTGTTGAGCCTGATGAACACCAAGGACGAAAACGGCAAGTACATTTTCGCCGGCTCCAAGGGCGACACCGTTCCGTTCACGCGCAATACCGACGGCACCTACAGCTACAACGGTGATCAGGTCACGCTGGACCTGCCGATTGGCGATACCCAGTCGATGGCCACCAACAGCACCGGTTGGGCAGTTTTCCAGCAGGCGATCAACACCAGTCGCACGCAGACCGGTATGACTTCGCCTACGCCGGCCGTCGATGGCGGTCGTGTGGTGCTTTCCAATGGTCAGGTGAATTCGGACGTGACCTACAACGCCAAATTCCGTGGTGGCGAGCCCTACACTGTGAATTTCCTCAGCCCTACGCAACTGGAAATCCGGGATTCGCTGGGTAACGACGTCACGTCCGAGGCTTCTGGCAATGGCGTGTTCAGCTCCACCGGCGGTGCCGGCACACAGACGATCAATTTCCGTGGCGTTGATCTGAAGTTGAACATCAACATGAAATCGGGTGATGTTCCGGCGACTGTGTTTCCGGCGCCCCCGTCCCCCAATGCCTACAGCTTCACCCTGGCGGCCAAGCCGGACAGCTTCAACGCGTCTCGTGCGCCAGGCAACGTGTCGACGGATGTGGTTACCAACACGGCAATCACCAGCAGCGCCGCCTACCATGCCAGCTTTCCGGAAGGCGGGGCGATTCTCAAGTTCACCAGCCCTACCGCTTTCGAGTTGTATGCCGCGCCTCTGACGGCGAACAGCAAACCGGTTTCCAACGGCGTTCTGGCGGGCAACGTCGCCACCGCATCGGGTGTCGCCTTTACGCTCAGCGGGGCGCCGACGATGTCTGCCGGTGACCAGTTCTCTGTCGTCGTCAACACGCACCAGACGCAGAACGTTCTGGACACCGTCAGCCAGCTGAAAACCGCGCTGTCGACGCCGACCAACAACAATCCGCTGGCCATTCAGAAACTCAACGAAGCCGTTGGTTCGGGCGTCGGCAACCTGGCCAGTGGCATCGATCAGTTGACCTCCGGCATCAGTTCCGTGGGTGGCCGCGGTGCGTCGTTGACGACCCAGACCGAAATCAACCAGAGCCTGGTGCTGGCCAACACGCAGACCCAGGGGTCGATCCGTGATTCGGACCCGGCCACGGTGATGACCCGCCTGACTTTGCAGCAAACCATGCTGCAGGCCTCGCAATTGGCGTTCAGCAAAATCGCTCAGTTGGGGCTGTTCAACAAAGTCTGAGTCGAGACCTTCGCGCTATTGGCGCGAGGGTTGAGGCACCGAGTGCAAACCGTCTTTTTTCAGCGGTTCAGGGCTGCTCCACTCGTTCCAGAGTGAGCGCCCGCCGCTCGAGAGTTCCCCCGCCGTGAAACCAGCTCCTCTTGTCAGCATCGCCATTCCCGCCTACAACGCCCAGTACTTTCAGGCGGCGTTGCAAAGTGCTCTGAATCAGACTTATGCATCGCTTGAAGTGATTGTCTGTGACGACAGCAGCAGCGACGAAATCCACGATCTGGTCCAGGCCTGCACGGTGCCGCAAGGCTTGACCCTGCGTTATGTGCGCAATGATCGCCACTTGGGGTTCAAGGGTAATCTGATTGCCTGCGCCGAGCAGGCAACCGGGGAGTACCTCAAGTTTCTCTGCGATGACGATCAATTGCTGCCTGAGTGTATTGCCCGTCAGGTGCAGGGTTTCATCGAATATGACGATGTGAACCTGGTGATTGCCCAGCGTCAGTTTTGCGACGGCGATTACCTGCTGCTGCCCGAGCGACTGGAGAACACCAGCTTTTCCTCGGGGAATACGCTGTTCAAGGGCGAAGACTTGCTGGATGTGCTGGAAAGCACGGCGGTCAACTTTCTCAGCAATCTGAGTGGCGCCCTGATGCGCACCCATCAGGTGCTGGAGTATTTGCCTGCCTTGACCCAGATCGGTGAAGGGTTTGTCGCCCGTCTCGATTTCGCCTTGTTTGTGTGTCTGTTGCGTCGCGGCAATCTGGCGGTCATGGGGCAGATACTCAGCTTCGAGCGCTTGCACCCGGCGCGCATGAGCAATCAACTGGAGGTCGAGCAGGCCGTGGCGGTCGAGCTTGGCTGGCTGACCCAGATGCTGGCGGTGCGCAGCGGCGAGCCGGCACCTGCGCCGGGGCATGTTCGCTACATCGATCTGGCCAGCGCCGCCCTCGGTGAGCCGTACGCCTGGGAGGAAATGCCCCTGAGTCGTTCACTGGGCTTTTCCGCGACCTTGATACGTTCGCGGGTGGGTGAAAACTGTGACAGTTTCTCTGATGTGTACCAGCAATGGTTGGCCTGTCGCACCCTGAACCCGGCCCAGCAACGCCTGTTGCCTGCGCGCCTTGCCTCGTGGGCATGGCAGCCGCGGATTGTTCCGGTGGTGATTGATGCCGACGGCGACGATGCAGCGCTGGGCGTCACACTGGAGAGCATCGAGCGGCAGGTCTATGCCGCCGAAACGGTGTTGGTGCTCGGCGGTGAAAATCGTGCCAGTGCCCTTGCCGGTAACGTGATTCGTGTGACCCTGCAAGGCGACGGATTTGAGCAGCTCAATGTCCTTTTGATGCAAATGGACGGTGCGGACTGGTTCTATCTCCTGCGGGCAGGTGATCGCCTGAATGAACTGGCCTTGCTGCTTTTGGCCGAGCGCATGGTCGAGAGTGCCGGTGCGTTGTGCATTTACAGTGATGAAGGTGGTCTGCGCAACGAGTTGTCGGTGGAGCCGATCTTCAAATCCGATTTCAATCTGGACCTGTTGCGCAGTTATCCCTACATCGGGCGGACACTGGCCATTCAGCGCCAACGCTTTGTGGACGCCGGTGGATTCAACCCGGATTTCACCGAGCTCAGTCCACATGATCTGCTCTGGCGCCTCGTCGAAAGCCATGGCGCGCATGTCGTGGAGCATGTCGCTCAAGTGCTGGTCGAATCCTCGTTCGGCCTGTCGCAATGGCTCGCGTTGCCGCAAGTGATCGAGCAAAACCCCCGTGTACTGACCGCGCACCTTGACCGTATCGGTGCTGCACACGAAGTCCGGCAGGGCAGCGTGCCGCTGATCAATCGAATTGACTACCACCATGGCTTTCAACCGCTGGTGTCGATTGTCGTGGTGACCCGGGGTCGACTTGCCCCGCTTCAGCGCTGCATCGAGAGTGTGCTGGAGCATACGGCGTATGCTCACTACGAATTGTTGATCGTCGACAATGCCAGCACCTCGATCGAGGCGCGGGACTGGCTGGCCGCGATGTCGCAAATGGGCGGCGAAAAATTGCGCGTGCTGCACTGCGATTACCCCGATAACCCGGCAGCGGCGCAGAACTTCGCGGTTGCTCAGGCTCGCGGCGAATACGTGTTGCTGCTCAGCCCGGACAGCCTGATCGTCAACCGCGACTGGCTTGGCGAACTGCTGAATCACGGCTTGCGTCCGGAAGTGGGGGTTGTTGGCGGCCGAATGGTCAACCCGCAGGGGCGTATCGAAGGTTCGGCGCTGGTGCTGGGGATGCGCGGCCCTGTCGGCGTGCCTTGGCGCGGGGAAGCGGTGACCACCCCGGGTTATATGCAGCGCCAGCAAGCGGTGCAGAACCTGAGCGCGGTGAGCACCGAATGCCTGCTGATCCGCAAGCAGGTGTTCGATGATCTCCAGGGGTTTGACGAACAGGCCTTTTCCCACATGCTCAACGGTGCGGATTTCTGCCTGCGTGTCAGGCAGACGGGGTATCTGGTGGTCTGGACGCCGTATGCCGAGTCGGTCCGCGTGGCTGCCGAGACGGAGAGTGGGCCGGTGGCGTCATCGCTGGTGGCTGAGCACATGCAATTCTATCAGCGCTGGCTGCCGATCATCGCCAGAGACCCGGCGTACAACGTCAACCTGAGCCTCAATACCAATAATTTCAGTCTTGAACCGGGCTTCAAGAACGACTGGAATCCGTTTGCCCGGCACATGCTGCCGCGGGTTCTGGCGATACCGATCAACGAGAGTGCCGTGGGTCATTACCGCGTCTCCCAGCCGTTTCTCGAGTTGGAGGCTGCGGGGCAAGTGCTTGGCAACCTTTCCTTCCATACGCCATCGGACATCGAGCTGGAACGCCAGTCGCCGGACGTTATCATCCTGCAGGGTCGCTACAGTCAGGGCGCGGTGGACGAAGTGGAGCGGGTCCGGAACAGTTCCCGGGCCTTCCGGGTCTTCGAGCTTGATGACTACGTCATCGATGTGCCAAAGAAAAATGCTCACATACGCAAGGCCACCGTCGGCGTTGAACAAATCGTGCGGCGTGCGATCGGGTTGTGCGACCGGGTGGTGGTGTCGACCCAGCCACTGGCCGATGCACTCAAAGGCATGCATGACGATATTCGCGTGGTGCCGAACATGCTCGCTCCGCACCTGTGGACCGGCCTGAGCAGCCAGCGACGTACGTCCCGCAAACCGAGGGTCGGTTGGGGTGGGGGGACCAGTCATGATGGGGATCTGGCGATCATTGCCGACGTTGTTCGCCTGTTGGCGGATGAAGTTGAATGGGTGTTTTTCGGCATGTGTCCGCCGGCACTCAGGCCTTACGTACATGAATTCCATCCAGCCATGGTTCTCCAGGGCTACCCTGCCAAACTGGCCAGCCTGAACCTTGATCTGGCATTGGCGCCGTTGGAGTTCCATATCTTCAACGACTGCAAGAGCAACTTGCGCCTGCTGGAGTACGGTGCCTGCGGATACCCGGTGATCTGCACGGACACCGAGGCCTATCGCGGTTACCTGCCGTGTACCAAGGTGGTGAGCAACAGCACTGAGGAATGGCTTGAGGCCATTCGTATGCACCTGGCGGATCCGGACGCGAGTTATCGCATGGGTGATGCGCTGCGTGAGGAAGTGCTGCGGGATTACATGTTGCGGGGTAATAACGTGAATTACTGGGCTGAGGGGTGGTTGCCGAACTGATTTTTTGGGGGGGTATTGCGATCGGGGGCATATCCGTTACAGCGGTCACGGCGGCTATTGGTTCCGCCCTTACGGCGGGTTACTTGGAATAGCGCCAAGTAACCAAGCGCCCAGCGCCCCTGACGTACGGTGGCTCGCTTAGGCTCGCCATGCCCTCGCTCCGGTCCTGCTCCGAGGGCCCGCCGCCATCGGCCATCCATGGCCGGGGGCGGCTAACCCGGCATCCCTGCCGGGTTGCCCACTGCGCAGAACCTCCGCTCGGCCTTCCGACGGGGCAGATCAAGATCAAAAACCAAAGCGAGGCGGCCTGATAGCCGACCTGAAGTCCGTCAGAATCATTGGGGTGAACACCCATGTCATGCCCGCCAACAATCCCCTGTAGGAGCGAGCTTGCTCGCGAAAAACGTCCAGGCGATGCGTTCATCCAGGCAGCACGCATCATCGTTAACGTCCATCGCTGGCAAGCCAGCTCCTACAGGGAAATGCGAACACATGAAGAGCCAGGTCGGCCCGAAGGCCGCCTCGCGATGCTGTGGCGGTGGTCGCCCCCTCGTGAGGCTTCGTTCCGGTTCTGCGCAGTGGGCAACCCGGCATGGATGCCGGGTTAGCCGCCCCGGATGGCCGATGGCGGCGGGCCCACGGAGCAGGACCGGAGCGAGGGCATGGCGAGCCTAGGCGAGCCACCGAACGAAAGGGGCAAAAGCCCTTGGTTACTTGGGGCTCTTCCAAGTGACCCGCTGTAAGAGCGGAACCATAAGTGGCCGTTACCGCAGAAACGGATATGTACCCCACCCCAACCAAGTAAAAACCATCAGGCCCCTAACACCTGGTTTTTTCCGCATAAGCGCCCACCCGCCACACCAAAAGAGCTGGCGCGTTTCCTGCAAGCCCCCCCGATATCGCCATAAAACGAGCACTTCCGGTGAATCCAGAAGCGCCCTGAACGGCATTGAAGGTTTTATCCAGAAGGCCTGCAAAAGCTTGATACAGCTTGGCTGAGCCCTGTGACGAACAAGAGGGGAGACGATGAAGGCAGTTATTTTGGCGGGTGGCCTGGGCACGCGCATCAGTGAGGAGTCGCACCTCAAACCCAAGCCGATGATTGAAATCGGCGGCAAGCCAATTCTCTGGCACATCATGAAGCAGTACTCCGCTCACGGAATTCATGATTTCGTGATTTGCCTGGGCTACAAGGGCTACGCGATCAAGGACTTCTTCGCCAACTACTTCCTGCATACCTCCGACGTCACCTTTGACATGTGCAACAACCGCATGGACGTTCACCAGAACTACAGCGAGCCATGGCGTGTCACGCTCATCGATACCGGTGAAGACACCATGACCGGCGGCCGTTTGCGTCGTGCCAGCCGTTACCTGGAAAACGAAGACGCGTTCTGTTTCACCTATGGCGACGGCGTGTCCGATCTGAATATCGGTGCACTGGTGGATTTCCACCTGACCCACGGCAAGCTCGCCACCGTCACGGCGGTGCAGCCACCCGGCCGGTACGGTGCGCTGAATCGCGACGGTGACAGCGTCCTTGGTTTCACCGAAAAGCCCCGTGGCGATGGCGGCTGGATCAATGGCGGCTTCTTTGTCCTGTCGCCCAAGGTGTTGCCGTTGATCGAAGGCGACGAGACTTCGTGGGAGTCCGGTCCACTGGACGGCCTGGCCGAGCGCGGTGAACTCATGGCGTACCAGCACGACGGTTTCTGGCAGCCGATGGACACCTTGCGAGACAAGAATCACCTCGAAGCGTTGTGGCAGAGCGGGGAGGCCCCATGGAAGCAATGGGATTGAGCCCCGAGTTCTGGCGCGGCAAGCGGGTTCTGGTCACCGGTCACACCGGTTTCAAAGGCAGTTGGCTGACCCTGTGGCTGCAAAGCCTGGGTGCCGAGGTCAGCGGATTTTCCCTTGATCCTTCGACCGAGCCGAGCCTGTTCGAACTGGCGCGTGTTCACGAGGGTATCAATGATCAGCGCGGCGACCTGCGCGACCTGGGCGCGTTGCTGGAATTGATTGCCGAAACCCGACCGGAAATCGTCCTGCACCTGGCCGCTCAACCGTTGGTGCGCGAAGGCTATCGCGATCCGCTGGGGACATACTCCAGCAACGTCATGGGCACCCTTAATCTGCTCGAAGCCATCCGCCAGGTCGGCGGCGTTCGCGCCTGCGTGCTGGTCACCACCGACAAGGTTTACGCCAACCAGGAATGGCTATGGCCGTACCGCGAAAACGAAGCCCTCGGCGGCCACGATCCTTACAGCAGCAGCAAGGCTTGCTGCGAACTGTTGGCGCAGTCCTACGCCGCTTCGTTCTTCCCCGCCGAGCGTTATGCCGAGCATGGCCTGGCCCTGGCCACGGCGCGCGCGGGCAACGTGCTGGGCGGTGGCGACTTCGCGCCTGAGCGCCTGATCCCTGACGTGCTCAAGGCCTGGTCGGCGGACGAGCCGGTGACCTTGCGCTACCCGCAGGCCGTACGCCCATGGCAGCACGCGCTTGAACCTTTGGCAGGTTATCTGCAACTTGCCGCCGGTCTCTATGAACAGGGGGCCGAGTTTGCCGGCGCGTGGAACTTCGGCCCGAGCGAAGCGGACATGTGCAGCGTCGGCGAAGTGGTCGAACTGCTCGCCGGTCGCTGGCCACAATCGCGTGGATTGCGTATCGAACCGAGTGAGTTGCACGAAGCAGGGCTGTTGCGCCTGGACAGCAGTCGCGCCCGTCAACTGTTGGCCTGGCAACCGCGCTGGTCGTTGCAGCAGTGCCTGACCCAGACCCTCGATTGGCACCTGGCCTGGCAAAACGGCGACGACATGCGTGCAGTCACGTTGGGCCAGTTGAACCTGTACCGAGGCGCGCTGTGAGCGAATTCCTGTTGAAAGCGCTGCCGCTGAACGGCTTGTTCAGCGTGCAGCACAAGCGCTTCGAAGACGATCGCGGGCACTTCGCCCGACTGTTCTGCGAAGGCAGCCTGAGTGCCTTCGGCCAGCCGTTTCATATCCGCCAGATCAATCACTCCTGCACCCGCGAGCGAGGCAGCGTACGGGGTCTGCATTATCAGAACGCCAACGTGCCGGAAGCCAAATTGATCACCTGCCTGCGCGGTGAAGTCTGGGATGTGGCGGTGGACCTGCGCCCCGACTCCGAGACGTTCCTGCACTGGCACGCCGAACACCTTCGGGCCGGCGACGGTCGCAGCCTGCTGATTCCGGCCGGGTTCGCCCACGGCTTCCAGACCCTGACCGACGACGCCGAATTGCTTTACCTGCACAGCGCCGACTACGCGCCTGAGCACGAAGGCGGCTTGTCGGTGAACGATCCACGGCTGGCGATTGCCTGGCCGTTGCCTGTCAATAATCTGTCGGCCAGGGACGCCAGCCATCCCTTGCTCGATCAATATTTCGCTGGAGTGCGTCTATGAACTGTCGTGGTTGCGCGACGCCGCTAACCCTGCCGCTGATTGACCTGGGCACGTCGCCGCCGTCGAATGCCTACGTCCGTGCCGACCAGCTGGAACAGGCCGAGCAGTGGGTGCCACTGAAAGTCGCGGTGTGTCAGCAGTGCTGGTTGGTGCAAACCGAGGATTACACCAGTGCCGACAGCCTGTTCGACGCGGAGTACGCTTATTTCAGTTCGTTCTCCAGCACCTGGCTGGCCCATGCCGATCGCTACGTCGCCGAGATGGTTGAGCGCTTCGACCTGACCGCAGACAGCCGTGTGGTGGAAATTGCTGCCAATGACGGTTACCTGTTGCAGTACGTCGCCGGGCGCGGCATTCCTTGTCTGGGCGTTGAGCCGACCCGCAGCACTGCGCAAGCGGCGCGGGAAAAAGGCCTGGAAATCCGCGAGTTATTCTTCGGTCGTCACACCGCTTCGCAATTGGTCAGCGAGGGCTGGTCGGCAGACCTGATGGCCGCCAACAACGTGTTGGCCCACGTGCCGGACATCAATGATTTCCTCGGTGGTTTCGCAACCCTGCTCAAGCCCACCGGCGTGGCAACCTTCGAGTTTCCGCAATTGCTGACGCTGATGGCCGGGCAGCAATTCGACACGCTGTATCACGAGCATTACTCCTACCTGTCCCTGACCGCCGTGCAGACGTTGTGCGAACGCAATGGCCTGGAAGTGTTCGACGTCAGTCAGCTGTCGACCCATGGCGGTTCGTTGCGGGTGTTCGTGCAACGTGTCGACGGGCTTCGTCGCGAAGTGCAGCCAGCAGTCGCACAACAATTGCAGGCCGAACTCGCCGCCGGCGTAAAAACCCCTGAGTACTACGCCACCCTGGCGCCGGCCGCCGAGGGCATCAAGCACGACCTGCTGCGCTTTCTGTTGCAGGCCAAAGCCGATGGCAAGCGTGTGGTCGGTTACGGCGCCGCAGCGAAGGGCAACACGTTGCTCAACTATGCCGGAGTCAAACCCGATCTGTTGGCCTGGGTGGCCGACGCCAATCCTCACAAACAGGGCAAGTTCTTGCCTGGCAGCCGGATTCCGGTGGTGTCGCCCGAGTGTATCGCCCTCGAACGACCTGACTACATTCTGGTTCTGCCCTGGAACCTGTTGCCTGAAATCACCCAGCAATTCGCCTCGGTCAAAGCGTGGGGCGCACAGTTTGTCGTCGCCGTTCCGGAGTTGAGTATTCAATGAGCAGAATTCATTACACCAAACCGAGTATTGGCGAACTGGAAGCCCGGTATGCCCTGGATGCCGTTCAGAACGGTTGGGGTGCGCGTTGCTACGAATACCTGACGCGTTTCGAGCACGGGTTTGCCGAGCACCTCGGGGCGACCTATGCCATCGCGACCTCCAGCTGCACCGGCGCGCTGCACATGGGCATGGCGGCGCTGGGCATTGGCGCGGGTGACGAAGTGATCCTGGGCAACACCAACTGGGTCGCTTCGGCCGCACCGATTACCTATCTGGGCGCTACACCGGTGTTTGTCGATGTTCTGGCGGATAGCTGGTGCCTGGATCCGCAGCTCGTCAGGCAAGCAATCACCCCGAAGACCAAAGCCATTCTCGCGGTTCATCTTTACGGCAACCTGTGCGACATGGATGCATTGCTGGCGATCGGTCGCGAACACGGGATCCCGGTCATCGAAGATGCCGCCGAAGCCATCGGCTCGCAGTGGCGTGGCAAGGCGGCTGGCTCGATGGGGGCGTTCGGTGCGTTTTCCTTTCATGGCACCAAAACCATGACCACCGGGGAGGGCGGGATATTCGTCACCTCGGACAAAGCCTTGTACGAGCGTGTCCTGACCTTGTCCAACCATGGTCGCGTAGCGGGCAGTACCAAACAATTCTGGCCCGAGTTCATCGGCTTCAAATACAAGATGAGCAACCTGCAGGCCGCCGTCGGCTGCGCCCAGGTCGAGCGAATCGAGGAGCTGATCGAACGCAAGCGGACGATTTTCGCCAATTACGCCCGTGCCCTGGCCTCGCTGCCGGGTGTTTCGCTGAACCCCGAACCTGCACACGCCCGTAACGGTTACTGGATGCCGACCGTGGTGTTCGATGCCGAGACCGGGATTCATCGCGACGAAATGATCGCCGCTTTCCAGGCCGCCGATATCGACGCCCGGGTGTTCTTCTGGCCGCTGTCGTCGTTGCCCATGTTCAGCGAGCACGTTGTCGAGACACCGGTGGCGTTTGCCTTGCCGGAGCGCGCGTTCAACCTGCCGAGTTATCACGACATGACCGACGCCGATCAGGCTCGAGTGGTGGATGTTGTGCGCGGCTTGCTCGCCCAAAGGCAATCGCTGTGAAGGTGTACTTGTTGGGTGCGGCCAACCCGGAAGCGGTGCGCATGTTGCACGCGGTGAAACGCAGCACGCCGAACGTCGAGTTCGCGTTTCTGGACAATGACCCGAACAAACACGGCTCACCGTTTTTTGGTGTGCCGGTCATTGGCGGTTCGGCGCTGGTCAGTGAACTCAAAGGGCCGGACGCACGTTTCGTCAACCTGATCACCGGCAGCACCCGACTGCGCTACGAGACCACCCGCGAGTTGGTCGAAGCCGGTGCCACCCTGGGCCAGTTCATCCATCCCGGCATCGACCTGACCATGATCCGCATGGGGCAGGGCAGTTACCTGCAGGAAGGCGTGATCATGCAGGCCGAAGTGACGCTGGGTGACAACACCAGCATCAGCGCCGGCAGCGTGGTGGGGCATGAAGGGCAAATCGGCCACTCGGTGTTCCTGGCGCCAGGCGTGTGTATCGCCGGTTGCGTGGAAATCGGCGATGGCACGTTTATCGGCACCAACGCCACCATTCTTCCGCGCTTGCGCATCGGCCGCTGGGTCACCATCGGTGCCGGTGCTGTGGTGACCAAGGATATTCCGGACTTTTCAGTCGTGGCGGGCAACCCCGCCAGGATCATCAAGACCAACGCGGTGCCTTACCCCGACGGTAGGGTTTTCAAGTAACCCGTTTCCCCATTTTTCTGGAGCGTTTCAATGAATCCCCATGAGCAGTTTCGCGAAGAAGTCAAAGACAACATCGAAGGCCTGAAGCAGGACAAAGCGCTGCAAGCCGAGTCGCTGGGCTGGGTCAGCACCACGGCCAAACACAAGTACACCTATAACTTCAGCTGGATGGGCCGGCCGATCATTCAGTTTCCTCAGGACATGGTCGCCATGCAGGAAATCATCTGGAACCTGCGTCCGGACGTGATCGTTGAAACCGGTATCGCCCACGGCGGTTCGCTGGTGTTTTATGCGTCGATCCTGGAACTGATGGGCCATGGTGAAGTGCTGGGCGTCGACATCGACATTCGCCCGCACAACCGCGAAGCGATCGAAACTCACCCGATGAGCAAACGCATCCAGATGATTCAGGGCTCGAGCATCGACACCGCCATCGTCGACCAGGTACGCGAGCGCATCCAGGGCAAGAAAGTGCTGGTGGTCCTGGACTCCAACCACACTCACGAGCATGTCCTCGAAGAGCTGCGCCTGTATGCACCGATGGTCTCGGTGGGCAGCTATTGCGTGGTCATGGACACCGTGGTCGAAGACATGCCGGAAGATGCGTTCCCGGATCGTCCATGGGGCAAGGGCGACAACCCGAAAACCGCAGTCTGGGCCTACCTCGAAGAAAACCGCGATTTCGAAATCGACCAGGCGATTCACAGCAAGCTGCTGATCACTGTCGCGCCAGATGGCTACCTGCGCCGAGTGCGTTAAGCGACAACTTTATTCAAGCGTTCAACGGGCAATCGGTCTGTGGTGGGGAAGGGTATGCAAGGCAATTACGGTTCGGAAAACACGCGGTCCCTGAGTGAGCTGTTCACTGTGGTGCTGATTACTCACAATCGCCCGGCGTTCTTGCGCAGGGCATTGCAGTTCTACAGAACGCTGCCTTGCAAGATTCTGGTGCTCGATTCATCGGCCATCGCTCTGGATGGCGCGGCGGCGGTCGCGGACACCATCGACTATCGGCATTTGCCGCAGTTTGGCTACTGGGGTATTCAGGCCAAACTGGTGTACGGCGTCGAACAGGTCACCACGCCGTACATGGTCTTCGCTTCCGACGATGATTTCCTGTTGCACGGTGCCCTCACCGAGTCGGTGAACTTCCTCGAAGCCAATCCCGACTACGGCATGTGCCATGGCTATTGCCTGATGTACCTGACCCACGCCACCTACGTGCAGTACTACCGTCGTGACAAGAAAGTGCACGAGGACTACAACGCCGAGCGCGGTCAGGATCGTGTCATCGATTACATGAGCCAGTACATTCCGCCGTTCTATGCGGTCCAGCGGACCTCGTTGCTGCGTGACTGGTATGACGCGATGCCGGAAGGCACGAGCTTCCAGTGGCAGGAAATCGGCCATGTCTACTACATGCTGGCACGGGCCAAGGCGCGGATACTCCCGACGCCCTACGTGGTGCGCGAGGTCAATTATGGCTCCTCGGATCACAACACCGAAATCATGACGACCTTGAGTTTCAAGGACGCCCGATCTGTCGCCGAGCGCGAGCGCTTTGCCGGTTTTCTGGCATCGCTGCCGACCGGCGTCAGCGGCCTCGATGAGCAACAGACCGCGCAAGTCGCCCTGCAAAGCTTCGCCGCTTTGGCCGAGAGTTTGACGACCCGCAACGCACTGACCATCGAGCCGATTTTCGAGTCTTACTGGAAGGATCCGACAGTGGGACCGAAGCGCGTCTTCGGTGCTGATCAATACGTTGAAATGCCGTTCTATAACAGCACCTTCTTCGAGCAACTGATGCAGTGCGAGTTTCTGCTTCATGCGATGCCGGCCGGGCGCTTGCAGCTTGAAGAAATGGAAGGCGCGTTGCTCAAGCAGGAAACCTTGCAGCGCACCTACTCCAATGACACCCCGGAGACGATACAGAACCGTTTGCTTGAAGCCGTTCAGATGGGGGCCTTCAACCGTCGGGTGGTGCAAAAACTGGTGCAGCAACTGCTGGATATGGATGAAGCCGCCGATGCCCAAGTGTTGACCGACTGGATTCAGCGTCTGGACAGCTTGCCCACTTTTGACAGTCGCCAGTTGCTCGACACGATGCCGTCAGGGCGTGTGCGGAACTGGTTGCAGGCCCGTCAACCGAACGACACCGCGGTGAGAAAAATCAACCAGCACCTGGCTGCCAACGAAGGTGGTCCTCAGTTCGGCATTCTGCTGCTTGATCTGGACGCTGACATGGACAAGCTCCAGGTCACCCTGGATAGCCTCATGGAGAGTGCGTTCCGGGCATTCAAAGTGGTGGTCTTCACCACGGGTGACTTGCCGGCGGTCACCACGGCACAAAACACGTTGCATTTCGTCAAGGTCACCCCGGCCAATTACGTCGACAGGCTGAACCAGATTGCTCGCCAGTCGACCTCGGACTGGCTGTTGCTGGCCGAAGCGGGCGACGAGTTCACCGCTGCAGGTTTCTTGCGTGCCAGTATCGAATTGCAGAACGCCGAAGGTTGCCGTGCGGTGGCGATGGACGAGATTCATCGCAAGGCCAATGGCACGCTGGTCGATGTCTTCCGGCCAGCCTTCAACCTCGACCTGTTGCAGAGCATGCCGGCCCTTATCGCGCGGCACTGGCTGATCCGTCGCGAAGCGTTGGTGGAGGTCGGTGGTTTTGCCCGCGAGTTCACTTCGGCGCTCGAGTTTGACCTGCTGCTGCGTCTGATCGAAGCCGGTGGGCTGGCCGGTCTTGCCCATTTGGCAGAGCCATTGCTGATCACCGCAGCACCCGAGCTGGCGCCCAACGAACACGAACGTCAGACGCTGGTTCGTCATCTGGCGACCCGCGGTTATCAAGCGCAGGTCAGCGGCGAGGCGTCGGGTGGTTACCGTATCGACTACCGTCATGTCGGTCGCCCGAAGGTGTCGATCGTCATCCACAGCCAGGACAATCTCGAGCACTTGCAGCGCGGCCTGGTCAGCGTCTTGCAGCGCACGCGCTATCAAAACAACGAAATCGTCATTGCCGATAACCACAGCCAGTCCGCCGAGCTTCTCGCCTGGCTCGACAGCCTGGAGCAAAACGGGCGAGGCCGGATTCGTCTGGTCAAGGCTGCGCAGCGACTGAGCACTTCGGCGCTGATCAACCTGGCCGTCGAGCAGGCTCAAGGTGAATACCTGGTGCTGCTGGCGGCGGACGCCGAAGTGGTCAACGCGAACTGGATCGAGGCTTTACTCAATCAGGCCCAGCGCCCCGAAGTCGGGGTGGTCGGCGCCAAACTGGTGGATCGCGAGGGCAATGTGAGCGGTGCCGGCCTGGTTCTGGGGCTCAATGGTGGGATTGCTTCGCCATTCACCGGCGAGAAAAAGGATGCACCGGGCTACATGCGCCGACTGGTTGTCGAACAGAATTACTCGGCCGTTTCCGGTGCGTGCCTGATGATTCGCAAGGAAGTCTTCGATGCCCTCGGTGGGCTGGATCGCGAGCATTTCGATGAGGTGTACGCCGATGTCGATCTCTGCCTGAAAGCCGCCGATGCCGGTTTGCTGACGGTGTGGACGCCGCAGGTGCAGATTGCACACCCGGGCACCTTGCCGAACGATCCGCATGCAGTGGCGGCCTTGCGCGATAAGTGGCAAGCGCGCTTTGCCCACGACGAGGCTTACAACCAGAACCTGGCCCTGACCGGCAAGGGCTTTACCCTGGGTGAAGCGTGCAGTGTGAACTGGGCGCAATTGCTCGCATAAGCGGACGAATCAAGTAGAAGGGCCCTCATTTGATGCGGGCCTCATACTTGGGGCAGGTGCAATACGGCGCACGGACGCCTGGCGCAAATCGCTGGTGTACCGCCGTTCGCTCTACGTGACTCACGGCATCGCTGCCGGCGAGCCCTGCACCGTCGGGAATCTGCTAGCCATTCGTCCGGGCCTTGGGTTGGCCCCAAAACACGCGGAAACCCTTCCGGGCCGTCGCGCCCGTCAGGCCATCAAACGCGGAACGCCGCTGGACTGGTCGTTGGTCGAATAACCTCTTGTGGCGCTGATTCGGCAAAATAGCGTGACCTGCGAGTCATAACGCGCATCTTCACTGTATTGTATTAATAGGGAAGGTGGCGCCTGGCCTGTTTCTGGCCCAGTGATAGCCTTTTATTCTTCCCGCTGTCGCCTCGATGGGGCGACGTTTTTCTCTGTTTGTCGGCGCCCCTCGAATCATTACGAGCGGTGGTATTGGGCTGTTTATTATTGGGAAGCCGTAATGATTGGCATAAAAAGCATTGCGAGCTACGTTCCTGTAGCCGGCGTGGACAATTACGCACAAGGTGCAAAATTCGAGAAGGATGAAGAGTTCATCCTCGGCAAGATCGGTTCAGCCTTCCTGCCGCGCAAAGACGCCGGGCAGGAGACTTCGGACCTGTGTGTCGAAGCAGCCAATGCGCTGTTCGCCAACAATCCCGACTTGAAACGTGAAGACATCGACGTGCTGATCGTCGTCACTCAGAACGGCGACGAAGAAGGCCTGCCGCACACCGCTGCAATCGTTCAGGACAAACTGGGCCTGCCGACCACCGTGGCGGCGTTCGATATTTCCCTGGGCTGTTCCGGTTACGTCTACGGCATTTACGCGATCAAAGGCTTCATGGAGGCCGCAGGTCTCAAGAATGGCCTGCTGATCACTGCCGATCCGTATTCGAAGATCGTCGACCCGGAAGACCGCAACACCACCATGCTGTTTGGCGATGCCGCCACCGCGACCTGGATGGGCGAGAACGCGCCATGGCTGTTGGGCAAGGCCAAGTTTGGCACCGACGGTTCCGGCGCGCCGCACCTGAAGGTCACCGATGGCGTGTTTTTCATGAACGGCCGCCAGGTGTTCAACTTCGCGTTGCTCAAGGTTCCGGCACATTTGCATGAACTGCTGGCCGACTCGCAACTGACGGCTGACGATATCGATGCCTTTTGCATCCATCAGGGCAGTGCAGCGATTGTCGATGCCGTGGCACGACGTTTCGAGGGCGAACCCGAGAAGTTCATCAAGGACATGGTCGAGACCGGCAACACCGTGTCGTCGAGTATTCCGTTGCTGCTGGAAAAGCACGTCCTGGACTCGAGCTGGAAACGCGTTGCGTTGAGCGGTTTTGGCGTGGGTCTGTCATGGGGATCGGCGATTATCTATCGTCCCTGAACCTCGGCTCTTTAATCAAAGAAAGCCAGGCACAAAAAAAGCGTTCAAGGTGTAACCTTGAGCGCTATTTTTTTGCCCAAACGATAAGCGAGGCTCCATGAGCGAGTTCTTTGAGCGCAATGGCGAGTTGATTCAGCAACGCTGGCCCAAGGTCTGGCAGCGACTGTCAGTTGAAGACAGCGCAGCCTTGCAAGCTGATCGGGTGGAAGGCCTTGGCTCGACGTTGAGCATCAATGGCATTCAGTTGACCAGTCGCCATGACCGCACCCGCGAAGCCGCGCTGCAGGCTGATAGCCTGCCCATCGACAGTCCGGTGGTGCATGTCTATGGCACCGGGCTTGGTGATTTGCAGCTGCAATTGCTGGAGTGCAGCGGGCTTGAACGGTTGTACGTGCATATTCTCAATGGCGCTGTATTTGCCCTGGTGCTGCAACTGCTCGATCAGCAGCAGTGGCTCAGCGATCCGCGAGTCGAACTGTGGTACGCCGGTGATCTGGCGGAAATCCAGTTGCCGTATTTCGCGCTGCCTTCAGAACTGGTACTGGCGGACGACTACAACGCCAAGATCCGCGACCGGCTGATCAGCGAAACCCACCTGGCCTTTAATAATCGTAGATTCGATCCGGACAACCCCGAGATTGCCGAGCGTTTGCAGGCGTGTATCGAGCGTGTTCGCGCCGACGCCGATGCTGCCGAGCTGTTTGCCACGTGTTCTGGCAGGGAGGTGTTTGTCATCGCCACCGGGCCGAGCCTGGAACAGCACTTCGACACGCTGCGTGCAGTGCGCGAGCGCGCTCAGCGGCCCTTGTTGATTTGTGTGGATACTGCCTACCGGCCGTTGATCGAGCAGGGCATCAAGCCGGATGTGGTGGTCACGATTGATCAACGCATCTCGATGCGACATTTGCCGTCCGATGGCACCGGCGATATCACGCTGGTCTACATGCCGATGGTCGATCCAGTGGTCGTGAGGGCCTGGCAGGGCAAGCGTTACGTGGCCTATTCCGCAAGTCCGATCTACAGCGAACTGCGCCAGCAATTTCCCAAAGCCCAACTTTTTGTTGGTGGCAGTGTGATTCACCCGGCTGTGGACCTCGCGGTGAAAATGGGCGCCAGCCAGATCACTCTGTTTGGTGCTGACTTTGCTTTCCCGAACAACAAGACCCACGCTGGCTGGAATGACGGTGATCTTGGACCGCAAATGGGCGCAGCCAGGCATTGGGTGCTCGACGGCCACGGTCAGCGGGTCAAGACGCAGCTCAATTTCCGCAGTTACTTGTGCGAGCTGGAACGATACATCGCCGGGAATCCTGGGGTCGCTTTCTATAACAGCAGTCGGGCAGGGGCGATGATCGTCGGCACGACGTTCCATCCGGAGCTCGCACGATGACTCAACTCCCCTTGGCTGCCCAGGCGCAGCAGTGTTCAGGTTTGTTCCGTCTGGGGCGAGACGTCGAAGCGGCGCTGCTGATGGTTCAGGTGTGCAGCGATGTGCAACTCGAAATGGAGCGTGCGAGTGTCGAGATTCAATCCCGCTGGACGGCGTTGCTCACCGACATGCTGGGTTGTCAGGAGGCGCAGGACTGGTTGGCGCTGGCTGATTATCTCGACCATGAGCTGTCCGAATTGCTGAATGCGGCAACCGCCGGCTAAGGCTTTCGATCTTGTGCCGGTACAGGCGAGTCCTCGCTGTCCCGTTACCGGCACTTCCCTGACGTCACTTTTTTGTATTGAACTGCCGCCAAGCCCTTGTTTCATGAGGGGTGGCAGTGTGATGGCAAATATTTTTCAAAATCCCCTAAAGCAACCTGCATTCGCGACGATAACTATTACGAAGGTTCTCTAGGCCAACCCGGCGGTTGCCAGGGCCGGAAGCCGCAGTACCCAACCAACGAGGAATTCGTCATGGCTTTAACAGTAAACACTAACACTACATCGCTGGGTGTTCAGAAGAACCTGAACAAGGCTTCTGATGCTCTGTCGACTTCGATGACTCGCCTGTCTTCCGGCCTGAAAATCAACAGCGCCAAAGACGACGCCGCCGGCCTGCAGATCGCTACCCGCATGACCTCGCAAATCCGTGGTCAGACCATGGCTATCAAAAACGCCAACGACGGTGTTTCGATCGCTCAGACCGCTGAAGGCGCTCTGCAAGAGTCGACCAACATTCTGCAACGTATGCGTGAAATCGCTCTGCAATCGCGCAACGACTCCAACGGCACTGCTGACCGTACCGCTCTGGACAAAGAATACCAACAGTCGATCGCTGAACTGACCCGTATTGCTCAGTCCACCAACCTGAACGGCAAGGCACTGATCGACGGTACCGCTGGCGCGATGGAATTCCAGGTTGGTGCGGGTACTACTTCCGACAACCAGATCACCCTGACCCTGGCTTCGAGCTTCGACTCCAGCGCCCTGGCCATGACCGGTACTACCATCTCCGGTACCTCCAACGCAGCCAACCACTCGGCAGTTGCCTCGGCTATCTCGGCCATCGACAACGCCCTGGCCAAAATCAACGCCACTCGCGCTGACCTCGGTGCTGCTCAAAACCGTTTTGCAACCACCATCTCCAACCTGCAAAACATCAACGAAAACGCCAGTGCTGCACTGAGCCGCGTACAAGATACCGACTTCGCTGCTGAAACTGCACAGCTGACCAAGCAACAAACTCTGCAACAAGCTTCCACCGCAGTTCTGGCTCAGGCCAACCAACTGCCATCCGCTGTACTGAAACTGCTTCAGTAATAGCTGGATGAGTTTTGGCGGGGGAGTGCGCACGCGCGCTCTCTCGCTTTTTTAGTTTAAGAGGTGATGGACATGGATATGAGCGCGAAGCTGAACTTGTCTTATCCAGCTGCGAAGCCGGCGACGACTGTTGCTGACAAGCCGGTGGAAAAGCCTCGAGCCGATGCTGCCACGGTGGCTACGGTCAAGGATGAACCAAAAGACGCAGTCACCGAGCAGGACAAACTGAAGATGGCCGTTCAGGAAATTGAAAAGTTCGTTCAATCGGTCAAGCGCAATCTGGAGTTCTCGATCGATGAGCCTTCAGGCAAAGTAATTGTCAAAGTGATTGCCAGCGACTCGGGTGAAGTGGTTCGCCAGATCCCCAACGAAGAAGTCCTGAAGCTGGCCAATAGTTTGAATGATGCAAGCAGCCTGTTGTTCAGCGCTAAAGTCTGACAGCTGGCACGAATTTTGTTGCTATGTTCTTTTGGGCGTTGTAATGGTCAAAAGGCCGGCGACACACTGAAGGGAGTCCTACATGGCAAGTCCAATTCTACCGGGTCTGGGTCTAGGCTCCGGCCTCGACACCACTGCTATCGTCAAAGCCTTGGTTGATGCTGACAAAGCGGCCAAGCAAAGTCAGATCAACCGACAGACGACTACCAATACCTCGCAGATTTCCGGTATCGGGACCCTCAAGAGTGTCCTCGCGAATTTCCAGACCGCGATCAAAAACCTTGGTAATACCACGACCCCGCAGTTCCTGGGTTACACCGCCACGAGTTCCGATCCCAAAGTACTGACTTCTGTTGCCAGCAACACGGCGGTCAACGGTACTTATACCGTCAAGGTCAACTCCCTTGCGACCTCGTCGAAAGTGGCGACTGCCGCGTTTGCCGGCGGCCCTAGCAGTGCCATTCCGAGTGGTACGCTTACTATCACTCAAAATGGCATTTCCCGTCCTGTCGACATTCCCACGGGCGCCACCCTGCAATCGGTGCGGGATGCGATCAACACCCAGCAAGGTGCCAATGGTTTCAGTGCCAACATTGTCACTGACTCCTTCGGTTCTCGTTTGGTGATGGGGTCCACCGTTACCGGCGCAGGTTCCGATATCACACTCAGTGGTATTCCCGGCCTGACAATTACTACGGGCCAGAAAATGGGCGCCACGCCTACGGCGACCTCGGCCGGTGCCATCGGCGAACTCGCAGCGGACGCCAGCTTCACGGTTGACGGGCTGGCGATTACCAGTAAATCCAACACCGTGGATAGCGCCATTTCCGGCCTGACACTGAATCTGGTGGCGGGCGGCGGGGCGACATCCACTGTGACGGTCGGGCCGAACAGTGACGGTCTGAAAAAATCGATCCAGGCCTTTGTCGATGCTTACAACCAGGTTGTAACCAGCATCAATACGCTGACCAAGCCGTCCCTGGATAAAGATGGCAAGCCAACCATTCCTGCGGCATTGACCGGTGACCCGCTGGGTCGGGGCATCCTGGCGTCGATCCGTGAGCCGTTGGCCAGTACCGGTGCGGGCGACAAGCTGACCGTGCTTTCGCAGCTGGGTATTACCACCAACCAGAAAACCGGTGCGCTCGATTTTGACAGCGCCAAGTTCTCTACGGCGATGGATACGCAGAAGCTGGGTGGCGAGATCCAGAAGCTGTTCCTGGGAGATCCAACGGCGACCGGTGATGCGGCCAAGGGGCTGCTGGAACGAATGAATACGGCGCTTACTCCGTACACCGTCACGGGTAGCGAAGGCATCCTCGATGCGCGTTCCACCAACCTGGCAAAGGTCAAAACCAACCTGGCCAGCCAGCAGGAGGCGCTGGATCGTCGGATCGAGACGCTGACAGCCGTGCTGACCAAAAAGTATAACGACATGGACCTCCTCGTCGGCAAGCTCAAGGCAACGGGGAACAACATCACCTCGATGTTCGAGGCGATGAACGCACAGAAAAACGCCTGATAGCGCGTAAGCGCCAAAAGCCCGGCAGCGGATTCCGCCTGTCGGGCTTTTTTTGTTTCAATCTAAAGTTTTTTGACGCCGTGTCGATACACTGGCTATACGAATCACAAAGTTTGGATGAGGTACAACATGAACCCGATGTTAGCCCTTCGGCAGTACCAGAAGATTGGCGCTCAGGCCCAGACTTCCGAAGCCAGCCCCCATCGCTTGGTGCAAATGCTCATGGAGGGCGGTCTGGATCGCATCGCTCAGGCCAAGGGTGCCATGGAGCGCAAGGATATCCCCAACAAAGGGATTTTCATCGGCAAGGCCATCGGCATCATCGGTGGCTTGCGTGAAGGTCTGGACCTGGAGAATTCTGTCGAGTCCGTGGGCGAGCTGGACAAATTGTACACCTACATGATGAAGCGCCTGACAGAAGCCAACGTCAAAACCGATCCAAAGATTCTCGACGAAGTCGCCGATCTGCTTCGCACCGTCAAGGACGGCTGGGATGCTATCGCTGCGCCGGGTCCGCAGTTTTAAGGAGATCACCATGAGTCTTGTTTTGCAGCGAATCGAAGAAACCCGTGAAGGCCTGGTCGGTGCCCTGGCTGAGCGAAACTGGGAAGCCATTGGTGAATTGGACCTGGCTTGCCGTTCCTGCATGGAAGATGTCTTGAGTGAAGCTTCGGTGGACGAGGCCGCGTTGCGCGACAACCTTGAGGAGTTGCTGGGGGTCTATAAACAGCTTCTTGAGGCGGCGACGGGGGAAAGACAAGCAATAGTCGATGAGATGTCGCAGATCCATCAAGCACAGAACGCAGCAAAGGTTTACCATCTGTTTGGTTAATTAATCCTCAGTTAATATAGACCGGGTGCGCCATAAATTTGACTGTGCACGGTTTTTTGACTTAACTAGTGGCTGGTTGCAGATTTCAGGCGTCTACAGGCATAACGTGTCTGCAAGCGTCTAGCTTGCCCCCTCATTTCGGGCATTGAGTTGACTAGGGAAGTTGCTATTGCATGTGGCGTGAAACCAAAATTCTGCTGATTGATGACGATAGCGTCCGCCGCCGCGATTTGGCGGTGATTTTAAATTTTCTTGGCGAAGAAAATTTACCCTGCGGTAGCCATGACTGGCAGCAGGCTGTCGGCTCTTTGTCATCAAGTCGTGAAGTGATCTGTGTCCTCATCGGGACGGTCAATGCTCCTGGCGCACTTCCGGGCTTGTTAAAGACACTCTCTACCTGGGATGAGTTCCTTCCGGTTTTGTTAATGGGCGATAATTCTTCCGTTGACCTGCCGGAAGACCAGCGTCGCCGAGTGCTTTCGACCCTCGAAATGCCGCCCAGCTACAGCAAGCTGCTCGATTCGCTGCACCGTGCCCAGGTTTATCGCGAGATGTATGACCAGGCTCGCGAGCGCGGTCGTCACCGTGAACCCAATCTTTTCCGCAGTCTTGTCGGCACCAGCCGGGCGATTCAACACGTCCGCCAGATGATGCAGCAAGTCGCCGACACCGACGCCAGTGTGCTGATCCTCGGCGAGTCCGGCACCGGCAAGGAAGTGGTCGCGCGTAACCTGCACTATCACTCCAAGCGTCGTGATGCACCGTTCGTTCCGGTCAACTGCGGGGCGATCCCGGCCGAGTTGCTGGAAAGCGAACTGTTCGGTCACGAGAAGGGCGCCTTCACCGGGGCCATCACCAGTCGTGCCGGGCGCTTTGAACTGGCCAACGGCGGCACTCTGTTTCTCGATGAAATCGGCGACATGCCGCTGCCGATGCAGGTCAAGTTGCTGCGCGTGTTGCAGGAACGCACCTTCGAGCGCGTGGGCAGCAACAAGACCCAGAGCGTCGATGTGCGCATCATTGCGGCGACCCACAAGAATCTCGAAAGCATGATCGAGATCGGCACCTTCCGCGAAGACTTGTACTACCGCCTGAACGTGTTCCCGATCGAGATGGCACCGCTGCGCGAGCGCGTCGAAGACATTCCGTTGCTGATGAACGAACTGATCTCGCGCATGGAACACGAGAAGCGTGGTTCGATCCGTTTCAACTCCGCGGCGATCATGTCGCTGTGCCGTCACGGCTGGCCGGGCAACGTCCGCGAGCTGGCCAACCTGGTGGAACGCATGGCGATCATGCACCCGTACGGGGTCATCGGCGTCGTCGAGCTACCGAAGAAATTCCGCTACGTCGACGACGAAGACGAGCAACTGGTCGACAGCCTGCGCAGCGATCTGGAAGAGCGTGTAGCCATCAACGGTCATACGCCGGACTTTACCGCCAACGCCATGCTGCCGCCGGAAGGCCTGGACCTGAAAGACTACCTCGGTGGTCTGGAACAAGGTCTGATCCAGCAGGCGCTGGATGATGCCAATGGCATCGTGGCGCGGGCGGCCGAACGGCTGCGGATTCGCCGCACCACGCTGGTGGAGAAGATGCGAAAGTACGGCATGAGCCGTCGCGACGGGGATGAACAGGCGGATGATTGACGCCTGTTTTTCAAGTCGTTCATTTGTAGGCGGTTTTTTTTAGGCACGGGTATTGCTACATCCCTCGCAACGTTCCGTTTAACTGACGGTCAGCCACGCGAGAGAGCACAATGCCCCACGCCGCCCAGATGTCTCCTGTCCCTGACGCTTCGGGGCGCCCGTCGTCCGTAGAGCAGGCAAGCCGGCTTGGCCTTGAGCAGGCGTTCGCGCTGTTCAATCAGATGTCGAGCCAGTTGACCGACTCCTACAGCATGCTCGAAGCCCGGGTCACCGAACTCAAGGGTGAGCTGGCGGTGGTCAGCGCACAACGCATGCAGGAGTTGGCGGAAAAAGAACGCCTGGCCAACCGTCTGCAAAACCTCCTCGATCTCTTGCCGGGTGGCGTCATCGTCATTGATGCCCAGGGCATCGTGCGCGAAGCCAACCCCGCTGCCTGTGAACTGCTCGGTTTGCCCCTCGAAGGCGAGCTGTGGCGTCATGTGATTGCCCGTTGCTTTGCGCCGCGTGAAGACGACGGTCATGAAATCTCGCTCAAGGACGGTCGGCGCCTGTCGATCGCCACTCGCTCGCTGGATGCCGAGCCCGGCCAGTTGGTGCTGCTCAACGACCTGACCGAAACCCGACATCTGCAAGATCAGCTGGCCCGCCACGAACGCCTGTCGTCACTCGGCCGCATGGTTGCGTCGCTGGCCCATCAAATCCGCACGCCCTTGTCCGCGGCATTGCTCTACGCCAGTCATCTGACCGAGCAAGTGTTGCCGGTCGCCACGCAGCAGCGTTTCGCCGGCCGCCTGAAAGAGCGTCTGCATGAGCTGGAACATCAAGTGCGTGACATGCTGGTGTTCGCGCGCGGCGAGCTGCCGCTGACCGATCGTGTCACGCCGAAGATGCTCATGCAGTCCTTGCAATCGGCCGCATTGACCCACGTGCAGGACCTGCCGATTCGCTGGCAGTGCGACAGCCACGCGGGAGAGTTGCTGTGCAATCGCGACACTCTGGTCGGAGCGATTTTGAACCTGATCGAGAACGCCATTCAGGCGAGTGCCGGCGACGTCCGTTTGAAAGTTCATCTCTACAGTCGTGACAACAACCTGCGGGTCTCGGTCAGCGACAGTGGCAGCGGTATCGATGCGAAAGTGTTGGCACGTCTCGGTGAGCCTTTCTTTACCACCAAGACCACTGGAACGGGCCTCGGTCTGACCGTGGTCAAGGCCGTGGCGCGTGCTCATCAGGGAGAATTGCAGCTGCGCTCGCGGCTGGGGCGCGGCACTTGCGCGCAGGTGATTCTGCCGCTTTTTTCTGATGAGAAGCGCAGCGCTCAGGGAGCGGAGTGAAGGACATGGCAATCAAGGTTTTACTGGTCGAGGATGACCGCGCGTTGCGCGAGGCACTGGGGGATACGCTGTTGCTCGCGGGGCACGACTACAAGGCTGTCGGTTCGGCGGAGGAGGCGCTCGAGGCGGTCGGTGCCGAGCCCTTCAACCTGGTGCTTAGCGACGTCAACATGCCGGGCATGGACGGCCATCAACTGCTCGGCTTGTTGCGGACTCGTCAGCCACAATTACCCGTCTTGCTGATGACGGCTCACGGCGCCGTGGAGCGCGCGGTCGATGCGATGCGCCAGGGTGCGGTGGATTATCTGGTCAAGCCGTTCGAACCCAAGGCGTTGCTGGATCTGGTGGCACGTCATGCGCTGGGCAGTCTGGGTGCTCCCGACAGCGAAGGGCCTGTAGCGTTTGAGCCGGCCAGTGCGCAATTGCTCGAATTGGCTGCACGGGTAGCCCGCAGCGATTCCACGGTATTGATTTCCGGCGAGTCCGGGACCGGTAAAGAAGTGCTGGCGCGCTACATCCATCAGCACTCGCATCGCGCCAGTCAGCCGTTCATTGCGATCAACTGCGCGGCGATTCCCGACAACATGCTCGAAGCGACGCTGTTCGGCCACGAGAAGGGCTCGTTCACCGGCGCCATCGCGGCGCAGGCCGGCAAGTTCGAGCAAGCCGACGGCGGCACCATCCTGCTGGATGAAATTTCCGAAATGCCCCTCGGTCTTCAGGCCAAGTTGCTGCGCGTGTTGCAGGAGCGCGAAGTCGAGCGAGTGGGGGCGCGCAAGCCCATCACGCTGGATATCCGCGTGGTCGCGACCACCAACCGTGACCTGGCGGGTGAAGTGGCGGCGGGGCGTTTTCGTGAGGACCTCTATTATCGGCTGTCGGTATTTCCACTGGCCTGGCGACCATTGCGCGAGCGCACCGCCGATATCCTGCCGCTGGCCGAGCGCCTGCTCGCCAAACACGTCAATAAAATGAAGCATGCCGCGGCGAGACTGTCGCCCGAGGCGCAGGCGTGCCTGATCGGTTACCCATGGCCTGGAAACGTGCGAGAGCTGGACAACGCGATTCAGCGTGCGTTGATTCTGCAGCAGGGCGGTTTGATCCAGCCTCAGGATTTCTGCCTCGCCGGACCGGTTGCCTGTGCGCCGTTGCCGGCATTGGCGCCAGTGCCGGTGCGAGCGGTGGAGGTCGAAGCCGAGTCGGCGGGGGCGCTGGGCGATGATCTGCGTCGCCGCGAATTCCAGATGATCATCGACACCCTGCGCTCCGAGCGTGGGCGCCGCAAAGAAGCGGCCGAGCGTCTGGGAATCAGTCCGCGGACGCTGCGCTACAAGCTGGCGCAAATGCGCGATGCCGGAATGGATGTGGAAGCTTATTTGTACGCCACCTGATTAGTTGGCAAGGCCAGGAAGGCTTTTGTTCAGAGCGGCCACGGAGCTGGCACCCTTGTTGCTAACACCTCACTACCCGCCGAGTGAGTGTCAAAAAATTGCGGGTCGCCAATGAGAGTAGACCATGAGCCAAGGTATTGAATTTAATCGATTGATGCTGGATATGCGTTCCATGCAAATGGATGCCATGTCTGCGCCTAAATCGACTGCCGCCGTCCCTGAACTGAATGGCAGCAGCTTTTCCGACATGCTCGGTCAGGCCGTCAATAAAGTGAACGACACCCAGCAGGCTGCCGGTCAATTGGCCAATGCCTTCGAGATCGGCAAAAGCGGCGTGGACCTGACCGACGTGATGATTTCCTCGCAGAAGGCCAGCGTGTCTTTCCAGGCGTTGACCCAAGTGCGTAACAAGCTGGTTCAGGCTTACCAAGACATCATGCAGATGCCGGTTTAAGGACGAGATTGAGTCATGGCAGAAGCAGTCGCCGATAATGTTCCGGCCAAGGCCACTCCGATAGACGGCAAACCGCCGCTGTTCGGCTTGTCCTTCCTGGAAAACCTCTCCGAGATGACCATGTTGCGTCAGGTGGGCCTGTTGGTCGGCCTGGCTGCGAGCGTGGCGATTGGCTTCGCCGTGGTGTTGTGGTCCCAGCAGCCGGACTACCGGCCTCTGTACGGCAGCCTTGCCGGTATGGACGCCAAGCAAGTCATGGATACCCTGGCTTCCGCTGACATTCCCTACACCGTTGAACCGAATTCCGGTGCCTTGCTGGTCAAGGCCGATGACCTGTCCCGTGCGCGACTCAAGCTTGCGGGCGCTGGTGTCACTCCCAGCGACGGCAACATCGGTTTCGAGATCCTCGACAAGGACCAGGGCCTCGGCACCAGCCAGTTCATGGAAGCGACCCGTTATCGTCGCGGCCTCGAAGGCGAACTGGCCCGGACCATTTCCAGCCTGAACAACGTCAAGGGTGCCCGTGTGCACCTGGCGATTCCGAAGAGTTCGGTATTCGTGCGTGACGAGCGCAAGCCAAGCGCTTCGGTTCTGGTTGAGCTGTACTCCGGTCGCTCGCTGGAGCCGGGTCAGGTGCTGGCGATCATCAACCTGGTCGCGACCAGCGTTCCTGAACTCAGCAAATCGCAGATCACCGTCGTCGACCAGAAGGGCAATCTGCTTTCGGATCAGGCGGAGAACTCCGAACTGACCATGGCCGGCAAGCAATTCGACTACAGCCGTCGCATGGAAAGCATGCTCACCCAGCGTGTGCATAACATCCTGCAACCGGTGCTGGGCAACGACCGCTATAAAGCCGAAGTCTCCGCCGACGTGGACTTCAGTGCCGTCGAGTCTACCTCCGAGCAGTTCAATCCGGACCAGCCGGCGCTTCGCAGCGAGCAGTCGGTCAACGAACAACGTACCGCCAGCAATGGCCCGCAAGGTGTTCCGGGTGCGCTGAGCAACCAGCCACCGTCGCCAGCTTCGGCACCGCAAACCACCGGTGGCGCCACCGCGCAGGCCGGTATGGTGCAGCCAGGCCAGCCACTGCTGGATGCCAACGGTCAGCAAATCATGGACCCGGCCACCGGCCAGCCGATGCTGGCGCCGTACCCGGCGGACAAGCGTCAACAATCCACCAAGAACTTTGAACTCGACCGTTCCATCAGTCACACCAAGCAACAGCAGGGTCGGTTGAATCGCCTGTCGGTGTCGGTGGTGGTGGACGATCAGGTCAAGATCAACGCAGCCAACGGTGAAACCACCCGTGCACCGTGGAGCGCCGATGAGCTCGCGCGCTTCACCCGTCTGGTACAGGACGCCGTCGGCTTCGACGCCAGCCGTGGCGACAGTGTCAGCGTGATCAACATGCCGTTCTCCGCCGAGCGCGGTGAAGTGATTGCCGATATTCCGTTCTACTCCCAGCCATGGTTCTGGGACATCGTCAAACAAGTGCTGGGTGTGTTGTTCATCCTGATACTGGTGTTCGGTGTGCTGCGTCCGGTGCTCAACAACATCACCAATGGTGGCAAAGGCAAGCAACTGGGCCTGGGCAGCGACGTAGAGCTTGGTGGCATGGGCGGCCTGGACGGCGAACTGGCCAACGACCGCGTCAGCCTCGGAGGCCCGACCAGCATCCTGCTGCCGAGCCCGAGCGAAGGCTATGACGCACAGTTGAACGCAATCAAGAGTCTGGTGGCAGAAGACCCGGGTCGTGTGGCCCAGGTCGTGAAAGAGTGGATTAACGCAGATGAGTGATAACCGAGCCGTTGCCGCCAAACTGTCCCGGGTCGACAAAGCCGCGATTTTGCTGCTGTCCCTGGGGTCTACCGATGCCGCGCAAGTGCTGCGCCACATGGGGCCCAAAGAGGTCCAGCGTGTGGGTGTGGCCATGGCGCAGATGGGTAATGTGCACCGCGAGCAAGTCGAACAGGTGATGAGCGAGTTCGTCGACATCGTCGGCGACCAGACCAGCCTGGGCGTCGGCTCCGACGACTATGTGCGCAAAATGCTCACCCAGGCCCTGGGCGAAGACAAGGCCAACGGTCTGATCGACCGCATCCTGCTGGGCGGAAACACCAGTGGCCTCGACAGCCTGAAGTGGATGGAACCGCGCGCCGTCGCCGACGTGATCCGTTACGAGCACCCGCAGATCCAGGCGATCGTCGTGGCGTATCTCGACCCGGACCAGGCCGGCGAAGTGCTGGGCAACTTCGACCACAAGGTGCGTCTGGACATCATTCTGCGGGTCTCCTCGCTGAACACCGTGCAGCCAGCGGCCCTGAAAGAACTCAACCAGATTCTCGAGAAGCAGTTCTCCGGCAACTCGAATGCCTCGCGCACCACCCTGGGTGGCATCAAGCGTGCGGCCGACATCATGAACTTCCTCGACAGCTCGATCGAAGGCCAGCTGATGGACTCGATCCGCGAAGTCGACGAAGACCTGTCCGGTCAGATCGAAGACCTCATGTTCGTGTTCAACAACCTGTCCGATGTCGACGACCGTGGCATTCAGGCGTTGCTGCGCGAAGTGTCCTCCGATGTGCTGGTGCTGGCGCTCAAGGGCTCGGACGAAGGCGTCAAGGAAAAGATCTTCAAGAACATGTCCAAACGGGCGGCCGAACTGTTGCGCGACGATCTCGAGGCCAAAGGCCCGGTACGCGTCAGCGACGTGGAAACTGCGCAGAAAGAAATCCTCACCATTGCTCGCCGTATGGCCGAAGCCGGAGAAATCGTTCTCGGCGGGAAGGGCGGCGAAGAGATGATCTAAGGTCACTATGTCGTCCAAACATGATGAGTCCCAGACCGACCTGATCCGTGCCAAGGACGTCGGTGGTTTCGATGTCTGGTCGCTGCCCAGTTTCGACCCGCACGTACCGGAGCCCGAGCCTGAACCTGAGCCCGAGCCACCGGAAATGGAAGAAGTGCCGCTGGAAGAAGTCCAGCCACTGACCCTCGAAGAGCTCGAAAGCATTCGCCAGGAGGCCTACAACGAAGGCTTCGCGACGGGCGAGAAAGAAGGGTTTCACAGCACCACGCTCAAGGTTCGTCAGGAAGCCGAAGCAGTCCTTACACCGAAAGTCGCGGCACTTGAGCAACTGATGGCCAACCTGTTCGAGCCTATCGCCGAGCAGGACACGCAAATCGAAAAGTCGCTGGTCGACCTTGTTCAGCACATCACCAAACAGGTGATTCAGCGCGAACTGGCCATCGACTCGACTCAGATCGAACACGTCATGCGCGACGCCCTCAAGCTGTTGCCGCTGGGCGTGGGCAATGTGCGGCTGTACATCAATCCGCAGGATTTCGAACAGGTCAAAGCCCTGCGCGAGCGCCATGAAGAAACCTGGCGCATCGTCGAGGACGAAGCGTTGTTGCCTGGCGGTTGCCGGGTCGAGACTGAGCACAGTCGCATCGACGCCACGGTCGAAACCCGGATCGCCAGGGTCATGGACAAGCTGTTCGATCAGTTGCACGAACAGGCCTTGCACCCGGCCGCGCCGGACCTGAGCCTGGAACTGCCGATCGACGCCAAGTCTGCCGTCGCAGCCGAACCGGAAGATCCCGATGCGCCTTGACCGCACCAGCTTCGCCAAACGCCTGGGCGGTTACGCCGAGGCCACGGAGCTGGCCGGCGCGCCGATCCTTGAAGGCCGCCTGTTGCGCATGGTCGGCCTCACTCTTGAGGCCGAGGGTTTGCGCGCGGCCATGGGCAGTCGCTGCATGGTGATCAACGACGACAGTTATCACCCGGTGCAGGTCGAAGCTGAAGTCATGGGTTTCTCCGGCAGTAAAGTCTTCCTGATGCCGGTCGGCAGCGTTGCCGGCATCGCGCCCGGCGCTCGCGTGGTGCCTTTGGCTGACACCGGTCGCTTGCCGATGGGCATGAGCATGCTCGGGCGGGTGCTGGATGGCGCCGGTCGTGCGCTGGACGGCAAAGGCGGGATGAAGGCTGAAGACTGGGTGCCGATGGACGGCCCGACCATCAACCCGCTCAAGCGTCACCCGATCAGCGAGCCGCTGGACGTGGGCATTCGTTCCATCAATGGTTTGTTGACGGTCGGTCGCGGGCAGCGGCTCGGGCTGTTCGCCGGTACCGGCGTCGGCAAGAGTGTGCTGCTGGGCATGATGACCCGCTTCACCGAGGCCGACATTATTGTCGTCGGGCTGATCGGTGAGCGGGGTCGAGAAGTTAAGGAATTCATCGAGCACATCCTCGGTGAAGAAGGCCTCAAGCGTTCAGTGGTCGTGGCGTCCCCGGCGGATGACGCGCCACTGATGCGTCTGCGCGCCGCGATGTATTGCACGCGGATTGCCGAGTATTTCCGCGACAAGGGCAAGAACGTCCTGTTGCTCATGGACTCCCTGACCCGTTTCGCCCAGGCCCAGCGGGAAATAGCCTTGGCCATCGGCGAACCACCGGCGACCAAGGGTTATCCGCCATCGGTGTTCGCCAAGTTGCCGAAACTGGTGGAAAGGGCCGGTAACGCCGAAAAGGGCGGCGGTTCGATCACGGCGTTCTACACCGTGCTGTCCGAAGGTGATGACCAGCAGGATCCGATCGCCGATGCGGCTCGGGGCGTACTCGACGGGCACATCGTCCTGTCCCGGCGTCTGGCCGAAGAGGGGCATTACCCGGCCATCGATATCGAAGCGTCCATCAGCCGGGTCATGCCGTCGGTGGTGTCGCCGGAACACATGGCCCGCGCGCAGTATTTCAAGCAGCTGTGGTCGCGCTATCAACAGAGTCGGGACTTGATCAGCGTGGGCGCCTACGTCGCCGGCGGTGACCGGGAAACCGACCTGGCGATTTCCCTGCAGCCGCAGCTGGTCAAATACCTGCGTCAAGGGCTTAACGACAAGATCAGCCTGGGCGAAAGCGAATCCTATCTCGGTTCGATCTTCGCGCCCGCGGCTGGCGGCTAATCGATCATGGCCCAGAGTCGGGCAGGGCGTCTGGCGCCGGTGGTCGATATGGCCGAGAAGGCTGAGAAAACCGCCGTCCAGCGATTGGGCCATTTTCAGGGGCAGGTTCGCCTGGCTGAAAGCAAGCTTGCTGACCTTGAAGCCTTTCGTCTCGACTACCAGGAACAGTGGATCATTCGCGGCAGTAGCGGCGTTTCGGGCCAGTGGTTGCTGGGGTATCAGGGCTTTCTTGCGCAATTGGGCGTCGCCATCGATCAGCAGCGGCAAAGCCTGGCGTGGCATCAGAACAACCTGCACAAGGCGCGGGACACCTGGCAGCAGGCGTTTGCCCGGGTCGAAGGCTTGCGCAAGCTGGTTCAGCGCTACGCGGACGAGGCGCGGCAACTGGAAGACAAGCGCGAGCAGAAGCTGCTGGACGAGTTGTCGCAGCGGTTGCCGCGCGAAAGTCCGTATTGAGTCAGTGAAACCGCGTTATCGTTCTTCGCGGGCAGGCCTCGCTCCTACAGGTTTTGTGTCACTCCTCTAATCGGCGAACGACACAAAACCTGTATGAGCGAGGCTTGCCCGCGAAGGCGTCCTTCAATATTCCACAAATTTCCAGCCTTGCCCCCATTCCCGCCAAGTGCTAAACCTTGTACACGTACGTTCGCCCATGACAAGGAAGCCGTTCAATGTCAGTCGTTACAGAAGTCTCCCAGGATGGACAAAAACTGACGATATCGATCAGAGGACGATTCGATTTCGCCAAGCATCAGGAATTTCGTGAATCCTACGAAAACCTTGAGCCAAAACCCGAGTCCTTTGAAGTGAACCTGAAGGACGCCACTTACCTCGACAGTTCAGCACTCGGCATGTTGTTGCTGCTGCGTGATCACGCCGGTGGAGAGAACGCCGAGATCACGTTGACCCACGCCAACGCCGATGTGCGCAAGATTCTCGCCATCTCCAACTTCGAACAGATCTTCGACGTGGCGTGACGGCCATGCAATCGTTGTTCGAACCGCTGACGATACTGATCGCTGAAGACAGCGCGGCCGATCGCATGCTGCTGTCGAGTATCGTTCGCCGCCAAGGCCATGAAGTACTGACGGCGGCCAATGGCGCTGAAGCGGTCGAAGCGTTTCGCCAGCAACGACCGCAACTGGTCTTGATGGACGCCATGATGCCGGTGATGGATGGTTTCGAGGCGGCGCGGCAGATCAAGGCGTTGGCTGGGGAAACCCTGGTGCCGATCATCTTTCTGACCTCGCTGACCGAAAGCGAGGCGCTGGCCCGCTGTCTTGAGGCTGGCGGCGACGACTTTCTGGCAAAGCCCTACAACCAGGTGATCCTCGCCGCCAAAATCAAGGCGATGGACCGCTTGCGGCGGCTGCAGGCCACCGTGCTGGAGCAGCGTGACCAGATCTCCAGGCATCACGATTACCTGCTCAACGAACAGCGTGTGGCCAAGGCCGTTTTCGATAAGGTTGCCCATTCCGGCTGCCTGAACGCCCCCAATATCCGCTACTTGCAATCGCCCTATGCGCTGTTCAATGGCGACCTTTTGCTGGCGGCATTCACCCCGGCCGGCGACATGCACGTGCTGCTCGGCGATTTCACCGGCCATGGTTTGCCGGCCGCCGTCGGGGCCATGCCGCTGGCTGAAGTCTTCTACGGCATGACCGCCAAGGGCTACGGCCTGTCGGAAACCCTGCGCGAGATGAACGCCAAGCTCAAGCGCATCCTGCCGGTGGACATGTTCTGTTGTGCAACGATGCTGTGCCTGAGCTTTCAGCGACGCTCGGTGGAAGTCTGGAACGGCGGAATGCCGGACGGTTATCTGCACAACATTGCGAGCGGCGAGCGCACGCCGCTGACGGCCCGGCATTTGCCGCTCGGTGTGCTCAGTCCGCAGACTTTCGATGACCGCACTGAAGTCTTTCCGATGGCTGTCGGCGATCGGGTGTTCCTGTTGTCCGATGGGGTCATCGACACCTGCGACGCCCGTGAGCAGTTGTTTGGTGTCGAGCGGTTACAGCAGGTGTTTGCGGCCAACCGTCAGCCTGACCAGCTTTTCGAAGAGATCGAGCAGGCGCTGCGGGATTTTCGTGGCGAGGCCCGCGACGATGTCAGCATGGTCGAAGTCAGCTTGCTTGAAGCGGAGCAACTGAGTCCGCCGGCGCCCGTCTATTCCGATAGCGGCCAGTCCTGCCCGCTGGACTGGTCGGTGAGTTTTGAGTTCCGCGCCGCCACCCTGAAACGCTTCAATCCGCTGCCGTATCTTTTGCAGTTGCTGTTGGAGGTCCATGGTTTGCGCGCGCAGAGCGGGGCGCTCTACAGTGTGCTCGCGGAGCTGTATTCCAATGCGCTGGAGCACGGCGTGCTGGGTCTGGATTCGAGCCTCAAGCGCGATGCTTCGGGTTTTACCCGCTATTATCAGCAACGCAATGCGCGTCTGGATGAGCTTCAGGACGGCTATGTTCGGGTGCATTTGCAGGTCGCGCCAAAGGACGACGGCGGTTGCCTGACGATTCGGGTCGAAGACAGTGGCAAAGGTTTTGATGTCGAGCGGGTAATGGCGCGCCCGGTTGATGGCATCCGTCTGTCGGGACGTGGTGTCAGTCTGATCCGCCAGTTGAGCCGCAACGCCAACTGGTCCGACGAAGGTCGAAGTGCCCGCGTGGAATTTTTCTGGGAGGCTCTGGCATAATCCGCGCATTCTTGATCAAGGAGTGAGCAAGTGGCTGACACACATCTGGACCGCGACGTGCTGAGCGCGTTGCAAGAGGTCATGGAGGATGAGTATTCAATTTTGCTGGATACCTTCCTCGCCGATTCCGAAGAGCGCTTGAGTCAGTTGCACAAGGCTGGCGATGCCGAGACGCTCGGTGCCACGGCGCACAGTTTCAAGGGCAGTTGCAGCAACATGGGCGCCATACGCCTCGCCGAGCTGTGCCATGAACTCGAGCAGCGCAGCAAGCAGATGCCCCTCAGCGGCATCGAGAAACTGGTCGGAGAAATCGATGGCGAATTCGCCATTATCCGTCCCCTCTACGAAGCAGAGCGCCAGCGCTCTCTCGCTGACGGTGCGACCGTCCGGCGTTTTTAACGCCGCTTGAGAAAAACTGGCTCAAGCCTTGCAGGTATCAGCGCAACTGTACCTACGATCCCAGTGCAGCGGAGACCGTTTCATGCCCGTTACCCCCAATATTCTTCTTCAGGCCGCCGCTCAGGCCAAGACTCAAGCCGCCTCCGCCAATACACCGGCGCTGTCCGCTGAGCCCGGGGACAAGGCGTCCAGCTTCGCTCAGGTTTACGCCACTCAGGCCCAGAGCAAGCCCTCTGCGGCCACCGATGCGCCGGCAAAACCGGTGCGCGATAAAACCCCGGACAGCCCCGGCAAAAAGGACGTCGGCAACGACAAGCCTGCCGCCCCGGAACCGACGGTTGCCGATAGCGGCAAATCCTTGCCCGCCGATAAACCGGCGCCGAGCGACGACAAGGCCGCCAACGAGGATGCCGTCGAAACGCCAGTGGCCGACACTGTCCCGGCCGATCCGGCCCTTGATCCTTCATTGCTGCCAGAGTTGCAACCCGTTGTGACGGCCCCTGTTGTGGAGGCGCCGCCCGTGGTGGTCGCTGAGCAACCACCAGTGGAAATGCCTGTCGCTCCAGCAGTGACGACGACGACGACGGCGCAGGTTCCTGTTGCGGCGGCGGATAGCGATTTCGATCCCGAGGCCGATCCGCTCGATGCTCTCCCGGCTGTGCGCATGGCCATGGAGCAGGGCGGCCATATTTCAGCTGCCAGCCAGGCACAGCCCAAGGCAGCACCGACGCCGACGCCGGCCCAGACCCAGGCTGATGGCGAGCCTACCTCGGCGCAGAACTTTGCCGCCGGCATGGCTGGAATGCTCGATGTGCAGGCCGACAAGGACAGCACCAGTCAGGGTGGCGAGAAAGCCTTTAGTGGGCTGATCGATGACGGCCTCAAGGATTTGAAGTCTGCCACCAGCGATACCCGCGTCGATGATTTCGCCAACCGTCTGGCTGCACTGACCCAGGCTGCCACGCCGAAAACCGCTAATGCCGTGCCGGTGAATCAGCCGATTGCCATGCATCAGAGCGGCTGGACCGAAGAGGTGGTGAACCGGGTCATGTACCTGTCCAGTGCCAACCTCAAGGCGGCTGATATCCAGTTACAGCCTGCCGAACTGGGTCGCCTCGATATTCGGGTGAACATGGTGCCGGACCAGCAGACCCAGGTGACCTTCATGAGTGCGCACCCAAGCGTTCGCGAAGCGCTGGATGGCCAGATGCATCGCTTGCGAGACATGTTCGCGCAGCAGGGCATGGGGCAGGTTGACGTCAACGTCTCCGACCAGTCTCGCGGTTCTCAGCAAGGTCAGGACCAGGCTCGACAAAGTCAGGGCGGACGCACCAACGCCAGCGGCGGTCGTCTCGACGGCATGGACGAAGAACTCGCGCCGACTGTTGCCGAAGTGGCGGCCGGCACGACGAGCGTCATCGGTTCCAGCGCGGTCGACTACTACGCCTGACCCAACGCAAAACGCTGTAGGAGCAAGGCAAGCCTTGCTCCTACAAGTGCGGTGTTCACCGATCATTCGCTGTCTCCAATACCTCCCGACACTTCTGGCATAACACTTGCTCTTGCCTTGCCGTGCGACTGTGAAAACCCGAATAGTGACGGATTATTGGCATGGCGAAGAGCGAAGCAGCAGTAAAAGACCCCGCAACCAAAGGCAAAATCAAGCTGATCATTGTGATCGTGGTGGCCCTGCTGCTGGCGATCGGCTTGTCCGTGGGGGCGACCTGGTTCTTCATGCACAGCGCCCAGAGCAAACCTGCCGCCGCGGCTGAAGTCGCCCCGGTCGGCAAGCAGCCAGCGATTTTCGAGCCCATGGCGCCGGCCTTCGTGGCCAATTACAACCAGAACGGCCGTCAGCGCTACATGCAGGTGAGCATCACCATGCAGGGCCGCAACCAGGCCGATCTGGAAGCGCTCAAAGTCCACATGCCGGTAATCCGCAATAACCTGGTCATGCTGTTCTCCGGGCAGGACTTCGCGACCCTGGCGTCGCCTGTCGGTCAGGAAATGTTGCGTCAGAAGGCGACCGCGAGCGTCCAGGAAGTGGCGCAGAAAGAGCTCGGCAAAGTGGTCATCGAACAGTTGCTTTTCACTAATTTCGTACTGCAGTAGGAACACGACATGGCCGTGCAGGACCTGCTGTCCCAGGATGAAATCGATGCGCTGTTGCATGGCGTCGATGACGGTCTGGTACAGACCGATACCGCTGCCGAGCCCGGCAGCGTCAAAAGCTACGACCTGACCAGCCAGGATCGCATTGTCCGCGGACGCATGCCTACCCTGGAAATGATCAACGAGCGTTTCGCCCGCTACACCCGCATCAGCATGTTCAACATGCTGCGCCGCTCGGCGGACGTTGCCGTCGGTGGCGTGCAGGTGATGAAGTTCGGCGAATACGTGCACTCGCTGTACGTGCCGACCAGCCTCAACCTGGTCAAGATCAAACCGCTGCGCGGCACCGCGCTGTTCATCCTCGACGCCAAGCTGGTGTTCAAACTGGTGGACAACTTCTTCGGCGGCGACGGCCGTCACGCGAAGATCGAGGGGCGTGAATTCACCCCCACCGAACTGCGTGTGGTGCGCATGGTGCTGGAGCAGGCCTTCGTCGATCTGAAGGAAGCCTGGCAGGCGATCATGGAAGTGAACTTCGAGTACATCAACTCGGAAGTGAACCCGGCCATGGCCAACATCGTCGGCCCGAGCGAAGCCATTGTCGTGTCGACGTTCCACATCGAACTCGATGGCGGTGGCGGCGATCTGCACGTGACCATGCCGTACTCGATGATCGAGCCGGTGCGCGAAATGCTCGACGCCGGCTTCCAGTCGGACCTCGACGATCAGGACGAGCGCTGGGTCAATGCCCTGCGCCAGGACGTGCTGGACGTTGACGTGCCGATCGGTGCCACGGTTGCCCGTCGCCAGTTGCGCCTGCGCGACATCCTGCACATGCAGCCGGGGGACATTATCCCGGTCGAGATGCCGGAAGAAATGATCATGCGCGCCAATGGCGTGCCTGCATTCAAGGTCAAGATGGGCTCGCACAAAGGCAACCTCGCGTTGCAAGTGATCGAGCCGATCGAGCGCCGTTAAGCGGCGCTGCTCCCCATTCGCTATTAACTGACGGCAGCCCGTTCAAGGGTTGCCCGCCGAGGACACATGATGGCTAACGACATGAATACCCAGGACGACCAGGCGCTGGCCGATGAATGGGCTGCGGCCCTGGAAGAAACCGGCGACGCCGGGCAGGACGACATCGACGCCTTGCTGGCCGCCGACGCTGCCAGCTCGCCGTCCAACCGTCTGCCGATGGAAGAGTTCGGCAGCGTGCCGAAAAACAACGATCCAGTCACGCTGGACGGTCCGAACCTCGACGTGATCCTCGACATCCCGGTGTCGATTTCCATGGAAGTGGGCAGCACCGACATCAACATCCGCAACCTGCTGCAACTCAACCAGGGTTCGGTGATCGAGCTCGATCGTCTGGCCGGTGAGCCGCTGGATGTGCTGGTCAACGGCACGCTCATCGCTCACGGTGAGGTGGTGGTGGTCAACGAGAAGTTCGGCATTCGCCTGACCGACGTGATCAGCCCAAGCGAACGTATCAAGAAGCTGCGCTGAGTGAAAAAGGTTCTGGGGTTAGTGCTGGCCTTGCCGTTCAGTGTTCTGGCGGCCGAGCCGGTGGCGACTGCTGCCGCGGCACCTGCTGTCAGCAGTGGTGTGGCGGGACAATTGACGCAGCTGGTGCTCGGTTTGTTGCTGGTGTTGGGGTTGATCTTCTTCCTTGCCTGGCTGTTGCGCCGGGTCCAGCAGGCCGGGCCGGCCGGCAAGGGACAGGTGATCGAACTGATCGGCTCCCGCGCGCTGGGCCCGCGTGACCGTTTGATGCTGGTGCAGGTTGGCAACGAGCAGATTCTGCTCGGGTTGAGTCCCGGTACCATCACCGCTTTGCATGTGCTCAAGGAGCCGGTGCAAGTGCCGGTCACCGAGAAAGCGACCCCGGAGTTTGCCCAGCGCCTGATGGAGCTAATGGGCAAGGATCAGAAGGATAAGAAGTAATGGGTGCGCTACGCATCATCTTGACGCTGGCCCTGATGCTGGCCGCGCCGCTGGCCTTCGCCGCCGACCCGTTGTCGATCCCGGCGATCACCCTGGGCACCAATGCCCAGGGTGCTCAGGAATACTCGGTCAGCCTGCAGATCCTGCTGATCATGACCGCGCTGAGTTTCATTCCGGCGTTTGTCATGCTGATGACCAGTTTCACCCGGATCATCATCGTCTTCTCGATCCTGCGTCAGGCTTTGGGCCTGCAGCAGACGCCGTCGAACCAGATCCTTACCGGCATGGCACTGTTTCTGACGATGTTCATCATGGCGCCGGTGTTCGACCGGGTTAACCAGGATGCCTTGCAACCGTATCTGGCGGAAAAACTCACCGCCCAGGATGCCGTGGCCAAGGCCCAGGTGCCGATCAAGGACTTCATGCTGGCCCAGACGCGCAGCAGCGATCTTGAGCTGTTCATGCGCCTGTCCAAGCGCACCGACATCGCGACGCCGGATCAGGCGCCGCTGACCATTCTGGTGCCGGCCTTCGTCACCTCTGAATTGAAAACCGCGTTCCAGATCGGCTTCATGATCTTCATTCCGTTCCTGATCATCGACCTGGTGGTGGCCAGTGTGCTGATGGCCATGGGTATGATGATGCTCTCGCCGCTGATCATTTCCCTGCCGTTCAAGATCATGCTGTTCGTGCTGGTAGATGGTTGGGCGCTGATCATCGGTACGTTGGCGAGCAGCTTCGGCGGTGTCTCGCCATGACGCCGGAAGTCGCGGTAGACATCTTCCGGGAAGCGCTCTGGCTGACCACCATGATGGTCGCCGTGTTGGTGATTCCGAGTTTGCTCGTGGGTCTGTTGGTGGCGATGTTCCAGGCCGCCACCCAGATCAACGAACAGACCCTGAGCTTCCTGCCGCGCCTGCTGGTGATGCTGGTGACGTTGATCGTCGCCGGTCCGTGGATGGTGCAGACCTTCATGGAATACATCCTGCAGTTGTACGGCAATATTCCTCGGGTCATTGGCTAAGCCATGTCACTGCTGCAGCTGACCGACACCCAGATCAGTACCTGGGTTGCTTCGTTCATATTGCCGCTGTTTCGCATCGGCGCCGTCCTGATGACCATGCCGATCTTTGGCACGACTCTGGTGCCGACCCGCGTGCGATTGTATTTCGCCCTGGCAATCACAGTGGTTGTCGTGCCCGGCCTGCCACCGATGCCGCAGGTTCATGCGCTGGACCTGAGCGGGCTGCTGCTGATCGCTGAACAGATCATTATCGGCGCCTTGATGGGGCTCTCGCTCCAGCTGTTTTTCCAGGCGTTTGTCGTCGCCGGGCAGATCATTTCGGTACAGATGGGGATGGGTTTCGCCTCGATGGTCGACCCTACCAACGGCGTGTCGGCGGCGGTCATCGGGCAATTCCTGACGATGCTCGTGACCCTGCTGTTTCTCGGCATGAATGGGCATCTGGTGGTGTTCGAAGTGCTGACGGAGAGTTTCACCACGATGCCCGTCGGCAGTGCGATGCTGATCAACCACTTCTGGGAACTGGCCAACAAGCTGGGTTGGGTGCTGGGCGCGGCGATGCTCCTGGTCATGCCGGCGATCACGGCGTTGTTGGTGGTTAACATCGCCTTCGGCGTGATGACGCGGGCGGCGCCGCAGTTGAACATTTTTTCCATCGGTTTCCCCCTGACCCTGGTGCTGGGTCTGGTGATTTTCTGGGTCGGTCTCGGCGACATTCTCAATCAGTATCAGCCCTTGGCCACCGAGGCCCTGCAGCTGTTACGTGACATGGCGCAGGCGCGCTAGCCATGGCCGAGAGCGAGAGCGGTCAGGACAAAACAGAAGACCCCACGGAGAAGCGCAAAAAAGACTCCAGGGACAAGGGCGAGATCGCCCGCTCCAAAGAGCTCAATACCCTGGCAACCATGATGGCGGGTGCCGGGGGATTGTTGATCTATGGCGGCGGTCTGGCTGTGGATCTGCTGGAAATCATGCGTCTGAACTTCTCCCTGCCGCGGGATGTGTTGCTTGATCCGGGGCAAATGGGTCAGTACCTGATGCATTCGGGAAAGATCGCCCTTCTGGCAGTGCAGCCGATATTGCTGTTGCTTCTGCTGGCGGCGTTTCTGGGGCCGATTTCCCTGGGTGGCTGGTTGTTTGCCGGCAAGAGCCTGGCGCCCAAATTCAGCCGGATGAACCCGGCGGCGGGGCTCAAGCGGATGTTCTCCAGCACGGCTTTGATCGAACTGCTCAAGGCGCTGGCTAAATTTCTGCTGATTTTGTTTGTTGCATTGTCCGTCCTGCGCGCGGACATCGACGACTTGTTGCGCATTGCCCATGAGCCGTTGGAGCAGGCGATCATCCACAGCGTTCAGCTGGTGGGCTGGAGCACATTGTGGATGGCGTGCGGGCTGATTCTGATCGCGGCAGTGGATGTCCCGGTGCAGCTTTACCAGAGCCATAAAAAACTGCTGATGACCAAGCAGGAAGTGCGCGACGAGCACAAGGATCAGGAGGGGAAACCAGAGGTCAAGCAGCGGATTCGCCAGTTGCAGCGCGAAATGTCCCAGCGGCGGATGATGGCAGCGATTCCCGAGGCCGACGTGGTCATTACCAACCCGACTCACTACGCCGTGGCCCTCAAGTACGATGCGGAAAAAGGTGGTGCTCCGGTGCTGCTGGCCAAGGGTAGCGACTTCGTGGCCTTGAAAATCCGCGAAATCGCCGTGGCCAATGAAGTGTTGCTGCTGGAGTCGCCAGCCCTGGCGCGTTCGATCTACTACTCCACGGAGCTGGAGCAGGAAATTCCGGGCGGGCTGTACCTTGCCGTCGCCCAGGTGCTGGCCTATGTCTACCAGATCCGCCAGCACCGAGCCGGCAAGGGCAAGCGTCCCGAGCCGCTCAAGGATGATTTGCCGATTCCACCGGATTTGCGGCGCGATTCCTGATTTTTGTGCTAGCCGTACCGACGCCTTCGCGGGCAAGCCTTGCTCCTACAGGTCACGTCGTCCGCGAGTTGCGCATGACACGATCTTGTAGGAGCAAGGCTTGCCCGCGAAGGCGTCAGCGCAAACAACACAAATCCCCTCGATAAACCCCTCTGTTCCAAACCCCTGCAAAAGTTGGAAGGCTTCTTGCAGTAGCCGCTCTGCGTCTGCTTCGGGCGTCAAAAGTTTGCTTTAAAGGAACGGGGAATACCGGTGGATCGCTCTCAGTTTATCAACAGTGCCCGCACAAACGTCGCCGACCTGAGTCGGGGCAATCTGGGTGTGCCGTTGTTGCTGCTGGTCATGCTGGCCATGATGATGCTGCCGGTGCCGCCGTTCCTGCTGGACGTGTTCTTCACATTCAACATTGCGCTGTCGATTGTCGTGTTGCTGGTCTGCGTCTACGCCCTTCGGCCGCTGGATTTCGCGGTGTTCCCGACCATTCTGCTGGTGGCAACGCTGTTGCGACTGGCGCTGAACGTGGCCTCCACACGAGTGGTGATGCTCCACGGTCAGGACGGCCATGCCGCCGCCGGTAAGGTGATCCAGGCGTTCGGTGAGGTGGTGATCGGTGGTAACTACGTGGTCGGTATCGTGGTCTTCGCGATTTTGATGATCATCAACTTCGTCGTGGTGACCAAGGGTGCCGGGCGGATTTCCGAGGTGAGCGCGCGTTTCACCCTCGATGCGATGCCCGGTAAACAAATGGCGATCGACGCCGACTTGAACGCCGGTCTGATCGATCAGAACCAGGCCAAAATGCGCCGGATGGAAGTGGCCCAGGAGGCCGAGTTTTACGGTTCCATGGACGGTGCCAGCAAATTCGTACGCGGTGACGCCATCGCCGGTTTGCTGATTCTGTTCATCAACCTGATCGGCGGCATGGCGGTCGGTATTTTCCAGCACGGCATGACCTTCGGCGATGCTGGCAAGGTTTACGCGCTGTTGACCATCGGTGACGGTTTGGTGGCGCAATTGCCATCACTGTTGTTATCGACAGCCGCCGCGATCATGGTGACCCGTGCTTCCGGTTCGGAAGACATGGGCAAACAGATCAATCGCCAGATGTTCGCCTCGCCCAAGGCGCTGGCCGTGGCGGCGGGTTTGATGGCGGTCATGGGCCTGGTGCCCGGCATGCCACACTTCTCCTTTCTGAGCATGGCGGCCCTTGCGGCCGGCGGCGCGTACCTGTTCTGGAAGAAGCAGAACATCGTCAAGGTTCAGGCCTTGCAAGAGGTCAAGCGTCAGCAGGAGCTGCTGCCATCGCCGGCTCGCGCTCAGGAAACCAAGGAGCTTGGCTGGGACGATGTGACGCCGATCGACATGATTGGCCTGGAAGTCGGATATCGCCTGATTCCGCTGGTGGATCGCAACCAGGGTGGTCAGTTGCTGGCGCGTATCAAAGGCGTGCGCAAGAAGCTGTCCCAGGACCTGGGTTTCCTGATGCCGACTGTGCATATCCGTGACAACCTCGACCTCGCGCCAAGTGCCTATCGCCTGACCCTGATGGGGGTAATCCTGGCCGAAGCGGAGATTTATCCGGATCGGGAACTGGCGATCAACCCGGGTCAGGTCTACGGTTCGCTCAACGGCATCACCGCCAAAGATCCGGCTTTCGGGCTGGAAGCGGTCTGGATCGAAATCAGCCAGCGTGCGCAGGCGCAATCCCTCGGTTATACCGTGGTCGATGCCAGTACAGTGGTGGCAACCCACTTGAACCAGATTTTGTACAAGCACTCCAGTGAGCTGATCGGCCACGAAGAAGTACAGCAACTCATGCAGTTGCTGGCCAAAAGCTCGCCTAAACTGGCCGAGGAGCTGGTGCCGGGCGTGGTGTCGTTGTCGCAGCTGCTCAAGGTGCTCCAGGCGTTGCTGGCCGAGCAGGTGCCCGTACGGGACATTCGCAGCATCGCCGAGGCGATCGCGAACAATGCGGCCAAGAGTCAAGATACTGCCGCGCTGGTGGCCGCCGTACGCGTCGGCGTATCCCGTGCAATCGTCCAAAGCATTGTGGGGACTGAGTCGGAGCTGCCAGTTATCACTCTTGAGCCAAGGTTGGAACAAATATTGCTCAATAGTCTTCAGAAGGCAGGACAAGGCTCGGAAGAGGGCGTTCTGCTGGAGCCAAGCATGGCTGAAAAACTGCAACGCTCGTTGATCGAAGCGGCGCAGCGTCAGGAAATGCAAGGTCAACCGGTGATTCTGCTGGTGGCCGGTCCGGTTCGCGCGATGCTGTCGCGATTTGGCCGACTGGCAGTCCCGGGTTTGCATGTGTTGGCTTACCAGGAAATCCCTGACAACAAGCAAGTGACCATCGTTGCGACAGTAGGGCCCAACGGCTGAGGTAGTGGTTTATGCAAGTTAAGCGTTTTTTCGCCGCCGATATGCGTCAGGCCATGAAACTGGTTCGTGATGAGCTGGGCGCTGATGCCGCCATCATTGGCAACCGCCGGATCGCCGGTGGTGTCGAGCTGACGGCTGCCCTCGATTACAAACTGTCGGCGCTGGCCCCGCGTGTTCCGAACATGGAACTCGAGGACGAGCTGCGCAAGACCCAGTCGCGGATCGTGACCGCCCAGGCCGAACTGAGCCTGCGTAGCGAGGGCGAGAGCGACAAGTCCACCAATCGCCAGTTGTTCGCCGGTCTGCCACTCACCGCCGCCGAACCGCTGATCGAACCGACTTACACTGAACCCCGTCGTGCTGCGCCGGCCCCTGCGCCAGCCTCCGGCGGTGTCGACCCGCGGGCTTTCGATTCGATGCGTTTCGAACTCAACAGCCTGCGCGAACTGATGGAAGTACAACTCGGCTCCCTGGCCTGGAACCAGCTGCAAGGCAGTCGTCCGGCCCAGGCCAACCTTTGGCGTCGCCTGCAACGCATCGGCCTGTCCGGCCCGTTGTCCCGCGATCTGCTGGAAATGATTACCGACATTGAAGAGCCCCGTCAGGCCTGGCGCATGTTGCTGGCGCACCTGGCGCGGATGATCGCCACACCGGAAGTCGAGCCACTGGAAGAGGGCGGCGTGATTGCCATGGTCGGCCCTGCCGGCATGGGCAAGACCACCACGCTGGCCAAGCTCGCGGCCCGTTACGTGCTCAAGTACGGCGCGCAGAACATCGCGCTGGTGAGCATGGACAGCTACCGCATCGGCGCTCAGGAACAACTCAAGACCCTGGGCCGGATCCTCAACGTGTCGGTCACCCACGTCGACCCGGGCCAGTCCCTGGTGCAGGCGCTGGACCCATTGCTGCGCAAGCGTGTGGTGCTGATCGATACCGCGGGTCTTCAGGCCAGCGATCCGGCACTGCGTATGCAGCTCGAAAGCCTGGCCGGTCGAGGCATCAAATCAAAAAATTATCTGGTTCTGGCAACCACCAGCCAGAAACAGGTTCTAACCGCCGCTTATCACAGTTACAAGCGCTGCGGGCTCGCTGGCTGCATCCTGACTAAACTGGATGAAACGGCAAGCCTGGGCGAGGTGCTGAGCCTGGCAATCAGTCATGAGTTGCCGGTGGCTTACCTGACCGATGGGCCGCGGATTCCGGATGATTTGCATCTGCCGCGTCGTCATCAGTTGGTCAGCCGTGCCGTCAGCGTGCAAATGCAGGAAGAACCCAGCGAAGAAGCCATGGCTGACATGTTCGCTGATATTTACCACAGCCCGACCAAGCAGGTTGGCTGAGGTATTAATGAACAGTTTTTGTACCTACATCGATGGTCTGCCATGCATTGTTCCGTTTGTGAACGCGCAGCCAGTAATGTGGCCTCCGTCTATGCAAGACAAGGTAAAGAAATAACATGGGCAGCATGCATCCCGTACAGGTGATCGCGGTGACCGGCGGCAAAGGTGGCGTCGGGAAGACTAACGTGTCAGTGAACTTGTCCCTGGCTCTAGCTGAGCTAGGCCGGCGCGTCATGCTGCTGGACGCCGATCTGGGTCTGGCGAACGTCGACGTCCTGCTGGGACTGACACCCAAACGCACCCTGGCCGACGTCATCGAAGGCCGCTGTGAGCTGCGCGACGTGTTGTTGCAGGGGCCAGGCGGCATCCGCATCGTCCCGGCCGCGTCCGGCACTCAGAGCATGGTGCATCTGAGCCCGGCACAACACGCCGGCCTGATCCAGGCGTTCAGCGATATCGGCGACAACCTCGACGTCCTGGTGATCGACACCGCTGCGGGCATCGGTGACTCGGTAGTCAGTTTCGTTCGCGCCGCGCAGGAAGTCTTGCTGGTGGTTTGCGACGAACCGACCTCGATCACCGACGCCTACGCACTGATCAAACTGCTGAACCGCGACTACGGCATGAACCGTTTCCGCGTCCTGGCCAACATGGCCCAGAGCCCGCAGGAAGGTCGCAACCTGTTTGCCAAGTTGACCAAGGTCACGGATCGCTTCCTCGACGTCGCCTTACAATACGTCGGTGCGGTGCCGTACGACGAAAGCGTGCGCAAGGCCGTTCAGAAGCAGCGCGCGGTCTATGAAGCTTTCCCGCGTTCCAAGTGCTCCCTGGCCTTCAAGGCCATCGCACAAAAGGTCGATACCTGGCCGCTGCCTGCCAACCCGCGTGGGCACCTGGAGTTTTTCGTCGAGCGCCTCGTGCAACAAACGGCAGGACCCGTGCTATGACAGCCAGCGGTTACAACCTATACAAGAAATCGGCACGTGACGCGCAGTACGAGCTGATCGAGCGTTACGCGCCACTGGTCAAACGCATTGCCTACCACTTGCTGGCGCGACTGCCAGCCAGTGTCCAGGTCGAAGACCTGATCCAGGCCGGCATGATCGGCCTGCTTGAAGTATCGACCAAATACGACGCCAGCAAAGGCGCGAGTTTCGAGACGTACGCGGGCATTCGAATCCGCGGCGCGATGCTCGATGAAGTCCGCAAGGGGGACTGGGCGCCACGTTCGGTCCACCGCAATACCCGCATGGTCAGCGACGCAATTCGCTCGATTGAAGCTAAAACCGGCCGTGACGCTAAAGATCACGAAGTTGCGGCCGAACTCCAATTGAGTCTCGATGATTACTACGGGATTTTGAACGACACCCTGGGCAGCCGGTTATTCAGTTTCGACGATCTGTTGCAGGACGGCGAACACGAAGGGCTGCACGAGGATGGCGCGAGCGCTCATCTCGAGCCGTCACGCGATCTGGAAGATGAACGCTTCCAGGCGGCGCTGGCGGACGCGATTGCCAATTTGCCGGAGCGTGAGCGACTGGTGTTGGCGCTGTACTACGACGAAGAGTTGAATCTCAAGGAAATCGGTGAGGTCCTGGGGGTCAGCGAATCTCGAGTCAGCCAGTTACACAGCCAGTGCGCGGCCCGTTTGCGGGGGCGTTTGGGGGAGTGGCGAGCGCGCTGAAGGCAGTGTGGGGACACTGCGAACGTGGCTGGTGTGGTGTTGAACTGCGCCGGTCTCGATCTGTTGTGCTCCAGACAGTCATTGAGTGCTTTGCCGGATTGATTGAAATGGCGCGTCCAGGTGCTGGGCGCGTTTAAGACTGCTTGGAGGTCGAATTGGACAAGAACATGAAAATCCTCATCGTTGATGACTTCTCAACGATGCGGCGGATCATAAAAAACCTGTTGCGTGACCTTGGGTTCACCAACACGGTCGAGGCTGACGATGGCGTTACTGCCATTCCGGTTCTCAACAGCGGAAGCATCGACTTTCTGGTAACGGACTGGAACATGCCTGGCATGACCGGTATCGATCTGCTGCGTCACGTGCGCGCCGATGAAAAGCTCAAGCACCTGCCGGTGCTGATGGTAACCGCTGAAGCCAAGCGCGAGCAGATCATCGAAGCGGCCCAGGCCGGTGTTAACGGCTATGTGGTCAAACCCTTCACGGCCCAGGCGTTGAAAGAAAAAATCGAGAAGATTTTCGAACGCATCGGTTGAGAAACTGCGCCACGGGGGAGCTATGGACCACAACGAATCTTCACAGGGCGATTTTGAGTCGACCCTGAAAAAACACGCGGTCGAACTGGTCGAAAGCCTTGAAAAAGGCAAGTTCGGCGACGCTGTGCAATTGATCCATGAGCTCAATCAGACCCGTGACCGCGGCCTGTATCAGGAAGTGGGCAAGCTCACTCGCGAGCTGCATAGCGCGATCGTCAATTTCCAGATTGACCCGCACATGCCGCAAGCCGAGGAAGTGTCCCAGATCACAGATGCCACCGAGCGTCTGGGCTACGTTGTCAAGCTGACAGAGGCCGCAGCCAACCGCACCATGGACCTGGTCGAAAACTCTACGCCGTTGGTCAATAGCCTGAGCGATGAAGCCCAGGCGCTGAGCACGGACTGGGGACGGTTCATGCGTCGCGAAGTCGGGGCTGAAGAGTTTCGCGAGCTGGCACGGCGTGTCGACGGTTTCCTGACACGCAGCAGCGCGGACAACCGCGCGGTGTCGAGCAACCTCAACGACATTCTGCTCGCTCAGGATTATCAGGACCTCACAGGTCAAGTGATCAAGCGTGTGACCCAATTGGTCACCGAAGTTGAAAGCAACCTGCTCAAGCTCGTGCTTATGGCCAGTCAGGTGGACCGCTTTGCGGGCATCGAACATGACCGTGAAGCGATGCTTGCTGAAAAAGATCCGCAAAAACATCTCTCTCAGGGTGAAGGTCCGCAGATTCATGCCGATAAAAGAGAAGACGTTGTGTCCGGTCAGGACGATGTGGACGATTTGCTATCCAGCCTAGGGTTTTAGAATTTTAGGTATTTTAGGTTTTTAGACCTGTAGGAGCACACCCTTAATGAGCTTCGGCGCCGATGAAGAGATCCTTCAGGATTTCCTGGTTGAGGCCGGCGAGATTCTAGAGCAACTGTCCGAACAGCTGGTCGAGCTTGAAAGCCGACCGGATGATGCGGACTTGCTCAATGCAATTTTTCGCGGTTTTCACACTGTAAAAGGGGGCGCCGGCTTCCTCCAGCTCAACGAGCTGGTGGAGTGCTGTCACATCGCCGAGAACGTGTTCGACATCCTGCGCAAGGGTGAACGTCGCGTCGACTCGGAATTGATGGACGTGGTTCTCGAAGCGCTGGACGCGGTGAACAGCATGTTCAGCGAAGTCCGCGAACGCAGCCCGATCACGGCTGCCACGCCTGAATTGCTTGCGGCCCTGGCCCGTCTGGCCGAGCCGCAAACCGCCGATGAAGCCGCACCTGTGGCTGAAGTGGTGGAAGCACCGGCTGCCGAAGCCGAATCAGGCGACATCACCGATAACGAATTCGAACAACTGCTGGACTCGCTGAACGCCGTCAAGGCTCAGGCCGAGGCGCCTGTGGTTGCTCCGCTGCCTGCCGGCGATGCCGCGGCCAGCGACGAAATCACCGATGCAGAATTCGAGTCGTTGCTCGATCAATTGCACGGCAAAGGTCAGTTCGCCGTCGACGCGGTGGCAGCACCTGCTGCACCCGCCGCACCGGCTGCCCCGAAAGCGGCAGGCGACAGTTCCGACATTACCGACGACGAATTCGAAGCACTGCTCGATCAGCTGCACGGCAAGGGCAACTTTGCGGTGGACGCGCTGGAATCGGCCATTGCTTCGGCCCCGGTCGCCGCTGCACCTGCCGCTAAAGCGGCCGGCAGCGATCTGATCTCGGATCACGAGTTCGAATCGCTGCTCGACGAATTGCACGGTAAAGGCAAGTTCACTGAAGTCGGCACCGGTTCCGCCGCTTCTTCGGTAGCGGCACCTGTCGCCAAAGCCCCGGCACCAGTGGCCAAAGCGCCCGAGCCAAAAGCCGAAGCGCCGAAGCCTGCTGCCGCCGCTGCACCGGCGCCAGCCCGTGCACCGGCTGCACCACCGGCGGAAAAACCGGCCAGCGAAGCCGAGACCACCGTGCGGGTCGATACCGCGCGTCTCGACGAAATCATGAACATGGTTGGCGAGCTGGTACTGGTGCGTAACCGCCTGGTTCGCCTGGGGGCCAACAGCGCCGATGAGGCCATGTCCAAGGCCGTGTCGAACCTCGACGTGGTCACGGCTGACTTGCAAACCGCGGTCATGAAGACCCGGATGCAACCGATCAAGAAAGTCTTCGGGCGCTTCCCGCGTCTGGTTCGAGATCTGGCTCGCCAGCTCAAGAAAGAGATCAACCTGGAGCTGGTCGGCGAAGAAACCGACCTCGACAAAAACCTTGTCGAGGCACTGGCCGACCCGCTGGTCCACTTGGTGCGCAACTCGGTCGACCACGGTATTGAAGAGCCGGCTGATCGTGAAGCGATGGGCAAACCGCGTAGCGGCAAAGTGATCCTGTCCGCTGAACAGGAAGGCGACCACATCCTGCTGTCCATCTCCGATGACGGCAAGGGCATGGATGCCGACGTGTTGCGTGGCATCGCGGTCAAGAAAGGTTTGATGGACAAGGATGCGGCGGACCGACTCAGCGAGTCTGACTGCTTCAACCTGATCTTCGCGCCGGGTTTCTCGACCAAAACCGAGATCTCCGACGTGTCGGGTCGTGGCGTGGGCATGGACGTGGTGAAAACCAAGATCGCCCAGCTCAACGGCACCATCAACATCTACTCGACCAAGGGCAAAGGCTCGAAGATCGTCATCAAGGTGCCGTTGACCCTGGCGATCATGCCGACGCTGATGGTCATGCTCGGCAACCAGGCGTTCGCGTTCCCGCTGGTGAACGTCAACGAGATCTTCCACCTCGACCTGTCGCGCACCAACGTGGTGGACGGCCAGGAAGTGGTGATCGTGCGGGACAAGGCGCTGCCACTGTTCTACCTCAAACGCTGGCTGGTCAGCTCCGCCGCTCACGAAGAGCAGCGCGAAGGCCATGTGGTGATCCTTTCGGTAGGCACCCAGCGGATCGGCTTCGTTGTCGATCAACTGGTCGGCCAGGAAGAAGTGGTCATCAAGCCATTGGGCAAAATGCTCCAGGGAACCCCGGGCATGTCCGGCGCCACCATCACCGGTGACGGCCGTATTGCGCTGATTCTCGATGTTCCGAGCATGCTCAAGCGTTACGCCGCACGGCGTATTTGATTCTGGGGGAGCGGGGCGACTGAGCCTCGCCCCCGCCTAACGGAGTGTTTATGGTAGTCAAGGTCCTGGTGGTGGACGATTCGGGGTTTTTCCGCCGCCGCGTCTCGGAAATTCTTTCAGCGGATTCGAATATCCAGGTCGTCGGTACGGCGACCAACGGAAAAGAGGCGATCGATCAGGCGCTGGCCCTCAAGCCGGACGTGATCACCATGGACTACGAGATGCCGATGATGGATGGCATCACGGCAGTGCGGCACATCATGCAGCGCTGCCCGACACCGGTGTTGATGTTCTCCTCGCTGACGCACGAAGGCGCCCGGGTCACCCTGGATGCGCTGGACGCCGGCGCGGTGGATTTCCTGCCGAAGAATTTCGAAGACATCTCGCGCAATCCCGAGAAGGTCAAGCAACTGCTGTGCGAGAAGATTCTCAGCATTTCGCGCAGTAACCGTCGGGTCAGCGCCTACAGCGCGCCGGCACCGGCGCCGGTCTCGACGCCAGCCCCGACCCCTGCACCTCCCAGTGTCAGCAGTTATGGCAGCAGCGCGCCTGCACGTCCGGCACCGATCCCGGCCCGTGCACCTGCGCACGCTCCGTCGTCGCCGGCACCGAAACGCAAAGCCTACAAACTGGTTGCCATTGGCACTTCCACCGGCGGCCCGGTTGCCCTGCAGCGCGTATTGACGCAATTGCCGGCCAATTTCCCGGCCCCGATCGTGTTGATCCAGCACATGCCGGCGGCGTTCACCAAGGCGTTCGCCGAACGTCTCGACAAGCTCTGCCGCATCAGCGTCAAGGAAGCCGAGGATGGCGACATCCTGCGTCCGGGCCTGGCGTTGCTGGCGCCGGGTGGCAAGCAAATGATGATCGATGGCCGTGGCGCGGTGAAAATCCTGCCGGGCGACGAGCGTCTGAACTACAAGCCGTGCGTGGACATCACCTTCGGTTCGGCGGCCAAGTCCTACGGTGACAAAGTTCTGGCGGTCGTACTGACCGGCATGGGCGCCGACGGCCGTGAAGGTGCGCGTCTGCTCAAGCAGGGCGGTAGCTCGATCTGGGCTCAGGATGAAGCCAGCTGCGTGATCTACGGCATGCCGATGGCCATCGTCAAAGCCGAACTCGCCGATGCGGTGTACGGCCTCGACGATATTGGCAAGCACCTGGTCGAGGCGTGTATCTGATGGATGTACTGAGCCTTATCGGGATCATCATGGCGTTTGTCGCCATCATTGGCGGCAACTACCTTGAAGGCGGTCACCTCGGCGCGCTGGCCAACGGTCCGGCGGCGTTGATCGTGCTCGGCGGGACCGTCGGTGCGGCGCTGCTGCAATCACCGATGAGCGCCTTCAAACGCGCCATGCAGATTCTCGGCTGGATCCTGTTCCCGCCTCGCGTGGACCTGGCCGGCGGTGTCGACCGCGTGGTGAACTGGAGCCTGACCGCCCGCAAGGAAGGTCTGCTCGGTCTGGAAGGCGTGGCCGACGCCGAACCCGACGCTTACTCGCGCAAAGGTCTGCAACTGCTGGTGGACGGCGCCGAGCCGGAAGCGATTCGCAGCATTCTGGAAGTGGATTTCTACACCCAGGAAAGCCGCGACATCGAAGCCGCCAAAGTCTTCGAAAGCATGGGCGGCTATGCGCCGACCATCGGCATCATCGGTGCGGTGATGGGCCTGATCCACGTCATGGGCAACCTGGCCGATCCGTCGCAATTGGGCAGCGGTATTGCCGTGGCCTTCGTCGCCACCATCTACGGCGTGGCCAGTGCCAACCTGGTGCTGCTGCCGATTGCGGCCAAACTCAAATCCGTTGCATTGCGCCAATCGCGTTATCGCGAAATGCTGCTGGAGGGCATTCTGTCGATTGCCGAAGGTGAAAACCCTCGCTCTATTGAGTTGAAGCTTCAGGGCTTCATGGATTGATGGGGGTAATGGATCATGGCTCGTCGTCGGCAACCTGAAGAACATGTAAACCATGAACGCTGGCTCGTTTCCTATGCCGACTTCATTACGTTGCTGTTCGCCTTTTTCGTGGTGATGTACTCGATCTCTTCGATCAACGAAGGCAAGTACAAGATCATTTCGGAAGCGTTGATCGGCGTGTTCACCGATTCGGATCGCGCGCTCAAGCCAATCCCCATCGGTGAAGAGCGTCCGAAAACCGTGACCCCGGCCAAGCCGTTGGTCAAGGACAGCGAGCAGGTCGACGCCGGGATTGCCGGGGCCAGTGATCCGCTGAAAAGCATCGCCGATGACATCAGCGCAGCGTTCGGCGACTTGATCAGCTCCAATCAGATGACCGTTCGCGGTAATGAGCTGTGGGTCGAGATCGAACTCAATTCCAGCCTGTTGTTCGGCAGCGGCGATGCCATGCCCAGCGACATGGCGTTCAACATCATCGATAAAGTCGCAGCGATCCTGAAGCCGTTCGACAACCCGATTCACGTCGAAGGGTTCACCGATGATCAACCGATCCGCACCGCGCAGTACCCGACCAACTGGGAATTGTCCTCGGCGCGTTCGGCGAGCATCGTGCGCATGCTGGCGATGCAGGGTGTGAATCCGGGTCGACTGGCGTCGGTGGGTTATGGCGAATTCCAGCCGGTGGCCAACAACGCCACGGCAGAGGGCAGGGCGCGCAACCGTCGCGTGGTGCTGGTCGTGTCACGAAATCTCGATGTACGTCGCAGCCTCACCGGCACCGGAACCGCCCATGCGCAACCGGATGCCGCGTTGAAGCGTGCTGGCACACAAACTGCACCTGCACCGGTCAAGTCGCCGGGACGAGAGAGCGCCGTCAATTCTCCGTCACCCGCATTAATACGTTGAGCTATTTCCCGGTCGACCCGACCGGGTGGAACAATCCGAATGAGAGTCTGGGCCGTTGCCAATCAAAAGGGTGGTGTTGGTAAAACCACTTCCTCCATCGCTTTAGCCGGGTTACTGGCCGAGGCGGGCAAGCGCGTGGTTGTGGTCGATCTCGACCCCCACGGCTCGATGACCAGCTACTTCGGTTATGACCCCGACAGCCTGGAACACAGCAGCTACGACCTGTTCCTGCACAAGGGCAGCGTGCCGCAAGGCTTGCCCGGTCAGTTGCTGTTGCCCACCAGTCACGCGAGTATTTCGTTGCTGCCGTCGAGCACTGCACTGGCGACGCTTGAGCGTCAGTCGCCGGGCCAGAGTGGCTTGGGCCTGGTGATTGCCAAGAGCCTGGCGCAACTGTGGCAGGACTTCGATTACGCGGTGATCGACAGCCCGCCGTTGCTCGGTGTGTTGATGGTCAATGCCTTGGCGGCCAGTCAGCAATTGGTGATACCGGTGCAGACCGAGCACCTGGCGGTCAAAGGCCTGGAGCGCATGGTCAACACCCTGGCGATGATCAACCGCTCACGCAAACTTCCACTGGCATTCAGCATCGTGCCGACCCTGTTTGATCGGCGCACCCAGGCGTCTCTTGGGACCTTGCGGGTATTACGCGACAAGTACCCTGAAGAAATCTGGCAAGGCTACATCCCGGTTGACACGCGTTTGCGCGACGCCAGCCGTGCCGGCGTGACGCCTTCGCAATTCGACGGCAAGAGCCGCGGCGTGATGGCCTACCGCGCGCTGCTCAAGCACATGTTGACGCAGCAATCCGTTGCGCAGGTGGCGTGAGATGAATCGCCCGGTAAAAATCACTTCCCGTCCACAACTTGCGCTCCAGTCTTATCTGGAAAGCTTGCTGATGGAAGCGACCGAAGAGTTGCCGTCGGAAATCGAAGCGATTCCCGAGGTGGTCGAGGTAGAAGCGGCGCTGGACGAGTTCCAGGCTGCGGTGCTTGAAGAGCAGGCGCGTGATGCGCAGAAACCGGCCGAGAAACCGGCAGCCGTTGCCGCACCGGTCGCAGCACCTGTGGTGAAAGCCCCGGTGGCGCTGATCGAGGCGCCGGCGCCGGTTCTGGCGCCCGTCTCGACCATCGCACCGCTGCTGCAAGCCCTGGTGCCGCCGATCGTCGAAGTTCATCTGCCGCCGAGCAACACGCCGCCACCGGTGGAAACCGACGGTCGTCCTGCCTGGGCCGCCGAGCCGTTCGAATGCCTGTTGTTCGATGTTGCCGGGTTGACCCTGGCGGTGCCGCTGGTGTGCCTGGGCTCGATTTATTCACTGGCCGGGCATGAGCTGACACCGCTGTTCGGTCAGCCGGACTGGTTCCTCGGGATCCTGCCGAGCCAGGCGGGCAACCTGAAAGTTCTCGATACCGCCCGTTGGGTCATGCCCGACCGCTATCGCGATGACTTCCGTCAGGGCCTGCAATACGTTATTTCGGTTCAGGGCTACGAGTGGGGGCTGGCGGTGCATCAGGTCAGCCGCTCGTTGCGCCTGGATCCGAACGAAATCAAGTGGCGCAGTCACCGTGGTCAACGGCCATGGCTGGCGGGCACGGTGATTGAACACATGTGTGCGTTGCTTGACGTTTCCGAACTGGCCGAGCTGATCGCCAGCGGTGGGGCAAAGCACATGGGCGGCAGCAAGCCGGTCCACAAACCGACATAAAAACAGGCGGGGCAAGTGACTTGCCATCGCAACGAACACACACCGCTAGGGCGGTTTTTCGAGGGGTCAGGGTATGAATGATAAGGCGTCGTCTGCAAAGGGTTCCGAAGATCCGATCCTGCAATGGGTAACCTTCAAACTGGACAATGAAACCTACGGCATCAACGTGATGCGCGTTCAGGAAGTCCTGCGCTACACCGAAATCGCCCCGGTCCCGGGTGCCCCGAGCTACGTGCTGGGCATCATCAACCTGCGCGGTAACGTGGTCACCGTGATCGACACCCGTCAGCGCTTCGGCCTGATGAATGCCGAGATCAGCGACAACACCCGGATCGTCATCATCGAAGCCGACAAGCAAGTGGTCGGCATCATGGTCGACAGCGTGGCCGAAGTGGTTTACCTGCGTCAGTCGGAAATCGAAACCGCGCCGAACGTGGGTAACGAAGAGTCCGCCAAGTTCATTCAAGGCGTGTGCAACAAGAACAACGAATTGCTGATCCTGGTCGAGCTGGACAAGATGATGAGCGAAGAAGAATGGTCGGAACTGGAGAGTATCTGATTGATTCTTGAGGTTGCGGTCATTGTCCTGTTCCTTTTCTGGGCAGGCACGCTGGCGATGTTTCTGGCGTACATTCGAGGCCAGCGGCAGATCGCTGCGCAACAGGCCCAGGGCGATGCGCTGCGTGATCAGCGCATCAAGGACCTGGCCAAGCGCGTTGACGACTATCAGAGCGGCAACGTGCGCATGGGTGAAGACCTGCACGAACTGCGCGCCGTCGTCGGGCCGTTGCCGGACAAGCTGGCTCAGCTTGAACAGCGCGACCCGTCGAGCCTGTCGTTCGCCCAGGCAGCACGCCTGGTCGGAATGGGCGCGAGTGTTGATGAGCTGACTCAGTCCTGCGGGTTGACCCAGGCTGAGGCGGAGTTGATGAGCAAGTTGCACAAGAACTGATTGTTGCGACTCGGCTGAAATCGCTATCGCGAGCAAGCTTTGCTCCTACAGATTACTGGCGTTCACAACATTCGCGAACACCTGGATTCCGTAGGAGCAAAGCTTGCTCGCGAAGGCGTCTTCGAAACCTCAGTAATCATCCCCGCGATCAGTGATGTCCTTCTCGATCATTGGCGCACTCGGATCATGTCCTTCAGGGAACTTGCCCTTCAAATTCCACGCAAACGCAATGATCTCGGCAATCGTGCGATACAACTCCTCCGGAATGCTGTCCCCCAGTTCCATCCTTGCCAGCAGCTTCACCAGCTCGGCGTTTTCGTAAATCGGCACTTCATATTCGCGGGCAATCTTCAGGATTTCTTCCGCCAGCTCTTCGTCGCCCTTGGCCGTGAGGGTCGGGGCGTGGGTGCCATCGTATTTGAGGGCGATGGCCTGGCGTGGCGTATCGGAATTTCTCATGCGGTTTCGTCGACCCAGCGTTGTTCGAGACGGGTTTGCGGCCCTTGGGGTGGTGTGCCGTGGTGGCAATCGAGATCGCCGACGTTCAGGCCTGACGCCAGCAAGCGTTCGCGCAGCCCGGCCAGATTGCTCTCGATCAGGCTGGCGGTGTAGGGTCGTTCGGCCCACAGCTGGCTGGACAGGCTGCCCTCGATCAACTGCGCCTGAATTTGCAGGGGGCCCAGCGGCTCCATGTCGAACGCCAGCTCGACGCGCCACAGTTGTTGCTTGGGTTCGCGTTCGTCACGGCGTTCCTTGGGTTGATCTTTTTCGGGGGCTTCCTCGCGCTGGAACTTGACCTGCAGCGGCACGATGTCCTGCATATTGCGCATCGGGATTTCAAGTTGCCAGGTGCTCATCAGCCGACCGTCGTCCGTGACGCCGGTCTGCTCCAGGCTCGACAGTTGATGGCTCTGCAGGCGTGAAACCGCCGCGGCCGCCAAACGCAGCAAGTGCTCCAGATCACCTTCACCGTCCAGGCTTTGCAGGAAACGCTCGGGCAGGGGAAAACTGGTCGGCTGCGGTTTGGCACTGACCTGACCGAGCATGCCGAGGGCACTGCGCACGAAACTCGGCATGGTCTGGGCCAGGGTATTGGCAGCAATGATCGCGTTGAGGTTGGTGTTGGCCGGCAACCCCTGGCTCAGTTGCGCGATCAGCTTGAGCAGGTCGCCTTTCATGTCTGGCGCCAGTGTCGGGTTTTGCCCGGTGAGCAGTTTCGCTTCGAGAAACAGGCCGCTATTGGCCAGTGCCAAGGCCAGGCCTTTAGGCGTACTCAGTTGCTGAACATCCGGCAGGCCGGCGAGCAGCTTGTCCACGGCGGCACGCAGGTCGCTGGAGGTCTGGTTCGAGGCTGGCAGGTTTTGCAGGAGTTTGAGCAGTCCGTCCAGCGAGCCTTGGCGGCTTTGCTGGCTGACGAGTTGCTGGGTGACTGCCAATTGCTCCTGACGGTTGCTCAGCGGGACGAATTTCAGGGTCTGGGTGTCTTGCACCAGCGCGCTCAACAAAGTGCCGATGCGCAGAGGCGTCGGACTGTCGATGCTCAGGGTGCTGCCGCTCAGTGACGTGTTGAGCAGGCTCACCAGCGAGCGAAACACCGTCGGCTGCCCCGGCACTTGCGGCAGCACCTGGGACGTCAGCACTTTGCCTTGCAGCAAGGTGCCCACCGGCAGTTGCGCCGTGTCGAGGCGGGTGAGGGTGGCGACGCTGGAGGCGATAGCCTGTTGCACGGTGATGGCCAGGTTGCTCGCCGATGGCTGAGTGATCGCCAGGTTCGTGCCCTGAGGCAACGGCTGACTGCTGGTGGCCTGAACCGTGGTCTGACGGCCACTCTCGAGGGTGACCTTGAGCAGCAGTTGAAAGGTCTGATCCGCCTGCTTGAGCGACAGTACTTCGGCTTTGGCGGTCTGGCCGGCGGTGATCAGGCCCTCCATCGGCGTCAGCAGCTTGAGCAAATCGCCACTCACCCCCTGCGGCCGCGACGTCGCGGGCGTGGTGGGTGGTAGCGGGAGGATGTTCATTTCGCCTGTCATACGCGGTCACAACCTGAGGAAATTGCCCTCTTTAGAGTAGGGCATGGCATGTATAATGCCGCCCGTCTTTCGGAGAGTGGCGAAAACATTGCAATTGTTTGACGCAGCTCTCTAGAACAGGCCGCCAATGCATCTATGCTGCATCTCTTTAGCGGCTGCTCCGCCGCCGACTTGAACCGCAAAAGGCCCGTGATCTCTTGACCAGTCCTGTCCTGCAAACCGTTGCACTCGCCTGTGAGCGAGACCTTCGGCTGCTCTTCGAAAATCTCGAATTGAGACTGGCCAGTGGCGAAATGTTGCAAATCAGCGGCCCCAACGGCAGTGGCAAAACCAGCCTTTTACGTCTGCTGTCGGGCCTGATGCAGCCGACCGCCGGTCAAGTGCTGCTCAACGGCCAGCCGTTGAACGAACAACGCAGTGAACTGGCGCGCAACCTGCTGTGGATCGGCCATGCCGCAGGCATCAAGGATTTGCTGACACCGGAAGAAAACCTCAGCTGGCTCTGCGCCCTGCATCAACCGGCCTCCCATGAAGCCATTTGGGCTGCGCTTGCCGCTGTCGGACTGCGCGGTTTCGAAGATGTTCCCTGTCACACCCTGTCCGCTGGTCAGCAACGCCGCGTGGCGTTGGCGCGTCTGTACCTGGATAGTCCGCCACTGTGGATCCTCGACGAGCCATTCACCGCACTCGACAAGCAAGGCGTGGCGCAACTCGAAGAACACCTGGCCGCGCACTGTGAGCGCGGCGGCATGGTCGTGCTGACCACTCACCACACGCTGAACCGGATGCCGGTCGGTTATCGCGACATCGATTTGGGGAACTGGGCCGTATGAGTGTTTTCGGCCTGTTGGTCGCCCGTGAGGCTCGCTTGTTGTTCCGCCGTCCGGCGGAACTGGCCAATCCGCTCGTATTCTTCGCGATCGTGGTTTCGCTGTTCCCGTTGGCGGTCGGCCCCGAGTCTCAATTGTTGCAAACCTTGTCTCCGGGACTGGTCTGGGTGGCGGCCCTTTTATCGGTTCTGCTCTCGCTGGACGGGCTTTTCCGCAGTGATTTCGAAGACGGTTCCCTTGAGCAGTGGGTCCTTTCGCCGCACCCCCTGCCTCTTCTGGTTTTGGCCAAGGTGCTGGCACACTGGGCCTTCTCTGGTCTGGCACTGGTTTTGCTCGCTCCATTGCTGGCGTTGATGCTCGGTTTGCCAACCGCCTGTCTGCCGGTGTTGCTGCTTTCCCTGTTGCTCGGTACACCGGTGCTCAGCTTGCTCGGTGCGGTAGGCGCAGCCCTGACGGTGGGGTTGAAGCGTGGTGGCCTGTTGCTGGCGCTGCTGATTCTGCCGTTGTACATCCCGGTGTTGATTCTCGGCAGTGGCGCCTTGCAGGCGGCTTTGCAGGGCATGCCGGCGACCGGTTATCTCCTGTGGCTTGGCAGCTTGACCGCCCTGGCGATAACCCTGACACCTTTTGCAATAGCTGCTGGCCTGAAGATCAGCGTCGGCGAATAATAATGAGGTCTGATCAATTTTTGATCGCTTTCTTTTAAGAAAGGCAGACCCTTCGCTACTCATGATGGCGAGTAGCAACCGTGATGGAAACTGCAATGAACTGGACCTGGTTTCATAAGCTCGGCTCACCCAAATGGTTTTACGGCATCAGCGGCAAATTGCTGCCGTGGCTGAGCATTGCCGCGTTGTTGCTGATCGGCGTCGGTGTCGTTTGGGGCCTGGCCTTCGCGCCGCCTGACTACCAGCAAGGCAACAGTTTTCGCATCATCTATATCCACGTTCCGGCCGCCATGCTGGCGCAGTCCATCTACGTGATGCTGGCGGTGTGCGGGATCGTCGGGCTGGTCTGGAAGATGAAACTGGCCGACGTCGCGCTGCAATGCGCGGCCCCCATCGGTGCCTGGATGACCGCCGTGGCGCTGGTCACCGGCGCGATCTGGGGCAAGCCGACCTGGGGCTCGTGGTGGGTCTGGGATGCGCGACTTACGTCCATGCTTATTCTGCTGTTTCTGTACTTCGGTCTCATTGCGCTGGGCAACGCCATCAGCAATCGTGACAGTGCGGCCAAGGCCTGCGCGGTGCTGGCGATTGTCGGCGTGATCAACATCCCGATCATCAAGTACTCGGTGGAGTGGTGGAACACCCTGCATCAGGGCGCGACCTTCACCCTCACCGAAAAACCGGCAATGCCGGCCGAGATGTGGCTGCCACTGCTGCTGACGGCGCTGGGTTTCTACTGTTTCTTCGGCGCGGTATTGCTGCTGCGCATGCGCCTTGAAGTGCTCAAGCGTGAAGCTCGCGCCAGTTGGGTAAAGGCAGAAGTGCAGAACAGTCTGGAGGCCGCTCGATGAGTTTTGCTTCATTCGGCGACTTTCTCGCCATGGGCCATCACGGCCTGTATGTCTGGTCAGCCTATGGCATCTGCCTGGTGGTGCTGGCCCTCAACGTGGCGGCGCCGGTCCTGGCCCGCAAGCGGTATCTGCAACAAGAGGCGCGTCGTCTGCGCCGGGAGAACGGCAAGTGAATCCGCTGCGCAAAAAGCGTCTTATCATCATTCTCGCGATCCTGGTCGGTGTCGGCGCTGCCGTCGGCCTGGCCCTGAGCGCCCTGCAGCAGAACATCAATCTGTTTTACACACCGACGCAAATCGCCAATGGCGAAGCGCCGCAAGACACGCGCATTCGTGCCGGCGGTATGGTCGAGAAAGGTTCGCTGCAACGTTCTGGCGATTCGCTGGACGTGAAATTCATCGTCACCGACTTCAACAAATCCGTGACCATCACTTACCGCGGCATCCTCCCGGACCTGTTCCGCGAAGGGCAGGGCATCGTCGCCCTGGGCAAGCTCAACGCCGACGGCGTAGTGGTGGCTGACGAAGTGCTGGCCAAGCACGACGAGAAATACATGCCGCCGGAAGTGACCAAGGCCCTGAAAGACAGCGGCCAGTCGGCACCCACTCCTGCGAAAGAGGGTTAATTGATGACATCTGCTCTTTATGGTTCAGGGCTGTTTATCCCTGAATTGGGCCACCTGGCGATGATTCTGGCGCTGTGTTTCGCGCTGGTTCAAGCCGTGGTGCCGTTGCTGGGTGCCTGGCGCGGTGACCGCTTGTGGATGAGCCTGGCTCAGCCGGCCGCCTGGGGCCAGTTTGCCTTTCTGTTGTTCGCCTTCGGTTGCCTGACCTACGCATTCATGGCCGACGACTTTTCCGTCGCCTACGTCGCCAGCAACTCCAACAGCGCGTTGCCGTGGTACTACAAATTCAGCGCCGTGTGGGGCGCGCACGAAGGTTCGTTGCTGCTGTGGGCGTTGATCCTCGGTGGCTGGACCTTTGCGGTGTCGGTGTTCTCCCGGCAGTTGCCGCAAGTGATGCTGGCGCGGGTGCTGGCGGTGATGGGCATGATCAGCACCGGTTTCCTGCTGTTCCTGATCCTCACCTCGAACCCGTTCGCTCGCATCCTGCCGCAAATTCCAGCGGACGGTCGTGACCTCAATCCATTGCTGCAAGACATCGGCCTGATCGTTCACCCGCCGATGCTGTACATGGGTTATGTCGGGTTCTCCGTGGCGTTCGCGTTTGCCATTGCCGCATTGCTCGGCGGCCGTCTTGATGCGGCGTGGGCGCGCTGGTCGCGTCCATGGACCATCGTCGCCTGGGCCTTCCTCGGCATCGGCATCACCCTCGGTTCGTGGTGGGCTTATTACGAACTCGGCTGGGGCGGCTGGTGGTTCTGGGACCCGGTGGAAAACGCCTCGTTCATGCCATGGCTGGTGGGCACCGCGTTGATCCACTCGTTGGCGGTCACGGAAAAACGTGGCGTGTTCAAGAGCTGGACCGTGTTGCTGGCCATCGCCGCCTTCTCGTTGAGCCTGCTGGGTACGTTCCTGGTGCGTTCCGGCGTGTTGACCTCGGTTCACGCCTTCGCCTCCGATCCTGAGCGCGGCGTGTTCATCCTGATCTTCCTGCTGTTCGTGGTCGGTGGTTCGCTGACGTTGTTTGCCCTGCGCGCGCCGGTGGTGAAAAGCCATGTCGGCTTCAACCTCTGGTCCCGGGAAACCCTGTTGCTGGGCAACAACCTGGTGCTGGTGGTGGCGGCGTCGATGATCCTGCTCGGCACCTTGTATCCGCTGATCCTCGATGCGATGACCGGCGCCAAGCTGTCGGTCGGCCCACCGTATTTCAACGCGCTGTTCATTCCGTTGATGGCTTTGCTGATGGTGGTGATGGCGGTCGGTATGCTGGTGCGCTGGAAGGACACCCCGGTCAAATGGCTGATGAGCATGCTGACCCCGGTGCTACTCGGCAGCGCCGCGCTGGCCGTGGTGGCCGGTGTCGCTTATGGCGACTTCAACTGGGCGGTGATCGCGACCTTCATGCTTGCGGCCTGGGTGTTGCTGGCCGGCGTGCGCGACATTGTCGACAAGACGCGCCACAAAGGCTTGATCAAAGGCCTGCCGACCCTGACCCGCAGCTACTGGGGCATGCAGGTTGCGCATTTGGGCATCGCCGTGTGCGCGCTCGGTGTCGTGCTGTCGAGTCAGAACAGTGCCGAACGCGACCTGCGCCTGGCACCAGGAGAATCCATGAATCTGGGCGGTTACCAGTTCGTGTTCGAAGGCGCAAAGCACTTCGAAGGCCCGAATTTCACCTCCGACAAGGGCACCGTGCGGGTGATCCGCGACGGCAAGGAAATCAGCGTGCTACACCCGGAAAAACGTCTGTACACCGTGCAGAACTCGGTGATGACCGAAGCCGGGATCGACGCCGGTTTTACGCGTGATCTCTACGTCGCCCTCGGCGAACCACTGGGCGATGGCGCTTGGGCCGTGCGTGTACACGTCAAGCCGTTCGTGCGCTGGATCTGGTTCGGCGGGCTGCTCACCGGGTTGGGCGGGCTGCTGGCGGCGCTTGATCGCCGATATCGGGTCAAGGTGAAAAGCCGCGTGCGTGAAGCACTGGGCATGACGGGAGCGACGGCATGAGGCGTTGGTTGATGCTGTTGCCGCTGGTGATTTTTCTGGTGGTGGCTGTGTTCCTTTATCGCGGTCTGTACCTGGACCCGGCCGAGCTGCCTTCGGCAATGATCGGCAAGCCGTTTCCGGAGTTTTCCCTGCCCGCGGTACAGGGCGACAAGACCCTGACCAAAGCTGACATTGTGGGTAAACCGGCACTGGTCAACGTCTGGGGCACCTGGTGCATTTCCTGCCGGGTCGAGCACCCGGTGCTGAACAAACTGGCGGAGAAGGGCGTGGTGATCTACGGCATCAACTACAAGGACGTCAACGCGGACGCCTTGAAGTGGCTGGTGGAATTCCACAACCCGTATCAACTGGACATCCGTGACGACGAGGGCACGCTGGGCTTGAACCTCGGTGTGTACGGCGCTCCGGAAACTTTCTTCATCGATGCCAAAGGCATCATCCGCGACAAGTTCGTCGGCGTGATCGACGAACAGGTCTGGCGCGAAAAACTGGCGGCCAAGTATCAGGCGCTGGTCGATGAGGCCAAGCCATGAAGCGCTGGATAGCCGCTGTTGTACTGGGCTTGAGCATGGCCGGCGTGGCACACGCCGCCATCGACACCTACGAGTTCGCCAAAGAAGGTGATCGCGAGCGTTTTCGCGAGCTGACCAAAGAGCTGCGTTGCCCCAAGTGCCAGAATCAGGACATTGCCGATTCCAACGCACCGATCGCCGCCGACCTGCGCAAAGAGATTTTCCGCATGTTGGGCGAGGGCAAGGACAATCAGCAGATCATCGATTTCATGGTCGATCGCTACGGTGATTTCGTCCGCTACAAGCCCGCCCTGAACGCCAAGACTGCCTTGCTCTGGTTCGGCCCGGCCGGCCTGTTGCTGGGCGGTTTTGTGATCATCGCCGTGATCGTCCGCCGTCGTCGCGTGCAGCGCACTGATGCCCCGGACTCGCTTTCTGCCGAGGAGCGCGAGCGCCTCGACCACCTGTTGGATAAAACCAAGAATGATTGATTTCTGGCTCGCTGCAGGTCTGCTGCTTCTGGTTGCCCTGAGTTTTCTGCTGATCCCCGTTCTGCGTGGCCGTCGCGCTCAGCTGGAAGAGGATCGTACGGCCCTGAACGTCGCGCTGTATCAGGAACGCGTGGCTGAGTTGCAAACCGAGCAGGAAGAGGGCGTGCTCAACGCTGCGCAACTGGAAACCGGTCGCGCCGAAGCGGCTCGTGAACTGCTCGCTGACACCGAAGGCGTCGAAGCGCCACGCGTGTCCCGTCTGGGCAAACCGTGGCCACTGCTGGCGGCGATCCTGGTGCCGGTGTTGGGGCTTGGGCTCTACCTGCATTTCGGCGCGAGCGACAAGGTCGAGCTGACCCGCGAATTCTCTCAGGCACCGCAGTCGATGGAAGAGATGACCCGTCGCCTGGAGCGCGCCGTCGCGGCTCAACCGGATTCAGCAGAAGGCCTGTACTTCCTGGGTCGGACCTACATGGCGCAGGATCGTCCTGGCGATGCGGCGAAGATCTTCGAACGCACGGTGAACCTGGCCGGTCGTCAGCCGGAACTGCTGGGCCAGTGGGCGCAGGCTCAGTACTTCGCCGATGGCAAGAAGTGGTCAGACAAGGTTCAGGCACTCACCGACGAAGCGTTGAAAGCCGATCCGAAGGAAGTCACCAGCCTCGGTTTGCTTGGCATTGCCGCGTTTGAGAGTGCGCGTTATCAGGACGCCATCGACTTCTGGAATCGTCTGCTGGCGCAGCTGCCGCCGGACGACAACTCCCGGGCCGCGCTGCAAGGCGGTATTGCCCGCGCCACTGAAAAACTCGAAGCCGGCGGCGGTAAGGTCGCCCAGGCGCCTGCGGTCAAGTCGGCGCTGCTCAAAGTCAGCGTCGATCTGGCGCCAGCGCTCAAAGCCAAGGTTCAGCCGGGCGACAGCGTGTTCATCTTCGCTCGCGCCACCAATGGTCCGCCGGCGCCACTGGCCGCCAAACGCCTGACCGTGGCTGACTTGCCGGCGACTGTCGAACTGGGCGATGCCGACGCAATGATGCCGCAGTTGAAACTGTCGAACTTCCCTGAAGTCCAACTGGTTGCGCGCATCTCCCGTGCGGGTCAACCGACCGCCGGCGAATGGATCGGTCGCAGCCAGCCGCTGGCCAGCAGCACCACCGCGCCGCAAAAACTGACCATCGACAGTCCGGACAAATAACAGGAAAACGCAACCATGACCGCTATCGCTCGTATCACCCTGCTCAGTCTGGTTTTGGGGTTAAGCGCGTGTGCGGTCCAGCGGCCGGAACCGACGCCGCTGCCACCGATTCCGCCTTCACAACCCAGCCCGACACCTTCAACGACACCGACCCCGAGCAAGCCAGGCATTCCAGCCAAGCCTGCCAAACCGCTGCCGCGCACCTCCGCCAGCTTCGCGCCGCCACCGGGGGGCAACAGCCATTGGGATCCCAAGCTTGGTGTTTACGTGCTGGATGACCAGACCAATACCTTCTACCGCCAGCGCACGTATTACCGCTTCAACAACGGCTGGAGCCGGTCGATCAGTCCGAATGGGCCTTGGGAAGAGACGGATATCCATGGCGTGCCGGGTGGGCTGGGACGGCAATTCGGGCAGTAACGCAAAAGGCGACTTTCGGGGTCGCCTTTTTTGTGGGCGCGGGAAAGAGCGGACTACCACTGGACCTTGTGGGAGCGAGCCTGCTCGCGAAGACGGTGTGTCCGGCGACATAGGTTTTGATGGTGTACATATCCATTCCTGCGGTAACGGATATGTCCACGATCAAAAACCCCAGCCAGCCATGACACAGCTTTCACAAGCAGGCTCACTCCCACAGGTTCAGCGGCACCCCCGGCTCAACCTTTCACAAAACCTTCATCAAACGGTTAATCCAGCGACTTGTGCAAGTCATAGGGCTGACACAGCCCGTGCCTAAAGTCGGTTGAACTTCAAAGCGGCCAGGGACGGCTGTTCAACCAGACAGAGAAGCCCATGAACGCAGCTATCCATGTCGATCATCTGAACAAGACCTTTGCGCGCAAAACCGCACTGGTCGACCTCGAACTCACCATCGCGGCCGGTGAGATGGTCGCGCTGATTGGCGCTTCCGGTTCCGGCAAATCCACCTTGTTGCGCCACCTCGCAGGCTTGGCCTGTTGCGATCGCAGCAACGGCGGCAGCGTCAAGGTGCTGGGTCGGGAAGTGCAGTCGTCCGGGCGGCTCAATGGCAAGGTTCGTCGTTTGCGCGCCGACATTGGCTACATCTTCCAGCAGTTCAACCTGGTCAACCGCCTCAGTGTGCTCGATAACGTGCTGCTCGGTTGCCTGGGGCGCATGCCGCGCTGGCGTGGCAATTTGTGCCTGTTCAATGCCGAGGAGAAGCGCTTCGCTCTGGAGTCCCTGGACCGTGTCGGCCTGGCCGATCTTGCGGCGCAACGAGCGTCGACCTTGTCTGGCGGTCAGCAGCAGCGAGTAGCCATTGCCCGAGCGCTGACCCAGCGTGCCGAGGTCATTCTGGCCGATGAACCCATCGCCTCCCTGGACCCGGAATCGGCGCGCAAGGTCATGGAAATCCTTGCCGACATCAACCGCCGCGACGGCAAGACCGTGGTGGTCACCCTGCATCAGGTCGACTACGCCACGCGCTATTGCCCCCGTGCCGTGGCACTCAAGGGCGGGCGGATTCATTTCGATGGCCTCGCCGCCGACCTGAGCAGTCAGTTCCTCAACGATCTGTACGGTGCCGACCTCGACACCAGCCTGATGTTCTCCGACCAGTCCCGCCGCAGCGAACCCGCTCCCCGGCTGGTGCTGGCTCGCGTGTGAATAGCTCCATTTCCCCAACTACGCACCCTCAGGAATCCTTTCCATGTTGAACCGTATCGGTCGCGTTTTTGCTGGCGCCGCTCTGCTCGCCAGTTGTGTGCTGGGCACCGCCCAGGCTGAAGAAAAAGCCATCAACTTCGGCATCATGTCCACCGAGTCTTCGCAAAACCTGAAGAGCATCTGGCAACCGTTTCTGGATGACATGCAGAAGAAGACCGGCCTGAAAATCAACGCCACGTTCGCCTCCGACTATGCCGGTCTGATCCAGGGCATGCGCTTCAACAAGGTTGATGTCGCCTGGCTGGGCAACAAGGCCGCCATCGAAGCCGTGGACCGTTCCAACGGTGAGATCTTCGCCCAGACCGCTGCCGCCAGTGGCGCCGCCGGGTACTGGAGCGTGCTGATCGTGCGCAAGGACAGCCCGATCAACTCCGTCGACGACATGCTGAAAAACGCCAAGAACCTGACCTTCGGCAACGGCGATCCGAACTCCACGTCGGGCTATCTGGTGCCGGGCTACTACGTGTTCGCCAAGAACAACGTCGATGCCGCCACCGCGTTCAAGCGCACCCTCAACTCCAGTCATGAGGTCAACGCCTTGAGCGTGGCCAAGGGGCAACTGGACGTGGCGACGTTCAACACCGAAAGCTGGGATCGCCTGGAAGTCACCCAGCCTGACAAGGCAGCGATGCTCAAAGTGATCTGGAAATCGCCGCTGATTCCCGCCGACCCGCTGGTGTGGAGCAAGGCGCTGAGCGACAGCGAGAAGACCAAGATCCGTGACTTCATCTTCAGCTATGGCGACACCGACTCGGAGAAAGCGGTGCTTGCAGGCATGCAACTGGGCAAGTTCCTGAAGTCCAGCGATGACCAGCTGCTGCCGATCCGTCAGCTTGAACTGTTCAAGCAGCGCACCACGATCAGCGCCGACACCAAGCTCGAGGCGGCGGACAAGGCCAAGCGCCTGGCCGAGATCGATGCCGAGCTGGCCAAGCTGCAAGAACGCCTGAGCTTGCTGGAAAAGACCAGCGACAAAAAGACCGCAGCCAACGCCGGTTGATTCACGGTGCGGTAACTGTGGGAGCGAGCCTGCTCGCGAAGACGGCGACACATGCAACATCGATGTCGGCTGACATACCGCTTTCGCGAGCAGGCTCGCTCCCACAGGTTTTTTTAGCAGGCATTCCTTATGCGCCCCGCCTCTTTGAACGCTTTTTTAGAGAAATCTTCATGACCACTCTGCACGCTGAAGCTGTCGGCAAGCGCACCTGGCCGCAGTACGCCGGTTGGGGCCTGTTCCTGGTTCTGCTGGCCTGGGCCTGGCACGGCGCCGAGATGAACCCGATGGCGCTGTACCGTGACTCCGGAAACATGGCGACCTTCGCCGCCGATTTCTTCCCGCCTGACTTCCACGAATGGCGCGCCTACCTCAAGGAAATGATCGTCACCGTACAAATCGCCCTGTGGGGCACGGTGTTGGCGATTGTCTGCTCGGTGCCGCTGGGCATTCTCTGCTCCGAGAACATCACTCCCTGGTGGATCCACCAGCCGCTGCGTCGGGTGATGGACGCCTTCCGCTCGATCAACGAAATGGTCTTCGCGATGTTGTTCGTAGTGGCTGTCGGGTTGGGGCCGTTTGCCGGGGTATTGGCGCTGTGGATCAGCACCACTGGCGTGCTTGCCAAGCTGTTCGCTGAAGCGGTCGAGGCGATTGATCCAGGCCCGGTTGAAGGGGTTCGCGCCACCGGTGCCAGTGCCTTGCAAGAAGTGATCTACGGCGTGATTCCGCAAGTGATGCCGCTGTGGGTGTCCTACGCGCTGTATCGGTTCGAGGCCAACGTGCGCTCGGCGACGGTGGTGGGGATGGTCGGTGCCGGCGGGATCGGGGTGATTCTGTGGGAGAACATCCGCGCCTTTCAGTTTGTTCAAACGTGCGCAGTCTTGCTGGTGATCATCGTCGTGGTGAGCCTGATCGACATCCTGTCGCAACGCTTGCGCAAGCAGTTCATCTGAATTTCGGAGGGGTGCCCGTGGGCGCTTTTTTTAAGCATGCAGTTGTCTAGACAAGATGAGCCGGTGTACCGCGAGCTGGCCGACATCCTGCGTCGCGAGCTGGCCGATTATCAGGCCGGCGACTTCCTGCCGGCGGAGGTGCAGTTGGCCGAGCGTTTCGGGGTCAACCGCCATACCTTGCGCCGCGCCATCGATGAACTGGTGTTCGAAGGCAGCCTGCTGCGCCGCCAGGGCAAGGGCACACAGGTGCTGGAACGGCCGCTGATTTATCCGATGGCCGCCGACAGTGCCTACAGCCAGTCGTTGTCGGCTCAGGGGATCGGCGTCGAAGCCGTCCTGCTCAAGCGACGTTATTGCTTCGCCAGTCGTGAAGAGGCGCAACACCTCGGTCTGGTCGAGATGGCGCCGATGATTGAGTTGCAGACCCTGCGCAAGCTCGACCACCAGCCAGTCAGCCTGATCCGCCATCGCTATTGCGCCAGCCACGCGCCATTGCTGGCGGACTACACCGGCGGTTCCCTTCGCCAGTACCTGAGCGAACGCGACCTGCCGCTGACCCGCACCCTGAGCCTGATCGGCGCCCGTTTACCCAGCCGCGAAGAAGCCGCGTTGCTGATGATGCCGCGGCATTTGCCGGCGCTGAGTGTGTTCACCCTTTCCCGCGATCGCGACGGCCGCCCGGTGGAGCTGGCGCAGTCCACCAGCCGTTCGGATCGCTTCCAGTACCAGGTCGTCACCTGATGGAGAGCTCAATGCACGACTCAATTCACGGCCCAATTCACGGCCCTGTTCCTCACACCGATCGGCAGCACTGGATCGGCGTGCTGGCCCGCGCTCGTCGCAGCGAATTGCAGCCTCACGAAGCTGCGCTGCGCGATGTCGAGTACCAACTGATTCGCGCTCCGGAAATCGGCATGACGCTGGTCCGTGGTCGCATGGGCGGCAACGGCGCGCCGTTCAACGTCGGCGAAATGAGCGTGACCCGTTGCGTGGTGCGCCTGGCCGATGGTCGCACCGGTTACAGCTATCTGGCAGGGCGCGACAAGGTCCACGCCGAGTTGGCGGCCCTGGCCGACGCGCATTTGCAGGGCGCGCAGCAGCGCCACTGGCTGGATGAAGTGATCACGCCGTTGGCCAACGCCCAGGCACAACGCCGGGCGCAAAAAGAGGCGGAAACCGCCGCCACCAAAGTCGAATTCTTCACCCTTGTGCGAGGCGAAAACTGATGAGCGCACCGTTGTTGCAACCGGCGTTTACCGACCCGGTGCTGGATGCCCAGCGCGGTTTTCGCGCCGCGCTCAAAGCACTGGCTGGCCCTGGATTGACCCAGACCTTGCACGCCACACCGACCCTCGAAGGGTTGGCGCCGGCCACCTATGCGCTGTGCCTGGCGTTGCTGGATGTCGACACGCCGCTGTGGCTGGCACCGTCCTTCGACACGCCGCTGATCCGCGCCAACCTGGCGTTCCACTGTGGTTGCCCCCTTACCGCAAACAGAGAGACCGCGCGGTTTGCGTTGCTTGCGGCGGAGGATCTGCTCGACCTCAGCGGCTTTGAACATGGCAATGACCGTTACCCCGATCAGTCCTGCACCTTGCTGGTTCAGTTACCGGATCTGCGTGGTGGGGCAGGTCTGGTATGGAAAGGTCCGGGGATCGAAACCGCGCACGCGGTCGCTTTGCCGGTGGCCGAGGGTTTCTGGTCCGAGCGTGAGCGACGCAACGAATTCCCCCGGGGGCTGGATCTGTTTTTCACCGCCGGCCAGGACTTGATTGGTTTGCCGCGTAGCACCCGTATTACACAGGAGCGTATCTGATGTACGTAGCCGTCAAGGGTGGCGAACAAGCCATCGACAATGCCCACCGTCTGCTGGCGAAAAAGCGCCGGGGCGACACCTCGATCACTGAGCTGGGCATTGAGCAAATCCGTCAGCAACTGCCGTTGGCCGTGGCGCGAGTGATGAGTGAAGGCTCGCTCTACGACGAAGAACTGGCCGCGCTGGCGATCAAGCAGGCAGCGGGCGATCTGGTGGAAGCGATCTTCCTGCTGCGTGCCTACCGCACCACGTTGCCGCGTTTCAGCCCGAGCCTGCCGATCGACACCTCAAACATGCAGCTCAGCCGGCGTCTGTCCGCCACCTTCAAGGATGTGCCCGGTGGGCAACTGCTCGGGCCGACCTTCGACTACACCCATCGTCTGCTGGATTTTGCACTGCTCGCCGAAGGCGAGTATCCCGGACCGCCAACCACCCCGAACGCCAGTCTCGAACCCTGCCCACGGGTCCTGGGTTTGCTGGCCAAGGAAGGCCTGATCAAGAACGAAGCCGACAACAGCGACAGCGTCGCCGACATCACCCGCGACCTGCTGGAACTGCCCGCCAATCGCGCCCAACGCTTGCAGGCCCTGGCCCGTGGCGACGAAGGTTTTCTGCTGGCGCTGGGCTATTCCACCCAACGCGGTTACGGACGCAACCATCCGTTCGCCGGGGAAATTCGCATCGGTGAAGTGGAGGTCTGGATCGATCCCGAAGAACTGGGTTTCCCCATCTGCCTGGGCGGCATTGAAGTGACCGAGTGCGAGATGGTCAACCAGTTCGTCGGCTCGGCCACCGAGCTGGCGCAGTTCACCCGCGGTTACGGCCTGGCCTTCGGACACGCCGAGCGCAAGGCCATGGGCATGGCGCTGGTCGACCGTGCATTGCGGGCCGGGGAGTACAACGAAGAGATCGTGTCCCCGGCGCAGCAGGAAGAATTCGTACTGATGCACTGCGACAACGTCGAGGCCGCCGGTTTTGTCTCGCACCTCAAATTACCGCACTACGTGGACTTCCAGGCCGAACTGGAACTGATCCGCAAACTGCGCAAGCCTGCCGAGGGCCACAGCCATGAATGACCTGAGCAACCCTATGAAGGGCCGGGCGCCGGAACGCGATGCGGCGTACAACTTTGCTTACCTCGACGAGCAGACCAAACGCATGATCCGCCGCGCCTTGCTCAAGGCCGTGGCGATCCCCGGTTACCAGGTGCCGTTCGGTGGCCGCGAGATGCCGTTGCCTTATGGCTGGGGCACCGGCGGCATGCAATTGACCGCGGCGATTCTCGGTGCCGATGACGTGCTCAAGGTCATCGATCAGGGCGCGGACGACACCACCAACGCCGTGTCGATCCGCCGTTTCTTCGCTCGCACCGCTGGCGTCATGACCACCGAAAGCACGCCGGATGCCACGGTGATCCAGACCCGCCACCGCATCCCGGAAACCCCGCTGCACGCCGATCAGATCATGGTCTACCAAGTGCCGATCCCGGAGCCGTTGCGCTTTATCGAGCCGTCCGAAACCGAGACCCGGACCATGCACGCCCTCAATGATTACGGGGTCATGCACGTCAAGCTCTACGAAGACATCGCCACCTTCGGCCACATCGCCACTGCTTATGCCTACCCGGTGATGGTCGACGAACGCTACGTGATGGACCCGTCGCCAATCCCCAAATTCGATAACCCGAAACTCGACATGAGCCCGGCGCTGATGCTGTTCGGCGCCGGTCGGGAAAAGCGTTTGTACGCGGTGCCGCCGTACACAAAAGTCACCAGCCTCGACTTCGAGGACCACCCGTTCGAAGTGCAGAAGTGGGACGAGTGCTGCGCCATTTGCGGCAGCCACGATTCGTTCCTCGACGAGCTGATCATCGACGATGCCGGGACCCAGAGCTTCGTCTGTTCCGACACCTATTACTGCGCCCAGCGCGTCAGCCAGCAGGAGCAGGGCCAATGAACCAGGCGCTGAAAAACGAACTGTCCGTGACCACCGAGCCTTTGCTGCAAGTGCGTGACCTGTCGCTGCTGTACGGCCCGGAGAAGGGTTGCCAGGGTGTCAGTTTCGACCTGTATCCCGGTGAGGTGCTGGGGATTGTCGGCGAGTCCGGCTCGGGCAAGTCGACCTTGCTCTCGCTGCTCAGCGGACGCTTGCCGCCCCACAACGGCAGCATCGGTTACCGCGACAAGCAGGGCGAATGGCTCGATCTGTACAGCGCCAGTGAAGCCGAGCGCCGGACCTTGTTGCGCACCGAGTGGGGCTTCGTCGAACAGAACCCCCGGGACGGTTTGCGCATGGGCGTTTCCGCCGGCGCCAACATCGGCGAACGCCTGATGGCCCAGGGTGTGCGCAATTATCAGCAGCTGCGAGGCGCCGGGATTGACTGGTTGAGCCAGGTGGAAATCGACCCGCTGCGCATCGACGACTTGCCCCGGACCTTTTCCGGCGGCATGCAGCAACGTCTGCAAATCGCTCGCAATCTGGTGTCGAGCCCGCGGCTGGTGTTCATGGACGAACCCACGGGCGGCCTCGATGTGTCGGTGCAGGCGCGTTTGCTCGACCTGCTGCGCGGGCTGGTGCGTGAACTGGACCTGGCGGTGGTCATCGTTACCCATGACCTCGCCGTGGCCCGTTTGCTGGCGGACCGGCTGATGGTGATGCGGCGCTCGCGGGTGGTGGAAACCGGCCTGACCGACCAGATCCTCGACGACCCGCAGCACCCTTATTCGCAACTGCTGGTGTCTTCGGTGTTGCAGCCGTGAAGCCCTGTCCATCTGTGGAAGTCCGAGCGATGAATACCTTGATCGAGGTCCGTGACCTCTCGAAAACCTTCACCCTGCACCAGCAGCATGGCGTGGTCCTGAACGTACTGCGCGGGGTGGATTTCAGTGTGGCGGGCGGCGAATGCCTGGTGCTGCATGGCCAGTCCGGCGCCGGTAAGAGCACCTTGTTGCGCACCCTTTATGGCAACTACCTGCCGGCGGGCGGCAGCATCCGCGTGCAACATGACGGTCACTGGCTGGAGATGGTGGGCGCCGAGCCGCGCGACATTCTTCAGGTGCGCCAGCGAACCCTGGGCTATGTCAGTCAGTTCCTGCGGGTGATCCCGCGGGTGGCCTGCCTGGACGTGGTGATGGAGCCGGCCCTGGCCCGTGGCTGGTCAAAACACCTGGCGCAATCGCGCGCCGAGCTGTTGCTCAGCCGTCTGAACATCCCGCAACGCCTGTGGCAACTGGCACCCAGCACGTTTTCCGGTGGCGAGCAGCAGCGGGTGAACATCGCCCGGGGCTTCATGGTGGCCTGGCCGGTGATGTTGCTCGACGAACCGACAGCGTCCCTCGACGACACCAATCGCCAGGTGGTGTTGGAACTGATGAATGAAGCGAAAGCAGCAGGCGCTGCGCTGATCGGCATCTTCCACGATCGCACCGCTCGCGAGGCCGTTGCCGATCGCCATCTCGACATGACCCCAGCCGCTGTGAACCACGAGGAATACGCCAATGTCCGCTGAACAGATCCTCAGCAATGCCCGACTGGTCACCGCTGACCGTGTGTTCCTCGGCTCCGTGGTAATGCGCGACGGCTTGATCGCCGACGTTGCCGAAGGCCTGAGCCGCTTGCCTCAGGCTCAGGACCTCAACGGTGATTTCCTGTTGCCCGGCCTCGTGGAGCTGCACACCGACAACCTGGAAAAACACATGACCCCGCGCCCCGGTGTGGATTGGCCGTCGCGCTCGGCGGTGCTCAGTCACGATGCGCAGATCATCGCAGCCGGCATCACCACGGTGTTCGACGCCATTTCCATCGGCGATGTGAACCCCAAAGGCAATCGCATGCAGAAATTGCCGGCGATGCTTGAAGCGATCTCCAGCGCCTCCGACGCCGGGCTGACCCGTGCCGAACACCGTCTGCACCTGCGTTGCGAACTGTGCCATCCAGACACCTTGAGCGTATTCCGCGACCTGGTGGAGCATCCGCTGGTGCAACTGGTCTCGGTGATGGACCACTCGCCGGGCCAGCGCCAGTTTGTTATGGAATCCAAGTACCGTGAGTACTACATGGGCAAATATCACCTGACGACTACGCAGATGGAGGAATTCATCGTGCTGCAGAAGGCCAACTCCCGCGAGTACAGCACCCGCTATCGCGCGGCGATTGTCGAGCATTGCCTGGCCCGCGGCCTGTCGGTGGCCAGCCATGACGACGCGACCCTGGCGCATGTCGAAGAGTCAGCGCGTTACGGCATGACCATCGCCGAATTCCCGACCACCGCCGAGGCGGCACGCGGCAGTCAGCAAAACGGCATGAAGGTGTTGATGGGCGCCCCGAACATCGTACGCGGCGGTTCCCACTCGGGTAACGTGGCCGCCGCAGACCTGGCCGCGGAAGGCCTGCTGGACATTCTTTCCAGTGATTACTACCCGGCCAGCCTGTTGCAAGCGGCGTTTGCGCTGGCGGCGCAAAGCGAACGGGTCGATCTGGCCGAAGCGATACGCATGGTCAGCCTGGCCCCGGCCAGGGCCGCCGGCTTAATTGATCGTGGCGAAATCGCCCCGGGCCTGCGCGCTGATCTGGTGCAGGCACGGAGTCAGGACGGTTTGCCGGTGGTCCAGCAAGTATGGCGACAAGCGAAGAGGATGTTTTGATGTCAGGCAGGTTGATCTATCTCATCGGGCCTTCAGGTTCGGGCAAGGACAGCCTGCTGGATGCTGCGCGAACGCGGTTAGCCGAACGCGGCTGTCGTATCGTGCGGCGGGTCATCACACGCTCGGCGGAAGCGGTCGGGGAGGCGGCGCTGGGCGTCAGCATGCAGCAATTCGCCGAGATGCAGGCGCAGGGTGCATTTGCCCTGAGCTGGCAGGCCAATGGTCTGGCTTATGGCATCCCGCGGGAAATCGACGAGTGGCTGGCGACGGGGGACGACGTGCTGGTCAACGGTTCACGCGAGCATCTGCCGCAAACCCGTGAGCGTTATCCGGACATGCTGGTGGTGTTGCTGACCGTGGACCCTGCGGTGTTGCGCCAGCGCCTGCTGGCGCGCGGGCGTGAGTCGGTGGCCGAGATCGATCAGCGGCTGGCGCGTAATGACCGTTTCAGTGAGCGCCTGTCAGTTGAGCACCCGAGCGTGCATGTGCTCGACAACTCCGGGCCGCTGGAGCACACCGTCGAGCACCTGCTGGCCTGCATCGACGAGCCCGACCCATGCGCCTGACCTTGTTGGGCACCGGCGATGCCCGACAGGTGCCGGTCTATGGCTGTGAATGTCAGGCCTGCGTCCGCGCGCGCCTCGATGAGCGCTGGCGACGACGACCGTGTTGCGCGCTGATCGAATGCGGCGACCAACGCTGGCTGATCGACAGTGGCCTGCCGGACCTGGCCGAACGCTTCCCGCCGCGCAGCTTCAACGGCATTCTTCAAACCCACTACCACGCCGATCACGCCCAAGGGCTGCTGCATTTGCGCTGGGGCCAGGGGCTGGTGATTCCGGTGCATGGGCCGGTCGACCCGGAAGGCCTGGCGGACCTCTACAAGCACCCGGGCATTCTTGATTTCAGCGAGCCGTTTGCCCAATTTGAAACCCGACAGTTCGGCACGCTCCGCGTCAAGGCGTTACCCCTGCAACACTCCAAACCGACATTGGGCTACTTATTGGAGGGGGAGGGTCGACGAATCGCTTACCTGACCGACACGGTCGGCCTGCCGCCCGCTACTACGGCACGGTTGCAGGGTGAGTCGCTGGATCTGCTGGTGCTCGACTGCTCGATACCGCCGCAGCCGCAGACACCACGCAATCACAACGATCTGAATCTTGCCCTGCAGTGCATTGAAGAGTTGCAACCGGCGCTGGCGGTCTTGACGCATGTCGGGCATACGCTGGATGCGTGGTTGCTGGAGCACAGCAGCGAGTTGCCGGGGAACGTCAGGGTTGGGTTTGATGGGTGTGTGCTATAGCGCTAAACGGCAAAAAGATCGCAGACTCCTACAGGATCGTGTACGACGATGATCATCGGTGCGCGCGGTGATGTCGGAGATGGCGAGGCCTGCGATCTTTTGATTTTGAGTCAGGGCCTCTTCATATCTCCTTGACCAACAACCCCCGCACATACTCCACAAACGCCCGGGCCTTGGCGCTCGCCATTCGCCCGGTAGGAAACACCGCCCACAGGTCCTGATTCGGCAGCGACCACTCCCTCATCACTTCCCTGACCGCTCCGCTGTCCAGCTCCGGTGCAAACATCCACTGCGACGCCATGGTCAGCCCCTGATGGGCGAGCACCGCTTCGCGCAGGCCTTCAGCGGCGCTGACACGAATCCTGCCGTTGACGATGACGGATTGTTCTTCGGCTGCGTTTTTGAACGGCCAGGTGGCGCCACCGCCCAAGGAGTAGATGACAGCCTGATGCTTGCTCAGATCGGCAGGGCAGTCGGGTTCGCCGTGTTTTTCGAAGTACGTCGGCGTGCCCAGGACCACACGCCGGCATTCGGCGATCTTGCGCGCAGTGAGGTTCGAGTCGCTCAGGGCGCCCATGCGCAGGGCGATGTCGACGCCTTCCTCGACCAGGTTGACGTTGCGGTCGTCGAGCATCAGGTCGATGTTCAATTCAGGGTTTTGCTCGAGAAACGGCCCGAGGTGCGGAACGATGTGCATCCGGCCGAAGGTCACGGCGGCGCAGATGCGCAGGTTGCCGGTCAGCCCGTTGGCCGCACCCCGAGCCGCCTTGTCCGCTTCGTCGGCTTCCTCGATGGCGCGCCTGGCGCGTTCGAAAAACGCCAGCCCGGCTTCGGTCGGCGTCAGGCCACGGGTCGAGCGCAACAACAGCCGGACCGCGAGCCGTGCTTCCAGTTGCGCGATGGTTTTCGACACGGCGGGCTGGCCGATGTTCAGCCGTCGTGCGGCGGCGGAAAACGAGCCGGTTTCCACCACGTAGACGAAGGTTTCCATTGCGGCGAGACGGTCCATCTCAAGTCCTTGTCGTGATCAAACTGTGGGAGCGTCAGAATCGCTTCAGGCTCAGGGCGCTGAGTGTAATCCGGGTCGACCTCGGCGTAACGGCTCACACAGAGCAAAAGAATTCACTTCTGGAAGGTATGCGCTGGGCGGCAATCACACTTCGTAAAACAACCGGACGTCGTAATCAGGGTTTTTGTGCTTGAGTAAAGATAACTCTAGAGTTACTTTTGTCTGGGCCGGAGCAAGGAGGCAGGTGGTGCAAAGCAGGTTATTGATCAAGGAGCTGGAGGAGGCGGGCTGGACGCTGGATCGGATTACCGGCAGCCATCATCTCTTCACCCACCGATACAACCCGTACACGATTCCCGTCCCTCACCCGAAAAAGGATTTACCGATCGGGACGGTTAAAAGCATCAGGAGGCGCGCCGGGCTTTACTGCCCGCCAGCCAGTTACGCAGGAGATCCATAATGCAATATCCAATCTGTATCGAGTGGGGCGACGAGAACACCGCCATCGGTATTCAGATCCCCGATATTCCGGGCGCCGTAACGGCCGGGGATACGTTTGAAGACGCCTATAACGCGGCGATCGAGATTGCCCACATCATGCTTCAGGAAATAGCGGCTGACGGGGAAGCGATTCCTATGCCTTCTTCGGCAGCCGTCCATCGTGGCAACCCGGACTTTGCCGACATGGGATGGGGAATGCTGGAGCTGGACATCGCGCCGTACATGGGCAAGACCGAGAAGGTCAATGTCACGTTGCCCGGCTATGTGATTCAGCGGATTGACCGGTATGTGCGCGAGCACAATGTCAAAAGCCGCTCATCCTTTCTGGCAGATGCGGCGATGGAGAAGCTGGTTCGACACTGAGTGAAATCAGGTACGTCGCCTTCGCGGGCAAGCCTCGCTCCTACGCAGGGGCGAGGCTTGGTCTGGGCGGCATTCCGACGAAGCTTTTGACACGCTATACCGTCGCCAATGAACGCTCCCGCGAAACACTCAAGAACCGCAACAGCGCCAACAACGGGAATGCGCTGCCTACAATCACGATCCACAACCAGCCGCCGTGCTCATACACCGCACTGGCGACCGAGGAGCCAAACGCGCCGCCGATGAAAATGCTGGTCATGTACAGCGCATTCAAGCGGCTGCGGCTTTTGGCGTCCAGGGCGTAGACCGCGCGTTGGCCAAGGACCATGTTCATCTGTACGCAGAAGTCGAGCACCACACCGGTGACGGCGAGGCCAATGACGCTGTAGGCCGGATGGATGAACGCTGGCAGGAAGCTCAGGCTGGCGAACAGCAGGGCCAACAGCGAAGCGATGCGGGTGTGGCCGGCGTCAGCCAGTCGACCGGCGATCGGCGCGGCGATCGCACCGATGGCTCCCACCAGAGCGAAGATCGCGATCTGGGTTTGCGACAGGCCGTGATTGCGCGCCAGTTCCAGCGGCACGGCAGTCCAGAACAGGCTGAACGTGGCGAACATGCAACCCTGGTAAAACGCGCGCTGACGCAGAACCGGTTGTTGGCGCAACAGCGTCCACAGCGAGCCCAGCAATTGGCCATAAGAGGCGCTGTGATCCGGCTGGCGTTTGGGAATCGTCACGGCCAGCACGATGCTGATCGCTGCCATCAACACGGCTGCGATCACGAACATCGCGCGCCAGCCGAAGTGATCCGCCACAACGCTGGACACCGGCCGCGCCAACAGAATACCCAGCAGCAAACCGCCCATGATTCCGCCGACCACCCGGCCACGAGTCTCTTCCGGGGCCAGGTGCGCGGCCAGTGGAATCAGGATCTGCACCGACACCGAGCTGAACCCCACCAGCAGCGAGATCAACAGAAACACGTTGGGTTGATCGGTAAACGCTGCGCCCAACAGGCTGGCAATCGCCACCAGCGTGGTAATGATCATCAGCCGGCGGTTTTCCAGCAGATCGCCCAGCGGCACCAGGAAGAACAGGCCCAGTGCGTAACCAATCTGGGTCAGCGAAACGATCAGGCTGGCCATGGTGTTGGTCAGGCCAATGTCCGGCGCGATCAGGCCGATGATCGGCTGGGCGTAGTAAATGTTGGCAACAATGGCGCCGCAGCAAAAGGCGAACAGCAGCACCATGCCTTTGGTCATTGTCGCGGCGCCGTGTTGCGCCTGGTTCGCTGGATTCATAACGTGTCTCGCTGAGCAAAATGGAATGCGTGCAGGCTAAGCGGCTGGCCGGAACGGCGGAAGTGGGATTGGAGTGATAGCAATCATTCCATTGCGGAATGAGTGACGCCGGCGTGTGCCGTGTGCCGATGAGCCATGCGCCAGAATTTCGAAGTCTGATGATACATTCACTTACATCTTGTTCGATAGCGTGCTTATGTTCTCTCTTCACGATTCACAACCGGAAGGGCACTTTCATGAACGCGATGTTCCGTCACCTGATTTGCGGCGCTTTGATCGGGTTGTTTATGGCAAGTCTCGCCCAGGCGGCCGACGCGCCGGGCATGCGCATCGGCGTACGCGGCGAGATCACCGGGGTAAGCCCCGACGTCTTGAAAGTTCACGTCAACAGTGGCGATAACGTGAATATCCACCTGACCAGTGACACCAAGGTCCGGGCCGTCACCTTGGCCAATATCGAAGATATTAAGCCCGGCAGTTACATAGGCTCGGCGGCCATTGCGCAGGAAGACGGCTCGCTCAAAGCCCTGGAAGTCCATGTCTTCCCACCGGAGCTGGCCGGCAGCGGCGACGGCCATCGGCCCTTCGATCTGGCCAAGGGCAGCAGCATGACCAATGGCAGCGTCGGTGATCTGGTGGTCAGCAACGGCCGTGTGCTGACCGTCAACTACAAGGGTGGTCAGCAGAAGATTCTGGTGCCGGAGGATGTGCCGATTGTGAACCTGTTGCCAGGGGATCGCAGCTTGCTGAAAGTGGGCGTGAAGATCGTGACGTTCGTGACGCAGAGTGCCGACGGGACGCTGACGGCGCAGTCGATTTCGGCCGGCAAGGATGGCGTGACGCCGCCGATGTAGCTGCCTGTCGCAAATCCTATGGGAGCGAGCCTTTGTGGCGAGGGAGCTTGCTCCCGCTCGGCTGCGAAGCAGTCGCAAATCTTTGGGGCCGCTTCGCGACCCAGCGGGAGCAAGCTCCCTCGCCACACAGGCTTGCTCCCACAGTGGTTCTGTGGCTTGGCAAAAAACGCCCACAAAAAAAGCGACCTTCTCAAGTCGCCTTTTTCATTGCGCTCAGGAATTACTGGCCGCTGTAAATCTGATCAAAAATCCCGCCATCGTTGAAGTGAGTCTTCTGCACGGTGCGCCAGTCACCAAAGGTCTTCTCCACCGACAGGAAATCCACTTTCGGGAAGCGATCGGTGTACTTGGCCAGTACCGCCGGATCACGGGGACGGAGGTAGTTGGCGGCGGCAATTTCCTGACCTTCCGGCGACCACAGGTATTTCAGGTATTCCTCGGCGGCAGCGCGGGTGCCTTTCTTCTCGACCACTTTGTCGACCACAGACACCGGCGGCTCGGCTTCGGCGGAGACGCTTGGGTAGATGACTTCGAACTGGTCACGGCCAAACTCGCGGGCAATCATTTCCGCTTCGTTTTCGAAGGTCACCAGCACGTCGCCGATCTGGTTGGTCATGAACGTGGTGGTGGCGGCACGGCCACCGGTGTCGAGCACTGGCGCTTGTTTGAACAGTTTGCCGACGAAGGCTTTGGCCTTGTTCTCGTCACCGCCGTTCTTCAGCACATAACCCCAGGCCGACAGATAGGTGTAGCGGCCGTTGCCGGAGGTTTTCGGGTTTGGCACGATTACTTGCACGCCATCCTTGAGCAGATCCGGCCAGTCTTTCAGGGCTTTCGGGTTGCCTTTGCGCACGATGAACACCGTTGCCGAGGTGAACGGCGCGCTGTTGTTCGGCAGGCGGGTGACCCAGTTGTCCGGAACCAGTTTGCCGTTGTCCGCCAGAGCGTTGATGTCGGTGGCCATGTTCATGGTGATGACGTCAGCCGGCAGGCCGTCGATCACGGAGCGCGCCTGTTTGCTGGAACCACCAAAAGACATCTGCAGGGTGATGTTTTCGTTATGCTCGGCTTGCCAGTGTTTCTGGAAGGCAGCGTTGTAGTCCTTGTAGAAATCGCGCATCACGTCGTAGGAAACGTTGAGCAGAGTCGGTGCGGCTTGAGCCACGCTGGTCAGTGCCAGGCCAGCGGCCAGAAGTGAGGCGCCAAAGAGTTTTTTCACTGCGCATTCCTTGTTCTAAATTAAAAGTGAGGCATTTTGCCAGCGACTATAACTGCGCTCGCATAGTCCTTTAAAGATTAAAAAGCACTTTGCTTATTCCAGTTTCTTGAACAGAGCATTGCCGCACCGCGAGCAAAATGCAGCGCCATGCTCGTGGCTGTTTTTCTTGCACACCGGGCAGTCGTGTTGCAACTGTTCACCGCGCATGGCGTTGGCCAGCTCCGCGGTGAAAATGCCCGTCGGCACCGCGATGATCGAGTAACCGGTGATCATCACCAGCGACGAAATCACCTGACCCAGCGGCGTCTTAGGCACGATGTCGCCAAAGCCTACGGTGGTCAGCGTCACGATAGCCCAGTAGATACCTTTCGGAATGCTGGTGAAGCCGTGTTCCGGGCCTTCGATCACATACATCAGGGTGCCGAATACCGTCACCAGCGTGCAGACGCTGACCAGAAACACCACGATCTTCTGCTTGCTGCCGCGCAACGCAGACATCAGGTAATTGGCTTGTTTCAGATAAGGACTGAGCTTGAGCACGCGGAAAATCCGCAGCATCCGAATGATCCGGATAATCAGCAAATACTGCGCATCGGCGTAATACAGCGCGAGGATACCGGGCACGATCGCCAGCAAATCCACCAGTCCGTAAAAGCTGAACGCGTAACGTAATGGCTTCGGCGAACAGTAGAGCCGCAGGCCATATTCGATGGCGAAGATGACGGTGAAGCCCCACTCGATGTACGCCAGCACGTTGGCGTAGTTCTTGTGGACGGTGTCGATGCTGTCGAGCATCACGATGATGATGCTGGCGAGGATGATCAACAGCAGGATGCCGTCGAAGCGCCGTCCGGCCTTGGTGTCGCTTTGGAAAACCATGACGTAAAGGTCTTCACGCCAGTTTTTGCTGCTGTCCATGGAAAACGCCTGAATCGAGAATCAGCGAAGCCTAGGGTGATTCTCCCCGGTAGCGCAAGGCGCACTGTCGACGGCGGCCTGGCGCAGCACGCGAATGCCGGCGCGGATCAGCCAGCAGGCGAGGATGAACGGCGCGGTCAACGTGGCCAGACCGAGCGCGGCGAAGCCCGGTGTGAGCAATACGGCAAGGGCAATGCCCAGCAGTGGCAACCAGGGCCGGCGGTGTTGTCCGCTGAAGGCGAGGGCGGCGAGCACGGCGTTGTAACCGCCCAGTCCCGGTAGCGCGGTTGACGTTTCGTGATGCAGCAAGGCGAACCCGAGTCCGGCAACGGAGCCCAGCAATGCCCACAAAAACGCGCGGCGGTCGGCGATCAGCAAGCCTGCGGCAATCAGTGCACCCGCCAGCGGATGACCGAGAAACATCACCTGACCGAGTCCCTTCAGGGGGGCGGCGAGCAGGTTGAGCGTGTTCATTTCGATCAGCGGCGCGGGGTGTTGTGGCCCGGCAAACGACAGCAGCAACCAGCTCATGCCGACGAAGGGCGCGGTGTAGGCCGGCAGGCAATGATGGTCGCGGGCGCGTTTCAAGCATTGCTGGGTAAGCATGGCACTCAGTCCGCCAGCGGCAATGATCAGCGGCGGTAACAGCGCGGACCAAGGGAAATACAGGCTCAGCAGCAAGCCGAGCAGAACGCCGTTGTAACTGAACAGCCCGGCCTGACGATCGACCTTGGCGTAGTCGCGACGTTGCGCGGTGAGCAAACCGGCGACGCCGCCCAGCAGGGCACCGCCGAGCAGGGTTGGCGCGGTAAAAAGAATCGCCAACAGGCACAGCAGGCCGCACAGCGGATGGCGCTGGAGGAAGATCTGGCTGAAACCGTTGAGCAGGGCAGTCGCCCAGTCGGGGCAGTGGGTGTTGAAGTGGTTGGCAGGCATGATGAAGTCTAGGGCAGTGGGAAAAACCAAGGTCTTGCATAAACCCTGTGGCGAGGGAGCTTGCTCCCGCTGGGCTGCGAAGCAGCCCCAAAATCGGTGAATGCGGTTTCTCTGTGGAATCCGTCATGCCGAAGACGACTGCTACGCAGCCGAGCGGGAGCAAGCTCCCTCGCCACAGGGGTAGTTCTTTAAATCAACGTCTCGATACGCAACGAGTTAGTCGACCCAGGCTGCCCAAACGGCACACCCGCCGTAATCAATAAAGTGTCCCCGCGCTGCGCCATGCCCTGCGCCTGCGCAATCTCCAGCGCCGTCGAGCACACTTCATCCACCTGGCGCAGTCGATCATTCACCACCGAGTGCACGCCCCACGCGACCGTCAAGCGGCGAGCCGTCTGCAAGTTCGGCGTCAGGTTCAGAATCGGCACGGTCGGCCGTTCCCGCGCCGCACGCAGGCTCGACGCACCCGATTCGCTGTAATTCACCAGCACGGCCACCGGCAGCACGTTACTGATGCGACGAATCGCACAGCTGATCGCATCGGAAACCGTCGCCTCAGCTTTCGGCCGGCTCACGTCCAGTTGCGTCTGATAGTCCGGACCGTTTTCCACCTGGCGGATGATTTTGCTCATCATCTGCACGGCTTCCATCGGGTACTCACCGGACGCGGTTTCCGCCGACAGCATCACCGCATCCGCACCTTCGGCCACGGCGTTGGCCACATCGGTGACTTCGGCGCGGGTCGGGGCCGGGGAGAAGCGCATCGACTCGAGCATCTGCGTCGCCACCACCACCGGTTTACCCAGCTCGCGGCAAATGCTGATGATGTTTTTCTGAATCTGCGGCACGCTTTCGGCCGGCACTTCGACGCCGAGGTCGCCACGGGCAACCATGATCGCGTCGCTCAATTCAGCGATTTCCCGCAGTTGAGTGACCGCTGACGGCTTCTCGATCTTGGCCATCAAAAATGCTTTGTCGCCGATCAGTTCACGCGCTTCGCGGATATCTTCCGGGCGCTGCACGAACGACAGCGCGACCCAGTCCACACCCAGCTCCAGACCGAAACTCAAGTCACGACGATCCTTGGCGGTCAGCGGGCTCAGTTCCAGCACCGCTTGCGGCACGTTCACCCCTTTGCGGTCCGACAACTCACCGCCATTGAGCACCGTGGTGTCGATGGCGTCGGCGTACTTGGTGACCACGCGCAGACGCAGTTTGCCGTCGTCCAGCAGCAGGTCCATGCCCGGCTCCAGCGCAGCGATGATTTCCGGGTGTGGCAGGTTGACCCGGCGTTGATCGCCCGGTGTCGGGTCGAGGTCCAGGCGCAGGGCCTGGCCACGATGCAGTTGCACCTTGCCTTCGGCGAACTTGCCGACCCGCAGTTTCGGGCCTTGCAGGTCCATCAGAATGCCCAGGGGGTAATTCAGCTGACGCTCGACTTCACGAATCCACTGATAGCGCTGGGCGTGGTCGGCGTGATCGCCATGGCTGAAGTTCAGCCGGAAGATGTTGACCCCGGCCTGTACCAGCTCGCGGATGTCTTCGAGGCCATCGGTGGCCGGGCCGAGGGTGGCGAGGATTTTGACCTTTTTATCAGGCGTCATGTTTAGGGCTCTCGAGAATCAGAATGGCGCGGAAGTCGTTGACGTTGGTGCGCGTCGGCTCGGTGACGATCAGTGCGTCCAGCGCCGCGAAATAGCCGTAGCCATTGTTGTTGTCGAGTTCGTCGCTGGCGCTCAGACCGAGTGCGGCGGCGCGGGCGTAGCTGTCCGGGTTCATGATCGCGCCGGCGTTGTCTTCGGAGCCGTCGATGCCATCGGTGTCACCGGCCAGCGCGTAGACGCCGGGCAGGCCCTTGAGGCTGTCGGTCAGGCTGAGGAGGAATTCGGCGTTACGTCCGCCCCGGCCATTGCCGCGTACGGTGACCGTGGTTTCGCCACCCGACAGAATCACGCACGGCGCCGACAATGGCTGGCCATGCAAGACCACTTGCCGCGCGATGCCGGCGTGCACCTTGGCCACTTCGCGGGACTCGCCTTCGAGATCGCCGAGGATCAATGGGCTGAAGCCGGCCTGACGTGCTTTCACCGCTGCGGCTTCAAGCGACTGTTGTGGACGGGCGATCAATTGGAAGTGACTGCGCGCCAGGCTCGGATCGCCGGGTTTGACCGTCTCCGATTCGGGGCTTTGCAGCCAGTTGCGCACCGAGGCCGGAACCTCGATAGCGTAGCGCTTGAGGATCGCCAGGGCTTCGGCCGAGGTGCTCGGGTCGGCCACGGTAGGGCCGGAGGCAATGACCGTGGCGAGGTCGCCCGGCACATCGGAAATCGCATAGGTGTAAACGGTGGCTGGCCAGCAGGCTTTGCCGAGGCGGCCGCCCTTGATCGCCGAGAGGTGCTTGCGCACGCAGTTCATCTCGCCGATGGTCGCGCCGGATTTGAGCAGGGCTTTGTTGATCGATTGCTTGTCGGCGAGGGTGATGCCGGCAGCGGGCAGGGCCAGCAATGCCGAGCCACCGCCCGAAAGCAGAAAGATTACGCGGTCGTCTTCAGTCAGGTTGCTCACCAGTTCAAAGACGCGCTTGGCGACCGCTTGGCCGGCAGCATCCGGCACCGGGTGCGCAGCTTCGACCACTTCGATTTTTTCGCACGGGGCGCCGTGACCGTAGCGGGTTACCACCAGACCGGACACTTCACCCTGCCAGCAGCGCTCGACCACCTGGGCCATGGCGGCTGCGGCTTTGCCGGCACCGATGACGATCACCCGACCGCTGCGATCGGTGGGTAAATGGGCTTCAAGGACGTGCTGCGGATGGGCCGCGTCGATGGCTGTGGCAAACAGCTCGCGCAGGAATTGTTGCGGATCGACCGACATGGCGGGCTCCCGGAATTCTTGTTATTTGAAGGGCAACTCGGGTTCCTGTGGGAGCTAGCCTGTGTGGCGAGGGAGCTTGCTCCCGCTCGGCTGCGAAGCAGTCGCAAAGCTTTTGGGGCCGCTTCGCGACCCAACGGGAGCAAGCTCCCTCGCCACACAAGTCCGCTCCCACAGGGTTTTGTGCAGGGCGTTATTTATCGCGAATCGAGAAATTCGCCATGTGCTCCAGACCCTTGATCAGCGCCGAGTGATCCCAGTTGCTGCCACCGATGGCCGCGCAGGTGCTGAACACTTGCTGGGCGTTGGCGGTGTTCGGCAGGTTGATGTTCAGCTCCTTGGCGCCTTGCAGGGCCAGGTTCAGGTCCTTCTGGTGCAGGCTGATGCGGAAGCCCGGGTCGAAGGTGCCTTTGATCATGCGCTCGCCGTGCACTTCGAGGATCTTCGATGACGCAAAACCACCCATTAGCGCTTCACGTACCTTGGCTGGATCGGCACCGTTTTTCGAGGCGAACAACAGGGCTTCAGCGACGGCCTGGATGTTCAGCGCAACGATGATCTGGTTCGCCACTTTTGCGGTTTGCCCATCGCCATTGCCACCGACCAGGGTGATGTTTTTGCCCATGGCCTGGAACAGCGGCAGTGCGCGTTCGAAGGCGTCGGCATCGCCACCGACCATGATGCTCAGGGTCGCAGCCTTGGCACCGACTTCGCCGCCGGACACGGGTGCGTCGAGGTACTGCGCACCTTTTTCGTTGATTTTGGACGCGAAGGTTTTGGTGGCGGTGGGCGAGATCGAGCTCATGTCGATCACGATTTTGCCTTTGCCCACACCGGCCGCTACGCCGTCTGCGCGGAACAGTACGTCATCGACCTGCGGGGTATCCGGCACCATGACGATGATGAATTCGGCTTCTTGCGCGACTTCTTTCGGGTTGGCGAGGGCGATGGCGCCTGCGGCGACCAGGTCGGCAGGCGCGGCGTCGTGATGCGCCGACAGGAACAGGCTGTGACCGGCTTTCTGCAGGTTCAACGCCATTGGGTGGCCCATGATGCCGGTGCCGATAAATCCGATTTTAGCCATGAGAAATTCCTCTTGTTTTTGTCTTGCCAATTATTTTTCGCGACACACCTTGTGGCGAGGGAGCTTGCTCCCGCTCGACTGCGAAGCCGTCGCAAAACCTGAGTTCCGGTTCTGCCTGATGCACCACTGTGGATGGCTTTGGGGCCGCTGCGCGACCCAGCGGGAGCAAGCTCCCTCGCCACAGTGGTCCTGCGTCAGCGTCAGATTGCGTTGTGGGTTTTCAGCCAGCCCAGACCCGCTTCCGTGGTGGTCAGCGGCTTGTATTCACAGCCAACCCAACCCTGATAACCGATGCGGTCCAGGTGTTCGAACAGGAAGCGGTAGTTGATTTCACCGGTGCCCGGTTCGTTGCGCCCAGGGTTGTCGGCCAACTGGATGTGGTTGATCTCGCCCAGGTGCGCGGCCATGGTGCGGGCCAGGTCACCCTCCATGATTTGCATGTGGTAGATGTCGTATTGCAGGAACAGGTTGGCGCTGCCGACCTGCTCGCGAATCGACAGGGCTTGCGCCGTGTTGTTCAGATAGAAACCCGGGATGTCGCGGGTATTGATCGCTTCCATCACCAATTTGATGCCCGCCGCGTGCAGCTTGTCGGCCGCGTACTTGAGGTTGGCGACAAAGGTTTTTTCCACGGTGGCATCGTCGACGCCTTGTGGACGAATACCGGCCAGGCAGTTGACCTGGGTGTTGCCCAGTACTTTTGCGTAAGCGATGGCCAGATCGACACCGGCGCGGAACTCTTCGACCCGGTCCGGCAGGCAGGCGATACCGCGCTCGCCCTTGGCCCAGTCACCGGCCGGCAGGTTGAACAGCACTTGGGTCAGGCCGTTGGCGTCGAGCTTCGCTTTGATCTCGGCGGAGCTGAAGTCGTAAGGGAACAGGTATTCCACGCCAGTGAAGCCGGCCTTGGCGGCCGCTTCGAAACGGGCGAGAAAATCCTGTTCGGTGAACAGCATGGACAGGTTGGCTGCGAAACGCGGCATGGTGGTCTCCCGTATATGTGTGTGGCCCCTCTGTAGGAGCGTTCAGCTGTTAGTCCAGCAACGAAATCGCCGTCGGCGCATCGTTGCCAACCAGCGCCAGGTCTTCGAATTCGTTGACGGCGTTGATCTCGGTGCCCATGGAAATGTTGGTCACGCGCTCCAGAATAATCTCGACGATCACCGGCACCTTGAACTCTTCGATCAGTTCCTGAGCCTTGCGCAGGGCAGGCTGGATCTGACCCGGTTCGAACACACGCAGCGCCTTGCAACCGAGGCCTTCGGCGACCGCGACGTGATCGACACCGTAACCATTGAGTTCCGGAGCGTTCAGGTTATCGAAGGACAGCTGCACGCAGTAGTCCATGTCGAAACCGCGCTGAGCCTGACGAATCAGCCCCAGGTACGAATTGTTTACCACAACATGGATGTACGGCAGCTTGAACTGCGCGCCCACGGCCAGCTCTTCGATCATGAACTGGAAATCATAGTCGCCCGACAGTGCCACGACCTTGCGGGTCGGATCGGCCTTGACCACGCCCAGCGCTGCCGGAATGGTCCAGCCCAACGGGCCTGCCTGACCGCAGTTGATCCAGTGACGCGGCTTGTAGACGTGCAGGAACTGCGCGCCGGCAATCTGCGACAGACCGATGGTGCTGACGTAGCAGGTGTCTTTGCCGAACACCTGGTTCATCTCTTCGTACACGCGCTGCGGCTTGACCGGCACGTTGTCGAAATGCGTCTTGCGCTGCAGGCTGGCTTTACGCTGCTGGCAATCTTGCAGCCAGGCGCTGCGGTTTTTCAGTTTGCCGGCGGCCTGCCATTCGCGAGCGACTTCGATGAACACGGTCAGCGCGGCAGCGGCGTCGGACACAATGCCCAGGTCCGGGGTGAACACGCGGCCGATCTGAGTGCCTTCGATGTCGACGTGAATGAACTTGCGGCCTTCGGTGTACACGTCGACCGAGCCGGTGTGACGGTTCGCCCAACGGTTACCGATGCCGAGTACGACGTCGGATTTCAGCATCGTGGCGTTGCCGTAGCGGTGCGAGGTCTGCAAGCCGACCATGCCGACCATCAGCGGGTGATCATCCGGAATGGTGCCCCAGCCCATCAGGGTTGGAATCACCGGGATACCGGTCAGCTCAGCGAACTCCACCAGCAAGTCGCTGGCGTCGGCATTGATAATGCCGCCCCCGGCTACCAGCAGTGGGCGTTCGGCCTGATCGAGCAGCGCCAGGGCTTTTTCCACCTGAACGCGGGTCGCGCTCGGCTTGGCCAATGGCAGCGGCTGGTAGGCATCGATGTCGAATTCGATTTCGGCCATCTGCACGTCGAACGGCAGGTCGATCAGCACCGGGCCTGGGCGGCCGGAACGCATTTCGAAGAAAGCCTTCTGGAACGCGTAAGGCACTTGGCCCGGTTCCAGAACGGTGGTTGCCCACTTGGTCACTGGCTTGACGATGCTGGTGATGTCGACAGCCTGGAAGTCTTCCTTGTGCATCCGGGCGCGGGGTGCTTGCCCTGTGATGCACAGGATCGGGATCGAGTCGGCCGAGGCGCTGTAGAGCCCGGTGACCATGTCAGTACCGGCCGGGCCGGAGGTGCCGATGCACACGCCGATGTTGCCGGCCTTGGTGCGGGTGTAGCCCTCGGCCATGTGCGAGGCGCCTTCAACGTGGCGAGCGAGGACGTGATCGATGCCACCGACCTTCTGCAAGGCGTTGTACAGCGGGTTGATCGCGGCGCCCGGGATGCCAAAAGCGGTATCAACCCCTTCACGGCGCATCACCAGAACGGCGGCTTCGATTGCTCTCATTTTGCTCATGGTTTTGTGCCTCTTACGTTTTGTAATTGTATACAAGTGGCTTTGCGCAGAGTGTATTCACGGCGGACGGCGCAGGTCAATCCATTTTCTCAAGCGACTGTTTCATTCGTCGGAAGCCTGTTCTGCTGTGGCTTTTCGTCGCATGTGGCGCTTTTCGATAATTATTGTATACAAAAATATAACTCATTGTGTTCTATTTGTTGCATCGGTCTGCGGCACAACCGCGCAGCCCATCCGCTTTCCCTATAACAAAATGAGGACGGCACCATGAGCGCTTTAACCTTGAAAGTGGCAGTCAACCTGACCAGTCAGGCCATCTCCGCCGCGCGTGCAATTTCCGCGGCCCCGTTGACCATCGCCGTGCTGGATGCCGGCGGGCATCTGCTCTCGCTGCAACGCGAAGACGGCGCCAGCCTGCTGCGACCGCAAATCGCCATCGGCAAAGCCTGGGGCGCCATCGCCTTGGGCAAAGGCTCACGCCTGCTGGCGCTGGACGCCCAGCAACGTCCGGCGTTTATTGCGGCTTTGAACAGTCTGGGGCAGGGCAGTGTGGTGCCGGCACCGGGTGGTGTATTGATTCGGGATCAGGACGGGAATGTGCTGGGAGCGGTGGGGATCAGCGGGGATCTGTCGGATGTTGATGAGCAGTGTGCGATTAATGCGATCGAGGCGTTGGGGTTGCGGGCGGATGCGGGGGTGAGTGCTTGATTTGCGCTGACTGACACATTGCTATCGCGGGCAAGCCCGCTCCCACAAGGATCGCGGATGTTCATAGAATTCATGTGCACCAACAGACCCTGTGGGAGCGGGCTTGCCCGCGATGGCTTTCTACCAGACACATCCAGCTAAAAGTCTGCATCATCATCCGGCATTTCCGGGGCTAGCCTTTCATGAACCCATTATGAGAGAAGCAAAGGAATGCCAGATTTACCCGCTTCACATCGCCTGCGAACGGGGCGCTATGCCGAACCCAACCGAATCTATTTACTGACCACCAACACTTTGGATCGCGAGCCGATTTTTGCCGACTTCGCTTTGGGCAGATTGGTGGTTCATCAATTTCGCCGAGCACAAGATCTTGGATTGGCAAAATCATTGGCTTGGGTCGTCATGCCCGACCATTTTCATTGGCTGGTCGAATTGGAAAACTGTTCGCTCAGAAAGCTGATGCGCCAGACTAAATCCCTGATTACGAGGGCGGTGAATCTTTCGAGAAGTAGAGGTGGACCGCTTTGGCAGCAGGGTTTTCACGACCGGGCGTTGAGGCGGGAGGATGACTTGGTGAAGTTGGCCCGGTATGTCGTGGCAAACCCATTGCGGGCCGGGCTTGTTGAAAAGCTTGGGGACTATCCGCTTTGGGATGCCATCTGGGTTTGAAGCGGCACCGAGTCGCCTTCATCGCTGGCAAGCCAGCTCCCACAGAGATTTGTGTCGATCACAGAATTTGAATTCAACAGAGAAACCTGTGGGAGCTGGCTTGCCAGCGATGGCCGCACCGCGGTCTATCAGTCCGGCTCACACCCCTTGAGCACCAACCGAATAATCGTCTGCGCCGCCGCTTCATAATCCTCTTCATCCAGCTTGGCCTTGCCGGTAATGGCTGTGATCTGCCAATCAAAGTCGGCGTAGGTCTGCGTGGCGGCCCAGATGCTGAACATCAGGTGGTTGGGGTCGATGGGGGCGATCTGGCCGCGGTCGATCCAGGTCTGGATGCAATCGATGTTGTGCTTGGCCTGGCTGTTGAGTTGTTCGACCAGGTCTGCGCTCAGGTGTGGGGCGCCGTGCATGATTTCGCTGGCGAACACCTTGGAAGCGAAGGGCAGGTCGCGGGAGATGCGGATTTTCGAGCGGATGTAGCCGCTCAGCACTTCGCTGGGCACGCCGTCGGCATTGAACGGCGTCGAGGCCTGCAGGATGGGCTCGATGATGCTTTCCAGAACTTCGCGGTAGAGGTTTTCCTTGGATTTGAAATAGTAGTAGACGTTGGGCTTGGGCAAACCCGCCTTGGCTGCGATGTCACTGGTTTTGGTCGCAGCGAAGCCCTTGTCGGCAAATTCTTCACTGGCGGCACGCAGGATCAGTTCTTTGTTGCGCTCGCGGATAGTGCTCATAAACCAGGTGGTTCCTTGCCTGTTCTGGCGGTTGCGCATGGTAGCACCGGCCTCGCGCGGCGCTCAAGAATGCCCCGTGTGGCGCTCGGCCACGCTATGCTGCGCAGCATTCATTCAAGAAGGGCACCTGATTCATGGCAGGAAGCAGTTTGCTGTTGCTTATCGACGACATCGCCGCCGTACTTGATGACGTGGCGTTGATGACCAAAATGGCCGCCAAGAAAACCGCCGGCGTGCTCGGCGACGATCTGGCGCTCAATGCCCAGCAGGTCAGCGGTGTACGCGCCGAGCGGGAAATCCCGGTGGTCTGGGCGGTCGCCAAGGGTTCGTTTCTCAACAAACTGATCCTGGTGCCATCGGCGCTGGCGATCAGTGCGTTCATTCCGTGGCTGGTTACACCGTTGCTGATGGTCGGCGGCGCCTACCTGTGCTTCGAAGGTTTCGAAAAACTTGCGCACAAGTTCCTGCACAGCAAGGCTGAAGACCAGGCCGAGCATGCGGAACTGGTCGAAGCCGTAGCAGATCCCGCGGTCGACCTGGTGGCGTTCGAAAAGGACAAGATCAAGGGTGCCATCCGCACCGACTTCATTCTCTCGGCGGAAATCATCGCCATCACCCTCGGCACCGTGGCGGATGCGTCGCTGACCCAGCAAGTCATCGTGCTTTCGGGCATCGCCATCGTCATGACCATCGGCGTCTACGGCCTGGTGGCCGGCATCGTCAAGCTTGATGACCTCGGCCTGTGGTTGACCCAGAAGCCCGGCCAGATGGCCAAAAGCATCGGTGGCGCGATTCTGCGTGCGGCGCCGTACATGATGAAAAGCCTGTCGGTGATCGGAACGGCGGCGATGTTCCTGGTGGGCGGCGGGATTCTCACCCACGGCGTGCCGGTGGTTCATCACTGGATCGAAAGTGTCAGTGCGGGGGCGGGTGGTGCCGGGTTTGTCGTGCCGACGTTGTTGAATGCAGTGGCGGGGATTGTGGCGGGTGCGGTGGTGTTGGCGGGTGTGATGGCCATCAGCAAAATCTGGAAGGCAGTCAAAGACTAAAGCCTTGCACTGTCCGAAAATGTGGGAGCGAGACCGGCTTGCCGGCGATAGCGGTGTGTCAGTCGGCATAAATGTTGGCTGTGCTGGCCTCATCGCTAGCAGGCTAGCTCCCACATGGGATTTGTGGTGTTGGAAAAAACGCATGAAAAAGGCCATTCGACTCCCATCGAATGGCCTTTTTTGTTGCTGCCGGAATTACTCGGCAATCTGCAACTTACGCGACTCGGTGTACACGTAGCGGACCTTCTCGTACTCGAACGGCGAGTTCAGCTGGCCATAGCGGAAGCCGGTCTGGTTGCGCTTGTCGATGCTGCGCAGGACCCACACTTCAGGGTGATTGGAGCTGACTTCGGCGACGTTCAGGAAGTTGATTGCGTTCTCGGCGGTGAAGTCCACGGCCAGGCCGCCGGTGTCGCGGATGTTCGACGGGCCGAGGATCGGCAACACGAAGTAGGCGCCGCCCGGGACGCCGTAGAAACCGAGCGTCTGGCCGAAGTCTTCGCTCTGGCGCGGCAGGCCCATGGCGGTGGCCGGGTCCCACAGGCCGGCGATGCCGATGGTGGTGTTGAGCAGCAGGCGCGCGGTGGTTTCCATCGAACGCTTGCCCTTGAACTGCAGCAGGCTGTTCATCAGGTTCGGCACATCACCGAGGTTGTTGAAGAAGTTGCTGACGCCGGTGCGCAGGAAGCTTGGCGTGATGTAGCGATAGCCGTCGACCACTGGCAGGAATACCCATTCGTCGAAGCGGTAATTGAAGTGATACACCCGGCGGTTCCACTCTTCCAGCGGGTCGTACACGTTCAGTGCGTTGAGGCTGGAGCGTTCGAATTCGCGCTGATCCAGGCCCGGGTTGAATTTGAGTTTGCTCAACGGCTCCTTGAAACCGTCATTGTCGATGACCACCGGCGCGTTGGCTTTGCTGTTGTCGGCATTGGCGACGCCTGCACAGAGTAACGCTGCGATAAGCAGGAGGTATTTAGCCACGGAAGAACTCCAGCATGGCGTCGCTGTTGACGCGGTAGTTAAGGTTGCCGCAATGGCCGCCCAGTGGATAAACGGTCAAGCGATCGCCGAAGGTCCTGCGCAGGAAACCGAGGTCGCCGGGACCGAGGATCACATCGTCGGCGTTATGCATGACCGCGATTTTCGGGCTGTCGTGCAGGTAATCCTTCAAAGCGTACAGGCTGACCTGGTCGATCAGTTGCAGCAGGCTGCCGCCGTCGGTGCGCGCGCGCCACATCGGGATTACCTGTTCGGTGATGTAGCAGTCGAAGTCGCACTGCAGCGCACGCTTGAGATACGGCGTGAGGCTGGTGCCTTCTGTAATGGGGGTTTTTGGGGGAGTGATCAGGCCGCGACGGTTGATCAGGTCCGAAGTAAAGGCGATGTCGGCGGCCGAGAAGCGGAACGAGGTGCCGATGAGCATGGCCATCTGTTCGTTGCTCAGGTGCTGCTTGGACTGCTGGAAGTCATAGAGCAGGGCATCGTTGAGGTCGATGTAGCCTTTTTGCTGGAAGTAGCGGGTCAGTTTGTCCAGCACCAGCTCATAGAACGTGGTGGTGTTGTTGATGCCCTTGACCTCTGTCTGGACGAGTCTGTCCAGGTTGGTAATCGAGGTGTAGAGGTTGACCGGCGGGTTGAGCAGCAAGACTTTCTTGAAATTGAAACTGCGGCGGGTTTCGTCCAGGTGCGCGACGAATGCGGCGTCCAGTGCACCCAGGCTGTAACCGGTCAGGTAGTAATCGGTGACGGCCACTTTCGGGTTTTGTGCCCGCACGGCCTGCATCACCCGGTACATGTCTTCGGCGTCATCCTTGGTGATACCGGGTGTGGCAAAGCGAGAGGCGGCGCTCATGAAGTCGAAGCTGGTCGGCGACGACAGTTGCACCACGTGGTAGCCGGCCTTGTAGTAGAGCTTTTTCAGGTATTCGTTGAGGCTGCTGTCATAGCGCGCGCCAGTGCCGGCGATCAGGAAGATCAGCGGTGCGGCTTTATCCTGGGTGGCGATGCGATAGGTCAGTTTCTTTACAGGCCAGAAGTTGTCCGGCAATTCGAACTCACGCTCCGGGCGCAACGTGACGGTGCGGGTTTCCTGGTCGATGTCATCGTCCAGCGGCAATTCCGGACGCAGGTCCGGCGGTGTCGTCGCAATGGTCGCCTCGAACGGATTGGTCAAGGGGTAGCCATAACTGGCGGCGTCGATATCGACCGCCAGTGCGGACGCACTCAAAATAAGGCCGCCAAACAGGGCGGCGAAGCGCAAGGAACGGAGCATGACTAGATCCCTTAGAGAGAAAGGTGCCGGATGAAGTTCGCAGGCTATGACCACAGGGGTTGCGCCAAAGTGCCATGCATCGGCACCAAACAGGCCTAATTTCGGAGTAATGGTAGCTGGGAAGATACACTTTGCAGCGAATGACTGCCCAGTTAACTGTTGTTAACGCTTGCGTCAGGCTGTCGGCAGATTAAGCTGGCCGCCGTTTTCGCTTATTGGAGTGCCATATGTCCCGCCGTCTGCCCGTGATTCTGCTGCTTGTCTTGCTGCCTTTATGGCTGGCCGCCAGTTATGGCGCGCGTTATGGCTTCATGGAGGATGCGCAGTGGGTCGGTCTCTGCGTCGACGATGCGAGTCGCTGGGAATGCGTGGTTCGTTCCAACCTGGGCCTGATGATTCATTTTCAGGTGTTGGGCTGGGCGGCCCTGGCGGCAGCGGTGATCGGCTTTGTGTTGCCGGGCCGGGCAGGGTGGTGGTTGGCGGTGCTGGCGCTGGTGTTCGGGTTTCCGGCGCTGGCGTTGTACAACACGACGATGGCGGTGTTTGCGATGGTGATTGCGGGGTTGCGGTTGGTCAGAGCGTCTCGTAGCGCCTGATAGTCCGTCATCGCGAGCAGGCTCGCTCCCACAGTAGATCCTCAGTGAACACACATTCTGTGTTCGACGGAGATCAAATGTGGGAGCGAGCCTGCTCGCGAAAGGGCCATCAGCTGCGCTGAAGATCAGCCCTTGCGAACACGCAAACTGCGCCACAACGCCGCCACCATCAACACACTAACCAGAGCCCAGCCCCAGGCCTGCTGGTTCTGCAAACCTTCGCGATACAACTGCGGCGCAATGCCGGCACCGATGATGAAGGTCAGCAAGGCAATCTCTCGACGTGGCACGCTTACCGGACGGCACAGGTAAACCAGCGCCGGCAGGATGAACGCGACACTCGGGAAGCTGCGATAACGTGGATCGAACACCAGCTCCAGCATCATCACCGCCGCCGCAAAACCTGCCACGGCCAGCAACCAGCCCGCCCGGCGTTCCAGCACAGTGAAGGCTTGCCCACGCCAGCCCGTGCGAGCACTCAACGTCAGCGCTGCATGCGCCAACACCAACAGATTCAAACCCGTCAGCAGCGCGACCCACAACCACTCACTGGCAAACCGCGTGGTCACCCGCGCCAGATCGCCCCACGCGCCAATCGAGCAGGCCGCCAGCGCGCCCAGCAGTGGCAGAATCAGTGCCGCGCGAGTGCTGCGTACGCGTCCGCCAAGGATCAACGTACCGAGAAAAATCACTCCCCCCACCGCCAGCCATTGCGACCAGTACGGCACGTTCGACACCGGACCCGCCAGCACGCCCTTGTCCTGGCGATCAGCATCAAACAGCCCCCAGTAACCACCGACCGCACCCTCACTGGCGCGTTTCCAGGGCTGGTCGAAGGCTTCGATCAGGTTGTAATGCCAGCCTTCCTGTTCAGCGATGATGACGAATGCGCGAATGAACTTGGCTTCATTGACCCGGCTCGGCAGGGCGGTTTCGCGCTGACGGCCTTCGCTTGGCCAGCCGGTTTCGCCAATCATCACGTCTTTGGGCGCGAATTTGTTGCCGAACACCTGACGCACTTCGCGAACATGCTGCAGCGCGGCGTCGATGTTCGAAGGCTCATCCTCCCAGTACGGCAGTAAGTGGATGGTCAGGAAGTCCACCGCCGGGGCGATTTCCGGGTGTTTGAGCCAGAACTCCCAGACGTCGGCATAAGTGACAGGCTGCTTGACCTGGCTTTTGACCTTGTTGATCAACCTGGCCAGCTGCGTGCCGGTGATTTCCTTGCGCAACAGGGTTTCGTTGCCGACGATCACCGACGTCACCACGTCCGGGTTGGCGTTGGCGGAGGCAATCAGCAGGTCGACTTCTTTCTCGGTGTCCACCGGATTGCTGTTGACCCAGGCGCCGATCATCAACTTCAAGCCATGCTTGCGCGCCAGATCGGGCAAGGCCTCGAGGCCGGTCATGGAATAGGTGCGGATGCATTCGAAGCGGGTGGCCAGCAGGGCGAGGTCGGCGTCCATGCGCTCGGGGCGCAACTTGAACGGCTGATCAAACGGCGATTGATCTTTGTCGAATGGGGTGTAGGAGGCGCATTGCAGCTTGTGCGTCGCGCTGGCCACGTCCGGCAGAATCACCGGTTTGCCGAGTCCGTACCAAAAACCGCCGAGGGCAAAAAGCCCCAGCAGGCAGGCAAATAAATAAGCAAAAAAAGGAAAGCGTGATGTCGCGGGCATGGTCAGGCCGTCTGGGAGCAAAGCCGCGCATGTTACCTGCAATTGCCCCACGCTTGGTGGCCTGCATGATTTTGACATGCAAAGTTCGGGCGGATCGGCGGGAGCATCAGAGGTGGTCGTGATTAATGGCTTTCTGATGTCGTTTCTCGATGCCTTGAGGTCGCAGACAGCACAGGTTCCGGTTGGCGTCAGGTTGATTATCGAGGCGTCAGTACCCTCGTTGATAAATCGCGCTGATGATCGAACGAGTTTGCGGTGAGGCGTGATGGGGGCGCTGTGCACCATAACAATACGTTGACGCGACTCGGCATCCGTCGAGCGCAGCACTTTCGGGGAAGTAACGATGAAGATGCGACGACTTTTAGGCGCAGGTGCCGCTCTGGTGCTTGCGATTGGCTCCACCATGGCCAATGCCGAGAGCAAAACCCTGAGCATCGGTTACGTTGACGGCTGGTCCGACAGCGTCGCGACCACCCACGTGGCGGCCGAAGTGATCAAGCAGAAACTGGGTTATGACGTGAAGCTGCAAGCCGTCGCGACCGGGATCATGTGGCAGGGCGTGGCCACTGGCAAACTCGACGCCATGCTGTCCGCCTGGCTGCCGGTGACTCACGGTGAATATTGGACCAAAAACAAGGACCAGGTCGTCGACTACGGCCCGAACTTCAAGGACGCGAAAATTGGCTTGATCGTGCCTGAGTACGTCAAGGCTAAAACCCTTGATGACCTGAAAACCGACGACAGCTTCAAAAAACGTATCGTCGGCATCGACGCCGGTTCGGGTGTGATGCTCAAGACCGAGCAGGCCATCAAGGACTACGACCTGACCGGTTACCAACTCAAGGCCAGTTCCGGCGCCGGCATGATTGCCGAGCTGACCCGTGCCGAGAAGAAAAACGAATCCATTGCCGTCACCGGTTGGGTGCCGCACTGGATGTTCGCCAAGTGGAAACTGCGCTTCCTGGAAGACCCGAAAGGCGTTTATGGCGCGGCTGAAACCGTGAACAGCATCGGCAGCAAAGAGCTGGCCACCAAGGCGCCGGAAGTGGCCAAATTCCTGAAGAACTTCCAGTGGGCGTCGAAAGACGAAATCGGCGAAGTCATGCTGGCGATTCAGGACGGTGCCAAACCTGAAGCCGCCGCAAAGGATTGGGTCGCCAAGCATCCGGAGCGCGTTGCGGACTGGACCAAATAATCTGAGCTGACGCGTTTGGTCAGCACCTCTAAAGGCCCCTTGGCACAAATGCCAAGGGGCCTTTTATTTTCTGCATGCTGGAAAATGGCGATTCTGTCATGTCGTTCTAATACTAAGGTCGTCTGGAACCAGTTCCGCAGCCGCATAAAGTGGATCACGTTGCAACTTCATCTGTGCTGCGAGGATAAAAACAATGAACGACAGCATTTACCTCTCGATTCAAAACAGCCCGCGCTTCAAGGAGCTGGTTAGTAAGCGAGAAAGGTTCGCCTGGATTCTTTCGGCGATCATGCTTGGGCTTTACTCCGGATTCATCCTTTTGATCGCTTACGGGCCGCATATTCTGGGCGCGAAAATCAGCCCTGAGTCATCGATAACCTGGGGCATACCGATCGGTGTCGGGCTGATTCTTTCGGCTTTCATCCTGACCGGGATCTACGTGCGACGCGCCAATGGCGAATTCGACGACCTGAACAATGCGATTCTCAAGGAGGCTCAGCAATGATCCGGCGTCTAATGGCTTTATTGAGCATCGCAGTGTTCGCACCGGGTGCCTGGGCGGCTGACGCCTTGACCGGTGCAGTGACCAAACAACCGCTGAACGTCGCCGCGATCCTGATGTTCGTGGTCTTCGTCGGCGCGACTTTGTGTATCACTTACTGGGCCTCCAAGAAAAACAAATCGGCGGCCGACTACTATGCGGCGGGTGGCAAGATCACCGGCTTTCAGAACGGTCTGGCGATTGCCGGTGACTACATGTCCGCGGCGTCCTTCCTGGGTATTTCCGCGCTGGTGTTCACCTCCGGCTACGACGGCCTGATCTACTCGATCGGCTTCCTGGTGGGCTGGCCGATCATTCTGTTCCTGATCGCCGAGCGTCTGCGTAACCTGGGTAAATACACCTTTGCCGACGTGGCGTCCTACCGCCTCGGGCAAACCCAGATTCGCTCGTTGTCCGCTTGCGGTTCGCTGGTGGTGGTGGCGTTCTACCTGATCGCGCAAATGGTCGGTGCCGGCAAGCTGATCCAGCTGCTGTTCGGTCTCGACTACCACGTTGCGGTGATCCTGGTCGGTATCCTGATGTGCATGTACGTGTTGTTCGGCGGCATGCTGGCGACCACCTGGGTGCAGATCATCAAGGCTGTGCTGTTGCTGTCCGGTGCCTCGTTCATGGCGCTGATGGTGATGAAGCACGTCAACTTCGATTTCAACGCACTGTTCTCCGAGGCGATCAAGGTTCACCCTAAAGGTGAAGCGATCATGAGCCCGGGCGGTCTGGTGAAAGATCCGATCTCTGCGTTCTCCCTGGGACTGGCGCTGATGTTCGGTACCGCTGGCCTGCCACACATCCTGATGCGCTTCTTCACTGTGAGTGACGCAAAAGAAGCTCGCAAGAGCGTGCTGTACGCAACCGGCTTCATTGGTTACTTCTACATCCTGACCTTCATCATTGGCTTCGGCGCGATCCTGCTGGTCAGCACCAACCCGGCCTTCAAAGATGCGGCGGGTGCGCTGTTGGGCGGCAACAACATGGCAGCGGTGCACCTGGCCAACGCGGTCGGTGGCAGTATCTTCCTGGGCTTCATCTCGGCGGTAGCGTTCGCGACCATTCTGGCGGTGGTTGCCGGTCTGACCCTGGCCGGTGCTTCGGCGGTGTCCCATGACCTGTATGCCAGCGTGATCAAGAAAGGCAAGGCGAACGAGAAGGACGAGATCCGTGTCTCGAAAATCACCACCATCGCCCTGGCGGTGCTGGCGATCGGTCTGGGCATTCTGTTCGAAAGCCAGAACATCGCGTTCATGGTGGGCCTGGCGTTCTCCATCGCGGCGAGCTGTAACTTCCCGGTGCTGCTGCTTTCCATGTACTGGAAGAAGCTGACCACGCGCGGTGCGATGATTGGTGGCTGGTTGGGTCTGGTCAGTGCCGTGGGCTTGATGGTCCTCGGGCCAACCATCTGGGTGCAGATCCTGCATCACGAGAAGGCTATCTTCCCGTATGAGTACCCGGCGCTGTTCTCGATGATCATTGCGTTTGTGGGGATCTGGTTCTTCTCGATCACTGATAAGTCGACTGCTGCGGATAATGAGCGGGCGTTGTTTTTCCCGCAGTTTGTTCGTTCGCAGACTGGTTTGGGGGCGAGTGGGGCGGTTTCGCACTAAGGCTTCGAGATTGTTTGTGTAAGTTGGGTTGAATAGAAATGCCCCGGTCGAGAGATCGGGGCATTTTTTATTGTGCGGTTATCGCCCTTTGTAGGAGCGAGACCGGCTTGCCGGCGAAGGCGGCCTGACAGCCGACCTGTCTGTTTGTTGACCGAGTCCATATCCATTCCTGCGGTAACGGCCGCTGGCGGTTTCGCCCTTACGGCGACTCACTTTTTTTTCAAACGCCAAAAAAAGTAAGCAAAAAAAGGCTCGCCCCGAGCGTCCGGCCCCTCGCTCAGGCTCGGCGTTCCTTCGCTCCGGTATTCATCCGGGGGCATCGCCCTCCGGTTGGCTTCGCTGGCACCTACATGCGATGAGTTCGACTGCGTCGAACGACGCTGCGCGCCACTCCCCGGATGAACACCTCCACTCAGCCTCCCGAAGGGGCGGGTGGATCAAGATCAAGAGCTGCAGGCGAGCTGCATTAGCGAGGCACCGAACGAAAGGGGCAAAAGCCCTTGGTTACTTGGGGCTTTTCCAAGTAACCCGCTGTAAAAGCGGAACCGCCAGCCGCCGTTACCGAAGAAACGGATATACCCCGATCAAAGTGGCAACCAAACCCGGCACAAACAAAAACGGCCCCTATATAAATAGAGGCCGTTCCCGATACAACTCAAGACGTTATCGCAAGACAGGTCTTATTTGCGGTCTTCCAGCTTGGTGATATCACGCGACTCGTAGCCGGTGTACAACTGGCGCGGACGGCCAATTTTGTACGGGCTGGAGAGCATTTCTTTCCAGTGGGAGATCCAGCCGACAGTCCGCGCCAAAGCGAAGATCACCGTGAACATGCTGGTTGGAATGCCGATCGCCTTGAGGATGATCCCCGAGTAGAAGTCGACGTTCGGGTACAACGAGCGCTCGATGAAGTACGGATCGGTCAGGGCGATCTCTTCCAGGCGCATGGCCAGTTCGAGTTGCGGATCGTTGGTGATGCCCAGTTCCTTCAGCACTTCGTCGCAGGTTTGCTTCATCACGGTGGCCCGTGGATCGCGGTTTTTGTAAACCCGGTGACCGAAGCCCATCAGCTTGAACGGATCGTTCTTGTCCTTGGCCTTGGCGATGTACTTGTCGATGTTCGAAACATCGCCAATTTCATCGAGCATGGTCAGAACAGCTTCGTTCGCGCCGCCGTGGGCAGGGCCCCACAGTGCAGCGATGCCGGCGGCGATACAGGCGAACGGGTTGGCACCCGAAGAACCGGCCAGGCGCACGGTGGATGTCGATGCGTTCTGCTCGTGGTCGGCATGGAGGATGAAGATCCGGTCCATGGCCTTGGCGAGTACCGGGCTGATCGGTTTGATCTCGCACGGGGTGTTGAACATCATGTGCAGGAAGTTTTCCGCGTACGACAGGTCGTTGCGCGGGTACATCATGGGTTGGCCCATGGAGTACTTGTAAACCATCGCTGCCAGGGTCGGCATCTTGGCAACCAGACGGATCGCGGAGATTTCGCGATGCTGCGGGTTATTGATGTCGAGGGAGTCGTGGTAGAAGGCCGAGAGGGCGCCGACTACGCCGCACATGACGGCCATCGGGTGGGCGTCGCGACGGAAGCCGTTGAAGAACGTCTTCAGCTGCTCGTGAACCATGGTGTGGTTTTTCACGGTGCTGACGAACTGGGCCTTCTGTTCTGCGGTCGGCAATTCGCCGTTGAGCAGCAGATAGCAGGTTTCCAGGTAGTCCGACTTTTCAGCCAGCTGTTCGATCGGGTAGCCGCGGTGCAACAGAATGCCGTTGTCGCCGTCGATATAGGTGATCTTCGACTCGCAGGAAGCTGTCGACATGAAACCAGGGTCAAACGTGAAACGGCCCGTGGCCGTCAGGCCCCGAACATCGATAACATCGGGACCAACGGTGCCGGTTAAAATGGGCAGCTCGACGGGGGCTGCGCCCTCGATGATCAACTGCGCTTTTTTGTCAGCCATGTGGCCTCCTATTTATGCTTGAAATCATCAGACAGACCCCCCACGCAGGGCCCGCACCACTATAGTGAGATAAATTCGAATGTCAATTTGCCTAAAGTCTTGCTCCAGAAGGCTTTAACCGGACTTTTTCCTCGAAATTGACTGCCATTTACGCCTTTTATCCAACTTGTGCAATGAGCTATTAGGGGAAGGCGAACGCGTTGTCATTAGTAGCCTAACTGTCTATACTCGGCCACCGACCGCCAGGGGCTTTTGGGCCTGCTTTATTGGGGGTCGCATCCCTGGGTGGTGGTTACCTGACCAGTGCACTCCCCAACAACTTTGCCCTGATTGTTAGGGGCTCTTCAGTGTGAAAAAAGCCGTGAAAAGCCAACGACCTGTAAACCTAGACCTAAGGACCATCAAACTCCCCATCACCGGCGTTACGTCGTTTCTTCACCGTGTTTCCGGCATCATCCTCTTCCTGGGCCTTGGCTTCATGCTGTATGCATTGAGCAAATCCCTGGGTTCCGAGGAAGGTTTTGCCGACGTGAAGGCAACCTTGACCAGCCCTCTGGCCAAGTTCGTAGCATGGGGCCTCCTGTCCGCTCTTCTGTATCACCTGGTAGCCGGTGTGCGCCATTTGATCATGGACATGGGCATCGGTGAGACGCTGGAAGGCGGCCGCCTGGGCTCGAAAATTATCATCGCCGTTTCCGTGGTGTTGATCGTTCTGGCAGGAGTTTGGATATGGTAACCAGCGTTACGAACCTTTCGCGTTCGGGCCTCTATGACTGGATGGCACAGCGTGTGTCTGCGGTTGTTCTCGCGGCTTATTTCATCTTCCTGATCGGATATCTCGCAGCGAATCCGGGCATCGGCTACGACCAATGGCATGGCCTGTTCGCTCACAACGGGATGCGTATCTTCAGTCTGCTGGCCCTTGTAGCCCTGGGCGCTCACGCCTGGGTCGGCATGTGGACCATCGCGACCGACTACCTGACGCCGATGGCGCTGGGCAAGTCCGCGACTGCAGTACGTTTCCTTTTCCAGGCAGTATGCGGCGTTGCGATGTTCGCTTACTTCGTCTGGGGTGTGCAGATTCTCTGGGGTATCTGATTCATGTCTACTACAGTTAATACGCTTTCGTTCGACGCCATCATCATTGGCGGCGGCGGTGCCGGCATGCGCGCTGCGCTGCAACTGGCACAAGGTGGTCACAAGACTGCCGTAGTTACCAAGGTTTTCCCGACTCGTTCGCACACTGTATCCGCCCAGGGTGGCATCACCTGCGCCATCGCTTCGGCAGACCCGAACGATGACTGGCGCTGGCACATGTACGATACCGTCAAGGGTTCCGACTATATCGGTGACCAGGACGCTATCGAATACATGTGTTCCGTAGGCCCGGAAGCGGTCTTCGAACTCGAGCACATGGGTTTGCCGTTCTCCCGTACCGAACAGGGCCGCATCTATCAGCGTCCGTTCGGCGGTCAGTCGAAAGACTTCGGCAAGGGTGGCCAGGCTGCCCGTACCTGCGCCGCTGCCGACCGTACCGGTCACGCACTGCTGCACACCCTGTACCAGGCCAACCTGAAGGCCGGCACCGTATTCCTCAATGAATACTATGGCGTCGACCTGGTGAAGAACGAAGACGGTGCCTTTGTCGGCATGATCGTCATCTGCATCGAAACCGGCGAAACCTCGTACGTCCGCGCTAACGCCACCGTTCTGGCGACTGGCGGTGCAGGCCGTATCTACTCGTCCACCACCAATGCCCTGATCAACACCGGTGACGGCGTCGGCATGGCTCTGCGTGCTGGCGTGCCGGTACAAGACATTGAAATGTGGCAGTTCCACCCGACCGGCATCGCCGGCGCCGGTGTACTGGTTACAGAAGGCTGCCGCGGTGAAGGCGGCTACCTGATCAACAAGCACGGCGAGCGTTTCATGGAGCGTTATGCTCCGAACGCCAAAGACCTGGCGGGTCGTGACGTTGTTGCTCGTTCGATGGTTAAAGAAATCATCGCCGGCAACGGTTGCGGTCCGGATGGCGACCACGTAATGCTGAAACTCGATCACCTCGGTGAAGAAGTTCTGCACAGCCGTCTGCCAGGCATCATGGAACTGTCCAAGACTTTCGCTCACGTCGATCCAGCCGTGGCGCCAATTCCGGTCGTTCCAACCTGCCACTATATGATGGGCGGCGTTGCCACCAACATTCATGGTCAGGCAATCACTCAAGACGCTGACGGCAAGGACCAGATCATTCCTGGCCTGTTCGCCGTAGGTGAAGTGGCGTGCGTATCGGTTCACGGTGCCAACCGTCTGGGCGGCAACTCGCTGCTCGACCTGGTGGTATTCGGCCGTGCCGCTGGCCTGTTCCTGGAGCAGACCCTGAAAGAAGGCGTTGATTACGCCCGCCCTCGCCAGTCTGACATCGACGCTGCCCTGGCACGTCTCGATGGCCTGAACTCGCGCACCGAAGGCGAAGACGTCGCTACTCTGCGTAAAGAGCTGCAAAGCTGCATGCAGAACTACTTCGGTGTATTCCGTACCGGCGAATACATGCAGAAGGGTATTGCTCAGCTGGCTGATCTGCGTGGCCGTATCGCCAACGTCAAGATCAACGACAAGAGCCAGGCATTCAACACGGCTCGTATCGAAGCCCTGGAACTGCAAAACCTGCTGGAAGTGGCCGAAGCCACCGCCATCGCTGCAGAGATCCGCAAAGAGTCCCGCGGCGCTCACGCCCGTGAAGACTACGAAGATCGCGACGACGAAAACTGGCTGTGCCACACCCTGTACTTCCCGGGTGACAAGCGCGTGACCAAGCGTGCTGTGAACTTCTCGCCGAAGACTGTTCCGACTTTTGAACCTAAGATTCGGACTTATTAAGGGTGGCCGCCATGTTGCAAGTCAGTGTTTATCGCTACAACCCTGATCAGGACGCTGCGCCGTTCATGCAGGAATTCCAGGTCGATACCGGTGGTAAAGACCTGATGGTGCTGGACGTGCTGGCCCTGATTAAAGAGCAGGACGAAGGTTTCTCCTATCGTCGCTCTTGCCGTGAAGGCGTTTGCGGTTCCGACGGCATGAACATCAACGGCAAAAACGGTCTGGCGTGCGTCACGCCGCTGTCTTCTGTCGTAAAAGGTAACAAGCTGATCGTTCGTCCGCTGCCAGGTTTGCCGGTTATCCGTGACCTGGTCGTCGATATGAGCATCTTCTACAAGCAATACGAGAAGGTTAAGCCATTCCTGCAGAACGACACGCCGGCTCCGGCCATCGAGCGTCTGCAGACTCCGGAAGAGCGTGAAAAGCTCGATGGTCTGTACGAGTGCATCCTGTGCGCTTGCTGCTCGACCTCTTGCCCGTCCTTCTGGTGGAACCCGGACAAGTTCCTGGGTCCAGCTGCTCTGCTGCAAGCGTACCGCTTCCTGGCAGACAGCCGCGACACCAAGACTGCCGAGCGTCTGGCTTCACTGGATGACCCGTTCAGCGTATTCCGCTGCCGTGGGATCATGAACTGCGTCAACGTCTGTCCGAAAGGCCTGAACCCGACTAAGGCCATCGGTCACGTACGTAACATGTTGCTGCAAAGCGGCGTGTGATTCAGCTGCTGTACCCGTAGGACCGCTGTACCCGTAGATGCTACGGCGCAGGCTTCAACCGGCGCCGTAGTTTTAACCTGAGCAGCAGCTCACAAAGCTGCCGCTCTTATTTTGAAGAAATGAGACAAGCAGGGGCATCCGGGCTGGTACCCGGACTATCAGCGTGATCCTAAGTGGCTTGTTTTGGTCGCTGCATTCGGACTTCTGCAAGTTTGCTCGGTGTCGACGCCGGTGGTGTTCCCCTAACCGAGGGTGACCAAGCATGCAAGAAAGCGTGATGCAGCGCATGTGGAACAGTGCCCACCTTTCAGGTGGAAACGCTGCCTATGTGGAAGAGCTTTATGAGCTCTACCTGCACGACCCTAACGCTGTGCCAGAAGAGTGGCGCACCTACTTTCAGAAGTTGCCGACTGACGGCAACTCTGCCACCGATGTTTCGCACTCCACAATTCGCGATCATTTCGTCTTGCTGGCAAAGAACCAGCGCCGCGCACAACCGGTTTCCGCCGGCAGCGTGAGCAGTGAGCACGAGAAGAAGCAAGTTGAAGTGCTGCGATTGATCCAGGCCTACCGTATGCGTGGCCACCAGGCAGCCCAGCTTGACCCGCTGGGGCTGTGGCAGCGTCCTGCACCTGCAGACCTGTCGATCAATCATTACGGCTTGACCAATGCCGATCTTGATACGACCTTCCGTGCCGGGGACCTGTTCATCGGCAAAGAGGAGGCGAGCCTACGCGAAATTCACGAAGCGTTGCAGCAGACATATTGCCGCACCATCGGCGCTGAATTCACGCATATCACCGATTCCGAGCAGCGCCAGTGGTTCCAGCAGCGTCTGGAAAGCGTGCGTGGTCGTCCGACGTACTCCGCCGACATCAAGAGCCACCTGCTCGAGCGTGTCACTGCCGGTGAAGGCCTGGAAAAATACCTGGGCACCAAATACCCGGGCACCAAGCGTTTCGGTCTGGAAGGCGGCGAGAGCCTGATTCCGATGCTCGACGAGCTGATCCAGCGTTCCGGTTCCTACGGGACCAAGGAAATCGTCATCGGCATGGCCCACCGTGGCCGTCTGAACGTGCTGGTCAACACCTTCGGCAAGAACCCGCGCGAGCTGTTCGACGAGTTCGAAGGCAAGAAGAAGGTCGAGCTGGGTTCCGGTGACGTTAAATATCACCAGGGCTTCTCGTCCAACGTGATGACTACCGGTGGTGAAGTTCACCTCGCCATGGCGTTCAACCCGTCCCACCTGGAAATCGTATCTCCAGTGGTCGAAGGTTCGGTTCGCGCCCGTCAGGATCGTCGTAACGACCCTACCGGCGAGAAGGTTCTGCCGATTTCCATCCACGGTGACGCGGCATTCGCCGGTCAGGGCGTGGTCATGGAAACCTTCCAGATGTCGCAGACCCGCGGTTTCAAGACCGGCGGCACTGTACACATCGTGATCAACAACCAGGTCGGTTTCACCATCAGCAACCCGCTGGACTCGCGTTCCACCGAGTACGCGACCGACGTTGCGAAGATGATCCAGGCGCCGATCCTCCATGTGAATGGTGATGATCCGGAAGCCGTATTGTTCGTGACCCAGCTGGCCATCGACTACCGCATGCAGTTCAAGCGTGACGTGGTGATCGACCTGGTCTGCTACCGTCGTCGCGGCCACAACGAGGCCGACGAGCCAAGTGGCACCCAGCCGATCATGTATCAGCAGATCACCAAACAGCGCACCACCCGTGAGCTGTATGCCGATCGTCTGACCCAGGGCGGTGTACTCGACGCAGAGCGTGTTCAGGCGAAAGTCGACGAATACCGCAACGCGCTGGACAACGGTCTGCATGTTGTAAAAAGCCTGGTCAAAGAGCCGAACAAAGAGTTGTTCGTGGACTGGCGTCCGTATCTGGGTCATGCCTGGACCGCGCGTCACGACACGCGTTTCGATCTGAAAACCTTGCAGGAACTGTCTGCCAAGCTGCTGGAAATTCCAGAAGGCTTCGTGGTTCAGCGCCAGGTCTCGAAGATCTACGAAGACCGTCAGAAAATGCAAGCGGGCGGCCTGCCGATCAACTGGGGTTACGCCGAAACCATGGCGTACGCGACCCTGGCGTTCGAAGGTCACCCGATTCGCATGACGGGTCAGGACATCGGTCGTGGTACGTTCTCGCACCGTCACGCTGTCTTGCACAACCAGAAAGACGCGGGTACCTATGTCCCGCTGCAAAACCTGTACAACGGCCAGCCACGTTTCGACCTGTACGATTCGTTCCTGTCCGAAGAAGCCGTGCTGGCGTTCGAATACGGTTACTCGACCACCACGCCTGAAGCGCTGGTGATCTGGGAAGCCCAGTTCGGCGATTTCGCCAACGGTGCCCAGGTGGTTATCGACCAGTTCATCACCAGCGGCGAGCACAAGTGGGGCCGTCTCTGCGGTCTGACCATGTTGCTGCCGCACGGCTATGAAGGTCAGGGTCCGGAGCACTCTTCGGCTCGTCTGGAGCGTTACCTGCAGCTGTGCGCCGAGCACAACATTCAGGTAGCCGTACCGACTACGCCGGCTCAGATCTACCACTTGCTGCGTCGTCAGGTGATTCGCCCGCTGCGCAAGCCGTTGATCGTCCTGACTCCGAAGTCGCTGCTGCGTCACAAACTGGCCATCTCGACACTGGAAGATCTGGCGGAAGGTTCGTTCCAGACCGTTATCCCGGAAATCGATGCCCTGGACCCGAAAAAGGTCGAGCGCGTTGTTCTGTGTAGCGGCAAGGTCTACTACGACCTGCTGGAAAAACGCCGTGCCGAAGGTCGTGATGACATCGCCATCGTGCGTATCGAGCAGCTGTACCCATTCCCTGAGGACGACTTGAACGAAGTCCTGGCTCCTTACACCAACCTCAAACATATCGTTTGGTGTCAGGAAGAGCCGATGAACCAGGGTGCCTGGTACTGCAGCCAACACCACATGCGCCGCATCGTTGGCAATCACAACAAGTCGCTCGTACTCGAATACGCCGGCCGTGATGCTTCTGCTGCACCTGCTTGTGGTTATGCATCGATGCACGCTGAGCAGCAGGAAAAACTGCTGCAAGACGCCTTTACTGTTTAACGCCTTCGCGCACCTGAAACCGAATTTAAGGACCCACAGATAATGGCTATCGAAATCAAAGCCCCCACTTTCCCGGAATCGGTTGCCGATGGCACCGTTGCCACCTGGCACAAAAAACCGGGCGACGCTGTAAAGCGTGATGACCTGATCGTCGACATCGAAACCGACAAGGTTGTGCTGGAAGTGTTGGCGACTGCTGACGGCGTGCTGGGCGCTATCGTCAAGAACGAAGGCGACACCGTTCTGTCCGACGAAGTCCTGGGCTCCATCGAAACGGGCGGCGCTGCTGCCGCTGCTCCGGCTGCCGCTGCTGCTCCGGCCGCGGCACAGGCTGCTGCTCCAGCCGCCGAAGGCGAAGACGATCCTGTTGCTGCACCGGCTGCTCGCAAGCTGGCTGAAGAAAACGGCATCAACATCGCTTCCGTTGCCGGCACCGGCAAAGGCGGTCGTGTGACCAAGGAAGACGTGGTCGCTGCTGTTGCCGCGAAGAAAGCCGCTCCGGCTGCCGCACCTGCCAAGGCTGCTGCTCCTGCTGCTTCCGCTCCCGTGTTCGCCGCTGGCGACCGCATCGAGAAGCGCGTACCGATGACCCGCGTTCGCGCTACCGTGGCCAAGCGTCTGGTAGAAGCTCAATCGAACATGGCGATGCTGACCACGTTCAACGAAGTCGACATGACCGAAGTCATGGCCCTGCGTTCGAAGTACAAGGACCTGTTCGAGAAGTCCCACAACGGCGTACGCCTGGGCTTCATGTCGTTCTTCGTGAAAGCGGCCACCGAAGCGCTGAAACGCTTCCCGGCTGTCAACGCGTCGATCGACGGTTCCGACATCGTTTACCACGGCTACGCTGACGTCGGTGTCGCTGTTTCCAGCGACCGCGGTCTGGTTGTACCGGTTCTGCGTAACGCCGAACTGATGAGCCTGGCTGAAATCGAAGGCGGCATCGCCACCTTCGGCAAGAAGGCTCGCGACGGCAAACTGTCGATGGACGAAATGACCGGCGGTACGTTCACCATCACCAACGGTGGTACCTTCGGTTCGATGATGTCGACTCCGATCGTCAACCCGCCGCAAGCGGCAATCCTGGGCATGCACAACATTCTGCAGCGTCCGATGGCGATCAACGGTCAGGTCGTGATCCGTCCGATGATGTACCTGGCTCTGTCCTACGATCACCGTCTGATCGATGGCAAAGAAGCTGTGACCTTCCTGGTTACCATCAAGAACCTGCTGGAAGACCCGGCTCGTTTGCTGCTGGATATCTGATTTCGTTGCACGGGCCGCTGCTTGACGGGCGGCCCATCTGTAATGACCAGCTTCGTCCCACGACAGTCCCCAAAAGGGACTGTCCGGTTTGATTCGAGAAGGAATGACACATGACTCAGAAATTCGACGTGGTAGTGATTGGCGCGGGCCCTGGCGGCTACGTGGCTGCCATTAAAGCAGCGCAACTGGGCCTCACCACTGCCTGCATCGAGAAATACACCGACAAGGAAGGCAAACTGGCCCTCGGCGGTACTTGCCTGAACGTCGGTTGCATTCCATCCAAGGCGCTGCTGGACAGCTCCTGGAAATACAAGGAAGCCAAAGAAGGCTTTGCGATCCACGGTATCAATCACGCTGGCGTGACCATGGACGTGGCGGCAATGGTTGGCCGTAAAGCCAACATCGTCAAAGGCCTGACCTCTGGCGTTGCCACCCTGTTCAAGGCGAACGGCGTCACTTCCCTGCAAGGCCACGGCAAACTGCTGGCCGGCAAGAAAGTTGAACTGACCAAGCCAGACGGCACCGTTGAAATCATCGAAGCCGAGAACGTGATCCTGGCTTCGGGCTCCCGTCCGATCGACATTCCACCGGCTCCGGTTGACCAGAACGTGATCGTCGATTCGACGGGCGCGCTGGAATTCCAAACCGTACCAAAACGTCTGGGCGTCATCGGCGCCGGCGTGATCGGTCTGGAACTGGGTTCGGTCTGGTCGCGTCTGGGTGCTGAAGTCGTTGTTCTGGAAGCGCTGGAGAAGTTCCTGCCAGCCGCTGACGACGCGGTTTCCAAGGAAGCCTTCAAAACCCTGACCAAACAAGGTCTGGACATCAAGCTGGGCGCTCGTGTTACCGGTTCCAAAGTGAACGGCGACGAAGTCGTTGTGAACTACACCGATGCCAACGGCGAACAGAACATCACTTTCGACAAACTAATCGTTGCCGTTGGTCGCCGTCCAGTGACCACCGAACTGTTGGCTGCCGACAGCGGTGTGACCATCGACGAGCGCGGTTTCGTATTCGTTGACGACCAGTGCGCCACCAGCGTACCGGGCGTTTACGCGATCGGTGACGTGGTTCGCGGCATGATGCTGGCGCACAAGGCGTCCGAAGAAGGCATCATGGTGGTTGAGCGCATCAAGGGCCACAAAGCCCAAATCAACTATGACCTGATCCCGTCTGTTATTTATACTCACCCGGAAATCGCGTGGGTCGGCAAAACCGAGCAGGCCTTGAAGGCTGAAGGCGTTGAAGTTAACGTTGGCACCTTCCCGTTCGCAGCCAGTGGCCGTGCCATGGCAGCCAACGACACCGGCGGTTTCGTGAAAGTCATTGCCGATGCCAAGACTGACCGCGTATTGGGCGTCCACGTGATTGGCCCGAGCGCCGCAGAACTGGTTCAGCAGGGCGCGATCGGCATGGAATTCGGCACCAGCGCTGAAGACCTGGGCATGATGGTTTTCTCCCATCCGACCCTGTCTGAAGCCTTGCACGAAGCAGCTCTGGCAGTGAATGGCGGCGCCATTCACATCGCCAACCGCAAGAAGCGTTAAGACAATAAGAAACCACGGCGGTATGGCCCGTCGTGAGCCTTGCATGCAAGACTCACCGCGGAATATCCGCTGGACGCAGTCTTGCGTAGCTGCACCGGTTGTCCGGAAAGGCTACGCAAGCAGCAGTCACAGGTGGTGCGGCACTTGAACAAGTGCAGCACCGAATGCGCAGTACCTAACGAAGACGGTAATAAGCATGAATCTTCACGAGTATCAGGGTAAGCAGCTGTTCGCTGAGTACGGCCTGCCAGTTTCCACCGGTTATGCGGTAGACACCCCGGAAGCAGCAGCAGAAGCTTGCGACAAAATCGGCGGCACCGAGTGGGTCGTCAAAGCCCAGGTCCACGCTGGTGGTCGCGGTAAAGCGGGCGGCGTAAAGCTGGTTCGCAGCAAAGAAGACGCCAAGGCATTCGCACAACAGTGGCTGGGCAAGCGTCTGGTGACTTACCAGACTGATGCCAATGGTCAGCCAGTCACCAAGATCCTGGTTGAATCGTGCACTGATATCGCTAAAGAGCTGTACCTGGGCGCTGTCGTTGACCGTTCGAGCCGTCGCATCGTGTTCATGGCTTCCACCGAAGGTGGCGTGGACATCGAGAAAATCGCTCACGACACCCCTGAGAAAATCCTCAAGGCCACTATCGATCCACTGGTTGGCGCTCAGCCATTCCAGGGTCGCGAGCTGGCATTCCAGCTGGGTCTGGAAGGCAAGCAGGTTGCTCAGTTCGCCAAGATCTTCGTAGGTCTGGCCAAGCTGTTCAAGGATCACGACCTGGCTCTGCTGGAAGTGAACCCGCTGGTGATCAAGGCTGACGGCGATCTGCATTGCCTCGACGCCAAGATCAACATCGACGCCAACGCCATGTACCGTCAGCCTAAGCTGAAGACTTTCCACGATCCGTCGCAAGACGATCCGCGCGAAGCGCACGCTGCCAAGTTCGAACTGAACTACGTAGCGCTGGAAGGCAACATCGGTTGCATGGTCAACGGTGCTGGCCTGGCCATGGGTACCATGGACATCGTCAACCTGCATGGCGGCAAACCAGCCAACTTCCTCGACGTGGGCGGCGGTGCTACCAAAGAACGCGTTACCGAAGCGTTCAAGATCATCCTGTCCGACACTAACGTCGCTGCAGTACTGGTCAACATCTTCGGCGGCATCGTTCGTTGCGACATGATTGCCGAAGGCATCATCGGCGCTGTGAAAGAAGTCGGCGTGAAAATCCCGGTTGTTGTTCGCCTTGAAGGCAACAACGCTGAGCTGGGCGCTAAAGTACTGGCAGAAAGCGGTTTGAACATCATCGCTGCTACCAGCCTGACCGACGCTGCTCAACAAGTCGTTAAAGCTGCGGAGGGCAAATAATGAGCGTCCTGATCAATAAAGACACCAAAGTTATCTGCCAGGGTATTACCGGTTCGCAAGGTAGTTTCCACACCCAGCAAGCCATCGAGTACGGCACCAAGATGGTTGGTGGTGTAACTCCAGGCAAAGGCGGCACCGAGCACCTGGGTCTGCCAGTGTTCAACACCGTGAAAGACGCTGTAGCTGCCACTGGCGCCACCGCCAGCGTGATCTACGTTCCAGCTCCTTTCTGCAAGGACTCCATCCTGGAAGCAGCATTCGGCGGCATCAAGCTGATCGTTTGCATCACTGAAGGCATTCCTACCCTGGACATGCTGGATGCCAAGGTCAAGTGCGACGAGCTGGGTATCACCCTGATCGGCCCTAACTGCCCAGGCGTGATCACTCCAGGCGAATGCAAGATCGGCATCATGCCAGGTCACATTCACTTGCCAGGCAAGGTCGGTATCGTTTCCCGTTCCGGCACCCTGACCTACGAAGCTGTCAAGCAGACCACTGACGCCGGTTTCGGTCAGTCGACTTGCGTCGGCATCGGCGGTGACCCGATCCCGGGTTCGAACTTCATCGACATCCTGAAGCTGTTCCAGGAAGACCCGAAGACCGAAGCGATCGTCATGATCGGCGAGATCGGCGGTTCGGCTGAAGAAGAAGCGGCTGCTTACATCAAGGCACACGTGACCAAGCCGGTTGTTTCCTACATCGCTGGTGTGACTGCTCCTCCGGGCAAGCGCATGGGCCATGCTGGCGCAATCATCTCTGGCGGCAAGGGCACTGCAGACGAGAAGTTCGCTGCCCTGGAAGACGCAGGCGTTAAAACCGTGCGTTCGCTGGCAGACATCGGCAAGGCTTTGTCCGAGCTGACCGGTTGGGCTGTCAAGTAAGCCTCGCGCTTAGCTGACGCTTCACCAGACAAAGGCCACCTTCGGGTGGCCTTTGTCGTTTCCGGAATTCGAGATCTCCACAGGGCTTTTTGTGGCGAGGGAGCTTGCTCCCGTTCGGCTGCGCAGCAGACGCAAAACGAACAAGCACAAACTGCCTTATGTAATACAAGTGCAGGTTTTGGGGGCGCTTCGCACCCCAGCTGGAGCAAGCTCCCTCGCCACAGGGTTCGATGTCGGAAATTTAGATATGTAAACGCGACACGGAAATGTCGCAGATCGGAATGTTCGCCCTCTAACAGTGCGTTTGTCGCGCAAATTCGTTAGGCTAGCCGCCATTTTTGCGTCCGCGACCCACAAGGTTGCTTCGCGCTAAAGGGTCGATCCTATGCGGACCGACAGCATTTCCCTCACCCATAAGGGAAATCCCTCTCTAAATTCCGATTCAGTAGTGTGGTATTTCCTTAATGAAAGTGTTGAAAGGCCAGGACATCCTGGCACTTGGTTTTATGACGTTTGCCCTGTTCGTCGGGGCTGGCAACATCATCTTCCCGCCTATCGTCGGTTTGCAGTCGGGGCCTCATGTCTGGATGGCGGCGCTGGGCTTTCTGATCACCGCGGTCGGTCTGCCGGTGATCACCGTGGTGGCCCTGGCCAAGGTCGGCGGCGCAATGGATGCCTTGAGCAGTCCGATCGGCAAAGTCGCGGGTGGTTTGCTGGCCGCTGCGTGCTACCTCGCCGTTGGCCCGCTGTTCGCGACGCCGCGCACCGCGACCGTATCGTTCGAAGTGGGCCTGGCGCCGCTGACCGGCGAAAGCCCGCTGGCGCTGTTCCTCTATAGCTCGGTGTACTTCCTGCTGGTGTTCTTCATCTCGCTCTACCCGGGCCGTTTGCTGGATACCGTCGGACGGTTTCTCGCGCCGCTGAAGATCATCGCCCTGGCCGCTCTCGGCATCGCCGCGTTCGCGCTGCCGGCCGGTGATATCGGCGTGGCGACGCCTGAGTATGTCGCAGCACCGTTCTCCCAGGGCTTCATCAATGGTTACCTGACCATGGATACCCTCGGTGCGCTGGTGTTCGGCATTGTCATCGTCAACGCCATCCGCTCCCGTGGTGTCGAGTCGCCGGTGTTGATCACTCGCTATGCGATCATTGCCGGGTTGATTGCGGGTGTTGGCCTGGCGCTGGTGTATGTCAGCCTGTTCCGCCTCGGTTCGGGCAGCCATGAAGTGGCTGCCGGCGCGACCAACGGCGCGGCGGTATTGCACGCTTACGTTCAACACACCTTTGGATCGTTGGGCAGCGGTTTCCTTGCGGTGCTGATCTCGTTGGCCTGCCTGGTCACAGCGGTCGGTCTGACCTGCGCCTGCGCCGAATACTTCAGCCGTGTACTGCCACTGTCCTACAAGACGTTGGTCATTATCCTGGCCGTGTTTTCCCTGTTTGTGTCCAACCTGGGCCTCACCAAGCTGATCGCGTTCTCGATCCCGGTACTCACCGCGATCTACCCGCCGTGCATCGCGCTGGTCGCCCTGAGCTTCTGTAAGGACTTCTGGCATGAGCAGGGCCGCATCGTCGGTCCGGTGATGCTGGTGTCGTTCATCTTCGGCCTGATCGACGCGCTCAAGGGGGCGGGTCTGGCGGAGTGGATGCCGGCGCAACTGGCTCACCTGCCGCTGAGCGAGCAAGGTCTGGCGTGGCTGGTGCCTTCGGTCATGACGCTGGTGGTTGCAGTGGTTTGTGACCGCCTGCTGGGCAAGCGCGAAGAAGCGTTGGCTTAAGTCGCTTCAAACCCGTCAAAAGCGGGTCTTGAGCTACAACAGAAATGCCCCGTATCAATCGATACGGGGCATTTTTTATGCGCGTGATGCAGTGTCTTTTTCCTTGAGCTAACGTCGAACCACTACAATCCCCCCCTGTGGGAGCGAGCCTGTGTGGCGAGGGAGCTTGCTCCCGCTGGGTCGCGAAGCGGCCCCAAAAGCTTTGCGACTGCTTCGCAGCCGAGCGGGAGCAAGCTCCCTTGCCACACAGGGTTTCGGATCCTCCGCAAACACATCACAAGGACCTGCATGTCGTTCATCCACGCCAACCTGATCCACATTCTCGCCGCCGTCTGGTTTGCCATCTGCTGGGGTGGCTACACCCGTTATGCAACGTGGAAGGGCCGCGACACCGCGTGCCTGGCCAGTGTGCTTCACCTGTACCGCGAAGACTGGATGCGCCGCATGCTGCTGCGCGACAACCGCATCGCCGACGCCAGTGTGGTCGGCAACCTTGAGCGCAACGCTTCGTTCTTCGCCTCGAGCACGCTGATTATCCTGGCCGGCATTCTCACGGTGCTGGGGGCGTCAGAAAGAGCCGTGTCTTTGCTGGCGGATATCCCGATGGTGCAGCAGGCCTCCCAGGGGATGTCCGAGATCAAGTTGCTGTGCCTGGCGCTGGTGTTTGTGTATGCGTTCTTTACGTTCAGCTGGTGCATGCGCCAATACAACTTCGCGGCCATTCTGATCGGTTCGGCACCCATGGTCGGCGAGCGCCATGTCTCGGAGCAGGAGCGAAAAGCCTTTGCGGCCCGGGCGGCGCGGGTCATCTCAATGGCCGCCAACCAGTTCAACTTTGGCCTGCGCTCCTACTACTTCGGCATGACCATGCTGGCCTGGTTTGTCAGCCCCTGGTTGTTCATGTTGATGAGTGCCGGCGTGGTGTTGGTGCTCTATCGCCGGGAGTTTCATTCCGACGTTCTCGACGTGATGGTCTATACCCCTACAGAGGCGCCCTTGCCTGAAGCGATCAAAGAGGCTGCTTGATGAGTATTCCGTTCTGGTGTGTGTTTATCAGCGCCTTGCTGATTTACGTGGCCCGCATGCCGGTGGCCAAGGCCATGAAAGAGCAGGGCGGTTACAACAACCATCTGCCACGCCAGCAGCAGGCACAACTCACCGGTTTCGGTGCCCGAGCGGTGGCGGCCCATCAGAACTGCTTCGAAGCCTTCATATTGTTCGCGGTGGGGGTGTTGATGGCGCACACCACACAGACGGCGGGATGGCTGATTGATTCGCTGGCAATCATCTTCGTGATTACGCGCATCATTTACTTATTGTGTTATTGGGGCGATCTCGCCTGGCAACGAAGTCTGGTGTGGTTTGTCGGATTAGTGTGTTCGTTGCTGTTGATGATTAGTCCGACTTTTAGAACTATTTTGCTCTAACGTGGAAAATGACAAGCAAAAGAAAACCCGCTCTTGGCGGGTTTTCTTTATCACGCTAAAAACTGTTTTAGTTTTTAGGTGCTTCTTTTGCAGCGGCTTCGTTCGATTCAGCCTGAGCTTTGGCAGCTTCGGCGTTTTCTTTCGCTGCGTCGTTCACTTTATCCTGAGCTTTGTTCATGTCTTGCTGAGCCTGTTCAGCATGTTGGTTGGCATCTTGAGCTTTGTCCTCGGATTTTTTATCGCAGGCAGCGAGACCGAGGGAAGCGGTCAACATCAAGGCAATAGCTAAAGTCTTACGCATGGGGTGTTTCTCCTTGGGAAAAATATCTACTTGGCCTTTCGAGCACAGCCAACAGGGTTAAGTTCCTCAATTCGTTCAGATATATAAGATTATTCCCACGGGAACTTTTACCGAACACGCCTAGTGCGATGTCGGAATACTAAGAAGAGTTTTTATCAAATGGCCGAAAACCCCGTTTTTGAGCGCGCGACGCGATTTCTATCGGCATTGCGCCACTGTCAGGTACTCGGGCTGCGAGTTCACAGCGCCAGCAGTGACGGACTCACCGTGATTCTGCCGTACAGCCCGCAAATCATTGGTAACCCGCAAACTGGCGTGATCCACGGCGGTGCGCTGACTACCTTGATGGACACCGCGTGTGGCATGTCCACCCTTTGCGTATTGCCCGAGTTCGAAGTTTGCCCGACCCTCGACCTGCGCATCGACTACATGCACGCAGCCGAACCGCACAAGGATGTGTATGGCTTTGCCCAATGCTATCGGGTCACCACGGACGTGATCTTCGCCCGTGGTTTTGCCTATAAGGACGATCCCGAACAGCCCATCGCCCACGTCGTGGGCACGTTCATGCGCATGGGCAAGGGCGTCAAAGGCACCAAAGGGTTTGGTGGCGTCATCGCCGGAGGGGCGAAATGACCGACAATTTCAAGGAACAACTGCAAAAGGCCCATGAGCAGGGCGACTACGCCGCGCTGCTGCACCTGATTCCCTACGCCAAACTGATCGGTGTCGAATGCTCGCGGGTCGGCGATGACCTGTTGTTTCGCCTCCCGGCGAACAAGGACAATATTGGTAACCCTTTATTGCCGGCGATTCATGGCGGCGTGATTGCCGGGTTCATGGAGCTGTCCGCCGCCTTGCACTTGCTGATTCTCACCGGTTCGCCGGGCGTGCCGAAGATTATCGACTTTTCCCTCGACTACCTGCGCGCGGGGCAGTTTCGCGACACCTGGGCCAGATGTCAGGTGTGCCGTCAGGGGCGGCGTGTCGCAAACGTGGCAGTAACCGCCTGGCAAAGCACCGAAGCCGAGCCCATTGCCACCGCCCGTGCCCACTTCAAAATCGATGAGCCCTTGAAATCCTGATCCGAGCCCCCAACTTTGATGACAACCCGCCGCCGACCCTCAAGGTCGCGGCCACTGCCATCTGATTGGAGTTTGATGACCATGAGTGTGGAAACTCAAAAGGAAACCCTGGGCTTCCAGACCGAGGTGAAGCAACTGCTGCACCTCATGATCCATTCGTTGTATTCCAACAAGGAAATCTTCCTTCGCGAATTGATCTCGAACGCCTCTGACGCTGTCGACAAATTACGTTTCGAAGCCCTGTCCAAGCCTGAGTTGCTGGAAGGTGGCGCCGAACTGAAAATCCGTGTGAGCTTCGACAAGGACGCTAAAACCGTCACCCTCGAAGACAACGGTATCGGCATGAGCCGTGAAGACGCGATTACCCACCTGGGCACCATCGCCAAATCCGGCACCGCTGATTTCATGAAACACCTGTCTGGCGATCAGAAAAAAGATTCGCACCTGATCGGTCAATTTGGCGTGGGTTTCTACTCCGCATTCATCGTCGCCGACAAAGTCGACGTGTTCAGCCGTCGGGCCGGTGCTGCCGCCAGCGAAGGCGTGCATTGGTCGTCCAAGGGCGAAGGCGATTTTGAAGTGGCCACCGTCGAGAAAGCCGAGCGCGGCACTCGCATCGTGCTGCACCTGAAGTCCGGTGAAGACGAGTTCGCCGACGGCTGGCGCCTGCGCAACATCATCAAGAAGTACTCCGACCACATTGCTTTGCCGATCGAGTTGCCGAAAGAAGTGGCAGCTGCTGACGGCGAAGAGACACCTGCTGTTGAATGGGAAACCGTCAACCGCGCCAGCGCCCTGTGGACCCGTCCTCGCACCGAGATCAAGGACGAGGAATACCAGGAGTTCTACAAACACATCGCTCATGACTTCGAAAACCCGCTGAGCTGGAGCCACAACAAGGTCGAAGGCAAGCTCGAGTACAGCTCGCTGCTTTATGTTCCGACCCGTGCTCCGTTCGACCTGTACCAGCGTGAAGCGCCGAAAGGCCTGAAGCTCTACGTGCAGCGCGTGTTCGTGATGGATCAGGCCGAGTCGTTCCTGCCGCTGTACCTGCGCTTCATCAAAGGCGTGGTCGATTCCAATGACCTGTCGCTGAACGTGTCGCGGGAAATCCTGCAGAAAGACCCGATCATCGATTCCATGAAGTCGGCGCTGACCAAGCGCGTGCTGGACATGCTGGAAAAACTGGCGAAGAACGAGCCTGAGCAATACAAGGGTTTCTGGAAAAACTTCGGTCAGGTCATGAAAGAAGGCCCGGCAGAAGACTTCGCCAACAAAGAGAAAATCGCTGGCCTGCTGCGTTTTGCGTCCACTCAGGGCGAAGAAGGCGAGCAAGTCGTGGGTCTGGCCGAGTATCTGGCTCGCGCCAAGGAAGGTCAGGACAAGATTTACTACCTGACCGGCGAAACCTACGCGCAAGTCAAAAACAGCCCGCACCTGGAAGTCTTCCGCAAGAAAGGCATCGAAGTGCTGCTGTTGACCGACCGCATCGACGAGTGGCTGATGAGCTACCTCAGCGACTTCGACGGCAAGAGCTTCGTCGACGTGGCGCGCGGTGACCTGGACCTGGGCAACCTGGACTCGGAAGAGGACAAGAAAGCCGCGGAAGAAGTCGCCAAGTCCAAAGAAGGTCTGGTCGAGCGTCTGAAAACCGCGCTGGGCGACTCCGTTGCCGAAGTGCGTGTTTCCCACCGTCTGACCGACTCCCCGGCGATTCTGGCCATCGGCGAGCAGGACCTGGGCATGCAGATGCGTCAGATCCTCGAAGCCAGCGGTCAGAAGGTGCCGGATTCGAAGCCGATCTTCGAGTTCAACCCGGCTCACCCGCTGATCGAGAAACTCGACAGCGAGCAAAGCGAAGAGCGCTTCGGCGACCTGTCGCACATCCTCTTCGATCAGGCGGCCCTCGCGGCCGGCGACAGCTTGAAAGACCCGGCCGCGTATGTGCGCCGCCTCAACAAGCTGCTGGTTGAACTGTCGGTTTAACGGCGTTGTACAAAAAACCCGCTTCGGCGGGTTTTTTTATGCTTGGACTTTTAGTTGGCGGTGGCAGGCAGGGCCCCTTCGCGGGCAAGCCCGCTCCCACAAGGTTTGGTGGTGTTCCTCATTTTGGGCAACACCGCTGACCCTGTGGGAGCGGGCTTGCCCGCGAAGGCGGTATAACTTACAGCGAATAGCCTAAGGCAGTTCGATCCGCTCAACTTCCCCCGGCACCGTCGGCCAATCCCCAGCCGCCCAGCGCCGGCGTGCTTCATCGATAGCCGCCGGATCGCTCGCCACAAAATTCCAGTTGATCCTTCGCGGCCCATCCAGCGGCGCGCCACCAAACAACACCGCATGACTGTCGCTCTCGGCGAACAACGTCATCTCTTCCCCCGCAGGCAGCACCACCAGCGAATGCGGTTCTATCAGCTCGCCATCGAGCTGCACCTCGCCGCTCAACACATACAGCGCCCGTTCTTCATGCTCGGTGGGAATCAGCAGCGTGGTCGCTGTCTGTAGGATCAGTTCCGCGTACAGCGTAGGAGAAAGCACCGGCACCGGCGATTCCAGACAAAAGCCTGACCCGGCGATCATCCGGATCTTTACCCCAAGATTATCGCTGACCGGCAGTGTGGCCGCCGGATGGTGACTGTAGTGCCCCGGACCCTGTTCATGTTCCTTCGGCGATGCCAGCCATATCTGCAAGCCGTGCATCGTGAATCCGCTGTCCTTCAATGCCTCGGGCGTCCGCTCGACGTGGGCAATCGCGCTGCCGGCGGTCATCCAGCTGACGTCACCGGCCTCTACCACCTGATCGGAACCGAGGCTGTCCTTGTGCTGGATTTTTCCTTCGAACAAGTAGGTGAGGGTCGACAGACCGATGTGCGGATGCTGACGGATGTTCATGCCTTTGCCCGCCGGATAACGGGTCTCCAGCATGTGGTCGAAAAACACAAAAGGCCCGACGCTGCGGCATTTGGCTGACGGCAGGGGACGAAGAATCGGCTGGCCTTCGACATCTTCGGCGCGGGGGCGGATCACGAGGGGAGTGTTCATGGTGCATTCCAGGCTGAGCGGGTGACGCGTGGAGCATAACCCGCTTGCCCGGCCCTTGCCGCTATTGGCTGAACGCGCCTTCGGAGAGATGGGTTTCGATGCTGACTTCAGTGGTGGTCATCAGCTTGTGCACCGGGCAACGGTCGGCCACGCGATGCAGTTCGTCGCGCTGGGCATCGGTAAGCACACCCTTGAGCGTCAGTTTGACGTGCAGGGCGTATTTGCCTTTCTGCTCTTCACTGTTGTCGCGTTTGACCTCCACGCCAACACCCGTCAGCGGAATGTCTTTTTTCTTCGCATACATCTTCAGGGTCAGGGCCTTGCACGCGCCGAGCGCTGCATCGAAGTAATCATGTGGCTCGGGTGCCGAGCCATCACCGCCGACGGAGGTCGGTACGTCGGCAAAGAGTTCGTGGTCATCGATTTGTACGCTGTGACGAAAACCTTCGGCGGAAACGGTATTGACGGTGACTGTCATGGGAAACCTCAGCAGTAGGAAGAGTCATTCGATCAAAAAAGACGTTGAAGTTATAGAGCATTCCTTCTGTTTCGCGTTCCACTTTTCTTGTTGAAGTAATCGCAATCCCTGTGGCGAGGGAGCTTGCTCCCGCTGGGCCGCGAAGCGGCCCCCCTTCCTTCCAAAAAGAAGGGGACTGCTGCGCAGCCCAGCGGGAGCAAGCTCCCTCGCCACAAGTTCCTATGCGTCAGACGAAAAAAAGCCCCGCATTAGCGGGGCTTCTTGTTTCGATCCGGATCAGCTGCCTTTGACAGCCTTGCCGTTGACCTTACCGTCCAGGAGCATGATGTTGTACTCCTTGCCGTCGGTTTCGACCTGTTGCAGGCGGATCAGCAGGTAATCCCAGTCCTTGGCGAACCACAGCACGGTGATGCGCTTGCTTTGTGTCGGGTCGCGCACGCGCTCGACCTTGATCGCGTCGATCTGGCCAGCCTTGGTGTCGACTTTTTCCGAACCCAGCACGCGGAAGTCATAGGTATCGACTTCACCATCATCGACCACCTGGTAGCTCATGCTTTTCTTGCCGGCGGCCACGTCGTGTTGCAGGGCCAGCTGATAGGTGGATTTGTCGACCATGCCGCGGTTGAGCGGGATCTTGACCGCGTCGCCGCGATCGGTGCCGGTGACCATTTTGGCGGTCCAGTCGAAATCCAGGTCAGCCTTTTTGGCTTTGCCCAGGCCACCGCGTTCAAAGTGGTAGGACTGTGGCAGCAGGGTGTCCTTGTCCAGGGTCAGGGTGCTTTCTTCGGTCAGGCTGGCGATCATCATCGAGGCCTTGAAGCTGAGCTTCCAGACGCCGTTGGCTTCCTTGGTCAGGCTGCGCTCGGCAGTGCCGCTCATTGGAAGCTGCTTCCAGTCGGCGGTGTAGCTGGCGGAGAAGGGTTGAAGTTCTGTTGCCTGCGCGAAAGGCAGGGCAAGCAGAGCGCAAGCGAAGAGCAGGGCGCGACGCATAAAATCTCCTAGGTTCGAATCAAGTGGCCGCTGGCCGCGAGTAACTTGCCATCCAGTAAAGCACCTTGTTGACCAAGTGATAAACGGCCTTCGGCAAACCAGCGTACGGCCATCGGGTAGATCAGGTGTTCCTGGGTGTGAACTCGCTGCGCCAGACTCTGCGGCGAATCGTGCAACTCTACCGGTATTACTGCCTGTACGACCAGTGGTCCGCCATCGAGTTCCTCGGTGACAAAGTGCACGGAACAGCCGTGTTCAGTGTCGCCGGCCTCCAGCGCGCGCTGATGCGTGTGTAACCCTTTGTATTTGGGTAGCAGCGAGGGATGGATGTTAAGCAGGCGACCCGCGTAGTGGCGCACGAAGTCAGCGCTGAGAATGCGCATGAAACCGGCCAGGACCACGAGTTTGGGATTGAAGGCGTCGATCAGTTCGATCAGCGCGGCATCGAAGGCTTCGCGGCCTTCGAACGCCTTGTGATCCAGGGAGCGGGTGTCGATACCCGCATCCCTGGCGCGTTGCAGGCCGTAGGCGTCGGCGCGGTTGGAAATCACCGCGGCGATGCGGACCGGGCTGTCGCCGGTCCGCGTGCTGTCGATCAGGGCCTGCAAGTTACTGCCGGTGCCGGACAACAGCACCACCACATCACAGGTCTGAGACATCAATGAGCCTTGAGGTTCTTCAGTTCAACCTGGGCCGCGCCTTCGGCAGCGGTAGCGATCTGGCCGATGACCCAAGGCTGCTCGCCGGCTTCACGCAGCACGTTCAGCGCGGTTTCAACGTGCTCTTGAGCCACGCAGATGACCATGCCGACGCCGCAGTTCAGTACGCGGTGCATTTCGTTTTCGTCGACGTTGCCTTTCTCTTGCAGCCAGTCAAACACGGCAGGGCGAGTCCAGCTTGCAACATCAACCACCGCTTGAGCGCCTTTAGGCAGCACGCGCGGGATGTTGTCCAGCAGGCCGCCACCGGTGATGTGGGCCATGGCTTTGACTGCGCCGGTTTCCTTGATCAGCTTCAACAGCGGCTTCACGTAGATGCGGGTCGGGGCCATCAGCAGGTCGGTCAGCGGTTTGCCGTCGAGCTGGATGTTTTCGATGTCGGCACCGGACACTTCGATGATCTTGCGGATCAGCGAGTAGCCGTTGGAGTGCGGGCCGGAAGACGGCAGGGCGAGTAGGGCATCGCCGGCAGCGACTTTCGAACCGTCGATGATTTCGGATTTTTCCACGACGCCGACGCAGAAGCCGGCCAGGTCGTAGTCTTCGCCTTCGTACATGCCCGGCATTTCAGCGGTTTCGCCGCCAACCAGGGAGCAGCCGGACAGTTCGCAGCCTGCGCCGATGCCGGTCACGACCTGGGTCGCGGTTTCGACGTTCAGTTTGCCGGTGGCGTAGTAGTCGAGGAAGAACAGCGGCTCGGCGCCGCAGACCACCAGGTCGTTCACGCACATGGCGACGAGGTCGATGCCGATGCTGTCGTGCTTGTTCAGGTTCAGCGCCAGACGCAGCTTGGTGCCGACGCCGTCAGTGCCGGAAACCAGCACAGGCTGCTTGTAGCCGGCCGGGATCTCGCAGAGGGCGCCAAAACCGCCCAGGCCGCCCATGACTTCCGGGCGCGCAGTGCGCTTGGCGACGCTCTTGATGCGTTCGACCAATGCTTCACCGGCGTCGATGTCTACACCGGCGTCCTTGTAGCTCAGGGAGGGTTGCTTGCTCATGATCCAGGCCTTTAGGGGGGATTCAGGGGTAACGACCGAGTCCAGTGGGACCGCCGAAACAAACGAAGGGCATGTGCCTTGCGCGAATTTCAGGGTGCCCGGCTGTTGCCGGTCTGCGAAGGCGCGCGATTTTATCAGGCTTGAGGGGCAGCGGCCATCCTCAGGCCGACAGCAGGGGCATATCGATACAAAAAAACCGTTATTGCCCGTGTTGGTCGCCTCCCGCTTGGCTGTATAAGGTATCGCGATTAACCGTCTATCGTTATGGCAGTGCGAAAAACTTAACCGGGACGTGTGAATGTTTTGCGTCGGGTGATGGTCACAGCCTTGCTCGATTGTCTTCATGCGGTCAGTTCCAGCCGCTCTTGTCGTCAGGAATCTTCCATGCGTTTTTTTAGATCATTGTTTGTGGGTTGTTTGTCTCTGGTCAGCCTGGCGAGCCATGCCGAAACCGTCAAAAGCCTTTATCAGGTGCGCGAGCCTGTCACCAGTCAGGCGCCAGAAGAGCGCGATCAAGCCACTCAGCGTGCGCTCGACACGCTGGTGTTGCGCCTGACCGGCGATCCCAAGGCCGTGCAAAGTCCGGGGTTGGCGGCCATTCGCAAGGATCCGCAGCAGATCATCAGCCAGTACGGTTTCGATGCCGGTCCGCCAGAAGTGCTGAAAGTCGATTTCGACCCCGCCAGCACCGAGCAGGCGTTACGCCGTGCCGGGCTGTCGTTGTGGGGCGCGAACCGGCCATCGATTCTGACGTGGTGGCTGAGCGACTCAACCGAAGGTTCGAGTTTGGTCGGTGACGGTCAGGCCAGTGCTGCGCCGTTACGTCGCGCGGCACAACACCGTGGTCTGCCGCTGCGTCTGCCGCTGGCGGACCTGAGCGAGCAACTGGTCGCCACGGCACCGAATCTTGAAGGCACCGATGCGGCACCTTTGCGCGGCGCATCGGATCGTTACAACGCTGACGCACTGCTGGCCGTGCATGCCCGTGAAGAAGGTGGCCAGTGGCAGGCCAAATGGCATTTGTGGCTCGACGATCAGAAGGAAGCAGGCAGCGTGCAGGGCGCGGATCAGGCCGCCGTGGCCGACGCGGTGATGCTGGCGGTCAGTCAGCGCCTGGCGCCACGCTTTGTGGTCAAGCCCGGGGTTTCGGGCGAGCAGTTGCTGGAAGTGCAGGGCATGAATCTGGAGCGCTACGCGACGCTGGGGCGTTTGCTGGAGCCGTTTGGCGCGCGCCTGCAAAGTGTTGACGCTGACCGGATTCTGTACCGGGTCAATGGCAGTGCCGAGCAGTTGCGGTCACAGTTGTCGCTGGCGAAGTTGCAAGAAATTCCGGCAGGTGAGGCCCCGGCACCGACCGTGCCTGTTCAGCCGGTGGCGGAGGGCTCGGCGCCTGCTGTCGCGCCAACGCCTGCACCGGTGCCGCAGCTGCGTTACCGTTGGTAAGGTTTTCTTTCTTTATATAGATACAAATGGAGTGGTACATGGCCGATACGCGGCGTTGGTTCTGGTTGGGTGGGGTGGTTCTGCTCTGCGCGTTTATCTGGCTGTTGCATCCGATTCTGACGCCGTTTCTGGTGGCGCTGTTGTTGGCGTATCTGTTCGACCCGCTGGTCGATCGGCTGGAAAAGGCCGGCCTGTCCCGGACCTGGGGCGTAGTGGCGGTGTTCGCGCTGTTCACCTTGATCTTCACCACGTTGTTGCTGGTGCTGGTGCCAATGCTCGCCAAGCAGTTGTTTCGCTTGTATGAACTGGCGCCGCAGATGCTCGACTGGTTGCAGCACACCGCATTGCCGTGGGCGCAGTCAAAGTTCGGGCTGTCGGACAATTTCTGGAAGTTCGACAAGCTCAAAGCGACGATCAGCGAACACATGGGCCAGACCACCGACATTGTCGGCGTGGTGCTGAGTCAGGCGACCGCATCCGGCCTTGCATTGATCGGTTGGCTGGCCAATCTGGTGCTGATCCCGGTCGTGAGCTTTTATCTGTTGCGGGACTGGGACCTGATGATGGCCAAGATCCGCAGCCTGCTGCCTCGTGACCGTGAAGAGCGCGTGGTTATCCTGGCGGACGAATGCCATGAAGTGCTCGGCGCGTTCGTGCGCGGGCAGTTGCTGGTGATGGTGGCGCTGGGTGTGATCTATTCGGCGGGCCTGATGCTGGTCGGGCTCGAGCTGGGGTTGCTGATCGGGATGATCGCCGGCCTGGCGGCGATTGTGCCGTACATGGGGTTTGTCATTGGGATTGGCGCGGCGCTGATTGCCGGCCTGTTCCAGTTCGGTGGCGACTTGTACCCCATGGTTGGCATCGTCGCGGTATTCATGGTTGGCCAGGCGCTTGAGGGCATGGTACTGACGCCGTTGCTGGTGGGCGACCGGATCGGTCTGCACCCAGTGGCGGTGATCTTTGCGATTCTGGCCGGCGGTGAGCTGTTCGGTTTTACCGGCGTGCTGCTGGCGCTCCCGGTGGCGGCGGTGATCATGGTGCTGGTGCGGCATGTGCATGATTTGTATAAAGATTCGGATATGTACGGTGGCGTCGACGAACCTGAGCTCTAGGGGGCGCCGATGACGCGTTGCGGACGGCCTGGTTCAGTGCCAGGCTGGCCCGTGTCCCATGGGCGGCTGTCACATGCGCCGCCAAAGAAACGCTCATGAAACCGGTGCGATAACGCAAACCTTTGATTTTGCTTATGGTCTGTCGCATTGTGCGGTCAGCTTCACGGGTATAAACTTCGCAAACTTTACACAGAGGCCACTAACGGTTCCTTTGGAACTGTTCAGTCAGCATGAAACCGATTCAGCTGCCCCTAGGTGTGCGTCTGCGTGATGACGCTACCTTTATCAATTACTACCCAGGCGCCAATGCCGCTGCACTCGGCTATGTCGAGCGGCTGTGCGAAGCCGACGCCGGCTGGACCGAAAGCCTGATTTATCTCTGGGGCAAGCACGGGGTAGGGCGCACGCATCTGTTGCAGGCAGCCTGCTTGCGCTTCGAACAGATGGGTGAGCCGGCGGTGTATCTGCCACTGGCCGAGTTGATGGATCGCGGCATCGAAATTCTCGACAACCTCGAACAGTACGAACTGGTCTGCCTGGATGATCTGCAGGCGATTGCCGGCAAGGCGGACTGGGAAGAGGCGTTGTTCCATCTGTTCAACCGCCTGCGTGACAGCGGTCGGCGCCTGCTGATTGCAGCATCGACGTCCCCGCGTGAATTGCCGGTGAAGCTGGCGGATCTGAAGTCCCGTCTCACGCTGGCGCTGATCTTCCAGATGCGACCGCTGTCCGACGAAGACAAATTGCGCGCCCTTCAATTGCGTGCGTCCCGTCGTGGATTGCACCTGACCGACGAAGTCGGGCATTTTATCCTGACCCGTGGCACTCGCAGTATGAGTGCGCTGTTCGAGCTGCTTGAGCGTCTCGATCAGGCCTCCCTTCAAGCTCAGCGCAAGCTGACCATCCCGTTTCTAAAAGAGACGCTGGGCTGGTAATACCCAAGTCCTACAAGGTTTTTGGCATATTTCAGGCGCCAAAAAGTTCGCTTTCCTACAGGGTGTAGGCCGCGCAAGCGTCTAAATGGGGCTTAAGCGCTTAGATGGAAACGCGAAACCGGAAAGTCACATAAAGTTCGATTGAATTTGCAAATGAGGATGATAGCGGGCATAGTCTCGGCTTCTTTACAACTATCAGCCACGGTCGTGCCCATGCTAAATCGCTTTGCACCCCTCGTGCCTCTCGCACTCGTTACCCTTTTGTTCGGTTGCGCTGCCCACTCTCCAGTGTCGGAGCAAGCGCCTCAACAGCAGGTTAAAAATTCAGTTACTGCGCAATCGTCTTCCGTTCTTTTCCAGGAAGAACTGGCCACCGATAAAGAACTGGCTGACTTCGCCGACGGCAAGTCGTACCAGCTTCCGGTTCTGGCCGACAGCATCCTCGAACGTGGCATGTCCCTGATCGGTACCCGTTACCGTTTTGGCGGCACCTCCGAGGCTGGCTTTGATTGCAGCGGCTTCATCGGTTATCTGTTCCGCGAAGAGGCCGGCATGAACCTGCCGCGCTCCACTCGCGAAATGATCAACGTGGACGCGCCATTGGTTGCTCGCAGTGCGCTCAAGCCGGGCGATCTGCTGTTCTTCGCCACCAACGGCCGTCGCGGTCGTGTCAGTCACGCGGGGATCTACCTCGGTGATAACCAGTTCATCCACTCCAGCAGCCGCAAAAGCGGTGGTGTCCGGGTCGATAGCCTGGGCGACAGCTACTGGAGCAAGACCTTCATCGAAGCCAAGCGCGCACTTGCGATGGCCCCGACCGTGGTCACGGCGCGCAAGTAATGCTTCAGCCTGTCGCCACCTCGGTGGCGACAAAAAGCCACTCTGCAACAGAGTAGGCGGACAACTTGTAAGGCGAACTTAAAGTCTTACTTGAAGTTTGGCCCATAGCCGCTAGAATCCTGATCTATTATTGATGGCAAACCGCCTGCGTCCTGCGCAGGCGGTTTTCTTTTCTGTCCTGTCGGCAGAAAAAAGCCGCAGCCAGATCAGGATGTTCTGCTTATGTCGATGTCGGCCCGCCTCGCACTCATGTTCTTCGCAGCGCTGCTCAGCGCCTGCGCCAGCCGCACACCGCCGCCTGCGCCGGTGGTTCGCGCGCCGATTGTTTTCGGTTCACCACAACCTTTTTCGCCTGAAGCAGAAGACGTGCTGTTTCGCGCGTTGGGCCTGGTGGGCACGCCTTATCGCTGGGGCGGCAACACACCGGACTCCGGGTTCGATTGCAGCGGCCTGATCGGTTATGTCTACCGTGACGTCGCCGGCATCTCTCTGCCGCGCACCACCCGCGAGATGATCAGCATGCAAGCGGCCAATGTCGGCAAGGAAGGCCTGCAAACGGGCGACCTGATTTTCTTCGCCACCAATGGCGGCTCTCAGGTCAGCCACGCCGGGATCTACGTCGGCGAAGGTCGCTTCGTCCATGCGCCGGCCACGGGCGGCACGGTGAAGCTCGACAGCTTGTCCAAAGCTTATTGGCAGAAAGCCTACCTCAGCGCCAAGCGTGTCCTGCAACCTGAGCATCTGGCGCGTAACCCTTAATTCGCAGAGGTCGTCATGACCGCTCGCACGCTCAATCTCGACAATTCCCTGTATCAATACCTGCTCGACGTTTCCCTGAGGGAAACGCCGCTGCTCAAACGCTTGCGCGATGAAACCCAGGCGCTGCCGATGGCGCGCTGGCAGATAGCGCCGGAGCAGGGACAGTTCCTCGCATTGCTGGTGAAGCTCTCCGGCGCCAAACGCTTGCTGGAAGTCGGCACCTTCACCGGTTACAGCGCGTTGTGCATGGCGGCGGCAATGCCGGATGACGGTTCACTGATCTGCTGCGACATTCCTGGTGACTACAACGCCACGGCGCGCCGTTACTGGCAGGAAGCGGGGCTTGCCAAGCGCATTGACCTGCGCCTGGCGCCTGCGCTGGAAACCCTGGCTCAGTTGGGTCAGCCCGAGCAATTCGATTTGATTTTCATTGATGCCGACAAGGCTAACTATCTGGCCTACCTGGAGCACGCGCTGCGTCTGCTGCGCGTCGGAGGCCTGGCGGTGTTCGATAACACGCTGTGGAGCGGGCGGGTGCTTGAGCAGAATCCCGAGAGTGAAGACACCCGAGCCATCCAGGCGCTTAATCTCGCCTTGAAGGATGACTCGCGTGTGGATCTGTCGCTGTTGCCGTTGGGCGATGGGCTCACGCTCTGCCGCAAGCGCTAAACGCAGCGAGACCGGCTTGCCGGCGATAGCGGTGCGCCAGGCAACATCAATGTTGGATGTGCTGACCCATCGCTAGCAGGCTAGCTCCCACAGGTCTTGTGTGTGGCAGTTACTTCGCCGCAGAAACCCGCCACACCTTGTTCCCCACATCATCCGCCACCAGCAAATCACCCTGCTGATCAATCACCACACCTACTGGCCGGCCCATGGCTTTTTCTTGGTCATTGAGGAACCCCGTGAGTACATCCACCGGTTGCCCGTTCGGCTTGCCGGCACTGAACGGCACGAAAATCACTTTGTAGCCACTGTGCGGCTTGCGGTTCCACGAGCCGTGCTGGCCGATGAAGGCGCCTTCCTTGAATTGCGCTGGCAGCGTGTTGCCTTCAGCAAACGTCAGGCCCAGCGACGCGGTGTGCGGCCCGACTGCATAGTCCGGCGCGATGGCCTTGGCGACCAGGTCCGGATTTTGCGGCTCGACACGAATGTCGACGTGCTGGCCGTAATAGCTGTAAGGCCAGCCGTAGAACCCGCCGTCCTTGACCGAAGTGATGTAGTCCGGCACCAGGTCGCTGCCGATTTCATCCCGCTCGTTGACGGCCGTCCACAGTGCGCCGCTTTGCGGCTCCCAGGCCAAACCATTTGGATTGCGAATCCCCGAGGCGAAGATCCGGTGATTGCCGGTGGCGCGATCCACTTCCCAGATCGCCGCGCGACCTTCTTCCTGATCCATGCCGTTTTCGGCGACGTTGCTGTTGGAGCCCACCGTAACGTACAGCTTGCTGCCGTCCTTGCTGGCGATGACGTTTTTGGTCCAATGGTGATTCAACGTACCGCCCGGCAGATCAACCACTTTGATTGGCGGCGACTTGATGGCCGTGTCGCCATTCTCATAGTGGAAGCGCAACAAGCGGTCGGTGTCGGCGACATACAGGTCATTACCGACCAGGGTCATGCCGAAGGGCGAGTTGAGGTTTTCGAGAAACACCGTGCGGGTTTCGGCAATGCCGTCGTGGTCCTTGTCCCGCAACAGCGTAATGCGGTTCGGGCTCGGCACGCCGGCACCCGCGCGGCCCATGACTTTCTTCATGACCCAGCCTTTAACGCCTTTGCCGTCATCAGGTTTAGGCGGCGCGTTGGTTTCGGCAACGAGCACGTCACCATTCGGCAGCACATACAGCCAGCGCGGGTGATCGAGGCCTTCGGCGAACGCCGCCACCTGAGTGCCCGCTGCGGCGGTGGGTTTCGCACCGTCCGGCCAGCCGATCGCTGGGGCGATGTTCATCGTCGGGATCAGGGTTTTGTTTGGTTCGGGCAGTTTGGGCGATGGGCCGGTGCCGTCGGAGACTTGCAGTCTGGAGGTTTCGCCGCAGGCGGCGAGCCCTCCGGCAAGGGCGATGACGAGAACGAGCGGGGGCTTGCGCATGCTGATCTTCCCTATAAATGCAGTGACCTGATTAATAGAGAAGCGCAAACCCGCGATGGTTCAACTGGTCAGCCGCGGGCTTCCTTGAACAGCACGGCGATGCCGGGGTGATAGTGGCCGGCTTCGTTGCGTAACTTGCGGTAGGCGTAGGGGAAATACCAGGCGACGGCGCAGGTGTGTTCCTTTTGCAGATCGTCAACCATGTCCTGGAGTTCTTCCGGGGTAGCGCCGTGCTGGGCTTTTTGCGGTGCAACGAACAGGCAGCCCAGTTTCAGGTCGCTGGCGTAGCTGATTCGCCTGGCGTCGCTGGTGATATCGGCCAGCGCTTGTGTCAGGTTCAGGCTGTTGACCCGTGGCCATCTCTGCGTGGCTTGAAGGTAGGCGCGCTCTTCGCGGGTGGCGATGAACAGGTCGGCGCGGGCGTTGCGTTCGCCTTCCTCGTTCTGTTTGCGGGTCGGTGTCTGTTGCAGCGTGACCATTTCCGCCATCCACGCCGCGGCGGAGAGCAAGCCGAGGTTGGCTTTTTCGTCGTACCAGTAAGGCGTATCGTTGTCGCCGCGCACGGCGTTGTAGCGGTCGATACAGTCAAACCAGCGTTCCAGCACCGGGCGCAGGAATTCCAGCTTCGGATTGCTGATGATCATGCCTTGCATGTGGCTCACCCTTATTATTGTGTTGTCAGGTTGTGGCGCTTTGATATCACTGCTGAGAGTGTGGCACAAGATTGGCGTCAGTTAATTGATCGACGGCAGTTATTCGCCCGACGGTGTCCCGGCTTTAATTGACGCTCCACCCCCAACCCTCTAACCTTCGCGGCTTGTTTCAGGTGCTCTGTGGCGTTGGTCGACAGAGTGAAACAGGGAAGCCGGTGAGTGCGTTCGTTCAATTCATGAACCATCACGATCCCGGCGCTGCCCCCGCAACGGTAAATGAGTGAAGACTGTGCCTTGAGCCACTGTGTCGGTATGACATGGGAAGGCGCGCAGTCAGGCGAAACGCCGCTCATGAGCCCGGAGACCGGCCTGATCCATCCAGCGGCATCACGGTGGGCGATGCCAGGCTTCTTGCCGTCTATTCTTGTGCCTGCCCGCCGTTATCCAGCCTCAACGGAGAGCTCCCCCATGACTGATACTCCCGATCGTGACGAACGCCATCTGGCGCGCATGCTGCGCAAAAAAGCCGTGATCGACGAACGCATCGCCAATTCGCCGAATGAATGCGGCCTGCTGCTGGTGCTGACCGGCAACGGCAAAGGCAAAAGCAGCTCGGCGTTCGGCATGCTCGCCCGCTCCATGGGCCACGGCATGCAGTGCGGCGTGGTGCAGTTCATCAAGGGCCGCAACAGCACGGGTGAAGAACTGTTTTTCCGGCGCTTTCCCGAGCAGGTGCGTTTTCATGTGATGGGCGAGGGCTTTACCTGGGAAACCCAGGACCGCCAGCGTGACATCGCCGCCGCCGAAGCCGCGTGGGCCGTTTCCCGTGAATTGCTGCGTGATCCATCGATCGGTCTGGTGGTGCTGGATGAATTGAACATCGCACTCAAGCACGGTTACCTCGACCTCGATCAGGTGCTCAGCGACTTGCAGGCGCGTCCGCCGATGCAGCACGTGGTGGTCACCGGTCGCGGCGCCAAGCCGGAGATGATCGAACTGGCCGACACCGTCACTGAAATGGGCGTCATCAAGCACGCCTTCCAGGCCGGGATCAAAGCGCAAAAAGGCGTCGAATTGTGAGTCAACCACGTCATTGCCCGGCGGTCTTGATTGCCGCGCCGGCCTCCGGTCAGGGCAAGACCACCGTCACCGCCGCGCTGGCCCGTTTGCATCGCAATCAGGGGCGCAAGGTGCGCGTGTTCAAATGCGGTCCGGACTTTCTCGACCCGATGATTCTGGAGCGCGCCAGCGGTGCGCCGGTCTATCAATTGGACATGTGGATGGTCGGCGAGCAGGAAAGTCGTCGGCTATTGTGGGAAGCCGCCGGCGAAGCGGATCTGATCCTGATCGAAGGCGTCATGGGCTTGTTCGACGGCACGCCTTCCAGCGCTGACCTGGCGCGGCATTTTGGTGTGCCGGTTTTGGGGGTGATCGACGGCACGGCGATGGCGCAGACCTTTGGCGCGCTGGCGTTGGGGTTGGCGAAGTATCAGCCGGACTTGCCGTTCGCCGGAGTGCTGGCCAACCGTGTGGGCACCTTGCGCCATGCGCAATTGCTTGAAGGTAGCCTCACTGAAGGCTTGCGCTGGTACGGCGCGTTGTCCCGGGAAACCGGGATTGAATTGCCGAGTCGGCACCTCGGTCTGGTTCAGGCCAGTGAATTGAATGATCTCGATCTGCGCCTCGATGCGGCGGCCGATGCCTTGGCCAGCAGTTGCGAAGTCGCGCTGCCACCCGCAGTGGAATTCGCCGCGCCGGACGTGATCGCTGCCGAGCCGTTGCTGGCCGGCGTGCGGATTGCCGTGGCTCGCGACGAAGCCTTCGCCTTCACCTACGGCGCGAGCCTGGATTTGCTGCGAGCCATGGGCGCCGAACTGCGGTTTTTCTCGCCGATCCGCGACACGCAATTGCCGGAGGCTGACAGCCTCTATCTGCCGGGCGGTTACCCGGAATTGCACCATGTGGCGCTGGCACAGAACACCCCGATGCTCAACGCCATTCGCGCTCACCACGCGGCGGGCAAACCATTGTTGGCCGAGTGTGGCGGCATGCTCTATCTGCTCGATTCGCTGACCGATGTCGAAGGCACTCGCGCAGAGCTGGTCGGTTTGCTGGCCGGTGATGCGGTGATGCAGAAACGGCTGGCGGCACTGGCGTTGCAGGCGGTCGAGTTACCGGAAGGTTCGCTGCGTGGGCATACCTATCACCATTCGTTGACCAGTACGGAGCTTGAGCCGATTGCCCGTGGCCTGAGCCCTAACGGCGGGCGTGGGGCGGAGGCGGTTTATCGTGAGGGGCGGATGACGGCCTCTTATGTGCACTTCTATTTCCCGTCGAATCCGAGCGCTGTAGCTGCGCTGTTTGCGCCTGACCGTGAAGCCGCCATCGCTGGCAGGCCAGCTCCCACAGTTGACCGTGTATTACCTGAAGAAACGCAGATCCCTGTGGGAGCTGGCCTGCCAGCGATGAGGACATGACCGACAACGCATTCAGTGAAGCCGAGCGCGCAGCGGTTTATCGCGCGATAGGCGAACGCCGCGACATGCGCCACTTCAGCGGCGGCACCGTCGAACCCGAGTTGCTTCGGCGCCTGCTCGAAGCCGCGCACCAGGCGCCGAGCGTCGGCCTGATGCAGCCCTGGCGATTCATTCGCATCAGCGATCGCGCCCTGCGCGGCAAAATCCAGTTGCTGGTGGAAGAAGAACGCATCCGCACCGCCGAAGCGCTCGGCGAACGCACCGACGAATTCATGAAGCTGAAAGTCGAAGGCATCAACGACTGTGCCGAGGTGTTGGTCGCCGCGCTAATGGACGATCGCGAACGCCACATCTTCGGCCGCCGCACCTTGCCGGAAATGGACATGGCCTCGCTGTCCTGCGCAATCCAGAACCTGTGGCTGGCGTCCCGTGCCGAAGGACTGGGCATGGGCTGGGTCTCTTTATTCGAGCCGCAAGCCCTGGCCGACCTGCTGGGTTTACCCGTCGGGGCCAAGCCTTTGGCGATTCTTTGCCTCGGGCCGGTCAAGGAATTCTATCCGGCGCCGATGCTGGTACTCGAAGGCTGGGCGCAGGCGCGTCCGCTAAGCGAATTACTGTATGAGAATTATTGGGGAGTGAGTCAATGAGTGTGGCGTTGTTGAGTGTCGCCGCGGTTGCGCTGGATGCGCTGCTGGGTGAACCCAAACGCTGGCATCCGCTGGTGGCGTTCGGCCGTTTTGCCGACCGCATCGAACAACGTTTTAACGGCGGTGGACGCGGCTGGCGCAGCCACGGCGTTACCGCCTGGGTGATCGCGGTTGTGCCGCTGACCTTGCTCGCCACGGCCTTTTCCTGGGCGCCTTATGTTGGCTGGATCGTCGAAATTCTCGTGCTCTATTGCGCGCTCGGCATGCGTAGCCTCGGTGAGCACGTCACGCCGGTGGCCAAGGCGCTGCGCAGTGATGATCTGGAGGAAGCGCGCACGCGTGTCGGATACCTGGTCAGTCGCCAGACCAGTGAACTGGATAAAACCGAAGTCGCCCGCGCCGCCACCGAATCCGTCCTGGAGAACGGCAGCGACGCGGTGTTTGCCGCGCTGTTCTGGTTTGCTGTGGCCGGCGCGCCCGGCGTGGTGCTCTACCGATTGAGCAATACGCTGGATGCGATGTGGGGTTATCGCAATGAGCGCTTCGAACGCTTCGGCTGGGCCGCGGCGAAGATCGACGACGTGCTCAACTACATTCCTGCGCGACTGGTGGCATTGACCTACGCGCTGCTGGGAAAAACCCGACTCGCCCTGAAATGCTGGCGCACCCAAGGCCCGACCTGGGACAGTCCGAACGCCGGTCCGGTGATGGCCGCTGGTGCCGGTTCGCTGGGTGTCGAGTTGGGCGGGGCGGCGATTTATCACGGTGAATTGCATCAGCGTCCGCAACTGGGCGAAGGCGCGCCGGCGGACGCCGACTCCATCGACCGAGGCTGGCAATTGGTCCAGCGCGGGGTATGGTTGTGGCTGCTGATTCTCTGCGTGGGGGCTGAATTCTATGCTTGAACACGGTGGACGGTTGCGCAAGGCGGCACTCGAGTACGGCATCGCTGAAGCTGATTGGCTCGACCTGTCCAGCGGCCTCGCGCCCTGGCCGTTTCCGATCCCGGACATTCCGTTGCGCGCCTGGGCGCGGTTGCCGGAAACCGATGACGGACTCGAACAAGCCGCCTGCGAATACTACGGTGCCGCGCAGGTGCTGCCGGTGGCCGGTTCGCAAATGGCGATCCAGTTGCTGCCGCGTTTGCGCCGGGTCGGCAAGGTCGGCGTGCTGTCGCCCTGTTACGCCGAGCACGCCGAAGCCTGGCGCCGCAGCGGCTACATCGTGCGCGAAGTGCTGGAGCAGGAAGTCGACTTCTTCCTCGACAGCCTCGACGTGCTGGTGGTGGTCAACCCGAACAATCCCACTGGCCTGAGCCTGACCCCGAGCCGTCTGCTCGACTGGCATTCCAGACTGGCCCAGCGCGGTGGCTGGCTGGTAGTGGACGAAGCGTTCATGGACAACACACCCCAGCTGAGCCTGGCACCGTGTGCCCATCAGGTCGGCTTGATCGTGTTGCGTTCTTTCGGCAAGTTTTTTGGTCTGGCCGGTGTGCGGTTGGGGTTCGTGCTGGCGGAGCGCAAGCTGCTCAAATTGCTCGCCGAACAAGTCGGGCCCTGGGCCGTCAGCGGACCGACTCGCGTGTTGGGCCAAGCCTGTCTGCAGGATACCGAAGGCCACGCCAGACAGCGGGTGCGTACCGAAGCGGCCAGCGAGCGTTTGGCTGCGCTGCTGGAAAAACACGGTTTCAAGCCTCAGGGCGGTTGTGCCCTGTTTCAGTGGCTGACCACCGAACGCGCCGAAGCACTGCATGAGTTCATGGCCCGGAACGGCATTTTGCTGCGGTTGTTCACCCACAACAGCAGCCTGCGGTTTGGCCTGCCCGGCGAAGAAGCCGACTGGGCCCGACTCGATCAAGCGTTCGACGCCTACGCCAAGGAAACCCGATGACTACGTTGATGGTGCAGGGCACCACCTCCGACGCCGGTAAAAGCACACTGGTGACGGCGCTGTGTCGCTGGGTCACGCGGCAGGGCGTACGCGTCGTGCCGTTCAAGCCGCAGAACATGGCGCTCAACAGTGCCGTGACCGCCGACGGTGGCGAGATCGGTCGTGCGCAAGCGGTGCAGGCTCAGGCCGCTCATCTCGAACCGCACACCGACATGAACCCGGTGCTGCTCAAACCCAACAGCGACACCGGCGCCCAGGTGATCATTCACGGGCGCGCCGTCACGACGATGAACGCGGTCGCCTATCACGATTACAAAGCCATCGCCATGCAAGCGGTGCTCGCTTCCCATGAACGGTTGAGTGCGGCGTATCCGGTGGTGATGGTCGAGGGCGCAGGTTCGCCGGCCGAGATCAATCTGCGTGCCGGCGACATCGCCAACATGGGATTCGCCGAGGCAGTGGATTGCCCGGTGGTGCTGATCGCCGACATCAATCGCGGCGGGGTCTTCGCGCATCTGGTGGGCACCCTGGAACTGCTGTCGCCGAGCGAGCAGGCACGGGTCAAAGGCTTCATCATCAACCGTTTTCGCGGCGACATTGCCTTGCTGCAACCGGGCCTCGACTGGCTGGAAGAGCGCACCGGCAAACCGGTGATCGGCGTGCTGCCCTACGTGATGGACCTGCACCTGGAGGCCGAAGACGGCATTGATCAGCGCCAGACCGACAAGGCCGATCAAGTGCTCAAAGTGGTGGTGCCGGTGTTGCCGCGCATCAGTAACCACACCGATTTCGATCCACTGCGCCTGCACCCGCAAGTGGACCTGCAATTCATCGGCCCCGGCCAGGCCATTCCACCCGCTGACCTGATCATTCTGCCTGGCTCGAAAAGCGTGCGTAGTGATCTCGCGTACTTGCGCGCCAATGGCTGGGACACCGCCATCGCCCGACATTTGCGCTACGGCGGAAAGGTGTTGGGGATTTGCGGCGGTCTGCAGATGCTCGGCGAGCAGGTGCACGACCCGTTGGGCCTCGAAGGTGTGCCGGGCTCCAGCGCCGGTCTGGGTTTGTTGGCGTTCGAAACGCAGCTCGAAGAAGAGAAACAACTGCGCAATGTGCGCGGGCGACTGACGCTGGAGAACGCTGAAGTCAGCGGCTATGAAATTCACGCCGGCGTCACCACCGGGCCGGCGTTGGAAAATGCCGCCGTGCAGCTGGATGATGGTCGTTGCGACGGCGCGCAAAGTGGTGACGGGCAGATTTTCGGCACCTATCTGCATGGTCTGTTCGAATCGCCGGCGGCGTGCAGCGCGCTGTTGCGCTGGGCGGGTTTGCAGGATGTACAGGAAGTGGATTACCACGGGTTGCGCGAGCGGGATATCGAGCGGTTGGCGGATTTGGTGGAGAAGCATCTTGATACCCGGCTGTTGCGTGAGCTCTGCGGGATTTGAGGCGGTTGTTCCGGCCCCTTCGCGGGCAAGCCTCGCTCCTACAGGATCGAAAGCAGCGCAAACCCGTAGGAGCGAGGCTTGCCCGCGAAGAGGCCCGCCGCCACACCGCACATTTTAAGGAATGAACCATGCTGCAACTGATCCTCGGCGGCGCCCGCTCCGGCAAAAGTCGCCTGGCCGAAAAACTGGCAGCAGACAGCCGGCTCCCGGTGACCTACATCGCTACCAGCCAACCCCTGGACGGTGAAATGAACGAACGGGTCGTCCATCATCGCGCTCGTCGTCCGGCCGAATGGGCGTTGATCGAAGAGCCTGTGGAACTCGCCCGTGTCCTGCGTGAAACCGCCCGCGCCGATCGTTGCCTGCTGGTGGATTGCCTGACCCTGTGGATGACCAATCTGCTGATGCTCGACGACAGCGAGCGCCTGACCGCGGAGCGCGAAGCCTTGCTGGACTGCCTGGCTGAATTGCCGGGTGAAATCATTTTTGTCAGCAACGAGACCGGAATGGGTGTCGTGCCGCTGGGCGAATTGACTCGCCGCTATGTCGATGAAGCCGGTTGGCTGCATCAAGCCTTGGCCGAGCGCTGTCAGCGAGTCGTCCTGACCGTCGCCGGCCTGCCCCTTACTTTGAAAGGAACTGCGTTATGACTCAATCCTGGTGGCTGAACCCGTGCAAGCCGGTTGACGCTCAAGCCGTCGAACAGGCTCAAGCACGGCAACAGCAGCTGACCAAGCCCGCCGGTTCCCTCGGGCGGCTCGAGTCGGTGGCGGTGCAATTGGCCGGGTTGCAGGGGCAGGTGAAGCCGAACCTGGATCAGCTGTGGATCGCGATTTTTGCCGGTGACCATGGCGTCGTCGCCGAAGGCGTGTCAGCGTTTCCACAGGAAGTCACCGGGCAGATGCTGCACAACTTCGTCAGCGGTGGCGCAGCGATCAGTGTGCTGGCGCGCCAACTCGGCGCGTCCCTCGAAGTGGTCGACCTCGGCACGGTGACCCCATCATTGAATCTGCCAGGCGTGCGGCACTTGAACATCGGCGCGGGCACCGCGAATTTTGTTGAAGGCGCGGCCATGACTCAAGCGCAGGGCGAACTCGCCTTGCAGGCCGGTCGTGACAGCGTGCAGCGTGCCATCGCTGCCGGTGCGCAGTTGTTCATCGGTGGCGAAATGGGCATCGGCAACACGACGGCCGCCAGTGCGTTGGCCTGTGCGTTGCTGGATTGCCCGGTGCTGCACTTGACCGGGCCGGGCACTGGCCTGAACGCGGCGGGTGTCAGCCATAAAGCCCAGGTCATCGAACGCGCTTTGGCCTTGCACTGCGCTCAGCGTGGCGACGCGTTGCAAACCCTGTTCAACCTCGGCGGTTTCGAAATTGCAGCGCTGGTCGGCGCGTATCTGGCGTGTGCCCAGGAAGGCGTCGCGGTGCTGGTGGACGGGTTCATTTGCAGTGTCGCCGCGCTAGTGGCAGTGCGCTTGAATCCTGACTGTCGGCAGTGGCTGTTGTTCGGTCATCGCGGCGCCGAGCCGGGTCATCGCCACGTGCTGGAAACCCTGAATGCCGAACCCTTGCTCGACCTCGGTCTGCGTCTGGGCGAAGGCAGCGGCGCCGCGTTGGCCGTGCCGCTGCTGCGTCTGGCCTGCGACCTTCACGGGCAAATGGCGACGTTCGCCGAAGCGGCCGTGGCGGATCGTCCGGCATGACCCTGCGTCTTGACCTGTTGCGCCACGGCGAAACCGAACTCGGTGGCGGCTTGCGCGGCAGCCTCGACGATGCGTTGACCGACACAGGTTGGGCGCAGATGCGCGCGGCGGTGGTCGAGCAGGGGCCTTGGGATCGACTGGTCAGTTCGCCGTTGCAACGCTGTGCGCGGTTCGCGGAAGAGCTCGGGGCGCAACTGGGCTTGCCGGTGCAACTGGATAAAGATCTGCAGGAACTGCATTTCGGCGCGTGGGAAGGGCAGAGCGCGGCGGCGTTGATGGAAACCGATGCCGAAGCGCTGGGCCTGTTTTGGGCCGACCCTTATTCGTTTACGCCACCTCAAGGGGAGCGGGTCGAGGATTTTTCGACGCGGGTATTGGCGGCGGTCGCTCGGTTGCAGGTGGCGTATGCGGGCGAACGTGTGTTGCTGATCAGCCATGGCGGCGTCATGCGTTTGTTGCTGGCGCAGGCGCGGGGTTTGCCTCGTGAGCAATTGCTCAACGTTGAAGTCGGCCATGGTGCGTTGTTTTCTCTGAGCGTCGAGACTGGCGTCATTCTCAAGGAAGCGAGCTGATCATGTTGCCGTTCTGGATCGCCCTGCAATTTTTGAGCAGTCTGCCGATTCGTCTGCCAGGCATGCCGGCGCCGCAGGAATTGGGGCGTTCGCTGCTGTTCTATCCACTGGTCGGGCTGCTGTTTGGCGGCATTTTGTGGGTGCTGAATTGGCTGTTGCTCGGCACACCGTTGTTGCTGCACGCGGTGTTGTTGTTGACGGTTTGGGTGTTGCTCAGTGGAGCGTTGCACCTCGACGGTCTGGCTGATAGCGCTGACGCCTGGCTCGGTGGATTCGGCGACCGTGAACGCACGCTGACGATCATGAAAGATCCACGCAGCGGTCCAATCGCGGTGGTGACGCTGGTGCTGGTGTTGCTGCTCAAGTTCGCCGCGATGCTGGCATTGATCGAGCAGCAACACAGCGTTTTCCTGATCATCGTTCCGTTGATTGGCCGTGCCGCGTTGTTGGGATTGTTCCTGACCACGCCGTATGTACGGGCCGGTGGTTTGGGGCAGGCGCTGGCGGATCATCTTCCGCGATTGGCGGGCAAGTGGGTGCTGGTGGTCAGTGCGTTGGGTTGTGTGCTGATTGCAGGCCTTAGCGGTGTTTTGGCGCTGGTGCTCGCTACACTGGTTTTCGTCTGGTTGCGACAGGTGATGCTGCGACGATTAGGTGGGACCACGGGCGATACGGCGGGGGCGTTGCTGGAATTGCTGGAGGTTGCGGTGCTGGTGGGTATTGCTTTGTTTTTGTAGGAGCAAGCGGTGCGGCGATCCGACTTGCCCGCGAAGGGCACACCGCAGGCTTGCAGGCAAAACGGGTAATCGTTCTTCGCGGGCAAGTCGGATCGCCGCACCGCTCGCTCCTACAGGTAACATGTCTTAAACATTTGCTTTCATTTAACCGCGGGTATATACACGCACCATGCTCGACTCCCAATGTTTATGCATCAACCTGCGTCGCGCCGCCCGTGGCGTCAGCAGGCATTACGACGGCGCTCTCGACGGCTTCGGAATCAACGTTGCCCAGTATTCTTTGCTGTGTAATCTGCAGCGTCTGAATGAACCGAGTATTTCCATCCTGGCGGAAGCCATGGGCCTGGACCGCAGCACCCTCGGTCGCAATCTGCGAGTGCTGGAGGGCGAAGGCCTGGTCAGGCTGGTCGAGGGCGAAGACATGCGTAATCGCATCGTCAAGCTGACCGAGGCTGGCGCTGAACGCCTGACAGCGGCTTTGCCAGCCTGGGAGGCGGCGCAGCAGCGATTGGTTGATCGACTGGGTGCCGAAAAGCGCGAAATCTTGCTGAAGTTGCTGGACGAACTGGCCTGACGCCGGTTTTTCCGATCTTAAGCGGGTATATACCCGCTACCGGAGAATAAGAATGACATCGATGTGGCGTACTTGCGGTTGGGTGTTGGTGGGGAGTGCGCTGATCCTTGCGTTGTCTCTGGGGGTGCGACATGGCTTCGGGCTGTTCCTGGCGCCGATGAGTGCCGAATTCGGCTGGGGGCGTGAGACGTTTGCGTTTGCCATCGCCTTGCAGAACCTGATCTGGGGACTGGCGCAGCCCTTTACCGGCGCACTGGCCGACCGCTTTGGCGCGGCGAAAGTGGTGCTGGTCGGTGGCGTGCTCTACGCATTGGGCCTGGTGTTCATGGGCCTGTCGGACTCGGCCGTGACCCTGTCGTTGAGCGCCGGTCTGTTGATCGGTCTCGGTCTGTCGGGCACCTCGTTCTCGGTGATCCTCGGCGTGGTCGGCCGCGCAGTGCCGCCGGAGAAACGCAGCATGGGCATGGGCATTGCCAGTGCCGCCGGTTCCTTCGGCCAGTTCGCCATGTTGCCCGGTACGCTGGGGTTGATCGGCTGGCTCGGCTGGTCGGCGGCATTGCTGGTGCTGGGCCTGCTGGTGGCACTGATCGTGCCGCTGGTGAGCATGCTCAAGGACAATCCTCTGCCGGTCCTCGGTCATGAGCAAACGTTGACCGAAGCGCTACACGAAGCCTGTTCCCATTCGGGGTTCTGGCTGCTGTCGTTCGGCTTTTTTGTCTGCGGTTTCCAGGTGGTGTTCATCGGCGTGCACTTGCCGGCGTATCTGGTGGATCAGCACCTGCCTGCTAGTGTCGGAACCACCGTGCTGGCGCTGATCGGCTTGTTCAACATCCTCGGGACTTACACGGCAGGCTGGCTCGGCGGACGGATGTCCAAGCCGCGTTTGCTCACCGGTCTGTATCTGGTGCGGGCCGTGGTGATTGCGCTGTTTCTATGGGCGCCGGTCACGACAACTACTGCTTACCTGTTTGGCATGACCATGGGCTTCCTGTGGTTGTCGACGGTGCCATTGACCAATGGCACCGTGGCAACCTTGTTTGGTGTGCGAAATCTGTCCATGCTCGGTGGGATAGTTTTCCTGTTCCACCAGCTCGGATCATTCCTTGGCGGCTGGTTGGGCGGGGTGGTGTATGACCGGACCGGGAGCTACGATTTGATCTGGCAGGTAGCGATTCTCTTGAGTCTGTTGGCGGCTGCCCTGAACTGGCCGGTGCGTGAGCAGCCGGTGGAGCGCCTGCAAACCCGGATGAGTGCGACATGAACAGCCTTTGGCCACGGATCGCCGTGGCAACGGGCGGCGTGTTGCTGCTGGCCGTGGCGTGGTGGGGCTGGCATCAAGGCGGGCTGGCGTTGATGCAATTGGGCATGGGCGCTTGCTAGCACGATGTGAGGGCGAGTAAGTTCGATTCAGACGACTTCTCAAGGAGGCATGGACATGCTGATGCGCTGGCTTGCCGTTCCCGCGTTACTGGTGGCGTTTACCGGGTTGTCACAAGCCACGGAATGCCCGGAGCTTTTGCAAGGCTCGTTGCCCAAGCTGCGCGCCAAGGAAACGATCGACCTGTGCCAGCGCTTCGCCGGTAAACCGTTGGTGGTGGTCAATACCGCGAGCTTTTGCGGTTTCGCCCCGCAATTCAAAAGCCTCGAGGCGCTGAATCAGCGTTACAAGGGGCAGGGTCTGGAGGTGATCGGTGTGCCTTCCAATGACTTCAAGCAGGAATCCAAGGACGGCGAGGAAACCGCCAAGGTTTGCTACGTGGATTACGGCGTGACCTTCACCATGACCGAGTCGCAGAAAGTGCGTGGTGATGACGCGACGCACCTGTTCCAGGTCCTCGCCGCGCAGAGCGATGAGCCTAAGTGGAACTTCTACAAATACGTGGTCGATCGCAAGGGCAAGGTGATCGCCAATTTTTCCAGCCTGACCACGCCTGATGACCCCGAGTTTATCGAGGCGGTGGAAAAAGCACTGGCCTCGCAACCCTGATCGACACCCACTAAAAAGCCCCGCCTCTGTACAAGAGAGCGGGGCTTTTTTGATTCAGGCGGCGAGTGGTTCAGGTTCGCCGGGAATAATTAGAAGCGGTAGGTTGCACCGACACCGAAACCGTTCGCCGAGTTTTCATACTTGGCGCTGTAGGTTTGGCGGCCGTTGTTGTCGTTGATCTTGACCGACTCTTCGACCAGGTACGAATACGCGACGTCGATAGTCAGGTCGTCGGTCGGGCTCCAGCCAGCGCCCAGGCTGAAAATCTTGCGATCGCCAGTCGGAATGCGTGGGGAACGGTTCTGGTTGTTGGTCGGTGCCTGGTCAACAGAGAAGCCTGTACGCAGGACCCATTGTTTGTTCACCTGATAGGAAGCACCGATGGCGTGCGCCCAGGTGTCATGCCAGTTCTGTTCTTCGGTGATGGTGCCAAAACGGCTGTTCAGCGCAGCAGGAACGCCACTGTTCTCGACGGTGATTTCTTTCAGGCGGCTCCAGCGAGTCCAGGTGCTGCCAGCGTAGAGAGTCCATTGGTCGTCCAGCTGGTGAGTCACAGAGAAGTCGACCGACTCAGGCGTGGTGATGTCCAGCGACGCGTCGTACTTCTGGTTTGGGTTTTGACCCAGGCCGGCGAGCACGCTGTAGTTGACCTTGGTATCACCGTCGAGCTTGTACTTCACTTTCGAGTGGTAGGTCAGACCGACGCGAGTGCTGTCGGTGGCTTGAACCAGGATGCCGACGTTGTAACCCAGTGCGGTGTCGTCACCCTTGATTTTGACTTGACCGTCCGGAGCGAGCGGACTTGGCGAAATGTTAAGGCTCGATTCCAGCTTGCCGTCAATGCGGTTGATGGTCGGACCGAAACCGATCGATACCTTGTCGTTGAAGGCGTAGCTGACGGTTGGCTGCAGGGTGACGATTTTGACTTCACTTTTGCTACCGAAATAACGGCCGGCAAAATTGTTCTCGTAGTCGGTCACCAGGCCGAATGGCGCGTATACACCGATACCGAATGCCCAATGGTCGTCGATTGGCTTGACGTAGTAGCCCATTGGAACGGCGATAAAGGGAACCATATCACCGTCATTGCTGCCACCACGGCTGCCGCGGGCGTCGCTGATATCGGTATGTGCGTCGAGAAATGCAGCACCGCCGGTGACTTGTTCGCGCTTGAGGCGAGACATGCCGGCAGGGTTGCCAAAAATGGTGCTTGCGTCATCGGCAGATGAAGATCGCCCGGCAAAACCTGTACCCATACCGCTGATGCTTTGTTCGTTGATGGCAAAGCCACTTGCAAAGATCTGGGTGGATGCCAGGGCAACGGCGAGGCTAAGGGTGGTTTTGAGCATTACTTTTTTCATTATTAGAACTCCTGGTGATCACCGGGGCGGAAATTACCAACATTTTCGTCCCAGCGCCATAGGCTGTATCGCTTGATTTAGAGCGGTTTTGTAGGACAATCCGACCAAATCGCGGCGTGTTGCGCGATCTTCGGAAAGGGGAGGTCAGCAGGCGACCTGGTTCAGCGGTGAAACACAGGTTTGCCAGGCGTAGGTGAAGTCTCTCAGGCGCCCTTGAGGCTGGAAGGTCTGGCGCCAGATGCGGGCCATTCCCAGCAGGTCGTCTGCTTCGGGGAGCGGAGTGTTCTGTTCTTCGACCAGCAGCCAGGCGATGGCTGTGGCATAACGCAGGTTGACGGTCAGTTCGAGGTGCGGGCCACTGAGAAAAGCATGCTGGCTGGCCAGGCCGCGGACCAGGCTGGCGCGTTCCGGATCAAGTGCCAGGTAATGGTCCCAGAGTGCCTGGTGGCGGGGTTCGGCGATTCGGTACAGGCCATGTCCACGGCGATCGTGCAGGGCGGAACCAAGGGCTGACTGACTGGCGGCGATGCCCAGCAGCAGGGATTCGGCGGTTGCGCTATGGCGCCCAAGGTAAATCAATGTCGGACGTATCACATAACGGCACAGTTCGCTGGCAGCGATACCCATAAAACCCTCGAACATGAAGTGGTCGGCGAGTCCTGAAGGTAGCGTTGGCAGCGGGTGGATCGAATCAGGCTCGCCGGAAGCGGCTCAGGCCGCTTGAGTTGAAGTGTAGTGTCATATTCGCGCTGTAAAGGACTGTTTTTAAAATATTTCCGGCAGCCAGTTATAACCGTTATATCGGTTAGTGCTTACGCGGCGGGCGCGAAAAGAGAAATATCGGGCAATAAAAAGCCCCGCTTTTCAAGCGAGGCTTCTGAGGTTTCAGCTTTCCGGCGTATCAGGCAACCAGTGCCTGACGGGTACGCTCGATCACGGCCTGCAGCGGCTCGGCGCTGGAGTATTGATCAGGGTACAGGCGTTCGCTGTGACGAGCGATGCCGTGTTCGTTGACCAGAGTGAAACTGAAGCAGCCTTTGCGAGCGGCCATGATCAGGCAGTTCATTGGTGCAAAAGCGTTGGTTAGGGTGCGGATCGCATCCTGGGTGTGGATTTGAGTAGTCATTAATGGGTGTTCCTACAAGCGGCACGGATAAGAATCGTGCAAAGTTAAAACGTTCCAGTGACGACGACCACCATTGGTCGAACGAAGAACCCGACTGGAACAAAGCAGCCAGTTTGAAGCGCTGATTAAATTGGCGCGCTTGGGCTGGCAGGTAGGTACTTAGGAGGGCAGGCAACACATCAAGGGCAAAGGTTCTGGGCCCGGGGTGAAGATCCTGATCAATTTGCAGGCTGGTTCGGTCAGAGTAAATGAGCTTCGCAACACCCTTTGCTTTCGATTCAAAGGCAGTGTTGACGCAAGGTTTACCTGGAAACCATCGAGGTGGTCGATCCCGCTTGTTCGGTTGAAGCTTCTTGTAGGAAGGCAGACCGGGGGGATTTGTTCGACCAGAATTGACTTTCAGCTTGGTACTAACGCCGCGGATACTAACGGATTGAATTGCAGAAGGGAAGTGTGTTAGCCGAAAACATTTTCTGAGTACCGCCGCGCCGTTGTTCATTGGCGGCCTTGAGCGCCTTCTTCGCCCTGCAATAGCCCAAAATCCGACGGTCGGTCCGCTACGTTCATCGGGTCGGAGTGAGCCTGAACCAAGGGTTTGCCAGGGTTTATCCCCAGGTCGGGTAACAAAACGCGCCGAAATAGCGCATCGATATAACTGCCTCGAAGATACTTGTGCACATAAGTTGCGCGAGTTGTCACCCCACTGTCATCTTGCCCTCAAGCATAGTGGGTGCCTGTAACCAAAATTTAAGTCAATGAAAAACATCGCTTTTTTTTACTGGTGAAAAAATCGTCAGTTTGACTGCGAGCCCCATTCCACAGGGCTTTGCGAGAGTTCAAGGGCGGTTGTCCACTGAGTTATCCACAGCTTCTGTGGATTGTCCCGAGCGCTTGCTCTAGCACGGGCGTGCCGGGTTTTTTAGGCTTTACCTGTAAGAAAAAAAGAGTAGAGTGGCGCGCCTTCCGATCTGCCCCACAGTGCTTTATGAAGTTTCGCTCCGTACCCGTTTCCGTAACCTCTACACCTCCCCGTGTTACCCCGCCCAAGCGCTTTTCGATGCGTGTGGCCGAGTGGCTGCTCGACAGCCCGCGCCTGGGTGAAAACAGCAACGTCAAACACTTCGCCGGGCGTTTGCTCAAGCAACCGGCCCGGGAAGGCGTAGTGGCCGCGCAAAGCCGTCTCGGCCAGTTGATGTGCCGCGAATGCGGTAATGCCCGGGATCGCCGGATTGGCCAGGACCTTTTGCGTCAGGCCGCGCGGGCAGGGGATCGACGCGCCCAACAGGAACTGGGGCTGATCGAAGACTGAGCTGTCCAAGACCTGACACCTTGGTTAACCTTCAAGTTTTATCGAATGGGCAGGAATGGCGATGGCGATGGACTTGACCAGCATATTGCTCGGTCTGGCGGGGGCTGCACTGCCGTTGTTGGCGTTGGCCTGGCAACTTCAGCGCCGGGCCAGCTCCTCGCAGTCGGATGTTGCGCTACTGGAAGAGCGTCTGGCCATGGCCCATCTGGCCCAGGACGGATTGAACGCCCAACTCGAAGCCTGCCGCGACGAAATCGCTGATCTGGGGCAGGCCAACGCCGCCAAACAGGCCGACCTTGCCGCGATGCGCCGTGAAGTCGAACTGCTGCAGATCGAACGCGATGACGCCCGCGACGCCGCCCACGCCTGGAACATCGAACGCGCCGGCAAGGAGGCTGAGTTGCGACGTCTGGACGCCCAGGCCGCCTCCCTCAACGCCGAGCTGCGCGAGCAACAGGAAAGCCATCAGCAGCGCCTCAGCGACTTGCAAGGCTCACGAGACGAATTGCGTGCCCAGTTCGCCGAACTGGCAGGCAAGATCTTCGACGAGCGCGAGCAGCGTTTCGCCGAAACCAGTCAGCAGCGTCTGGGGCAGTTGCTCGACCCTTTGAAGGAACGCATCCAGTCGTTTGAAAAGCGTGTCGAGGAAAGTTATCAGGCCGAAGCGCGCGAGCGCTTCTCGCTGGCCAAGGAGCTGGAGCGTCTGCAACAGCTGAACCTGCGCCTGAGCGACGAAGCCACCAACCTGACCCGCGCCTTGAAAGGCCAGAAAACCCAGGGTAACTGGGGCGAGCTGATTCTTGAGCGGGTTCTTGAACACGCCGGCCTGGAGAAGGGCCGCGAGTATCAGACCCAGGTCAATCTCAAAGGTCCGGACGGTGAGCGGTTCCAGCCAGACGTGATCATCTATTTGCCGGGCGACAAGCAGGTGGTGGTCGACTCCAAGGTCAGCCTGACGGCTTATCAGCAATACGTGGCGGCGGAAGACGATGCCATCGGCCAGATCGCCATCAAGCAGCACGTGCTGTCGCTACGTACTCACGTGAAAGGCTTGGCCGGCAAGGATTACAAACGTCTCGACGGTTTGCACAGCCTGGATTTCGTCTTACTGTTCGTGCCCATCGAAGCGGCATTTTCCGCGGCGTTACAGGCGGAGCCGACCCTGTTTCAGGAAGCCTTCGACCGCAACATCGTGATCGTCAGCCCTACCACCTTGCTGGCCACCCTGCGTGTCATCGACAGCCTGTGGAAGCAGGAGCGTCAGAGTCAGAACGCCCGGGAAATCGCCGAGCGGGCTGGGTGGCTGTACGACAAGTTCGTGCTGTTTATTCAGGACCTGGATGAAGTCGGCAATCGCTTGCAGCAACTGGACAAGGCCTACAGTTCTGCGCGTAACAAGCTGACAGAAGGCCGCGGCAATCTGGTCAGTCGCAGTGAGCAGCTCAAGTTGCTCGGCGCGCGGGCGAGCAAGAGCCTGCCGGCGGACCTGCTGGAGCGGGCGATGACCGATGTCGACGGGTTGGCGGAGTTGCCTGAGTAAATCTTTGGTTTTCGCTGACCTGTGGCGAGGGAGCTTGCTCCCGCTGGGCTGCGCAGCACCCCCAATTTTCCATGCGGAAATCCGCGTTGCGTTTTTTACGACCGCTTCGCAGTCGAGCGGGAGCAAGCGCCCTCGCCACAGGTTTGGGGGAGCTTGAGGGCGCGCTACAGCGGCAAATGCCGACTCAACAGCGCCCGCAATGCCGCCGGTTTCACCGGTTTCGCCAGATATTCCAGCCCCGCCGCATGCACTTGGGCCACCATTTCCGGGTGCCCATCGGCGCTGATCACCACGCCTGGCACCGGCTGGCCCAGGCGGGTTCGTAACCAGGCCATCAAGTCCGTCCCGGTCTCGCCATCGTCCAGGTGATAATCCACCAGCGCCAGTTGCGGGCGCATGCCATTGCTCAGCAACACCGCGCATTCGTCGCGGTTGCGCGCCGTCCAGACCTGACAACCCCAGCGGGTCAACAGGCTGTTCATACCGATCAGGATGCTGTCTTCGTTATCGATGCACAGCACCTGGGCGCCGCTCAAGAGTTTGCCGTTGAGCTCGGTGACGTTGGCCGGCGCCGCGATTTGCGCCTTGGCCAACGGCACGCTGACGCTGAACACGCTGCCACGCCCCGGCCATGAACGCACTTGCAAGGTGTGGCCCAGAACGCGACACAGCCCGTCAGCAATCGCCAAGCCCAGGCCCAAGCCTTTCTCGGCACGGGTCTGGTGGCTATCCAGGCGTTTGAATTCTTCGAAAATCACTTTCAGTTTGTCTTTCGGGATCCCTGGCCCACGGTCCCAGACCTCAAGGCACAGTTCACCCTTGTGCCGACGAACCCCCAGCAGCACGGGCCCCTTGGCGTAGCGGAAGGCGTTGGTCAGGAAATTCTGCAAGATCCGTCGCAACAGTTTGATGTCGCTGTCGACCCGCAACGTACTGCCTCGAACCCTGAATTTGAGCCCTTGATCCCGGGCCAGCGCCTTGAATTCTGCGCCGAGCGTGTCAAACAGTTCATTGAGCACAAACGGCTTCGGATCCGGGTTGATCTTGCCGTTTTCCAGGCGGGAAATGTCCAGCAGATCGCTGATCAGGTCTTCGGCCGAGCGCAATGACGAATCCAGGTGATGGACCAGTTTCTGTGCTTCGCTGGACAAGCCATCGTCCTGATGGGACAGGGCCGCAGAAAACAGCCGCGCGGCGTTCAGGGGTTGCATCAGGTCATGACCGACCGCCGTGAGGAAACGGGTTTTCGACTGGTTGGCCGACTCGGCGGTGCCCTTGGCTTCGGTCAGCGCCACGTTGAGTTGCGACAGTTCGTGGGTGCGCTCCGTGACCCGCCGCTCCAGGCCCTCGTTGGCTTCGGTCAGCGCCTGCTCGGCTTCGCGGAACGCGGTGATGTCGGTGAAACTCATGACGAAACCGCCGCCCGGCATCGGGTTGCCGATCAACTCGATCACTCGGCCATTGGGGAAAAGTCGTTCAGAGGTGTGGGCGCGGCCCTGACGCATCCAGTGCAAACGTCGGGCGACGTGCACTTCAGCTTCGCCAGGGCCGCACAGACCGCGTTCGGCGTTGTAGCGAATGATGTCGGCAATCGGCCGGCCTACGCTGATCAAGCCGTCCGGGTAGTTGAACAGCTCCAGATAACGCCGGTTCCACGCCACCAGTCGCAACGACTGGTCGACCACGCTGATGCCTTGCGTGATGTTCTCGATCGCGCCTTGCAGCAGTGCGCGATTGAACTGCAGCACTTCAGAGGCTTCGTCGGCGATTCGGACGACATCCTCGAGTTGCATTTCCCGACCTTCGATGGCGGCTTTTACCACGGCACGTGTCGAAGAGGCGCCGAGAACACCGGCCAGCAAGCGTTCGGTGTGGGCAATCCATTCACCGTCGGCATTCTGGTTCGGGTTGAAGCCTTTGCCCTGGCGGTAGGCGAAACGGATAAAACTCTGGCGGGCGCGTTCTTCACCGACAAACCGTGCGGCCAGTTGCAGCAGATCGTCGATTTGCACCGCGAGCATCGAGCGGGCGCTGGGGCGGGCACTGATTTCCTGGCCGATGAACCGTCCCGCCTGCCAGTGTTCCGAAACCCGTGTGCGCGACAACACCGACACCCAGGCGAACAGCGTGAAGTTGGCCGCCAGTGACAACACCACGCCTTGGGTCAGCGGGGTGAGCGGCAGGTTCAGCGGGTTGCTGTGCAGCCAGGCCAGACCGGGGAAACTGCTCAACGATAAACCGAGGCTGTGGGCGGCAATCGGCAGAATCAGCGTGTAAAACCACAGGAATGTCCCGGCGGCGAGGCCAGCGAACACGCCGCGACGGTTGGCCTGTTTCCAGTACAACGCGCCAAGCATGGCCGGTGCCAGTTGGGTTACGGCGGCGAAGGCGATCTGGCCGATAGTCGCCAGGCTCGCGGTGGACCCCAGCAGGCGATAGCTGACATAGGCCAGCAGCAAAATCACCACGATGCTGACGCGGCGCACCGAGAGCATCCACTGGCGGAACACTTCGAACGGCCGCTCGGCGTTATTGCGGCGCAGCAACCACGGCAGCAGCATGTCGTTGGAGACCATGGTCGACAGCGCCACGCTGGCCACGATCACCATACCGGTCGCCGCCGAGGCACCGCCGATAAAGGCCAGCATCGCCAGCGCGGGGTGGGCTTGCGCCAGTGGCAGGCTGATGACAAACGAGTCCGGCAACACCGAGCTGGGCAGCAGCATCTGTCCGGCCAAAGCGATCGGCACGACAAACAATGCCGCCAACGCCAGGTACGCCGGGAAGACCCACTTGGCCAGGCGCAAATCCTGTGGGTCGATGTTTTCCACCACCGTCACGTGAAACTGCCGGGGCAGGCAGATGATCGCCATCATCGCCACGCCGGTTTGCACCACCATCGACGGCCAGTTGATGGTTTCCTTCCAATACTCTTCGAGGCGCGGTGCGAGCATTGCCTGATCGAACAGGTCGTCGAAACCGTCGTACAGACCGTAGGTCACGAACGCGCCGACCGCGAGAAACGCGAACAGCTTGACCAGCGATTCGAACGCAATCGCCAGCACCATGCCGCGGTGGTGTTCGGTGGCGTCGAGGTTGCGCGTACCGAACACAATGGTAAACAACGCCAGCACCAGCGACACGATCAACGCCGTGTCCTGGGCGCGAGTGCCCATGGCGTCGGCACCGGCACCGATCAGCAGGTTCACTCCGAGCACGATGCCCTTGAGCTGCAGCGCGATGTAGGGCAGCACGCCGACCAGACAAATCAGCGCCACGACAATCGCCAGTGACTGGGATTTGCCATAACGGGCGGCGATGAAGTCGGCAATGGAAGTGATGTTCTCCTGCTTGCTGATCATCACCATTTTTTGCAGGACCCACGGCGCGCAGACCAGCAGCAGGATCGGCCCGAGGTAGATCGGCAGGAACGACCAGAGTTGTTCGGCGGCCTGGCCGACGGCGCCGAAGAATGTCCAGCTGGTGCAATAGACCGCCAGCGACAGGCTGTACACCCAGGCGCGCACCCGCGGCGGCAACGGCGCACTGCGACGGTCACCGTAGAAAGCGATGGCGAACATAATGGCCATATAAGCCAGGGCGACGGCGGCGATCAGCCCGCTGGACAGCGACATGGGAACTCCAGACAAAAGACACCCGGGACTCCCGCCCGGACAGACAGTCTCGCACGACCGTCTGCGTTAGTCAGTGTCGACCAAGGTCGTGGCGTGGCGGGGTGTCGCAGGAGTGTGTCAATGAGATGTGGGGTGTATTCGCTGGCCTCTTCGCGAGCAAGCCCGCTCCCACATTCGATCGCATTCCCCTGGAAGAACTCGGTTAAATGTGGGTACGGGCTTGCTCGCGAAGGGGCCCTCACTGACCCAACGCAATCTCGATCAACCGATGCAACTCCTCAACCTCCAACGGTGCCTTCGAAAACAGAATGCGAAACACCGACGGCGCCGCCACCAGATTGATGAGTTGATCAGCGCTCGGTTTCGGCTGGTCAGGGTAGCGATCCAGAATCGTCTGCAACTGCCCGCCAATGAGCGTCGCGCAAAAGCCCGGCGTCAGGCTCGATTGCACATCGCGCAGCATGTTGCGGCCGGGTTCCGAGCTCATTTCGTCCAGATACTGCTCCGCCCACGCTCGCACATCCCCGCGCAGGCTGCCGGTGTTGGCCGGCTCACTGTCGGGCTGCATGCGCGCCAGGGCGACATCCGCCAGCAACGCCGACAAATCGCCCCAGCGCCGGTAAATGGTCGACGGCGTAACCCCTGCGCGCGCAGCGATTTGTGGAACGGTCACGGTGGCACGGTCCTGTTCTTCCAGGAGCGCTCGAACGGCCGAATGAATCGACTCTTGCACCCGGGCGCTACGGCCGCCGGGGCGTAAACCTTCTTTAATAGCCATGGAGCGGACCTTAACACAAAGAATTTGCTTTAAGCGCTAGCGCGTAGCACACTCCGCAAAAGCGAAAAATTAGCTTTTGCGGAGTGTACGCATGTCGAATTCAGCTTCCAACCGTTCAAGCCTGTGGTTTCTGGCGATCACTTTACTCAGTTTTCTCGCCGCTTCCACGGCACCGACGCCGTTGTATCACTTGTATCAGGAACAACTGCAATTCTCGGCAGCGACCCTGACCGTGATTTTTGGCGTCTACGCCATCAGTTTGCTGGTGGCGCTGCTGACGGTCGGTTCACTTTCGGATCATCTGGGACGCAAGCCGGTTATTTTCACGGCCGTCATACTGAACCTGCTGGCGATGCTGCTGTTTATCAATGCTGACAGCGTGGCGTGGTTGATCAGTGCGCGGGTCCTTCAGGGGTTTGCGACCGGGATGGCCACCGCCGTCTTGAGTGCCGCGCTGCTGGACACCGATCGCCAGCAGGGGCCGCTGGTCAACAGCGTTGCACCGTTACTCGGCATGGCGATTGGCGGCATGGGCTGCGGGTTGCTGGCCGAGTTTGCGCCGCTGCCGTTGCAGTTGACCTATTGGGTGCTGCTCGCGCTGTTTGTGATGCAGGCCCTGTACGTCTGGCGCCTGCCGGAAAGCGTCAGTCCGCAACCGGGGGCATGGGCCTCGTTGCGTCCGACCCTGCATGTACCGACCCAGGCACGCTCCACCTTGTGGCGGGTGTTGCCGCTGAATCTCTCGACCTGGGCGCTCGGCGGTTTTTATGCCTCGCTCGCCCCCTCGTTGTTACGCACGGCCACCGGCTCGACCTCGAATCTGATGGGTGGGGCGGCAGTAGCGGCATTGACTCTGACCGGTGCGCTGATGATCTTCACCCTGCGTAACCAACCCGCCGTGAAGGCGTTGCGGTTGGGCGGCACCTTCCTGCCAACGGGCGTCGTGTTGCTTTTACTGGGCGTACACAGCGCCAGCCTGCCATTGTTTTTCCTTGGCACGCTGGTGGCCGGTTGCGGATTCGGTGCCGGTTTCCTTGGCTCAGTGCGCAGTCTGGTGCCACTGGCGCTGCCCCATGAACGGGCGGGGTTGATGTCGGCATTTTATGTGCTCAGTTACCTGGCGTTCTGTTTGCCGTCATTGCTGGCGGGGAGTCTGACGCGGACGTTTGGCTTGGTAGCGACCACCGATGGTTATGGCGCGGTGCTGATCATCCTGTCTGTCGGTGCGTTACTGGCGTTGCTGCGTGAGCAGTCCATCAAAGTCTGTAGCGCCAATGTTTAATGATCGCTAGCCTTGGCACCGCCATTCATATCGACGGACCGCCCATGAAAATCATCCGCAGCCAATCCTTCACCGCTGACCGTGCCTGGGGCGCGCTCGACATCGCCAACATGAATGGCATCACCACCCGTTTGCACTGGACCGATCAGCCCTACAAATGGCACATCAATGACGGTCAGGAAGTGTTCGTCGTGCTCGATGGCCAGGTGCGGATGCACTACCGCGAAGAGGGTCTGGAGAAAGAGGTGGTGTTGAGAGTAGGCGATATCTTTTACGCCTCCGTGGGCACCGAGCATGTGGCGCATCCACTGGGTGTGGCGAGGATATTGGTGATCGAATCGGAAGGCAGTGTCTGAGGCTATATCTGCAAAACAGATAACAGTTAGAGATATTACCCGTTATATCGATATACGATTGGGATCTACCATGGACTCCACCTCAACAGAGGATAGGAGTTCGACTATGACATGCCCTAATGCCGCCAGACCCGGCATCAAACCCTTCAGTCATTTGCAGCATCCGCGCGAGGTGATCCGTCAGTTCACCCCGAACTGGTTCGCCGCGACCATGGGCACCGGCGTTTTAGCGCTGGCGCTGGCGCAGTTGCCGGTCGCGAGCCCAGGTTTGCACGCGGTTGCCGAATCCCTCTGGCTGTTCAATATCTTTCTGTTCGCTTTATTCACGGCGCTGTACGCGGCACGTTGGGTGCTGTTTTTCGATGAAGCGCGGCGGATTTTCGGCCATTCCACGGTATCGATGTTTTTCGGCACGATTCCCATGGGGCTGGCGACCATCATCAACGGTTTCCTGTTGTTCGGTCTGCCGCGCTGGGGTGAAGGCGTGATTCATGTTGCCGAGGTGCTGTGGTGGCTGGACGTGGCGATGTCGCTGGCCTGCGGTGTGCTGATCCCCTACATGATGTTCACCCGCCAGGAACACAGCATCGATCAGATGACTGCCGTTTGGCTGTTGCCGGTGGTGGCTGCAGAAGTGGCAGCGGCCAGCGGTGGTCTGCTGGCGCCGCACCTGGCCGACGCTCATTCGCAACTGGTGGTGCTGGTCACCAGCTACGTGCTCTGGGCATTTTCCCTGCCGGTGGCGTTCAGCATTCTGACGATCCTGTTGCTGCGCATGGCGCTGCACAAGCTGCCCCACGAAAACATGGCCGCTTCGAGCTGGCTGGCGCTCGGCCCGATTGGCACCGGGGCGCTGGGCATGTTGCTGCTGGGTGCCGACGCGCCGGCGATCTTTGCCGCCAACGGTTTGCCGGGTATTGGTGAGATCGCCGCCGGGCTGGGGCTGGTGGCCGGGATCACACTGTGGGGCTTTGGTTTGTGGTGGATGCTGATCGCGTTGTTGATCACCGGCCGTTACCTGCGCGCCGGCATTCCCTTCAACCTTGGCTGGTGGGGTTTCACCTTTCCGCTGGGCGTCTATTCTCTGGCAACGTTGAAACTGGCCAGCACCTTGAACCTGACGTTTTTCAGTGCCTTTGGCTGTGTGCTGGTGGCGCTGCTGACGGTGATGTGGCTGATCGTTGCCAAACGCACGGTGCAAGGCGCATGGCGGGGCGAGTTGTTTGTCTCGCCGTGCATTGCAGGATTAAACAAATAACCTGCAAAGATTAGGTAAGGTGTGGCCTGGATCGACGATCGACATTCCAACACAGTATCCACGCCATCATCAGGCTTCCCAACTTCAGGAACATGGAAGATGAGTCACCCCTCACAGTTCAGCTTGCTTCGCACCCGGCGCTTCCTGCCGTTTTTCGTGACCCAGTCCCTCGGGGCGTTCAACGACAACATCTTCAAGCAGTCGCTGATCCTCGCCATTCTGTACAAGTTGACAATCGAGGGCGATCGTTCGATCTGGGTCAATCTGTGTGCGCTGCTGTTTATCCTGCCGTTCTTTCTGTTTTCGGCGCTGGCCGGGCAGTTCGGCGAGAAGTTCGCCAAGGACGCGTTGATTCGCCTGATCAAGCTCGGGGAGATTGCCATCATGGCGGTCGGCGCGGTCGGGTTCGTTTTCGATCATCTGTCGCTGATGCTGGTGGCGCTGTTCGCCATGGGGACACATTCGGCGCTGTTCGGGCCGGTGAAGTACTCGATCCTGCCCCAGGCCTTGCACGAAGAAGAACTGGTGGGCGGCAACGGTCTGGTGGAAATGGGCACCTTCCTGGCGATCCTCGCCGGGACTATCGGCGCCGGAATCATGATGTCGTCCGCGCATTACGCACCCATCGTGTCTACGGCGATCATCGGCATTGCAGTGTTGGGTTATCTGGCCAGTCGCAGCATTCCACGGGCGGCGGCCTCGTCGCCGGAAATGCGCCTGAACTGGAACATCTTCAGTCAGTCCTGGGCCACCTTGAAACTGGGCCTGGGGCAAACCCCGGCGGTGTCGCGCTCGATTGTCGGCAACTCATGGTTCTGGTTTGTCGGGGCGATTTACCTGACGCAAATCCCGGCGTATGCCAAGGAGTGGATGCACGGCGACGAAACCGTGGTGACGCTGATTCTTACCGTATTCTCGGTGGGTATCGCACTCGGTTCGCTGCTCTGCGAAAAACTGTCCGGACGCAAAGTCGAGATCGGCCTGGTGCCGTTCGGCTCGTTCGGTCTGACGGTGTTCGGCTTGCTGCTGTGGTGGCATTCCGGCGGAATTCCCGACAGTGCCAATGGCCATGGCTGGATCGAGATTCTCGGCTTTGGTCACACCTGGCTGGTGTTGATCGACATTCTCGGCCTCGGGGTTTTCGGCGGTTTCTACATTGTGCCGCTGTACGCGCTGATCCAGTCACGCACCCCGGAGAACGAGCGGGCGCGGGTGATTGCCGCCAACAATATTCTCAACGCGCTGTTCATGGTGGTCTCGGCGATTGTTTCGATCGTGTTGCTGAGCCTGGCCAAGTTGTCTATCCCGCATCTGTTCCTGGTGGTGTCGCTGCTGAACATCGGCGTCAACGCCTACATCTTCAAAATCGTCCCCGAGTTCAGCATGCGCTTCATGATCTGGCTGCTCAGCCACTCCATGTACCGCGTGGAGCATCGCAATCTGGAGGCAATTCCGGATGAAGGCGCGGCGCTGCTGGTGTGCAATCACGTGTCCTTCGTCGATGCATTGTTGATTGGCGGCGCGGTGCGTCGGCCGATTCGCTTTGTGATGTACTACAAGATCTACAACCTGCCGGTACTGAACTTCATCTTTCGCACGGCCGGGACGATTCCGATTGCGGGGCGTCAGGAAGACATTCAGATTTACGAAAAGGCCTTCACGCGCATCGCTCAATACCTGAAGGACGGTGAACTGGTGTGCATCTTCCCTGAAGGCAAATTGACCGCCGATGGCGAGATCAACGAATTCAAGGGCGGGCTGACGCGGATTCTCGAAGAGACGCCGGTGCCAGTGATTCCGTTGGCATTGCAGGGGCTGTGGGGGAGTTTCTTCAGTCGCGATCCCGACAAAGGCGTGTTCCGTCGGTTGTGGTCGCGGGTGACCCTGGTGGCGGGGCCGGCGGTGGCGGTCGAGGTGGCAGAGCCCGCCAGGTTGCAAGGGATGGTCGGGGAGTTGCGTGGCGCTGCGCGCTGATACCTGTCGATGCGGGCCGCTACGGTTGCGAGCCCGCCGGCGAGTCTTCAGCCCGCCATCGCCAATCGGTTGCGTCCTTCACGCTTGGCCACATACAGCGCACTGTCGGCCCGTCGCAACAGACTTTCGGCTGACTCGCCGGGCAGCAGGGTCGAACAGCCGAGGCTGACGGTCAGCTCGATCCGCTTGCCATCGGCCATATAATCCTTGGCCTGCGCGGCAAACCGCAGCCGCTCGCCAACCAGGGCCGCCGCCTCGCGGCCGGTGTTGGACAGCAGAATCAGGAACTCTTCGCCACCAAAGCGAAACACCATGTCGACGTTGCGCAACTGGCTTTTGATCGAGGCCGCAACGGCTTTGAGTACATCGTCGCCGGCGCTGTGGCCGTGGGTATCGTTGATCTGTTTGAAGTGGTCGATGTCCAGCATCAGCAGCGACAAGGGTTGCAGATGCCGACGCGACATGTCGATTTCCCGTTGTAGCGTCTGGTCCATGGCAATGCGGTTGCCGGTATCCGTGAGGGGGTCGCGCAGGGCACTTTGGGTGGCGGCGCGGTAGAGCAGGGCATTGCGCATCGGGTACAGCAATGCGGACAGCAGCGACTCGAGGTTGCCCTGTTCCTCCTCGCTGAAACGCTGATTGCGGCGGAAAACCAGTTCGCCCAGGTGCTCGCCTTCATGGCTGAGGGTGTAGCTGATCGAGTGGTGACCGCGCAGACCGAACTCCAGGCGCAAGTCGCTGGCCTTGTGCTGGTAGCTCAAGGCGTCGAGCGGCACGAGTCGGTGAATTTCACGGTAGAAGAGCCCGAGAATGCGTTGTGGTTCAAGACTGGTTTGCAGTTGCAGGCTCAGTTGCTGGCGCACTTGCGCAAGACTGACCGGCCTCTTCAGAAGCGGGGGCTGTTGACCAAAGCCCAGGCGTTGCAATTTGGCGCTATCGAAGTCAATTGCGTTGGTCTGGGAAGGTGATTTCATATGGCGTGCGCCCCTAAGCAGTAAGGCTGTCTTACAGGCTGGGTGAGAGCGGCTTTGGGCTGCGCGTCATACTGGTCCATCAGTCCCGTAGGACATTTGGAGCAAGTCTAATCTGCTTTGTCGAAGATTAGTAACCTATCGACGCGAGCGTCGGCCCGTCTGCTTTCACACGGCGTGTCTGAGCAGATATAGAGCGAAAGTCGTGCCATTCGGTTCAGTTGGATTAAAAGGCTTGTAAATCAATATCTTGGGAGGCGTGCCGGCGGTGTTCGGCTGATTTTGTGACATTTGTTTGACTGGAATAAACCGCAGTTATGACGCTCGTCAGGTGCCGTGACGGAAATTCGCCACGGCACAAAAGCGACGCACGGCGTTACTGAGCGTTGAACGCCTGGCCGTTGATGCCGGTGCTGTCCGGGCCCATCAGGTAGAGATAGACCGGCATGATCTCTTCGGGAGTCGGGTTATTCAGCGGGTTTTCACCGGGGTAAGCCTGGGCGCGCATGCTGGTGCGGGTGGCGCCGGGGTTGATGCTGTTCGAGCGCACCGGGGCCACGGTATCGACTTCGTCGGCCAGGGTTTGCATCAGACCTTCGGTGGCAAACTTGGAGACACCGTAAGCGCCCCAATACGCACGGCCTTTGCGGCCGACGCTGCTGGAAGTGAACACCACCGAAGCGTCCTGAGACAGCTTCAGCAGCGGCAACAACGTGCTGGTGAGCATGAACATGGCGTTGACGTTGACTTGCATGACACGCATGAAGTTTTCGCCGGACAGTTGTTCGATCGGCGTACGTGGACCAATGATCGATGCGTTGTGCAGTAAGCCGTCGAGGTGGCCGAACTCGGTTTCGATCATCGCCGCCAGTTCATCGTATTGATGGGGCAGGGCGGTTTCCAGGTTGAACGGAATCACGGCCGGTTGTGGGTGGCCGGCAGCCTCGATTTCGTCATAGACCTGAGTCAGGTTGGCTTCGGTCTTGCCCAGCAGCAGTACGGTGGCGCCGTGGGCAGCATAGGTTTTCGCAGCGGCAGCGCCGATGCCGCGACCAGCGCCGGTGACCAGAATGACCCGGTCCTTGAGCAATTCAGGGCGGGCGGAATAATCAAACATAAAAACCCTCACAACAATTCAGTAGTCAGGCATCGCACTTGTGGCGAGGGAGCTTGCTCCCGCTCGGCTGCGAAGCAGTCGTGATTCAGTCAGCTTGGTGCGACTGATTCACGAATTTGGGGGCCGCTGCGCGACCCAGCGGGAGCAAGCTCCCTCGCCACAAAAAGCGATTCGGCTCAGCAGCTGCAGAGTGCGCTATCCAGCACTTTGCGCAACTCCAGCGGATGATCAACCACCACATCCGCCCCCCAATGCCGCGGGTTATCGTCCGGATGAATGTAGCCATAGGTCACGGCGGCCGTCCGGGTGCCGGCATCGCGGCCAGACTCGATATCACGCAGGTCATCACCCACGAACAGCACGCTGGCCGGATCGAGGTCGAGCATCTTGCACGCCAGGATCAAAGGCTCCGGGTCCGGTTTGCTGTTCTTCACGTGATCCGGGCAGATCAACAGCGCCGAACGCTCGGCCAGCCCCAGTTGCTGCATGATCGGCTCGGCAAACCGCAGAGGTTTGTTGGTGACCACGCCCCAGATCAGGTTGGCTTTCTCGATGTCGGCCAGGACTTCGGCCATGCCGTCGAACAGCTTGCTGTGAACGGCGCAACCCGCGAGGTAACGCTCGAGGAATTCCAAACGAAGTTCTTCGAAGCCCGGAGATTCCGGGTCCATCGAAAACGTCACGGCAACCATCGCCTTGGCGCCGCCGGAGATCTCGTCTCGGATGTGCTTGTCATTTACCGGCGGCAAACCGCGGTCGGCACGCATCGCCTGACAGATCGCAATGAAGTCCGGCGCGGTGTCGAGCAGCGTGCCGTCCATGTCGAAAAGGACTGCTCTGATACGCATCGGCTTACTCCTCGCGCAGGGTCTGGATCATGTAGTTGACGTCCACGTCGGAGGCCAGTTTGTAGTGCTTGGTCAGCGGGTTGTAGGTCAGGCCGATGATGTCCTTGACGGTCAGGCCGGCCATGCGGCTCCAGGCGCCGAGCTCGGAAGGTCGGATGAATTTCTTGAAGTCGTGCGTGCCGCGCGGCAGCAGCTTCATGATGTATTCGGCACCAACGATGGCGAACAGGTACGCCTTCGGGTTGCGGTTGATGGTGGAAAAGAACACCTGGCCGCCCGGCTTGACCATTTTGAAGCAGGCGCGGATCACGGATGATGGGTCCGGCACGTGCTCGAGCATTTCCAGGCAAGTGACCACGTCGAATTGCTCGGGCATTTCTTCTGCCAGGGCTTCGGCGGTGATCTGGCGGTATTCGACGCTTACGCCGGATTCCAGCTGATGCAATTGAGCGACGGCCAGCGGCGCTTCGCCCATGTCGATGCCCATCACGGTCGCGCCGCGTTGCGCCATGGCTTCGCTGAGGATGCCGCCGCCGCAACCGACGTCGAGGACTTTCTTGCCGGCCAGGTTGACGCGTTCGTCAATCCAGTTGACCCGCAACGGGTTGATATCGTGCAGCGGTTTGAATTCGCTCTCGCGGTCCCACCAACGATGGGCCAGGGCTTCGAATTTGGCGATTTCGGCGTAGTCGACGTTACTCATGGTTCATCCTCTAAAACTTGAAAAATTCTGTTGCCCCGGCGGTTGGCTCCGGGGTACTTACGATTCGGTGTGGCCGCTGATGCGCTGGCCCCAGGCCTTGGCGGTGGCGCAAAGCTGTTCTTCATCCAGACGGGTCAGGCGACGGTCGTCGAGCAGTTGCTTGCCTCCCACCCAAAGGTGTTTCACACAGTCGCGACCGGTGGCGTATATAAGCTGCGAAACCGGGTCGTAGACCGGTTGCTGCGCCAGGCCGGAAAGGTCGAACGCGACCATGTCCGCGACTTTGCCGATTTCCAGCGAGCCGACCTCCGCCTCGATCCCCAGCGCCCGGGCGCCATTGAGCGTGGCCATGCGCAGGGCGCGATGGGCGTCCAGCGCGGTGGCCGAGCCGGCGACGGCCTTGGCGAGCAATGCGGCGGTGCGGGTTTCGCCGAGCAGGTCGAGGTCATTGTTGCTGGCCGCGCCGTCGGTGCCGACGGCCACGTTGACGCCCGCCTGCCACAAACGCTCCACGGGGCAGAAACCGCTGGCCAGCTTCAGGTTCGACTCCGGGCAATGAATCACATTGGTGTTGCTTTCTACTAGCATCACCAGGTCTTCATCGCTGATCTGAGTCATGTGAACCGCCTGGAAGCGCGGGCCCAACAGGCCCAGGCGCGCAAGTCGGGCCAACGGGCGTTCGCCGTGCTGCTCGACCGCCTGCTGCACTTCGAAGGCTGTTTCGTGGACGTGCATGTGAATCGACGCGTCCAGCTCTTCGGCGATCACCCGGATTTTCTCCAGGTTTTCGTCGCCCACGGTGTAAGGCGCGTGGGGGCCGAAGGTGACTTTGATGCGCTCGTGGTGCTTGAGATCGTTGAACAGTTCGACGCCCTGACGAATGGCTTCGTCCGCCGTGCTGGCGCCCGGGATCGGGAAATCGAGGATCGGAATCGCGATTTGCGCGCGTATGCCACTGTTATGCACACGTTCGCTGGCAACCTTCGGGAAGAAATACATGTCAGAGAAGCAAGTGATGCCACCTTTGATCTGTTCGGCGATGGCAAGGTCGGTGCCGTCGCGTACAAAGGCTTCATCGACCCACTTGGCTTCGGCGGGCCAGATGTGGTTTTCCAGCCAGGTCATCAGCGGCAGATCGTCTGCCAGGCCGCGGAACAGTGTCATCGCCGCGTGCCCGTGAGCATTGATCAGGCCGGGGCTGAGCAGCATGTCCGGCAGTTCGCGGACTTCGGTTGCGCCCAGTTTCAGCGCAGCCGCGCGCGGGCCGATAAAGGCAATGCGCCCGTCGCGGATGCCCAGGCCGTGCTCTTTGAGGACAACGCCAGCGGGTTCGACGGGTACCAGCCAGGTCGGCAGCAATAACAGGTCGAGCGCAGCTGCAGTGTTCGGCATCGAGAGTCGGTTCCAGTGCTTTTGTAAAGGATGGCGAAGTATACCCGAGCGTCTTCGCGGGGGGATCGCTATAATCGGCCGCTTTGTTACTGAGTACGGGGTGTGGGATGCGCGATCGACTGTTGGCTGCGGAGAAGGTGAAGGCCATCGATTGGCGTGATGGCGCCCTGTACCTGCTGGATCAGCGTGTTTTGCCGTTCGAGGAAACCTGGATTGCCTACGCCAGCGCTGCTGGCGTGGCCGAGGCCATTCGTTCGATGGTGGTGCGCGGCGCGCCGGCGATTGGCATCAGTGCTGCGTATGCCATGGTGCTGGCAGCCCGCGCCCGTATTGCCGAGGGCGGTGACTGGCAGGCCGCGTGGGAAGAGGATTATGCGTTGCTGGCCGATTCCCGGCCAACGGCAGTGAATCTGTTCTGGGCCTTGAGTCGCATGCGTGACCGCCTGGATCGCCTCAAGGGCGATGCCGACCCTCTGGCGGCGCTGGAAGCGGAGGCCATTGCCATTCACGAAAGTGATCGCGAAGCCAACCTGACGATGGCACAACTGGGTGTGGACCTGATCCGCAAGCATCAGGGCAACGCGCAGGCGATCCTGACCCACTGCAACACCGGCGCGCTGGCCACCGGCGGTTTCGGTACGGCGCTGGGCGTCATTCGCGGGGCGTTCATCGAAGGCATGGTCGAGCGCGTGTATGCCGATGAAACCCGTCCGTGGCTGCAAGGTTCGCGCCTGACGGCGTGGGAACTGGCCAACGAAGGCATTCCCGTGACCCTCAATGCCGACTCCGCCGCCGCCCATATCATGAAGACCAAAGGCATTACCTGGGTCATCGTCGGCGCCGACCGGATCACCGCCAATGGTGATGTGGCCAACAAGATCGGTACTTATCAACTGGCGGTGAACGCCATGCACCACGGCGTGCGCTTCATGGTGGTGGCGCCCAGTTCGACCATCGACATGAACCTGGCCAGTGGCGACGACATTCCGATTGAAGAGCGTGACGGCCGCGAGTTGCTGGAAGTCGGCGGCAAGCGGGTCGGGGCGGATGTGGATGCGTTCAATCCGGTGTTCGATGTGACGCCTGCGGACTTGATCGATGCGATCGTTACGGAAAAAGGCATCGTCGAACGTCCGGACACGGCGAAGATGGCGCAGTTGATGTGCCGCAAGCGTCTGCATTGAGGACGTCCGGCGCCTTGTGAATCGCCATCGCCAGCAGGCTGGCTCCCACAGGTTTTGTGATCGACACCGATCAAGTGGGAGCCAGCCTGCTGGCGATGAGGCCCTCAAAGTCAATAAACATCGGTAATTCAGCTGCCAATTCTGCATTCGGAGCGGCTCTAAGCCCCTCTCGTCCCCGTTAAGCCTGCCATCAGTCAACTAACTACACTCCATGCGCATCTGGGGGATAGGTGCGTGGCGGCTCTTGTGATAACATCCGGCGGTTTCCAAGGTAGCCCGATATGGCTGCCTTTACTGCGCAGATCCATGGCATAACTCGTTGATTTGTCGTAAGTCGGTGCATTGGCACTTAGCCTGCATCGGCGAGCTTCGTTCGTCCCATATGGATGTGACGAAGTTTCACCAGAAAAAGGAATCAGGCTTCTCATGGGCGAACTGGCCAAAGAAATCCTCCCGGTCAATATCGAAGACGAGCTGAAGCAGTCCTACCTCGACTACGCGATGAGCGTAATTGTCGGGCGGGCACTGCCGGATGCGCGCGATGGCTTGAAGCCCGTGCACCGGCGTGTGCTGTTCGCGATGAGCGAGCTGGGCAACGACTTCAACAAGCCGTACAAGAAATCTGCCCGTGTTGTCGGTGACGTGATCGGTAAGTATCACCCGCACGGTGATACCGCGGTGTACGACACCATCGTTCGGATGGCGCAGCCATTCTCGCTGCGCTACCTGCTGGTAGACGGTCAAGGCAACTTCGGTTCGGTGGACGGCGACAACGCCGCGGCCATGCGATACACCGAAGTGCGCATGACCAAGCTGGCGCACGAGCTGCTGGCCGACCTGCATAAAGAAACCGTGGACTGGGTGCCGAACTACGACGGCACCGAAATGATCCCGGCGGTCATGCCGACCCGTATTCCCAACCTGCTGGTCAACGGCTCCAGCGGTATCGCCGTGGGCATGGCGACCAACATTCCGCCGCACAACCTCGGTGAAGTCATCGACGGTTGCCTGGCACTCATCGACAACCCCGAGTTGACCATCGATGAGCTGATGCAATACATCCCCGGTCCGGACTTCCCGACCGCCGCGATCATCAACGGTCGCGCCGGTATCATCGAAGCCTACCGCACCGGTCGCGGCCGCATTTACATGCGCGCCCGCTCGATGATCGAAGACATCGACAAGGTCGGTGGGCGTCAGCAGATCGTCATCACCGAACTCCCTTACCAGCTGAACAAGGCCCGTCTGATCGAGAAGATCGCCGAGCTGGTAAAAGAGAAGAAACTCGAAGGCATCACCGAACTGCGCGACGAGTCCGACAAGGACGGTATGCGCGTCGTCATCGAACTGCGTCGTGGCGAAGTGCCTGAGGTGATCCTCAACAACCTCTACGCCCAGACCCAGCTGCAAGCGGTGTTCGGTATCAACATCGTCGCGCTGATCGATGGCCGTCCGCGGATCCTGAACCTAAAGGACCTGCTGGAAGCCTTCGTTCGTCACCGTCGCGAAGTCGTTACCCGTCGTACCGTGTTCGAGCTGCGTAAAGCCCGCGAACGTGGCCACATTCTGGAAGGTCAAGCGGTTGCCCTGTCGAACATCGACCCGGTCATCGCCCTGATCAAGGCCTCGCCGACGCCGTCGGAAGCCAAGGAAGCGCTGATCAAGACCGCGTGGGAATCTTCCGCCGTGGTCGCGATGGTTGAACGCGCCGGCGCTGACTCGTGCCGTCCAGAGACACTGGACCCGCAATACGGTCTGCGCGAAGGCAAGTACTTCCTGTCGCCGGAACAGGCGCAAGCCATTCTGGAACTGCGTCTGCACCGTCTGACCGGTCTGGAACACGAAAAGCTGCTGGCCGAGTATCAAGAGATCCTCAACCAGATCGGCGAGCTGATCCGCATCCTCAGCAGCGCCACGCGCTTGATGGAAGTGATCCGCGAAGAGCTGGAAGTGATCCGCGCCGAATACGGCGACGTGCGTCGCACCGAGATTCTCGATGCCCGTCTCGACCTGACGCTGGGTGACATGATCCCGGAAGAAGAGCGCGTCGTGACCATTTCCCACGGTGGCTACGCCAAGACCCAGCCATTGGCTGCGTACCAGGCCCAGCGTCGTGGCGGTAAAGGCAAATCGGCTACCGGCGTCAAGGATGAGGACTACATCGCTCACCTGCTGGTCGCCAACAGCCACACCACGCTGTTGCTGTTCTCCAGCAAAGGCAAGGTGTACTGGCTGAAAACCTACGAAATTCCGGAAGCGTCCCGCGCTGCCCGTGGTCGTCCGTTGGTCAACCTGCTGCCGCTGGACAGTGATGAATACATCACCACCATGCTGCCGGTCGAGGAGTACACCGAAGGTCACTTCATCTTCATGGCTACCGCCAAAGGCACCGTGAAGAAGACCCCGCTGGAATCCTTCAGTCGTCAACGCAGCGTCGGCTTGATCGCGCTGGAGCTGGATGAAGGTGACGTACTGATCTCTGCCGCCATTACCGATGGCGATCGCGAAGTCATGCTGTTCTCCGACGGCGGCAAGGTCACTCGCTTCAAGGAAACCGACGTTCGCGCCATGGGCCGTACCGCTCGCGGTGTCCGCGGCATGCGTCTGCCGGAAGGCCAGAAGCTGATTTCCATGCTGATCCCGGAAGAAGGCAGCCAGATCCTCACCGCTTCAGCCCGTGGTTTCGGCAAGCGCACGGCGATCACCGAGTTCCCTGAGTACAAGCGTGGCGGTCAGGGCGTTATCGCCATGGTCAGCAACGACCGTAACGGCCGTCTGGTCGGCGCGGTTCAAGTGCTCGATGGCGAGGAAATCATGCTGATTTCCGACCAGGGTACTTTGGTTCGTACCCGTGTCGACGAAGTCTCCAGCCTGGGTCGTAACACCCAGGGCGTGACCCTGATCAAGCTGGCCAGCGATGAAACGCTGGTAGGCCTGGAGCGGGTTCAGGAGCCGTCGGAAGTCGAAGGCGAAGAGCTGGAAGGTGAAGAGGGCGCAGTGTTCGACGGTGAAGTGGTGATCGACGACGTTGTTGAAGACCAGCAGCTCGACGCCGCCGCTGACGAAGAACCGCAAGAGTAAGCGGACAAACAGGGGGCGGATGAAAATTCGCCCCCTTGTTGTTTGTACATTATGAAATATCGATACCTATGGGGATCCCATGTGGGAGCGAGCCTGCTCGCGATGCAGGCGACGCGGTATGTCTGAAGCACCGCGCTGATGCAATCGCGAGCAGGCTCGCTCCCACAAATGTTTCAGCAGGGCCCCGTGTCGACTGATAATGCGATTGATACCACCAAATCAGAGCGAGATTGGATGTGAGCAAGAGAGCCTATAACTTCTGTGCCGGTCCTGCGGCACTTCCCGAAGCTGTCCTGCAGCGCGCCCAGGGTGAACTCCTTGATTGGCACGGCAAGGGCCTCTCGGTCATGGAAATGAGCCATCGCAGCGATGAGTTCGTGTCCATTGCGACCAAGGCCGAACAGGATCTGCGTGATCTGCTGAATATCCCCTCGAACTATAAAGTTCTGTTCCTGCAAGGCGGCGCCAGCCAGCAATTCGCTCAGATCCCTCTGAACCTGTTGCCGGAAAGCGGCACTGCCGACTATATCGATACCGGTATCTGGTCGCAGAAAGCCATCGAAGAAGCTTCGCGCTACGGTAACGTCAACGTCGCCGCCACCGCCAAGCCTTACGACTATTTCGCTATCCCCGGTCAGAACGAATGGAAGCTGTCGAAAGACGCGGCCTACGTTCACTACGCACCGAACGAAACCATTGGTGGTCTGGAATTCAACTGGGTCCCGGAAACCGGTGACGTTCCGTTGGTCGCCGACATGTCCTCGGACATCCTCTCGCGTCCGATCGATGTTTCGCGCTTCGGCATGATCTACGCCGGCGCCCAGAAAAACATCGGCCCGAGCGGCATCGTTGTGAACATCGTTCGCGAAGACCTGCTGGGGCATGCCCGCTCCCTGTGCCCGACCATGCTCAACTACAAGGTCGCGGCCGATAACGGCTCGATGTACAACACCCCGCCAACCCTGGCCTGGTACCTGTCCGGCCTGGTGTTCGAGTGGCTGAAAGAGCAGGGTGGTGTCGAAGCCATCGGCAAGCTCAACGAAGTGAAACAGCGCACGCTGTACGACTTCATCGATGCCAGCGGCCTCTACAGCAACCCGATCAACAAGTCCGACCGCTCGTGGATGAACGTACCGTTCCGTCTGGCTGACGATCGTCTCGACAAGCCATTCCTGGCCGGTGCCGACGAGCGTGGCCTGCTGAACCTCAAGGGTCACCGTTCCGTGGGCGGCATGCGCGCCTCCATCTATAACGCCGTCGACATCGTTGCGGTCAACGCACTGGTTTCGTACATGGCAGAGTTCGAGAAGGAACACGGCTAATGTCTGAGCAAGAACTCAAGGCACTGCGCCTGCGCATTGATGCCCTGGACGAAAAAGTCCTGGAGCTGATCAGTGAGCGCGCACGTTGCGCCCAGGAAGTTGCGCGAGTAAAGATGGCCTCGCTGGCCGAAGGCGAAGTGCCGGTGTTCTATCGTCCTGAGCGTGAAGCTCAGGTGCTCAAGCGTGTGATGGAGCGCAATCAGGGTCCGCTGGGCAACGAAGAGATGGCGCGGTTGTTCCGCGAAATCATGTCCTCGTGCCTGGCTCTCGAGCAACCGCTGAAAGTGGCTTACCTCGGTCCTGAAGGCACCTTCACTCAAGCCGCGGCCATGAAGCACTTCGGTCATGCCGTTATCAGCAAGCCGATGGCGGCGATCGACGAGGTGTTCCGCGAGGTGGCGGCCGGTGCGGTAAACTTTGGCGTAGTCCCGGTGGAAAACTCCACCGAGGGTGCGGTCAACCACACCCTCGACAGCTTCCTCGAACACGACATGGTCATCTGTGGCGAAGTCGAGTTGCGGATTCACCACCACTTGCTGGTCGGTGAAAACACCAAGACCGACAGCATCAGCCGCATCTATTCCCACGCCCAGTCGCTGGCCCAGTGCCGCAAGTGGCTGGATGCACACTACCCGAATGTCGAGCGCGTGGCGGTTTCGAGCAATGCCGAAGCGGCGAAGCGGGTCAAAGGTGAGTGGAACTCGGCGGCCATTGCCGGCGACATGGCTGCAGGCTTGTACGGGCTGACCCGTCTGGCCGAGAAAATCGAGGATCGCCCGGACAACTCCACGCGATTCCTGATGATCGGCAGCCAGGAAGTGCCGCCGACCGGCGACGACAAGACCTCGATCATTGTGTCGATGAGCAACAAACCCGGCGCGCTTCACGAGTTGCTGGTGCCGTTCCACGACAATGGCATCGACCTGACGCGAATCGAGACGCGTCCTTCGCGCAGCGGTAAATGGACCTACGTGTTCTTTATCGACTTCGTCGGCCACCACCGCGATCCACTGGTAAAAGGTGTGCTGGAAAAAATCAGTCAGGAAGCAGTGGCACTTAAAGTGTTGGGTTCCTACCCGAAAGCCGTTCTCTAAGGGGTAGCAAATGAGTGGCAACTTCCTCGCTCTGGCACAGCCAGGCGTGCAACAACTCTCGCCTTACGTTCCGGGCAAACCTGTGGACGAACTGGCGCGCGAGCTGAATATCGATCCGGCCAGCATCGTCAAGCTGGCGAGCAACGAAAACCCGTTGGGCGCCAGTCCGAAGGCGCTGGCGGCGATTCGTGAAGAGCTGGCCGAGCTGACCCGTTATCCGGATGGCAACGGTTTTGCGCTCAAGACCCTGCTGGCCGACCACTGTCGCGTCGAGCTGAATCAGGTGACGCTGGGTAATGGCTCCAACGACATTCTGGAACTGGTCGCTCGCGCTTATTTGGCACCGGGTCTGAACGCGGTGTTCAGCGAGCATGCGTTTGCGGTCTATCCGATCGTCACGCAAGCCGTCGGCGCTACCGCCAAAGTGATTCCGGCCAAAGACTGGGGTCATGATCTGTCGGCCATGCTGGCTGCCATCGACGCCGATACCCGCGTGGTCTTCATCGCCAACCCGAACAACCCGACCGGAACCTGGTTTGGCGCCGAAGCGCTGGACGAGTTCCTGCAGGACGTTCCGGAACACGTGCTGGTGGTGCTGGACGAGGCCTACATCGAATACGCCGAAGGCAGCGACCTGCCGGATGGTCTCGACTACCTGGCGGCCTACCCGAATTTGCTGGTCTCGCGCACCTTCTCCAAGGCCTACGGCCTGGCGGCGCTGCGGGTCGGTTATGGCTTGTCCACCGCAGTGGTTGCCGATGTGCTGAACCGCGTGCGCCAGCCGTTCAACGTTAACAGCCTGGCCCTGGCCGCTGCCTGCGCTGCGTTGCAAGATGCCGACTACCTGGCTGAAAGCCGCCGCCTGAACGAAGCCGGCATGCAGCAGCTTGAAGCGGGTTTCCGCGAGCTGGGGCTGAGCTGGATTCCGTCCAAGGGCAACTTCATCTGCGTCGATCTGGGTCGTGTGGCGGCCCCGGTTTTCCAAGGGTTGCTGCGTGAAGGCGTGATTGTGCGTCCAGTGGCCAACTACGGCATGCCGAACCACTTGCGCATCACCATCGGCCTGCCGGCGGAAAACAGCCGCTTCCTTGAGGCGCTGACCAAGGTTCTGGCTCGTGGTTGATGTCACTGCTCTGCAATCTGCTGAACCTATGATCGGTCGCCTGGTGGTGGTCGGTCTGGGGCTGATTGGCGGTTCGTTTGCCAAGGGTTTGCGTGAAAGCGGCCTGTGTCGCGAAGTCGTCGGTGTCGATCTCGATCCGCAGTCGCGCAAGCTCGCGGTTGAATTGGGTGTGGTTGATCGCTGCGAAGAAGACCTCGCCGTCGCTTGTCAGGGCGCCGACGTGATTCAGCTGGCCGTGCCGATCCTGGCCATGGAAAAAATGCTCGGCCGCCTGGCCGGCATGGACCTTGGCCAAGCGATTCTGACCGACGTCGGCAGCGCCAAAGGCAATGTCGTGCGCGCCGCGACCGAAGCGTTTGGCGGCATGCCGGCGCGTTTCGTGCCGGGCCATCCGATTGCCGGCTCGGAGCAGAGCGGGGTGGAAGCCTCCAATGCCGAACTGTTTCGTCGTCATAAAGTGATTTTGACACCGCTGGATCAAACCGATCCGGCAGCCTTGGCAGTGGTCGACCGTTTGTGGCGTGAACTGGGCGCCGATGTCGAGCACATGCAGGTCGAGCGCCACGATGAAGTGTTGGCGGCGACCAGCCATTTACCGCACTTGCTGGCGTTCGGTTTGGTCGATTCATTGGCCAAGCGCAATGAAAACCTTGAGATCTTCCGTTACGCTGCCGGCGGTTTCCGCGATTTCACAAGAATCGCGGGAAGCGACCCGGTCATGTGGCACGACATCTTCCTCGCCAACCGCGAAGCTGTCCTGCGCACACTCGATACATTTCGCAGCGACCTCGACGCCTTGCGCGACGCGGTCGATGCAGGGGATGGGCACCAATTGTTGGGCGTATTCACTCGCGCCCGGGTTGCCCGCGAACATTTCAGTAAAATCCTGGCCCGCCGGGCTTATGTGGACGCTATGAACTCCAACGACCTGATTTTCCTGGCACAACCTGGTGGCCGCCTGACTGGGCGGATTCGTGTACCGGGCGATAAATCGATTTCCCACCGTTCGATCATGCTCGGCTCCCTCGCCGAGGGCGTCACCGAAGTCGAAGGCTTTCTCGAGGGCGAAGACGCTCTGGCGACCTTGCAGGCCTTCCGCGACATGGGTGTCGTGATCGAAGGTCCGCACCATGGGCGCGTGACCATCCACGGCGTCGGCCTGCATGGCCTGAAGCCTGCACCGGGCCCGATCTATCTGGGCAACTCCGGCACCTCGATGCGTCTGCTGTCCGGCCTGTTGGCTGCGCAGAACTTCGACAGCACCTTGACCGGTGACGCCTCGCTGTCCAAGCGTCCGATGAACCGCGTGGCCAATCCGCTGCGTGAAATGGGCGCCGTGATCGAGACCGCTGCAGAAGGTCGTCCGCCGATGATCATCCGTGGTGGCAACAAGCTCAAAGGCTTGACCTACACCATGCCGATGGCCAGCGCCCAGGTTAAATCCTGCCTGCTGCTGGCGGGGCTGTACGCCGAAGGCAAGACCACCGTCACCGAGCCTGCGCCAACCCGCGACCACACCGAGCGCATGCTGCGCGGCTTCGGCTACCCGGTCACCGTCAACGGCGCAACGGCGTCGGTCGAGTCCGGGCACAAGTTGACCGCGACCCACATTGAAGTGCCGGGCGATATTTCGTCCTCGGCGTTCTTCCTGGTGGCGGCATCGATCGCCGAAGGTTCCGAGCTGGTGCTCGAGCACGTCGGCATCAACCCGACCCGTACCGGCGTCATCGACATCCTGCGCCTGATGGGGGCTGACATCACTCTGGAAAACCAGCGTGAAGTCGGCGGCGAGCCGGTAGCGGACCTGCGCGTACGCGCGGCTAAACTCAAAGGTATCGAGATTCCCGAAGCGCTGGTGCCCCTGGCCATCGACGAATTCCCGGTGCTGTTCGTGGCGGCGGCGTGTGCCGAAGGGCGCACCATCCTGCGCGGTGCAGAAGAGCTGCGAGTCAAGGAGTCGGACCGAATCCAGGTCATGGCCGATGGCTTGCTGGCGCTGGGCGTCAAATGCGAGCCGACCCCGGACGGCATCATCATCGACGGCGGCCTGATCGGCGGCGGCGAAGTGCACGGTCACGGCGATCACCGGATTGCCATGGCCTTCAGCGTTGCTTCCCTGCGCGCCACTGCACCGATCCGCATCCATGATTGCGCCAACGTCGCGACCTCGTTCCCGAACTTCCTGGCGTTGTGCGCTCAGGTCGGCATTCGTGTTGCACAAGAGGCTCAGTCGTGAATATAAAGCCACCGGTCATCACCATCGACGGCCCGAGCGGGTCGGGCAAAGGCACTATCGCCGGGATTCTGGCCAAGCGCCTGGGCTGGTGCCTGCTGGATTCCGGTGCGTTGTACCGTCTGCTGGCATTTGCCGCGCGCAACCACGGCGTGGACCTGACCAATGAAGAATCGCTGAAACTGCTCGCGGCTCATCTGGACGTGCAGTTCGTCGGGGCGACCGAAGGTCATCCGCAGCGAATCATTCTCGAAGGTGACGATGTCACCGATGATCTGCGCAACGAACAAGTGGGCGCGTGGGCCTCGCAAGTGGCCGCCTTGCCGGCCGTGCGCGACGCTCTGCTGCAGCGTCAGCGGGCGTTTCAGGAAGCACCGGGCCTGGTGGCCGATGGTCGCGACATGGGCACGGTGGTTTTTCCCGACGCGCCGCTGAAGATATTCCTGACTGCCAGTGCCGAGGAGCGTGCGCGCCGTCGATACTTGCAGTTGAAGGGCAAAGTCGATGGTGTTAGTCTGTCGAGTCTGCTAGATGAGATACGTGTCCGCGACGAGCGCGACACCCAGCGAGCGGTAGCCCCGCTCAAGCCGGCGGCTGACGCCATCCAGCTGGATTCCACGGAATTATCCATCGACCAGGTGCTGGAACGCATCATGAGCGAGATCGCCATTCGCGATATCGCCGGGTGACCAAGAAGCTTCGCAGGGGACCAGTCATAGTCCTGCGGCGCTTCTTTTAATTGAAACTAACCCACATCGTCTGGGATGTGGAGATGGGCGTATTCTTCGCCCTCATCAACAGGAATTAAAATGAGCGAAAGCTTTGCGGAACTCTTTGAAGAAAGCCTAAAAACCCTGAACCTTCAGGCAGGCTCCATCATCACCGGTGTTATCGTTGATATCGATTACCAAGCTCGCTGGGTAACCGTTCACGCTGGCCTGAAGTCTGAAGCACTCATCCCGCTTGAGCAGTTCTACAACGACGCTGGCGAGCTGAACATCAACGTTGGTGACGAAGTTCACGTAGCGCTGGATTCGGTTGAAGACGGCTTTGGTGAAACCAAGCTGTCCCGTGAAAAAGCCAAGCGCGCTGAATGCTGGATTGTTCTGGAAGCTGCCTTCGCAGCCGAGGAAGTGGTCAAGGGCGTTATCAACGGTAAGGTTAAAGGCGGCTTCACTGTCGACGTTAACGGCATCCGTGCGTTCCTGCCAGGTTCCCTGGTTGACGTCCGTCCTGTGCGCGATACTACGCACCTGGAAGGCAAAGAGCTGGAATTCAAGGTCATCAAACTCGACCAGAAACGCAACAACGTTGTCGTTTCCCGTCGCAGCGTCCTCGAAGCCGAGAACTCCGCCGAGCGTGAAGCTCTGCTGGAATCCCTGCAGGAAGGTCAACAAGTCAAAGGTATCGTCAAGAACCTCACCGATTACGGCGCATTCGTCGATCTGGGTGGCGTCGATGGCCTGCTGCACATTACCGACATGGCTTGGAAGCGTATCAAGCATCCTTCCGAAATCGTCAACGTTGGCGACGAGATCGATGTCAAGGTTCTGAAGTACGATCGCGAACGCAATCGTGTTTCCCTGGGCCTGAAGCAACTGGGCGAAGATCCATGGGTTGCTATCAAAGCCCGTTACCCAGAAAGCACTCGCGTTACCGCTCGTGTAACCAACCTGACCGACTACGGCTGCTTCGCTGAGCTGGAAGAAGGCGTTGAAGGTCTGGTACACGTTTCCGAAATGGACTGGACCAACAAGAACATCCACCCTTCGAAAGTCGTACAAGTCGGCGACGAAGTGGAAGTTATGGTTCTGGACATCGACGAAGAGCGTCGTCGTATCTCCCTCGGCATCAAACAGTGCAAATCCAACCCATGGGAAGATTTCTCTGGCCAGTTCAACAAGGGCGATAAAATCTCCGGCACCATCAAGTCGATCACCGATTTCGGTATCTTCATTGGTCTGGACGGCGGCATCGACGGTCTGGTTCACCTGTCCGACATCTCCTGGAACGAAGTGGGCGAAGAAGCCGTACGCCGCTTCAAGAAGGGCGACGAGCTGGACACCGTTATCCTGTCGGTTGACCCAGAGCGCGAGCGCATCTCCCTGGGTATCAAGCAACTGGAAAGCGATCCGTTCTCCGAGTACGTTCAAGAGAACGACAAAGGCGCAATCGTTAAAGGCATCGTGAAAGAAGTTGACGCTAAAGGCGCCATCATCACTCTGGCCGACGATATCGAAGCGACTCTGAAAGCCTCCGAAATCAGCCGTGACCGCGTTGAAGACGCGCGCAACGTTCTGAAAGAAGGCCAGGAAGTAGAAGCCAAGATCATCAGCGTTGACCGCAAGAGCCGTGTAATCCAGCTCTCCATCAAGTCGAAAGACGATGCTGAAGAGAAAGAAGCAATCCAGAGCTTGAAAGACAAGCCTGCTGCTGACATCGCTGCTGGTCCTACCACTCTGGGCGACCTGTTGCGTGCACAAATGGAAAAACAGAACTAAGTTCTGTAAGACCATAGAAAAAGGGCGACTTCGGTCGCCCTTTTTTGTGCCTGCGATTTGATGCGACCAAGGATGCCTGGCGCGCAAATGCCTGCCCATGAAACCAAAAGTCCCGCGAAGCTGTCTCTTTCTTTAATCGGATCAATCGCTTATTTGCAGCTAGTCTTTAGCCAGTAGCGAACGGCAGTCGGGCAGGGCGCCCGGCATAGGGAAAAGAATGAACAAGCTCATTGTCGCAATAGCATTACTGACATTGGCGGGTTGTACCACTAATGCCAAGACCCACGCGGCGCGCGGGGTCAGCGGTATTGAGGTCGATTGTTCCGGGTTAGGATCGGGGTGGGAAAAGTGTCACAAGCGCGCTGCCAAGGAGTGCAAGGGGGCTGGTTACAAGGTGGTCACGAGGTCCGATGATGCCAAAGACGAAGATGAATATCCTTTCGGCTTCAATCCCGCGGGTTTCGTGACGCGCACCATGCTGGTTATCTGCAGATGAGCAGGTCCAGGGCACGATCAATGCTCACGCTGAATACCGCTAAAGATATGTCAGACCTCGGGCTGTTCAAATTCTTCCGGGCATGCTAAAACCTTTGAAGCGCTTTTCCTAGCTGCTTGAAAAAGAAGGGAAAAATATGACGAAGTCGGAGTTGATCGAACGAATTGTCACCCATCAAGGGCTGCTCTCATCGAAGGATGTGGAGCTGGCTATCAAGACCATGCTCGAGCAAATGTCCCAATGTCTGGCCACCGGTGATCGCATCGAGATCCGTGGGTTTGGCAGCTTCTCCCTGCACTATCGCGCGCCGCGCGTAGGTCGCAATCCGAAAACCGGTCAGTCCGTTAGTCTTGACGGTAAATTCGTTCCGCATTTCAAGCCGGGTAAAGAGCTGCGGGATCGGGTGAATGAGGATGAAGAGAATGATCTTTGATTATCGGCAAGAGGTGTAGATGACTAGCGCAAAGCGAGTAACCGCACTGACGTTGATCGTGTTGCTAGTTGCGCTGGTGGTCATATTCATTCTGGAAAATAATCAGCCTGCAGCACTAACCTTTCTCGGATGGTCGACTCCACAATTACCCATTGCAATCTATGTTGTGTTGGCATTGCTGCTGGGGTGGGGCGCGGGTCCGGTAATGAGTTTGGTTATAGGTAAGGGCGTCAGGCGCCGAGGCAAGCGCAGAGATGGCTTAAAGGATTAGTTGAATGAGAAGCGGAGCACTCTATGCAAAGGCCCCGCTCCTGAAACTGTCATTTCTCGATCACTGTACTTGGTCGCTCGCAGTCGGCCCCCCTCCAGAACACCCGAAGGCCATCAAGTCGATACAGACGCTTCGAGCTGACCTGCATGAAATTTCGCGGCGAGAATAATCAGCGGGGCGTACGCGATAACCACTCCCCAGGTACCATCAAGGCCCAGTTGAGTTACGCAGTAAGCAATTGGCAGTAACCAAAACAAATTGATGGCGCCGACTGCGAGCGTTACAGGCAAATGCTTACCATATTGGCGTGAAGCGAATTGATAGGCATGGCTGCGATGAGCCTCATAGACCTTGTCGCCGCGAAGCAACCGACGTATCAACGTAAAGGTTGCGTCAACGATGAACACGCCTAACAGAATCAGCCAGGCCCAGAATAAATCTGAAGTAGCCCATGCGGCCTGCAAAGACAAAACACCCAAGGCAATGCCCAGAAATCCGCTCCCTGCGTCCCCCATGAATATTCGCGCTGGCGGGAAATTCCAGTACAGGAAACCGACTACGGCCACGGCCATCGTCAATGGTCCCCAGATAAGCGTCGACGCGCCACTTAACCCGTAGAGCAAACATGCGCTGAGACAAGCGGACAACGCTTCAACGCTCGCGATGCCATCGATTCCGTCCATGAAATTGTAAAGATTAAGCAGCCAGACCAGATAAACCACCGCGAGGCAATTACCGATCCAATGCAGGTTAAGGGTGATACCGAAAAACACTATCGGAGGAAGCCCACCCAGCCAGGCAAGCGCCCAGATACCGGCTGCAAAATGCCCAAGCAGTCGCCACCGGGCAGCGATGTGGCCATGGTCGTCCATAAACCCGATAACAGCCACGATCGCTCCACTTCCGCCTATAGCGATCAACTGCTGCCAAGGGACCAGTTCCAATACCCCAAAAACCGGTAGTGAAAGCAGGAACGTCATTACGATAGCAACCCCACCTCCACGCGGCGTTGGAATGGTATGGGAGCTACGGGCATTAGGGATATCGATGATGCTTCGAGACAACGCATATCGCCGCAGGGCGGCAGTTAGCGCGAGAGAAAGGAGAGCAAGAGCCGGTGCCAGCCACAAGTAAATCATCGTTATTGATGTTCCCGAAAATGCATCGCAGTATTTCCCAATGCTGCATTAACGCTCAGTGGGAGGCTGCTTAAAAGTTTACGAATAGGGGTGATATCGACTTGGAACGATCCGCACAGGTGCTGGGAAATTACCTTCTTACCCAAGAGCGCGGTTCTGCGCTGAAGTGCCTGCGAGGTAGGGGAGCAAGTATAACTGGTCCGTCAGGCGCCTTTGCCAACTTTCTCAGCAACGCTGTCGTGGATCATTCGTCCCCCCGTCGCCGTCGACTGTTTCATATTCTGTAACCAACACATTTTTGACAGGCTCCAGACATCGCCTAAGTTTGGAAGGCAGCTTCGGAAAAGCTGCTTTCCCAATCGATGTCATGGAGCTTCATTTATGCGTACTGGTTACTTCTACTCTCTGGTTTTTGCCCTGCTCACCAGCACCTCTGTTGCCGCAATCGCCGCGCCGACGGTCAAGCCCGAGGCTGCCAACGCACCGCTGGTCATGGAGCTTTCACCTGAAGTCAAGTCTGACAAGGTGGATTTGAACCAGGCAGATGCGGCAACGCTGCAACGGGAGCTAGCTGGTGTGGGGGAGGCCAAGGCCAAGGCGATTGTTGCATATCGTGAGGGTAATGGACCATTTTCCTCGATAGACGAACTGCTCGAAGTGAAGGGCATTGGCAAAGCCATCCTGGATAAGAACCGCGAAAAGCTCGAGGTGAACTAAGCTTGTAATTCAGCGCCAGGGGCCGGTCTTTGACCGGCCTTTTTGCATTTTGACGTCTGTGGCGTTTGAGTGCCTCCCGTCGGCACAGGAAAAATTACGACTATCATATTGTCATTAAATTATGTCTATAATAAATTCGTTGTCGGCCAATGCGTTCTGAAACGCGGGCATTGTTTTCCCCTCACACATTTCCAGGAGCACTGTCATGAATTCTGTCCAGACCCAAGGTACGGCTCTCGTCACCGGTGCTTCTTCCGGTATCGGTGCCATCTACGCCGAGCGGTTGGCAGCGCGCGGTTTTGATTTGTTGTTGGTAGCTCGTGATCAGGGGCGGCTGGAAGCGGCGGCGAGCAAACTACGCGCCGAGCATGGCGTTCAGGTCGAGGTGCTCAAGGCGGATCTGACGCAAAAGGATGATGTACTCAAGCTCGAGCAGCGCCTTCGCAGTGATTCGAGCATCAGCCTGTTGCTGAACAATGCCGGTGTCGCGGCGGATGGTTTGCTGGCCAACTCCGATATGGAGCAGATGGAGCGCTTGATTCAACTGAACGTGACGACGGTCACGCGGCTGGCATCGGCGGCAGCCGCCAGCTTTGCCAAGGCGGGCCGAGGCACGATCATCAATATCGCGTCAGTGGTGGCGTTGTTCCCCGAGCGTTTCAACGCCACTTACAGCGCCAGCAAGGCTTATGTGTTAAGCCTGACCCAGTCGTTGAATGCCGAGCTCGATGGCACGGGTGTCAAGGTGCAGGCTGTGTTGCCCGGCGTAACACGCACCGAAATCTGGGAGCGCTCCGGTATCGACGCGAGCCAGATCCCGGCGGACATGGTCATGGAAGCAGGGGAGATGGTCGACGCGGCTCTGTCGGGTCTGGACCAGGGCGAGCTGATCACCATTCCTTCGTTACCGAATGCCGGCGACTGGGACGCCTTTGTTGCGGCGCGATACGTGATGGCGCCCAACCTTTCGAAAAGCAAAGCCGCTGCGCGTTACAAATAAAACGCCAGGAATCGGCATGAGGATATTGCGGTATGAGTGATCGTCGAGTGGTTGTAACGGGCATGGGGCTGGTGTCGCCGCTGGGTAGTGGTGTCGAAGCGGTCTGGGCACGTCTGTTGTCCGGACGCTCCGGTTTGCGCAATTTGCCGGACGAAGTCGTGGCGGATCTGCCGGCCAAGGTCGGCGGTGCAGTGCCGACGCTGGCCGAAGATGCCGAGGCGGGTTTTGATCCGGACCGGGCAACCCCACCCAAAGAACAGAAGAAGATGGACCGCTTCATCTTGTTCGCCATGGAAGCGGCGCGTCAGGCGATCGAGCAAGCCGGTTGGCAGGCGCAAACCGCTGATGCTCAGGAGCGCACGGCTACCATCATCGGTTCGGGCGTCGGCGGTTTCGGCGCGATAGCCGATGCGGTGCGCACCACGGACAGCCGTGGTCCACGGCGTTTGTCGCCATTCACCATTCCTTCTTTTCTGGTCAACCTGGCCGCGGGCCATGTGTCGATCCAGCACGGTTTCAAGGGCCCCCTGGGTGCTCCGGTAACGGCGTGCGCGGCGGGAGTTCAGGCGATTGGCGATGCGGCGCGGCTGATTCGTTGTGGCGAAGCGGATATTGCGGTGTGCGGCGGCGCGGAAGCGTCGATCGATCGCGTCAGCCTCGCCGGATTCGCTGCTGCCCGGGCCTTGTCCAGCGGTTTCAACGACACCCCGGAACGTGCTTCGCGGCCCTTCGACCGTGACCGCGATGGCTTCGTCATGGGCGAGGGCGCAGGTCTTCTGGTCATCGAATCCCTGGAACATGCCCTGGCTCGTGGCGCGCAACCGCTGGCGGAACTGGTCGGATACGGCACCAGTGCCGATGCCTATCACCTGACTGCGGGCCCCGAAGATGGCAGCGGTGCGCGACGGGCGATGTCGCTGGCGTTGGCTCAGGCGGGTGTTTCTGCGGACCAGGTGCAGCATCTCAACGCTCACGCCACTTCGACACCGGTCGGGGATTCGGGGGAGCTGGCGGCGATCAAGTCGTTGTTCGGCTCAGACAACAAGATTGCGGTCACATCGACCAAGTCGGCCACTGGCCATTTGCTCGGCGCGGCGGGCGGGATCGAGGCGATCTTCACGCTGTTGGCGATACGTGATCAGATCGTGCCGGCCACTCTCAATTTCGATAACCCGGACCCCGCCACGCAAGGTGTGGATATCGTTCACGGAAGGGCGCGGCCGATGGCGATTGAATACGCGCTGTCCAACGGTTTCGGCTTTGGCGGGGTCAACGCCAGCGTATTGTTCAAACGCTGGCAGGGTTAATCCCGGGGTTGTTTGAGAAATGCGCGTGTGACGTCGAGAATCCGCTGAGCCAGTTCGGGGTTCTCGACACTGCGCGACAGCAGCAACGCCCCGACCAGCGCGGACATGATGAAGATGCTCTGGTCGGCGGCGTCCTCGCCTTCAAGGGTGCCCTGTATTTGTTCGAGCCTCGCGTTGAGCACCACATCCGAGGTCGGGCTTGGCTGTCCACGCAAGCCGAGCTCCGATGACATGGTCGGTAGCGGACACCCTTCATCCGGCGAAGTCTGGTGCCATTCGGACAAATAGGTGTCGATGAACGTCTCCAGCGGGTGTTCCTGGGCGAACAGCTCGGCGCAGACGACGTCGCATTGCTCGCCAGCAGCCTGCAGGGCTTTTTCTACCAGTTCATCCTTGGATTTGAAATGCGAGTAGAAGCCACCGTGAGTCAAACCCAGCGCTTTCATCAGAGGTTGCAGTCCGGTCGCGCCAATACCGTCACGGCGAAATCGCGCTGAAGCTTCCTTGATGATGCGTTGATGGGTCTGGGCTTTATGGTCCTGCGAGTAACGCATCTGGAATCTCCGCAACAATGCGCCATCTTAACCAATGAAAATGGGATGGTGACTGTACTTCTACTTCTAAAAAGCATGCAGATGCGTCCAACTCCGTCAGGGCTCATTGAATGAACTGGCACGGATAATGATTACTCATTCGCTGACGATTGTTGAACAATCAAGAGGCGAAGAGCATGAACAGTGGACTGTCCCTGGCCGATCACATCACATTGGAGTTGCGTGCCGACATCATTGGCGGTCGTTTGCTGCCTGGCATGGCGCTGGTGGAAAACGACCTGGTCTCGGCCTACAACGCTTCCCGCAACACCATTCGCGAAGCCTTGCATCGTTTGGGGCAGGAGGGTCTTACTCTTTATGTGCGCAACAAGGGCGTGATGGTGCGAAGGCTGGGGGCCGGGGATGTGCGTGACCTGTTCAACGTGCGTCGCACCCTCGAATTGCAAGCCATCAGCGCGAGCCAGCCGCTGCGCGACTATCAGTCCGACCGGATGCTGGAAGCGCTGGAAGCCACAGAACTGGCCCGTGAACGCGAGGACTGGCGCGCCGTCGGCACTCACAGTCTGGCGTTTCATCAACACATCGTCGGGCTGCTGCGCAGTCCGTTGTTCGATGAATTCTTCACCAATGTCGTCGCGCAACTGCGCCTGGTGTTTTGCACCGCTCCCGATGAATCCAGGTTTCAAGCGCCCTGGCTGGCGCGCGACCGGCAGATCCATGAGCTGCTCGCCGAAGGAGACAAGCGCGCTGCCGGTGATGCCATGAGCCTTTATCTCGACGACTCCGAACAGCTCCTGTTGCAAATGCTTGCTCCACACTCCCATCACTGATCGAGGATTCGTGCCATGTACAAAGACTATCCGGCGGCTTATCAAGTCAGCAAAGGCTCGGCGTTGCAGGTGGACAAAGCCTTTTACGAACGGATCCGCGACAACAAGGATAGTCGCACGCTGATCGAGCAGTTCGAAGTGCCGATCCGCACGGGGCGCGCCTGGAAAGTCCCGGCCGGGCACGTGTTTCGCGTGACCACGCCGGTCGGTCCGCAAGTAGGCGATTTCAACGTCTGGAATGCCAACGATCCGCGTGAACGCTTGTGGGCGGCGCGAACCCGGCAGTTGCAGGGCGCGCACGTCAGCACCCATGACCGGCTCTGGTCGAACCTGCCTTTTTTGCGCCCTTTGGTGACGATCACCGATGACAGCCTGGCCGGTTACGGCATCGATGAACATGGCGGTCGCTTGCACGACTTGCTCGGCACGCGCTGCGATCCCTACGTGAACAAAATGCTCACCGGCGAAGACTTCCATCATCACTGCCACTCGAACCTGACCCGCGCCGTGTTGCCCTATGGTCTGACCGAGTTCGACGTGCATGACGTGCTGAACATTTTCCAATGCACGGGCCTCAACCACGACGACATGTACTTCATGAAAGCCTGCCCGGCGCAGAAGGGCGACTACCTGGAGTTTTTTGCCGAGATTGATGTGCTGTGTGCGCTGTCGACCTGCCCGGGCGGCGATCTGTCGCTGGCCATGTGGGGGCCGGATGCGCAGGACCCGCTGAGCGTGTGTCGCCCGCTCGGAGTGGAAATCTACAAACTGGAGGGTTCGTTGCTGGAAGGCTGGAGCCAGCCGGAGCGTGCGGCCTACAAAGGGCTGCATGGCTTGCACATTGCCAAGGCCGATTGGGAAAAATAATCAGCACTACCTTGTAGGAGCGAGGCTTGCCCGCGAAGATGATCTCAAGGACGCCTTCGCGGGCAAGCCTTGCTCCTACAAAAAGCGGCTCAGCTGTTTTTTAGCGGTCCTGCGCATCCTTGGCATCCGCCTGCGCATTGCGTTCAGCAACGCGTTTACGTTGCTCCTCGGTCAGTTCGACCTTGTTGGCGGTGTCACGCAGCATCATCAAACCGCCAACGATCGAGCCGATTGCAACGACCAGAATCAACCAGGCATACCAGGGCATAGGGCTCTCCTTGAGGGCAGGCCGATTGGCGGGTTTCGCCAACCGATCGTGCATACCACTTTGAGCGATTCATTTTCGCAGTGGTTCCATTCTATGCCTGATATGACAGGAGCACGGTGACTGTTTAGAGCCCTGTCAGCATCGCATCCGCCGGCGCATCGGCCCGCAGTTGCGCTGTCAGCATGAAGTACACGAAACCCGCCGCCATGAATCCGAGGAAGATCAACCCGATCAACGTGTTGAACCAGGCCATCGCCACCAGGCACACCACCGCCAGCACCAATGCAATGAACGGCACCAACGGGTAGCACGGCGCGCGGAATGTACGCTCCAGGTTCGGTTCGGTTTTACGCAGTTTGAACAAGCTGAGCATGCTCATGATGTACATCACGATTGCGCCGAACACCGCCATGGTGATCATCGCCGCCGTCAGCGTCATGCCGCCCAGGTTGATCAAGCCGTCGCTGTAGATCGCCGCGATGCCAATGACACCGCCGGCGATGATCGCCCGGTGCGGCGTCTGGAAACGCGAGAGTTTAGCCAGCGACGCGGGCAGATAACCGGCACGGGCGAGAGCGAAGAACTGCCGCGAGTAACCGAGGATGATCCCGTGGAAACTCGCCACCAGGCCGAACAGGCCGATCCACACCAGCATGTGCAACCAGCCGGAGCTTTCGCCAACCACGGTTTTCATCGCTTGCGGCAGAGGGTCGTTGATGTTCGACAGGGTGCGCCAGTCGCCTACGCCGCCCGCAAAGAACATCACGCCCATGGCCAATAGCACCAAGGTCAGAATGCCGCTGATGTACGCCTTTGGAATCGTGCGTTTCGGGTCCTTGGCTTCTTCGGCGGCCATGGCAGCGCCTTCGATGGCGAGGAAGAACCAGATCGCGAAAGGAATTGCCGCGAACATCCCGGCAATCGCCGGTGCCCCGAACACATCGGAACCGGCCCAGCCATTCAGCGCAAAGTTGCTGAAGCTGAACGCTGGCGCCACCACCCCCATGAACACCAGCAACTCAGCCACCGCGAGTACGCAGACCACCAGCTCGAACGTCGCCGCCAGTTTCACGCCGAGGATGTTCAGGCCCATGAACACAATGTAGGCGCCGACCGCCGCGTGTTTCGGGTCGAGGGCGGGGAATTGCACGTTGAGGTAGGCGCCGATCGCCAGTGCGATAGCCGGTGGGGCAAAGACGAACTCGATCAGCGTCGCCAGCCCGGCGATCAATCCGCCTTTCTCGCCAAAGGCGCGGCGGCTGTAGGCAAAGGGACCGCCCGCGTGGGGAATGGCGGTGGTCAGCTCGGTGAAACTGAAGATGAAACAGGTGTACATGGTGGCGACCATGAAGGAAGTCACCAGAAATCCAAGTGTCCCGGCCACGCCCCAGCCGTAACTCCAGCCGAAATACTCACCGGAAATCACCAGTCCGACCGCAATGCCCCACAGGTGCAGCGTGCCCAGCGTGGGTTTGAGTTGTGTGTTCATCGTTTGCTCCCTGAACGGTTTGGAAAGCTCGGGGGAGGGCGTGTGCAGTGGGCGTGCCAGTGTTGAGATGGCAGTCGTAAAGCGTAAAAACGTGTCGTATCGGGGATGTTTGCCACCGAATGACCGTTTTTTGTGCGCCAGTTGAGGGCGTTGTCGTCTGTTCTGCCGTCATCGCGGGCAAGCTCGCTCCCACATTGGACTGCGGTGGCCCAAACAACATCAAACCCCTGTGGGAGCTAGCCTGCTAGCGATGGGGCCCGCCCAAACACCGCTGTAACAAAGCCATAAACCCACTCTTTACGCTTTCTTTATGCACAGCCAACACCCTCGATCTCGTTCCTTTACAGCCTTCCTTCCGACAATGACTCCACACGCGGCAATACGCCGTAACACGGAGAACTTCCATGAGCGTTCTGGACGGGGTGTCACTGCTGTTGGCAGTGGGGCTGTTCATTTATCTGTTGGTTGCGCTGTTGCGCGCGGATCGGAACTAGGAGGGGCTATGCACAGTTATGACTATTGGCTGATCTTGGCCTTCTTCGCCCTGGTGCTGATTCCGGCACCGTTTCTCGGGCGCTTCTACTACAAGGTCATGGAAGGTCAGCGTACCTGGCTGACACCGATCCTGGGACCTGTGGAGCGTGGCTGTTATCGAGTGGCCGGCGTTGATCCGCAGGCCGAACAGAGCTGGCAGAAATACACCCTGGCCTTGCTGGCCTTCAACCTTGCGGGCTTTTTGCTGTTGTTCGTGATCCTGCTGTTCCAGGACCACTTGCCGCTGAATCCGCAAAACCTGCCGGGTCAGGAGTGGACGCTGGCGTTCAACACCGCCATCAGTTTCATGACCAACACCAACTGGCAGGCCTACAGCGGCGAAGCCTCGCTGAGCTACCTGAGTCAGATGGCCGGCCTCACCGTACAGAACTTCGTCAGCGCCGCCACCGGCCTCGCTGTGCTGGTTGCGCTGTGCCGCGGTATCGGTCGCAAATCGACCAAGACCCTCGGCAACTTCTGGGTCGACATGACCCGCGCCACCCTCTACGGCTTGCTGCCGCTGTGCCTGCTGCTGGCGCTGTACCTGGTCTGGCAGGGCGTGCCACAAACCTTCGCGCAGTACGTGAATGCTGTGACCATGCAGGGCGTCGATCAAGTGATCCCGCTTGGCCCGGCGGCCAGCCAGATTGCGATCAAGCAATTGGGCACCAACGGCGGTGGCTTCTTCGGCGTCAACTCGGCGCACCCGTTCGAGAACCCGACGGCGTGGACCAACCTGTTCGAGTTGGCTTCGATCATCCTGATCCCGGTCGCGCTGGTATTCACCTTCGGCCACTACGTGAAGGACCTGCGTCAGAGCCGGGCGATTGTAGCCTGCATGTTCGCGCTGTTCCTGATCGGCGGCGCCACCTCGCTGTGGGCTGAATATCAACCGAACCCTGCCCTGAACAACGTCGCCGTCGAACAGACCGCGCCGCTGGAAGGCAAGGAAGCGCGCTTCGGCACCACCGCCACGGTGCTGTGGTCGGTGACCACGACGGCAGCGTCCAACGGTTCGGTCAACGCCATGCACGACAGCCTCAACCCGCTGACCGGCATGGTCGCGATGGTCAACATGATGGTCGGCGAAGTGATCTTCGGCGGCGTCGGTGCCGGGCTCTACGGCATGTTGCTCAACGTGCTGATCGCGGTGTTCCTCGCCGGCCTGATGATCGGCCGTACCCCGGAATACCTCGGCAAGAAACTGCAAGCCAAGGAAGTGCAACTGCTGGTGGTGACCTTGCTGGTGATGCCGGTCGGCGTGCTGGTGCTTGGCGCGATTGCCGCGAGCCTGCCCGGTCCGGTGGCCTCGGTGAGTAACCCGGGTGCTCACGGTTTCAGTCAGTTGCTTTACGCCTACACCTCGGCCAGTGCCAACAACGGTTCGGCGTTCGGCGGCTTCGGTGCCAACACCGCGTTCCACAACCTGATGCTCGGTCTTGGCATGTTGATCGGTCGCTTCGGTTACATCCTCCCGGTACTGGCCCTGGCCGGCAGCCTGGCGATGAAGAAAACCGCACCGATTGGCCAGAACAGCTTCCCGACCCACGGTCCGTTGTTCGTGACGTTGCTGACCGTGACCATTTTGCTGGTGGGTGGTTTGACCTTCCTGCCGACGCTGGCGCTGGGTCCGATTGCTGAACACTTGAGCATGGGCTTCTGAGGACTAGATGATGAATATGCCCGTAAATAAAGCCGCCACCGTCAAGGCGCCGGAACAACCGAAAACCGCGATCTCGGCCCTGTGGCGGCCGGCGCTGGTGCAAGCCTTCGTCAAGCTCGACCCACGGCAATTGCAGCGTGCGCCGGTGATGCTGGTGGTCGAACTGACCGCCGTCCTGACCACCGTGCTGTGCTTCATTCCCGACAACGCCGTGCCGACGTTTGTCGCTGCGCAAATCGCGCTGTGGCTGTGGTTCACCGTGCTCTTCGCCAACTTTGCCGAAGCCCTGGCCGAAGGTCGCGGCAAGGCTCGCGCCGACAGCCTCAAAGCCGGTAGCGAAGGCTTGAGCGCCCGTCGCAAAACCAGCAACGGCGCCTTTCAAGTGGTGCCGGCCACCAGCCTGCGCAAGGGTGATGTGGTGCGCGTCGAAGCCGGGGAAATGATCCCCGGCGACGGCGAGGTGATCGAGGGCATCGCGGCGGTCAACGAAGCGGCGATTACCGGTGAGTCTGCGCCGGTGATCCGCGAATCCGGTGGCGACCGTTCGGCCGTCACCGGCAACACCCGCCTGGTCTCCGACTGGCTGTTGGTGCGCATTACCGCCAACCCCGGTGAGTCGACGCTGGACCGCATGATCGCCCTGGTCGAAGGCGCCAAACGCCAGAAAACCCCGAACGAAGTGGCGCTCGACATCCTGCTGATCGGCCTGACCCTGATCTTCCTGCTTGTGGTCGTGACCCTGCAACCGTTCGCCCACTTCGCCAACGGCAGCCTGCCGCTGGTGTTCCTGGTGGCGTTATTGGTCACGCTGATTCCGACCACCATCGGCGGTTTGCTCTCGGCCATCGGTATCGCCGGCATGGACCGTCTGGTGCGCCTGAACGTGATCGCCAAATCCGGCCGCGCCGTGGAAGCGGCGGGGGACGTGCATGTCCTGTTGCTGGACAAGACCGGCACCATCACCTTCGGTAACCGTCGCTGCACCGCGGTGTATACCGCGCCAGGTGTGACCGCCAAGGAACTGGCCGAAGGCGCGCTGTTCGCCTCGCTGGCCGACGACACGGCGGAAGGCAAGTCCATCGTCGAATACTTGCGCGGGATTCACCCTCAGCCAGAGCCATCCGCCGATGTGCTGACAGCGGTGCCGTTCAGTGCTGAAACCCGCTTGTCCGGTGTTGACTATCAAGGTCGCGTGTATCGCAAGGGCGCAGTGGATTCGTTGCTGGCGTTCGTCGGCCTGAAACGCGCTGATCTCGCACCTACTCTGTCCCGTGAAATCGACAAGATTGCCCAGAGCGGCGGTACGCCGTTGCTGGTCTGCGCTGACGGTAAGTTGCTCGGTGCGATCCACCTCAAGGACGTGGTCAAGCCCGGCATCCGCGAACGCTTTGCCGAGCTGCGCAAACTGGGCATCCGCACCGTCATGGTGACCGGCGACAACCCGCTGACCGCAGCAGCCATTGCGGCTGAAGCGGGCGTCGACGACGTGCTGGCCGAAGCCACACCGGAGAAAAAACTGGCGCGTATTCGTCACGAGCAGAACGACGGTCGCCTGGTCGCGATGTGCGGCGACGGTGCCAACGACGCCCCGGCCCTGGCCCAGGCAGACGTCGGCATGGCGATGAACGATGGTACGCAAGCAGCGCGCGAGGCGGCGAACATGGTCGACCTCGACAGCGATCCGACCAAGTTGCTGGACGTGGTGCAGATCGGCAAGGAATTGCTGGTGACCCGCGGTGCGCTGACGACCTTTTCCATCGCCAACGACGTGGCCAAATACTTCGCGATCCTGCCAGCGCTGTTCGCCTCGATCTACCCGCAACTGGGTGTGCTCAACGTGATGAAGCTGAGCAGTCCGCAGAGCGCGATTCTGTCGGCGATCGTGTTCAACGCCTTGATCATTGTGGTGCTGATTCCACTGGCCTTGCGCGGCGTGCGGGTGCAGGCGGCGAGTGCAGCGGCGTTGCTGCGTCGCAATCTGCTGATCTATGGATTGGGCGGGATTCTGGTGCCGTTCGTGGGCATCAAGGCGATCGACATGCTGTTGACGGCGTTGCATCTGGTTTGATTGTTGATGGGCGGGTGGTGGCTGCTTTTGTGGCGAGGGAGCTTGCTCCCGCTGGGCTGCGAAGCAGCCCCACCCCAATCACTGCATTTGTTCAGGCACACCGCAGTCGCCGGTTTTACGACTGCTTCGCAGCCGAGCGGGAGCAAGCTCCCTCGCCACAGGTGATGTGTGTGCCTCTCACTGATTCGAGGATTTTGAAATGTCCACAATGATACGTCCGGCCCTGAGCCTGCTGGTCTTGATGACCCTGATCACCGGCGTCGCTTACCCCTTGGTAGTCACCGGTGTCGCCCAGGTTGCATTCCCTGATCAAGCCAACGGCAGCCTCGTACACGACGCCGATGGCAAGGTTCGCGGCTCTTCGCTGATTGCCCAGGATTTCACCGGTGATGCCTGGTTCCATCCACGGCCATCCGCCGGTGCTTTTGCCACGGTGTCGAGCAGCGCCAGTAACCTCTCGCCAAGTAACCCGGCCCTGGCCACTCGAGTGATCGACGATGCCAACAAACAGCTGGTGTCAGGGCAAGGTCCGGTGCCGTTGGCGCTGGTGACCACTTCTAGCAGCGGCCTCGATCCACACTTGCCTCCGGCTGCAATTGCCTATCAACTGGCGCGAGTTGCGGCGGCGCGGAATCTGCCGGTGGCGACGCTCCAGAATCTGTTGGATGCGCACATCGAGCAGCCGCTCGTTGGACCACCGGTGGTGAATGTGTTGGCGCTGAATATGGCGCTGGAAAAACTGTAGATCGGTGGTGCCTTCAATCGCTATCAGGCTAGCTCCCACAAGAAGTCAGCCTTCCCCTGTGGGAGCTAGCCTGCTAGCGATGGCGGCTGAACAATCACCACATCAACACCTGAAAAAAGAGAACTTCAAGCATGAGTGACTCCGGCCGCGCCGACGCGCTGTTAGCAGACCTGCCCCGCGATGGCCGTGGCCGGCTCAAGGTTTTCCTCGGCGCCGCGCCCGGTGTCGGCAAGACTTACGCCATGTTGCACGCCGCCCACACCCAACTTCGCCAAGGCGTAAAACTCATCGCCGGTGTCGTCGAAACCCATGGTCGCGCCGAGACCGAGGCGCTGCTCGGCGGCTTGCCGCAGCAACCCCTGGTGCGCTCGGAATACCGCGGCGTGACCCTCGAAGAAATGGACCTCGACGGCGTACTCGCCGCCAAACCGAAACTGGTGCTGGTGGACGAACTGGCCCACACCAATGCACCGGGCAGTCGCCACGCCAAACGCTGGCAAGACATTCAGGAACTGCTCGCGGCCGGCATTGATGTGTACACCACGGTCAACGTTCAGCACCTGGAGAGCCTCAATGATCAGGTGCGCGGAATTACCGGCGTGCAGGTCCGCGAAACCCTGCCGGACTGGGTGCTGCAAGAAGCCTACGAATTGCTGTTGATCGACTTGCCTCCACGCGAGCTGCTTGAGCGTCTGCGCGACGGCAAGGTCTATGTGCCGGAGCAGGCGCGGGCGGCCATCGATGCGTACTTCTCCCAGACAAACCTCACCGCCCTGCGTGAACTGGCGATGCAAACCGCTGCTGCCCAGGTCGATAACGACCTGGCCCAGGGTTATCGTCAACTTGGCCAGGCAGCCCCGGCGGTACGTGGTCGCTTGCTGGTCGGCGTCGATGGCGATACCCAGGCCGAGCGTCTGGTGCGTCACGCCAGCCGCGTCGCCCAGCGCCGTCATTTGCCGTGGAGCCTGGTGCATGTGGACAACGGCAGCGTGCGTGATGAGCAATCACGCCTGCGTCTGCAAAATGCCCAGCAACTGGCCGAACGCCTCGGTGGCGAAGTGGTGTTGCTACGGGCCGGTGAGGTGGCGAAAACCCTGATTCAGCACGCCACTGAGCGACGCGCCAGCCTGGTGCTGGTCGGCCAGTCCCGGCAGCGATTGCGCCGTCGGCTGTTCGGTGGCGGCTTGGCGGCGCGTTTGCTGCGCCATGCGCGCGGGCTGGAAATCAACGTCATCGACAGCGATCACGAACAGGACCCGCCACGACAACGCTCCGTACAGTCGCTGGTGTGGTTCGACTATGCGCTGGCGCTGGTCGCGACCGTGCTCGCCAGTGCCCTGGCCTGGGCAGTGGCGAGTGTCTTGCCGCTGCCGAACATCTCGCTGGTATTCCTCGCCGCCGTGTTGCTGGTGGCGGTGCGCAGCAGTCTCGGTCCGGCGCTGGCCTGTGCGGCGCTGTCGTTTCTGACCTATGACTTTCTGTTCATCCCGCCGAATTTTTCCTTCAGCATCCAGCGCGAAGAAGACGTGCTGACCTTGCTGTTCTTCCTGCTGATGGCGGCGCTCACCGGCAACCTCGCGGCACGCCAGCGGCGGCAATTGCAGGCCTTGCGCGACACCCAGGAGGAAACCACCGAACTGCTCGACCTGTCGCGCAAGTTGACGGCTGCCACTGACCGGCAGGCCGTGATCAAGGCCGCTGCTCATCACCTCGAGGGCTGGAGCGATCTGCAATTGTGCCTGCTCAATCGCGATGGCCAGAGCGGCTGGAAAGTCGAAACCGGTGGCCCGCTGGAGTTTTCCGAAGCCGAACGCGCGGCCGCCGACTGGGCCTGGCAACACGATCAACCGGCGGGCGCGGGCACCGGCACGCTGCCGTTCGGGCGTTGGTGGTGGTGGCCGTTGTCCGTGGAAGACGGGCCGCTGGCGCTGCTTGGCGTCTGTGCCAAGGAGGGTCAGACCTTGAGCGGCCAGCGTCGGCGTCTGCTGACCGCGCTGAGTCAGCCGCTGGCCCAGGCCCTGGCTCGCGCGCAACTGGCCGAAGACCTGGAAGCGGCGCGGCTGCACGGGGAAACCGAGCAACTGCGCAGCGCCTTGCTGGCGTCGGTGTCCCACGATTTGCGCACGCCGCTGACGTCCATGCGCGGCAGCATCGACAGCCTGTTGGCGCTGGGCGAGGCGATCCCGCTGGAGGATCGCCGCGAACTGCTCGAAGGCACCCGCGATGAAGCCGAGCGCCTCGATCGCTACATTCAAAACCTGCTGGACATGACCCGTCTCGGTCACGGCGCGTTGAAGCTGGCGCGGGACTGGGTGTCGCCGGCCGATATTGTGGGCAGCTCGCTCAATCGCCTGCGCGCGGTGCTGGCGCCGTTGCAGGTCAGCACCGACGTGCCGCCCGAATTGCCGCTGCTGTACGTTCACGCTGCGCTGATCGAACAGGCGCTGGTCAACGTGCTGGAAAATGCCGCGCGGTTCTCACCGGTTCATGGGCGTTTGCAATTGCGCGCCGGTGCGGATGAAAACGAGCTGTTTTTCTCGGTGAGCGATGAAGGGCCGGGGATTCCCATCGATGAGCGGGCGAAGATTTTCGACATGTTCTACACCGCCGCGCGCGGTGATCGTGGCGGGCAGGGCACGGGGCTGGGGCTGGCGATCTGTCAGGGCATGGTCGGTGCACACGGCGGGCGGATCAGCGTCGGCGACGGTATCGAAGGGCGTGGCACTTGTATCACCCTTCACTTACCCTTGCAGGAACAACCCGACGTTGAAAATGAGAGTTGAAAATGAGCGCTGACAGTGAAGCCTGATACCCTTTGGATTTCTCCATGCCACGACCGGAAACCATGAGCCAGACTGCGACCATTTTGGTCATCGACGACGAACCCCAGATCCGTAAATTCCTGCGCATCAGCCTCGCTTCCCAAGGTTATAAAGTGCTGGAGGCCGGCACCGGCACGGAGGGATTGGCACAGGCCGCGTTGAACAAACCGGACCTGCTGGTGCTCGACCTCGGTCTGCCGGACATGGACGGCCAGCAAGTGCTGCGCGAGTTTCGTGAATGGTCGACGGTGCCGGTGCTGGTGCTGTCGGTGCGTGCCGGCGAAGGGCAGAAGGTCGAAGCGCTGGATGGCGGTGCGAATGACTACGTGACCAAGCCGTTCGGCATTCAGGAATTTCTGGCGCGGGTGCGTGCCTTGTTGCGTCAGGCGCCGGTGGGTGAGGCGCAGCAAGCGGCGCTGGCGTTCGGTCCGTTGACGGTGGACCTGGCCTATCGCCGGGTGCTGCTCGACGGTGTCGAAGTGGCGTTGACGCGCAAGGAATACGCGGTGCTGGCGCAACTGGCGCGGCATCCGGGGCGGGTGATCACCCAGCAGCAATTGCTCAAGGACATCTGGGGGCCGACCCATACCGAAGACAGTCATTATTTGCGGATTGTGGTCGGGCATTTGCGTCAGAAGCTGGCGGATGATCCGACGCAGCCGCGGTTTATCGTGACCGAGGCGGGGGTTGGGTATCGGCTTTTGAGTGAGGGTGGTCTTTAGGGTTTTGTGTCGCCTGATCCGGCCCCATCGCGAGCAGGCTCGCTCCCACAGTGGATTTAGGTGATCCACAAATTTTGTGTCTACCAAAGATCAATTGTGGGAGCGAGCCTGCTCGCGATGGGGCCCTCACATTCACTCGAGAAACCTCAGGAGTCCCGCTCAGTCTCATACCGATCCAATGTATCCCGCGCAATCTCCCGCCCCAGCGCGATCAACTCCGGCGCCTTGTAAAACTCGAAAAACCGGCATACCCGCTTCGGCACGTTGATCAGGATATCCGGTGGATAACCGGCAATTTTGTACTGCGCCAACGACGTCTGCATCACCTCGAAACTCTGGTTGATCAAATCCAGCAAGGACGCCGGCCCCACGTTGTCGATGATGAACGAACCCGTGGCGGACTTCGGCGCGCCTTCGCGCTCCGGAGCGGCCGCCGGTTGTTGGGCTTCAGGTTTGGCGGATTCGACCCAGGGGTTGATCTCGGCCGCCTCGGCCATCAACGCTTCCTTTTCCAGCAGCAGCAATTGTTCCGCCTGTTTGCGGCGGAACGGCAACTTCGAACCCAACGAGCTGATCAGGCTGTCGAACCGGGTCTTGAACGCGGCCGGACGCTGGATCACCGGTAATTGGTAGTGACGCTGGTTGGTGGAGTTGAGGTTGACCGCGATGATCAGGTCGCAATGGCTCGACACCACCGGCACGATCGGCAACGGGTTGAGGATACCGCCGTCTACCAGCATGCGATTGCCCTGCATCACCGGCGTGAACAGGCTCGGGATGGCCGCCGAGGCGCGCATCGCCTGGTGGAGGCAACCTTCCTGAAACCAGATTTCCTGCTGGTTGGTCAGGTCGGTGGCCACCGCCGTGTAGGGGATGCGCAAGTCTTCGATATTGATCTCGCCGACGATCTTGCGGATCTGCCCGAAGACCTTCTCCCCGCGAATCGCGCCCAGTCGAAAACTGACATCCACCAGACGCAACACGTCGAGGTAATCCAGGCTCTCGATCCAGTTGCGGTATTCCTCCAGTTTGCCGGCGGCGTAGATCCCGCCGACCACCGCGCCCATCGAACAACCGGCGATGCAGGCGATGTCGTAGCCACGCCGCTCGATCTCTTCAATGACACCGATATGGGCATAGCCCCGGGCCCCACCTGAGCCCAACACCAGTGCGACACGCTTTTTCATGAATCACCCTCGTCTGACAAGGTTCAACAATGCACCCATCGAGGGTCGCGCTTCAATCGCTAAGGTCGCTCGACGAGGCCAAGGCGTCGTTTTTTCGACACTCCATGGCGGCAGTTGGTTATTCTCGCGAGCGCTATAGTTTTGCGGCGGGGCCAAGGCACTTTTCACGCGCCGCACCGTCTTACCTGCACGACTGTTTACCTATCTTTGAGGTGTGAGTGATGAAAGCCTGGATCTGTGTGCCTTTGATTGCGCTGGCGCTCGCCGGTTGTGCCGGCAAAACCGCTTACCGCGAGAGCTGCGGTAGCCAGATCGATGCCGCGTGGCAGGAGCTGGATCTGGCCAAGGCCGAAGGGTTCGCCGGGAATGTCAGCTATTCCAAGGCCCTGTCACTGCTGACCGGCGCAAAGACCCAGCAACAATTCGAAGCCTACGAGGGCTGCACCAAGAAAGCCGAGAAGGCGCGCTTCTATATTCGTGAGTCACGCGCCGGCCGTTGAGGCATGATGTAGGCATCAGTAATTCAATTCAGGGAGCAAACGATGTCTGCCTTGGTTGATCGGTTGGTGGCCCATGTTTTGGGCCTGGAAGTCCGTTTGCTGTCCTGTCAGGCACGTTTGCATGCCCGCACCGACCCGGAAGCGTTGCACGATCTGCGCACCACGGTTCGCCGTTTGCGCAGTTTGCTGCGGCCGTTGCGTGGCTTGCCCGGGGTCGAGCAACTGGAAGTGGCAGCGTCCCGGGTCGGTGACCTGACCACACCGTTGCGCGATCGTGAAGTGCTGGCGGCGTATTTGCTCGAGCACGATCAACCCGAGGCAGCGCAGCGCCGCATGGCGCAGATGGCCGAAGCCTATCCTGCGGTCGCGGCGAGTTCCGAGCTGGCGCAGTTGCTGATGATTTTCGACGCCTTCCCGCGTTTCTTGCGGGCGTCCCAGCGTCAGGGGTTGCTCAAGGGACTGCGCAAACGCATCAAAAAACGCTTGGCCAAGCAATGGAAGAAACTCGATCAGGCGCTGCACGATCCTGCTCATGATCGCCATCGACTGCGCTTGTTGATCAAGCGTGTGAGTTATGGCATCGAGGCCTACCCCGAACTGGACCGTTTGCCGAAACCGGCCTTGCCGAGGCTCAAATCGGCTCAGGCCGCTTTAGGTGATTGGCACGATTGCTGGCAATGGCTGGCCCGCGCCGAACAGGAAGCGGATCTGCAACCTTGTGTGGCCGTGTGGAAAACCACCATGGCCCAGGCCGAAGGCCGTGCCGACCGAGTTCTCGACAAACTCAGTGCCGCCTGTTTCAAATCCTGAAACCACTACAAATCCATAGTGTGGACAACACAAAACCTGTGGGAGCGGGCTTGCCCGCGATGAGGCCAGAACAGTCAACATTGATGTCGACTGTCAGACCGCTATCGCGGGCAAGCCCGCTCCCACAGGGTTTTGTGTTGTCCAAGGAATCATGCTCAAACCAAGCGCGGCCCATCTGTCCGTGCTTTTGGCCAGAATAAGCGCTGTGCCATCCTCGCTGGCTGGTTAACATCTCTTCATTCCATTTCTGCCCTTGAGGTTTTCATGCGCTTTTCCGATCTGCTCGATGCCGTCCGCAGCCAGCCACTGGAGCTGACTATTCCGGCCGAATGGGCACAGGGGCGTGCCAGCTTCGGCGGCCTGGTCGCGGCTTTGCAATACGAAGCCATGCGCGCACGGGTGCCGGCGGATCGCCCCGTGCGCTCGCTGGCGATCACCTTTGTCGGGCCCGTAGAACCCGAAGTGCCGGTCAGTTTTGAAGTCGATGTCCTGCGCGAAGGCAAGGCGGTCAGCCAGGTGCTGGGCCGGGCGCTGCAGAAAGGGCAGGTGGTGACGTTGATCCAGGGCAGCTTCGGCGCCTCGCGACCGTCCGAAGTGGCGGTAACAGCCACGCCGGCCCCCGAAATGAAGCACTGGGACGATTGCCAGGAGTTGCCGTATGTCAAAGGCATGACCCCGGAATTCATGCGCCATCTGGCGATGCGCTGGAGTGTCGGCGGCCTGCCGTTCACCGGCAATAAATCCCGCGAGATGGGCGGCTGGGTGCGCTTGCGTGGTGATGTGAAGGAAGAAGCGGTTACTGAGTCGCATATTCTGGCGCTGGTCGACGCCTGGCCACCGGCGCTGTTGCCGCACCTGAATAAAGTCGCGATGGGCAGCACGCTGACCTGGACCATCGAATTCGTCCAGCCGTTGCTCGAACTGAGCACGCTGGACTGGTGCAAATACCTCGTTGAAATCGAACATGCCGCTGACGGCTACGGTCATGCGGCCGCGAAACTGTGGAACGCGGAAGGTCAGTTGATCGCCATGAGCCGGCAGACCGTGACGATATTTGCCTGATCAGTGACGACGGTGGCGCTCACGCCAGGCGCGCCACCAGCCGCCGCTGAGGAAAAACCGCGGAAAGGTCAGGAACTGCTCGACCAGCAGGCGCGATACCGCATCTTTGCGATCACTGAACGGCTCGGAGTCTTGCTCCTCCAGGCTGTGACCGTGGCGTTGCAGACCCAAGGCTGCGAGCAGGCCGATGATGCCAATCGCGAAGTTCGCAAAGCTCAGGCTGAACACCCCGCACACCAGCAGCAGAAAGGCCACGATGAACAGCGGTACGGCAATCAGGTGCAGTACCAGATTCGCCGGGTGCTGGTGGTTGTCCGGGTACGCGCGCCATTGCCAGGCGGGAAGGTTGGGGTGACGTTTACCCATGATGCTGATCCTCGATCCATGTTGAACACATGATTGAAGAATAGGCGCGGCATGGGATCGCGGCGAATCAAGGATGGCTATCGGAGTGATAGGTGGCCATGTCCGGAATTGATGTTGCTTGAGCTGACGCCATCGCGAGCAGGCTCGCTCCCACATTGGAATGCATTTCAAATGTGGGAGCGGCGGTGCGACGATTCGACTTGCTCGCGAAGAGGTCCTTAAAGTTTCAACTGCCCTATGGCCTTGCTCAACTCCCCAGCCAACGCCGCCAATTCATTACTGGTCGTCGCCGAATCCACCGTCTGCTGCACCGTGTTCTCGGTCACATCGCGAATGCTCACCACCGCCCGGTTCATCTCTTCCGCCACCTGGCTCTGCTGCTCGGCTGCCACCGCGATCTGCGTATTGCTTTCACGCATCTGCGCCACCGCACTGGTGATCTCAGCCAACGCAGCCCCGGCCTCTTGAGCCTGTTGCACGCAATCGTCGGCCTTGAACGAGCTTTCCTGCATGAAGTCCACCGCGTCCCGGGTTCCGGCCTGTAACGCCGAGACCATCAGGGTGATCTCGTCGGTCGAGGTCTGCACACGCTTGGCCAGGTTGCGCACTTCATCGGCGACCACCGCAAAGCCACGTCCCATTTCCCCGGCCCGGGCTGCTTCAATCGCAGCGTTCAGCGCCAGCAGGTTGGTTTGCTCGGCGATGCTGTGGATCACATTGACCACGCCGTTGATCTTCTGACTGTCCTCGGCCAGACGCTGAATCATCTCGGCCGTCTGCTGCACGCCAGTGGACAACCCTGCAATCGACTTCTGCACGCGACTGACCACTTCCTGACCGCTGCCGGCCAGGGCGTCGGCGGTTTGCGAGAGGTCGCGGGTGGCGCCGGCGTGCTGGGCGATGTGATAGACGGTGGCGGTCATTTCGTTGATCGCCGTGGCAGCCTGGTCGGTTTCGCTTTGCTGGCCCAGCATGCCGTGACGCACCTCATTCATACTCGATGCCAGCCGCGCCGCGCCGACGTCCAGTTGCCGGGCGGTGCTGGCGACAGTGTTGACCACCCGCTGATAACCGGCCTGCATGGCGTTGAACGCGCCGGCCATCTGCCCGACCTCGTCGGTGCAGGCCAGCGGTACACGGGCTGACAGGTCGCCGGTTTTCTCAACGTGGAGCATCACGTCTTTCAAGGTGTTGAGCTGGCTGAGCAGGAAACGGATCAACAATTGCGACGCTCCGAGCATCGCCAGCATCAGGATGAACACCGCCACCGCGTAGTTGGCGAAACGCTCACCGAACACCTGGCTCAGGCTCGGACCATAAGCGATCACCGCCACCTGCTGACCATCGGCGCGCGTGAACACCTCCGCGCCCATCAGCGGGTTGTCGCCGAACAGCGGCATCGAATTGATCTCGACCCAGCCGCTGGCATCCGCCAATTCCAGTACGGGCTGCTCGTTCAGCAACGGCGCCTGCCCACGACTGAACGTCAGCAGGTGATCGGCCTTGGGCAGCGCTTGCCCGGCAGGCCAGGCGTTGAGCAATCGCGCCTGCGCCTGAGCGGACGCTTGAGACGCATGACTGCGGGCCTGCTGTTCGAGCTGTACGGCGTACAGCACCAACAACAGGGTCGTGACGAAGGCGACAGCGTTGACCGCCCAGAATTTATATTTCAGCGAGATGTTGCTAAGCCAGGCACCCATGGAGGTCTTCTCTGATAGCGGAAACAGCATTGGCAAGGTGCCAGCATTGTGCCGCTGCCCGAGGCGCCGGATCTTGATATGCGTCAACATTCCCGACCGCGTTCCCGCGCAGGAATTGCGGGGCGTAATGCGCTATCCTTCGCGCCTTAAAAATTCCCTCGCTACAGGATTCCGCCCCATGAAAGACGCACTCGTCGAACTCATCAGCAAAATCAGCTCCGGGTGCATGAGCGAAGACGAAATCCTCAAAGTCGCTGACGAAGCGGCCCAGGCCTACGCCGATCCAGAGGCTTTTCTGACGGCCAATCCAGACATCAACTACGACGACACCTTTCCTATTCCGCTCGGCGAGTGGGTCGTCGTCGGCAGCCTGCCGGAAACCGTGCTGTTCCAGGCCGACACCTACATGGACCTGTTCGCGCAGATCGTCGCGTCGTTCGGTCCGGGCGTGGATTTCAACATCAAACCCAAGCAACTGGCCAAGACCGAAGCCCTGACCGCGCTCAATCGCATCCAGGTGCAGATGGGCAGCATGAACAAGGAAAACGGCGGTTACACGCTGATGAACTTCAGCCAGTTGCTCGACGACGAACTGCAAGTGGTGCTGGTCTATGGCAACGACATGCCGCGTGTGCTCGAGTTGTGCGCCGAGGTCGGCATCGCGGCCGCACCTTCCCTGGAAGCCCTGAAAGTGGCGATCCACGTGTGATGGAATAAAACGGAACCCCCGCTGCAGCCGACTATCCTAAGAGTGCACATTACTCTTAGGGAGCGACACCATGGGTTCCACGTTCAACGGCCTGGTTGGCCTGATCATTCTTGCCCTGGACATCTGGGCAATCATCAACGTGCTGAAAAGTGGCGCCGACACCGGGATGAAAATCGTCTGGGTCCTGCTGATCCTGCTGCTACCGGTCCTGGGCCTGATCATCTGGGCCATCGCCGGGCCACGGGGTAACGTTCGAATCTGACCCGTTTCCCGAAAACAACCCCGAACCTGTAGGAGCAAGGCTTGCCCGCGAAGAACGATGACACGGTTCAACTGCATGACCGCGTTATCGTTCTTCGCGGGCAAGCCTCGCTCCTACAGGTATGTGTGCGTCAGAAGGTTCGACCTGTCATCTTCCGCGACGTAGAATGCGCGCCTTTCCCGGGCAATCGAGCAGATCGATTGGCCATCATGGGCGGGTAACCGTCCGTTGCCACCCGCATTCATCGGAGCACTTCCCATGAGCAACACCCCAACCAGCGAGTACCTGGAAACCCTCTACGAAGGCTACGGCCAGCGTTTTCGCATGGAAAAACTGCTGCACGAAGTGCGCACCGAACACCAGCACCTGGTGATTTTCGAAAACCCGCGCATGGGCCGTGTCATGGCGCTGGACGGTGTGATTCAGACCACCGAAGCCGACGAATTCATCTACCACGAGATGCTCACCCACGTGCCGATCCTGGCGCACGGCAGCGCCAAGCGCGTGTTGATCATCGGTGGCGGCGACGGCGGCATGCTGCGTGAAGTGGCCAAACACGGTGGCGTCGAGCACATCACCATGGTCGAGATCGACGGCACTGTGGTCGACATGTGCAAGGAATTCCTGCCGAACCACTCCAAGGGTGCGTTCGATGATCCACGCTTGAACCTGGTGATCGATGACGGCATGCGCTTCGTCGCCACCACCACCGAAAAGTTCGACGTGATCATTTCCGACTCCACCGACCCGATCGGTCCGGGCGAAGTGCTGTTCTCGGAAAACTTCTACCAGGCCTGCCGTCGCTGCCTGAACGAGGGCGGTATCCTGGTGACCCAGAACGGCACGCCGTTCATGCAGATCGAAGAAGTCAAAACCACTGCCGGGCGCCTGCGCAGCCTGTTCCCGGACTGGCACTTCTATCAGGCGGCCGTGCCGACCTACATCGGCGGTTCGATGACATTTGCCTGGGGCGCGACCAATACCGCCTATCGCAAACTGTCCCGCGAAACCCTGCAGCAGCGCTTCGCCGGCAGCGGCATCATCACCCGCTACTACAACCCGGAAATCCACATTGGCGCGTTTGCCTTGCCGCAATACGTCCTGCAAGCGATCAATAAGCCAAGCAACGACTAAACTAAAGAAGTACGCATAACCCTGTAGGAGCGAAGCTTGCTCGCGAATGCGCAGTGTCAGTCAATACACATGTCGACTGATGCACCGCCTTCGCGAGCAAGCTTCGCTCCTACAGGTTCTGTGTTTTTTCATGCTTGCGTGCGGTAATCCGTTTGAACGATCAGTCGGGGCAAAAGTCCAGATAGTTGAAAGCCCATTTGCGGGTTTGTTCGAGGAGGCACTGATGCAAAAGTGGAAGATCACTTTCGTGGATGATCACGGCGAAACAGTCGACGAAATCTTTGAGTGTGATGAGTGCCCGGATAACGAGCACGCCGCGAAAATGCTCAAGGAGCGTCTTTTCCCCGTCGCCGCCGAACTGGATCTGAACGATCTGGAAGGGCGAACTGCTGACGCTACCGTCAAAAACCTCAAGACCCAGAACAGCATACAAATCCTCGGCATTACTCCCGTCTGATATACCCTCTGGCACACTCATGAAACACCAGGCCTTGGCAGCGGCACTTACTTGAGGCTACTCTGCAAGCGAGATCAGCGATTGGATCGCTAAGGTCTGGTCTTGTCAGCTACATGCTTGTTTCCCGGCGGCAACGTGGTTGCCGCATTGCCCGCACCATTCGGTTGCGGGCGTCGGGAGTACGGAAAGTCTATCCATCGGTTTGAGGAGGACGTTTCATGAGCACAGCCTATCAAGAAGACATCAGCAGCTCGGTGCTGCGCCGCATGAAAGAAGGCGGTTTCGACTTTTCACGATTCCATCCGATCGAGTTCTACGCCATTTTCCCGGACGAGGAGCGGGCACGCAGGGCGGCAGGGCATTATTCCGGCGAATCCATGAATGCACAGATCAGCGTACGCGACGACGGCGCATGGGCCCTGGAACTGAGCAAAGTGATGTCCGCCACCTACGACGGCATTGGCGACTTTGAGCAGGACTTCGAGGCAGTGGTCGAGCCTTTGGGCGGCATCATCGAAGGATGGGGCGTCAAGCAGGAGGTACGAGGGCTACTCGCATAACACTTATGAACAGCGACAACATTCACTAACGGCTGACCTTCGGGTTGGCCGTTTTAGTTTGCGCAGAATTCAAGGCCCAATCGCCGCCGAACCACCTGCCACACCACCGGGCACAAATCCCGAAACAAAAAAAAGCCGCCTGAGCAAGGCGGCTAAAAGGGAAGTTCGGTGAGCATTTACAGCGAATGTGCGGATTATCCGCGTCACCCCCCGGGCAGTGAAATCAACTCTGGCTATGCTGGTGATAGGCGAAAGCATTGCTTCGCAATGAAGCGGGGGCGATCAGGTTGGGGCATTTGCCGCACAAGTATGGTGCGGTGGATGCGCGACGAATATCCAACCGATTGATATCAAAGCGTTTATGCCGATGGCACGGGCCTTGCGAAGGCCTGTAGGTCCGGGTGACAAGGAGTACGGCATGATCCGCACCTATTTTGATGAGATGTACGATGCCGGCGGCCAGGTCCGCCCGCATTATCGGGAGTTTGCCCGTTGGCTGGCCGAGACGCCTGACGAGCTTCTGGCCCAACGGCGACGCGAGGCCGATCTGTTGTTTCATCGCGCCGGGATTACTTTCACGCTTTACGGGGACGAGCAGGGGACAGAGCGCCTGATTCCCTTCGACACCATTCCGCGCAGCATCCCCGCCAGCGAATGGCGGATTGTCGAACGTGGCTGCATCCAGCGGGTCAAGGCGTTGAACATGTTCCTCGCCGACCTGTATCACGAGCAGCGCATCATCAAGGCCGGCATCATCCCGGCCGAGCAAGTGCTGGCCAACGAGCAATACCAGTTGGCGATGCAAGGCCTGGATTTGCACCGGGATATCTATTCGCACATCTCCGGCGTCGATCTGGTGCGTGATGGCGACGGCACGTACTACGTGCTGGAAGACAACCTTCGTACACCGAGTGGCGTGAGCTACATGCTCGAAGACCGCAAGATGATGATGCGGCTGTTCCCCGAACTGTTCTCGGCCCAACGCATCGCGCCGATCGACCACTATCCGAACCTGTTGCTCGACACCCTGAAAAGCTCCAGCCCGATCGATAACCCGAGCGTGGTGGTGCTGACGCCGGGGCGCTTCAACAGTGCGTTTTTCGAGCATGCATTCCTGGCGCGGGAAATGGGCGTCGAACTGGTAGAAGGCGCGGACCTGTTCGTGCGTGACGACAAGGTGTTCATGCGCACCACGGACGGGCCGAAAGCGGTCGATGTGATCTACCGTCGCCTCGACGATGCGTTCCTCGATCCGCTGGCGTTCAATCCGGATTCGATGCTCGGCGTGCCGGGGCTGCTGTCGTCCTACCGCTCGGGCAACGTGGTGCTGGCGAATGCCATCGGCACCGGGGTCGCGGACGACAAGTCGGTGTATCCGTTTGTCACGGACATGATCCGTTTCTACCTCGATGAAGAACCGATCCTGAAGAACGTTCCGACGTTCCAGTGCCGCAATCCTTCTGAACTGTCCCACGTGCTGGCCAATCTTCCGGATCTGGTGGTCAAGGAAACCCAGGGCTCAGGCGGTTACGGAATGCTGGTAGGGCCGGCGGCGACAGCGGCGGAAATCGAGTCGTTCCGCGCCCGCATCAAGGCCAAGCCCCACGCGTACATCGCGCAACCGACGTTGTCCCTGTCGACCTGTCCGACCTTTGTCGAAAACGGCATCGCTCCACGCCACATCGACCTGCGTCCGTTTGTATTGTCTGGCCGCGAAACCCGGGTCGTACCCGGCGGTTTGACCCGAGTCGCCCTGCGTGAAGGCTCCCTGGTGGTGAATTCCTCCCAGGGCGGCGGAACCAAGGACACCTGGGTGGTCGAGGATTGAAGGAAGCCTGCCATGTTAAGTAGAACTGCCTCGGATTTGTATTGGATGTCGCGTTACCTGGAGCGGGCGGAAAACCTCGCACGGATGCTCGACATCAGTTATTCGCTGTCGCTGATGCCGCAGGATGGTCGCGGTGACGGTCTGCATGAACTCGCGATGCCCTTGTTGATCACCGGCACGCTGGACGACTACCTGGAGCGCCACGGAGAACTGCATGCCGAACGGCTGTTGCATTTTTTTGCCCTCGACGCGGCCAACCCGGCGAGCATCTACAGCTGCCTCGGTGCCGCACGGGCCAGCGCCCATGCAGTGCGCGGGCGCATCACCGCCGACATGTGGGAAAACATCAACGCCACCTGGCTGGAAATTCGCGGGATCGCCGATCAGGGCTTGAGCCGCTACGGCATGAGCCGTTTCTGCGAGTGGATCAAGGAACGTTCGCACCTGTTTCGCGGCGCCTCCTACGGCACCATCATGCGTAACGATGCGTTCCGTTTCATTCGACTGGGCACGTTTATCGAAAGGGCCGACAACACGCTGCGCCTGCTCGACGCCCGCTACGAAATGGCCGGAGATCAGGCCGAAGCGGTCAGCGATGGCACAGCCCACGCCTATTACCAGTGGAGTGCTTTATTGAGGGCGTTGTCTTCGTTCGAGGCCTACACCGAAATCTACCGCGATGCACCCGGTGCCCGGCATGTGGCCGAACTGCTGCTGTTGCGCGCCGATGTCCCGCGTTCGCTGCGAGCGTGCACCGAAGAAATCGACCAGATCCTCGCTCAACTGCCAGGCGCCAACGGTCGTCCCGCGCAACGCCTGGCGGCCGAGATGGACGCGCGCCTGCGCTACACCGGCATCACCGAAATTCTCGACGAAGGCCTGCACGCCTGGCTGACCGAGTTCATCCCGCTGGTGCGCCAGTTGGGTAACGCCATACACAGTTCCTACCTGGAGGCGGCATGAGACTTTCCATTAGCCACGAGACCACCTATCACTACGAAGATCAGGTGCGAGCGAGCATCCAGTACCTGCGACTGACCCCTCACGACAGCGAGCGCCAGCACGTGCTCAGCTGGCAACTCGACCTGCCTCGCCCGGTGCGCGCGCAACTCGATCCGTTCGGCAACATCCTGCACGTGCTGACCATGGACGAGCCGCACGAAGCGATCATCATCGGGGCCCGTGGTCAGGTCGACATCGACGAACTTCGCGAAGCGGAGCACGAGAGCCAGTCGGCGCTGCCGTTTCTGCGTTTCACGCGCCTGACAGAAGCCGACGAAGCCCTGCGCGCTTTCGCGGAAAAGGAATGCAAGAAACGCCGGGATCGCACGGCTTTGATCGACTTGATGCACGGCCTTAACCAGCACATGACCTACACACCGGGCTCCACCGAAGTCGACACCAGCGCGGCTCAAGCCTTTGCCGGGCGTTCTGGCGTGTGCCAGGACCACACGCACGCGTTCCTCGCCTGCGCCCGCAGCCTGGGCATTCCGTCGCGTTATGTGTCGGGCTATTTGTACAGCGAGAACTGCGAGCACCTGGCCAGTCATGCGTGGGCGGAAGCCTGGCTGGATGACGCGTGGTACAGCTTTGACGTGACCAATGAACTGGCGCGACCGGAGCGCCATTTGAAGCTGGCGGTGGGCCTGGATTACCTGGATGCCTGCCCGGTGCGCGGGATGCGTCGCGGCGGCGGGTGTGAGCAGATGCATGCGAAGGTGTTTGTGTCGCCGACACCGATGCCTGTGATTTCAGTCCAGCAGCAGTAATCATTAATTATTGGGAGAAGGTGCTTTTGTGGCGAGGGAGCTTGCTCCCGCTCGACTGCGCAGCAGTCGCAAATTTGATAAAAGCGGTTTGCATGACGGATCGCGTCGCCTGATTTGAGGGCCGCTTCGCGGCCCAGCGGGAGCAGGCTCCCTCGCCACAGTCTATCTGCTACTTGTTGGCTGACATCTGCTTGCGCCCAGCCATATGCTTCAAATACCCCACCAACATCTCCAGATCGCCGTCGGGCAACACCTGCGAAGAAAACCCCGGCATCTTCGCCTGCGGCCACTGCCGCAAACTCTGCGGATCACGGATATAGCGCTTCAAAAAGTCCGCGCCAAAATACTCGGTCGGGTTAAACGGAATATTCAGATCCGGCCCGAACTGCGCATCCCCGGCGCCATTGAGTCGATGACACGCCAGGCAGTTCTTTTGAAACAGCGCAAACCCCTTATTCACCGGATCGTTCGCCTTTAACGCCGGATCAGGCAGCAGGGCAGGGAAGCGCTCGGCCACCGGCGCCATGCGCTTGATACTCGCCACTTCGAACGGCCATTGCTCGGGGCTGATGTTGCCCGCCTGCGGATCGGTCCAGACCAGATAAAAGGGACCTGCACTGTGCTTGCCCTCGGACAACGCTGGCCATGGTCTGGCCGGGTCTTCAATCGCCAGCCAGGCCCGCGCGCCCTTGGCATTGAGCAACGGCGCGGCCGCCAGTTCAGCGGCAAAACCATCCAGCGCCACGGCTTGGAGGTGATCGTCAGGCTTGATGCCGGTCAATAACGCCGCCAGGGGCACGGCGCGATAGCTCATGTCCCGTTTATAGGAAACGTCGTTGGTAATCGTGATGGTCTGTAACTGAGGATGCTTGAGCAATTCCTCGGTCTGCCAGGTGCGACTGTTCGCGCCCAGCTCCAGGTTCAGCTGTGCGGCATAAAGGGGCGAGCCGAACAGCAAGGCCCCGAGCAGAATGAGCGTTTTCAAATGATCGCCGTCCATGTCGTGGAAGTGCCGCAAAGGTTGGCACACCCACGCTGGCCCGGGTAGCGGGCCAGTCACATTTTTGATGAGGCGATAAAAAACCTTGGCGCCGTATTTTTATAACCGACTAGCCGATCACCTTCGTCAGGTTCGGCAAAATCAACAACAGCGTAGTGGCGAAAAGAATGAGCCCGGCTTGACGTACTTTCGAATGTTTGAACATGGCTTGACCGCCTTTTTTGTTATTTCCTGATGCCTGCCTGCATATCTCCATGACGGCAGCGCGTTGCACTTCCTGTAGTGCGAGCGCCTCGGCAAAACCCGACGACAACTTCGCATATGTTCACCTTAGGGCCCGCGTCACTCGTGGTTTAGATCCATTTCGTATGGAGTGCGTACCTATTGCTTTTAAAAAGGTATGAGGCCTATTGCCAGCTTCTTTGCCGCCCTTTTGCTAGACATCTCGGTGTCCCGAAACGGTTAATCCGGTAGCACACTACCGTCCGTCTGAGCGTGTCCGTCAACGTCCGTGAGCATTGCGGTCATTGAATCGGCGGTGGCTCGGCATAAGGTGAGGGCTCTGTATTTTCACCGTCAGGTTCGAGGACGTCATGACCCAAGCTTTGATTTTCGACGCGTTACGCACGCCCCGTGGCAAAGGCAAGGCTGATGGCGCCCTGCACAGCGTCAAACCGGTGAACCTGGTGGCCGGATTGCTCAGGGCGCTGCAGCAGCGCACTTCTCTGGACACCAGCCAGGTCGATGACGTGGTGCTGGGCTGCGTGACGCCGGTCGGCGATCAAGGCGCCGACATCGCCAAAACCGCGACCCAAGTGGCCGATTGGGACGTCAGCGTGGCAGGTGTGCAGATCAACCGCTTCTGCGCGTCGGGGCTGGAGGCGGTGAATCTCGGGGCGATGAAAGTGCGTTCCGGCTTTGAGGAGCTGGTGGTGGTCGGTGGCGTCGAGTCGATGTCCCGGGTGCCAATGGGCAGTGACGGCGGTGCCTGGGCGCTGGACCCGGAAACCAACCTGCACAGCCATTTCACACCGCAAGGCGTGGGCGCCGATCTGATCGCCACCGTTGAAGGTTTCAGCCGTCAGGACGTCGATGCCTACGCGCTGCACTCCCAGCAAAAAGCCGCGCGGGCTCGCGTCGATGGTTCGTTCAGTAAATCGCTGGTGCCGGTGCGGGATCAGAACGGCATCCTGCTACTCGATCACGATGAATTCATCCGCGCCGACTCCACCCTCGAAGGCCTGGGCAAGCTCAAGCCGAGCTTCGAGATGATGGGGCAAATGGGCTTCGACGCCACCGCGCTGCGGGTCTACAGCCACGTCGAGCGAATCAACCATGTGCACACGCCGGGCAACAGTTCCGGAATCGTCGATGGCGCGGCGCTGATGTTGATCGGCTCCGAGGCCAAGGGCCGTGCACTCGGTTTGCAGCCACGGGCGCGGATCGTCGCCACGGCGGTTACCAGTACCGACCCGACCATCATGCTCACCGGCCCGGCGCCGGCTACGCGCAAGGCGCTGGCCAAGGCCGGGCTACGGGTCGAAGACATCGACCTGTTCGAGGTCAACGAGGCGTTTGCCTCTGTCGTGCTGAAATTCATCAAGGACATGGCCATCGACCCGGACAAGGTCAACGTCAACGGCGGCTCCATTGCCATGGGACATCCGCTGGGCGCCACCGGTTGCGCGATCCTCGGCACGCTGCTCGATGAACTGGAAACCCGGCGCCTGCGCTATGGCCTGGCGACGCTGTGTGTCGGCGGCGGCATGGGCATTGCCACCATCATCGAACGCCTCTGAGCCCCCGATTTTTAGGAAAACTGCCATGACCGAAGCCATTCGTTACGAAAAAGGGCAGGACCAGATCGTCGTCCTGACCATCGACATGCCGGGCCAGAGCGCCAACACCATGAACGCGGTCTACCGTGAGGCCATGGCTGCCTGCGTTGCCCGTTTGGTGGCTGAAAAAGAAAGCATTGCCGGCGTCATCATCACCTCGGCCAAGAAAACCTTCTTCGCCGGCGGCGACCTGAATGAACTGATCAAGGTCGGCAAGCCTGAAGCCAAAGTGTTCTATGACATGGTGCTGACGCTGAAGGGCCAATTACGCACCCTTGAAACACTGGGTAAACCGGTGGTCGCCGCGATCAACGGCGCGGCGCTGGGCGGCGGCTGGGAAATCTGCCTGGCATGCCATCACCGCGTGGCGCTGGACAATTCATCGGTGCAGCTCGGCTTGCCGGAAGTCACCCTCGGCCTGTTGCCGGGCGGCGGCGGGGTGGTGCGCATGGTGCGCATGCTCGGTCTGGAAAAAGCCTTGCCGTATCTGCTTGAAGGCAAGAAGGTCCGCCCGCAACAAGCGTTGCAGGCGGGTTTGATCGATGAGCTGGCAGCGAATTGCGAAGAGCTGCTGGCCAAGGCGCGGGCCTGGATCATCGCCAATCCAGCGGCTGTACAGCGCTGGGACGTGAAGGGCTATCAGATACCGGGCGGTACGCCATCGAATCCAAAAGTCGCGCAGATGCTGGCGATTGCGCCGTCGATCCTGCGCACTAAAACCCAGGGCTGCCTGCCTGCGCCGGAGAAAATCCTTTGCGCCGCAGTTGAAGGCGCGCAGGTGGATTTCGATACCGCGCACCTGATCGAAACCCGTTACTTCACCGAGCTGACCACCGACCAGATCTCGAAAAACCTGATCGGCACCTTCTGGTTTCAGCTCAACGAGATCAATGCGGGCGGCTCGCGGCCTCAAGGGTTTGCACCTTATGTGACGCGTCGCGTGGGTGTCTTGGGCGCCGGGATGATGGGCGCCGGGATTGCTTTTGTCAGCGCATCGGCGGGCATCGAAGTGGTGCTCAAGGACATCAACCTCGCGGCTGCGGAGAAAGGCAAGGCGCATTCGGCGGCGTTGCTGGACAAGAAAGTTGCCCGCGGCCAGTTGAGCGCCGAGCAGCGCGATGCAGTGCTGGCGCGGATTAAAACCACTGAAAATGATGCCGATCTGGCCGGTTGCGACCTGATCATTGAAGCCGTGTTCGAAGACCGCGAGTTGAAAGCCAAAGTCTCTTCAGCCGCGCAACTCATCGTTGGCTCTGACGCGGTGATCGCCTCCAACACCTCGACCTTGCCAATCAGCGGTCTCGCCACCGCCGTACCGGATCAGAGCAAGTTCATCGGCCTGCATTTCTTCAGCCCCGTGGAAAAAATGCCCTTGGTGGAAATCATCAAGGGCGCCCACACCAGCGACGAAACTCTGGCCCGCGGGTTCGATTTCGTCCTGCAAATCAAGAAAACGCCGATTGTGGTCAACGACAGCCGCGGCTTCTTCACTTCGCGGGTGTTCGGCACTTTCACCAACGAAGGCATTGCCATGCTCGGCGAAGGCGTGAGCGCAGCGATGATCGAGACCGAAGCGCGCAAGGCCGGCATGCCGATCGGGCCTCTGGCGATCTCCGACGAAGTTTCCCTCAGCCTCATGAGCCATATCCGCCAGCAAACCGCCAAAGACCTGCAAGCAGAAGGGAAAGCGCTGATTGAGCACCCGGCGTTTGCCGTGATTGACTTGCTGCTCAACGAATACAAGCGTCCGGGCAAAGCCGCTGGAGGTGGTTTCTACGAGTACCCGGTCGGAGGCCAGAAGCATTTGTGGCCGGAGCTGAAAACCCGCTTCGAGAAAGCCGACGGACAGATTTCGCCAAAGGATGTGCGTGATCGCCTGCTGTTCGTGCAAGCCATCGAGACGGTGCGCTGTGTGGAGGAGGGCGTGCTGACCTCGACGGCGGACGCCAACGTCGGGTCGATCTTCGGTATCGGTTTTGCGGCCTGGACCGGTGGCGCGCTGCAATTCATTAACCAGTATGGTGTGAAGGACTTCGTCGCCCGTGCGCAATACCTCGCCGAACAGTACGGCGAACGGTTCGCACCACCGGCGCTGCTGTTGCAAAAAGCCGCCAGAGGGGAGGCGTTCTAAGGGACCGATGACGCACTCCGGGGCTTGCCTTGTCACCCTGTTTCGAGGCAGGCTCTGAGGTGTGCATTATTCCCATCACGTGTCAGGTATTTTTTATGTCGTTACGCATCTGCATTCTGGAAACCGACATCCTGCGTCCGGAACTGGTCGATCAATATCAGGGTTACGGGCAGATGTTCCAGCGTCTGTTTTCGCAGCAGCCCATCGCGGCCGAGTTCACCGTCTACAACGTGATGCAGGGCGAATACCCGACCAATGAGGAGGTTTTTGATGCCTATCTCGTCACCGGCAGCAAGGCCGATTCCTTCGGCACCGATCCATGGATCGAAACCCTCCGGGCGTACCTGCTGACCCGTTACGAACGCGGCGACAAACTGCTGGGCGTGTGCTTCGGCCATCAGTTGCTGGCGTTGCTGCTGGGCGGCAAGAGCGAGCGCGCGACCCAGGGCTGGGGCGTCGGCACGCACAGCTACAAACTGGCGGCCAAGGCGCCATGGATGAGCCCGTTGCGCGAAGAGCTGACGTTGTTGATCAGTCACCAGGACCAGGTGACGTCGCTACCGGAAAACGCCACGGTCATCGCTTCCAGCGAATTCTGCCCGTTTGCCGCGTACCACATCAACGATCAGGTGCTGTGCTTCCAGGGGCATCCGGAGTTCATTCACGATTATTCGCGGGCGTTGCTGGATATTCGTCAGGAAGTGCTGGGCGAGCAGATTTATTCGAAAGGCATGGCCAGCCTTGAGCATGAACATCACGGCACTACCGTTGCTGAGTGGATGATGCGGTTTGTGGCGCATAAACCAGAAACGCAGTCGGTCTAAGAAGCTGGCACATCACTTTGTGGCGAGGGAGCTTGCTCCCGCTGGGCAGCGAAGCGGCCCCAAAAAATGGGCCTGCTACGCAGTTCAGCGGGAGCAAGCTCCCTCGCCACAATCGGTTGTCAAAGCCACCCAGACTTCTTGAAACTCGCCCACAAACCCACACACCCCACCGCGATAAACCCCAATACCGCGAAATACCCGTAATGCCAGGTCAACTCCGGCATGTTCTGGAAGTTCATCCCGTAAATCCCCGCCACCGCCGTCGGGAACGCCAGAATCGCCGCCCATGCCGCAAACTTGCGCTGCACCACGCTCTGTCGTGACGCCTCCAGCAACACCCCGACTTCAATCGTCTGGCTGGCGATATCCGCCAGGGTTGTCAGGTCTTCCATCTGCCGTGTCACATGAATCTGCACATCGCGAAAGTAAGGGCGCATGTTCTTGTCGATAAACGGAAAATTCAGCTTCTGCAATTCCTCACCGATTTCTACCATCGGCGCCGCATAACGACGCAGGCGCAATACGTCTCGGCGCAAGCCATGAAGCTTCTGGATGTCATGTTCATTCAGCGCGCTGCACAGCACGTTGCGTTCCAGCTCATCGATCTCGGCATGGATCGCTTCGCCCACCGGCTGGTAGTTTTCAATCACAAAGTCGAGGATGGCATAGAGTACGAAATCTTCCCCGTGCTCCAGCAACAGCGGACGCGCCTCACAACGCTGTCGGACAAGGGCGTAGGACGCCGAGTGACCGTTCCGGGCGGTGATGATGTAACCATTGCCGGCAAAGATATGAGTCTCGATGAACTCCAGTTTGCCTTCATTGCGAATAGGCGAATACGTGACGATAAATAGCGCGTCACCAAAGGTTTCCAACTTCGGTCGACTGTGTTTTTCCAGGGCGTCTTCAATGGCCAGTTCGTGCAAGTTGAACTGGCGTTGCAGATTAAACAACTCCTGGGCATTCGGTTCTTCGAGTCCGATCCAGACAAAGTGGCCAGGCTTGGCAGCCCAGGCAGCGCCTTCGTCGAGGGGGATATTGGTGACTTTCTTACCAGCGCTGTAAACCGCAGCAGCAACAACTCTACCCATGATTCAGGTTCACTTCTTATTTAGCAGGTGGCAGTAGCAGGCAGTGTTCAGCTTAGCCTTGTCTGCTGCTTGAGAGTCAGTGAAATCTGCAGAGTTCGAAGGCAAAAGCTCACAGGCAATGAAAACCCGCACAGGGCGGGTTTCGTTTCACGCGGCTTGCAGTTGCCGATCCATCGAGGCGATGCACTCGCGCATCTGCTCGCGGCACTGGGCGATCAGCAGGGGCATGTCGTCCAGGCTCAGTCCGGCGGTAGGAATCGCCGGCAGTGAACGGATGAGAATTTTCCCACTGCGCCAGCGGTTCAATCGCATGTGTTTGACGTAACTGCTGACACACACCGGGACGATCGGCACGCCAGCCGCGATCGCCATCTGGAACGCGCCTTTCTTGAAGGGCAACAGTTCTTCACCGAGGTTGCGCGTGCCTTCCGGGAATACCCAGATCGAAGTGTCTTCATGCTGCAAGGTGTGCGTCGTGGTCAGCATGGACTGACGCGCCTTGTGCGCATTGCCACGGTCGATCAACACATTGCCGGCCAGCCAGAACAACTGGCCGAACAATGGCACCCACTTCAGGCTCTTCTTGCCGATGCACACGGTGCGGCGGGGTACCACGTTGCCGAACACAAACAGGTCGTAGTTGGACTGGTGGTTGGCGATGATCACACAGCTGTCAGGCTTGTCCATCAACGGACCGACTTCTGCCTTCACTCGCAAACGCAAAATACACATCGCCGGCCACGCATACAGACGTGCGCATAAACGGCTGTTGTCCGGATTGAAAGGCCGAAACAGACCCAGGATCACCCCCAGCACACCTGCCAGGATAAAGTGCAGGCCCATCAATAACATACGAAACACGAACAGCATTTACAGGCCCCGCCGGGACAAAAGGTGGCGCAGTGTACGGATGTGCACTGTTTTCGGCAATTGCCTCTATAGAGGTAGGAGATAGCCGATGTTTGAGCGCATGTTTCCGACTTATTGGTCAGACATGTTCTAGAGCGGTTGTGGGCTTTTCAACAGCGCATGTACGAAAAAGCCCGACACGACGGTCGGGCTGTTCGGTGGAGCGTGCTTGGGCTTAACCCATATGCTCCTGATCCAGGATGATCGCCTTATCCAGCGTTTCCAGGAGTGCCTTGCGCACTTTCAGCTTGGTGTTTTTGTGTGCGGTCATGTTGATCTTCTTCAGTTGACGAGCCGCCGCCAGTGCTGTGCCTTGCAACTCTTCGGCCGACACCACCACGTCAAGGAAGCCCGCATCCACGGCGCTCTGCGGATTGAACATCTCGCCATTGATGACCGACCGGTGGAACGCCGATTTGCGCAGACGATCACGCGCGATCTCGATACCGGCATGGTGCATCGTCATGCCAATTTGCACTTCGTTCAGGCCAATGCTGAACGGACCGTCGACACCTATGCGGTAATCCGCCGACAACAACAGGAACGCACCCTTGGCCACCGCGTGACCCGGGCATGCAACGATCACCGGGAACGGGTGCGACAGCAGACGACGGGCCAGGGTCGAACCGGCCGTCACCAGCGCGACGGCTTCTTTAGGGCCGGCTGTCATCACCTTCAGGTCATACCCGCCCGACAGAATCCCGGGAGTACCGGTAATGATCACCACTGCACGATCAGTCACCGCCTGATCCAGCGCAGCATTAAACGCAGCAATCACATCCGGAGAGATGGCATTGACCTTGCCGTTGCTCAAAGTCAGGGTCGCGATACCGTCTTCGAGGTGGTAGGAAATCAACTCACTCATGACGCTATTCCTTGTATGAAAGTTGAGGCAGACGTTACCCACCACCGCAGGCCAGGTAAAGCGCCGTGACTGACCCGCCAGTCACGCTTTCCCCCTTCGGACAAGCCCGGCTCGCCGCGCCCGCCATGCATTGCCTTCTATATAGAGAAGCGAGCGCGACGCCGGAGATTGGCAGGTTTGCCGTGCCCCGAAACCCGCAGAACGTCTAAAACGCTAACCGCATGAAAATTCTGCAAAAAAAGTTTGCCATCAGAAAAGCTTTCGACTACATTAGCGCGCCTCGACAGACAGAACATGTTTGAAGAGATACGGTGAAGTGTCCGAGTGGCTTAAGGAGCACGCCTGGAAAGTGTGTATACAAGAAATTGTATCGAGAGTTCGAATCTCTCCTTCACCGCCAAATTCGATGTAACCAGAACCCCTGATTTCGAAAGAAGTCAGGGGTTTTGTGGTTTCGGCACCTGAAAAAGAATTGCCGTTCGGCAGGTGGCAATCTGCCCACGCGTGGTATATTCGATCCATTCGTGGTCCGGAGTTGAAGCTCCTTAGTGGATTTTTAAAGGAAGTTTAATACGACTTTAGTCTGATATGCCTCACAACAAGGACGTACACGCGCTGAAGGGAGAAGCGCCAGAGCAAGATCAACTACTTCTCCACCTCTTTGCGTATATTTTCCTGGAACCGGTTTGCTTGGGAAAGCTTTGAAGGTGCATTTTTTTTTATGAAAAGCGTTTACTTGGTCAGCAATGTATTAAATGGCGGGAAAACGTATGTTGAATACCTACAGCCGATATTGAACTCTCTTCGTGATCAATATGATTGCACAGTGCTTCAGACGGATAAGGTCGGTATCAGCAAGTACGAAGCAGAGCAGATTCTGAATTATCCAGTTGAAGAAGTGGAGCTGGAATTCATCTTGACGCTAAAGTCAAAAGTAATCTTTTCGAACGATGCTTCGATCGGTCGCCTGCTTGATGTGTCAAACTTTGGTGTTTATGTAGCGCATGGCAATGTCGGTATGCCCACCCAGGACAGATATTATTACTCTGCGTGGATGTCTTTTTGGGATGCGATTGTTTCTTCGTCCCGATCGAGTTTTGATCTTGTTAAAACTGGCCTTGGGCTTTATAGACGTGAGAGGCGTGCATCGCTCATCGCGCCGATAGGCGAGTTGTGGCGATCGGATCTTCGAGCAACCAGTGCTGTGTCTGTGCTGCCAGTCAAAGTTCCCGCAATGTTTGAGCATCCCCAAGAGCAAGTGCGAACTTTGGGGGAGTATGTAATAGGTCTGCTGCCGACCCAGCTTGGCATATGCCCCAATGGCGCCAATCTGTATGAGAACCTGGAAGTCGTTATTAATGCAGTAAAGCTGCAGATTCCCAACGCCAGTTTTATTTTGCGGCCTTACATGACGGACAGGGAACACCCGCTTGTAATGGATATTTGCAGGCAGCTTTCTCAGTGTGCATGGATTTCCATTGATGAGACCGAAAAAAGCAGTAAAGAGTTTTATAGTCAATGTGACACCGTCATCACTGACGCCTCGACCGGTGGCGTTTCTTTTATGCTGAGTACGTGCAAGCTCCCGATTTATTACGTTCCGGCTACCAGCGAGAGCAATCCCATTATTCAGTCCTGGCTGGAACAAATGGACGGCTTGTTACCCATCGCCAAAAACAGCGATGAACTTAAAGACATGGCGCTTGGATTTACTTTGCTCACATCCGAGCAGAAGTATTTTATATACAAGAAGTTCTACGAGTCAGAATACAGCGGACTGCATCATCCAGATGAAGTGTTTCGAGATCTGGTTGAGAAAGAGCACGAGTCTGTATTTTGTCAATTCGTGATTGACTCCTACGGAGCCATTAACCAACGACAGACCAGGCCCTCAGAAAGCCTGGCACAGTGATCGTGGATCTCGGGCAATGAATACGTTTAAACCCCAAATTGAGTCAGGTCATATGAGCGCTGATCCAACCGGGCAAGTCGTCTGGATTACCGGCCTGTCGGGCGCGGGTAAGTCAACGTTGGCTGTCGAGTTCGTTGCCGGGCTTCGAAGCCGTGGCCACTCGGTTGTCATGTTGGACGGGGACGAACTGCGCGACGTCTTTGGCGCAACCGCTGCCAATTCGCAAAACCATGGGCGTAAGGGGCGTTTGGCGCTGGCCATGCAATATGCCCATCTGTGCAGAGTCATTGCGGCGCAAGGACACACAGTCGTGATCGCCACGATTTCGCTGTTCCGCGAGGTTCATGCCTGGAACCGTGCCCACTTGCCTGGTTATTTCGAGGTTTATTTGAAGGTGCCGGTGGAGGAGTTGCGCCGCCGGGACCCCAAGGGAATATATCGCCGGTTCGATGCGGGCGAGTTGAACAACGTCGCGGGGCTCGATCTAGCGATTGATGAACCGGACGCGGCTGACTGGGTAGTGGAGTTTGACCCTGACCGCTCCATACAAACATTGACTGAAAACGTGCTGCACCATTTTTTTAGAAGGAAGTTGGTATGAAAACCGAATGGGACTACTCCACTCTGGCCGACGCTTACTTGAAGCGTCCTGACTACGCCGATGCCGCGATCGACGCAATGCTTTCCATTGCCGGTGCCGAGAAGGGCGACAAGTTTTGCGATGTCGGCGCAGGCGTCGCACACCTGACCCTCATGCTGGCTGCTCGTGGTCTGGATGTTGTGGCCGTGGAGCCGAATGATGCAATGCGGGCCAATGGCATCAAGCGTACCGCCGACCTCTCGAATGTTCGTTGGCATGAAGGCACCGGCGAAGTCACGGGTCAAGCATCCCAAGCGTTCGACATGGTCACCTTCGGTAGCTCCTTCAATGTCTGCGATCGCCAGCAGGCACTCAAGGAAACCGCGCGCATTCTCAAGCCTCGCGGCTGGTTTGCCTGCATGTGGAATCACCGCAATCTTGAAGATCCGATCCAGGCCCGAATCGAAGCCATCATTAAAGAGCGGGTACAGGGTTACGGTTACGGCACCCGTCGTGAAGACCAAACGGCAGTGATCGATGCCAGTGCGCTGTTCGGACCTGTTGTTCATCTTGATGCGCGCGTCATTCACGAGCAAAGCATTGAGGAATGCCTGGAAGCCTGGCGTTCCCACGCGACACTGGAGCGTCAAGCCGGTGCGAAATTCCATGAGGTGATCAGCGCAATCGACGACTATCTGAGAAGCCTTGATACGGCCTCGATCCAGATTCCGTACTCGACCAATATCTGGGTTGCTCAGTTGAGATAATGCCGATGGCGCTGCATTTCTCTACCAAGGCCGGCACATTGTCCGGCCTTCAGGAGCGGCTCCGGTCGGCTCGCATTGCTCCCTTGCTGTCGTTCACCGTAAGGGACTGGCAGATGGGGCGGCACGCCTGTTTTCGTGATGTCCGGGGACGATTGGGGGACGGTCCGTGGATCGTGCGCTCCAGTTGTCTGCGCGAAGATGGCGCGCAAGCGTCCGGCGCGGGGGCTTTTCTCTCGATCGCTGATGTCACTGAAGCAGAATTGGAGTCGGCCATTGAACAGGTGATCGCCAGTTATGGCGATACACACCTGGCAGACGAGGTACTGATTCAGCCAATGCTGGCGAATGTGGTTCGGTCCGGTGTCGCCTTTTCCCACGACCCGAATACCTGTGCGCCGTATCGGGTGGTGAACTGGTCGGAAGGCAGTGACACGGCATCGGTCACCAGCGGCATGGGCGGTCGGTTGTGGCAGCAAGCGGCACGTAGCGAAGTGCCGCCCCCGCCCAGCCTCGTTCCCATGATTGCCTTGCTCGAAGAGTTGCTGGAATTGTTCGATGGCGTCCCGGTCGATTGCGAGTTCGCTGTCACGCGCGAAGCCGCGGGCGAGGTGCTCTGGCTCTTGCAGGCCCGACCACTGATCCTGCCGACACCTGCGGAATCCGAAACAGACCAGGCTGCTCGTCTGGACAGTATTCAGCGCAAGGTGGCGCGGGGCATGCAGCCGCACCCATTCCTGATCGGCCAACGTACTGTCTATGGCGTGATGCCGGACTGGAATCCGGCCGAGATTATCGGTATCCGTCCCAAACCGCTGGCGCTTTCGCTGTACCGGGATCTGGTGACTGATTCAATCTGGGCCTACCAGCGCCACAATTACGGCTATCGCAACTTGCGTAGCTTCCCGCTGATGCCGCATTTCTTCGGGCTGCCGTACATCGATGTACGCTTGTCGTTCAACTCGTTCATCCCGGCAGATCTTGATGAGGGGTTGGCAGGGCGACTGGTCGATCACTACATCGATCGGTTACTGGCCGAACCGACGCTGCACGATAAAGTGGAGTTCGAGATCGTGTTCTCGTGCTACACACTGGATTTGTCGCAGCGGCTGGAGCGTTTGGCCAGTGCCGGGTTCCTGGAGCACGAGCTGGAGGCGATCAGCACCAGTTTGCGCAAGCTGACCAACCGCATCGTTCATCCCAAGGACGGCTTATGGCGCGCCGACGCCGCCAAGCTCGACACGCTCAATGCGCGACGCGAAGAGTTGCTGGCCTCCAACGCCGATCCTCTGGAGCGGATTTACTGGCTGCTGGAGGATGCCAAACGCTACGGCACCCTGCCATTCGCCGGTCTGGCACGTGCCGGATTTGTCGCGGTGCAGATGCTTAAATCCCTGGTGACGGTGGGCGTTTTTTCGCAAGCTGACTACGATTGCTTCATGGCGGGCGTCTCTACCGTGAGCGGCCAGTTGGCGCGTGACCGAGCGACCCTGGACAAGGCGACCTTCCTCGCGCGATACGGCCACCTGCGCCCGGGCACCTACGACATCCTTTCACCCCGTTACGATGAAGCGCCGGAACTCTACTTCGACTGGACGCAACGTCCATCGGCCCCGGAACCGGTGCAACCTTTTTCGCTGACCCTTCCTCAGATGCGCGAAATCGTGAAGCAATTGGAAGAGCACGGCCTGCAACCGGATCCCGTCGGGTTGCTGGATTTCATGCAAGCCGGGATCGAGCTGCGTGAGCTGGCCAAGTTCCACTTCACCCGCAATCTCTCGGATGCCCTGGCATTGATTGCCGAAGTGGGCGCCCAGCACGGCATCAGCCGCGAGGACATGGCCTATTGCGACATCGGTGCCTTCCAGGAACTGCACGTTGCGGCAGCCGACCCGAAAGATGTGCTGTTGCACAGCATTGAGCAGGGCAAGGCCCGCTACGAAAAGACCCTCAAGTTGTCGCTGCCGCCGGTGATTACCCGACCTGAGGATGTCTGGTCTTTCGAGTGGCCGGAAACAGCCCCCAACTTCATCACCCAGAAACAGGTGACAGCCCCCGTGGTGGGCAGCGATGACCGGGAAAAGCTCGCCGGGGCGATTGTCTGCATTCCCAACGCGGACCCGGGATTTGACTGGTTGTTTGCTTACCCGATTGCCGGGTTGATAACGGCATGGGGCGGTGCCAATTCACACATGGCGATTCGCGCTGGTGAACTCGGCTTGCCCGCCGTCATCGGTGCCGGTGAAGTGCTCTATCGCCGCTGGTCGGCGGCCCAACGCCTGCACCTGGACTGTCCCGGCCGCTGGGTGGAGATGCTGGCATGAAGGTCGTTGCCATCAGCCAGCGTGTGGATGCGTTCCCAGAACGCGGCGAAACACGTGATGCGCTCGACCAGCGTCTGATCGCTTTTGTACTGGCTGCCGGTTTTTTGCCGGTGCCGGTGCCCAACGGGTTATGTCTGCAAACAGTCGACGGGGAGCGGGATGCCTTGCATGACTGGCTGAACACGGCATTGCCCCACGCCATTGTGCTTTCGGGCGGAAATGACATCGGCGAATGTCCGGCACGCGACCTGACCGAAAGCCGATTACTCGACCATGCAAGCTCCTATCGCCTGCCTGTACTTGGAATTTGCCGGGGAATGCAGATGATCGCGCACTGGTCCGGGGGCGAGCTAAAACCGGTAACGGGTCATGTTCGAACCCGGCATCAATTGTCGGGAAAGATTGTTGCCGAGGTGAACAGTTACCACGGCTTGGCGCTTGCCGGTTGTCCGCCAGAGTTCGAGGTCCTGGCGCGCAGTGAAGACGGTGAAATCGAAGCCATCCGACACTTCAGCCTGCCGTGGGAAGGCTGGATGTGGCACCCGGAGCGAGAGGACGTTTTTGCAGCACACGACGTTCATCGATTGAAGCAATTGTTCTGCGAATAAGGACGTTGTTTCTGACGGAACAAGTGGTACTGGGAGCCCAACTCGTCGCGACGAGTCCATTCGAAATTTCATGAGGTAGAACAGTTGTGAAAGCCATTATTCTGGCTGCCGGGCGTGGCAGCCGCATGAAGAGCCTCACGGATGAACGTCCGAAATGCATGGTCGAATTGCGCGGAAAGACACTGCTGGAGTGGCAACTTGCCGCGCTGCGCGATGCAGGCGTTGACGAGATCGCCATTGTTACCGGCTACAAACGCGAGTTGTTGGCAGGCCGGGGGATGATCGAATTCCATAATTCACGTTGGGCGCAAACCAACATGGTGTCGTCGTTGGCCTGTGCGCAAGCCTGGTTGCAGGACGAACCGTGCATTGTCAGTTATTCCGACATCTTCTACAGCCCCGTAGCGGTTCAGTCGTTGATGACATGCAAGGCTTCCCTGGCCGTCACCTATGACCCGAACTGGCTGGCACTTTGGACCGAGCGTTTTGGCGATCCATTACTGGATGCCGAAACGTTCCGACTGACCTCCGATAACACCTTGGCTGAAATCGGCAACAAGCCGCAATCAGTCGATGATGTTCAAGGCCAATACATGGGGCTTTTGCGCTTCACGCCTGAGGCTTGGGCAGAAGTCGTGCGGCTGCGCTCGGCGTTAACCCCGGAACAATGTGACAAAGTGCATATGACCAACACCCTTCAGCAAGTCATCGATGCGGGGCGGGTCCCGATACAAGCCGTAGCCTACAATGGCGAGTGGGGCGAGGTGGACTCTGCTGAAGATCTCTTTTTGTATCAATAACGGGAAGCCTGGGATCTGCGATTTCGCCCGTTGAAAGTTGCCAGGCCCCCTCGAACGGAATCGGAATCATGGCTCATCCTGTCGCTGCATCCCGTTGGCTAGTCATGCCGATCGCAGCCGTGTCGATGTTCGCTGCTTGTTCACTGGCCGTTGCATCTACCCCTGCAACCTTCCCGGACGCAAACGCCAGCGACCCCGCAACACTCGGCTGGATGGTCGGCTCGCCACCGCCCGCCGATCGCACTGTGCGCTTCGAAGATGTCAGCTACTTCCAGTTCCCGGCGATGCGCTGGAGCGTCTCGAACTTCCGCCAGCTCATGCCAACGATCAACGTTTCACGGGGTTTGGCTGCTCCGGTGCCGTTAGCGTCCGCGCTGCGCAAAGACATCGACACCCTCACGTTCACGCCGCTCGGCGCGAAGACGTCGATGACCTGGGATCAATCCCTGGCCGCGACTTACACCGACGGGATTGTGGTGATGCACCGTGGCAAGGTGGTGTACGAGCGGTACTTCGGCGTGCTGAAACCTGAAGGCCAGCACGCGGCGATGTCGGTGACCAAGTCCGTGGTCGGCACGCTGGGCGCGATGTTGGTCGCCGAAGGGCAAATCGATGCGAACAGATCTGTCGCCGATTACGTCCCCGAACTGGCTGCATCTGCCTTTGGCAGTGCCACGGTGCGTCAGGTCCTCGATATGACCACCGCGCTCAGGTACAGCGAAGACTACGCCGACCCGAACGCTGAAGTCTGGGCTCATGCAAAAGCTGGCAGCCCGCTCCCCAAGCCGAAGGACTACACCGGCCCGCGAAGTTACTACGAGTTTTTGCAGACGGTTCAACTGCAAGGCGAACACGGCAGCGCGTTCGCCTACAAGACGGTCAACACCGACGTTCTGGGTTGGGTGATCGCTCGAGTGACCGGTCGAAATGTCGCGCAGTTATTGTCGGAGCGTATCTGGAGTCGGCTGGGTGTCGAGCAGGATGCCTATTTTACGGTGGACTCCATCGGCACTCCGTTTGCCGGCGGTGGCTTGAATACCGGTTTGCGGGACCTGGCGCGGTTTGGCGAGATGCTACGCAATGACGGTCGATTCAATGGCCAACAGATCGTGCCCAAAGCGGTGGTCGATGACATCCGTCGTGGCGGCGACAAGCAAGCATTTGCCAAGGCCGGTTACGATTTGTTGAAAGGCTGGAGCTACCGGTCGATGTGGTGGGTGACGAACAAGGCGGGTGAGGCGTTCATGGCGCGAGGCGTTCATGGGCAGCGCATCTATGTCAACCCTGCGGCCCAGATGGTCATTGTTCGATACGCTTCCCATCCCGTTGCCAGCAACGCGGCCAACGATCCTGTTACGTTGCCGGCGTTTGATGCGCTGGCTCAACATTTATCCCGGTTGCCTTGAGTGCCAAGGCCCTGAAAAAGGAAAACCCATGATCACCACCACAACCCACGCCATCGAAGGCCGCCAAATCACCGCCTACCTGGACATCGTCAGCGCCGAGTCAGTGCAGGGCGTTAACGTTATTCGGGACATGTTCGCCGGGATGCGGGACTTTTTCGGTGGGCGCTCTCAGACATTGGAGCGTGCGTTGAAGGAAGCGCGGATTCAGGCGACCGATGAGATCAAGGAGCGGGCGCGAGCGCTTCAGGCTGACGCTGTGGTGGGGCTTGATTATGAGATCAGCATGCCGGCCGGGAAGGGCGGGATGGTAGTGGTTTTCGTCACCGGGACGGCCGTTAAACTGAGGTGAGTCCGGTACGAATTGATGTGTTGGTTTTGTAGGAAGTGGTGTAGCCCATTCGTCGGGCATCGGAAATATGAATTACAAGTCCGGTAGTGACCGACTAGTCTCAAAAGCTTGGTGGTCGATATGTTTCAGGCAAATAGGGCTTGCCGGTGTCGATCCCGCATTTGAGAGGGGTGAAAAGATGGCTGATCCGTATATCGAAGACGACGAAGCTGAATTTCCGATCAACAATTGCGTGCAGTGTGGCCAGACAGATTATGTGTCGGGCTTTGGTGATGATGAGGTCAAGCTCGGCAAGATGAAAACGATGGTGCGCCAGGGACCGAAGGCGAAATTTTTACCCAAGGTAGCGGCACCGGTCAGGAAGTAGCTGCCATGAATAGACCCCGTCATCGAGCGGGGTTTTTTATGCCTGAATGATTTTTTGCTGACGCCTGTTTTTACCCGGCTTTTTCACAAAGTTTTCACAAGGTCTTACGTAGTCTCAACTCATCCGTTAGAAAGCAACACCTAGCCCGTCTCCCCAGCGGGCTTTTTTTTGCCTGTCATAAAACCTTTTCCATAAACGTTGTCCAACCGTCGCCAATGGCGAGGTTGGGTCCGTGCGTCTGGACTTTCTCGCCGCTAAAGCATTCAATCTCGACCCTTTTTGATTTCCCCCTATTTTTGAGGTTCTTGTCATGCGTTTAACACTGCCCGCCCTGGTTCTGGGTTTGTTGGTTGCTCAAGGTGCAATGGCTGCTGGCGACGGCACGGCCGCGCTGGGTGGCGGTCTGGGTGGCGCGCTGGGTAACGTCGTCGGCCAAAGCATGGGCGGCAGCACCGGCGCAGCGATTGGTGCCGGTGTAGCGGGCGCAGCTGGCAGTGCCGTGGCAGCACGCAAAGGCAGCCGCACCAAAGCCGCAATCGGCGGCGGTGTGGGTGCCGCGGGCGGCTCGGTAATCGGCAATAGCCTGGGTGGCAAGACCGGCTCCACCATCGGCGCTGGTTTGGGCGGTGCATTGGGCGGTGGCGTTGGCAGCAACCTGGCCAAGGGTCACAAGCGTCATTGATTCTGAGAGATCAGTTCAAAAGCCCGGCTTGATGCCGGGCTTTTTGTATCTGGCTGTTTCTCCTTCGCAGCTAGCGCATCTTTAGCGGTCAAAACGTCATCGCTGAGCGGATTCAGTGGGGGCAGGTGCTAGACTCCGCCGATCCGTAGCGCGTTCTTTTCCCCCGTTGCGGAATTAGAGGTTCATATCATGCGTTTGACATTGTCCACGTTGGTTCTGGGACTTTTGGTCGCTCAAGGTGCGATGGCTGCCGGTGACGGCACCGCGGCTGTTGGCGGTGGTATTGGCGGTGCGTTGGGTAACGTGGTCGGCCAGCAAATGGGCGGCAGCACAGGTGCAGCGATTGGCGCCGGTGTGGGTGGCGCGGCGGGCAGTGCGGTTGGCGCGCCTAAAGGCAGCCGCACCGCAGCGGCCGTCGGTGGTGGTTTGGGCTCGGCAGGTGGCTCGGTGATTGGTAACAGCCTCGGTGGCTCGACCGGTTCAACCATCGGCGCAGGCCTGGGCGGTGCAGCCGGTGGCGCGGTGGGCAACAACCTGGGCACCGACAGCGGCAGTTCCCATTCCGGAAACGGGCACAAAAACAAACACAAGAATAAACACAGGAATAAACATCGCTGACCCGATAGCGAATGACTAGAAACCCGGCCTGGCGCCGGGTTTTTCGTTTTCGCGAGAAGTACTCTGGAACGATTGGCCCCCACGTTGCCTCGAACTTCATACACACCTGAATATCGAGAGGTATGCCATGACGCCTGAAACCGAAGGCAATGAAGAAAAAGGTCCAAGCGGACTGCCGTTTATCAATGACCCGGGTAATGAAGATCCGGGGTCGCTGATGGATGATGCGACGGTGCCGCTTAACGATGCCGATGACGCGGGTGACGTGGGCCAGACAGAGTTTGAAGACGAGGATGACGACGAAGACGAGCAATGATCAGCCGCTGCGATCGGGGTGACCGATCGTCCCCTTGATCGAACTGCATTCGTCACGCTGGCATCGAAATGTCAGGACCTGTTTTTCAGGCCCCTTGAGAGGTGCTTTATGAACGCTGATCCCAAAGACACTGACATCGACGACACCCCTGAATACCCACTGCCTTCGCCGACCGATTCGCTGAGTCGCGATCAGCGGCCGCCGGATGATGAGGCGGGTGTGGAACAGGTGCCTGACGGTGATGTAAAGCGCGCGGATACCGATGTTGAAGCGCTGCCAGATGATCCTGATATTGCGGGGAAGGATGGCTCTGACGAGCCGAGTTGATACCTGTAGCCACTGTTACTTTGAGCCATACCTCAAGAAGATAACGTGGGTTAACCACGTTATTGTTTTTCTGATTCGATCCATTTTCTGAAGAAATTTCGTTGGGCTTCCGGATCGTTCGTCAAGTTGTCTTCGTCATAGTCAAAAATGTAAACGATGTCGTCGAGTGATGCTTTTTTACCCAGCGTTAATTCGTACGCTTTTAGGCCGCGAGACATCTGTGAAGACATGCTGGAGGGGTGAACGTTGACCTTTGATCCTTTACAAAGAAATTGAATGTGGGGATTGTCTTCTCGAATCCTGCCAAGGCACCTGTAAAAGTCAGTATCTGCATATGTTTTGTGGACACCGTTTCCCAGCACAAAAGTTATGGATACGGCTTTGCTGTCGCAGATCAGTTGAGCTGTTTCCTTTGTTCCATCAATTCTGATTGTCAATTCAACTTCAGATGTCATTTCCTGATTTTCCTGTTTGGGTTGGGTATGGAATAGCCGAACTCTCTACCGTCATCAATGATCAACGTTGCTCCGAGGACATCCTCGTTTTTAATCCGGTTTGGTATGGCTATTTCCTTTTCCCTATCGAATTGATACATCGCACCAAGCTCTTTCTCCAAGTCGTATCCGGGGATTTTTTGGAGTGTGTAGAGATAACCTATTTTCGTATTGAAGCCGGTGGCAAAAGTTTTTCCCATATCTCTCGATGTTGATGTGCTAATAAAATTGCTCGGTGGGTGGTCACTGTCGATAGAGTGGAGCAACAGATCATTGCTTTTTCCTTTACTTTTAAAGCCATTTTCGAACACATCATCAGGCTCTCGGTCATCTCCGCGGTATAAGTAATCGTCTTCTCCCTTCGGCTTAGGCAATGTGGGTTCAGCACCTTTTACGGTTGCCTTGTTGGTTGGATCCTCACCCGCCGCCCCGCATTTCCCCGCCCCCGGACACTCACTCAACCCCAACGGATCAACCCACCCCGTCGGACTCCGCGTGTACTGGTACTGATTCAACCCCCCAGCCAACTTGCTCGGATCCGGCGTCAAATACCGTCCAAGCTCCGGCTGGTAGTACCGATGCCGGTTGTAGTGCAGCCCGGTTTCCGAATCGAAATACTGACCCTGAAACCGCAACGGTTGGTCGAGAATCTGGTGGGTGTCTCGGTTCAGGCGGGTGAGGCGGCCGTAGGCGGTGTATCGCGCGGCCCAGACGATTTCGCCGCTGTAATCCGTCAGTTCTTGCGGTGTACCGAGGTGGTCGAGTTGGTAGTAGAACGGGCATGCCTTGCGAGGACCTTTGCCGTCGAGCATGGCCAATGGGCGAAATGTGCCCGGTTCATAGACGTAACTGCGGTAATGCTCGCGGCCGCTTTCGGCGACGAGGTTGTCGCCCTGCCAGAAAAACTCGGTGGTTTTGCCGTCGATGGTTTTGGCGATGCGGCGGCCGAAGGCGTCGTAGCGGTAGCTCGCGTAACGCCCATCCGGCGTCGTGACACCGATCAGCCGATGCTGGCAGTCGTAACGATATTCGGTGACAAGTTTTTGCGCTGTGCCCCGGCGTTCGCGAATGAGGTTACCGAAGGCGTTGTAATCGTAATGCCGGTCGCCTTGCATCAGCAGGCGATTACCCAGCACCTTCGCTACGCCAGGGCGGTCCTGCATCAGCAGATTTCCGGCCGGATCGTGGGCGAAGCTTTCCGGTTGGTGATCGCGGGAGTGGCGGACGCGTATCAGGCGGTCGAGCGTGTCGTAGTGGTAGCTGCGCTGGCCGTGGCGAGTGTCGGCGATGCTGTCGAGATTGCCATTGGCGCTGTAGGCATAATCGCGGCGATACAGCGATTGCTGCTGTTGGCTTACGGCGTGGGCCTTCAGACGCCCTTGGTCGTCGAACTGATATTCGCTGAGCAACAGGCCCTGACGTCGGGTTTGCTCGCGATCGGCGACGAAGGTGTGCGACGTGAGGCGGGCGCCATTGAGGTCAATGGCCGTCAGTGCGCCGCCCTTGGCATGGTGGTAATCGAGCCTGCTGTTGTCCGGCAGACGCAGATGATTGAGTTGTCCACAGGCATCGTAGCCATAACGCAACGTGCCCCACCCTTGGTGTTCGGTGACTAGCCGGTCCTGTTGGTCGTACTCGAACTCCAGCGGGTGATCGTTGCCGTCATCGACGCTGACCAGCCGCCCAAGGCTGTCATGGCGGTACTCGACGTTGACGCCGTCCGGCAGCGTCTTGACCAGCAACCGTCCAGTCGAATCCCGTTGATAAGCGGTAATCAGTTTCGAGTCGTCATCACCGAACTCGGTTTTCTCCAGCAGATGACCGTTCAGGTCGTAGGCATACGCGGTGCGGCGGCCGTCGAACCCGGTTTCCTGTCGGATCAATCCATTGGGTGTGTAGTCCAGCTGATATTTCTCGCCGGATTCGTTTTCAATCCCGGTCAGCAGTAGCTGTGCGTTGTCGTAGCGATAAAGCAGTTGCGTACCGTCCGGATTGATCCTGCGGCTGATCAGGTGCAGATCATCGGCATATTCAAAACGGGTGATGCGGCCCAGCTCATTACGTTCGGCAACGATCTTGCCGTAGGCGTTGTAGCTGAAGGCGCGACTGGCGCCTGTGGGAAACGTCGTCTGGATCAATCGTCCTGCGGCGTCCCATTCGTACCGGGTGACGGCACCGTGTTCGTCCTGACGAGTCGTCTGCCGGCCAAGCACGTTGTAGGAAAAACGCCGCTGACTGCCATCCGGCAAGGTCTCTTCGATCAACTGCCCCAGGGCATTGCGAAGGAAGAGATGCCGACTGTTGTCCGGATAACGGGCCGACAGCAGGCGACCTTTTTCGTCGTAGTGATAGTGGGTGACATGCCCGTCAGGATTAGTCGCTTCGGTGACGTCACCTTGGGCATTGCGCTGGTACTTCCACACGGCTTTGCCGCGGTACTGCGCATGCAGGAAACCATTGCGGTATTCGTAGGAGGTCGGCTCGCCTTCAGGTGGAATCAGGGCAATCAGTCGCCCGATTTCGTCATGGCGATATTGGGTAATCGCCCCCAGCGGATTCCTTTCGGCGATCAACCGGCCCTGGTCGTCATAGGCGTTGAAGTGTTCCGCCCCGTCCGGTTCAACCCGTTGCACGAGCCGCGCCTGATGATCGTGCCGGTAAAACGCTTCGCTGCCGTCGACGTTTTTTACCCGCACACCACCATTGTCATCCCAGGCATACCGCGTATCCATTTGCGAAAACGACGCCCAATGTCGGACGCATCGCACAGCCTTGCCGGACCTTTCCCATTCCCAGAAGAAACTCGCGCCACCGGCCAGTTGCCGCTGCAAAATAACCTGCTGGACGTCGTAGTCGTAGCGTTCGCTTTCACCGAGGGCATTGGTGGCTTCGATCAAGCGATGGCAGGCGTCGTAGCGGTAGGCAACCAGTGTCTGCTCGGTACGCCAGGCGTCTTCCAGCGTGGCGGCTGGGTGAAAGCTCTGATACTCGACGGCGACGAGGTGTCGGCGCTCATAGCGCAATCGCAGTGAACGCCCTGCGCCGTTGTCGAGGCGCATGATTCTGTCGGACCTGTCGCGCTGCACCGTCAACCGGTTGCCATAGGCGTCGCTGACGGCCGTCAGTCGTCCTGTCCGGAAGTGGTAAAAGCGCGCCGCTTCGCCGGCCAGTGCGATGACCAGTTCTTCCGGCTCGTCCCCCAGATAAATAGCCGCCCGCGACAGGCTGTTGTGGATGGCCGGTCGTTCGCTGTTCGGCAGCGGGAAAGTGATGCGACGGTTTTCATGGTCGATCCAGCTGACGTTGTTGCCGTCGATTTCCAGCCGATGCGCCAGGGAATGACTCCAGCCAAATCCGAGCCCGCCGTCGATTTCGACGGCACTGGTGCGATATACGCGGGTGAACTCGAACGGCAACAGACCATCCAGCGAGCCATCGATCAGGGTCAGCAGTTCCTCACCGGTGACCATCGACACCGGGCAGCCGTTGGTCGCGGTGTTGTCCGCTGAATCGACACTGTCGCCGTTCGGGTTTTTCGCCGGGACGGAGGCATCATCGCGATGTTCCTGCCGGGTCAGGCGGGTCCTGGTTTGGGACTTGTTGCGAGCAATGGCGAGCGGATTGTTGACCTGCACAACCGCTGATTGACTGTCAGTGATCTGCAGTGGAACGGCCGGCGCAGGTGTGAGCGGCGCGTTACGAGCATTGACCATCAAAGGTTTAAGCGCGCCCGCGTGACGGGTAAGGTCGGCACCCGCCGTGAGCCCGGCCAGTCGCAAACTCGCCGCCGCCAGCCATTGTCGGGCTCGCTCGGACTTGAGCTTGCCCAGTACTTTGGCGCTCATGCCGACGTTCAGGCCTGCAGGACTCGTGAGGCGCACCAGCAGGAAACCGATCAGTATCTCTGTGCGAATTTCCGCCACCACCTCGGCGACGTACTGCGGCGGCAGCATGCGCAACCAACTGGTGAAAGCCGCGAGGTGAATGAACATCAACGGCTCATCGCTTAACACCAGCAACACGTTGGCGATGGCTTCGGCCGATGCGCCCAGTAGCGTCTCGAGCTCAAAGGCGGTCAGGTACTCAAGGAGTTTTTCGCTGTTGGCTTGCAGGTCTGCCATCAGGGCAAAGACCTGTTTCACGTCATCCCACAAACCGTGCAACGACTTCTCGAAGCCACGCCAATCGGCCCGTTGCAGCAAGCCATAACGCTCAGTGAACCCTGCCTCGGAAAACCCCGCCCACAATGGCTCGAACTCGGTCGTCCACTCGCTGCGTAACCAGCCTTCAAGTTCGTCGATCACGCTTTGATAAGAGGCGTAAAGCGCTTTGACGTGTTCGGTGGAAACGTCGGGAAAGAACGTGATGCGGTAACGCTGGCCACGCCAGCATTCAGGGATTTCGAGAATGCCGCCGGGCCCGATGACTTTGTGAATCGGCTCGCCAAACGTCGGTACGCCGTTGTCTTCGGCCAACAGGGGTTCGAGCATCACCGGCGTATCGCCGATCGGCACGAAGCGCGCGGCTTCAAACAGGTGCACCAGGGTCAAAGGGCCGCTGGCCGGGCACGTGGCGAGTGTCGAACTGACAGGCGTGGTGGAATCCTTTGGTGCGCTCAAGCGAACGTCGTTGCCGACCTTGAACACCTGTTCGACGTCCAGCGCCCAACCGGTCCAGAAATTTTCCGCCCAGGCTTCGTAGTCGTTGAGGCAGAGACGAAAATCCCCGAGCAGCGCTTCGACGTCCGGTTGCCCGGGGTTCATGGCGGCGACCACGAGCAGGCCGATGGCGTTGTTCAAGGCCAGGACCTTGTCGGGGTTGAACATTCGCAGTCCCTCGCGCGGGTCGATTTTGGTCGCGTGACTTTGCGGGGGATCAACAGGGAAAGAAGTCGGGAAAGGAGGCGTTTGGTGTAGGGCGAATCGCTAAATCATGGGCAGCGCTTCGGAACAGGTTCTATCAGCGTCGGGAGATTGCCCGTTGCTCTATGTCGGCCGCGCTCGTTATGCTGCTGAAACCTTTAATCCAATCCGCGATTCAGCCGTACCTGAATCGGTCGGGATGTCGTTAAAAACGGATCAGATGCGATGAATGCACCGCTGAAAGAGTTCGGCCCGATCAAAGCCGTGATTTTCGATATGGACGGCTTGCTGCTGGACACCGAGGGCATTTACACCGAGGTCACGTCCATCATTGCCGGGCGCTACGGCCGGACCTTCGACTGGAGCGTCAAACAGAACATTATCGGCCGCGGCGCGGGCGATCTGGCGCGTTATGTGGTCGAGGCGCTGGAACTGCCGATCACCGCCGAGGAATTTCTGGTGATCCGCGAGCCGCTGATGCGCGAGCGTTTTCCTACCGCGTTGGCGATGCCCGGTGCAGAGGAACTGGTTCGGCACTTGAAGGCCAACAACATCCCGATTGCGGTGGGCACCAGTTCTTCGCGTCAGTCGTTCGGCCAGAAAACCACGTTGCACCGCGACTGGTTTGCGCTGTTCGACTTCATCGTGACGGCCGATGACCCGGAGGTCGGCGCAGCCAAACCGGCGCCGGATATTTTCCTCACGGCAGCACGACGCCTGGGCGTGGCGCCCGAGGATTGCCTGGTGTTCGAAGATTCGCCGTTCGGTGTCACGGCGGCGAAAGCGGCGGGGATGACGGCGATTGCGATTCCCGATGCGGCGATGGCTGACGAAAAATACGCACACGCTGATGGCATTCTTCGTACGTTGAAAGCGTTCACGCCAGGTGCTTGCGGTTTGCCCGCGCTCGAGTGGGCGTAACGCGCAAATAATGTAGGAGCGAGGCTTGCCCGCGAAGGCGTTCTGTCAATCGACACTGATGTTGACTGACAGAACGCCTTCGCGGGCAAGCCTCGCTCCTACATTTGCTTTGCGTATGACTGGGCCGTATCAGGCGCCAAAACCACCATCGATGGTCAGGCTCGCCCCAGTGATATAGCCCGCTTCCGGCCCCACAAGGTAGGCAACGAAACTGGCGATCTCTTCCGCTTTACCGTAACGACCCACCGCCATCAGCGGGATCAGGCTTTCGGCGAAGTCGCCGCTGGCCGGGTTCATATCCGTATCGACCGGTCCCGGTTGCACGTTGTTGATGGTGATCCCGCGCGGGCCGAGGTCCCGGGACAGACCCTTGGTCAGACCGACCAGCGCCGCTTTGCTCATCGCGTACGGGCCGCCACCGGCGAAGGGCATGCGGTCGGCGTTGGTGCTGCCGATGTTGATGATGCGACCGCCTTCGGTCATGTGTTTCGCGGCAGCCTGGGTGGCGATGAACACGCTGCGTACGTTGATCGCCAGTGTCTGGTCGAAGTCTTCGAGTTTGAAATCTTCCAGCGGGGCAACGGCCAGCACGCCAGCGTTGTTGACCAGGATGTCCAGGCGACCGAAGGCCTTGACGGTGGCGCTCACGGCGTTGCGAATGGCCTCGGCGTCGGCACTGTCAGCCTTGATGGCCAACGCTTTGCCGCCGAGACCGGTGATGCTGTTTTGCAGTTCTTCGGCCTTGGCCGTGGAGCTGACGTAAGTGAAGGCAACGGTCGCGCCTTCAGCGGCCAGGCGTTTGACGATGGCTGCGCCGATGCCGCGAGACCCGCCTTGAATCAAAGCCACTTTGCCGCTGAGGTTCTGAGTAGTCATGTCGATCTCCAAAGTCCCGAGGCGAGATGTCTCGGTTGATGGAGCCTAGTATCGATTCCCGATTACACGCTGAGTAGCCGGTAATTGCGATAGTCTGTGTAAACCAGAAGTTTATAGTGGCGCCTATGGAAACCTTCAGCAGTATCGAATGCTTCGTGCGCAGTGCCGAAGTCGGCAGCTTTGCCGAAGCCGCACGGCGACTGAGCCTGACACCCGCAGCGGTGGGCAAGAGTGTGGCAAAACTTGAAGCGCACCTCGGTGTGCGGCTGTTTCAGCGCAGCACCCGCAGCCTGACGTTGACCGAGGCCGGTCAGCTGTTTCTCGGCGAAGTCAGCTCCAGCCTGCTCACGATCCAGAATGCGGTGGCTAACCTCGCCAGCGCCGAAGGACGCCCGGCCGGTACGCTGAAAGTCAGCATGGGCACGGTGTTCGGACGATTGTATGTCGTGCCGTTGCTGGGTGAGTTTCTGCGGCGGTTTCCGGCAATCAACCCGAATTGGCATTTCGATAACCGACAGGTCGATCTGATCGCTCAGGGATTCGATGCCGCGATAGGTGGGGGATTCGAACTGCCGCAAGGCGTCGTGGCGCGCAAGCTGACGCCGGCCCATCGGGTGTTGGTGGCTTCAGCCGACTATCTGGCGGGGCGTGAGGCGATCGTTGAACCCGATGATCTCAAACATCACGATGGCATCCTCATTCGGTCGCCGCAGACGGGTCGCGTGCGTTCCTGGCAGTTGACCAGTCGCACTCAGCAACACAGTCCTCTGACGCTCAAGGCGCGGATGACCATGAGCGATTCGGAAGCGGCCTGTGCGACCGCGACTCAGGGGTTGGGTATTGCGCTGGTGAGCATGCCGTTTGCTGCGGGGTATCTGGAGGCGGGGACGTTGCAACGGGTGTTGCCCGATTGGTACGTCGACGATGGCAACATTTCCATTTACTACGCTGAACACAAATTGTTGCCGGGGAAGACCCGGGCGTTTGTGGATTTCATTATTGAGCAGTTTGCGGAGCAGGGGTTGGGGCGGCGGTTTAGTGCGGTTTGAGTCTGGCTTTGGACCGAGGTGCTGCCATCGCGAGCAGGCTCGCTCCCACAAGGGATTTGTGAACGACATAGATCCCTGTGGGAGCGAGCCTGCTCGCGATGAACGATAACGCGGTCTACCTGCCAAACCGCCCCGGCCAACCGACTATGTTCTTCGGTCTCGGCGTCGCATAAGTGCGCACCTTCGACGTCGACAACCCCAACCGCACCAGCGATTCGGCAATGGTCACCGCCGCCGTCACACCATCCACCACCGGAACCCCGGTGCGCCGGCGAATCTGTTCATCCAGCCCGGCCATTCCGCCGCAGCCGAGGCAAATCACCTCGGCCTTGTCCTCAAGCACAGCCCGTTCAGCCTGACGAACAATCGCTTCCAGCGCCCGCTGCGGATCGGATTCCAGCTCCAGCACCGCCAGGCCACTGGCCCGCACCGACGCACAGCGGTCCCAGAGCCCGGACAATTTCAGGCGGTCTTCGATCAGCGGCACCGTCCGGTCCAGCGTAGTGACCACCGAATAGGCATGACCGAGGAACATCGCCGTGCTCGCCGCCGCATCGGTGATGTCCACCACCGGCACGTTGAGCAACTCCTGCAACCCTTCGCGACCGTGCTCGCCATAACCGGCCTGGATCACTGCATCGAAAGGCTGGTCGTAGGACATCACCCGGTCCATCACGGCGATGGCGGCCAGGTAGCTTTCGAAATTGCCTTCGATGGAGTCGGCGCCGAAATGCGGCGTCAGGCCGATGATTTCGGTGCCTGGCGCGGCCACGGCTTGAGCCGAACGCGCAATGGCCTGGGTGATGGATTCAGTGGTGTTGACGTTGACCACGAGAATTCGCATGGGAAGTCCTTATAGCGGGTGGTTCTGCGGCCCGACGGTGCCGGGCCGTCATGGGGTTAATGGCTGACGTTGTCGACCGCGATGGCTTCACCGCTGACGTCCGCGTAGTGGGGCTGCCGCTTGGCGATGATCAGGTAAAGCATCCCGGCAATGCCGGCGCCAATCAGCCAGGAGAAGGGCGATACGAGGTGGAAACCCGGCACCAGCGCCAGGACGATGGCGATCAGCGCTGCAGGAATGAACGCCGCCACCGCACGTAAGTTGACGCCACGGCTGTAGTAATAAGCGCCATCGGGATCCTCGCTGTACAACTGCGGCACGTTGACCTGACCTTTTCGCACAAGCCAGTAGTCGACCATGATCACGCCATACAACGGGCCGAGCAGGGCGCCGAGGCCGGACAGGAAATACACGATCACCAACGGGCTGTTGTAGAGGTTCCACGGCAGGATCAGCACCGCAATGGTCGCGCTGATCAGCCCGGCGCGGCGGAAGGTCAGGTATTTCGGCGCCAGGTTGCTGAGCACGAAGGCCGGGGCGACGAAGTTGGCCATGATGTTCACCGCCACGGTGACGATCAGGAACGCCAGGCACCCAAGTACCAGAAAGAAGGTGTTGGGTATCGACGCGATGATTTCCGTCGGACTTTCGATGATCCGGCCGTTGATCTGAAATTGCGCACCGCACAGCAGGACGGTGATGCCGGCGAACACCAGAATGTTCACCGGCAGGCCCCAGAAATTTCCGACCTTGATCGTCTTGCGGCACGGCGAAGAGCGGGCGAAGTCGCAGAAGTTGAGGATCAGCGTGCCGTAGATCGCCAGCCACAACGCACCACCGGCGAAGATGTTGCGCCACATCTCGCCGCCGGTCAGCGGCTCGCGGATTGACCAGGCGATGGTCGTGTTGGCCTGAAAGTACATCCAGGCGGCGAGGGCCGCGACGGTCAACAGAATCACCGGTCCGGCAAAGGCCTCGTAGCGCCGCACCATTTCCATGCCGTAGGCGAGGATCGCCAGTTGCACCAGCCAGATGGCGACGAAACACACCCAGCCCAGGCTCGATAAACCGAGGATCGAATTGTGGTCGTAATCGGCGAAACCCGGATGTACCGCCGTCAGCAGCACGCGAAACACAATCGAGGCGAGGTACGTCTGAATACCGAACCAGGCGATGGCGATAACGGCGCGGATCAATGCAGGAATTTGCGCCCCGTGGATACCGAAACTGATCCGGCTGATGACCGGAAACGGCACCCCGGTTTTCTGGCCCATGTAGCCGGACAAGTTCATGAAGCAGTACACCAGCGCTGCACCGATCCCGAGCGACAGCAGAATCTGCCAGCCGCCCAGACCCAACGCATACAAGCCGATGGCGAAGGAGTAGTTGGCGATATTGTGAACGTCGTTGGTCCACAGGGCGAAAATGCTGTAGCGGCCCCAGCGCCGGCCTTCGGCTTTCGTCGGCGCCAGGTCTTTGTTGTGCAGGCGCGGGCTGAGCACCACGGGTTCTGGAAAGGTTTGATCGTTAGCAGTGGGTGGAAAGGAGGGCAGATCCAGCGCGATGTTGTTATTAGGGAGGCTAGTACGCATTCCGGCAGGCTCCGAGCTTGGCGTCGCGATGACTGTGCATGAGCGTGGGCTCGACAAATCTTCGTCGCGGGCAACAAGCATCATTGGTTACGGGGCATCTGCAGCCTGTACGGGATAGGGCGCTTCAGGCTTGCGGATCCAAAGTGTGTGTATGTTTTGATGTGATTGTATACAAAACATGCATGCACTTAAGCCAGATCCATGCCAGCCAGAGGTCTATGATTTTCGCTGCTAATTTCGTTTTGTTATTGATATTGGATAAGTGATTGAAATTAAGGCGATATAAATTGGCCGGGTGAACAGGTATTTATTTTCCAGCGGGATTCGCGAGGAAGGTCTACGGAGGAATGCAGGAAGGGCGGATGTAACCATTTGGGGCGCTGAAACAAAAAATGCACACATAAATGGCACCGATGGTGACATTCGTGTGTACACATTTATAAAGCCAGTCACGCCCTGTAGGAGCCGAGCTTGCTCGCGATAGCGTACTGACATTCAACATCTATTTTGACTGTTCGAACGCTATCGCGAGCAAGCTCGGCTCCTACAGGGAGTTGCACAGGCAGAGGTTACGCCTTGGACTTGCTGATGATGTTACCGGCATGCAACCCGCATTCTTTCTGCGTCGCCTCTTCCCACCACCAGCGGCCTTCACGCTCGTGCTGGTTCGGCAGCACCGGACGGGTGCACGGTTCGCAGCCGATGCTGATGAAGCCGCGCTCATGCAGGCTGTTGTACGGCAGCTCAAGCATGCGGATGTAACCCCAGATCTCTTCGCTGGTCATTTGCGCCAGTGGGTTGAATTTGTACAGGGTGCGTTCCGGAGTGGAGAAAGCAGTGTCGATTTCCAGCACCGCGACGGCGCTGCGGGTGCCAGGGCTCTGGTCCCGACGCTGGCCGGTAGCCCAAGCCGTCACGCTAGAGAGTTTGCGACGCAGCGGCTCGATCTTGCGGATGCCGCAGCACTCGCCATGGCCGTCCTTGTAGAAGCTGAACAGGCCTTTTTCCTTCACGAACGGTTCAAGTTTCGTGTAGTCCGGCGACACCAGTTCGATCTCGATCTTGTAGTGCTCGCGCACCTGATCGATGAAACGGTAAGTCTCGGGATGCAGGCGGCCTGTGTCGAGGCTGAACACTTTGACGTTCTTGTTCAGCTTCCAGGCCATGTCCACCAGCACCACATCCTCGGCGCCGCTGAAAGATATCCACAGGTCATCGCCGAACTCGGCAAACGCGAGTTTCAGGATGTCCTGGGCGGATTTGTTGGCATAGGTCGTGGCGAGTTCCACGACATCGAACGATGGGCTCATCAGGGCGGCTTCCTACAGGTCGGTGGCGCTGGGCGCTCTATATGGGTCTGATGGTAACAAAATCCTGCAGAGACTGGCGCGCCCTCTGCGTTGCGCAGGCCGGCCCGAGTCGCTAGAGTTCGGCAGTCCTTTTGCTCGCTCGACTCAATAATCAATACAAATGGGAGTGTCTTGTGGAAATTGCCTGTCTGGATCTGGAAGGTGTGCTGGTCCCGGAAATCTGGATCGCGTTCGCCGAAAAAACCGGGATCGAATCCCTCAGGGCCACCACCCGGGACATTCCCGACTACGACGTGCTGATGAAGCAGCGCCTGCGGATCCTTGATGAGCATGGCTTGAAACTCACCGACATCCAGGAAGTGATCGCCACGCTGAAGCCACTGGACGGTGCTGTCGAGTTCGTCAACTGGCTGCGCGAGCGCTTTCAGGTGGTGATTCTGTCGGATACGTTCTACGAGTTTTCGCAGCCGTTGATGCGCCAACTGGGCTTCCCGACCTTGCTCTGCCATCGTCTGATTACCGACGATGCCGGGCGGGTAACGAGCTATCAGTTGCGTCAGAAAGATCCTAAGCGTCAGTCGGTTTTGGCGTTCAAGAGCCTCTACTATCGGGTGATTGCGGCTGGGGATTCGTACAACGACACCACGATGCTGGGCGAGGCGGATGCGGGGATTCTGTTCCATGCGCCGGATAACGTGATTCGCGAGTTTCCGCAGTTCCCGGCGGTGCACACGTTTGAGGATTTGAAGCAGGAGTTCATCAAGGCTTCCAACCGCGCTTTGAGCGTGTAATTACCACCTTGTGGCGAGGGAGCTTGCTCCCGCTCGACTGCGCAGCAGTCGTAAAGCCGGCGCATGCGTTCTACCTGAAGGTATGCGGCGTCTGGTTTTGGGGGCGCTTCGCACCCCAGCGGGAGCAAGCTCCCTCGCCACAAAAGCTACAGGTTTTGCAGGGTATCGAGCAACACCTTCACCTTGGTGATCGATTCCTGATACTCGGCCTGCCACTCCGAATCCGCAACGATCCCGCCGCCGCCCCAGCAACACACCTGCCCATCCTTCACCAGCAAGCTGCGAATCGCGATGGAGCTATCCATCTCGCCGCGCACGTCCAGATACAGCAACGAGCCGCAATACAACCCGCGTCGGGTCGGCTCCAGCTCATCAATGATCTGCATGGCGCGAATCTTCGGGGCTCCGGTAATCGAGCCGCCCGGGAAGCTACCGGCGATCAGGTCCAACGCGTCACGGTCATCCGCCAGTTCGCCGGTTACGCTGCTCACCAGGTGATGCACGTTCGGGTAACTTTCCAGGCTGAACAACTCCGGCACCCGCACCGAGCCGATGCGGCAAGTCCGACCCAGATCGTTGCGCAACAGGTCGACGATCATCAGGTTTTCCGCGCGGTCCTTGGGGCTGGCCAACAATTCGGCGGCGTTCGCCGCATCTTCGGCGGCGGTCAGGCCGCGGGGGCGGGTGCCTTTGATCGGGCGGGTTTCAACGTGGCGTTCGCTGACTTTGACGAAGCGTTCAGGCGACAGGCTCAGCACCGCGCCACCGTCGGGCAGGCTCTGGAAACCGGAGAAGGGCGTCGGACATGCCGCCCGTAACGCGCAGTACGCGGCCCACGGATCACCTTCGCACTCGGCGCGAAAACGCTGGGCGAAGTTGACCTGATAGCAGTCGCCCGCCTGAATGTACTGCTGAATGCGTTCCAACGCTCGGCGATATTGATCAGCGCTCAGGTCGGCCTGTATCGGCGATTTCAGTTGAAACGCCTCGACCGCTGCGACCGCGGGTTGAGTGAACAGCGTGATCAGACGCTGACGTTCGCTGTCGATCAGTGACGGGTGGAACACCAACTGACTGGTCATCCGTTGGTGATCGCTGATCAGCGCCCAGTCGTACAGTCCGAAACGCGCATCGGGCAATTGAAGATCGTCCCGCGCCTGACTCGGCAGGCTTTCCAGATGCCGACCGAAGTCATAGCTCAGATAGCCCATCAAGCCGCCAGCGAAGGGCAGGTCCAGCGGAACAGCCGCTTCGCCGAGCTTTGTCAGATTGACGCGCAGACGCTGAAGGAAATCGCTACCACTTTCGTCAGGCAGCACCGTCAGTTGCTCGAGTGGCCAGGCACTGAGCAGGTCATAACGCCCGCGATCAGCCATTGGCCGGCCGCTGTCGAGCAGCACGGCACCGGGGGCATGACGAATCGCCGCAAAGTACTCGGCAGGGTTGGCGTGATAGGGCAGCGGGTGTACGGAACAGGTCAACATGGGCGGGGCAGATCAGCCATCGAGGCGGGGTGGCGATTGTAGTCCCCTCGGGGAATTGCTCCTAGAGGGGATGTCGCGAAGTGACCGATTAGCAGCGGTCGCACGAAACCTGTGGCGAGGGAGCTTGCTCCCGCTGGGTTGCGAAGCAGCCCCAAAACAGGCAACCCGTTATGTCAGGGAAATAAGGTAGCCTGTTTTACGACTGCTTCGCAGCCGAGCGGGAGCAAGCTCCCTCGCCACAGGGATCAGCCTTCGATGGCAGGAATATGCCCGAACATCTCCTGAACAAACTCGACCCGTTCCTGCACCGTCTCGATAATCCCGCGAGCCTTCAGCTCTTCCAGCCGCGCCTCGACCGCATGGGTGCGCAACGTCAGGCCGCAATCATTGGCAATCTGGATGTTCAACCCCGGCCGGGCGTTCAGCTCCAGAATCAGCGGCCCTTTCTCCTGGTCCAGCACCATGTCGACACCGATGTAACCCAGCCCGCACAGCTCGTAACAGCCGGCGGCGAGTTTCATGAAGCCGTCCCAGTAGGGCAGTTGCACGCCGTCCACCGCGTTGGTGGTGTCCGGGTGTTTGGTGATGATGTTGTTCAGCCAGGTACCACGCAGGGTCAGGCCGGTGGCGAGGTCGACACCGACGCCGATGGCGCCCTGGTGCAGGTTGGCCTTGCCGCCGGACTGGCGCGTCGGCAGGCGCAACATCGCCATCACCGGGTAGCCCATCAGCACGATGATGCGGATATCCGGCACGCCTTCGTAACTGATGCTTTTGAAAATCTGATCGGGTGTCACGCGATATTCAATCAGCGCACGATCCCGGTGTCCGCCCAGCGAATAGAGGCCGGTGAGGATGCTCGAGACGTGGTGCTCGATCTCCTCATGACTGATGATCTTGCCGGACACCGTGCGATAGCGCCCCTCGAAACGGTCGGCTACCACAATGATGCCGTCACCGCCGGCGCCCTGGGCTGGCTTGATCACGAAGTCGTTGCGCCCGCCGATGATCTCGTCGAGGTTGTCGATCTCTTTCTCGGTGGAAATCACGCCATACAGTTCCGGCACGTGAATGCCGGCGGCGATGGCGCGTTCCTTGGTGATGATTTTGTCATCGACGATCGGGTACAGGCTGCGCTTGTTGTACTTGAGCACGTAGTCCGCGTTGCGGCGATTGATCCCCATGATGCCCCGGGCTTCCAGGGCCTTCCAGGTCTTCCAGAAGCCGAACATCAGGCGTCAGCCTTCTTCAGGAACGCCTTGAAACGGATCAGTTCGGTCAGGCGGTAGCCGCGATAACGACCCATCGCCAGCATGAAGCCCACCAGGATCAGCAGGACCGCCGGGAAGGTGAACACGAAGTAAACCAGCTCCGGGACGCTCATGATCAGGTGCGCCAGGGAAGCAGCGAATAGCGTACCGATCGCCACTTTCATGGCGTGGCCGGAACCGCGTTCTTCCCAGGTAATCGACAGACGTTCGATGGTCATGGTCAGGATCACCATCGGGAACAGCGCCACGGACAACCCGCGCTCCAGGCCAAGCTTATGGCTGAACAGACTGATCGCCGCGATCAGCACCACTACAAACGTCAGCACCACCGACAGCCTTGGCAACATTTGCAGTTTCAGGTGTTCAAGGTACGAGCGCAGCGACAGCCCCAGCGCGGTGATGATGGTAAACAGCACGATGCCGAAGCCGAGCTGGGTTTCGCGGAAGGCGAGGGCGATCAGCACCGGGGTAAAGGTGCCGAGGGTCTGCAAGCCGATCAGGTTGCGCAGGATCAGGATCACCAGCACGCCGATCGGGATCATCACCATGATCATGAAGGTCTGCTGGGTCTGCAGCGGCAAGCCGTACAACGAGTATTCGAGGAAGTTGGCGTCGGTGTTTTCGTCGGTCAGCTTGGCTAGGCGAATGGCGTTCATTTCGCTGTTGTTCATGCTGAAGGTGACGGTGGCTTTCTTGCCGCCATCGACGGTGATCAGGTTTTCATCGCCGGTCCACCACAGCAGGCGGTCGGTCGGCAAGCCTTGCTCGCCGGTTTCCGGGTTGAAGTACAGCCAGTCGGTACCGTTGAAGCTGCGCAGCCAGAGTTCCGGTGTTTGCGGTTGGTCGGCCACCAGGCGGATGGTGTGGACCTTTTCCACCGGCACGTGGGCGATGGACAGCACCAGTTCGACGATTTTGGCCTTGTGCCCGCTGGACGGGTCGCCGCCCAGCAACAGTTTCACGTTGTCGTCATTGACGTTGTTGACCCGCTTGATCGCCTCGCCGATGAAGGTTTCGACGTCGGCCGAGTGCTGGCGAATCGGCGCGAGCAGGGCTTCGGCGGCGACTTTTTCCGCGCCTTCGACGGCAATGCTGTCGCGGAAGGTCGGGCCTTTGATCTTGGATTTTTCACCGGTGTAGCGCTTGGTCAGCACCAGACGGTAATAAAGCGTCTGGTTGCCCTTGGCCCGGCGCGCCGACCAGGTGACCTTGCGGTTACCGTCGACACGGTTCACGGCCACGCCGTAATTATTGGAGATGAAGCTTTCGTTGAGGCTGACGTAATCGCGGCTCAGGGGCGGCACGAACATCTGGATCTTGACCGGGTCCTTGGCACTCGGGACGAACTCGACTTTGGCGTCGATGTTCCACAAGTCGTCGGTGGCATCTTCGGTCACCGGAATGCCAAGCACGAAGATCTGATAGGCCGTAACTGAAATGCCCAGCACCACCAGGATGGCGATCAGCATTTTCAGATGGAGGGTAAGAGAGCGCATTGGAATTACTCTGCGGTATGAGCGTCGGTGGCGCAGGCGGGTTTGCCAGCAGCGTATTTAAGACTGGGGTCGACCAGCGCATCAAAGCGCTTGAGCGCTTCGGAGCCGATCAGGAGCGGATATTGGAAGGCGCTTCGGTCGGTCAAGTTCACTTCGATGCTGCGTAAAGCCGAACCCATGCAGATATCCAGCTCGATCACCGGACGGGCGGTGTATTTCTTGCCTTCGTCCGGATCGTAGTCGCCGGCGCGGCGCTTGATCTTGCTGACGCGGGCCAGTGGCCGTTCGATCGGGTGCGAGTGCGCCGCGTCGATCGCCAGATAGAAGCGCACCCAGGATTCGCCATTGCGTTTGAAGCGTTTGATGTCGCGGGCGCTCAGGGAGGCGGTTTTCGCCCCAGTGTCGAGTTTGGCCGCGACTTCCAGATTGATGCCGTCCAGCGAGGCGTACTCGTTGAGGCCGTACACGGTCTTTTCCCCCGCCGCGGCGACACCGGGCAGGCAAAGCAGATAAAGGAAGGTGGGGAAGGGCTTGAGTCTCATAAATCCTGGTGCGCAGCGGTCCGTGTTTCGATTCAAGGCCCTGGCATCGCTGCGCAAGCTCCCTCGTATGCCTATCAGCAATTTATGACAAGCAGTGCAGATGTCACAAACAAATGCGGGCGGCATTCTAGCACGGTGGTTTTATGGCGCCAGCGCTGGCCTTTTGGGTTTGGTGTTCGCATGCGGGCGGGCGCGGAGGTCGCGGGGGTGTATATCCATTATTTGTGTGAGGGCGGCTAATGGTTCCGCCCTTACGGCGGGTTTTCCAAAGTGACCCGCCGTAAGGGCGGAACCAATAGCAACCGTTACCGCAGGAATGGATATGTACACCATCAAAAATCCCGCCCGCCGCCAAACGCAGCCACGGATATGCACTCGGTCTACGCTAAAAACAATCCGGTTATTAGACGATTGTCGACAATACCCATTTATCCTTTGACTAAGAGGCCTGTATTCGCTAGTTTTTGCCGCATCAGCTTTCAAGGTGTCGACAATATGCTGGATCAACTCGATCCCCCGGTCATTGCTCAGGACGATTCGGAAACACTTTCCGAGAACGTCTTCCGACGCATTCAGGCGGCCATCGTCAAGGGCGAGATCGCCCCGGGCAGCAAGATCTCCGAGCCGGAACTGGCGCGCACCTATGGCATCAGCCGCGGCCCGCTGCGTGAAGCGATCCACCGCCTGGAAGGCCAGCGCCTGCTGGTTCGTGTGCCGCACGTAGGGGCCCGGGTGGTTTCCCTGAGCCACGCCGAGCTGCTGGAGCTCTACGAAATCCGCGAATCCCTCGAAGGCATGGCCTGTCGCTTGGCCGCCGAACGCATGACCGTCGAAGAAATCGACGAACTGCGTCACGTCCTCGAAACCCACGAGCGCGATGCGGCGTTTCAGGCCGGTGTCGGCTATTACCAGCAGGAAGGCGATTTCGACTTCCATTACCGAATCATCCAGGGCAGCGGCAATCGCACCCTGACGCAGATGCTCTGCGGCGAGCTTTATCAACTGGTGCGCATGTACCGCATCCAGTTTTCCACCACACCCAATCGTCCGCGCCAGGCTTTTGCCGAGCACCACCGGATTCTCGACGCCATCGCCGACCGTGACGGCGAACTGGCCGAGTTGTTGATGCGCCGTCACATCGGCGCCTCCAAACGCAATATCGCCCGTCATTACCAGGACGGCGCCACTAAGACAGCCACTGAACGAGGTGAGTCATGAGTTCCAACAAGAGCACTCCAGGCCAGCGTTTCCGCGATGCGGTCGCCAGCGAACATCCGCTGCAAGTGGTCGGCGCAATCAACGCCAACCACGCGCTGCTGGCCAAACGCGCCGGTTTCAAGGCGATTTACCTGTCAGGTGGCGGGGTGGCTGCCGGCTCCCTCGGCGTACCGGACCTGGGCATCACCGGTCTCGACGACGTGCTGACCGACGTGCGTCGCATCACCGACGTCTGCGACCTGCCGCTGCTGGTGGACGTGGACACCGGTTTCGGTTCTTCGGCGTTCAACGTCGCGCGCACCGTCAAGTCGATGATCAAATTCGGCGCGGCGGCGATTCACATCGAAGACCAGGTCGGCGCCAAGCGCTGCGGTCACCGTCCTAACAAAGAAATCGTGTCGCTGCAGGAAATGGTCGACCGCATCAAGGCGGCAGTCGATGCGCGTACCGATGACAGCTTCGTGATCATGGCCCGCACTGATGCGCTGGCGGTGGAAGGTCTGGAGTCCGCACTGGATCGCGCTGCGGCGTGCATCGAGGCCGGCGCCGACATGATCTTCCCGGAAGCGATCACCGAACTGGAGATGTACAAGCTGTTCGCCAGCCGCGTGAAAGCGCCGATCCTGGCCAACATCACCGAATTCGGCGCGACGCCGCTGTACACCACAGAGCAACTCGCCGGTGCCGATGTGTCGCTGGTGCTGTACCCGCTGTCGGCTTTCCGTGCGATGAACAAGGCCGCGGAAAACGTCTACACCGCGATCCGCCGCGACGGCACGCAACAGAACGTGATCGACACCATGCAGACCCGCATGGAGCTTTACGATCGCATCGACTACCACGCCTTCGAGCAGAAGCTCGATGCGTTGTTTGCCGCGAAGAAATAATGAAAGCCCCTGTAGGAGCGAAGCTTGCTCGCGAAAGCGGTGTCTCAGACGACATAGATGTTGAATGTCAGTCCGTCTTCGCGAGCAAGCTTCGCTCCTACAAGTTTCCCTAACAAATTCAAGAAAACTGGAGACAGCAATGGCCGAAGCAAAAGTACTCAGTGGCGCCGGGCTCCGTGGCCAGGTTGCCGGGCAAACCGCACTGTCCACCGTGGGCCAATCCGGTGCCGGCCTGACCTATCGCGGTTACGACGTTCGCGAACTGGCGGCTGACGCCCAGTTCGAAGAAGTGGCTTACCTGCTGCTGTACGGCGAACTGCCGACCCAGGCGCAACTCGACGCCTACGTCAACAAACTGGGCAAGCTGCGCGACCTCCCGCAAGCGCTCAAGGAAGTGCTGGAACGCATCCCCGCCGACGCCCACCCGATGGACGTGATGCGTACCGGTTGCTCGTTCCTGGGCAATATCGAACCGGAAGAAGACTTCTCCGAGCAGCACGATAAAACCGACCGCCTGTTGGCCGCGTTCCCGGCGATCATGTGCTACTGGTATCGCTTCAGCCACGACGGCAAACGCATCAGCTGCGTGAGCGACGAACAATCCATCGGCGGCCACTTCCTGCACCTGCTGCACGACAAGAAGCCGAGCGAGTTGCACGTCAAAGTGATGAACGTGTCGCTGATCCTCTACGCGGAACACGAGTTCAACGCTTCGACCTTCACCGCTCGGGTGTGTGCATCGACCCTGTCCGACCTGTTCTCCTGCATCACGGCGGCCATCGGTTCCCTGCGCGGTCCGCTGCACGGCGGCGCCAACGAAGCGGCGATGGAAATGATCGAGCGCTTTTCGTCGCCGGAAGAGGCGATCAAAGGCACCCTCGGCATGCTCGAGCGCAAGGACAAGATCATGGGCTTCGGCCACGCGATCTATAAGGACAACGATCCGCGTAACGAGGTGATCAAGGGCTGGTCGAAAAAACTCGCTGACGAAGTGGGCGACACGGTGTTGTTCCCGGTCTCCGAAGCCATCGACAAGACCATGTGGGAGCAGAAAAAACTGTTCCCGAACGCTGACTTTTACCATGCGTCGACGTACCACTTCATGGGTATCCCGACCAAGTTGTTCACGCCGATCTTTGTCTGCTCGCGCCTGACCGGCTGGGCGGCGCATGTGTTCGAACAGCGTGCCAACAACCGCATCATCCGCCCGAGCGCCGAATACACCGGCGTCGAACAGCGCAAGTTCGTGCCAATCGAACAACGCTGAATGGTGCGGGCTTTGCGCAGGAATTTGAACATTACGCAAATCCCTGTGGGAGCGGGCTTGCCCGCGATGACGGAGTCACATTCGACATAAACGTCGCCTGACCCACCGCAATCGCGGGCAAGCCCGCTCCCACAGGGGTTGTGATGATTTTCGATCCAGTGCCAGGCCCCACCTTTTGAAACTACCGTGACCGAGTCCTGACGATGAACACTGAATTCCGTAAACCGCTGCCCGGCAGCCATCTGGATTACTTCGACGTCCGTGCGGCTGTCGAAGCCATCCAGCCCGGCGCCTACGACACCCTGCCGTACACCTCCCGCGTGCTGGCGGAAAACCTGGTGCGTCGCTGCGACCCGGCCACGCTCACCGAATCCCTGAAGCAATTTATCGAGCGCAAACGCGACCTCGACTTCCCATGGTTCCCGGCCCGCGTGGTGTGCCACGACATTCTCGGCCAGACCGCGCTGGTCGACCTCGCCGGCCTGCGTGACGCCATCGCCCTGCAAGGTGGCGACCCGGCGCAAGTGAACCCGGTGGTGCCGACGCAACTGATCGTCGACCACTCCCTGGCCGTCGAGCGCGGTGGTTTCGATCCGGACGCGTTCGAGAAGAACCGCGCCATCGAAGACCGTCGCAACGAAGATCGTTTCCACTTCATCAACTGGACCAAAAAAGCGTTCAAGAACGTTGACGTGATTCCGCCCGGCAACGGGATCATGCACCAGATCAACCTGGAGAAAATGTCTCCGGTGATTCAGGTGCGCGATGGCGTGGCGTTCCCTGATACCTGCGTCGGCACCGACAGTCACACCCCGCACGTCGATGCCCTGGGCGTGATCGCCATCGGTGTCGGTGGTCTGGAAGCCGAGAGCGTGATGCTCGGCCGCGCATCGTGGATGCGTCTGCCGGAAAGCGTCGGCGTCGAACTGACCGGCAAGCTGCAACCGGGTATCACCGCCACCGACATGGTGCTGGCGCTGACCGAGTTCCTGCGCAAGCAAAAAGTCGTCGGCGCGTGGCTGGAATTCTTCGGCGAAGGCGCCTCCGCGCTGACCCTCGGCGACCGCGCAACCATTTCCAACATGGCCCCGGAATACGGCGCCACCGCGGCGATGTTCTACATCGACCAGCAGACCATCGACTACCTCAAGCTCACCGGTCGTGAAGACGAGCAGGTGCAGTTGGTCGAGCACTACGCCAAGACCACAGGCCTGTGGGCTGACAGCCTGAAGGGCGCGCAATACGAGCGCGGCTTGACCTTCAACCTGTCCTCGGTGGTACGCAACATGGCCGGCCCGAGCAACCCGCACGCTCGCGTGGCAACCTCGGATCTGGCTGCGCAAGGCATCTCCGGTCAGTGGGATGACGTCCCGGGCCAGATGCCGGACGGCGCGGTGATCATCGCCGCCATCACCAGCTGCACCAACACCAGCAACCCGCGCAACGTGATTGCCGCCGGCCTGCTGGCGCGCAACGCCAACAAGCTCGGGTTGACCCGCAAGCCGTGGGTCAAATCGTCCCTGGCGCCGGGTTCGAAAACCGTGGCGTTGTACCTCGATGAAGCCGGTTTGACGACTGAGCTGGAGCAACTCGGATTTGGCGTCGTGGCCTTCGCTTGCACCACCTGCAACGGCATGTCCGGTGCGCTGGACCCGGTGATCCAGCAAGAGATCATCGACCGCGACCTGTACGCCACCGCCGTGCTCTCCGGCAACCGTAACTTCGACGGCCGGATTCACCCTTACGCCAAAAACGCGTTCCTCGCTTCGCCGCCGTTGGTGGTCGCGTATGCCATCGCCGGTACCATCCGTTTCGACATCGAAAAAGATGTGCTGGGCCTGGATGCGAACGGCAAGGAAATCCGTCTGAAGGACATTTGGCCGAGCGACGAAGAGATCGACGCGGTGGTCAAGGCCTCGGTCAAACCGGAGCAGTTCCGTCAGGTCTACATCCCGATGTTCGCCATCCATGAAGACACCGGGCCGAAGGTCACGCCGCTGTATGACTGGCGCGAGATGAGCACCTACATTCGCCGTCCGCCTTACTGGGAAGGCGCTCTGGCCGGTGCGCGTCCGCTCAAGGGCATGCGTCCGCTGGCGGTGCTGCCGGACAACATCACCACCGATCACCTGTCGCCGTCGAACGCGATCATGCTCGACAGCGCCGCCGGCGAATACCTGGCGAAAATGGGTCTGCCGGAAGAGGACTTCAACTCTTACGCGACTCACCGTGGTGACCACCTGACTGCGCAGCGCGCGACCTTCGCCAACCCGAAACTGTTCAACGAAATGGTGCTGGAAAACGGCAAGGTCAAGCAGGGTTCGCTGGCCCGTGTCGAGCCGGAAGGCAAGGTCATGCGCATGTGGGAAGCCATCGAAACCTACATGGAGCGCAAGCAGCCGCTGATCATCATAGCCGGCGCCGACTACGGTCAGGGTTCGTCCCGCGACTGGGCGGCGAAGGGCGTGCGTCTGGCGGGTGTGGAAGCGATTGCCGCCGAAGGTTTCGAGCGCATCCACCGCACCAACCTGGTGGGCATGGGCGTGTTGCCGCTGGAGTTCAAACCGGGCACCGACCGCCACACCCTGGCCATCGACGGCAGTGAAACCTACGACGTGATCGGCGAACGCACGCCGCGCGCCGAGTTGACGCTGGTGATCAATCGCAAGAACGGTGAGCGCGTCGAAGTGCCGGTGACCTGCCGCCTCGACACCGCTGAAGAAGTGTCGATCTACGAGGCCGGCGGCGTGCTGCAACGCTTCGCGCAGGACTTCCTCGAAGAATCGGCGGTCGCCGTCTAAATCACGCTGTGCGGACACGGGACTTCAAATCCCGTGTCTGTCTTGAAGGAGCACCCATGGCTCACGCACCCCAGATCAAAATTCCCGCCACCTACATGCGTGGCGGCACCAGCAAAGGCGTGTTCTTCAGCCTGAAAGACCTGCCCGAAGCGGCACAGATTCCCGGCCCGGCGCGCGACGCCTTGTTGCTACGGGTGATCGGCAGCCCCGACCCGTACGACAAGCAAATCGACGGCATGGGCGGCGCGACCTCCAGCACCAGCAAAACCGTGATTCTGTCGAAAAGCATCAAGGCCGATCACGACGTCGATTACCTGTTCGGTCAGGTCTCCATCGACAAGCCATTCGTGGACTGGAGCGGCAACTGCGGCAACCTGTCGGCGGCGGTCGGTTCGTTCGCCATCAGCAATGGTCTGGTAGACGCCAGCCGCATCCCGCACAACGGTGTGGCGGTGGTGCGCGTGTGGCAGGCCAACATCGGCAAGACCATCATCGCCCACGTGCCGATCACCAATGGCGAGGTGCAGGAAACCGGTGATTTCGAACTCGACGGCGTGACCTTTCCAGCGGCCGAAGTGCAGGTTGAGTTCATGGATCCGGCGGCGGAAGAAGAGGGCGGTGGTGGTTCGATGTTTCCTACCGGGAATCTGGTGGATGACCTCGAAGTGCCCGGCGTCGGGACTTTCAAGGCGACGATGATCAATGCGGGTATTCCGACTATTTTCGTCAATGCGGAAGACATCGGTTACACCGGTACCGAGCTGCAGGGCGCTATCAACGGTGATCCAAAAGCGCTGGCGATGTTCGAGACCATTCGTGCTTACGGTGCGCTGCGCATGGGGCTGATCAAGTCACTGGACGAGGCGGCCAAGCGTCAGCACACACCGAAAGTGGCCTTCGTTGCCAAGCCTGCGGATTACGTCGCGTCAAGCGGTAAAGCGATTGCGGCAGGTGATGTCGATCTATTGGTGCGCGCGTTGTCCATGGGCAAATTGCACCACGCGATGATGGGCACCGCAGCGGTCGCTATCGGTACTGCCGCTGCCATTTCCGGCACCCTGGTGAATATCGCGGCGGGCGGAATCGAGCGCAATGCGGTGCGTTTCGGCCATCCGTCGGGCACCTTGCGCGTCGGCGCCGAAGCGAGTCAGGTGAACGGCGAGTGGACCGTCAACAAAGCCATCATGAGCCGCAGTGCGCGGGTGTTGATGGAAGGCTTCGTTCGTGTGCCGGGGGATTCTTTCTGATCCAACGCAACCCCCTGTAGGAGCAGAGCTTGCTCGCGAAGACGGATTTGCATTCAGTATTGATGTTGACTGATACACCGCTTTCGCGAGCAAGCTCAGCTCCTACAGGTGATCGTATTCCACAATAAGAAAGCACCGACTGACTGAGATCTAACCTGAACCGAGGTCCCATCAACGAACCACTTCAAGAGTGAATCGAACATGAGCACCAACGTCGACCAGAACAACCGCCCCGACTACGACACGGTCCTGCAGGACATTGCCGATTACGTCCTCAATTTCAAGATCGAGTCCAGGGAAGCCCTGGACACCGCCCGCAACTGCCTGATCGACACCCTCGGCTGCGGCCTCCTGGCCCTGCGCTTTCCTGAATGCACCAAACATCTGGGCCCGATTGTTGAAGGCACTGTCGTCCCGTTCGGCGCCCGCGTCCCCGGCACCCGCTACCGTCTCGATCCGGTCAAAGCGGCGTGGGACATCGGCTGCACCGTGCGCTGGCTCGACTACAACGACACCTGGCTTGCTGCCGAATGGGGCCATCCGTCCGATAACCTCGGCGGCATTCTCGCGGTGGCCGACCACCTGTCGCAAAAGCGCCTGGCCAATGGCGACGCGCCGCTGACCGTTCGCGCCGTACTTGAAGCGATGATCATGGCCCACGAGATTCAGGGCGTCATCGCGCTGGAAAACTCCTTCAATCGTGTAGGCCTTGATCACGTCATCCTGGTGAAAGTCGCCTCGACCGCCGTTACCGCCAAACTGATGGGCGCCAATCGCGAGCAGTTGCTGTCCGCGTTGTCCCATGCCTTTGCCGACGGGCAAGCGTTGCGCACCTATCGGCATGCGCCGAATGCCGGTTCACGCAAATCCTGGGCGGCGGGTGATGCGACCAGTCGAGGCGTGCGTCTGGCGGACATCGCGATGCGGGGCGAGATGGGCATTCCCGGCGTCCTGACCGCCAGGCAGTGGGGCTTCTACGACGTGTTGTTCAGCCACACCAACAACGACCTGGCGCTCAAGCCCGAAGACAAGCGTGCGTTCAGTTTCACCCGCTCCTATGGCAGCTACGTGATGGAAAACGTGCTGTTCAAAATCAGTTTTCCGGCCGAATTCCACGCGCAAACGGCCTGTGAAGCCGCCGTCACCTTGCACCCGCAGGTCAGGAATCGCCTGCATGAGATCGACAGAATCGTCATCACCACCCACGAATCGGCGATCCGTATCATTTCCAAGGTCGGCCCGCTGGCCAATGCCGCAGACCGCGATCACTGCATTCAATACATGACCGCCGTCCCGTTGGCCTTCGGCAATCTGGTGGCCGAGCAGTACGAAGATGACTTCCATGCGGCGCACCCGATCATCGATGTGCTGCGCGAGAAAATGGTTATCGTCGAAGACCCGCAATACACCCGTGAATACCTGGAGGCGGACAAACGCTCGATTGCCAATGCGATACAGGTGTTTTTCAAGGACGGTTCAAGCACCGGGAAGGTGGTGGTGGAGTATCCGATCGGTCATCGTCGGCGTCGTGCGGACGGTATTCCGCTGCTGGAGGACAAGTTCAAGGCGAACCTGCTGACACGATTCACTGGTCAGCGTAGCGAGGAGATTTTTGCGTTGTGCAAGGATCAGGCGGCGCTTGAAGCGACGCCTGTTAATCGGTTTGTGGATTTGTTTGTTATCTAGAGGACCGCGTTATCGTTCAATCGCTAGCCTGCTAGCGATGAGGCCAGAACAGGCAATAGAGAATTACTTGAACCGCCGCTCAACCCCTTTCTCAACGAGAATTTTCGCCGAGATTTCTTCCACCGAAAAATGCGTGGAATTGATGTGCGCAATGTTCTCGCGGCGGAACAGGTTCTCCACCTCGCGCACTTCAAACTCGCACTGCGCGTAGCTCGAATAGCGGCTGTTGGGCTTGCGCTCGTTGCGGATCGCGGTGAGGCGGTCCGGGTCGATGGTCAGGCCGAACAGCTTGTGCTGGTGGGCACGCAGGGCGTTCGGCAGGGTCAGGCGTTCCATGTCGTCTTCGGTCAGCGGGTAGTTTGCCGCGCGGATGCCGAATTGCATCGCCATGTACAGGCACGTCGGCGTCTTACCACAACGCGACACCCCCACCAGGATCAGGTCGGCCTTGTCGTAATAATGCGTGCGCGCACCGTCGTCGTTGTCGAGGGCGAAGTTCACTGCCTCGATGCGTTCCATGTAATTGGAGTTGCCGCCGATCGAGTGAGATTTGCCGACGGTGTAGGAAGAATGCTCGGTCAGTTCCTGTTCAAGCGGTGCCAGGAAGGTCGAGAAAATGTCGATCATGAAACCATTGGACGTTGCGAGGATCTCACGAATGTCCTGATTGACGATGGTGTCGAAGATAATCGGCCGGAAGCCGTCGGTTTCGGCGGCTTTGTTGATTTGTTGTACCATGGCCCGCGCTTTATCCACGTTGTCGATGTACGGCCGCGTGAATTTGCTGAAGGTAATGTTTTCGAACTGCGCCAGGAGGCTTTGACCCAGGGTTTCGGCTGTGATGCCGGTGCCATCGGAGATAAAGAAAGCAGATCGTTTCATTTGCACCTTGGGCCTTAAGCTAATGATCATTCTTGGATATGATAGGCACGATTTGCCGACCGCCATTGGTCCGCATTCTCACTTATTTTCCAGGTCCAGGCCATACAGCCGGCAAATGCTCCCTCGGAGCGCCGGCTTCTGAGCTTTTCCAACACAGTTAGTGGAGAGATCACCTTGGTAGAGTACGTAGTTTCCCTCGATAAGCTCGGCGTCCATGATGTAGAGCACGTAGGGGGCAAGAACGCATCCCTGGGCGAGATGATCAGTAACCTTGCAGGTGCCGGTGTATCGGTACCCGGTGGCTTCGCCACGACAGCTCAGGCTTATCGTGATTTTCTGGAACTGAGCGGCCTGAACGATCAGATCCACGCCGCCCTCGACGCCCTGGACGTCGATGATGTCAACGCCCTGGCCAAGACCGGCGCCCAGATCCGTCAATGGATCATGGACGCCGAATTCCCCGAGAAGCTCAACGCCGAGATCCGCACTGCGTTCGCCACGCTGTCGGCCGGCAACCCTGACATGGCCGTGGCCGTGCGCTCTTCCGCTACCGCCGAAGACCTGCCGGACGCTTCCTTCGCCGGTCAGCAGGAAACTTTCCTGAACATCCGTGGTGTCGAAAACGTCATTCGCGCCGCCAAAGAGGTGTTCGCTTCACTGTTCAACGACCGCGCCATTTCCTATCGCGTACATCAGGGCTTCGATCACAAGCTGGTGGCCCTGTCGGCTGGCGTGCAGCGCATGGTCCGCTCCGAAACCGGCACCGCCGGCGTGATGTTCACCCTCGATACCGAATCGGGTTTCCGTGACGTGGTGTTCATCACCGGCGCCTACGGCCTGGGTGAGACCGTCGTACAAGGCGCGGTGAACCCGGACGAATTCTACGTCCACAAACAAACCCTCGAAGCCGGCCGTCCGGCCATCCTGCGCCGTAACCTGGGCAGCAAAGCCATCAAGATGATCTACGGCGAAGTCGCCACGGCGGGCAAGTCGGTCAAGACCATCGACGTCGACAAGGCCGATCGTGCGCGTTTCTGCCTCAGCGACGCCGAAGTCAGCGAGCTGGCCAAACAGGCGATGATCATCGAGAAGCACTACAAGTGCCCGATGGACATCGAATGGGCCAAAGACGGCGACGACGGCAAGCTCTACATCGTTCAGGCCCGTCCTGAAACCGTGAAGAGCCGCACCCAGGCCAACGTCATGGAACGTTACCTGTTGAAAGAAACCGGCACCGTGCTCGTTGAAGGTCGCGCCATTGGCCAGCGTATCGGCGCCGGCAAGGTGCGGATCATCAAGGACGTGTCCGAGATGGACAAAGTCCAGCCGGGCGACGTGCTGGTCTCCGACATGACCGACCCGGACTGGGAACCGGTCATGAAGCGCGCCAGCGCCATCGTCACCAACCGTGGCGGCCGTACTTGCCACGCGGCGATCATCGCTCGCGAGCTGGGCATCCCGGCCGTGGTCGGTTGCGGCAACGCCACCCAGCTGTTGAAAGACGGCCAGGGCGTCACCGTTTCCTGCGCTGAAGGCGACACCGGCTACATCTTCGAAGGCGAACTGGGCTTCGACATCAAGAAAAACTCCGTCGATGCCATGCCGGACCTGCCGTTCAAGATCATGATGAACGTCGGCAACCCGGACCGCGCGTTTGACTTCGCGCAACTGCCGAACGCCGGTGTGGGCCTGGCCCGTCTGGAGTTCATCATCAACCGCATGATCGGTGTGCACCCGAAAGCGCTGCTGAACTACGACGGTCTGCCGCAGGAAATCAAGGACAGCGTCGACAAGCGCATCGCCGGTTACAACGATCCTGTCGACTTCTATGTCGACAAACTGGTGGAAGGCATCAGCACCCTGGCGGCAGCGTTCACGCCGAAAAAGGTCATCGTGCGTCTGTCGGACTTCAAGTCCAACGAATACGCGAACCTGATCGGCGGCAAGCTCTACGAGCCGGAAGAAGAAAACCCGATGCTGGGCTTCCGTGGCGCTTCGCGTTATATCAGCGAGTCGTTCCGTGACTGCTTCGAACTCGAGTGCCGCGCCCTCAAGCGTGTGCGCAACGAGATGGGCCTGACCAACGTCGAAATCATGGTGCCGTTCGTCCGTACCCTGGGCGAAGCGAGCCAGGTCGTCGACCTGCTGGCTGAAAACGGTCTGGCCCGCGGCGAAAACGGCCTGCGCGTGATCATGATGTGCGAACTGCCGTCCAACGCGATTCTGGCGGAAGAATTCCTTGAGTTTTTCGACGGTTTCTCCATCGGCTCCAACGACCTGACTCAGCTGACGCTGGGCCTGGACCGTGACTCCGGGATCATCGCTCACCTGTTCGACGAGCGTAACCCGGCGGTCAAGAAGCTGCTGGCGAACGCCATTTCCGCGTGCAACAAGGCCGGCAAGTACATCGGCATTTGCGGTCAGGGCCCTTCGGACCACCCTGATCTGGCCAAATGGCTGATGGAGCAGGGCATCGAAAGCGTTTCGTTGAACCCCGATTCCGTACTGGAAACCTGGTTCTTCCTGGCGGAAGGTCAAGCGGCAGTTTGATGGTTTGATTGGGGAATCTGTGGCGAGGGAGCTTGCTCCCGCTTGAGTGCGCAGCACTCACAATAACCGGCCCCGGCTGTCGGATTTTGGGGCTGCTGCGCAGCCCGGCGCGAGCAAGCTCGCTCGCCACAGGTGAACAGTCGTGCGGTCATCTTCAGTTAATCAAGTAGGGCGGGCTCCTCTGGATGCCGCCCTTTTTTGTGCAAGAGCATTATGCAAAGCAGCAGCAACCTATTTCCTGTCGCCCTGATCAGCGCCGAGCGGCGCGGCGATCTGAGCGAAGACGTTTATCGTTTGAAACCCGGCAACAGTCCTGATGGCACTGTGGAGTTGGCCGTGACCCGTTTGGGCATGGCGGATAAGCCCACGCACGGGGGCGTGCCGGTGATTCTGTTGCACGGCAGTTTTTCCAACCGGCGTTTCTGGTTTTCTCCAAAAGGCCTGGGGCTCGGTGCTTACCTGACACGCCTGGGATTCGATGTATGGATTCCGGAAATGCGCGGCCATGGCCTGTCCCAGCGCAACCAGAACTACCGCAAGAACCGCGTCGCCGACTACGCTCGTTACGATCTGCCGGCCATCGGCGCGTTCGTGCGTGAGCAGAGCGGCCAGGTCCCGCACTGGATCGGCCATTCACTGGGCGGAATTACCCTGGCGGCGGCGCTGGGGGGCGAGTACATCGGCGAACCGGTGGTGGCCTCTGCGGCGTTCTTCGGCACGCAAGTCAGCCGCACCTACTGGCCGTTGAAGATTCCGCCGGTTGAGTGGAGCGGGCGCTTCATTCTCAAGCGTTTCGCCCAACTGTCCGGTTCACGGCTCAAGCGCGGCCCGGAGGACGAGCCGATTGGCCTGGCCCTGGAAAGCATGCGCTGGTACGGTCTGTTCGGGCGCTTTGGCGATGCCGACAAGGATTGGTGGGCCGGATTGGCCGAAGTCCGGTTGCCGGTATTGGCGGTGAGTGCGGCGGGCGACCATCAGGATCCTGCGTGGGCCTGTCGCAAGTTGTTTGACCAGGTGGGCTCCGAGCACAAGCAGTTCATCAACCTCGGTCGCGAACAGGGCTTTGGCGACAACTTCGGTCACGTGGAAATGCTTGTCAGCAAAGCGGCGCAGACTGAGGTCTGGCCGTTGGTGGCGCGCTGGTTGGCCGATCAGCACACGTCGTTGTCGGGAGACAAGCCGGATTTGGCGTCGGCAGTCTGAGCCTGATGCTCTATCAAGGGCATTTCGCTCTGATCGGCTTGCGGCTAAGATATGACGCATTACGCTTTTCCGGTCACTTTGCGACATCCTCGATTGTCTTCCTCTTTACAGGAGTTTCTCGATGAACCATTACATCACGCCTGACCTGTGCGACGCCTATCCGGAGCTGGTGCAGGTGCTGGAACCGATGTTCAGCAATTTCGGCGGCCGTGATTCCTTCGGTGGCGAAATCGTGACCATCAAGTGCTTCGAAGACAACTCGCGGGTCAAGGAGCAGGTCGAGCTCAAAGGGAATGGCAAGGTGCTGGTGGTCGACGGTGGCGGTTCCCTGCGTCATGCGTTGCTGGGTGACATGCTGGCCGAGAAAGCCGCGAACAACGGTTGGGAAGGGCTGGTGATCTACGGTTGCATCCGCGACGTGGATATCATCGCGCAGACCGATCTGGGCGTTCAGGCCCTTGCCAGCCACCCGAGGAAATCCGACCGACGCGGGCTCGGCGATCTCAACGTGGTGGTGACCTTTGCCGGCGTGACGTTCCGTCCAGGCGAGTACATCTATGCGGACAACAACGGCGTGATCATCTCGCCAAGCCCGCTTGCAATGCCTGAATAAAGCGTGAGCGAAGACTTTTTGTTTCCAGAATGGGGTGAGGATGTTCGAGGAAGAAAACGCGCAGTGGGGCCTGGTGCATGCCCTGGTGCTGGATGGTAAAGGCGGTGCGCGTTCGATAGCCCGGACTGAACTCGATGACTTGCAGCTGCAGGCGCATGAAAGCCTGTGGCTGCACTGGGATCGCAGTCATCCGCAAACCCAGACCTGGCTGCGCAAATCCAGCGGTCTGAGTGAATTCAGCTGTGATCTGTTGCTGGAAGAAAACACCCGTCCGCGTCTCTTACAGCTTTCCGACAGCGAACTGCTGCTATTTTTGCGCGGGGTCAATCTGAATCCCGGTGCCGAACCGGAAGACATGGTCTCGGTGCGGATTTTCGCCGCGGCACAGCGGGTGATTTCCCTGCGTCTGCGTCCGTTGCGCGCCACCGATGAATTGCTGGTGCAGCTCGGCGAAGGCAAAGGACCGAAAACCGCCTCCGAACTCATCCTTTATATGGCTCAGTACCTCACCAACAAGGTGCAGGATCTGGTCGGTTGCCTCTCGGAAGTGGTCGATGAGGAAGAAGAGAAGCTGGATACCGACGAACGGTATACACCCGAACATGACTCCATTTTGCAGATCCGTCGAAGGGCGGCTGCGCTGAAACGTTTCCTGGCGCCGCAGCGGGATATTTTCGGACAGCTGACGCGGATAAAACTACCCTGGTTTGTTGAAGATGACGGCGATTACTGGAACGAATTGAACAACAGCCTGACACGCTATCTCGAGGAGCTGGAGTTGACCCGGGAGCGCGTGGGGCTGGTCCTGGAGGCTGAAGACCGACGTTTGAGCGTGCGCATGAACCGCACGATGTACCGCTTCGGGATCATCACCGGGATCTTTTTGCCGATGAGTTTTCTGGCCGGTCTTTTGGGTATCAACGTGGGGGGAATTCCGTTCTCTGCCAGCCCTTATGGCTTCCCGATTGCCTGCCTGATGATGGTTTCGGTGGCATTGGGGCAGTGGTGGTTATTCCGACGTTTGCGCTGGGTCTGACGATGAACCATGTGACCCGTGCAAATCTGACCGCGTCTTTCACAGACATCACGAGAGGTGCGTATGCACGATCCGTTTGAACAGTCTTTGCGCGACATGCTGAACGCTTCGCCGTCCACCCGTGACGACGATGCCTGTCTCGGCCGTGTCCTGAAAACCGCCAATCGCCAGGTCGGCGCCGGTGATCTGTTCAGTCTGCTGGGCCGCTGGCTGCCCGCGCTGATGATCGCCCTGAATAACGGATCGGCGCACGTTTCGCCGGTTTCCCGTCACCGTAAACCTACCGTTCGCACTGCTGATAAGGCTGATTGAATATGGAACTTGATCTCTGGACTCAGAGCCTCGTCACTGCAATGACTGCGTTATGGACCAAGGTTGCGAATTTCATTCCGAACCTGTTCGGCGCACTGGTCGTGTTGCTGTTGGGTTTTGTCGTTGCGAAACTTTTGGATACTTTGCTGTCCAAGTTGCTCGCCAAGCTCGGTCTCGATCGCTTGATGGGCGGCACCGGTCTGACAAAATTGCTGTCCCGGGCCGGCCTTCAAGTGCCGATTTCGACGCTGATTGGCAAAATTGTCTATTGGTTCGTTCTGCTGATTTTTCTGGTTTCGGCCGCAGAATCCCTTGGACTTGAGCGAGTTTCAGCTACGCTGGACATGCTTGCGCTGTATTTGCCGAAAGTTTTCGGCGCCGCGCTGGTGCTGCTGGTGGGTGTTTTGCTGGCACAACTGGCCAATGGGCTGGTGCGTGGAGCGGCAGAAGGCGTAGGGCTCGATTACGCCGCAGGGCTGGGGCGAATTGCCCAGGGCCTGGTAATTATCATCAGTATTTCGGTCGCGATCAGCCAGTTGGAGGTCAAGACTGACCTGCTGAACCATGTGATCGTGATTGTATTGATTACCGTTGGTCTGGCGGTTGCGCTGGCAATGGGTTTGGGAAGCCGGGAAATTGCCGGCCAGATTCTTGCGGGAATCTATGTGCGTGAGTTGTATCAGGTTGGGCAACAAGTGCGTGTTGGTGAGGTCGAAGGTCAGATCGAAGAGATCGGCACGGTTAAAACCACATTGCTGACCGATGAGGGTGAGCTAGTCTCTCTCTCCAATCGGATTCTCCTGGAGCAGCATGTGAGTAGCCGCTAACCCGGCAAACCCTGCTAATGTATGCCGCCGCAAAATGCCCTGAAGGGCTGCGGCGGACATTGACCTGACTGTCGGCCCGACTTGTTTTGAATAAAGCTCAATCGCTCTCCACGCGCTACGACCCCCGCGAGCTCTCTGATGAGGAGTTGGTCGCGCGCTCGCATACCGAGCTGTTTCACGTAACGCGCGCCTATGAAGAATTGATGCGGCGTTACCAGCGAACATTATTTAACGTCTGTGCACGGTATCTTGGGAACGATCGCGATGCAGACGATGTCTGTCAGGAAGTGATGTTGAAGGTGTTGTATGGCCTGAAGAACTTCGAGGGCAAATCGAAGTTCAAGACATGGCTATATAGCATCACGTACAACGAGTGCATCACGCAGTATCGGAAAGAACGGCGAAAGCGTCGCTTGATGGATGCTTTGAGTCTGGACCCCCTCGAGGAAGCGTCTGAAGAAAAGGCGCCGAAACCCGAGGAGAAGGGTGGACTTGATCGCTGGCTGGTGTATGTGAACCCGATTGACCGTGAAATTCTGGTGCTACGATTTGTCGCAGAGCTGGAATTTCAGGAGATCGCAGACATCATGCACATGGGTTTGAGTGCAACAAAAATGCGTTACAAACGCGCTCTAGACAAATTGCGTGAGAAATTTGCAGGCATTGCTGAAACTTAGTTCGGCGCAAATATCTCTTACGTGTAGGCAAGTTCTGATAGACTTGCCGCCGAGTTGTCCCCCGGTTTGCGGGACTGCTTCACAATCACCAGATGGGGATTTAACGGATGAAACTGAAAAACACCTTGGGCTTGGCCATTGGTTCTCTTATTGCGGCCACTTCGTTCGGCGCACTGGCACAAGGCCAAGGCGCAGTTGAAATCGAAGGCTTCATGAAGAAAGAGTACTACGACAGCCAGCGCGATTTCAAAAACGACGGCAACCTGTTCGGTGGTTCGGTTGGTTACTTCCTGACCGACGACGTTGAACTGCGTCTGGGCTACGACGAAGTTCACAACGTTCGTGGCGAAGATGGCAAGAACATCAAGGGCTCCGACACTGCCCTGGACGCTCTGTACCACTTCAACAACCCAGGCGACATGGTACGTCCGTACGTATCCGCTGGTTTCTCCGACCAGAGCATCGGCCAGACCGGTCGTGGTGGTCGTGACGGTTCCACCTTCGCCAACCTGGGCGCCGGTGCCAAGCTGTACTTCACAGACAACTTCTACGCCCGTGCTGGCGTTGAAGCTCAGTACAACATCGACCAGGGCGACACCGAGTGGGCTCCTAGCGTCGGTATCGGTGTGAACTTCGGTGGCGGCTCCAAGCCAGCTGCTGCTCCAGTTCCAGCACCGGCTGAAGTCTGCTCCGACAGCGACAACGACGGCGTTTGCGACAACGTTGACAAGTGCCCGGACACCCCAGCCAACGTAACTGTTGACGCTGATGGCTGCCCAGCAGTTGCTGAAGTTGTTCGTGTAGAGCTGGACGTTAAGTTCGATTTCGACAAATCTGTTGTTAAAACCAACAGCTACGGCGACATCAAGAACCTGGCTGACTTCATGAAGCAGTACCCATCCACCACCACTACTGTTGAAGGTCACACTGACTCCGTCGGTCCTGACGCTTACAACCAGAAACTGTCCGAGCGTCGTGCAAACGCCGTTAAGCAAGTTCTGACCAACCAGTACGGTGTTGAATCGTCCCGCGTTCAGTCTGTTGGCTACGGCGAATCCCGCCCAGTTGCTGACAACAAAACTGAAGCTGGTCGCGCTGTTAACCGTCGCGTAGAAGCGCAGGTTGAAGCTCAAGCTAAGTAATTAGCCCGCAGCTCTGAGAAAAGCCCGGCTTAGGCCGGGCTTTTCTTTGTTTGCAATTTGAGGGGGGTCAGGCTGACTGAGTGGCTGCAGGCGCAGACAGGTTTTGTGCGGCACAGGCCGCTACCGCGCCAATCACCAGAATGGCCGGGCTCTTCAGCTCAAAGGCGTAGGCATCTTCTTCCATCGCAGTCAGATCGCTCCGACATTCTCGTTGGTCTGGCAGGGAAGCGTTTTCAATCATCGCCACCGGCGTATCCGCCGCCATCCCTCCAACCAGCAACTGCTCGCGAATTTCACTCAGCTTCGCCACGCCCATGTAGATAACCAGTGTCGTGCCGCCTTGGGCCAAGGCCTGCCAATTCAGGCTGCTGCCATCTTGCGTGTGGGCCGTCACCAGCGTCACGCCCCGCGCAACACCCCTGAGGGTCAACGGGATATCGCATTGCGTCGCACCGGCCAACCCGGCGGTGATGCCATTGACCAGCTCGACATCGACCCCGCGCTCGCGCAGCCACTGCGCCTCTTCACCGCCGCGACCAAAAATGCACGGATCGCCGCCCTTGAGCCGCACCACGCATTTGCCCTGACGGGCATAACGCAGCATCAATCGATGAATGAACGCCTGAGGCGTGGAGCGACAGCCACCGCGTTTGCCCACGGCAATGATTCGCGCCTGTGGGCAATGCTCAAGCACTGCTTCGTTCACCAGATCGTCGATCAACACCACATCGGCTTCGTTCAACGCTCGAACAGCCTTGAGCGTCAGCAATTCCGGGTCGCCAGGACCTGCACCCACCAGCCAGACTTTTGCGTTCATAGTGTTTTCCTCACGAGATGACGGCGATCGGCTGCGCAGTGGCGGCCAACAAACGCTTGATTTCCGGAACGCAGGAGCCGCATTGCGTGCCGCAACCCAATTCTTGTTTCAAGCCTTGCAGGTCCAGGCCTCGGCGGATGCCGGCACAGACTGCGTTCTGGCTGACGTTTTTGCAGTTGCACAGGGTTCTGATGCCGGCGGCCGGCGCGCTGGCGTTACCTGGCGGCGCGCTCAGCGGTGCGAGCAGCCAGCGTCGCAGTTGCTGGTCGACGCGACCTTCGAGCCAGAGGTCCTGCAGCCAGTGCTGGGCGAGGGTTTCGCCGGCGAGACGAATCGCGGTAATTCGGCCGTTCTCGATCCGCACCCGTTTACCGATGGAGCGTCGAGGGTCGTCGTAGGCCAATACCGGACCGTCGTTGAGCCTCAGGCATTGGTCGATATCACGCAGCAATTGCGGATCTGGCGCTGCGGCGCTGGAAGCGCGTATGAGCAGCGCAGGGCGTTCGCGGCCTGCGAGGCTGAGGCTGACGTAGGAAAACGCCTCGCAGAGGGGTCGTAGCGTCTCAAAATGCTGTTGGATATCGCCCTCGACCAAGGTGAAAAGGTTCCAGGGCAGGTTTACCGGGTCAAGTCTTACTCCGGTGTGTTTGAGTTCCGGCTGTTTCGACAACGGATCAAACGCCGGTTGGGTAATCGAATTGATACCCCCCTTCAGGAAACGATCGCCCCAGTGCATGGGCAGGAAGGCCTGACCGGGACGCACACTGTCGTCGCTGCCGACGGCAACAATGACCGCGCCGCGACGGCTTTTCAGGCTGACCAGCTCGCCCGGTTGCAGTCCATGGTGGTGCAGTTCATCCGGGTGCAGGCTCAACACGGCTTCGCTGACATGGCCGAACAACTGCGCGGCAGTGCCGGTGCGGCTCATGCCATGCCATTGATCGCGCAGGCGGCCGGTGATCAGGGTCAGCGGGAATTGCCCATCGCGCTGTTCCCTGGCGGCGCGATACGGATCGGCGATGAATCGGGCGCGTCCACTGGCGGTTGGGAAAATCCCGTCCACGTACAGTCGGGCCGTACCTTTACTGGCGTTTGCAGGAAATGGCCATTGTTGTGGACCGAGGTGGTCGATCAGCTCATGGCTGATGCCGGACAGGTCCAGATCTCGGCCGCGAGTCAACTGCTTGTACTCATCGAAGATCTGCGCCGGGGTTTCGAACGCAAACAGGCTGTCGTGCCCGGGACGCAGATGTTTTTCCAGGCACTGTGCGAAATCCACCGTGATCGCCCAGTCTGAGCGTGCTTCACCGGGGGCGACAATCGCACGGCGGACGTGGGAAATCCGCCGTTCGGAGTTGGTCACCGTGCCGTCCTTTTCGCCCCAACTGGCGGCGGGCAGCAGCAGGTCAGCGAACGCGGCGGTTTCGGTGGTGCGAAAGGCCTCCTGTAACACCACGAACGGGCAGGCTTCCAGCGCCGCGCGCACGGCAGTCTGGTCCGGCATTGATTGCGCGGGGTTGGTGCAGGCAATCCACAGGGCTTTGATGGTCCCGCGACGAACCTGCTCAAACAGCTCGATAGCGGTGAGCCCGGTGCTTTCAGGCAACTGGTCAACGCCCCAGTAGGCTGCCACTTCTGCTCGGTGTTCGGCATTGGCCGCTTCGCGATGGCCCGGCAGCAAGTTCGACAGACTGCCGGTTTCGCGCCCGCCCATGGCATTCGGCTGACCGGTCAGGGAGAAAGGTCCTGCACCCGGACGGCCAATCTGCCCGGTGGCGAGGTGAAGGTTGATCAGCGCACTGTTTTTCGCACTGCCGGCGGTGGACTGGTTCAAGCCCATGCACCACAACGACAGGAAGCTCGGCGAGGTGCCCACCCACTCGGCACATTGTTGCAATTGTTCAACGCTGATCCCGCACAACTGCGAAACCATCGGCGGCGTGTAGTCGCGAACCAGGTCTTTCAGTTCGGCCAGCCCTTCGGTGTGGGCCTTGATGAAGTCGCGGTCGATCCAGTCTTCCCACAGCAACAGGTACAAAATCCCATGGAACAACGCGACATCGGTACCCGGAAGAATCGCCAGATGCAGGTCAGCCAAGTCGCAGGTGTCGGTGCGACGTGGGTCGATGACGATGACTTTCATCTGTGGCCGGCGGGATTTGGCTTCTTCCAGGCGACGAAACAGTACCGGGTGGGCGTAGGCCATGTTGCTGCCGACGATCATCACGCAGTCGCTCGATTCCAGGTCTTCGTAGCTGCATGGCGGGGCGTCGGCGCCCAGGCTACGTTTGTAGCCGACCACCGCCGATGACATGCACAACCGTGAATTGCTGTCGATGTTGTTGGTACCGACCAGCGCTCGCGCCAGTTTGTTGAAACTGTAGTAATCCTCTGTCAGCAGTTGCCCGGAGATGTAAAACGCCACGCTGTCCGGGCCGTGTTCGGCGATGGTTTTGGCGAAGAAGCTGGCGGCGTGATCGAGGGCTGTGTCCCAATCGGTGCGGCTGCGGGCCAGGCCTTTGCCGAGGCGCAGTTCCGGATACAGCGCTCGGGCCGCGAGGTCGCCGGTCAGGTGCAGGGTCGAACCCTTGCTGCACAGTTTGCCGAAGTTGGCCGGGTGGGCCGGATCGCCGCTGACGCCGAGGATGCGCTCGCCGTCATGCTCGATCAGCACGCCGCAGCCGACCCCGCAGTAGCAGCACGTGGAGGCGGTGAGCTGGCGGTTCATCAGCTGGCTTCCTTCAGGGTTTCACCAAACATCAGGTGATCGCGGCGCTCACCGATGTCCTGGTTCTCACGAATCTGCCGGAAATACCAACCGCCATCTGCCGTATCGCCATACAGACAGGCGCCTACCAGCACGTCACCCTTGATCACCAGTTTTTTATAAATCCCGCTGATGGGGTCGGAGAGGGTGATGGTTTCGGTGCCTTCGCCGCCCATGAAGTCGCCGGCGGAAAACAGGTCGATGCCGGTGACTTTCAGTTTGGTCGAGGTCACCGAACCCTTGTAGGTGGCGAACCCCAGTCGGGCGAGATGGTTGGCGCAGACCCTGGCCTGTTCGAACAGTGGCGCGACCAGGCCATAGGCGATGCCACGGTGGCTGGCGCATTCGCCGATGGCGTAGACCCGTGGATCGTAGGTTTGCATTGTGTCGTTGACCAGAATCCCGCGGTTGCAGGGGAGGCCGGACTTTTCCGCGAGTTCGGTCGCGGGGCGAATGCCGGCGGCCATCACCACCAGGTCGGCGGGAATGATGTCGCCATTGTGGAACTCGACCGAGCCGACCCGGCCATTGCCGGCATCGTGCAGGGCCCGGGTTTGTTCGCGAAGGCGAAAGTGCAGGCCGCGGGCTTCAAGCGCGGTTTGCAGCATTTGGCCGCTGACGTTGTCCAGTTGTCGCTCCAGCAGCCACTCACCGTTGTGCACCACGGTGACGTGCATGCCGCGCAGCATCAGGCCGTTGGCCGCTTCCAGACCGAGCAGGCCGCCGCCGATGACCACGGCGTGCTCGTGGGTTTTGGCGGTGTTGATCATGGTCTGAGTATCAGCGATGTCGCGGTAGCCGATCACGCCGTGCAAGGTGTTGCCGGGGATCGGCAGGATAAACGGGGTCGAGCCGGTGGCGATCAGCAGGCGGTCGTACTCGGCTTCGGTGCCGTCTTCGGCGATGACCCGGCGTTTGATCCGGTCGATCTCCACCACTTTACGGTTGAGCAGCAACTTGATGTTGTTGTCCAGGTACCAGTCCAGGTCGTTGAGCACGATCTCGTCGAAGGTTTGTTCGCCGGCCAGTACGGGCGACAGCAGAATGCGGTTGTAGTTGGTATGCGGTTCGGCGCCGAAGACGGTGATGTCGTACAGCTCGTTGCTCAGCTTGAGCAACTCTTCCAGGGTCCGAACCCCGGCCATGCCATTGCCGATCATCACCAGTTTGAGTTTTTTCATCAGGTTCTCCGGGGGCTCGGCACACATTTCGCGCAAACAAAAAAGGCGTCCCGCTAGTTGCCTAGCGAGGACGCCTTTGTCCTGGTCCCGTTATGTCGGGAAGCGCATCCTTCGTCGTTGAAGGCTGGGCTTTATATAAGTTGAGAGAGGTAATGCAGTGGTTGTGCCAAGTCATTCAAGGAAAGGATTTACGGGGCTGCGGGAGGGAGTTGAGGAAAGGATTCAATTTTTTTGCACTGAATAGAGGCAGCTTGCCCGGTACTGGAGCATGCGAAACCTGTGGCGAGGGAGCTTGCTCCCGCTCGATCGCGCAGCGATCGCAGATGGTTGGGTCTGCTTCGCAGCCCAGCGGGAGCAAGCTCCCTCGCCACATAGGATCTGTTCGAATCAGGATGAATGGAGAACTAGAAACAACAGCACCAGATTCACCAGCAAAGCCCCCAGCGCCAACGTCCGCCAGACCTTCATCGGCTCGCGCTCCAGCAACGGTCTGGGTCGCACACTCAAACTGCGCCGCTCGCCCTGTTCCAGTACCAGCAACCATTCTTCCGCCGTTTCATATCGCTCGTCCGGATTCACCGCCACTGCGCGCTCCAGACTCTGCGCGATCCATTCGGGCAGGTCGGGCCGGTAGCGACTGGCACTGACCGGTGCACCAAACCGCGGCCGCTGGAACGCTTCGATCTCGCCGTAGGGATAATGCCCGGTGAGCAGGAAATACAAGGTCACGCCGACTGCATACAAATCCTGTTGCGCCGACGGCGGGTCGCCGCGAAAGGCTTCCGGCGCGATATAGCTGGGTGTTCCGGGCAAGGTCGAGACCTGATCTTCAGACAGACCGGGGCAGTAGGCGAGGCCGAAGTCCAGCAGGCGCAGCTCGCCGTCGTCCCCCAGCAGCAGGTTTTCCGGTTTGATGTCGCGATGGAGAATCTGCCGTCGATGCAGCATGCCGACCGCCCGCAGCAAGCGTTCTGCCAGATCCTGCCATTGAGCCAGTGGCAGCGTTGCGGTTCGCTCACTCAAGTGCGCCAGGGTGGAGCCGGAATATTCACGCATCACGTAGTACAAATGCTGACGCTGACTGGCGGCATGGACTTCAGGGAAATGCCGACCGGCCACACGCTTGAGAAACCATTCTTCCGACAGCAACGCTTGCCCGGCCAGGTGATCGTCGCGCAGTGCACCGGGCAAGGTTTTCAGCAACCAGGGTTGTTGCTGAGCATCGCGCACCCGGTAAAGCAGTGATTGCTGACTCTGGGCGAGTATCGTTTCTACCTGCCAGCCCTCAAAGGACTGCCCCGGTTTCAGCGCCGGCGGCAGTGGCCATTGCTGCAGATGAATCAGCGCGTCGCCGATGTTCGTTTCACCGAGGGCGTCGACCCGCACCAATAACGCGCTGGCATTGTCCTGGCTGCCCGCCAGATGCGCCGCACTCACCAGGGTTTGTGCGGCGCTGTGCAAATCCGGTTGATCGCGCAGGATCGCCGCAATGGCGGTGTCACCCAGCACGGCCCAGATGCCATCGCTGAGCAGCACGAAACTTTCATCGAGGCGCAACTCACCATCGAGAAAATCCAGCACCAGATGCTGATCGAGGCCCAGTGCCCGTTTGAGCACATGCTGCATGCCCGGTTGGTCCCAGACGTGGTCTTCGCTGATCCGTTGCAAGTGATCGGCGTGCCAGCGATAAACCCGGCAGTCACCGACATGTGCCAGGGTAAATCGCCTGCCGCGCATGACCAAGGCACTGACGGTGGTGAGCAGCGGTTGCCCACCGCCGTTGGCCTGCAACCAGCGATTCTGTGCCAGCAGCAGACGATCCAGTGCCTGGGCGACGCCCCAGGTTTCCGGGGTGGCGTAGTAGTCCAGAGCCAGCGCCTGCAGGGTCGAGCGGGCGGCGAGCCCGCCATCGGCACACTGGCTGACGCCGTCGGCGATGGCGAACAGGTAACCCTTGCTCGCCGCCAGCGCCGGCGCGGGGGTGACCAGGCGCAAGGCGTCCTGATTCTCCTCGCGCGGTCCCATGGCGCTGGCTTCGGCGAAACTCAGTTGCAGGCTCATTCAGCCCTCACACCCGCGCGGCGGTGACGGCTGCCGAGCCCCAGGTGGTTCTCCAGCGACGTTTCACGCCGTGCAGACCGAACCAGGCGAGGACGCCAAGACTGGCGAACAGCCACAGGGCCAGTTGATAGCTGCCGGTGCTTTGCTTGATCGCGCCCATGCCCGCCGCGAGGGCGAAACCACCGATGCCACCGGCCATGCCGATCAAACCGGTCATCACGCCGATCTCACGACGAAAACGTTGTGGGACCAATTGGAAAACCGCGCCGTTACCCGCACCCAGACCGAGCATCGTGCAGACGAAAAGTGCCAGTGCCGCGTAGGAACTCGGCAAGTTGAAACCCACCGCCGCGATGCAGATCGCCGCCACTGTGTACATCGCCAGCAAGGTGCGAATCCCGCCAAATCGGTCGGCCAAGGCACCGCCCAAAGGACGCATCAGACTGCCGCCGAACACGCAGGCCGCGGTGTAGTAACCGGCGGTGACCGGGCTCAGGCCATATTGGTCGTTGAAGTAGCCGGGCAGGGCGCTGGCCAGGCCGATGAAGCCGCCGAAGGTCACGCTGTAGAAAAACATGAACCACCAGCTGTCGCGGTCGCCCAAGGCTTTGAAGTAGTCGGACATCGACTTGGCTTTCGGCCGTTCAGGGGCATTTTTGGCCAGCCAGGCGAAGACAATGATGGTCAGGATCAGCGGGATCAGGGCGAAGCCGAACACGTTGCTCCAGCCAAACGCGGCGGCCAGCACCGGAGCGATCAGCGCCGCGAGCACGGTGCCCGAGTTACCGGCACCGGCGATGCCCATGGCTTTGCCTTGATGCTGCGGCGGATACCACTGCGACGCCAGCGGCAGCGCCACGGCGAAGGACGCGCCTGCCATGCCGAGGAACAGGCCCAGCAACAGCGCCTGTTCGTAACTGTGGATGCCGAGTTTCCAGGCACCGAACAGGGCACAGATGACGATCACCTGGCCGATCAGACCGGCGGTTTTCGGCGACAGGCGGTCCGCCAGCATGCCCATGATGAAGCGCAATACGGCACCGGCCAGAATCGGCGTGGCCACCACCATGCCGCGTTGTTGTGTGGTCAGGTGCAGGTCGGCGGCGATTTGCACCGCCAATGGGCCGAGCAGGTACCAGACCATGAAACTCAGGTCGAAATAGAGGAAGGCCGCGAACAGTGTCGGGGTATGGCCGGATTTCCAGAAGCTTGAATTCATCGCGCACCTCAGCTGTGAGTCGTCTCGAGAAGGAGTCATGAGCTTGCAGGTGGGGCGCCGCAACGGCCGCACCACCGGCCCCGGGCTGTGGGGCCAAAACAAAAAAACGCCGCCACCGGATTCGCCTTGGGCAAATGAGGTGAGCGACGTCTTTGTCGTAGGTGGGGCAACCGCCGTTGGTTACCTGTAGCGGTTACCTAGCGAGATCTGTGCCAACAGTCGGTAAGGAGATTGTTGTGGCGAGGGAGCTTGCTCCCGCTTGAGTGCGCAGCACTGACAAAACAGGCAAGCCTGCTGGATTTTTGGGGGCCGCTTCGCAGCCCAGCGGGAGCAAGCTCCCTCGCCACAGAGGGGATGGAGTCAGCCCAGCAACTCACTCATGGCAATAATCTGCTCCGCCACCTGAGTCAGCTTCTGCTGGCGGCTCATGGCCTGACGGCGCATGAGGGTGTAGGCCTCTTCCTCGTTGCAGTCTTTCATCTTCATCAGCAACCCTTTGGCCAGCTCGATGCGCTTGCGCTCGGCCAGTTGCTGGTCGCGGGCGTGCAGTTGGGCGCGCAGGGCCTGGTCGCTTTCGAAGCGCGCCATGGCCACGTCGAGAATCGGCTGCAAGCGTTGTGCGTGAATGCCTTCGACGATGTAGGCGCTGACCCCGGACTTGATCGCCTGGCGCATCACGTCGGGGTCATGTTCGTCGGTAAACATCACGATCGGCCGCGGCTGGTCGCGGGACACCAGCACCACTTGCTCCATCACATCGCGGCTCGGTGACTCGGTATCGATCAGGATGACGTCCGGACGCACCGTTTCGACGCGCGCGGGCAGGTCGATGGTCAGGCCGGATTCGTCGATCACTTCGAATCCGGCTTCGGTCAGGGCCGCTTTCAGCCGGCCGACTTTCTTCGCGGTGTCGTTGATCAGCAGGATACGCAACATGTTCGCAGTCTCCTGTCAGCGGCTGGCGAGTAGGGGCGAGCTGTCGCTCATGGCGTGCAGCTTGAAACTGCGGGCATAACCGGCCGGGTCGCAGCCGTCCCAGATTTTGCCGTCGATCAACTGGCTGCTGCGTATTTCCTGGCCCGACGAGGCGACACCGACGGCTGTCGCAGCCTCTCGATACAAGTCTAGTTGCTGGACCTGACGGGCCACCGCGAGGTAGTCCGGGTCGTCGCGCAACAAGCCCCAACGGCGGAACTGGGTCATGAACCACATGCCATCGGACAGGTAAGGCAGATTGACCTCGCCACCGCCATGGAAGCGCAATGCGTGCGGGTCTTGCCAGCGATTACCGAGACCGTCGGCGTAATCGCCGAGCAGGCGCGGTTCGATGCAATCGAGCGGTGCATCCAGGTAATCCGCAGCGCTTAACAGCTGGGCAGTGCTGCGGCGATTCTCGGCACTTTCGTCGATGAAGCGGCTGGCTTCCAGAATCGCCATCACCAGCGCCCGGGCGGTGTTGGGGTATTGCTCGACAAACGCGCGGGTGCAACCGAGGACTTTTTCCGGATGGTCGGGCCAGATCGTCTGGGTCGTCGCCATCGTGAAGCCTAGATTCTGTTTCACGGCGCTGGCGGACCAGGGCTCACCGACGCAGAACCCGTCGATCCGCCCCGCTTGCAGGTGCGCGACCATTTGCGGTGGCGGCACCACCACGCTGTTGACGTCGTGCAGCGGATGAATGCCCTGGCTCGCCAGCCAGTAATACAGCCACATGGCGTGGGTGCCGGTCGGAAATGTCTGGGCAAAGGTGAGTTTTGGGCGAGTTTGGTGCACGTGGCGGTCCAGTGCTTCAGGACCGGTCACGCCGAGCGCCTGCAAGCCATGGGAAAGGTTGATGCTCTGACCGTTCTGGTTCAGGCCCATCAACACCGCCATGTCGGTGGCTGCGACGCCGCCGAAGCCCAGGTGCACGGCGTAAATCAGACCGTACAGGCTGTGGGCGGCATCGAGCTCGCCGCTGACCAGTTTGTCCCGCAGGTTGGCCCAGGAAGACTGGCGCTTGAGGTTCAAGGTCAGCCCGTAAGGCTGGGCAAAACCCTGGGTGGCGGCGACCACCACCGAAGCGCAGTCGCTCAGGGCCATGAAGCCGAGGTTGATGTCGGTCTTTTCCGGGGCATCGCTGCCGTTGACCCAGGCCAGCGGGCCGGCTGATGGTTCGTTCATCGCGTCTTCACCTTGCAAAAAAAAGCGTCGTCCCGGGTCCTCGCATGAGCAAGGCCGGGTGACGACGCCATTGTCCTGGCACTCATCCCGCCGTTGGCATGAGTGCTGATACCTCTGAGGGTGCAAGGCATATGCCAGCCCGGGTTTCATCAGTTTTCCATCAGGACTTCCCGCGCCCTGTCTTTCATCCTGCCGACCCTTCATCGTCAGGCTGCAAAGGAGGTTGGCGTGCAAACCGAATCACTTCGTGCCACCACATTCCCGGATGCTCGTTCCGGCGAGCGCGTGCTGCATCTGCGTGTCAGCGAATCGACCGAACTTCTGGGCTCGGCGCAGCGCCACCGGTTACCCGGCGGCTGGGAAGGGCTGATCGCGGTCAGCGAGACCCTGCAAATGCGCGGCGGCTGTGTGCAGGTGCTGCCGCTGTTCGAAGCACGGCTGGTGAAACTGCAGGTCTTTTTTGACCTGAGTGACGCGCTGATGGGGCAACGGCCTAGCCATGCCCCGTGGGCGCTGTTGCCGGTCACGTACGAGACCCTTCGGTCGGAACCCGCGCTGGAGCGCTGGTACATCGAGCAGGCCATGAGCGGAAGTCCGGCCTACCACGCCTTCGCCGACGTGCTGCGGCATACCGAGAGTTACGGGCTTGTGCGATTCCTGCTGGAGCAGGGCACCCGCAGTGAAAAACTGTCCGACCTGGCGCAACGCTACGGGGTTTCCGTGTCGCACTTTCGTCGATTGTGCCGACAGGCGCTGGGCAGTGCAGCCAAGCCTGCATTGCGTGGCTGGCGCACGGCTCAGGCGCTGTTGAACATGAGTCTGCGGGACTGCTCGCTGACGGATGTCGCGCTGGAGTTCGGCTTTGCCTCTTCTTCGCATTTCTCCAAGGAAATCCGCGAACTGGTGGGTTTCACGCCCAGCAGCCTCGCCGACATTACCTACCTTCCAGGCAAGTGAGCCGATGAACCGCCGATCGTTCTCCTTATCCCTATTGCCCGTCTGCCTGACCACGGTGTTGCTGCTCGCACCCTGTGCCGCACAGGCTGCTGTCTACAATTTCGAGGCCCGCGAACAAAGCGTGCGCACTTTTTTCAGCGAGCTGTCCGGACCGCTGGGCAAGCCGGTTATCGTCAGCAAGGCCGCTGCGGCAAAGCGGATTTCCGGTACGTTCGATCTGCTCGCGCCACAACGCACCTTTGAGCGAGTCAGCGCGCAAATGGGCCTGATCTGGTACAGCGATGGTCAGGCGATTTATCTGTATGACGCCCCGGAACTCAAAAGCTCGATGGTGTCGCTGCAGACCCTGACCGTGGCGAAGCTTCAAACATTCCTGGAACGCTCCGGGTTACACGATCGCCGTTATCCGTTGCGCCACGATGGTCTGCGTACGTTCCATGTGTCCGGTCCGCCGATGTATGTCGATCTGGTCACGCAAGCGGCCGGGCTGATGGATAACCAGCGCTCGGAACTGTTGCTGGGCAAGCAGCAGATCGGCGTTATCCAGGTGCGAAACACCTTTGTGAGCGACCGCAAATACGAGTTGCGTGATGACAAGGTGACGATTCCCGGGTTGGCAACCGTGATTGAGACCTTGCTGCGCGGTGAACGCAACGGCGTCGAGCCCGCGGTGGCGCAAGCCCCGGCACAGCGCCCGCCGGGCTTGATGCCGGCGTTTCCGCTGGAAGGCCTGGCGAGCGCCCCTTCGGATCAGGACCCGTCCGCGCCGCGAATCCTCGCCCGCGACACGGCCGCCGGGAACATTCGGGTCGTGGCCTATCCCGACACCAACAGCCTGCTGGTCAAGGGGTTGCCGGAGCAGGTGCGCTTTATCGAGAACCTGGTCAGCGCGCTGGACACGCCCAAGCGCCACGTGGAGTTGTCGTTGTGGATCATTGATCTGCACAAGGATGAGCTCAATCAGTTGGGCGTCAATTGGCAAGGCGTCGTGAATTCGGGCGGAAAATTCAGCGCATCGCTCAACGCCGGCTCGGCGACCACGCTCGATGGTGCGTCGTTCGTCACCCAGGTCATGGCGCTGGAGCGCACGAGCCGGGCGAATGTGGTGTCGCGACCGGTGATCCTGACCCAGGAAAATGTGCCGGCGATTTTCGACAATAACCGAACGTTTTATGCGCCGCTGGTGGGCGAGCGCAGTGTTGATCTGCAGCACGTGACCTACGGCACGCTGGTGAGCGTATTGCCGCGTTTCGCCCAGGCGGACGAAATTGAAATGTCGCTGAATATCGAAGACGGTAACGAAATCGAGAACCCTGGCCAGGGCGAACGACCGAGCGCTCTGCCGACGGTCGGCCGCACCCGGATCAGTACGGTGGCACGGGTGCCGCCGGGCAAGAGCCTGTTGGTGGGCGGTTTCACCCGCGATGACCACAGCGAACAGATCGGCCGGATACCGGTGCTGGGGTCGATTCCGTGGATCGGTCGGCTGTTCAGTTATCGGCAGAACCGCTCGGCCAATACCGTGCGGGTGTTCCTGATTCAACCCAAGGAAATTCGCGACACGCTGGAGCCGAACGCTGTTGAACCGGCTCCACAGTTGCTGACCCCGGAACAGCACGAACGCTTGCGCCGCTCCTATTTCCGGGCGGCAATAAAATGATCCTGCCGGCAATTTCCACCGGCGGGCGAGCGGCCCAGGCGCGGCTGAATGCCGAGAAGGCCGCAGAGCATCCGCAACCACAGGCGACGGCGGACACTGATCTCGACGAAAGCGGTACGGCTGCCATCATGCAACGTTTCGTGCAAATCAGCGATGAAATGTCGGCGGCATTGGCGCAGTTTCGTGGCCGACGGCATTTCGAACTGAAGTCCGACACCCTGACCGACAATTTCGAAAGGGTCCTGGACGACGATACCGTGCCCAAGGTGCGGCAGATTCTCAGCCTGGCGCGGCTCGCCGACAAACCCGTCAGCTGGTTGCTGCAAATGGCGCGAAAGCTGTTTGCCGATGACAGCGATCTGGCGTTGGTGCTGCGAGAACTGCTGCGCCGTAAAAAGCTCGAGAAAAGCACCCGTCAGCGGCTCGAAACGCTGTTACAGACGGTGGTCGCCCAGGCGTCCCCCAAGCGCATGAACGCCGGCATCAACGCCGCGCTCAAGGCCAGAATGTTCGGGGCGAGCATGGCTGTGCGCGCCGCGCTGTTGCGCGAAACGTACCGGGATTTTCTCGAGTCCGATGAAGGGCCGGTCAGTTGTTATCAGGACTGGATTGCGCTGTACGGTCCACCGCAACGCACACATGTGCTGGCCTTCATTGAAGCGGCGCTGCTCACCGATATCAGCGCCCAGGACCCGAGTTGCTCGCGCACAGAGTTTGGCCAACTGCTGGCCCGGCTGAATGACCTCAAGCGCCTGCGTTCAGCCGATGGTCTGTTCATCGGCGGCTTGCTGGGCGATGAACTGATCTGCCAGCACAACCCCGATGAGTCCGACTGGCTGGTGTTCCTGTTCGGCCTGTTGACCTGGCCCGATGAGCTCGACCAGTTGTTGCTCGGGGTGCTCGGTGAGCGCGTGCTGTTGAGCCTGCACCGTGAGCGCTCGACGCTGCTGCAGACGGTGCGCCGGTTCAGCCTGCAATTGCCGTTGCAACTGTTTGCCGATGAAGAGGCGCCGCTGCGCCTGGCGCAACAGTTTTCGCTGCTGGCCGACGTTGCCTACACCCACGAATGTATCGAACAGCGACGTCTCGGCGGTTGCTCATGATTTTTTCCCGGAGCTGACCTGCCATGCTCAATGTGTTTTTGCGCAACGTCGGCGCTCGCCCGGAGCTGCTGATCCTGACACTCATGGTGATGATCATCGCCATGCTGATCATTCCGCTGCCGACGGCGCTGGTGGATTTTCTCATCGGCCTGAACATCGTCATTTCGCTGCTGGTGTTCATGGGCTCGTTCTACATCGAACGCATCCTCAGTTTTTCCACGTTCCCGGCGTTGCTGCTGCTGACCACCCTGTTTCGCCTGGCGTTGTCGATCAGCACCAGCCGCTTGATCCTGAGCCAGGCCGATGCGGGCGAGATCATCGCGTCCTTCGGTGAGTTCGTGATCGGCGAAAGCCTCGTTGTGGGTTTCGTGATTTTTTCGATTGTCACCATTGTCCAGTTCATCGTGATCACCAAAGGCTCGGAGCGGGTCGCCGAGGTCGCGGCGCGCTTCTCTCTGGACGGCATGCCGGGCAAGCAAATGAGCATCGACGGCGACCTCAAGGCCGGCGCCATCACCGCCGAGGAAGCCAAGGAAAAACGCAGCGTGCTGGAGCGTGAAAGCCAGTTGTATGGCTCCTTCGACGGCGCGATGAAGTTCATCAAGGGCGATGCGATCGCCGGCATCATCATTATCTTCGTTAACTTCATCGGCGGCATGGCCATCGGTGTCGGGCAAATGGGCATGGACATGTCCACGGCCTTGTCGACTTACACCTTGCTGACCATCGGCGATGGTTTGGTCGCACAGATACCGGCGTTGCTGATCGCCATCGGCGCCGGCTTCATCGTGACTCGGGTCAACGGCGACGACAGCAACCTGGGACGCAATATGCTCGCCCAGATGCTCGGCAATCCGTTCGTGATAGGCGTCACTGCGCTGCTGGCGGTGGGTGTCGGTTTGCTCCCCGGTTTCCCGTTGATGACTTTTCTGCCGATTGCCGCGGTGCTGGCGCTGGTGGTGTTTATCCGGCATCGAAAGGCCTCCAGGGTGGCCGGCGACGGTGAAAGCCGTGTTGCAGACACCGGGCAAGACGCGCTGCAAACCGGGTCGGGATTGCTCGATGACGTCGATAACATCGCCACCGAGACCATCGCCCTGATGCTGCTGGTGCCCACGTCGCAACTGGACGCGTTGAACAAAGCCCGTTGGGCGGCGCGCTTTCGCAGCCAGTTTTTCGTCGACTACGGCTTGCGGATACCCGAACCGCAGTTACGCGCCAGCGAGGCGTTGCCGGCTCATCAAGTGGCGGTGCTGATCAATGAAGTGCGTGCCGAGCAGTTCGATATCCATTTCGATCACTGGCGTCTGCTCGACTATTCGCCAGACCTTGAGCCCCTGGGTTTTGCCTTGGTGCGCGGCAACGACAGCAATCGTCTGGGCGGTGTCTGGGTCAACGCCGTCGACAAGGAGCGAGTGCAACAGCTGGGCTATCAACTGCGCCCCGCGGACGAGGAGTGCTATCGCTGCCTGGTCACGTTGCTGGCGCGCAACATCCAGGAGTTTTTCGGCGTGCAGGAGACCAAGCAACTGCTCGACGAAATGGAAACCCGCTATCCCGATCTGCTCAAGGAAGTGTATCGCCACGTCACGGTGCAGAAGATCGCCGAGGTCCTGCAACGCCTGATCGGTGAGCGCATTTCCGTGCGCAACATGAAGCTGATTATGGAGTCGCTGGCCCACTGGGCGTCGCGGGAAAAGGACGTGCTGGCGCTGGTCGAACACGTTCGCGGGGCTATGGCGCGCTACATCAGCAACAAATTCGCCCACGGCAACGACTTGCGCGTCCTGCTGTTATCGCCGGAATTCGAAGAGGTGGTACGCCGTGGCATCCGGCAAACCTCGGGCGGCAGTTTCATCAACCTGGAGCCGGCCGAGTCGGAAGAGCTGATGGACCGCCTGAGTGTCGGCCTGGACAGCCTGCACATTGCGCACAAGGACATGGTGCTGCTGTGTTCGGTCGATGTGCGGCGCTATATCAAGAAACTGATCGAGGGGCGGTTCCGGGAGCTGGACGTGATGTCGTTCGGCGAAATCTCCGAGACCATCTCGGTCAATGTCATCAAGACCCTCTGAGGAAACCCTGTAAATGATACCGATCGATATTGCCGACCTGTTGCGTGAAGCCCTGCGACACAGCGGCTGTGTGGATAGCCAGATAGGACACTTCGACGGCCACAGCACCATTGAGATGCAGATGAAAAACCTGCCCGACGTCAGCGTGGCCGTGGTGGAAGGCGATGTGTGGATCTGGGCCGCAGTCGCGCAGGCGACCCCAAACGTCATGAACCATTGCGCCTTCGAATTGATGCAGTTCTTGCTGGAAGGCAATGCTTTTTCTCGCACCGGCCAACTGCACCTGTGCGAAGTCCAGGGGCAGCTCGAACTGCGCTTGATGGCCAATGATCATGCCCTGGGTGACGCCGAGCATTTCGCCCAAGCCCTGGATGCTTTTGTGCAGTCGATTGAAACGCTGTGCGAACTGTTGCGCCGATGAGTATCCGGCTGGAACGGCAGGCCGCCCATCCCTTGCGCTTGAGCGGTCCATTGATCGAAGCGGCGCTGGACAATGTGGTGGTCGGCGAAGTCTGCGAAGTGCGTCGTCATTGGCGTTCGCCGCATGTGGCGGCCAGGGCGCAGGTCATCGGCTTCAAACCTGGCGCCGTCCTGCTCAGTTTGCTCGGCGACGCCAAAGGTCTGTCCAGAGAGTCGATGATTGTCCCGACGGGCTCGACATTACGGCTGAGCTGCAGCGATGCCTTGCTGGGCAGCGTGGTCGATCCCCAGGGCAATATCGTTGAGCGACTGGCCCCGTCGACAGCCTTTGAGCAGCAGGATTATCCGGTGGACGCCGATCCCCCGTCGTACCACCAGCGACGGCCGGTAGCAGAGCCGCTGAGCACCGGGATTCGCGTTATCGATGGCTTGTTGACCTGCGGTGTCGGTCAGCGCATCGGCATTTTTGCCGCGGCCGGGTCCGGCAAAACGACATTGATCAATATGCTGATCAGCCACACCGACGCAGACGTTTTCGTCATTGGCCTGATCGGCGAACGCGGGCGTGAAGTGACCGAGTTCATTGAGCATCTGCGTCAATCCGCGAAGCGGTCACGTTGCGTGGTGGTGTATGCCACCTCGGATTTTTCCTCGGTGGACCGCTGCAACTCGGCGTTGCAGGCCACCGCCATCGCCGAGTATTTCCGCGACCAGGGCCAGCGAGTGGTGCTGTTGCTGGACTCGTTGACCCGTTACGCCCGCGCTCGCCGCGACCTGGCCCTGGCCGCGGGTGAAGCGCCGGCCCGACGCGGCTATCCGGCGTCGGTGTTCGATGCCTTACCACGTTTGCTGGAGCGGCCCGGTGTGACGGCTTCCGGCAGCATTACCGCCTGGTACACGGTCCTGCTGGAAAGTGACGACGAGCCGGACCCGATCGCCGAGGAAATTCGCTCCATTCTCGACGGCCACATTTACCTCAGTCGTGCCCTGGCGGCCAAAGGTCATTACCCGGCGATCGATGTCTTGCGCAGCGTCAGTCGGGTGGCGACGCAAGTCACCAGCGCGCAGGTGCAGCAACTGGCCGCGTCGACCCGGGAAACGCTGACGCGCCTGGAACAGTTGCAGATTTTCCTCGACATGGGCGAATACACCCATGGCGCCGATGTCGCCAACGATCAGGCTCTGCAGCGCCGCGAAGCCTTGACTCACTGGCTGCGTCAGCCGACGGGCGAATGTAGCGGGCCTGACGAAACCCTGCGGAGCCTGAATGAACTCATTGCCTGACCGGCGACGCCTGTTGGCGTTCAGCCAGTTCCGTCAGCAACGCGGTGAACAGGCCGTGCTGCGCACACAACGACAGTTGCAGCCGCTGCGGGGCGAACTCGCCGGTTTCGAGGGGCAAGAGGCATCGCTACAAAACCTGCTGGCCAGCCATCGCGCCACCGATTGCGTTCTGGATCACGGGCAATTGTTGGCGCTGCTGCGAACCCAGGCGGTCATCCGGCGGCAGATTGATCTGGTACGCCTTGAGCGCGACCGCGTGGACGGGGAGTGCAGGCAGCTTGAACAGTCGTTGCAAGCGCAACGCGAGCAACTGCGTTGTCTGCAACGCAAACACGACAAATACCAACGGTCGGTGCAGCAACTGTTGCGCGCGCAACGGCTTGAGCAGGTGCGCCGGGAAGAACGGGAGATAGAAGAGATGACCGGAGTACGGCGATGAAAAATATTCCTGCGGTTTCACCGGGATCGGCTCAAACGCTGGAACCTGCTACCGAGGGGGCTGCGGATGAGCTGCGCGACACACTTGTACCGGCGCAAGAAGATGAGCTGCCGCAAGGTGTGCTGGATTTGCTCGCGACGTTGAGTGTTCGTCATCGATCCGAGGCGTTGGTCCCTTTGGGCGTTCAGAATTTGGATCGTCGTGGTTTGGTCGAAAGCATTCGCGAGCAGGTCGAATCGTCGCACCGTCGCACCCCCAAGGAAACGCATTCCAATGTGGGTGATCAGGGTTTGGATCGTCGTGGCCTGGACACACGCCTTCGCGAGCAGGTCGAATCGTCGCACCGTCGCTCCCACATGGAAACGTATTCCAATGTGGGAGCGAGCCTGCTCGCGAAGGCGACCGTACCGGCGCCGATCGATCCCCAAGGTTCACCGCGAGTGTCCATCGAAGCGCCTTCAACCACGCCTGAGCCTCTGTCCAAAGAGCAAGCAGCCAACATCAGTACCCCGACAACCCTCGCCGCCGACGCGCCACTGCCCGAAGCGTTGATGAACCTTCACAGCGTGCGCCATGCACTGTCGGCCGCACCGGTCTCCATCCCTTTGCCTGCGACACCAATACCCAAACCAGCCCTCGACATGATGATCGAAACGCTGCCCGGTTCCAGCCGCGGCCTGTTGCAGGTGCCCTTCAACAAAGGCGCCGCCAGCGGGCAAGTGACGATCACTCGAGTGCCGGACGACCCCGTTCAGAACCTGCAGCTCAGTCCGAGCAACACCCTGGTCTTCGAACAACTCAAGGCACCTTTTGAACTGGCCCGGGATCCCGGCTGGCGGCTGACCGATACGGGTGGCGAGCAGCAACATCAGGGTTCGCAGCAGCAGCCGGATGAAGAGCAGGCCGAACAGCAGGAACTTCCAGCATGAGAGCGCTGACGTTGCGCCGCGTCGACGCTTCGGCGCACGCCCGCAGGCAAGCGGTGCAACGCTGGCGCCACGCCGGTCATGGTGCTGGCATGGGCCGGCCGGATCGGCTGCCCGGCTACTTGCAATTTTTCGCTCGCAGCAATGAAGGCGACTGGCGGGGGCTGATCCTGGCTCGCGACTGGCTGCATCGCTCCCTACCGCAGTTGCCCTCGTTGCTGACGGTCGAGTGCCCGGTGACGAGTATCGTCGAGTTGTTCCGGGCGGTGCCGCGACCTCTGCCGAGGGTGGGCGAGCTGTCATATCAAGCGTTGGTCGACCTCCAATTGATCGCCCCGACCGAACTGCCGACGCACGATTTGCCCTGGCTCGATACGCCTCATGGGCGAGTGTGGTTGACGCAGTTACCACCGACACAGGCTTCCAATAACTCGCTTGGACCGGAGTCATGGCTGGCTGATTTGCCGCTTCGCCTGCAACTGCTGCTGGGCTTCAGCCACCTGCGTTACGTGCGGTTGGGGCAGGGCGACGTCCTGCGCATCACCCACCAAACGAACCAGTGTCTGTTGGCCACTCAATGCATCGGCGTGTTCACGTTCACTGAAGAGGGATTACACATGCAATCGACAGTTACCGATTCAAATCAACAGGTAGCCGCAGACGCTGAAGCGGGTGTCGAGCTCGGTGCTCTGCCGGTGCGTCTGGAGTTCCTGCTCGCCACCCATGAGATCGACCTGGGGACGCTGTCACAGATCATCGATGGCCAACTCATTCCGCTGGCAGCCGATGCTGCCCGGCACATCGAAGTTCGGGCCAATGGCAAGCGCGTGGCCCGTGGGGAGCTGGTGCAGCTGGACGATTAGTTGGGCGTCGAGTTGCTCGAGGTTTATCGGAACACTGCCGATGAATGATGTCTCGCTGATTGCGCTGCTGGCGTTCGCATCACTGCTGCCTTTTCTGGTGGCCGCCGGAACCTGTTACATCAAGTTTTCCATTGTGTTTGTCATCGTGCGCAACGCCCTGGGATTGCAGCAGGTACCGTCGAACATGGCGCTCAACGCGATCGCCTTGATGCTGGCGATTTTCGTGATGACGCCGGTCATGAAGCAGGGTTATGGCTATTACAAGGAAGAAGCGGTGGCCTTCACCGATATCGAGTCGGTGGTGGACTTTGCCGAGAACGGTCTGGGTGGCTACAAGGATTACCTGCGCAAGTACACCGACCCCGAACTGGCCCTGTTCTTCGAACGTGCACAAGCGGTTCAGAGTGATTCCGAGGACAGCCTGCCCGCCGATGAACAACTCACGCCCTCCTTGTTTTCGCTGTTGCCGGCCTATGCACTGAGTGAAATCAAAAGCGCGTTCAAGATCGGCTTTTATCTGTACTTGCCGTTCGTGATCGTCGATCTGGTGATCTCCAGCATCCTGCTGGCGCTGGGCATGATGATGATGAGCCCGGTGATTATTTCGGTGCCGATCAAACTGGTGTTGTTTGTCGCGCTGGATGGCTGGGCGCTGCTGTCGACCGGTCTGGTCAAGCAATACCTGACGTTACTGGCATAGGGGCGTCGACATGAACGATCTGGTTTATGCCGGCAATAAAACCCTGTACCTGATTCTGTTGATGGTGGCCTGGCCGATCATTGTCGCCACGGTGGTCGGCCTGGTGGTGGGGTTGATTCAGACGGTGACCCAGTTGCAGGAGCAGACACTGCCGTTCGGATTCAAGCTGCTGGCGGTCGCGGCGTGCCTGTTTCTACTCTCGGGTTGGTACGGTGAAACCCTGCTCGATTTCAGCCGTGAAGTCATCCGTCTGGCATTGGGTTAGGCCGATGTCGGTGACGCTGTTTTTCGATCTGTACGCGCTGTTCGCCGCCGCGATCCTGGGGTTCGCACGCCTGGCGCCGATTTTCTTCATGCTGCCGTTTCTCAACAGCGGGGTGCTGACCGGGGTGCCGCGCCAGGCCGTCATCGTGCTGGTGGCGTTGGGGTTCTGGAGCTATGTCGGCGTGCCGTTGCCGCCCCTCGACGGCTTGGCGTTCTTTGGCTTGTTGCTGCGCGAGGCCGGCATTGGCGTTCTGCTGGGCTGCCTGCTGTGCTGGCCGTTCTGGGTGTTGCACGCCATGGGCAACCTGATCGACAACCAGCGCGGGGCGATGCTCAGCAGTACGGTGGACCCGGCCAACGGCGTCGATACGTCGGAGCTGGCGAACTTTCTCCAGTTGTTCGCCGCTGCGGTTTATCTCGAAGGCGGCGGCATGCTGTTGATGCTCGAAACCGTCGGCCACAGTTATCGGATTTGCGCACCGGCCAACGGCTGCGAGGTGCACCTGCCAGCGGTGTTCAGCTTGCTGGATGCACTGGTGAGCAAGACCCTGGTGATCAGCGCGCCGGTGGTGGCGACGCTGCTGGTCAGCGAGGCACTGCTTGGCCTGCTCTCGCGGTACGCGCCGCAAATGAACGCGTTCTCGGTATCGCTGACGGTCAAGAGCCTGGTGGCGCTGGTGGTGCTGATGCTGTATTTCGGCGTGCACCTGCCCGATGAAGTTCTGCGCATGGGCACCAAATCCCAGGCACTGGAGCACTATCTGGTTGTCGACGAGGAGGGTGACGATGTCGTCCAGCGCGTCGAAGACTGAAAAGCCCACCCCCAAGAAACTGCGGGATGCGTCACGCAAGGGGCAGACGTTCAAGGCCAAGGATCTGGTGGTCACCTGCCTGACCTTGTGCGGCATCACCTACATGGTGTTCAACAGTTCGCTGCTGGAAGTCATGGAGGTTTATCGGCGCATCATCGCCAGTGATTTCGACGCCGACCTGCAAAAGTACTCGGCGATGTTGGTGGTGGTCGGGCTCAAGGCTCTGTTGCCGCTGTTGCTGGTGTGCGTCTTGACCAGCGCGTTGCCGGCGTTGCTGCAAAGCGGGTTTGCCCTGGCCAGCGAAGCCTTGAAGCTGAACCTCGGGGCGTTGAACCCGATCAATGGCTTCAAAAAACTGTTCAGCCTGCGCACGGTCAAGGACACGGTCAAAGCGCTGTTGTACCTGGGCAGTTTTGCCATGGCGCTGTGGATTGTCTGGGTCACGCAGCGGCAACTTTTGTTTGCACAATTATTTGCCCAGGCACCGGGGCTGTTCGCGATCTGGGGGCACTTGCTGCTGGTGCTGGTGTTGGCGTTTCTGGCCTGCGTGCTGTTGATCGTGGTGCTCGATGCGCTGAGTGAATACTGGCTGTTCATGAAAGACCAAATGATGGACAAGGACTCGGTCAAGCGTGAACACAAGGAGCAGGACGGCAATCCCGAAATCAAGGGCCGCCGGCGTGACCTCCATCGGGAGCTGCTGTCGGAGCAGGTCAAGTCCGATGTGCGCAGCTCGCGGATGATCATCGCCAACCCCACCCACATCGCCATCGGCGTGTATTTCCGTCCGGAAATCACCGTGCTGCCGTTCATCTCCCTGATGGAGACCAACCAGCGCGCCCTGGCCGTTCGGGCGTATGCCAAAGAGGTCGGCGTGCCGGTGATCAACGACATCGCGCTGGCCCGGCGGATCTTCAAGACCCACCAGCGCTACAGCTTCCTCCAGGTGCAGGAAGTCGAAGAAGTCCTGCGCCTGTTGATCTGGCTCGAGCAGGTCGAGCAGGCCTGATCCCCCCTTTCTTTATCCATCCCATCGTTGGCATGAGCGCAATTTGGCAGCGTGCCTGCCAGCGCTTTGGCTCAATGCATTCGTCAGCGGCGCTGACGTTTTTTCAGGAGTGTGGCTGATGAGTCGCAACAACCAACAAGACGAGCAAATCGCTCTGGACATCGTGGATGCCGTGCTCGCGGGGGCGCCGTTAAAGGATGTGCAGGGCATCAGCGACGAGCACATGGACGGCCTGTACGCCTTCGCTTACCAGTTTTATGAGCAAGGCCGGCTGGACGATGCCGAGAAGTTTTTTCACTTCCTGTGCATCTACGACTTCTACAACAGCCAGTACTGGATGGGATTGGCGGCGGTGTACCAGCTCAAGCAAAACCATCAGAAAGCGATCGACCTGTACGCCATCGCCTTCGCCCAAGGCAAGAACGACTACCGACCGATGTTCTACAGCGGTCAGTGTCAGCTCGCCCTGGGCAGGATCGGCAAGGCCCGATTGTGTTTCGAGTACGTAATCAAGCAGGCCACGGAAGAGGACCTGCGCACACAGGCCCAGGTGTATCTCGACACCCTGGCTCACATTGAAAAGGACTGTTCGGAGGACTGAACATGAGTGAAATCAGAAATACATTTAATCCGGGGTATACGGGCGGGCTCAGCCGTACCGAAGCCTTTGAGATCTACGGCAAAGCCGCCAGCCAGGCGGCCAGAACGGTGGACTATCAGAAGGCTGGCCAGGAGGCGCTGGCCGGTTTGATGTCGGTGAATTACGACGGTGAGCACGGTAAATCCACGGCCACCCCCGGACGGCCGCAATTGCATCTGCCACTGGTACGCAACAACGGTAAAGAGTCGGAAGGTGATCTGTTCACGCTGCTGATGGCGATGATCAGCGAGCTGATCGGCGAGGTCGACGTCAACAAGCTGAAAAACCGGTTGGCGATGTTGCAGAGCATGGCCGGGGCCAAGCAACAGGGGCATGAAAAACTGGCGACTGAATATGCCGCGGCCGTGTCGGCTCTGGAGGCCGCGGAGGGGGCTGTTGGCGGTAGTCAGCAAAACCTGGAGAAGCTGCGCGAGAAAGTCCAGCATTTCCAGGGGTTGCTGGACGAAAGCGAGGCGCGTCTGGCGAAGCTGGACTCTGAATCACCCGAATATGCGAGTGAGTTGGCGCGTCGTGACCAGCTCAAAGGCGAGTTGGCGGCTCATACCCAGACCTTTCAAAAAGCCACTGATGCCCATCTCAAACTGATCGAAACCGCCAATGCCGCCGCTAAAGTCCTCGCGGTCGTGACCGGCAAAGTCCTGGAGGCAGGTGTCGGCGGACCTCAGGTTAAACAGTCGGATGAAAAGGCGCTGAGCAGCAGTGCATTGGCCCTGCTGAACCGCTTGAAGATCATCGAGTTGCTGGGCGAGGCGGCGCAGAACAAGGAGGAGCTCAATCAGGAGCTGTTTCTGGAATTGCAGGCCAAGCTGCAGGAAAAGATGCAACTCGAATCGGAAAAGTACCTGGAAGAGGTCCGAAAAGCCGAGGAGTTGCAGAGAACGATGGGCTGTATCGGCAAGATCGTTGGCGCGCTAGTGTCGATCGCGACCATTGCGGCCGGCATTCTGGCGGTCAACCCGGTGCTCATTGCGGTGGGTGTGATCGGGGCTGCGGTCATGATTGCCGACGAGGTGGTCAAGGAACTCACGGGCGTGTCGTTCATGGGAGAACTGATGAAGCCGCTGATGTCGCTCATACAGGAAGCCATCAGTTTCTTTACCGATCTCTACACCAAGGTGCTGGTAGCGGTGGGTGTCGATCCCGAAACGGCGAAGGACATCGCGCAAATCGCCGGCATCATCGCGGGCATCGCCGCCACTATTGCAGCCATCGCTTTGGCGGTCATAGTCGGTGCTGCGGTGATTGGGCCGATGATCGGCGCGGTCGCGTCGAAACTGGCATCAGTGGTGGCGCAGGCTGCACCTGCAGCGGTGCAGGCCATGAAACAGGTGGCTTCCTCGGTCGGCAACACATTGACCCAACTGCTGACCCAGTTGCGCAGCTTCATCACCAGAGGCGCTGATCCCGTATCCCTGGCCCGTTACGCCGCCAATCTCGAAATCGCTCAAGCCCTCACCGAATTCGGCGGCGTGGCCGCGCAGGGCGTGCTGGGAGTCCGAAGCGGTGTGCATCAGGCCCAGGCGGCCGAACACCTGGCGGACGTGAAGGTGCGCATGGCCATCAGCGAAGAAATTACCTCCTACCTCACACGTCTGGTCGAAGACTACGGCAAGGCGATGCAAGACCGCACCCGGCATATCGAACATGTATTTGCCGATCTGCAACGCAGCCATTCCGTCAGCCTGCAAATGGTTCGACACGTCTGAACTCACTGATAAAAGAGAATTCGCATGATCACAAACGGTGTTTTGGCTTTCCGTTCGTTCATCCATACGCAAGCGACGGCGATAGCCGAGAAAGTGTTTCAATCGCCTGAAAACACAGAGTTGAGGGGCATGGTCGGTAAGGATCAGGTTCTCAACACCCCTCCGATCCAAAGTCCTTCGGTAGCGAAACTCGAAAGCGACATTGACGCGTATCAACCCACCGTATCCGACTGGCATGACCTCACCGATGCCAAGCGGTTGGTCAGCGATGAAGTGCGTAACGATCTGATCTTCGATCCGGGGGCTTGGGAAAAACACGCTAACGTGCTCGTCGCCGCGATCATTGCGTTGAACATCGCGCGGGTCGCCAATGCCCAACTGCGCGGGCATTTCAGTGTGATGGCCGCTGATGCCGCCAAGTCCCAGGGCGCTGCCATCATCGAGTCCGGCCAGGCAGCAATGTACAGCGCCATTACGGCTGCCGTGGTCTCCGGTGCAATCGCCGGGTTTGCCATGGTCAAGACCTTTCAAGGGCAAGGGCTCAAACATGCGGATATCAACCTGCATAAGCGCAATTCACTGGACGCCGGCAACATCGAACGTGATCTGAAACATGATCGCAGCCGCGATGACTGGAACCCGCAAACGACCTACAAGATAACGGTGTTTGATGATTTCGGCCGGATGAAATCAGTGGATTTCAAACCCCAGGGTTCGACCCTGACACCCAAGGAGCAGGCATGGTTCGACGGTGAAATCCTCAAGGCACAAAAGGTCGGCCAGACGTCGGACTGGCTCAGCCAGATGAGCAGCAAAGGCATTGAAAAGAAACTCGATATCGGTCGAGCGCTCAACGCGATGTCGATGAGCATGAGTCAGGTGGTCTCCAGCATGGTTCGCATGGCCGAGTATGCGGCGCGGGAGAAAGAGACATTGCAACAAAGTGCGCAAAACACACAGAAGAGCTTGAGTGATGAAGTTGGGCAAAAAGACTCGGCTGATGCGGCGCTCTTGCAAAAACTCATGGATATGGTGATGCAGCTATTTCAATCGCGGATTGAAGTCATTGGCAAAATAGTGTGAGTAGGAGAACACAATGAGAATTTCGGATTTCACACCGCCAATGGTTAAACCGTCGGTCGATTTTAAGGTTGTCACCGATGCACCTTTACCACCAGAAATGCCCTTCGAGGCTCAAACCGCTTTTTCCCTCGGGCAATTGCTGGACCGCTCGGTAAATGTATTGAATCGCAATCTTGGAAATATGCTCAAGTGCCAACCGGCGGCCGAAAAAATGGTTGACGCATTGCTGGCGGGCGGAGCGGCGGAAGTCCTGATTGCCGAGTTTGGCGAGCAGGTTCAAGCCAAACGTATTCGCTGGCAAATGTGGGCACAGCAGCTGCGCCAGTGTGGCGCGGTGATGACGCATTGCCGGGAAACCCTGCCCATGGAACAGCGTCAGCGCCTCGATGATGAGCAGAAATTTATCCTGCTCGACCTGGCAAGGCAGCCACTGCCCCAGGTGATCGCGGATGAGTTCAATCAGATCATCAGTTCATCGAATGATTTTTTCGACAAACTGCTTGAACTGATCGACTTGATCAAGAACGGCTATCTGAAAGGGTATGAACATATCCTCGATGCTTATGCAGAGTTCTTTAAGGAATTCAACGACGCAATCACCGCGGAGATGAAGGAATGGATTACCGGTGTTGATGACGGTAAAAAAGTCGAGTTGGACGTTGGCGCGCTGAAAGCAGCACTTAATACGCTTATCGCAAAATACTCACCTCCTGAGTCGGCAGCCGTTTTGTTCCCTGCTCCTGGAAAAGAAGGCGCGAGCCGGGAAGAGGCAGACAAGTGGCGCGAAGCACTCGGCCTGCCTGAAAGTTGTCTTATAGATAATGGTGACGGTACGTTCAGCGTCGTGATGGATATCAGTCCACTATCGACCATGCTTGCCAGCTTGCCAGCGGGTGGTGGCAAGGTCACTTGGGACACCGCCAAATTCCAGGCCTGGCAAACCGGCTTCAACGCCCAGGAAGAACGCATGAAAAACATGCTGCAATCCTTCACGCAGAAATACTCTAACGCCAATTCTTATCATGATAACTTCAATAAGACATTGTCTGCGCACCTTAGTCAGTATGCGGACATGCTTAAGGCGATGTTGAATTTTTGATGCGTGTGTTATGAGCCGAAAGTAAGTGGTTTTTGGCTTCGCAAGGGTGGGCGTAAATCTGGATCTTTTAATTCAGATTTACGCCTGATTTTTGTTGTCTCGGGGGAAGTGATGTCGGATATTTTGAGTGCGAAACTTGAAACTGAGCGCCGGGTGATCAGGATTGTGTCGAGTTATCTTTCGGTGGATAGTCAGGATGTTGAATTTGGTTTGCGGTTGGTAGAAGATTTGTATGTGGACTCCATTGGTTTGGTCGAGATCGTCATGGTACTCAATGAGTCGTTCGGTATAGAACTACCTGAGCCTGGAGTGCGAAAGTGGAGAACGGTAGGTGACGTTTGTTGGTTGGTTGAGAGTGTTGTTGATAAGGTGAGTTGTTGAAATAACGTGTTGATAGTTTATTCTGATGGTCGAGGCTAAATGCAATTATGGTCCTCTAGAAAGTGTTTTTAGAAGTCAACGTCCATTCATGAAAGTGATGCTTGCTGCTCCCCAAAGGTCAATGCCTTAGTTGCGCTTAAAGATACACAGGCGCAGGTTTAGAGTTTTTGTATTTTGTATGTAATAACCTTCTAAAATAGTGCGCTACAGTGCGTGTCGTGATTTCATACGACAATGAAGCTGGCAGTGCGACTGGATCCATTCAAGTATCTATTTATAGTCTGGAGGCTGGTGCTCCTGATGACTATGCCATCATCGTTTGCCGTTTTGCACTATGGGGAAACCTGAAATTGTGGGTCGGCAGGATATCAAAAAACTCCAGTTGCCCACACCGTTCGGTCAAGGGTTGCAGATCAATTGCTTCGGTAGACGAACAGACTGTATTGATGTGTGACTGCTGGCAAGCATTGACGCAGGTATTTTTCTATGAGCCATATGGATTCAATGGGTAATAAAAGGACTGCATGATGAAAGTTTTCGATGGAACGATTCTAAACCAAAGATCTTTATCCGAGGTTGACTCTAGCCAAAACCCCGCGGTGACGTTGCTATCAACGGAGTTAGTAAGAGTACAGGCAAGTAGCGCTATACCGTCAGTGCGCACTGTGACAGAAAAGCCCATGGCAACGGATCCATCGCTGCCTACGTTTCTTATCGACCCAGCACTCCGCTCAATGAGTTGTTCGATGACCGACAAGCTGGCTTTATCGCAAACAATAGCGGCTAGAAATCTTCTCTATAATCCAGGTCATGTACTTAAGAATGAACTTGGTGAGGCTGCCTATACATTGCGCCATCTGATTTGCGAACTAAGTCCAGATAGCCGGAAAACATTGTGTGCACGATTGCTTGGTCCTGAAGGTCTGCTGTCGGGGAAAAGTGCAGGAGTGCTTGTTGAGACCCTTGAGAGGGTAAGTGACGACCTCCGATTTCCCCACGTGACCAATAGCGTCTCAGGATTGGACCGTGCGGTTGTGATAGCTCTTATGGGGGATATTGGCGCCCTTTATGTTGATTCCTTAGCGAAGATTGTTGTTGAAGAGTGCCCGCAACAGCAGTCGAATGCTCTCATAGAAGATCTGCATAGGTTGATAGAAAAACGGGGGCTCTTCGCGCCTACGGATAGTGTCATACAAGAGATCCAACAAACGGCTGGATCCTCTAGCGTCGGTCCACTTAAAAAAGTAGAGCGTTATCGCCCACCCGCGGGGCTTAGCCCGCGAACTGGAATACACAACACGGGTGAAAGGGCGGACGAGCAACTTGGTATTGAATCCAGTCAAAGGATTCCTGGCGCCAAATGGGAGGTCGCTCATATCAGCAAGAATCGTGTACTCAATACGACTGAGCCTCTGGTTGCGCATATGTCAGGCTCTCCGGCTGAGATATTGCAAGTATGGGACATGTTACGGGGAGATTCTCGCGAGATGCAGTTTCTGGGTACATTAAATAAAACGGACTCGACTCACTGGGACCCATTGAGAAACATCTATCTGGAAAGGCAAGACCAGCAGCTTGCGCGAGCCGCAGGCGCGGCTGCTTTTCTTATCGGTCTTGGGTATCACAGTGCGGTAGAAGTTGCTGAGGGTACATTCTTGTATATGGGGCAAAATCTCAGGCAAGCGCTGGGTAATCAGGCACAGGATGCGGGGCATCTGATAGGGCACGGCGCTGCGACGAGTCTGATGGGCGAATTGTTAAAAGAGCAAAGCTCCGTACACGAGTTTTGATGAAATTGATTTTATTTCGTTAATGTAATTAAAGATGACCGCCGGCAAGGGCGGTCAATTTTATGGGTAAATTTATTAATGTATTGCGGCTGTTTGCGTGGAACGTTGATTCAGTTGTTTTGCTAACTCGTTATCGTTGATTTCAATAGTTAGTTGTTTGTCAAAGAGATCGTTTTGGTTGCCGCGTATCAGCGTGTCTAGCGAGTCTTTGTCCATTGCGGAAAGTTCGGTGCTGATCAGTTTTTCGGTGTCGCCGGAGAATTCGTTGTGTTCAATACCGTTTAGTACTTCCATTTGATAAATAGCAAGCGCTGGAAGGAATGAGGTTTCTACATAGTTTGGTTCCTTGTAGTCAGATAGATGCTTTTCCTCTCCAGCTGTCAGTGAAGAACCTTGTTCGAATTTTGAGGTTAATAAAGTGTTCAGGTTGTCACTCATGACGAGTACCTGTAGATGAGTTATCTGGTCCTGGAGCATGGTCATGAATGCTTCGTTACTTTCAATTTTTATCTCTGGAAGTGCTTCAATATTATCGGTTTTTTTGAATGAAATTGAACTGTCAGAGGCGGCCTTGCTTGTATGGGCCAGCGTTAGCGTAGTTCCCATGACGGCTGCGTGTGTTTCTACGCTGTGAGGTTTTGCTATAGGGAAGTGATTGAGGTCACCTTGTGCGTACAAGGTTTTTTCTGTAGGTTTCATCTCTGCTTCTGAAATGTACTTTGCTTTGCGTGCTTCACTGCTTACTTGGGATTTAGATGAGCTAAGTTCATATTTTGAATAGGAGTCCTTTGGTAAGGTTGAGTCCGTTTTAGGGCCTTCTTGGTAATTTACATTGATGTATCCACCCGCCAGCACCTTTGATGCCAATGTCCAGCGATGATAGTGAGGGCTGTCTTCCTCTCCGAGGCCGCTACCTCTAACATTAAAAGAGTGAAGGCGAAGATTCCAGCCTTGATCCGCATTGGACATTAGGTAGAATTTATTGAAAAAAGGAGCCTTGGCTGAGTTTTTTTTGCAAATTTCCAATAGGTTGTTATCAGTCTTGATATGTTTCAGTATGGAAATAAGGTCTTGTTTTGAAATGGGTTCGATGTCAGCGGTGACTCCGGGATGTTGTTGAAAGCCGCGCTCTGTATCCGGGCGGAAGTCTTTATAGCGCTCGCTAATCATGGCGAATACATTTTGATAGGTTTTTTCGTTATGTTGTGTTTTTGGTTCACGTTCAATATCGATGTTGACAGGCGAGCTTTCGCTCGTAATTGGTCTTGCAAATGTTGAAGAAGAAATACTTGATATAGTCATGATCGTATGTTTTTGGAATAGGGGAGGGAAAAGATAACTCCCCGTTTAGCTATCTGCTTACAATAAAAGCTCATGATCGTACTTGCCGGAAGTCAATTAATTGATAAAGGCTGTGAAAAACAGATTTGAAGAAAATTCCTACAGTGTGTGTCGTAATTTCTTCGCGCTAAAGAGGTTTTGATCCTACGGAATACTCCCGCTCAACTTCCTATAGTCGTGCCGCTAGTTATCTTGAGCCTGGTTAACCAAAGGCTGAATTGCGCTTCAGTACCTTTCTATAGAGAAGCTCCAGAATATGGACAGTGCCACTGATCAACCACCCTTCAGGTCGTTCGTTTTCGACCGCTGGCTATTGCAAAGCGATGGAACGCTGATGCGAGACGGACATGGAGTCCACGTCCCCCCCAAAGAGTTGAATGTACTGCGCCTGCTGCTCGGTTCGGCCGGCACGGTGATCAGCAAGGATCATTTGCTCGACACGGTGTGGCCCGATGCCGATGCCACCGAGGAATCATTGACTCGCTGCATTTACGCCTTGCGCAAGCTGCTCAAGGACAACAAGGATTTCATTGCAACGGTGTACGGCCAGGGTTACCGGTTTACCTGTCCGGTCGTCGAGCTCGACGTGCCGAGTCAGACGAGAACCGAGGCGCCGTTGCTGGCCGTTTTGCCTTTTCGTAATCTGCACGAGTCAGCCGCACTGGATCTGCAGGACGCGATGATCCGCCAGTTGACGACGGCATTCGGCGAGGCGCTGCGTGTCGTCCCCTCGGGTTTAATGGCTGCTTATGGTCAGTTGACCGACGCGCGGTATCTGGTCGAGCGTTTGAAGCCTGACTTTTACCTCAGTGGTCGCTGCACGCTCCGGGATGACCCGTCGCAATGGTCGATCGAGTTGATCCGTAGCAGCGATCATGTGCTGCTTCATGGACAAAGGCTGGGCGGGGTGGACTTGGGGGAGGGGCTCGGGGAATTGACCTGTCTGGTTGCCCAGCGCCTTCCGGGGCTGCGTCCTGCTGAAACGGGCTGTGCTTCCTATCCGGCCCTGGTCGCCTATCTCAACGGTTTGTGCAGTGTAGAGCGGCACACGCCACAAAGCCTGCGTGATGCGCTGGTGCAGTTTCGATACAGCCTGCAACTGGATGACCGTTATGCCCCTGTCTGGTGTGGCGTGGCCGATGTCTGGCTGGGCCAGGCGATGCTCGGGTTATGTGAGCCGGGGCGTGCAATGGATGAGGCTCATTTGGCGATTTCCAGGGCGTTGCCGCTGGACCCGGGGAGTACGCAAACCATCGCGCGGCTTGCCCTGCTGACCAGCCTTCGTGGTTGCGAGGAGGCTGCGCAGGTGCTTTTTCAGCGTTGCTTGTCGAGCGCCGATCAGGCTGATGTTCACTACTTTCACGCCTGGCATCACTGGTATTGGCAGCGCAATGATCTGGCGCTTCAGAGCCTCGACAAGTGCCTGAGTCACGACGCGAACTGCAAGCGGGCGCAGAGTTTGCGGGTACGTCTCGCGCTTGCCGGTGATCCCCGGGAAGCCGTGATGATGCACCGCGCAAAGCAGGGCACCCGGCACGCGGCGCCGCTCGACAGCGGCAGGCGGTTGGCATGAGCCGGTGGGTGACTGGCGGCCTTCTGATGCTGATGTCTGTGGGTGCGGTTCCGGCGCATGCCTATTGTTGGGTCTCGGCGGGGCAGCAACATGCCATCGAGCCCGAGCTGCTTCAGGCCATTGCCGATGTGGAGTCAGGGCAGATGTCGGATGCGATGAATTACAACAGGAATGGCACGCGTGATATCGGGCTGATGCAAATCAACAGCAGTCATCTGCCCCGTCTAAGCGCGCAGGGCATTACCGAGCAGCGGCTGTTGGATGAGCCTTGTCTGTCAGTTGAGGTCGGTGCCTCGGTGCTGGCCGGCTTTGTATCACTTTATGGCTATAACTGGACGGCTGTGGGTGCCTATAACGCCGGCAACGCTCCGGGTCGGCAGGCGGCCCGTCTGCGTTATGCACACAAGGTCTGGCAACGCTATCAAACCCTGACGCCACATCCGCCCACGCAGCCTTGGGACACACACCCAAAAATCTCGCGGCGTTAGCCTTGGGCCATTCGGGGGGATTCTGATCCCGCTCGGGTCAGATCGGCAGAATTCGATCAGGAACTTCTCGGGCAGCGCTCCTAGCATGGGTTTTCATTCACTGCCTGGAGCGTGATCGGTGACAGACCTGTCAGTCCCCCCTCTACAGCCCTGTGTCCTGCGGATCCTCAACGGCCCGCTTCAGGGGTGCGAATTCCCGCTCGGTGAGCCGCGGACGTTGTTCATTGTCGCGCCGCTCGATCTGCTGGGCCGAGAAGCTCATTCAGTCAGCGTTCCCGAGGATGCCATCTTCGTTCCACTGGACACGGGCGGCTGCAATTTCGAGGTGCTGCTGGCAGACGGCGGGCAGGACGGTGCGACCTTGCGGCTGCTCAACGAGCACGGAGAAACCCGGCAGTGCGAATTCCAGCGCCTGGAGCAGATCGGTGGCTTGCAGATTGCCTTGCGTGGTGAAGACCAATCCTGGGCGCCTGAACTCTTGAACAAGCAGCCCCTACCGTTGGCCGAAGCGTCTTTTCGCCATTGGCCACAGCCAACCGTCGTCAAATGGGGTTGCGCAGGGTTAGCCCTCGCGCTGCTGGTCACTTCGATAAGCCTCTGGCCTGTGCCCGAGCCGGCGCCCGAAACCGATGTGCGCAGCCTGATCGGGGGCGCCAGTGCCGAGGTCGCCGTGGTGCAGGGGCGGGACAAAACGGTTTATGTGTTTGTCGCTTCCGAGCGAGACGCCGGTTGGAGCCGGCAGGTGTTGATGCGCAACAGCGGGGTGTCCGGCAAGGTGCTGGTGATCGATCAGGAGCGTCGTCGACTGGAGAAACTGCTGGTCGACCACGACCCGCAACTGGCCTGGCATTTCCTGGATCTCAAGGACCCCGCGGTGCCGCGACTGCTGCTCAGTGCCCAGCGCAATCTGCTCACGCCGCAGCTGCAGACGCAACTGCTTGATGTCTTGCTCAAGGCTGCACCCTATGCACGGGAAGTGGCGGTGCAAGTACAGGATGACAACCTGCTGGCAGACCTCGCCGAACAAGGGTTGCGTCGCCTTTCATTGGCGTTTAACCGGGTCGGGCACGACGACAGTGTCACGTTCGCCATCGAAGGCGATTTACAGGATTCCGAGTTGGCGGCGGCTCGCCAATACGTCGACGGTTTCTATCGGCAGTGGGGTGATCGCTACGTGAACTTCGCTGTCGCGCTCAAGGATGACTCGCTCAAGGGCAAGTCGTTTCAAACCGGCCCTCAGGGCTACATCAAGATGACGTCGTCGTCTTGGCATTTCCCAACAAGACAATAGAAGGTGACCCATGGCTGAAATTGGTATCCCAATCGACTTTCACGATGATTTTCTCGGGCGTCAGGCCGAAGCGTTCGAAAAAGGTGCAGCAGGTCTCAAGACTGCTTTGGATAAGGCACTGGATGATCTCAAGAATGATGCTTCGGACCCCGGAAAACTGGCGGCTTATCAAACCGCGTTCTCGTCCTACACGGTATTCCGTAACGCCCAGACCAACACGATCAAGGGCTTCAAGGACATCGACATGGCGATCATCCAGGCCGCTCGCTGATTTCTATCCTTTTGACTGGCCATCGTTGTCTGGCGATGGCCATTTTCATGAGTGCACTGCATGTCTATTCAAAGCATATCCCGTTCGTTCATTGAGACCACGGCCGTCACTGAGCTGCGCAGCCCGCAGGAAGGCCCGATCGTTTCTCTTGAAAGTCGATTGATCGAAGCGTTCGCCGGTTCAGCGGTCAACAGCGGCCAGGAAGTGTCGTCGATCAATCAACTGATGCAGCGTCCCGATATCACCAGCCCCGAAGTATTGGCGCAGTTGCAGGAGCAGATGGGGCAATACAACGTCGACATCAATTTGCTCAACGTGTTGGTCCGTAAGGCCGTGAGCACTGCCGAAACGTTGTTGCGCGCGTCATGAAGGCGGGTGCGTTGCTGATGTTCCTGTGTCTGGCGTTGCTCGGTTGTCGGCAGCCGAGTCTGTTGGAGGGGCTGGACCAGCAGCAGGCCAACGAAGTGCTTTCGGTACTGCAACGCAACAACATCGCGGCGACGAAAGTCGACGCCGGCAAAACCGGGTACGCGGTGAAAATCAACCCGGTCGATTTCTCCGCCGCTGTCGACTTGCTTAATCTCTATTCGTTGCCGTCCAGGCCACGACTGGAAGTGGCGGACATGTTTCCCAGCGATTCGCTGGTCGCTTCCCCCAGGGCTGAAAAGGCTCGACTTTACTCGGCGCTGGAACAGCGAATCGAACAGTCCCTGAGCCTGCTCGAGGGCGTGGTGTCGGCGCGGGTGCATGTCAGTTACGACCTGGATGCCGGTGAAGGCGGACGCAAGGCCGCGCCCATTCACCTGGCGGCCGTGGCTGTCCATGAACGAGACATTGAGCCGCAGCTGCTGATCACCGACATCAAGCGTTTTCTGAAGAACAGTTTTGCTGCCGTCGAGTACGAAAATATCTCGGTGGTGCTGTCGCAGCGCTCGCCCACGCAGCACGTCGCGCCGTCGGTGTCGGCAACGCAAAGCGATTCGCGCTCGGTGTGGTTGCTGGCGTCGTTGGCCGCAGTGCTGTTGGCGGGTTGCGCAGGGTTAGGTTATCGACTGTTGAAAGGGGCGCCGCGTGACATCGTGCGCTGAACGCCTGCGGCGGATTCTCGTCGAACCGCTGGATTATGTGCACCCTCAGCGGTTGAGCCTGCCGGCGGGATTTGACAGCCCCGATGCGCGGCGCGTGCTCAATCGGATGCTTCTGGAAGGGCTTGACCGGCAGGGACCATGGCCCCCTATGCCGCTGACTGCCGTCGCACAACAGTGGATCCGGCAGTGGCAACAATTGCCTTACATCGCGAGCCTCATGGGCGCCTGGCGACTGTTTCCACAGCTGGCGCGAGGCGGCGCATTGCAGCAGTTGCCGATGCCGCTACGACAATTCGCCAGTTGCAGACCGGGGCCTCGCGTCGGCGTGCCGCTTGAGCCGTCATCGGTACCGCTGCAACAGGTTGAAGCTGCCGGCTTCAATTCACTGTCGAGCTTTTCCGGGTTCCTGCCGCCGCCGCTGTTTGAACGGCTGTCTTTGCAATTCTCTCCACACGTTGTCGGCCTGCACACCCAGTGGCCGGTGACAGACGCCGATCCGGCGCTTTTCTTACTGGCGGTGCAGCATGCTCGACTCTATCCGAACCCTGGCTGACGTGCCGGCATCGAGTGATGCACACGTAGCTCGCGCAGACCTCGTCGCGGCGCGCCAGCGGCACTCGCTACAACAACAGGCGCAACGCCGGGCCCGTGAATGTGTCGAGCAGGCCCAATCTGAAGCCGAGGCCATTCGTGCTCAGGCGTTTCAGGAGGGCTATGCAAACGGCATCCTGCGCGCTGCCGAAAACCTGGCGAACGGTTTGCTCGAGTCCCAGGCACTCGGGTTGCAGTTGCGCAAGGATCTGGCGCACGCCGCGCGCCAGTTGCTGCAGGATTTGCTGACTCGCAATGAGTGGCTGGATGAAATGCTCGAGCGCTGGTTGGCGGAGCAGTCCGACACCGAGGCGCCCTTGCTGGTGTTGCTGCCTTCGCGCTGCAAACCTCAAGGTCACGCGCTACGGCGGAGATTGCAGAAACTCTGGCCCGGCGTGCTGGTGCTCGACTATCAACCCGAGGAACGCTACGTGTTCCGTTTGGCTGACCAATTGCTCGAATTTGATATCGAATCGGTCTGCCAACGATTGGAACCGGGGTTGTTGGCCCGGCTGGGAAATCTGCCCGAGTCGGTTCGATGCCTCGATCAGGCCTCGATGAAAATATTGAGTGAGCTGTGTTCGGGTTTCGGCGCGGCGCCTGTTCCGGCAAATGGAGGTGCGGCATGAAGATTGAACCGATGATGAGCGTTAACCGCCTTGATCAGAGGTCTGCGGTCGAGACCCTTGAGTCACGCGTGGTGCGGGCGTCCGGCAATGCACTCGATGTCAACGGCAGCAAGCGGCCCGGCCCGGATCCCGAATTCGATGAGTTGTATAGAAAGCTTTTGGCGATGGAAGGGCAGGGCGAACAGGCCATCTTTCTTTTCCTCAAGTCACAATTGAATCCCGATGGCACGCCCGCGTATCCAAATCCCAAGGCGATTATGGCCGTCACGCATAAGCTGTTGCTTCGCTTGAAAGACGAGCAACTGGAAAAATCGCTGCTCTACAAGGAAATCAAGGGCGCCAATGCCCGGGCTTTCAGCATCGAGATATTCATCTCAAGTTTTATGCGCGATGTGTTCCAGCCGATGGGTGACGATAGTTGGGAGAAGAGTGAGTGGTGAGGCTGGGTTGCGCCAAGCTACAAACAGCTTGGCGCACAAGGTTGCATGAACTTATGCAGGTTTCGTTCGCTCATTGACGTACACGGCGCCAAAACGTCCCGCGAAAACCACTGCGGCGACCAGCGTGTTGACGATATGGTCGACATTGGCTTTCGAAATTGGCAGGGTCGAAAAGAACCGGGTGGCGGAGATGACGACGGCGATGATTGTTTCGCTCACTGAGGTTCGAATGGCATTGGTGGACAAGAGTTGGTTGGCGACTTGTTCGGCGGTGGGTACCCGTGCAGACATGTTGAGGCGAAAGCCTTTGTCCGTGTTTTCACCTTGAAGAGCGTGCATCAGTTCGCCGCCAATCACTTGGCTGGCAACATCGGCTCCGGCGTTGTAGGCACCGCGTAGAAAATCATGTCCCACTATCGGAACGAGGGATTCGACAATTTCGTTGGCCCGGCCCTGGACGGTTGGATTTGGATCGGATGCCGTGCCAATATTTTGATCCGACCACACTGATAGCTCAAAGGCGAACGTCTGAGGCTCGGTCGGTGGGGGCTCCTTGCCTTGTGACATGACATAGCCGGGACCGGAATGGGGCGCGGTGTAGTTCATGCCTGTAAAGGCCAGATACTGGAGTGCACCGTTCAGCACTCCGCTGGCATCTGTGCCGCCAAGGTTGGCTTTTGCGTTGTCAGTTGTCGGCAAGAACAGGTTAACCAGATCAGTGGCGAAGCTGTAGAAAGCCGTTTGCGCGCCATAGGCGGCAAATGCCGGCAAGGCCTGTGGCGCTGTCGCTACCAATACCACAGCCGCTATTGATAGTGTGAATGTGCCAAGGCGGGCCAGGCGCGTTTCCAGGTTTGCCGTGTGGTTCCACTCGTCCCTTGCCGCTCCAAGGATGTTCAACACGGGGCCGACTGCCAGGGCGATTGCGCTCATCACATTGCGTGTCTGGGGGGCGGCGGCATTGGCGAGCAAGTTTTTTTCCAGAGCAAATCCAATCAGCTGCCTGCACGTTGTGAGAATGGCGGTTACCAAGCCTGTACGCACGCCGGAAATCGTCAGGTTGCTGGCCCATCGTCCGAGATCGCCTTCGAATTCGTTGCGTCCCAACTTGGTCAGGAATTCGCCGCACAGGTCAACGATCATGTGGGTGCGTTGTATCGTGGCTTCCACTGAGCTTCCGAGTGAATTCGTTGCCATGCACACCTTGATAAGTCGTTCTGCCAGAGACCCAGGCGTTGCAGCGGCTGACGCAGCTTCGAAATCACCCAGAAGAATGGACTGAATAACCTGGCAAAGGCTCCTTGAGTGTTCATCGCTGGGCATCTCGATCATCACATGGTCGAGTTCCTGAACTACATTCTCACTCACGGTAATGACGGTTTCTGGATGCAGATCACTGGCGTGTTGGGTGGTGGCGCTATTGCTCAGGGCCTCGGCGACTGCTTCAGAATCTCCCATATCAACAATTGTGTGTTGTGGGGCTGGAGGGGCTGTAGGGGCGTCGTTTCGATAAGACTGGGAACGCGTTAATCCTGTAAGGGGATCCGGCATTTTATTTTCTTCCATGGGGCACTGCGTCAGTGCAGTCACTTCGATCATTCATCCGCCCTGCGCCTGCAACTATCAAAAAACGCTCCGACAGACACCATCACCGACCAGGGGAATAAATCCCTTGGTTCTCGCCGCTGACCCTCCACCCGGCTATAATCGCCGCCACTTTTCATTGCCCAGAGTCAAACCCGCCCATGTACACCCTGGCCCGTCAGCTGTTGTTCAAACTTTCCCCGGAAACCTCCCACGATCTGTCCCTGGACCTGATCGGCGCGGGCGGGCGTTTGGGCCTCAACGGCTTGCTGTGCAAGGCACCGGCGAAGATGCCGGTGACGGTCATGGGGCTGGACTTCCCGAATCCGGTAGGTCTGGCGGCGGGTCTGGACAAGAACGGCGCGGCCATCGACGGTTTTGCCCAGTTGGGTTTCGGTTTTGTCGAAATCGGCACCATCACCCCGCGTCCGCAGCCGGGCAATCCGAAACCACGGATTTTCCGCCTGCCGGAAGCCGAGGCGATCATCAACCGCATGGGCTTCAACAACCTCGGCGTCGATCACCTGCTGGCCCGGGTGGCAGCGGCCAAATACAAGGGCGTGCTGGGCATCAACATCGGCAAGAACTTCGATACGCCGGTCGAGCGTGCGGTCGACGACTACCTGATCTGCCTGGACAAGGTCTACGCCCACGCCAGCTACGTGACGGTCAACGTCAGCTCGCCGAACACGCCGGGCCTGCGCAGCCTGCAATTCGGTGATTCGCTCAAGCAGTTGCTGGCTGACCTGGCCACGCGCCGGGCGGAACTGGCACTGCGCCACGGCAAGCATGTGCCGCTGGCGATCAAGATCGCGCCGGACATGACCGACGAAGAAACCGCTCAGGTCGCGCAAGCGCTGATCGAAACCGGGATGGATGCGGTGATTGCCACCAACACCACCCTGAGCCGCGTCGGTGTCGAAGGCATGGAACACGGCGACGAGGCGGGCGGTTTGTCCGGCGCGCCGGTTCGCGACAAGAGCACCCACACCGTGAAAGTGCTGGCCTCGGAATTGGCCGGCCGCTTGCCGATCATCGCCGTAGGCGGCATCACCGAAGGCAGGCACGCGGCTGAGAAAATCGCCGCCGGGGCGAGCCTGGTGCAGCTCTATTCCGGCTTCATCTACAAAGGCCCGGCGTTGATTCGTGAATCCGTCGATGCTATCGCCGCACTGCGCTGAACCCTGTAGGTAGCAGGCTTTTGTGGCGAGGGAGCTTGCTCCCGCTCGGCTGCGAAGCAGTCGTAAACCCCGCAACCGCGTTTTACCTGACACTCCGGGTTGACTGGTTTGGGGGCCGCTCCGCCCGAACGCGGACCGGCCCGCGGGAGCAAGCTCCCTCGCCACAAAAGCAGTTTTCAGATTCCAGGTAATTTGCAGGCATAAAAAAGGGCTCCTCGAAGGAGCCCCTGGGCCGGAGCCCGCCGCCCGGATGGGGCGTGCGTGGTAAGTCGTTACGTAATCAGGTTGTCGTGTCGGAGTGTGTGCCCTGTGTTAGCCGACGGCGTGAAGTTCGTTGAGTCTATGGATTCCCGCAGTGCCGGTCATACCGTCCCAGTTGTCGCCGCGTCCTTCTCGCCAGCCGTTAATCCAGGCTTGGCGTACCGACGGTAGAGTAAATGGGCAAAGCTCACGGGATTTGCCACCAACGCCATATTGATATCCGCGCAAAAATGCTCTTTCCAACGGATCACGCTTAAGTCTTCTCATAGGGTGTTGCCCTCACTTGTTGACTGTATTTATCGCGTTGACCTCAATCGAGGTCTGGCAGAAATGTCTGCCGTTGGGGGGCTCGCTGCCGGCGTGGCGAGCCAAGGTGTTGACGTCCGTTGTGGCGCCAACCTGTATTGAGTTCTAACCAATGCGTCACATCGAGGGAATGATCGTTTTGTCATAAGGACGTAACCATAAAGATGCTATGGCCATAAGTAACACGATGTTTGACCCGTATTTATTGGCCAAAGCCCTGTATGATCGGGCCCCCGCAGAATGATGGGGTTAATCCTTTAGTGAGAATGGCTCGTGTTGCGTCGAGCATTTTTCGACGAAGGGTCGACTTATGACATTTTATTGCATCACTTTTTTATCTGCCCGTGCATCTAAGCTCTTCTAACCTGAGCAGCACGGGTGGGACGGCACACCTTCGTGCCACGCGGGCGCTCTCTTAGAAAAGCGCCTGATTGAAAACCGGGCCGGCAATGCGTTGCCGGTTCACTTAGCCAAAGGCTCTGGAATTACCATGTCCGATCGTTTCGAACTCTTCCTCACTTGCCCCAAAGGCCTTGAAGGCCTGCTCATCGAGGAAGCCGTCGGGCTTGGCCTTGAAGAAGCGCGTGAACACACCTCTGCCGTGCGCGGCATGGCGACCATGGAAACCGCTTATCGCCTGTGCCTGTGGTCGCGTCTGGCGAACCGGGTGCTGTTGGTGCTCAAGCGTTTCCCGATGAAAGATGCCGAAGACCTGTACCACGGCGTGCTTGATATCGAGTGGCAAGACCACATGCTCAACGACGGTACCCTGGCCGTCGAGTTCAGCGGTCACGGCTCGGGCATCGACAATACCCACTTCGGCGCCTTGAAAGTCAAAGACGCCATCGTCGACAAACTGCGCACCCCGCAGGGCGACCGTCCGTCCATCGACAAACTCAACCCGGACCTGCGCATTCACCTGCGTCTGGACCGTGGCGAAGCCATCCTCTCCCTCGACCTCTCCGGCCACAGCCTGCACCAGCGCGGCTATCGCTTGCAGCAGGGCGCGGCGCCGCTGAAGGAAAACCTCGCGGCCGCGATCCTGATCCGTTCCGGCTGGCCGCGCATTGCGGCCGACGGCGGCGCACTGGCTGACCCGATGTGCGGTGTCGGTACGTTCCTCGTCGAAGCGGCGATGATCGCCGCCGACATGGCGCCGAACCTGCGTCGCGAGCAGTGGGGTTTCACCGCCTGGCTCGGTCACGTGCCGGCGCTGTGGAAAAAGCTGCACGAAGAAGCCACCGAACGCGCCGCGGCCGGTCTGGCCAAGCCACCGCTGTGGATTCGCGGTTACGAAGCCGACCCGCGCCTGATTCAACCGGGCCGCAACAACGTCGAACGTGCCGGCCTGAGCGAGTGGATCAAGATCTATCAGGGCGAAGTCGGCACCTTCGAGCCGCGTCCGGACCAGAATCAGAAAGGCCTGGTAATCTGCAACCCGCCGTACGGCGAGCGGCTGGGCGACGAGGCGAGCCTGCTCTACCTCTACCAGAACCTCGGCGAACGTCTGCGTCAGGCCTGCCTGAATTGGGAAGCGGCGGTGTTCACCGGCGCGCCGGACCTGGGCAAGCGCATGGGCATCCGCAGCCACAAACAGTATTCGTTCTGGAACGGCGCATTGCCGTGCAAGCTGCTGCTGATCAAGGTCACGCCGGATCAGTTCGTCACCGGCGAGCGCCGCACCCCGGAACAGCGTCAGGTCGAGCGCGAACAGGCGGAATACGATCAGGCACCGAACGAGCCGCAGGAACGCCAGTACAACAAAAACGGTAACCCGATCAAACCGGCCGCGGCACCCGCTCCGGTGATCGAGCAACCGCGCTTGAGCGAAGGCGGGCAGATGTTTGCCAACCGTCTGCAAAAGAACCTCAAGGCGCTGGGCAAGTGGGTCAAGCGGGAAGGCATCGACTGCTACCGCATTTACGATGCCGACATGCCGGAATATTCCATGGCCATCGACCTGTATCACGATTGGGTCCACGTCCAGGAATACGCCGCACCGAAATCCATCGACCCGGAAAAAGCCTCGGCGCGCATGTTCGATGCGCTGGCAGCCATTCCGCAGGCCTTGAACATCGACAAGAACCGCGTGGTGGTCAAGCGTCGCGAGCGTCAGAGCGGCACCAAGCAGTACGAGCGTCAGGCGGCGCAAGGCAAGTTCGTCGAGGTCAACGAAGGCGGCGTGAAGCTGCTGGTGAACCTCACCGACTACCTCGACACCGGGCTGTTCCTCGATCACCGGCCAATGCGCATGCGCATCCAGAAAGAGGCGGCCGGCAAGCGCTTCCTCAATCTGTATTGCTACACCGCGACGGCCAGCGTCCACGCAGCCAAGGGCGGCGCGCGCAGCACCACCAGTGTCGACCTGTCGAAAACCTACCTCGACTGGGCGCGTCGCAACCTGTCGCTGAACGGTTTCTCCGACAAGAACCGTCTGGAGCAAGGCGATGTGATGGTCTGGCTGGACGCCTGCCGCGACGAGTACGACCTGATCTTCATCGACCCGCCAACGTTCTCCAACTCCAAGCGCATGGAAGGCATCTTCGACGTCCAGCGTGACCAGGTGCAATTGATCGACCTGGCCATGGCGCGACTGGCGCCGGGGGGGGTGTTGTACTTCTCCAACAACTTCCGCAAGTTCACCCTTGAGGAAAATCTCACTGAGCGTTACGCGGTCGAGGAGATCACGGCCCAGACCATTGATCCGGATTTTGCCCGCAATGGGAAGATCCACCGGGCCTGGAAAATCATGGCGCGTTGACACTTTTTGGCATTGGATCCACAGAGCCTTGATTTTTAAAGGCTCTTGGCTTCTTTCAGTGCTGGTCAAATTGATGGCTAATAGCTATAACTCAACGCATGGCCAATGGGCTTTTCCGGCACCTGGCGTTTTGAGTTGCCTCTATGTCGTTGCACGCCGTGCGCCCCAAGATCCTGGGTTTTATCAGTGAAGATGTTTCGGCCTGGCTGGTCGCGCTGCTGGTATTGGTCGTCGGCGGCGTGCTCACGGGGCTGTTGGCCTGGTCGACCCTGAATCTGTTTCACCAGCAATTGCGGCAACGTTTCCAGCTGATGGCCAGTGAACGTTACAGCCGTATCGAAGAGCGTTTTGAAGATCAGGAGCAGCGCCTCGACGGCCTGCGCCGGTTCTTCACCAATTCCGATACGGTCGACCGCGAGGAATTCAACGGTTACACCCAACCTCTGCTGCATCGAACCCAGGCGTATTCGTTTGCCCGGCGGGTCAGCGGTGCCGAGCGCACGGAATTTGAGCGCCAGGTGCGCGAGGAAGGTTTATCCGATTTCAGCGTTCGTGAGCTCAATGCCGAAGGCCAACTGCAACTGGCGGCCGATCGGAATGAATACGTGGTGGTGCTGTATAGCCAGACGCAAAGCCGGCTCGGCTCGCCGTTGGGTTACGACTTGCTGGCGCAACCCCTGCGCCGTTCCACCCTCGAACGGGCCGACCAGAATGCCCGGATGGCGGTGTCGCAGCCGATGGCCCTGGTCAGTATCGAGCCGGCCTATGCCCGGGGCGTGCTGCTGGTTGCGCCGGTCGTGTCCCGCAACAGTCCGGCAACCAAACCCTACGGTTACGTGATGGCGGTGATCAGCATGCGTCAGTTGCTGGCCGACGGGTTGCCGGAGGCGGTCCGCGATTACCTGTCGGTGCGTATCCTCGACTTGTCCACCGACGATCAGCACGAAGTGCTCTATGAATCCCCTAACGGGCCTGCCGTCAGCGAGTTGTCCGCAACCCGGCTGCTGCGGCTTGCCGATCACGACTATCAAGTCGATATCCAGCCCAGCGAGGTCTTCCTGCAAGCCAACCATTCTTCGGTCACCAGCGTGGTGGTGCTGGGTGGCTTGCTCAGCCTGATGCTCAGCGCGCTGCTTTATGTGCTGGTCAGTCAGCGTCAGCGGGCGTTGAGAATGGTCGAGCAGCGGACCCAGGAGCTGCGCGCCCGTGAGCAGGAACTTCGCGGCACCCATGGTCAGCTGCGCGGCGTGCTGAATGCCGCGACTCAGGTGGCGATCATCGCCACCGACCTGCGCGGCGTCATCAACACGTTCAACGCCGGAGCGGAGCAGATGCTCGGCTACTCCAGCCTGGACGTGGTGGGCCACATGACCCTGGAAAACCTGCACCTGCCCCGGGAACTGTTGGCGCGCTCGGCGGAATTGAGCGCGCGCTACGGCAAGCCGATTCCGACCTGCCAGGCGATGCTGGTCGAGGGCGGCGAGGAGGGCGGTCACGAAGCGCGGGAGTGGACCCTGGTTCGCGGCGACGGCAGCCATTTGACGGTGAACATGCTGGCGACCCCGGTGCTCGACGAGCAAGGGCTGTGGGTCGGGCACCTGGCAATCTGCATCGACGTCACCGAGCGCAAGCGAGTGTATGAGGCGCTCGCCGCACGGGATCTGTTATTGAAGAAACTCAGCGCCCATGTGCCCGGCGGGATTTACCAGTTCAAGATGGAATTCGACGGGCGCTTCAGTGTGATCTACGCCAGCGATGGCATCCGCGAAATCTATGAGCTCGAACCGGATGTGATGCTGCTCAACGCTGAAGCGATTTTCACCCGGATTCATCCGCAGGACACCACCCGGGTTCGCGCCTCCATCCGCGCGTCGGCGGACACGCTCAGCCCGTGGCGCGAGGAATACCGCGTGGTGCTGCCGGTACGTGGCCTGCGCTGGGTCCGGGGTGAAGCGACCCCGGAAGAATTGCCCGGTGGCGGGGTGCTCTGGCATGGCTACGTCTCGGATATCTCCGACCTGAAACGGGTGGAAGAAGAGCTGCGGGCGCTGTCGATTACTGACTCGCTGACCGGGATCCACAACCGCCGCTACTTCCAGGAGCGCCTGACCACCGAAATGGCCCGGGTCGAGCGCGGTGGTGGCGAGTTGTCGGTGATCATGCTCGACATCGACCACTTCAAACGCATCAATGACCAGTACGGTCATGCGGTGGGTGATCGGGTATTACAGGCGGTGTGCGAGCGGATCGGCCATCGGCTGCGGCGTACTGACGTGTTCTGTCGCCTGGGCGGTGAGGAGTTCATGGTGCTCTGCCCGGATATCGACGGCGAGCAGGCGTATGGGTTGGCGCTGGAGTTGTGGCAAGGCTTGCGCAGCTCGCCGATCGACGACGTCGGGATCGTCACCGCGAGTTTCGGGATCGCCAGTTGGCGCGTCGATGAGGGCGCGGATGCGTTGCTGCTGCGGGCGGACTCGGGGGTTTATGCGGCGAAGCAGGCGGGACGGGATCGGGTTCAGGGGGAGATGAATTAACTGCTGGCTGCACACAACCCCCTGTGGGAGCTAGCCTGCTAGCGATAGCGGTGTGTCAGTCAATACATGTGTCGACTGACATACCGCTATCGCTAGCAGGCTAGCTCCCACATTGGATTTTGTGGTGTCTTACAACACCGAAGCCGTATCAGGCAGTTTCGGCTGGCGATACAAATCCAGCAGCACCTGATCCAGCACCGACGACGCACCAAACGGTGCCTTGTCGTTGAGGATCGCCACCACCGCCCAGGTATTGCCATTGACGTCACGGCTGAAACCGGAGATCGCGCGCACGGTGTTCAGGGTGCCGGTCTTGACGTGGGCTTCACCGCGCATCGCTGTAGTCTTCAGGCGTTTACGCATGGTGCCGTCGGTGCCGGCAATCGGCATCGAGCTGATGAACTCGGCGGCGTACGGGCTGCGCCACGCGGCTTGCAGCATCGCGGCCATTTCACGCGCACTGACCCGTTCTGCACGGGACAGGCCGGAACCGTTCTCCATCACCAGGTGCGGCGCGGTGATGCCTTTCTTCGCCAGCCACTGACGCACCACGCGCTGGGCGGCTTTGGCGTCGTCGCTGTCGGCGTCGGTGCGGAATTTCTGGCCCAGGCTCAGGAACAACTGCTGAGCCATGGTGTTGTTACTGTATTTGTTGATGTCGCGAATGATTTCCGCCAGGTCCGGCGAGAAGGCGCGAGCAAGGACCTTGGCGTCTTTTGGCGTCGGTGCCAGAACATCCTTGCCCTGAATGCTGCCACCCAGTTCTTTCCAGATCGCCCGGACCGCGCCCGCGGTATAGGTCGCGTGGTCGAGCAATGACAGGTAAGTCTGGGAACTGCAGCCATCGCCCAGCTGACCGCCGACGGTCACGTTCACGGTGCCATCGGCCTGGGTCACCGGGTTGTAACGCACGCCACCGGTGCATTGCTTGGAGTTGACGGCCTTGACCTGGTTTTCGATGCGGATGCTGGAAATCGGCGGTTCGACCGAAATCAGCACCCGACCGTTATCGTTGCGCGCCACGAAGCGCAAGGCCTTGAGGTTGACCAGCAGCGAGTCGGGTTTGACCAGGAACGGTTTGTTCTCGTCATTGCCGTCATCGTTGAACTCGGGCAATTGCGGTTGCACGAAGAAACCACGGTCCAGCACCAGGTCACCGGTGACTTGGGTCACGCCGTTGGCGCGCAGGTCGCGCATCAGCAGCCAGAGTTTTTCCATGTTCAGTTTCGGGTCGCCGCCACCCTTGAGGTAGAGGTTGCCGTTGAGAATGCCGCCGCTGAGCGTGCCGTCGGTGTAGAACTCGGTTTTCCACTGATGGTTCGGGCCGAGCATTTCCAGGGCGGCGTACGTGGTGACGAGTTTCATGGTCGAGGCCGGGTTGACCGAAACGTCAGCATTGAAAATGGTCGGCGTGCCAGGGCCGTTGAGCGGGATCATCACCAGCGACAGAGCGTTGTCCTGCAACTTGCTGGCCTTCAGAGCCTTTTCGACGTTGGGCGACAGCGCGGTGTTGATGGTGGCGGCGGAAACGGGGAGGGCCAGGGGGAGAAGAAGACTGGCCAGCAGCAGTGGACGCAAAGATTTGATCATGTGAAATAAAACCCTACAGCCGAGGGGAAAAAAGACGAGGGCATGGAGATAAATTCCCTCAGTGGTCATGAAAGTGTCGGCATTATGCCCCAAGGTGTAGCGGCTTGTGCCGTGCCCCGGTCACCTAATCCGCTATTTTTTTACCGGCGGTAACGGGTTACGCCCAGAGAATCGGGCAATTGGCGGCTTAAACTGCTAAAGTGCCGCCCGTTATTACTTATGAGGATTGTTCCAATGGCGACTAACCGTTCCCAGCGTCTGCGCAAAAAACTGTGCGTCGATGAATTTCAAGAGCTGGGTTTCGAACTGAACCTGGATTTCAAAGAAGATTTGGCTGATGAAGCCATTGATGCTTTCCTCGATGCGTTCCTGAAAGAAGCCATGGAGGCCAACGGTCTGGGCTATGTTGGCGGCGACGACTTCGGTCTGGTTTGCCTGCAGAAGCGTGGCTCGGTGTCCGAAGAGCAGCGTGCTGCTGTTGAAGCCTGGCTCAAAGGCCGCAGCGAACTGACCGAAGCCACCGTCAGCCCGCTGATCGACGTCTGGTACCCGGAAAAGCCGATCAATCCGGTAGCTTGATGTCATAAAAGAAGCGGCGACCCAAGGGTCGCCGTTTTTTTATGTCCGCTTTTTGTTGGCGCATGGCTCGGCTGCGATAGCGATCTCAGGAATGCCTTCGCGGGCAAGCCTCGCTCCTACGGATGTATTATGCGAACGACTCCAATTCCGTAGGAGCGAGGCTTGCCCGCGAAGAGGCCCTCAGGCTTTACGCCAGTTCAGGATCAGCAACGTCACCACCCCCGCCACAATCCCCCAGAACGCCGAACCGATGGAAAACAGCGTCAGCCCCGATGCCGTGACCATAAAGGTGATCAGCGCCGCTTCACGCTCCTTCACTTCGGTCATGGCAATGCTCAAGCCATTGATGATCGAACCGAACAGCGCCAGCGCCGCAATCGACAGCACCAGTTCTTTCGGCAATGCAGCAAACAACGCCGCCAGCGTCGCGCCGAAGACCCCGGCGATCCCGTAGAAAATCCCGCACCACACCGCCGCCGTGTAACGCTTGTTGCGATCTTCGTGGGCATGCGGGCCGGTGCAGATCGCCGCGCTGATGGCCGCCAGGTTGATCCCGTGGGAACCGAACGGCGCCAGTAGCAGCGAGGCGATGCCCGTCGTGGTGATCAGCGGCGAGGCCGGCACCGTGTAACCGTCGGCACGCAGCACGGCGATGCCCGGCATGTTCTGCGAGGTCATCGCCACTACGAACAGCGGGATGCCGATGCTGATGGTCGCGGCCAGGGAGAAGTGCGGCGTGGTCCAGACCGGCGTCGCCACTTCCAGGTGAAACGCGCTGAAATCCAGCAGCCCCATGAACCCTGACAACGCCGTGCCGATGAGCAATGCAGCGAGTACGGCGTAGCGGGGTGACAGGCGCTTGATCACCAGGTACGTGAAGAACATTCCCAGTACCAGCGCAGTGCGATGCTGGGCAGCGACGAAAATTTCGCTGCCGATTTTGAATAGAATCCCCGCCAGCAACGCCGCGGCCAATGACGCCGGAATCTTCTTCACCAGCCGTTCGAAGCTGCCGGTCAAACCACAAACAGTCACCAGCACCGCACAGGTCATGTAGGCGCCAATGGCTTCGCCGTAGCTCACGCCGCCCAGGCTGGTGATCAGCAACGCCGCGCCGGGTGTCGACCAGGCAATGGTGATCGGCGTGCGATAACGCAACGACAGGCCGATCGAACACACCGCCATGCCGATGGAAATCGCCCAGATCCACGACGAAATCTGCCCGCTGGTCAATCCGGCCGCTTGCCCGGCCTGGAACATCAGCACCAGGGAGCTGGTGTAGCCGGTCATCATCGCGATGAAACCGGCGACGATGGCGGAAGGGGACGTGTCCGCCAATGGGCGGAGCTGCGTGTGCGTGGCGTCGTTCATGACAACGGTGTTCCTTATGAATAACGATAAATTCAGCATGGCTTTTGTGGCGAGGGAGCTTGCTCCCGCTCGGCGGCGAAGCCGTCGTAAACACTACAAACACGATTTGTTTGAAGCCGCGCCCAGGTTGGTTTTGGGGCCGCTTCGCAGCCCAGAGGGAGCAAGCTCCCTCGCCACAGAGTTTGTACGGATCTCAAATTTATGGATTCAAGCCTAAACTCAAACGTAAGCAATCGTTGCAATACAGCAAAGGCGCCAAACAGCCGTACAGTCGTGTTGCCACCATCCATTGTGTACAATCGCGGTGTTTTTTACGCGATACTTGCCAGCGACCCACTGTGCCGTATTACAGTCACGGTCAATTCGCCGCAGTTCTCCCGACTCGAGTGCCCATGAACGAACAGTTGCAACCCCTCAAGAAACAACCGCGAGCAGGCAAAGCCGGCCGCAGCGGTACCCAGGACGATATTGTCTACGCGCATATCTTCGAGGCCATCCTCGAACAGCGCCTGGCGCCCGGCACCAAGTTGAGCGAAGAAGCGCTGGGGGAAATTTTCGGGGTCAGTCGCACCATCATTCGCCGCGCGCTGTCGCGCCTGGCCCATGAAGGCGTCGTGCTGCTGCGGCCGAACCGTGGCGCCGTGGTTGCCAGCCCGAGTGTAGAAGAGGCGCGTCAGGTATTCCTCGCCCGGCGTCTGGTCGAGCGGGCGATCACTGAACTGGCGGTGCAACACGCCACCGCCGAGCAGATCGCCGAATTGCGCCAGATGGTCAACGACGAACGCGACAGCTTTTCCCGTGGCGATCGCGGTGCCGGTATCCGTCTGTCGGGCGAATTTCACCTGAAGCTGGCCGAAGCGGCGAAGAATGCACCGCTGATCAGCTTCCAGCGCAGCCTGGTTTCGCAGACTTCATTGATCATCGCCCAGTATGAAAGCGGCAACCGTTCGCACTGTTCCTACGACGAGCACACCCAACTGATCGACGCCATTGAAGCGCGTAACGGTGAGTTGGCAGTGAACCTGATGATGCATCACATGGATCACATCGACAGCAAACTCAACCTCGACGAGGAAAGTGCTTCGGATGATTTGCATGCGGTGTTCTCGCATTTGTTGCAGACCAAGAAGCCCGGGCGTTCGCCAGCGAAAATCTGACGGACCGAGGTGCCCCAATCGCTGGCAGGCCAGCTCCCACAGTGATTTGTGGCGTTCAAAGGATGTGTGTTTCACCTCATGCCCTGTGGGAGCTGGCCTGCCAGCGATAGCAATCTTCCAGGCAATAAAAATCCCCCGGGCTGAAAAGCTGCGGGGGATTTTTTATGCCCGAAAAACCTTAACGCTGATGCACCTGATTCCCCGCCGCATACGTCTGCAGAACAGTTCGGTCATCCCCCAGCGTCATCAACACAAACAACGTCTCGGCAATGTTGTTCGCCTGCTTCAAGCGATAGCTCAACAGCGGCGTAGCGTTGTAATCCAGCACCAGGAAGTCCGCATCAGTGCCCGGCAGCAACGTGCCGATCTTGTCTTCCAGACGCAACGCACGCGCACCGCCGAGGGTCGCCAGGTACAGCGATTTGAACGGGCTCAGTCGCGCACCTTGCAGCTGCATGACTTTGTAGGCCTCGTTCAACGTTTGCAGCAGCGAGAAACTGGTGCCACCGCCAACGTCCGTGCCCAGACCGACATTCAGCTTGTGCTTCTCGGCCATCGGCAAATTGAACAGGCCACTGCCGAGGAAGAAGTTCGAGGTCGGGCAGAACGCAATCGCCGAACCGGTCTCGGCCAGTCGCGCGCATTCGTCGTCGCACAGGTGCACGCCGTGGGCGAACACCGAGCGCTCGCCCAGTAACTGGTAATGATCGTAGACATCGAGGTAACCCTTGCGCTCCGGAAACAGCGCCTTGACCCATTCGACTTCCTTGAGGTTTTCGCTGATGTGGGTCTGCATGTACAGGTCCGGATATTCGCTCAGCAACTGGCCGGCGAGGGTCAGTTGTTCCGGGGTGCTGGTCGGCGCAAAGCGCGGAGTGACGGCGTAGTGCAAGCGACCCTTGCCGTGCCAGCGCTCGATCAACGCCTTGCTTTCGACGTAGCTGGATTCGGCGGTGTCGGTCAGGTAGTCCGGCGCGTTGCGGTCCATCATCACCTTGCCGGCGATCATCCGCAGGTCCAGCTGTTCGGCGGCCTCGAAGAACGAGTTCACCGATTGCGGGTGCACGCTGCCGAACACCAGCGCGGTGGTGGTGCCGTTGCGTAGCAGTTCCTTGATGAAAATGTCCGCGACTTCGTCGGCGTGAGACTTGTCGGCAAACTGGCTTTCACACGGGAACGTATAAGTGTTGAGCCAGTCCAGCAACTGCTCGCCGTAGGCGCCGACCATGCCGGTTTGCGGCAGGTGAATGTGGGTGTCGATGAAACCGGGGGTGATCAGCGCGTCCTGATAATGGGTGATCTCGATATCGGCCGGCAGGGTCGGCAGCAATTCGCTGGCGTGACCGAGGGCACTGATCTGGCCGTTATCGACCACCAGCAAGCCGTCTTCGAAATACTCGTATGAGGCTTCGATGCCCACTTCGGCGGGGTCGGCGATGCTGTGCAGGATGGCGGCGCGGTAGGCTTTGCGAGTCAGAGGCATGGGCGTTCTCAGTTGGAGGCTTGGCTGCGGCGTGAAGCAGGCAGCAGTTTGGCAATCGACGATCCGGCGCTGGCGGTCTGCTGGCCGAAATTCGCGTTATAGGTGGCGATGATTTCGCCGGTGATGGAGATGGCGATTTCCACAGGCAGCTTGCCTTTGACTTCGCCCAGGCCCATCGGGCAACGCATGCGCTGCAGCGCCGCGCTGTCGAAGCCACGATCACGCAGGCGATGTTCGAACTTCACCCGTTTGGTCTTCGAGCCGATCAGGCCGAAGTAGGCGAAGTCGTTGCGCTTGAGGATCGCGGCGGTGAGTTCGAGGTCGAGCTGGTGGTTGTGGGTCATGACGATGCAGTAGCTGCCGGCGGGCAGGTCGTCGATTTCATCCACCGGTTCTTCGGCGACGATCTTGCGCACGCCGTGGGGAATCTGCTCCGGGAACTCGTCTTCCCGGGAATCGATCCAGCGCACCCGGCAGGGCAGGCTGGCGAGCAATGGCACCAACGCGCGGCCAACGTGGCCGGCGCCGAACACGGCGATCTGCGCCTGGACCTGGCCCATCGGTTCGAACAGCAACACGGTCGCGCCGCCGCAGCACTGGCCAAGGCTGGCGCCGAGGCTGAAGCGCTCCAGGTGCGTGTCCTGCTTGCCGCTGGCCAGCATGTCGCGGCCAATCTGCATGGCCTTGTACTCCAGATGCCCGCCACCGATGGTGTCGAAGGTCTGGGTGGCACTGATGACCATCTTCGAGCCGGCATTGCGCGGCGTCGAGCCGAGCCCTTCGATGATGGTCACCAACACGCAGGGTTCACCCTGGGATTGCAGGTCGGCGAGGGCGTCGATCCAGTTGTACATATTCACCTCGACATCTTTGTTGTCTGTTCGGGCCTCATCGCTGGCAAGCCAGCTCCCACAGGAATTGTGTTGAATCCAAATTCTGTGGGCACCACAAAACACTGTGGGAGCTGGCTTGCCAGCGATGGCCGCACCTCGGTCTTAGAGCGAAGCCAACTCGATCTCGGCTTCCACAGCCTTCGCCGCCTTCAACTGCCGCATCTGCTCACACCCCCACAACACCCGCTCCGGGGTCGCCGGTGCATCGATTTTCGGTTGATGCTTGTAGTCGCCCAGACTTGCCACCGCATCCTTGATCGCACACCACGACGCGATGCCGAGCATGAACGGCGGCTCGCCCACGGCCTTGGAGTGGAACACCGTGTCTTCCGGGTTCTTGCGGTTCTCCACCAGCTTCACCCGCAGGTCCAGCGGCATGTCCGCCACGGCCGGGATCTTGTAGCTCGCCGGGCCGTTGGTCATCAGTTTGCCTTTCGCATTCCAGACCAGCTCCTCCATGGTCAGCCAGCCCATGCCCTGGATGAAACCACCCTCGACCTGCCCGATATCGATCGCCGGGTTTAGTGATGCGCCGACGTCGTGGAGGATGTCGGTGCGCAGCATCTTGTACTCGCCGGTCAGGGTGTCGATGATCACTTCGCAGCACGCCGCACCAAACGCGTAGTAGTAGAACGGCCGACCCCGCGCCTGACTGCGGTCGTAGAAGATTTTCGGGGTCTTGTAGAACCCGGTGCTCGACAGCGACACCTGAGCGAAATACGCCTGCTGGATCAGCGCTTCAAAGGTCAGGATGTGATCGCGGATCCGCACGTGACCGTTGTGGAATTCCACGTCTTCTTCGCTGACCTTGTACTGGCGCGCAGCGAATTCCACGAGGCGTTTCTTGATGATTTCAGCCGCGTTCTGTGCGGCTTTACCGTTCAGGTCGGCACCGCTGGACGCGGCGGTCGGCGAGGTGTTCGGCACTTTGTCGGTGTTGGTCGCGGTGATCTGCACGCGGTTCATTTCCACCTGGAACACTTCGGCCACGACCTGCGCGACTTTGGTGTTCAGGCCCTGGCCCATCTCCGTGCCGCCATGGTTCAGGTGGATGCTGCCGTCGGTGTAGACGTGGACCAGCGCGCCGGCCTGGTTGAGGAAGCTGGCGGTGAAGGAAATACCGAATTTTACCGGCGTCAGCGCCAGGCCTTTTTTCAGGATCGGGCTGTTGGCGTTGTAGCGACGAATCGCTTCGCGGCGCTCGGCGTACTGGCTGCTTTCTTCCAGTTCGGCGGTCATTTCCTCGAGCATGTTGTGCTCGACGGTCTGGTAGTAATGGGTGACGTTGCGCTCGGTCTTGCCGTAGTAGTTGGCCTTGCGCACCGCCAGTGGATCGAGGGCCAGGTGGCGGGCAATCGCGTCCATCACTTCTTCGATCGCGACCATCCCTTGCGGACCGCCGAAACCCCGGTAAGCGGTGTTCGACGCGGTGTTGGTCTTGCAGCGGTGACCGTTGATGGTCGCATCGCCCAGGTAGTACGAGTTGTCGGCATGGAACATCGCGCGGTCGACAATCGACGCCGACAAGTCCGGCGAGCAACCGCAGTTGCCAGCCAGTTCCAGCGCGATGCCGTGCAGGCGGCCGGTGCTGTCGAAGCCAACGTCGTATTCGACGTAGAAGGGGTGACGCTTGCCGGTCATCAGCATGTCTTCGACACGCGGCAGGCGCATCTTGGTTGGTTGGCCGGTGAGGTGCGCGATCACTGCGCACAGGCACGCCGGGCTCGCGGCCTGGGTTTCCTTGCCACCGAAACCACCGCCCATGCGGCGCATGTCGACGACGATTTTGTTCATGGAAACGTCCAGAACCTCGGCCACCAGTTTCTGCACTTCAGTCGGGTTCTGGGTCGAGCAGTAGACGATCATCCCGCCATCTTCAGTCGGCATCACCGAAGAGATCTGGGTTTCGAGGTAGAAGTGTTCCTGGCCGCCGATGTGCAGCGTGCCTTGAATACGATGTTCTGCGGTGGCCAGGGCGCCGGCCGAATCACCACGCTGATGCGTGTGGCTGTCGAGCACAAAGTGGCGTTTGCGCAAGGCTTCGACCACGTCCAGCACTGGCTCCAGATCTTCATATTCGATGATCGCGGCCATCGCGGCTTTGCGCGCGGTTTCCAGGTCTTTTGCGGCGACGGCGAGCACCGGCTGACCGACGAATTGCACATCATCAATCGCCAACAATGGATCACCCGGCAGCAACGGCCCGATGTCTTTCAAACCCGGCACGTCTTCGTGGGTGATGGCGATGCGCACGCCTTCGAAGGCATAGCATGGCTTGGTGTCGATGCTGATGATTTTCGCGTGGGCGCGGTCCGACAACCGGGCGTAAACGTGCAGCTGGTTTGGAAATTCCAGTCGATCGTCGATGTACTGCGCTTCACCGGACACATGCTTGGCGGCGCTGTCGTGCTTGACGCTGCGGCCGACACCGGTGGTCAGGTCCTTGGCGAACAGTTCAGCCAGTTCGGCCTGGGTCTTCTCTACGGCGTGATGGTTAGACATAAGCGGTCACCCGAGTCTCGATGTGCGGCGTTTGCAGTTCGATGAAGTATTTGCGCAGCAGGTTTTGCGCGCTGAGCAGGCGATATTCCTTACTGGCGCGGAAGTCCGAGAGCGGCGTGAAATCTTCGGCCAGTGCGGCGCAGGCGCGTTCGACGGTGGCATTGTTGAACGGTGAACCGAGCAACACGGCCTCGCAGTGGGCGGCGCGTTTCGGGATGGCAGCCATGCCGCCAAACGCCACGCGGGCATCGGCAATCACACCTTTTTCAAGGCGCAGATTGAAGGCGGCGCAGACGGCGGAAATGTCATCGTCCAGACGCTTGGAAACCTTGTAGGCACGGAATAGCTGTTCGGCGCTGGCACGGGGCACGATGATCTTCTCGATGAACTCGCTTTCCTGGCGCGCGGTCACGCGGTAATCGATGAAGTAGTCTTCCAGCGCCAGGGTGCGGCGGGTCTCGCCTTTACACAGGACGATTTGCGCACCGAGGGCGATCAGCAGCGGTGGCGAGTCACCGATCGGCGAGGCGTTGCCGATGTTGCCGCCGAGGGTGCCCTGGTTGCGAATCTGCAGGGAAGCGAAGCGCTGCAGCAGTTCGCCAAAGTCCGGGTACTCGGCTTTCAAGGCTTCATAGCAATCGGAGAGGGCGGTGGCGGCGCCGATTTCCAGGCGATCATCAAAGCGTTCGATGCGCTTCATCTCGGCGACGTTGCCGACGTAGATCATCACCGGCAGGGTGCGGTGGAACTGGGTGACTTCCAGCGCCAGGTCCGTACCGCCAGCCAGCAGCCGGGCTTGTGGATAAGCATCATACAGGTCGGCCAGATCGGCGACGGTCAGCGGCACCAGGCAGCGCTTGTCGCCACTGTTGAGTTCGCCGATGTCGGTGGGGGCGATGGCTTTCAGGCGGGCGATGGTATCGGCTTCGCGAGCATCGAACTGGTCCGGCTGTTTACCGCAGCAGGACTGCTCGGCAGCTTCCAGGATCGGCCGATAGCCGGTGCAGCGGCAGAGGTTGCCGGCCAGCGCTTCGTGCGCTTTATGCGAGTCCGGCTGATCGCTGTTCTTTTGCAGCGCGAACAGCGACATCACAAAACCAGGGGTGCAGAAACCGCACTGCGAGCCGTGGCACTCGACCATGGCTTTCTGCACGCTGTGCAGTTCGCCTTGATGCTTGAGGTCTTCGACGCTGATCAATTGTTTGCCGTGCAGCGACGAAACGAACGTCAGGCACGAGTTGAGGCTGCGATAGCGAATGTGTTCGCGGCCATCGTCATCCGTTTGCAACTCGCCGACCACCACGGTGCACGCGCCACAGTCGCCGCTGGCGCAGCCTTCTTTGGTGCCGGGTTTGCCCACATGGTCGCGCAGATAATTGAGCACGGTCAGGTTCGGGTCCAGGGCGTGCTCGCTACGGAGTTCCTGGTTTAGTAAAAACTGGATCACGGAAGGCCTCGCAGACTCATTATTGTTGTTAACCGACTTGGACCGAATTTATCAGGTCTGACTTTCGGGTCAATGATTTTCTGACTTAAAGGTCAGGAAATAGCATTTTGTCGATCAACAACCTGTTCCTTCATTATTGACCCTCACGGGATTGCCTGCTTTTTGCGGGATTCGTGCCAAAAACCGCCGAGTGGGCACTCCGCCATGACCCTCCATGTGCGCTACACTGCGCCGCTTGTGCAGATCGAAGAGTTTGAAGGGACAACCATGACGTTCAAGGCGCCGGACAGCCTCGCCGAGCAAATCGCTCACCACCTCGCCGAACGTATCATTCGTGGCGAAATGAAGCCCGGGGAGCGCATCCAGGAACAGAAGGTCACGCTGGCCCTCAATGTCAGCCGCGGCTCGGTCCGCGAAGCCTTGCTGATCCTCGAGCGCCGCCACCTGATTGCGATCCTGCCGCGACGCGGCGCGCATGTGACCGAACTCACCGCGCACAAGGTGCAGAGCCTGTGCACGCTGATGGGCGAGATGTACATCCTGCTCGCCAATGCCGTGGCCACTGGTTGGAAAGTCCAGGCCGACCTGGCGCCGTTCGTGCAGATCCAGCAGCGCCTGACCGCGAGCTACGAGCGCCAGGACATCCATGCCTTCGTCGACGACAGTTTCAATGTGATGCGCGCCACGTACGGGTTTGCCAACAACCCGTATTTGCAGGAAACCGTCGAGAATCTGCAACCGGCCATGAGCCGTGCGTATTTCCTCGCCCTGGAGCAGCGCAAGGCCTCGATGAGCGAGTATCTGGAACTGTTCGAACGCTTGCTTGCGGCCGTGATCGCCCGTGACTATGCGCAGATCCGCACCGTGCTGAACGCGTATTGCCAGCGCAGTTGCGATTTGGTGATCTCTGCCCTGACGGACGCTTAAGCGTGCGGCTCAAGTGCATCAAACTGGCGGGGTTCAAATCCTTCGTCGATCCGACCACGGTGAACTTCCCCAGTAACATGGCGGCAGTGGTCGGGCCCAATGGTTGCGGCAAGTCGAACATCATCGACGCCGTACGCTGGGTGATGGGCGAGAGCTCGGCGAAGAACCTGCGTGGCGAGTCGATGACCGACGTCATCTTCAACGGTTCGACCAGCCGCAAACCGGTGAGCCAGGCGAGCATCGAACTGGTGTTCGATAACTCCGACGGCACGCTGCTTGGCGAATACGCCGCCTATGCGGAAATCTCCATTCGCCGCAAAGTCACCCGCGACAGCCAGACCACCTATTACCTCAACGGCACCAAGTGCCGGCGCCGCGATATCACCGACATCTTCCTCGGAACCGGCCTGGGCCCGCGCAGCTACTCGATCATCGAGCAGGGGATGATCTCCAAGCTGATCGAGTCCAAGCCTGAAGACTTGCGCAACTTTATTGAAGAAGCGGCGGGCATCTCCAAGTACAAGGAGCGCCGGCGCGAGACCGAAAACCGCATTCGTCGCACCCACGAAAACCTGGAGCGCCTGACGGACCTGCGCGAAGAGCTTACGCGTCAGCTCGAACGCCTGCACCGCCAGGCCGAGGCCGCCAAGAAGTATCAGGAATACAAGGGCGAGGAGCGTCAGCTCAAGGCTCAACTGTCAGCCTTGCGCTGGCAGGCGTTGAACGAGCAGGTCGGTCAGCGCGAAGCGATCATCGGCACCCAGGAAGTCACGTTCGAAGCGCTGGTGGCCGAGCAACGCAACGCCGACGCGAGCATCGAACGCTTGCGTGACGGGCACCATGACCTGTCCGAACGCTTCAATCTGGTGCAGGGGCGTTTCTATTCGGTCGGCGGCGACATCGCCCGGGTCGAGCAGAGCATCCAGCACGGTCAGCAACGCCTGCGTCAGCTGCAGGACGATCTGAAAGAAGCCGAGCGCGCGCGTCTGGAAACCGAATCGCATTTGGGCCACGACCGCACGTTGCTGCTGACCCTCGGCGAAGAGCTGGACATGCTCACGCCGGAGCAGGAAGTCACCAGCGCTGCTGCCGAAGAAGCCGCCGCCGCGCTGGAAGAATCCGAAACCACCATGCACGGCTGGCAGGAGCAGTGGGACACATTCAACCTGACCGCCGCCGAGCCACGTCGCCAGTCCGAAGTCCTGCAGTCGCGCATCCAGCAGCTGGAAACCAGCATGGAGCGTCTGGCCGATCGCCAGAAGCGCCTCGGCGAAGAGCGCGCGTTGCTCTCGGCGGACCCGGAAGATGCTGCGATCATGGAACTCAGCGAGCAGCTCGCTGAATCCGAAGCGACGCTTGAGGATTTGCAGACCAGTGAACAAGCTCAGGTCGAAAAGCTTGAACAACTGCGTCAGGAGTTGCAGCACGCGCTGGCCGCGCAGCAGCAAGCCCAGGGCGATTTGCAGCGCCTCAACGGTCGTCTCGCGTCCCTCGAAGCCTTGCAGCAAGCCGCGCTCGATCCGGGCACCGGCACCGCTGAATGGCTGCGTGAACAACATCTGGCAGACCGTCCGCGTCTGGCCGAAGGTTTGAAAGTTGAAGCGGGTTGGGAGCTGGCGGTGGAAACCGTGCTTGGCGCCGATCTGCAAGCGGTGCTGGTGGATGACTTCGGCGATTTCGATCTGGCCGGTTTTGCCCAGGGCGATTTGCGCTTGCTCAGCCCCGCGAGCGATGGCGTGCGCGTGCCCGGCAGCCTGCTCGACAAGGTTGAAGCGCAGATCGATCTGTCGCCGTGGCTGGGGCAGGTCAAGCCGGTGGAAAGTCTCGAGCAGGCCTTGGCCCTGCGCGGTCAGTTGAGCGCCGGCCAGAGCCTGATCAGTCGCGACGGTTACTGGGTCGGTCGGCACTTTCTGCGGGTGCGTCGGGCCAGCGAAGCGGAAAGCGGCGTGCTGGCTCGCGGTCAGGAAATCCAGAGCCTGAGCATCGAACGTGAAGAGCGCGAGGCCACGGTCGAAACCCTCGAAACCCAACTGCAAAATCTCAGGGCGCAGCAGCGTCAGCAGGAAAACGGTCGCGAACATTTACGTCGTTTGCTGCAAGACGAAGCGCGTCAGCAAGGCGAATTGAAGGCCCAGTTATCCGCCGGCAAAGCCAAGGTCGAGCAACTGACGTTGCGCCGTACCCGGCTCGATGAAGAGCTTACCGAGCTGGCCGAGCAGCGCGCCCTGGAGCACGAAAACATCGGCGAAGCACGCCTGCAGTTGCAGGAAGCCCTCGATGCCATGGCGCTGGACACCGAGCAGCGTGAGTTGCTGCTGGCCCAGCGCGACAGCCTGCGCGAGCGGCTGGATCGTGTACGTCAGGAAGCCCGGCAACACAAGGATCATGCGCATCAACTGGCGGTGCGTCTGGGCTCGCTCAAGGCGCAACACGACTCGACGCGTCAGGCGCTGGAACGGCTGGAAATGCAGTCCGAGCGCCTGACTGAAAAACGCGAACAACTGAGCCTCAATCTGGAGGAGGGCGAGGCACCGCTGGAAGAGCTGCGCCTGAAGCTCGAAGAGTTGCTCGACAAGCGCATGACCGTCGACGAAGAACTCAAGACCGCGCAGATCGCCCTCGAAGACGCCGACCGTGAACTGCGTGACGCCGAGAAGCGTCGCAACCAGGCCGAGCAGCAATCGCAGTTGATTCGTGGCCAGATGGAAACGCAACGCATGGAATGGCAAGCCCTGACCGTGCGCCGCAAGACCCTGGAAGATCAGTTGCTGGAAGACGGCTACGACCTGCACGGTGTGCTCGCCACGCTGACGACCGAAGCCAGCGAGAAGGACGCGGAAGAAGAACTCGAGCGCATTGCCGCACGCATTCAGCGCCTCGGTGCGATCAACCTCGCGGCCATCGACGAATATCAGCAACAATCAGAGCGTAAACGTTATCTGGATGCGCAGAACGACGATCTGGTGGAAGCGCTGGACACGCTCGAGAACGTGATTCGCAAGATCGACAAGGAAACCCGGAATCGTTTCAAAGACACCTTTGATCAGATCAATGGCGGTTTACAGGCGCTTTTCCCAAAAGTTTTCGGTGGAGGTCGCGCGTATTTGGAACTGACGGGCGAAGATCTACTCGATACAGGGGTGACGATCATGGCGCAGCCGCCCGGAAAGAAGAACAGCACCATCCATTTGCTCTCCGGCGGCGAAAAAGCCCTGACCGCATTGGCCCTGGTTTTTGCGATCTTCAAGTTGAATCCGGCGCCGTTCTGCATGCTCGATGAAGTTGATGCGCCACTGGATGACGCTAACGTTGGACGCTACGCACGGCTGGTGAAAGAGATGTCGCAGACGGTGCAGTTCATCTATATCACCCACAACAAGATCGCCATGGAAATGGCCGAACAATTGATGGGGGTGACGATGCACGAACCGGGATGCTCGCGTCTGGTGGCAGTGGATGTCGAGGAGGCGATGGCGATGGTGGAGGCCTGAGCCAGCGCTTGTAAGGCGGGTATTTTTAGTCTGTACGACTTTTTTACCTCCCTCTACTTGCTGGCCAATCGACATATTCGCGCAAGCCATTGTGACAGACGGTGTAAAGTTGCCTTTGGTCGTGCTAGTTTAATGTCAATTTTTCGTATACGTGGGCAAAACGCCTGTCAGAACATAGAGTTGGCGCCACGTTTTAAAGCGGTTTGCGAGTTGTAAACCCCTTATTTTTCAGCATTTTTTATAGAGGCACGGGATTAAATGGAAATCGGTCTGCGCGAGTGGCTGATCGTCATCGGCATTATTGTCATTGCCGGTATTCTTTTCGATGGCTGGCGTCGCATGCGCGGCGGCAAGGGAAAACTGAAATTCCGTCTTGACCGGAGTCTGTCCAATTTGCCGGACGAGGACACCAGCGCCGAGCTGTTGGGCCCGCCCCGCGTCCTGGATACCCACAAAGAACCGCAACTGGACGAGCACGACTTGCCGTCGGTGAGCATGCCTGCCCGTGAACCGCGTGAGTCGGGTTCCAAGCGCGGCAAGCGTGGCCATGGCGAACCGTCGCAAGGCGACATGAACCTCAGCCTGGATCTGGACGGCGGCCCGAGCTTCAGCAGCCGTGACGACGATTTCCCGGATGACACCAAGGCCTCGCCTTCGGTCAGCGACAAGGAACAACCGCAAGCCGAAGAAGTGCTTGTGATCAGCGTGATCTGCCGCGACGCTGCCGGTTTCAAAGGCCCTGCGCTGTTGCAGAACATTCTGGAAAGCGGTCTGCGTTTCGGCGAAATGGACATCTTCCACCGCCACGAAAGCATGGCCGGCAATGGCGAAGTCCTGTTCTCCATGGCCAATGCGGTCAAGCCGGGCATCTTCGATCTGGACGACATCGACCACTTCAGCACCCCGGCCGTGAGTTTCTTCCTCGGTCTGCCGGGCCCGCGTCATCCGAAGCAGGCTTTTGATGTGATGGTGGCTGCAGCACGCAAGTTGTCCCAGGAGCTGAATGGCGAACTGAAGGATGACCAGCGCAGCGTACTGACTGCGCAGACGATCGAGCATTACCGTCAGCGCATCGTAGAATTCGAACGTCGTGCACTGACCCAGAAGCGCTAAATCGAATGACGGGGCGGGCTCTTGTGGCAAGGGAGCTTGCTGTGGCGAGGGAGCTTGCTCCCGCTGGGCTGCGAAGCGGTCCCCATTCAGGCAGCAACACCGCATTTACCAGTTTTACGACGGCTTCGCCGCCGAACGGGAGCAAGCTCCCTCGCCACAGTGTCCATAGCTTTAAGCTACCGTATTTAAAAGATTGAGCAGCCTCGGCTGCTCTTTTGCTTTATGAGAGAACACCCATGACCGCCGCCAAAACCCGCATTCTAGAGCTGCGCGCTGAGCTGGATCAGCACAACTATCGCTACCACGTGATGGACGAGCCGAGTATTCCGGACGCTGAATATGACCGGTTGTTCCATGAGCTCAAGACCCTTGAAGCGGCCAACCCCGACCTCATCACCAGCGACTCGCCGACCCAGCGCGTCGGCAGCGCGGCGCTGTCGGCATTCACTCAGGTGCGTCACGAAGTGCCGATGCTCAGCCTCGGCAACGCCTTCGAAGAAACCGACATGCGCGAGTTCGATCGCCGTGTGACGGAAGGTCTGGACCTGCCGGCCGGCGACTTGTTCGGCGGCGGGGCGGCGGTGGAATACAGCTGCGAACCGAAGCTCGATGGCCTGGCCGTCAGCCTGCTTTATCAGGATGGTGTGCTGGTGCGTGGCGCGACTCGCGGCGATGGCACCACTGGCGAAGACATCAGCGTCAACGTGCGCACGGTGCGCAACATCCCGCTCAAACTGCAAGGCAGCGGCTGGCCGGCGACCCTCGAAGTGCGCGGCGAAGTGTTCATGTCCAAAGCGGGTTTCGAACGGCTCAACGCCACGCAGCTGGAAGTCGGCGGCAAGACCTTCGCCAACCCGCGCAACGCGGCGGCGGGCAGTTTGCGCCAGCTGGATTCGAAGATCACTGCCAACCGCCCGCTGGAGTTCTGCTGCTACGGCATCGGCCAGGTTTCGGCGGACATTGCCGACACGCACATCGGCAATCTGAAGCAGCTTCAGGCGTGGGGCATGCCCATCAGTCGCGAGCTGAAACTGGCGCACGGTATCGATGAGTGCCTGGATTACTACCGCGATATCGGCGAGCGCCGCAACGGGCTGGCCTATGAAATCGACGGCGTGGTGTTCAAGGTCAACAGCATCGCCTCCCAGCGTGAACTGGGTTTCCGCGCTCGCGAGCCGCGTTGGGCGATTGCCCACAAGTTTCCGGCCATGGAAGAACTCACCGAGTTGCTCGATGTGGAATTCCAGGTCGGTCGTACCGGTGCGGTAACCCCCGTGGCGCGCTTGAAGCCGGTCAAGGTGGCGGGCGTCACCGTGGCCAATGCGACGTTGCACAACATGGACGAAGTCGCGCGTCTGGGCCTGATGATCGGCGACACTGTGATCATCCGCCGTGCGGGCGATGTGATTCCGCAAGTGGTGCAAGTGGTCATGGAGCGCCGTCCGGATGATGCGCGTCCGGTGCAGATTCCGCAGAAGTGCCCGGTTTGTGGTTCCCATGTCGAACGCACGCAGCTGGTCAAGCGCAGCAAGGGGCGCGAGACCGTCAGTGAAGGCGCGGTGTATCGCTGCGTCGGGCGACTCGCCTGCGGTGCGCAACTCAAGCAGGCAATCATTCACTTTGTCTCGCGTCGCGCGATGGACATTGAGGGGCTAGGCGATAAAAGCGTCGAGCAACTGGTCGATGAAGGCCTGGTGAGTTCTCCGGCCGATCTTTATGCGTTGAAGTTTGACGACATTGTCGATCTGGAGGGGTTTGCCGAGCTGTCGAGCAAGAAGCTGCTCAGCGCCATCGAAGACAGTAAAAAACCGAGCCTTGCCCGGTTTATCTACGCCCTGGGCATTCCCGATGTCGGTGAGGAGACGGCCAAGGTCCTGGCGCGCTCTCTCGGTTCGCTGGAGCGGGTTCAGCAAGCATTACCGCAGGTGCTCACGTACTTGCCGGATGTCGGTCTGGAAGTGGCTCACGAGATTCACAGCTTCTTTGAAGATGCGCATAACCAACAGGTGATCGCGGATCTGCTCAAGCATGGTCTGCAGATTCAGGATCAGGGCGACCTGGGCGCCGAGTTTGCGGCGAGCACCACGCTGGGCGGTTTCCTCGACAAGTTGCACATTCCTTCGGTCGGGCCGGGCGGGGCGCAGAAACTGGCGGACAAGTTCGGTTCGCTGGAAGGCGTGTTCGGCGCTGACTGGCTGGACATGCGTCAGGCGCTGCCGGAGAAACAGGCCAATTCGGTCCGCGAGTTTTTTGCGGTTGCGGACAATCGCCTGATCGCTGAGGCCGCTGAAAAGCAGCTGCGCGATTTCGGCATGCACTGGCAGAGCGAGAAGAAGGTCGTCGAAGGACTGCCGCTGGCCGGACAGACCTGGGTGCTGACCGGCTCGCTGGAATTGATGAGCCGCGACGTCGCCAAGGACAAACTCGAAAGCCTCGGCGCCAAGGTGGCCGGATCGGTGTCGGCCAAGACCCATTGCGTAGTGGCCGGGCCGGGTGCCGGTTCGAAGTTGGCCAAGGCTAATGAGCTGGGGTTGAAGGTTCTCGATGAAGAAGCGTTTGTCGATTTCCTGAAAAAACAAGGCGTCTCGATCTGACACAAAACCTGTGGCGAGGGAGCTTGCTCCCGCTGGACTGCGTAGCAGTCCCATTTTTTGGGGCCGCTTCGCGCCCCAGCGGGAGCAAGCTCCCTCGTCACAAAGAATACGGAACGATCTTCGCGCGACAATGATCTAGTCTTGGCAAGCCCCAGGGAGATCGCCATGCACCGCTTCTTCGAACAGCTCAGCTCGCGCATTGCCGCGCCCTTCATCGGCGAGCGTTCGCGCAACAGCAAGGTCTGGCATTGCCGCTGTGGGCAGTCGCTGTTCTTTCGTAATAGCCAGTGCCTGGCCTGTTCGGCGGCGTTGGGTTATCAGCCTGAACACAGTCGTTTGTCGTCGCTGCAACCCGGCTTGCAGGCGGACACCTGGGTTCTGGGCGCCGATCCCGACGCCGGTGTGTTCCGCCGCTGCGCCAATCTCGATTCCCCTGCCGCGTGCAACTGGCTGTTGCCCGCCAACGACCATGATGCGTTGTGTCTCGCCTGTAGCCTGAATCGCACCATTCCTGATTTATCGATTCCTGAGAATCACGAACGCTGGCGCAAGGTCGAGACTGCCAAGCGTCGCCTGGTCGCGCAGTTAGTCAGCCTGGGTTTGCAGGTCATCCCCAAGACCGTGGACGAAGAGACCGGCCTGGCCTTCGATTTCATTGGTGTCGACCTCGAAGGCAAACCACCGACCACCGGCCATGCCAACGGCCTGATCACCCTCGATATCAAGGAAGCCGACGACGCCCACCGCGAGCAGGTCCGGGTGCAAATGCGCGAACCGTATCGCACCTTGCTCGGGCACTTTCGCCATGAGGTCGGGCACTATTATTGGGATCGGCTGATTGCCAACAGCCCGTGGCTGGAGCCGTTTCGCAACCTGTTTGGTGACGAGCGCGCGAGTTATGCCGATGCCCTGGATCGCCATTACCAGCAAGGCGCGCCGCTCGACTGGCAGCAACACTTCGTCAGCGCCTACGCCACCATGCATCCGTGGGAAGACTGGGCGGAAACCTGGGCGCACTACCTGCACATGATGGATGCGGTAGACACTGCCCTCGGATTCGGCATGAGCGCGAGGGAAATGGATTTCGACTTCCAGCCATTTCCGTCCACAACGCTCTACGATCCGCAGCATCCGGGCGGCGCGGCGTTCCTGTCCTTCGTCAATGCCTGGATCGAACTGGCCGGCATGCTCAACGAACTGTCGCGCAGCATGGGTCAGCCGGATTTCTACCCGTTCGTCCTGCCGCCGGCGGTGATCGCCAAGTTGCACTTCATTCACCTGGTGATCCAGCAGGAGGGCGGCAGGGCGGATGAGGTGTTGGCGCAATAAGATTTTCAGGCGTACTGCATGTCCTTGAAGCCGTTCATATTTTTTAATCCGCCCGAACGGTTGTAACTTCGTCTCAGACAGGTACAATGGCGCGGCTCGCCGTCAGGTGAGCGTCGTTATGGTGATCCCATCGGTCCCCCCGCAACGATTACCCGTGAACCTGGTCAGATCCGGAAGGAAGCAGCCACAGCGGGAACATTGTGTGCCGGGGTGTGGCTGGTGGGGTTGCCTCCATAACGCCCCGCGAGCCTTCTCTCGCGTTATCCATCAAAAATACCGTTTTATTGTTCTGCCATGGATCTTGTTCAAGGCGGATTTTCGTCGTTTCCGTTTTTGAAAACGGCGCAAAAAAAGGAGGCCGACCTGTCGAACCACGACAAGTCGGCCTCCTTTTTTCATTTCTGCCACTAAGGCTTGGACAAGGCCTGGTCAACCGCTGCAATCAGCTTTCCCAGATCCTTCGGGGTGGCTTTATGTATGACTGCGAACAGGTACGCCCGCTGTTCATCTTCGTCGCCCAAATCTGCGAAAAAGGCTTTCAGCTTCACGCCCAACACGTCGGCAAACAGGAACAGGGCTTCCACGCTGGGGGTGTAGGTGCCGGTTTCGAAGCGGCTGATGGTTTTGGGGTCAAAACCGGTTTTTTCGCCGAGTTCAGCCTGAGTAAGCCCCGCGACCTTGCGGTAACGCCGGATGGCTGGACCCAAACTTGAAATTTGCATCGCTCAATTCCCATTTAGAATCAAGAACTTAACGATAGATTTTTACATTAGACAACCGCATGATCCATCACCTTGCTTTGCAAAATGTGATGCATTTCGTAGAATCGCCGATCCAAAGGGGTATTCGGTGATCTGTTTTCGGAAGTTCGGCAGATATGGAAGAGCCAGCATTGCGCTTCTGCGGGCGGTATGCGGAGCGCTAAAGCGATCCTGAGGCCGTGCAAAATGTTACCGAAATCGTTGTTGCTGCCCTTTATCAGGGTCTTTGAGCCTAGTTGATCTTCGGCTGCCAATGGGCCATCAATCGCTGTAAATGGAGTGATCACGTGGCTCTGCGCAGTACGATTCAAAACATCTCTTCCGGGCATTGTGCGCTGGTCGAGCGGTACCACCGCTAGCGACATTGAGCTTTACTCATGGATGAGAAATACCGCAGGGCCGTTGATGCCGCCGCCATTTTTTCCGAGACCGATCTGACCGGCCGGATTACCTACGTCAACGATCAGTTTTGCGCTGTGTCCGGCTATAGCCGCGATGAACTGCTCGGACAGAACCATCGCCTGCTCAACTCCGGCCTGCACTCCGCTGATTTCTTTGCCGGGATGTGGCGCACCATTGCGTTGGGCAATGTCTGGAAGGGCGAAATCTGCAATCGCGCCAAGGATGGCCGTCTGTATTGGGTCGAAAGCACCCTGGTGCCAGTGCTGGATGACGCCACCGGGCGGATCCACCGTTACCTGGCAATTCGTTTCGACATCAGCGAAAAGCGCCAACTGCTGCATTCCTTGCAATGGCGGGTCGGCCATGACGTGTTGACCGGGTTGCCCAACCGCGCGTTTCTCTCGGATTTGCTGGATCAGGCGCTAGCTTTCTCCCGTCAGGAAAACATTCCGCTGGCAGTGTGCATGCTCGACCTCGACGGCTTTAAAGCGGTCAACGACGGCTACGGGCATGCCAGTGGCGATTTGCTGCTGGTGGAAGTGGCCAGGCGTTTGCGCGACATCGTACGTGGTGAGGATGTGGTGGCGCGGCTGGCCGGTGACGAGTTCGTGCTGGTGTTGCGTTATGTGCATGATGTGCCGGAGTTGCGTGCAGCACTGAACCGTGTGCTGGGGGCGATTTCCGCCCCGTACGCGCTGCAGGGCAAAGTCCTGAATGTGTATGCCAGCATCGGCGTCACCCTGTTTCCCCACGACAACGAAGATGCCGAAACCTTGTTGCGTCACGCCGATCAGGCCATGTACGTGGCCAAACAGAGCGGGCGCAATCGTTTTCATTTGTTCGATGTGTTCCGGGATCAAGAGGTCAAGGCCACTCACCAGACCGTCGAACGGGTACGCCAGGCGCTGGCCGCCGGTGAGTTGCGCCTGTATTTCCAGCCCAAGGTCAATATGCGTCATGGTGTTGTCGTCGGCTTCGAGGCGCTGTTGCGCTGGGAGCACCCGCGAGACGGCACGGTGTCGGCCCGAGAGTTTCTGCCGTTGGTGGAAGAAACGGATCTGATCATCGATATCGGTGAATGGGTGATGGATCAGGTGTTGTTACAGTTGGACCGTTGGCAGCAAGCGGGGCAGGGCTGGCCGATCAGCGTCAACATTGCCGCCCGGCATTTTCAGCGGGTGGATTTCGTTGACCGCCTCAGGCAGGTGCTCGCCCGGCATGCTCGGGTCGCGCCGCAGATGCTCGACCTGGAAATCGTCGAGTCCGTGGCCATCGAAAATATCCAGCATGTCAGCGCCTGTCTGCAGGCCTGCCAGGCACTTGGGGTGCAGTTTTCATTGGGCGACTTTGGCACAGGGTATTCATCGCTGAGCTACCTCAAGCGCTTGCGCACCCAGACCATCAAGATCGACAAGTCGTTTATCCGCGACATTCTGCATGATCACGATGACCTGGCCCTGACCACGGCGGTCATTGGCCTGGCCCGGGCGTTTGGCCGACAGGTGATCGCCGAGGGGCTGGAAAGCATCGAGCACGGTGAGCTGTTGTTGCAGCTGGGGTGCGACGTTGCCCAGGGCTATTTCATCGCTCGACCGATGCCGGCGGCGGAGGTGCCGGGCTGGGTCGAAGGGTTTGTGGCGCCGCTGCAATGGCGGGGGCTCGATCAAACAGCCTGACCTCGTTTGTCGGGCATATGAAGATCAAATGTGTGGAGCGGGCTTGCTCGCGAAGGCGTCTTAACATTCAACATCAATGTTGACTGTACTGACGCCTTCGCGAGCAAGCCCGCTCCCACAGGTTTACGGTTTGCCGACATAAAGCCGGATAATGTCATCGATCTCCCCGGACATTTTCATCCTCAGCAGGGTGCGCAGAATTCGTTGCGCTGGCACTTTCGGATCATTGCGCACGTAGCAACCGACACTCTGCTCCTGCAACACCGCCACGCCTTGCAGTTGCCCGTCAGGCAGCAAGCGTTGATTGAACCAGTCCAGCGTCCACTGGTTGCTCACGGCATAGCGATAACGTCCGGCCAGAAGCTTTTCCAGCACTTGATCCTGGTTGCGCGCGTCTTCGCGAATCAGGCGGCCGGCGTCGAACAGTGGTTGCAGGGCCGGGTAGCTGTAACCGAGCACCGTACCGATGGTTTGTCGCGGCAAGTTTGCCGGAGTCACCGCGATCTCCGGTTGTTTCCGGCTGATCAGCACGTCGGGCTGAGTCCATAGCGGAATGCTCCAGAGGTAGTCCCCGGGATTGGGCAGCCACGACTGCGCGGCATAGCAGCGAACATCGACCTCGCCGTGTTCCATCGCGCCTTGCACCCGCGCCCGGGGCAGCACGTGAAATTCGGCCGGAACGCCGACCTGGGTGGCGAGGCTGACCATCACATCATGCAGGATGCCCTGTGTTGGCCGGCCGCGTTCCAGTTGCACCATCGGCATCGCCCAGCTGTCGGGCATCACGAAACGCAACGGCGCTTCGGTGGCAGCGCTGTTCAGGCTGATCAACAGCAGTGCCCCCAAGGCCAGCCGCATAAACACTCCGATAAATACCCCCAAAGAGCATCTTAGCCAGATTAGACGAGCGCGCCGGATGCAATTTTGGCCTTGCTCCGCTAGCATTAGCCGCTTCTGTTCCTTCGTTGCGACGGTTTTCGATGAGTTATCAGGTTCTTGCACGTAAATGGCGTCCGCGCTCGTTCCGCGAAATGGTCGGCCAGACCCATGTGCTCAAGGCTCTGATCAATGCCTTGGACAGCCAGCGGCTGCACCACGCCTACCTGTTTACCGGGACGCGCGGGGTCGGCAAGACCACCATCGCGCGGATCATCGCCAAATGCCTGAACTGTGAAACAGGTATCACTTCGACGCCCTGTGGCGAGTGCTCGGTGTGCCGCGAGATCGATGAAGGTCGCTTCGTCGACCTGATCGAGATCGACGCCGCGAGCCGGACCAAGGTCGAGGACACCCGCGAGCTGCTCGACAACGTGCAGTACGCCCCGAGCCGCGGGCGCTTCAAGGTCTACCTGATCGACGAAGTGCACATGCTCTCCAGCCATTCCTTCAATGCGCTGCTGAAAACCCTCGAAGAGCCACCGCCCTACGTCAAATTCATTCTGGCGACGACTGATCCGCAGAAACTTCCTGCAACTATTTTGTCGCGGTGCCTGCAGTTCTCCCTGAAAAACATGACCCCGGAACGCGTGGTCGAGCATTTGACCCACGTGCTGAGTGTCGAGAACGTGCCGTTCGAAGACGACGCGCTGTGGCTATTGGGCCGCGCCGCCGACGGTTCGATGCGCGACGCCATGAGCCTGACCGACCAGGCGATTGCCTTCGGTGAGGGCAAAGTCATGGCCTCCGACGTGCGGGCAATGCTCGGGACGCTCGATCACGGTCAGGTTTACGATGTTCTGCATGCGCTGATCGAAGGCGACGCCAAGGCGTTGCTCGAAGCCGTCCGTCATCTGGCCGAACAAGGCCCGGACTGGAACGGCGTGCTCTCGGAAATTCTTAACGTGCTGCACCGTGTCGCCATCGCCCAGGCCTTGCCTGAAGGTGTCGACAATGGTCACGGCGACCGTGATCGGGTGTTGGCGCTGGCCCAGGCCTTGCCGGCCGAAGACGTGCAGTTCTACTACCAGATGGGCCTGATCGGCCGCCGCGATTTGCCGCTGGCGCCAGACCCGCGCGGTGGTTTTGAAATGGTCCTGCTGCGAATGCTGGCGTTCCGGCCCGCAGACACCGAAGACGCACCGAGGCAACCGCTAAAGCCAGTGGGGATCAGCCAGGCCACAGTTGATTCCGCAAACTCAGTGGCTGCCGCGCCGGTTGTTGCGCCGGTAGTCGCTGCGGCAGTTGCACCGGTCGCTGCGGTTGTTGCGCCAGTTCCTGCTCCAGTTCCCGCACCAGAGCCTGAGCGGGTCGCTCCCGTTGTCGTGCCTGAACCGGTTGTCGCGCCCGAGCCAGTCGCGGTTGAAGCCGTCGTCGATCTGCCATGGAACGACCCGGTAGAGCCCGAAGTCGTTCAGCAGCCAGCCGTCGAGCCGGTGCTGGAAACAGCCAGCGAACAACCCGAATTGCCCCCGATGCCGTTGCCGACGCCTGACAGCGTTGTGCCGGACGCGACGGAGTGGGCCGCTGCGCCAATCCCGGAACCGTCCGTCGCCGACGTCGACGCCGCTACACCCGGCATTGACCCCGACGACGAGCCGCCGCTGGACGAAGATTACATCGAGCCGGACATGGATTCGGCTTACAGCTACCTCGACGAACTGGCCAGCGAACATACCGCCGAGCCAGCGCCGGAGCCCGAGCCTGAACCGGCCGCCATGCCCGCCACGGGTCTGGCCCTGCAATGGCTGGAGCTGTTCCCGAAACTGCCGATTTCCGGCATGACCGGCAGCATCGCCGCCAACTGCACGCTGATCTCGGTGGACGGCGACCATTGGCTGATGCACCTGGACCCGGCCCACAGCGCCTTGTTCAACGCGACCCAGCAGCGTCGTCTCAACGATGCGTTGAACCAGTTTCACGGGCGCACGCTGACCCTGAGCATGGAGCTGATCAAGCCCGAGCAGGAAACCCCGGCCCAGGCCGCGTTCCGGCGTCGAGCAAACCGTCAGCGGGAGGCCGAGGAATCGATCCACGGTGATCCGTTCATCCAGCAAATGATGCAGCAGTTCGGTGCGGTGGTCCGTAACGATACTATTGAACCTGTCGAAGCCCTGGCCAGTCAGGGTTAATAACTGAAGGCGTCCGGCCGCAAGGGCCGGGCGCTGTTTTTATCCAAGTACTTTGAGGTGATTCCCATGATGAAAGGTGGCATGGCCGGCCTGATGAAGCAGGCGCAGCAGATGCAGGAAAAAATGGCCAAGATGCAGGAAGAACTGGCCAACGCCGAAGTCACCGGTGTAGCGGGCGGCGGCGTGGTCAGCGTGGTGATGACCGGTCGTCACGACGTCAAGCGCGTGACCATCGACCCAACCATGTTTGAAGGCCTGAGCGAAGACGACAGGGAAATGCTGGAAGCGGTATTGGCCGCCGCCGTCAACGATGCCGTGCGCAAGATCGAAGCCAACAGCCAGGACAAAATGTCCGGCATGACCGCTGGCATGCAATTGCCTCCGGGCATGAAACTGCCATTCTGATTCGCCAAGGCGCGTCGGATGAGCTACAAAAAAATGCCAGGCATCGCGCCTGGCATTTTTGTTTGTGGCTAGTTAAAACCTGTGGCGAGGGAGCTTGCTCCCGTTGGGCTGCGTAGCAGTCCCTTTTTGAGGCCGCCCCGCGACCTAGCGGGAGCAAGCTCCCTCGCCACAATGAAAAGCAGAAACATCGAACGCGAAACCGCCACAAAGGTCTGCTCCCCTATACCTCTGAATTCATCGATCAAAGGAGACGCTCACATGCCTGAAGCATTGACCCTCAACCAACGTATCGTCCTGGCGTCCCGCCCGGTTGGCGCGCCGACGCCAGAGAATTTCCGCCTGGAAAGGGAAGCGCTGCCGGACCTGGCCGATGGTCAGGTACTGCTCAAGACCCTTTTTCTGTCACTGGACCCTTACATGCGCGGGCGCATGAGTGATGCACCGTCCTACGCGGCGCCGGTAGAAATCGACGAGGTGATGACCGGCGGGGCTGTCAGCCGGGTCGAGCGTTCGATGAATCCCAAGTTTCATGAAGGTGATCTGGTCGTCGGCGCTACCGGGTGGCAGAGCCACAGCATCAGCGACGGTCGCAACATCATTCCCGTGCCGTCCGGGCTGCCGAGCCCGTCGATGGCGCTGGGCGTGCTCGGCATGCCCGGGATGACCGCTTACATGGGGTTGATGGACATCGGCCAACCCCAATCCGGCGAAACCCTGGTGGTCGCTGCGGCGTCCGGCGCTGTGGGTTCGGTGGTCGGCCAGGTGGCGAAGATCAAGGGCCTGCGTGTGGTCGGTGTTGCGGGCGGCGCGGACAAGTGCCGTTATGTGGTGGATGAGTTGGGCTTCGATGCCTGCATCGATCACAAGAGCTCGAATTTCGCCGATGAACTGGCGCAGGCCTGTCCAAAGGGCGTCGACATCTATTACGAGAACGTCGGCGGCAAGGTATTCGACGCGGTGGTGCCGTTGCTCAACCCCAAGGCTCGCATTCCGCTTTGCGGTTTGATCGCGTCGTACAACGCCCACGAAGCCCCGACCGGCCCGGATCGCCTGCCGCAATTGCAGCGAACCTTGCTGACCAAACGTGTGCGCATCCAGGGTTTCATCGTGTTTGATGACTACGGTGATCGCCAGCCGGAGTTTGTCAGCGCCATGGCGCCGTGGGTGCGAGACGGCAAGGTGAAATTCCGTGAAGACGTTGTTGATGGTCTGGAGAACGCACCCGAGGCGTTCATCGGTCTGCTGGAAGGACGCAACTTCGGCAAACTGGTGGTGCGGGTCGCTCAGGACTGAATAATTGACGCTCATACGAGGCGCGGGTATAAACCGCGTCTCGTTGTTTTGTCGGACGTTTCCCCATGAGCTTCAGCCCTTTGATTCGCCAACTGATCGATGCCCTGCGAATTTTGCCAGGTGTGGGTCAGAAAACTGCCCAGCGCATGGCCTTGCAGCTGCTCGAACGTGATCGCAGCGGTGGCTCGCGCCTGGCGTCGGCGTTGAGCCAGGCCATGGAAGGGGTGGGCCACTGCCGGTTGTGCCGCACGCTGACCGAAGACGACCTGTGCCCGCAATGTGCCGATACCCGTCGCGACGACACCTTGCTGTGTGTGGTGGAAGGACCGATGGATGTCTACGCGGTGGAGCAGACCGGTTTCCGGGGGCGTTATTTCGTGCTCAAGGGCCATCTGTCTCCGCTTGATGGGCTAGGGCCGGAAGCCATCGGGATTCCGCAGTTGCTGGCGCGGATAGAAGAGGCGGGCACGTTTACTGAAGTCATCCTGGCCACCAACCCGACGGTTGAAGGTGAAGCCACGGCGCATTACATCGCGCAGTTGCTGAGCAACAAAGGTCTGATCGCCTCGCGCATTGCCCACGGCGTGCCGTTGGGTGGTGAGTTGGAATTGGTGGATGGCGGGACGTTGGCGCATTCGTTTGCGGGGCGTAAGCCGATAGCTTTGTAATGTGTAGTGGCTGGGCGGACGCCTTCGCGGGCAAGCCTCGCTCCTACGGGAATATATGATCCCTGTAGGAGCGAGGCTTGCCCGCGAAGGGAACACCTCGGTTTACCTCGTTCACACAATCCTGTTGAAAACCAAGCAAACGCTCGGTTAACTTCGCTGAACCCTTCAGTGGAGTTCGCCGATGCCTGCCTTTCAGGAATACTTCGACCCCAGCCACCAATTGGTCCGTGACAGCGTCAGACGTTTCGTCGAGCGCGAGATTCTTCCGGACATCGACCAGTGGGAAGAAGCTGAAAGCTTTCCCCGCGAGCTTTACCTCAAGGCCGGTGCGGCAGGGATTCTGGGGATCGGTTACCCCGAAGCCCTGGGCGGCAGCCACGAAGGTGATCTGTTCGCCAAGATCGCCGCCAGCGAAGAGTTGATGCGCTGCGGCTCCGGCGGGTTGGTAGCGGGGCTCGGCTCGCTGGACATCGGCCTGCCGCCGATCCTCAAATGGGCCAGGCCCGAGGTCCGGGATCGCGTCGTGCCGCCCGTACTCGCCGGCGAGAAGATCAGCGCACTGGCCGTGACCGAGCCCAGTGGCGGCTCCGATGTGGCCAACCTGCAAACCCGCGCCGTGCGCGACGGCGACTTCTACCGGGTCAGCGGCAGCAAAACTTTTATCACCAGTGGCGTGCGCGCGGATTACTACACCGTCGCGGTGCGTACCGGCGCGCCCGGATTTGGTGGCATCAGCCTGTTGCTGATCGAGAAGGGCACGCCGGGTTTCACCGTCGGCCGCCAATTGAAGAAAATGGGCTGGTGGGCGTCGGACACGGCCGAGTTGTTCTTCGATGATTGCCGAGTACCTGAAGGCAATCTGATCGGCGCCGAAAACATGGGCTTCGCCTGCATCATGGGCAACTTCCAGAGTGAACGCCTGGCCTTGGCGCTGATGGCCAACATGACCGCGCAACTGGCGCTGGAGGAAAGCCTGAAGTGGGCGCGTCAGCGCGAGGCGTTCGGCAAACCCATCGGCAAATTTCAGGTGCTCAAGCATCGCCTTGCGGAAATGGCAACGGCGCTGGAAGTGTCACGGGAATTCACCTACCGGCAGGCGGCGAAAATGGCTGCCGGGCAGAGTGTGATCAAGGAGATTTCCATGGCCAAGAATTTTGCGACGGACACGGCGGATCGGATTACCACGGATGCGGTGCAGATTCTGGGGGGCTTGGGGTATATGCGTGAAAGTCTGGTGGAGCGGCTGTACCGCGACAATCGCATCTTGTCGATTGGTGGCGGGACGCGGGAAGTGATGAACGAGATCATCAGCAAGCAGATGGGGTTGTAGTGGGTGGTGTGGCGGCTGGCCTCATCGCGGGCAAGCCCGCTCCCACAGTGTTCAGCTTTGTTCACAAAATCTGTAAACGCCACAGAACCTGTGGGAGCGGGCTTGCCCGCGATGGCGTCGGTGAAGGCGCCGCTTACTGATCGCTCAACGCAAACTGCGTCAGACAGAAAGTAGGAATCCCCATATCCTCCAGCCGTTGCGACCCACCCAACTCCGGCAAATCAATAATCGCCGCCGCTTCATGCACCCGCGCCCCCATGCGTCGAATCAGATTCGCCGCCGCAATCAGCGTGCCGCCGGTGGCGATCAAATCATCGAACATCACCACCGAATCGCCTTCGCAAAGACTGTCGGCGTGCACTTCAAGGAAGGCTTCGCCGTACTCCGTCGCATAACCCTCGGCCAGCACGTCGGCCGGCAGTTTGCCTTGCTTGCGGAACAGCACCAGCGGCTTGTTCAACTGATAGGCCAGCACCGAACCGATCAGGAAACCACGGGCATCCATGGCACCGATGTGCGTGAAGTCAGCCTCGACGTAACGGTGGGCAAAGCTGTCCATCACCAGGCGCAGGGCGGTGGGCGACTGGAACAGCGGGGTGATGTCGCGAAAGATGACGCCCGGTTTCGGGAAGTCGATCACAGGGCGGATCAGGGATTTGATGTCGAAGGAGTCGAAGACCATCGTCGAGTTGTCCTGGCAGGCTGCAAACGTCGCAGTATACCGGCGGCTGAACCGTTTCGCTCAGCCGCGAACGTCGGATTCAGCCTTCGATCGAGCCACCGGCCAGGGCGCAGAGCTGGATCGGGTCAAGGATATGGATTTCCTTGCCTTCGGCGGCGATCAGTTCGTTCTGCTGGAAGCGTGTGAACACCCGCGACACGGTTTCCACCGCCAGGCCCAGGTAGTTACCGATTTCGTTGCGCGACATGCTCAGGCGGAACTGATTGGCCGAGAAGCCGCGAGCGCGGAAGCGCGCCGACAGGTTGACCAGGAACGTGGCAATGCGCTCGTCGGCGGTTTTTTTCGACAGCAGCAACATCATCTGTTGATCGTCGCGGATTTCGCGGCTCATCACGCGCATCAGCTGACGGCGCAATTGCGGCAGTTGCAGCGCCAGTTCGTCGAGGCGTTCGAACGGAATTTCACAGACCGAGGTGGTTTCCAGTGCCTGCGCCGAGACCGGGTGCTTTTCCGTGTCCATGCCCGACAGGCCGACCAGTTCACTCGGCAAATGGAAACCGGTGAGCTGTTCTTCACCGCCATCGCTGAGGCTGAACGTTTTCAGGGCGCCAGAGCGTACTGCATAAACGGCATCGAAAACGTCGCCCTGGCGGAACAGGAATTCGCCCTTTTTCAACGGGCGGCCACGTTTAACGATCTCGTCCAGCGCATCCATGTCTTCCAGATTCAGAGAAAGTGGCAGGCAGAGGGGAGCCAGGCTGCAATCCTTGCAATGGGCCTGGCTATGAGCGCGCAGCTTTACTGGCTCGGACATTTCTTAAATCCTTGTGGGAAAACACACATAAGACGTAAGGGTAACTCACGGGGAGACGATCAGGCCAGCGCTGTGCCGTTTTGTCACATCGCGGTGAAGGGGCGATGAAACGTTAGATCACTCGCGAAAACCGCTGGCGGTTCTGTTGTTCCAGGTAGGCATCGAACACCATGCACACCGAACGTACCAGCAATCGTCCGGCGGGCAGTACGTTGATCCGTTCATTGTTCAGTTCGATCAGCCCGTCTTCGGCCATGCCTTGCAACTGTGGCCACAACTCGCCGAAGTAGCCGCGAAAATCGATGTTGAAGGCCTGCTCGATCTCGGCGAATTCCACGTTGAAACTGCAAATCAGTTGCTGAATCACCGCCCGCCGGACGCGGTCATCGGCGTTGCACAGCAGGCCGCGGTTGGTCGCCAGTTGCGTGGAAGCCAGGGCGTTCTGGTACTGATTCAGGTCGCTGCTGTTCTGGCAGTACAGGTCGCCGATCTGGCTGATGGCCGAGACGCCCAGCCCGATCAAATCGCAATGACCGTGGGTGGTGTAGCCCTGGAAATTGCGTTGCAGGGTCGATTCTTCCTGGGCAATCGCCAGTTCATCGTCGGGCAGGGCGAAGTGGTCCATGCCGATGTAGCGATAGCCGGCGGCGGTCAGTTGTTCGATGGTGCGCTGGAGCATCTCCAGTTTCTGCGCCGGCATCGGCAGCTCGTCGCTGTTGATTCGCCGTTGCGGCATGAAGCGCTCCGGCAAGTGCGCGTAGTTGAACACCGACAACCGGTCCGGTTGCAGGTTGATCACTTCGTCGACCGTGCGGGCGAAGTTGTCGGGTGTCTGCCTTGGCAAACCATAGATCAGGTCAATGTTGATCGAACGGAATTGCAGCGTCCTTGCGGCGTCGATTACCGCCCGGGTTTCTTCCAGGCTTTGCAGGCGATTCACCGCCCGTTGTACGGCCGGGTCGAGGTCTTGCAAACCGATGCTGACCCGATTGAATCCCAGTTCACGGAGCAGGCCCATGGTCGACCAGTCGGCCTCGCGCGGGTCGATCTCGATGCCGTAGTCGCCGGTGTCGTCGTCCAGCAAGTTGAAGCTTTTGCGCAACTGGGCCATTAGCTGGCGCAATTCGTCATGGCTGAGAAAGGTTGGCGTGCCACCGCCGAAGTGCAGTTGCTCGACCTTTTGCGCCGGGTCGAGGTGGCAGGCAATCAGCTGGATTTCCTGCTCCAGGCGCTGCAGGTAGGGCAGGGCACGGCCGCGATCCTTGGTGATGACTTTGTTGCAGGCGCAGTAGTAGCAAATGTTCGCGCAGAACGGCACGTGCACATACAGCGACAACGGGCGCAGGGCCTTGCGGCTTTCGCGCAGCGCATGGAACAGGTCGAAGGTGCCGACATGACCGTCGAACTGCACGGCGGTCGGGTAGGAGGTGTAGCGCGGTCCCGCCAGGTCATAACGGCGGATCAGATCGGTGTCCCAACGAATGGCGTCGAGCATCATGCGGGCATTCCCCCGGATAGGCTGGCAGTGTGGGCAAGTCTATGGGGTGCGGCGTTGGGGCATCTTGATTTGCATCAACGGCAATGGGTGGCTGTGACGGGTTTTTGTGGCGAGGGAGCTCGCTCCCGCTGGGGCGCGAAGCGGCCCTAAAGATGGGACAGCTGCGCAGTCCAGCGGGAGCAAGCTCCCTCGCCACAGGTCAGTGCCCCATGAGCCAATGCTGATGCGGCCCCGGCAAGGTCCAGATGCCAAACAGCATGACCAGCAGTCCTCCGGCCATCCGCACGCTGCGTTTGCGCAACAGCGCCGTGACACGCTCCGCCGCGAGCCCGGTGGCGAGCAACACCGGCCAGGTTCCAAGGCCGAACGCGAGCATCAACAACGCACTATCGAGCGCATTACCCTGGCTCGCTGACCACAGCAGCGTGCTGTAAACCAGCCCGCACGGCAGCCAGCCCCAGAGCGCGCCGAGCAACAATGCGCGGGGAACGCTCGACACTGGCAGCAGCTTGTTGGCCACGGGCTGGATATGCCGCCACAGTCCGCGACCAAGGCTTTCGATGCGGGTGAGGCCGCTCCACCAACCGGCGAGATAAAGCCCCATGGCAATCAGCAGCAATCCAGCGAGTATGCGCATGAACATCGCCGCCGGACTGTTCGCCACCGCCCAACCCGCCAGGCCGATCAGCAGGCCGGCAGTGGCGTAGCTGAGAATTCGCCCGAGGTTGTAGGCCAGCAGCAATCGAAAGCGCCGGCTGCGTTGGTCTTTGGGAATCGCCAGGGTCAACGCGCCCATCAAGCCGCCGCACATGCCCAGGCAATGACCGCCGCCGAGCAGGCCGAGGATCACCGCAGACACCAGCAGTGGCGCCAACTCAAACATGCGGGGGCGCCTTGTCGTCCGGTTTGGCCGGATGGCCGCTGGCCTCATCGACCGCCGCGGTGTGATTCGGGTCCTGGTCGTCGAACAGGATGCTGTGGGCGGGGCCGTCGAGGTCGTCGTACTGACCGCTGTCGACCGCCCAGAAGAAGATGTAGACCGCGATGGCCACGATCAGCAGCGCGGCCGGGATCATCACGTAGAGAGCTGGCATGGGAAGGCTCCATGCCCACGCGGCTCAGGCCGACAGCGGGCGGGTTTCTGGCGTGGCGCTGGCAGCCGGCGCGCTCGGCAGGCGAGTCAGGCGCAGGGCGTTCAGCACCACGGTCAACGAACTGATCGACATGCCGACCGCGGCCCACACCGGCGTGATCCAGCCGAGGGCGGCGAACGGCAACATGAGGCCATTGTACAGCCCGGCCCACAGCAGGTTCTCGATGATTACCCGACGGGTGCGCCGGGCGAGGCTGAAGGCTTGCACCAGCGCGTCGAGGCGGTTCGACAGCAGCACGGCGTCGGCACTGGTTTTCGCCAGATCGGTGGCCGACCCCATGGCGACGCTGATGTCGGCGGCCGCCAGCACTGGTACATCGTTGACCCCGTCACCGAGCATCAACACCTTGCGACCTTCCTTGTGCAGCTGTTGCAGGACCTGCAATTTGTCGTCCGGACGCAAACCGCCGCGGGCCTCGTCGATGCCCAATTCGGCGGCGACGCTGGCGACCATCGGCGAGGTGTCACCCGACAGCAGCAACGTGCGCCAGCCGCGAGCCTTGCAGGCTGCGAGCAGCGCCGGTGCGTCGGCACGTAAACGGTCGTCGAGGACGAACCACGCCAGCGGCCCCTGACGGTCGCCAAGCAGCAGCCACTGACCGGCCTCATCGGGCATCAACGGTATGGCGGCGTCACTGAGTTCACAGACAAAGCCCGGTTGACCGATGCGCAGGCGCTGCTCGCCGACCACACCTTCAAGCCCCAGCCCCGGTGTGCTGTGGACTTCCTCGGCGGCCAGCGGCGCGCGGCCAAATGCACGGGCGATCGGGTGCTCGGAACGGTTTTCGAGGGCGGCGGCGAGGCTCAGGCACTGATCGCTGTCGAGTGCGCCGAGGGGGCGGATCGAACGCAGCGCCAGGCGCCCTTCGGTGAGGGTGCCGGTCTTGTCGAATATCACCGTGTCGATCTGGTTCAGGCCTTCCAGCACATGGCCGCGTGTCAACAAAAGACCCAGCTTGTGCAGCGTGCCGGTGGCGGCAGTGAGGGCAGTCGGCGTGGCGAGGGACAAGGCGCACGGGCAGGTTGCGACGAGCATCGCCAGGACAATCCAGAAGGCGCGTGATGAGTCCAGCTCCCACCAAAGCAGGCCAATGCAGGCGGATGCGATGAGCGTCAGCAGCAGGAACCATTGCGCGGCGCGGTCGGCGATCTCTGCCAGTCGGGGCTTCTCGGCCTGAGCGCGGTCCAGCAGGCGGACGATGGCGGACAGTCGGGTGTCCTGGCCCAGCGCCAGGATTTCCACGGTCAGCGCGCCTTCGACGTTCAGTGTGCCAGCGGTGACAGCATCACCGTGCGTTCGCGGTTGCGGCAGGTACTCGCCGGTCAATAGAGACTCGTCGATGCTCGACTGGCCGTCGAGGATCTTGCCGTCGGCCGGGAGGATCGCGCCGGGATGCACCAGCACTTGATCACCGACGCGCAGTTCGCTGAGCAGAATGCGCTCGCTCTGGCCGTCAGTACTCAGACGCAGGCACGAGGCGGGCAATAGGTTTACAAGCTGTGCTGTGGCGGCGGCGGTGCGTTCCCGGGCGCGACGTTCCAGATAACGCCCGGCGAGCAGGAACAGCGCAAACATGCCGACAGCATCGAAATACAGCTCGCCCACCCCGGTGATCGAAGTCCAGATCCCGGCGATGTAGGCACTGCCAATCGCCAGCGAAACCGAAACGTCCATGGTCAGGTGACGGGTGCGCAGATCGCGCATCGCGCCTTTGAAGAACGGCGCGCAGCTGTAGAACACGATCGGTGTGGTGAGGAACAGCGCGACCCAGCGCAGGATGGTGTGCAGCTCGGGGCTGAGGTCAATGTTGAATTCCGGCCAGGTTGCCATGGTCGCCATCATCGCCTGGAACCACAGCAGCCCGGCGACGCCGAGTTGGCGCAGGGCCAGGCGGTTTTCGCTGGCCAGTTGTTCGCTGGCGCGGTCGGCCTGATAGGGGTGAGCGGCGTAACCGATGTGCCGCAGTTCGCTGAGCACCTGGCTCAGCGGCAATTGCGCATCGGCCCAGCGCACATGCAGGCGATGGTTGGACAGGTTCAGCCGCGCTTCCGCTACCGCCGGCAAACCACGCAGGTGCTTCTCGATCAGCCAGCCGCACGCCGCGCAGCTGATGCCTTCCATCAACAGGGTGGTTTCGGCGAGCTCGCCGTCGTGGCGTACGAAAGGCTTTTGCACATCGGCGCGGTCGTAAAGTGCCAGCTCATCCACCAACTGCACCGGCAACGCTTCGGGGTTGGCCGAGGCTTCACTGCGATGCTGGTAATAGCTTTCCAGCCCACCCGCGACAATCGCTTCGGCCACAGCCTGGCATCCCGGGCAGCAGAACTCACGGTTTTCACCGAGGACGGCAGCGGTGAAGCGGCTGCCGGCCGGGACGGGCAGGGCGCAGTGGTAGCAGGGAAGTGGCGTGGTCATGTGTGTTGCCATGAAAACCATTGTGGCGAGGGAGCTTGCTCCCGCTCGGCTGCGTAGCAGTCGCAAGTCGGCGAACCCGCCAAGACTGAAAGGACCGGTTTGCAGGTGTTGGGGGCGCTTCTCGCCCCAGCGGGAGCAAGCTCCCTCGCCACATTTGATCGCATTCGCAAGTTATTACTTTTTCAGGTCTTCCGCACCCTGCAGCGGTTCGTCACCCAGCAGCAGATCCTTGTCATGGCTGACCAGTTCTTCTTCGAACATGCGCCAGATGTGGTCGTCCTGAGTGCCCAGCAATTCGACAAAGCGACGGCCATCGACCTTGTCGCTCAACTGGCCGATGTAGCGGCCCTGTTCGGTTTCACTGCGGGCGAGGGTGATCTTGCGATCCTTCTCGGGCTGCGTCGGCGAGATCAGGTTCAGCTCCAGGGTTTTCGGTTGGCTGTTGCCGCTCAGGCGCAGGTCGACTTCGCCGGTCACATCATCCAGGTGCACGCTGGCGCGCAAAAGCAGGGTCTGCGCCAGCAACTCGCGGTCGAGCGAACGGTTGATGCCTTTGCCGGCCTCGTAGTAGTTGTCGTTGACCAGATTGTCCGGGTTGTTCACCGCGATCGTCACCATGGACAGGGTCAGCGTCACCGAGCAGGCGAGGATGGCGATGATGATCCACGGCCAAAGGTGCTTGTACCAGGGACTTGCGGCGTTTGCTGCGGGCATGATCACTACTCTCAACGAATTTGTGGGCCGATGAACCGGCTCTTGGCTTCAACGTGGATGCTCTCGTCATCGGCATCCTTGAGGATGAATTTCACCTCGTTGGTGCTCGATGGCAGTTTTTCCGGGGCGATGGACAGTTCGACCGGCTGGCTGAAAATCTCGCCGGCGGCGACCTTGATCTCGCGTTTGCCTTGCAGCTTCAGGTCCGGCAAACCGGCGGCTTCCAGCACGTAGGTGTGGTCGCGCTGATCCTTGTTCATGATCTTCAGGCTGTAGACGTTTTCGATCCGTCCTTCGGCGTTCTCGCGGTACAGCACGCGGTCCTTGCTGACGTCGAAACCGACCAGCGAACGCATGAAGAACGCCCCCGCCAGCAACGCCATCATTGCCAGCAACACCGCCGCGTAGCCGATCAGCCGCGGGCGCAGTTTATGGGTTTTTTGCCCGGACAGGTTGTGCTCGGTTGTGTAGCTGATCAGGCCGCGCGGGTAATCCATCTTGTCCATGATGCTGTCGCAGGCGTCGATGCACGCAGCGCAACCGATGCACTCGATTTGCAGGCCGTCGCGGATGTCGATGCCGGTGGGGCAGACCTGGACGCACATGGTGCAGTCGATGCAATCGCCCAGGCCCTGAGCCTTGTAGTCGATTCCTTTCTTGCGCGGGCCGCGGCTTTCACCGCGACGCGGATCGTAGGAAACGATCAATGTGTCCTTGTCGAACATCACACTCTGGAAGCGCGCATACGGGCACATGTAAATGCACACCTGCTCGCGCAACCAGCCGGCGTTGCCGTAGGTGGCAAGGGTGAAGAATCCGACCCAGAAATACGACCAGCCATCGGCCTCGCCGGTGAAGAAGTCGAGGGTCAGTTCGCGGATCGGTGAGAAGTAGCCGACGAACGTCATGCCGGTGACGAAGCCGATCAACAGCCACATCGCGTGCTTGCTGAATTTGCGCAGGAATTTGTTGGCGTTCATCGGCGCCTTGTCGAGCTTGATGCGCTGGTTGCGGTCGCCTTCGGTGACCTTTTCGCACCACATGAAAATCCACGTCCACACGCTCTGCGGGCAGGTATAGCCGCACCAGACGCGACCGGCGTACACGGTAATGAAAAACAGGCCGAAGGCGCTGACGATCAGAATGCCCGAGAGCAGGATGAAGTCCTGGGGCCAGAAGGTGGCGCCAAAGATGAAGAATTTGCGCTCCGGCAGGTTCCACCAGACGGCTTGATGACCGCCCCAGTTCAGCCACACCGTGCCGAAATACAGCAGAAACAAAAAGGCCCCGCCCATCATCCGCAGGTTGCGGAACAGGCCGGTGAAGGCGCGGGTGTAGATCTTTTCTCGAGAGGCGTAGAGGTCGACGCTGTTGTTCGCGTTTTTGGCAGGCGGGGTAACGTCGTGTACCGGAATCTGGTTGCTCATCGGTTGCATCCCACGGCAGTGGAAAAATGCCCCGGTCAGTACATGCCGACCGCGGTCAAAAATAGGTGTTGCAGTGGCGCAATGATACGCCTGTAGCTCTAACTCAAGGGTGCGACCTTTGGTCACGTTGGTGGAAATCAATCGACGGTGTAATGACTTGAATCAATTGACTGGTGAAATTATGGACGGTTTTGTGCGTGCCGGGGCTCAATCGGCCCATGGATTGATCAGCGCAACGCCGCTGGATTGAAAGTCACCGACGTTGCGCGTGACCACGGTCAGCCCGTGAACCAGTGCGGTCGCTGCAATCAGCGCGTCGCTTTCGTTGGCCTGGTCCGGAACATGCAAACTGGCGCAGCGCAATGCTACGGCGGCATCGACCGGCAGGATTCGGGCATCGAAGGCTGGCATGACGTGCCGCTTCAACCAGGTACGCAATATCTTCCCCTGCACGGGATCGCGACGTTCCATCCTCAGGACCCCGGTCTCCAGCTCCTTCAAGGTGATGGCCGAAATAAACATGCGGAGCGCAACGACGCTTTTGGCCCAGGCGACGACATTCGCGTCGGCCTTGGGTTTGCGAAGCTCGGAAATTACGTTGGTATCAAGCAAGAACATCAAGACAGATCCACAGGTCGATGAACGATGACGGCGCGCTCGGTTTCAAATTCGATGTCGGCCGCTTCTGGCATTACCAGCAACTCGACGATGTTGGCGCTGACGCCCGTCAATTTCTGGTAGTCCTCAATGCTTAGCAGCACATGGGCAGGTTTGCCCCGATCCGTGATGAAAACAGGGCCCTGGACCGTGGCTTTTTTGGCACCACTTGTGTCCTGATTGAATTCGCGACTGGAAATTGTGGTGATGGTCATCACGATTGACCCGCTTGAACAAAGATGTAGCAACGTTACTACCTTGGCCGGTCTCCGACAACCGATGTGTTGAATGTCGATGTGCCGTTCGTCGTTGCAGGCATTTTTCTGCAATGTGCAGCCCGTTTCGACGCCAGCGGCTTGAGCCCTAGCGCCGATTTCTACGTTACCTCACGGGGATCGTGTGGCTCGCAACCGGATTACGCCAGTCGTTGTCCGCGATAACGTTTACGGTCATTTGCTTTCTATCCTCAGAGAAGGCGGCGTGCAACCAGGTTTGTTGAGCCGCCGAACCACTCATGAACAAGGGGATGTCGCCGTAAATGTAATTGCTCGACTCGTACTTTCCGCTTTGCTTGTATGCATTAGCGGAAAATACAGCCGTGACGCCATAGTCCTCTATCATTTTTGTAAATCTGAAGATCTCTGTTTCAGCGACCTGCCAGTGAAACGGCTGGCTCAAGTTCAGCAAGATGATTTTTCCTTGCGCCCGTGCATGGCGCAGGTCGCGCTCCAGCCAGTCCAGGGATGGTGTGATTTCATAGGCGGTCGTTCTGAAAATCGAACCCGTGGAAATATTCGCGGAGTAGGTCGGGTCGTTGTGCAGTTGAACGAGATGAACATCACCGTAATCCTGGGAGTAGGCCAGGCTTCCATACCAGGTTTTCGTCTGTCCGGAAGCGCGGGCGGCGAAGTCCATGTAGGCGGCTTTTCCCCAGTAACGATTCTTGAGGTCATCAATGCTTGCGGCGGCGCAATCTGCGCAACCGGTGATTGTGATGTCGTAGTCGTGATTGCCCAGGCCATAGTCATAGAAGTTGTTCAGCTTGTTCTGCAAAACCGCGTTGATGTAGGAGCGCTCACCGGATTGTCCCGAAGCCGTCATGTTGCCGTTGATCATCACGGGTATGGCTGATGCGCCACCTGATTGTTCGCGGAAATCAGCGATGCTGGTGTACTGCGCGTCGATCAACCACCGAGAGCGCTTTTCCTTTTCTGAAGTCGATTCAACTTCGCCGTTCTCGCTCTTTTCACTTGAGGGAAACTTTGGGTTGGAAGCAAACACAAGGTGTTGTGGAATGATTTCACTGGCCGCCGACTGCATTACAGGGGCATGAGTGAGTATCAGTAGTAGCAATAATCTAATGTAATTTGAAGTTTTCATAGAAGTCCATTTCCAGTAACAAGAGTGAGTTTGTAGTTTGTGTAGCGAGTCGCTATGTTTTGTTCAGTGGGCGCTTGTTAACAATTAATATGAACGGAAATGGATTTCGATGGAATTATATAAAAAGATCAATTTGTTGCTTTGTCTTACTATGACACTGTCCTTGCCCGTGGCTTATGGAGCATCCGAAGTTCAAATGCCAAAACATTTGGTGTTTGCCTCCGATCCCCAATATCCATGGACTGACTTGACCGATCGTGGCATTTCAGACCCTGATAAAGAAAAACGATCGAAAGAATTGATAGAGACGCAGTATTCCGATATTGCTAACTTCAGAAAGCTGAACGGCGGTGCCTCACGTATCCCGGTCATGATCAATGGTGATATGACGGCTTTCGGTCACCGCGGCGAGCGGTCTACCGTCAAATCGATTCTGAACCAGTACCTGAAGGACGATTATGACTACGGCCTGGGTAATCATGATTATGAAAACAATATTGATGATTGCTGGGCGCCCGAGAATAACTGTGCTGCCGGCAGTATTACAGAGCTGAAGGAAAAGTACTGGGGGAAAGTAAGTAGTTTTGATTTCGCTGCGCGAAGTGAGGGAGGAGCCAAGATTTATTATGGAAGCCTTGCTTATTCCAGATCGTTTGGCGACGTCCACCTGGTTCAGTTGAATAATGAGCCAACTTATTCGGTAAATTTTTCGTCGGGGTTTTTTAACACCGAGAATTATGAAATTAATGATGCGCTGGATTGGCTTGAGCGCGATCTACGGCAAGCACGTGCTCAGGGCAAGATAATCTTGCTCAACATGCACAAGCCGGATGAGTGGAAGGGCAGCGCCGAACAGATTGAACGTTTCAAGAAAATGATTGAGCGCTACGAGGTCACGGCGGTTTTTGCCGGACATATGCATAGCAGGCCAGGAAAATACACTCGATGGAACACGCGACAGTATTTTGGTGAGGTCCCGGTTTTCTTGAGTGGCAGTTCATCCCACCAGACCTACCTGATCGCCAGTTTCGCACCGGACCGCAAGACGTTGACGGTGCATCAGGTCAACGGCAACAACTGGCCAAGTCGCAAGGTAGTCGACGTCGTCGTGGTCCGATAGCGCGAGCGCTACAGGCTTGAACGAAAACGGCCCCGTCAAATGACGGGGCCGTTTTTTGTTGCATCAGGCTATTGCCTTACTGGGCGTCTTCCGCCGGAGCTTTCTCACCGTGAGACAGGCTGTAGACGTAAGCGGCCAGCAGGTGAACCTTGTCGTTACCTTGCAGCAGCTCTTGCGCAGGCATCTGGCCCTGACGGCCGTAACGGATGGTCTGCTGCAGTTGAGCGAAGCTCGAACCGTAGATGAACGCCGCCGGGTGGGTCAGGTCAGGTGCGCCCATCGCTGGCGTACCTTTGCCGGCCGGACCGTGGCACGCCACGCAGTTGGCAGCGAACAGTTTCTGACCGGCAGCCGGGTCAGCCTTGGTGCCTTCCGGCAGCTTGCGGCCATCGAGGTTGGTCAGGACGAATGCAGCAACGTCCGCCACGCCTTGTTCGCCGATCACTTCGGCCCACGCCGGCATGACCGCATGACGGCCACCCATGATGGTGGTCTTGATGGTTTCCGCTTCGCCGCCCCAGCGCCAGTCGGCGTCGGTCAGGTTAGGGAAGCCGTAAGCGCCCTTGGCGTCGGAACCGTGGCAGACCGAGCAGTTGGAGGCGAACAGGCGGCCACCCATCTTCAGGGCTTGCGGGTCCTTGGCGACTTCTTCAATCGGCATGGAAGCGAACTTGGCGAAGATCGGACCGAACTTCGCGTCCGACTTGGCCATTTCCTTTTCCCATTCGTGAACGCCGGTCCAGCCGGTCTGGCCGTTGGCGAACGCGGTCTGCTTCTCGTTATCCAGGTAGTTGTAACCTGGCAGCAGGCCTTTCCAGTTGCCCAGGCCCGGGTACAGAACCAGGTAGCCCAGGGCGAAGATGATGGTGCCCACGAACAGCATGAACCACCATTTCGGCAGCGGGTTGTCGTACTCCTCGATCCCGTCGAAGGAGTGGCCAACCGTCTCTTCGGTGGCTTCGCTGCGCTGGCCCTTACGGGTGGACAGCAGCAGCCAGGTCAGGGCGAAGATGGTGCCGAGACTGAGGACTGTGACGTACAGACTCCAGAACGTAGTCATTCTTTGTTACTCCTAGAAGCTTGCTCGACGTGCTTGATGGCTTCGGGATCATCCGCGAAAGGCAGCAAGGTCGCGTCTTCAAACTCCGACTTGCGCTTGGGGCTGAACACCCACAACGCCAGACCGATGAAGGCCACCATCACGACAACGGTGCCCAGGCCACGAATCATCCCGATATCCATCTAAATCACCGTTTGCTTTTGATGATGGTGCCCAGGCCTTGCAGATAGGCCACCAGCGCGTCCATTTCGGTTTTGCCCTTCACAGCATCCTTGGCACCGGCGATGTCTTCGTCGGTGTAAGGGACGCCGAGCGTGCGCAAGACTTCCATTTTCTTGGCGGTGTCTTTGCCGTCGAGCTTGTTTTCCACGAGGAACGGGTAGGCCGGCATTTTCGACTCGGGCACTACGTTGCGCGGGTTGTACAAATGCGCACGCTGCCAGTCATCGGAGTAACGACCGCCGACACGGGCCAGGTCCGGACCGGTACGCTTGGAACCCCACAGGAACGGGTGGTCCCAGACGCTTTCACCGGCGACTGAATAGTGGCCGTAACGTTCGGTTTCAGCACGGAACGGGCGGATCATCTGCGAGTGGCAGCCGACACAACCGTTTGCGATGTAGATGTCGCGGCCTTCCAGTTCAAGGGCGGTACGCGGCTTCATGCCTTCGACCGGCTTGTTGGTGACGTCCTGGAAAAACAGCGGAACGATCTGGGTCAGGCCGCCGACGCTGACGGCGATAACCATGAAGAAGGCCAGCAGGCCAATGTTCTTCTCGACTGCTTCATGCTTCATCAGTGAGCTCCAACTACAGCGATCTGTTCAGCAGCTTTGGCTTCAGCCGGGTTCGAGGCACGTACGGTACGCCATACGTTGTAGGCCATGAACAGCATGCCGCTGGCGAAGAACGCACCGCCCAGGGCGCGAACGATGAAACCAGGGTGGCTGGCTTGCAGTGCTTCGACGAACGAGTAGGTGAGGGTGCCGTCGTCGTTGATTGCACGCCACATCAGACCCTGGGTGATGCCGTTGACCCACATCGAAGCGATGTACAGAACGGTACCGATGGTCGCGAGCCAGAAGTGCGTGTTGATCAGGCCGATGCTGTGCATCTGCGCGCGACCGAACAGTTTCGGGATCATGTGGTAGATCGCGCCGATCGAGATCATCGCAACCCAACCCAGGGCACCGGCGTGTACGTGGCCGATAGTCCAGTCGGTGTAGTGCGAGAGCGAGTTGACGGTCTTGATGGCCATCATCGGGCCTTCGAAGGTCGACATGCCGTAGAACGCCAGCGACACCACGAGGAAGCGCAGGATCGGGTCGGTGCGCAGCTTATGCCAGGCGCCCGACAGGGTCATCATGCCGTTGATCATGCCGCCCCAGCTCGGAGCCAGCAGGATGATCGACATCGCCATGCCCAGGGACTGAGCCCAGTCCGGCAGTGCGGTGTAGTGCAAGTGGTGCGGACCGGCCCAGATATACAGGGTGATCAGCGCCCAGAAGTGCACGATCGACAGACGATAGGAGTAGATCGGACGCTCGGCCTGCTTCGGAACGAAGTAGTACATCATCCCCAGGAAGCCGGTGGTCAGGAAGAAACCGACCGCGTTGTGGCCGTACCACCACTGGATCATCGCGTCCGTCGCACCCGAGTAGGCGGAGTAGGACTTGAACAGGCTGACCGGCAGCGACATGTGGTTGACGATGTGCAGCATCGCGGTCACGACGATAAACGCGCCGTAGAACCAGTTACCCACATAGATGTGCTTGGTCTTGCGCTTGACGATGGTGCCGAAGAACACCAGGCCGTAGGTGACCCAGACAATGGCCAGCAGAATAGCCAGGGGCCATTCCAGTTCCGCGTATTCCTTGGTGGTGGTGTAACCCAGCGGCAAGGTAACGATCGCGCCGATGATCACCGCTTGCCAACCCCAGAAGTGGAAGGCCGCGAGACTGTCGGAAATCAGTCGCGTTTGGCAGGTTCGCTGCACGACGTAATAAGAAGTGGCAAACAGTGCACAACCACCGAAGGCGAAAATCACCAGGTTTGTGTGCAACGGGCGTAAGCGTCCAAAAGTCGTCCACGGCAGACCGAAGTTCAATTCCGGCCATACGAGCTGTGAGGCGATGAAGACACCGAGCCCCATGCCAAGGATCCCCCAGACCACCGTCATGATGGCGAACTGGCGGACTACCTTATAGTTATAAGCAGTCGGACTGATTGCTGTGCTCATTCTAAGGTTCCACGGTTTGGGTGTTTTATTAGGAGTAAAAATCGGCCGCAAGTATGGAGAAAGCAGGGGGTCATTGCAACGCGCCATGACCTGGGTCAATGCTTTCAAAAGCTGATTCTGCGGCCTTTCCATGCGCCGCGTAAGGACAAAATCGCCCTCGGACAAAATGTCGCAGCGAACGAAAATGGTGAGGGGGTCAGGTCAGTTGTAACGGGGTGTGTTCAAACGCAACGATCGGGTGACCGATGGCAATTGGCACGACAGCCGGTATCTACCAGCCTTTGCGGCCTGTCATCGATCAGCTTCGTCGAACACATCGGGTTGGGTCGACCTGGAACCGGCTCATGCCAGTCTGTATCGGATCAAGCTTAGACCCGAATCCGGGGAATCGAAAGGAGGACTAACGGAGGGTGCGACAATGGGTCGCAAAGGGGCAGGGAACTGCCGCATCCGGGGAGAATGCGGCAGTAGAGCGGTCAAGAATTATTCGCTTTTGCCTTCAGCCTGCAAACGCTCTGTATTCACACTGTGGGACAGGCTGTACACATAAGCGGCCAGCAGTTGCACCTTATCGTTGCCGAGCAGTTCGTTCTGCGCCGGCATATGGCCCTGGCGGCCATGGCGAATCGTTTGTTGCAGTTGCGCCAGGCTTGTACCGTAGATAAACCCGGCCGGTTGCGTCAGATTCGGCGCGCCCATGGCTTCAGTGCCCTGGCCGTTTGCCCCATGACAGGCTACGCAAGTAGTGCTGAACGCTTGCTGTCCGGCCTGCAGGTCGGCGGTGTTGTCCGCCGGCAATGGCAAGCCCGCCAGTTCATGACGTACATACGCCGCAACGTTTTTCACACCGGCGTCACCGAGGATTTCACCCCAGGCCGGCATCGCTGCCATGCGCCCGCCCATGATCGTGGTCTTGATCATCTCGGCGTCGCCGCCCCAGCGCCAGTTGCTGTCGGCCAGGTTCGGGAAGCCGAAAGCGCCCTTGGCATCCGAGCCGTGGCACACCGAGCAGTTCGACGCGAACAGGCGGCCGCCCATTTTCAGCGCTTGCGGGTCCTTGGCCACTTCTTCCAATGGCATGGCGGCGAATTTGGCGAAGATCGGTCCGAACTTCGCGTCGGCCTTGTTCATCTCCCTTTCCCATTCGTGCACGCCGGTCCAGCCGTCCTCGTATCCCGGCAGGATGCCTTTCCAGTTGCCCAGGCCCGGATAGAGAATCAGGTAACCCACGGCAAACACCAGCGTGCCGGCGAACAGCATGAACCACCACTGCGGCAGCGGGTTGTCGTACTCCTCAATGCCGTCGAAGCTGTGGCCCATGGTCTGGTCGACGCTGCCCTTGGTTTCGCCCTTGCGGGTGCCGATCAGCAGCCAGGTCAGGCCGATCAGGCTGCCGATGGTCAGTACGCAGATCCACGTACTCCAGAAGGTGGTCATGACCGGGTACTCCTTGTTTCAGGTTCTTGGGTGGCGTCGTCGGCCAGGGGTTCATCGGCGAACGGCAGCAAGCGCGCTTCGGCGAATTCCGGATTGCGCTTGCTGTTGAACACCCACAGCGTCAGGCCGACGAAGGCCACGAACACCACGACCGTGCCCAGGCCGCGGATCATTCCACTGCTCATTTCGCTCGCTATAAAAGACATGGGCATGGCTCACCTCTTGCTCTTGATGGCAGTGCCGAGCACTTGCAGGTAGGCGACCAAGGCGTCCATTTCGGTCTTGCCCTTGAGCGATTCGACGCTGCCGGTGATGTCGTCATCGGTGTACGGCACGCCGAGGGTGCGCATGGCCTTGATCTTGGTTTCGGTGTGGCTGCTGTCGAGTTGATTGGCCACCAGCCACGGGTAGGCAGGCATCTTCGATTCCGGCACCACGTTGCGCGGGTTGTACAAGTGCGCGCGGTGCCAGTCTTCGGAGTAGCGACCGCCCACTCGCGCCAGATCCGGTCCGGTACGCTTGGAGCCCCAGAGGAACGGGTGATCCCAGACGCTCTCACCAGCCACCGAGTAGTGACCGTAGCGTTCGGTCTCGGCGCGGAACGGCCGGATCATCTGCGAGTGGCAGCCGACGCAGCCTTCGCGGATGTAGATGTCGCGACCTTCCAGTTGCAGCGCGGTGTAGGGCTTCATGCCTTCCACCGGTTTGTTGGTCACGTCCTGGAAGAACAGCGGGACGATCTGGGTCAGGCCACCGATGCTCACGGCCAGGACCATCAGCAGCAACAGCAGGCCGACGTTTTTCTCGATTGTTTCGTGTTTCATGGCGGACTCCTCAGGCGATCTGCGCGGCAGCGGCGACTTCGGCAGGCTGCGAGGCCCGCACGGTGCGCCAGGTGTTGTAAGCCATCAGGAACATGCCGCTGAGGAAGATCGCACCGCCCACCAGTCGCACGACGAAGCCTGGGTGGCTGGCCACCAGGGTTTCGACGAAGGAGTAGGTCAGCGTGCCGTCTTCGTTGACTGCGCGCCACATCAGGCCCTGTGCGATGCCGTTGACCCACATCGACGCGATGTACAACACGGTGCCGATGGTCGCGAGCCAGAAGTGCGCGTTGATCAGGCCGATGCTGTGCATCTGCGCTCGACCAAAGACTTTCGGGATCATGTGGTACAGCGCGCCGATGGAAATCATCGCCACCCAGCCGAGTGCGCCGGCGTGTACGTGGCCGATGGTCCAGTCGGTGTAGTGGGAGAGGGCGTTGACGGTCTTGATCGCCATCATCGGCCCTTCGAAGGTCGACATGCCGTAGAAGGCCAGCGACACCACGAGGAAGCGCAGGATCGGGTCGCTGCGCAACTTATGCCAGGCGCCCGAGAGCGTCATCATCCCGTTGATCATCCCGCCCCAGCTTGGCGCCAGCAGGATCAGCGACATCACCATGCCCAGCGACTGCGCCCAGTCCGGCAGTGCGGTGTAGTGCAAGTGGTGCGGACCGGCCCAGATGTACAGGGTGATCAGCGCCCAGAAGTGCACGATGGACAAGCGATAGGAATACACCGGACGCTCGGCCTGTTTCGGCACGAAGTAATACATCATCCCGAGGAAACCGGCGGTGAGGAAAAAGCCTACGGCGTTGTGTCCATACCACCACTGCACCATGGCATCGGTCGCACCGGCGTACACCGAGTAGGACTTGGTGAAACTCACCGGCAGCTCAAGGTTGTTGACGATGTGCAGAATCGCCACGGTGATGATGAACGCACCGAAGAACCAGTTGCCGACATAGATGTGCTTGGTCTTGCGTTGCATGATCGTGCCGAAGAACACCACGGCGTAGGCAACCCAGACGATGGTGATCAGGATATCGATCGGCCATTCCAGTTCGGCATATTCCTTGGAGCTGGTGTAACCCAGCGGCAGGCTGATGGCCGCGAGCAGAATCACCAGTTGCCAGCCCCAGAAGCAGAACGCGGCGATTTTCGGCGCAAACAGCTGTGTTTGGCAGGTGCGTTGCACCGAATAGAACGAACTGGCGAACAGGGCGCAACCGCCGAAGGCAAAGATCACCGCGTTGGTGTGCAGTGGGCGCAACCGCCCGAAACTGGTCCACGGCAAATCGAAGTTGAGTTCAGGCCAGACCAATTGAGCCGCGAGAAAAACCCCGAGCCCCATGCCGACGATGCCCCACACCACCGTCATAATGGCGAATTGGCGGACCACCTTGTAGTTGTAGGCGGTACTGATAGAAGTGTTCATGGTTCCCCATCCACGGTTCAGCCGAAGTGAGCGCGAGCAACGCGTCCTTCGCCTGGAGTTATAGGCAGACTAAAAGCGAGGCAAGCATGGACAAAGAGCACAAGGCCAGTATTGACGGGGATCAATGGGCGCAGTGTGTGCGGGATCATGGATGGTTGTGGAATGCCGCCTCAGGACCAGCATCGGCGACACTGATTCTCGCCCATGGCGCCGGTGCGCCGATGGACAGCGCCTGGATGAGCGACATGGCTGCGCGCCTTGCTGCGCTGGGCGTCAACGTGTTGCGCTTCGAGTTTCCGTACATGGCGCAACGGCGTGTCGATGGCGGTAAACGTCCACCGAATCCGGCGCCGAAACTGCTGGAATGCTGGCGTGAGGTGTATGCGGTGGTGCGACGCCATGTCACTGGGCGTTTGGCCATTGGCGGCAAGTCCATGGGTGGGCGGATGGCGAGCTTGCTGGCGGATGAATTGGGGGCGGATGCGTTGGTGTGCCTCGGGTATCCGTTTTATGCGGTGGGTAAACCGGAGAAGCCGCGGGTGGAGCATTTGGCTGCTCTCAAAACGCCGACGTTGATTGTTCAGGGTGAGCGGGATGCGCTAGGCAATCGCGAGGCGGTTGAGAGTTATGCGTTGTCGCCGAGTATCGAGGTGTTTTGGCTAACGGCGGGGGATCACGATTTGAAGCCGTTGAAGGCTTCGGGGTTTACCCATGAGCAGCATATGGATGCGGCAGCAAGAAAAACGGTTAGCTATATGAGATTTTAGTTGAATGAAATTTAAATTTTGAACGGGTGCTACGTGACGAGCGGTATTTGATATCTCCTATAAAAATCAGCTTGTAAGCTCGGATTTTTTGTAGAGAGGTTTATATGCTCGGCACTGTTTTAGCTAGTGGTTGTTCGACTGCGCAGCCTGGACTTGACGGCAATCGCGGAGCAAGGAGTGGCGGGTTTTTTGAAGTTCAATGGCAGCTAGGAGCTACGGCTAACTCTGAGAATGTTCTTGGGCAAGTATCAGTGGAGGCTTCAAGACCTGTATGTAATGACGATAAATCCCTTTTGTCTGAGGCTGTTAAATCGGTTGGAACCTCAGGTGAGCTAACTGCTAAAGGAGGTGCAACTACTCCTTATGATCGGAAGGATCTTATAGCGTAGCGCACTAACGATCCAGATTTTTTTTCCGAGGTTGAAGCGCGGAATCAAGAGTTGACAAAGCTTTATGAAAGTTTAGATGCAGCAGAGGGCATGGAAAGAATAGGGATTGAAGAAAAGATAAGTGAGTTGTTTGGTCAGGCTCTGCGGGTGTTTGCGAAAGAAGACGGGATTTCAATAGCTAGACAAAATCTCTCCGTGGCATTGGCTGAACAGGATGGAAGTCTGGAAAGAGGAGAAAATAAAAAACATGCAAGTGCCGAGTTGTGGAGGGAAGCTGTTGGTTTGATACGGTATGTTCGAGGCGGAGACTCTGAAAATACAGCCTCTTTATATCGTCCTTCTGAACGCTTGGAGAGTAATACAGGTGTGTTGGAGTTACGACCGCCGGGCGTTGCGCCGAGTCATCTAAAGGGCTTTTTTGCTCAGGATGTCCACCCCAGTATCACTGTATGGTTAGATAGCTATAATCGTTCTTCTGCCGATCCGGCTTATAATCATATGAGTGAAGATCAGCGTCGAAATCTTGAGCGAAATATTATTGGCGCCCGAGAAATACAGTTTTTGACAGGCGCGGATTTGGCTGCATCTAGTGTTAGCATCAGAGGCGGTGTTTTCTACGATTCGAACAATAATCCGGCTAGCACTGAAATGTATTATACGAATGAGGCGGGGCCGGGATGGGCAACCATTGTACAGTCTACAGAAGGTCAGATATTCATATTTGAGCATCGAAGGAGTGAGCTTCATCACACAACTATTTCAGGTGGCAAGCCCGTGCGTTATGCTGGCGAAATTAAGTTAGTAGAAGGGCAAGTTGTAGGGTTGACCAGTAAAACGGGGCACTATAAAACCGGGCTTGGCTTGATTGATAAATTTTCGGCATATCTTGAAACTCAGAATGTTGCTCATCCAATCATCAGGAATTATGAGCATTCGAGCACGATCGAATCCAATGCGATTAATAGTTCCCTCAGGGCTGGAATTGTTCAGTCTGCAATGCCTCGCATTGAGAAGGCGTTCGAAAAAGACGTGCTCAGTCAAATAAAGGGAGTCATAGACGTAAATAGCGTTCTGCCATTCCATGTGCCTCAGAAACTATATGAGGAGTGGCAGGCTTCAGGCAAACCGGCACTTGCGTGGTTGAACGAATATGCGAGGGATCCCGCGCTTGATGCGGATCATGCGTTTATACGAAAAGGAGTCATTACGAACTCTGTAAGGTATTTTTTGACTCCCAATGAGATGCAGCGAGCAGAGGTTTATCTGGATGCTAAGGGGCAGTTACTCTATCGAAAAAATAACCTGCCCGTAGAAAGTGCTTTCAGAAACGAAAGGACCTTCAATGATTTCGCTGTGCTGATCAAGATGGCCGATAAATTATATGTTGTCCCCCGTGCCCCTTTTGTTATCGATAGTCTTTCGGTTACCAAGGGGCACTCTCCAGATTTTGCAGGGATTATTAGAGTCAAAGAGGGCCATATTGATGGGGTTCTGGCCGGTGATCCTTACTATCCAGTAGAAGATGGAGGCGCAGCATTTATCAGGATGCTATGTCTGCAAGCTCCCGAGACCATCATGATTCCACAGGATCCGAGATCGACTGGGTTTATTATGCCGCAGAATGTAGATGCTGAGCCTAAATTGGTGGTTCATGCGAAGAAAGAGGTCGGCTTACCCAAATATTTTCGCAGTCCTACCGATTTAACTTCATTAAAAAATACTTCTGTAAACATTGAAGGTTTGGCTGAGTTGCGCGCATCTGCAAGCGGCCAGTTTTCTCAGCAAGGGTTGGCCGCTATACAAGCAGCTGTCGACAATCCTGAAGATTTAACTGTTATTGATTTACGCCGGGAGTCCCATTGTTTCGTAGATGGGCATGCCGTTACTTGGTATGTAAAAAATGGCTGGGGCAATATTGGTTTGACGGTGGAAGAACTAACCATTAAAGAGCGCGAGTCTATAACGGGGTTGTCAGAGGGTGGGCAGATTATGTTGTACGAACCAAAGTCTGCCAAGAACGGTTTGCCTCCGTCTCTGCAGATAGGAGAGTTACAGGCAGCCCCTCAATCGGAAGAGGAGTGGTTGCGTGCGCAAAATATATCTTATATGCGGCTTCCAGTGGTCGATCATCTTCCTCCTGATCTGCAAGCCATGGCTCAGTTTGATGAACTAATAAAGGCGCAATCTACAGAGAACTGGATGCATATTCATTGTGCTGGAGGAGGAGGGCGTTCAGGCTTTATGATGGCCATGTACGATATGTTTAAAAACGCAGATCGTGTTCCGTTTTTCGATATTGTCAACCGTCAGTGTTTGTTAGGTGGGCATGATCTGAGGTTGGCGCCAGTCGCGAACGAGACTAATAAAGAATTCAAGGCACAGAGAATGGGGTGTTTGGCTACCTATTATGAGTTCTGCAAGGAACAAATCAGCAAGGGTGGAGAGAGGGAGTCATTCTCGAGCTATGTCAAGAAAAGGTGGGGTGAGTAAGTTAGTGATGTCGAATTGTAGTAATCACTAACCCCATTTATACATGGCAGAGCTCAAAGCTCTGTCATGTATATAGGGGATTCTCAGCGGTTAAACCGCTCCACCAACGAATACTGAGTATTCGCAGTCTTCGTCAGCTCTTCACTCAACAACGCCGAGTGCTGCGCCTGTTCCGACGTCTGGTCAGCCAGTTGCGAGATGTTGCTGATGTTGCGGCTGATTTCTTCAGCCACCGAGCTTTGCTCTTCGGTCGCGGCCGCAATCTGGGTGGTCATGTCGGTTATGTGCGCCACCGCTTCGCTGATCCCGACCAGCGCCTGGTCCGCTTCCAGTACCCGCGCCACACCTTCTTCCGCCTGGCGATGCCCGGCTTCCATGGTTTGCACCGCGGTGCTGGCGGTCTGTTGCAGCTTGGCGATCAGGGCGTGAATCTGCCCGGTGGATTCGCTGGTGCGTTGCGCCAGTTGACGGACTTCGTCTGCCACCACCGCAAAACCACGACCCATCTCACCGGCACGTGCCGCTTCGATCGCGGCATTCAACGCCAGCAGGTTGGTCTGGTCGGCGATGCCTTTGATCACGTCGACCACGCCGCCGATTTCGTCGCTGTCCTTGGCCAGTTGCGTGACGGTCTGCCCGGTTTCACCGACCACCACCGACAGGCGCTGAATGGCTTCGCGGGTTTCCCCGGCGATGTCGCGACCGCGCCCGGTCAGGCGGTTGGCTTCCTGAGTCGCGTCCGCCGTGCGCTGCACGTGGCTGGCCACTTCCTGCGTGGTGGCGGCCATCTGGTTGACGGCGGTTGCCACTTGTTCGGTTTCGACGCGCTGACGTTCCAGGCCGGTGGAGCTGCTGTGAGCCAGGGTGTCGGACTGTTTCGCCTGATCGCTCAAATGCTCGGCGGTGTCCTGCAGACGGGTCAGGCAGGTTTTCAGGCGGGCTTCCTGACTGAGGATCGACATCTCCAGACGCGCCTGAGCGCCACGGCTGTCGGTGTACATCTGCGCGATCAACGGGTCGGACGTGGTTTGCTCGGCCAAGCGCAGCAAGCGCTTGAGACCGCGCTGTTGCCAGCTCAACCCCAGCAGGCCCAACGGCACCGAAAGGCCCGCGGCCAGGGCAAAGCCCCACTGAGAGTTGAGCGTGGCACCGATCATGAAGCTCAGCTGGCTGACCAGAATGAACGGCAGCCAGTCCTGAAGCACCGGCAGCCATTTATCGGAGGAAGGAATCGCTGACTTGCCCTGGTTGATGCGTTGGTAGAGCGCTTCGGCACGCTGGATCTGTTCGGCGGTGGGCTTGACCCGCACCGACTCGTAACCGACGACCTGATTGCCTTCGAAAACCGGTGTGACGTAGGCGTTGACCCAGTAGTGGTCACCGGTCTTGCAGCGATTCTTGACAATGCCCATCCATGGCAAGCCTTGTTTCAGTGTGCCCCACATGTGCGCGAACACCGCGGCCGGTACGTCGGGGTGACGGACCAGGTTGTGCGGTGCACGGATCAATTCCTCACGGGAATACCCACTGATTTCGACGAACGCGTCGTTGCAGTAAGTGATCACGCCCTTGGCATCGGTGGTAGAAATCAACCGTTGCTGAGCCGGGAAGGTCCGTTCGCGTTGTGTAATGGGCTGGTTGTTACGCATGGCTTTTTCAATCCGCAAGGCTTTGAGAGGTTGTCGGCGCTGTCAGGAATTTATTGAAATTATTTTTCAATAATCAGCGATGTGTCGCAAAACGACCGTTGCGTCAGCCGGCCAGCATCGGATAGGTGAACAGGCCGAAATGCAGCAGGTTCAAGCCGAAATGCGTGGCGATGGCTGCCCCCAGCCCGCCGAAACGGTAGGCCAGACCATAGCCGACACCTGCCAGGCTCGCCAGCAACACCCATTGCCAGCCGGCACTCAGATGCACCAGGCCAAACAACAGCGAGGCGAGCAGTAGCGCGAGGTTTTCGCCATAAGGCAAATGTTTGAAGTACCGGCTCAGACCGCCCTGGATGTAGCCGCGAAACAGCGCTTCCTCCACCAGCGTTACCAGCAGCAGATTGTTCAGCACCCACAGCCACGCGTGATCCGGCCACTTCGGTGCCCAACCGATCACGCCCAACAACAACGCGCCGCCCAGCGCCAGCACGGTGCTCAGTGTCAGCCCCATCGCGGTAGCAAAAACGGAAAGCCGCAGCGAACGCCGGCCGACAATCCACGGACAGACCAGCAACAGCCAGAAGCCAATCAGCGGTTTGTCCAGATTCAGGTACATGGAAAACGGCACGGCATCGTCGGTGAAGCGTTGGGGATTGATGCCGAGGCCGTTGTAGAAACCGGGGAGCCAGTGCATGGCCAGTGCGAGGGCCATGAAAATGAACAGCGCGTGGCCGAGGTAGCGGCCGATGCGCAGGTGCTGTTGGCGTGCGGCGAAACCGGCGGTCAATAGCAATGCGACGGAAATTCCGGCGAGCCAGCCGAGGTGGCCATAGGTCAGGGCCAGGCCGTAGCCGAAGGAGAGGAGGGCCAGATGAATCCATGGCAGGGCGAGCATATTGAGTCCTTTAGGGCTGAAGAGCTTTTGTGGCGAGGGAGCTTGCTCCCGTCGGCCGATCCGCGCCCGGGCGAAGCAGTCGTAGAACCAGCCGATGCGGTCTGCCTGAAACAATGTGGCCACCGGATTTGGGGCCGCTTCGCAGCCCAGCGGGAGCAAGCTCCCTCGCCACAAGGTTGTGCAATGTTTGAGGGGCGCGATTATAAGCAGGGCCCAAACAAAAACACCGCCCGAAGGCGGTGTCTTTTATCAGCAGGCAGTCACGACGCAATCAACTGCCGCAACACGTAATGCAAAATCCCTCCCGACTTGAAGTACTCCACTTCATTAAGTGTATCGATCCGGCACAACACCTCGACTTTCTCGCGGCTGCCGTCCTCGCGGGTGATGATGAGCGTCAGGTTCATCCGCGGCGTCAACTCCACGCCCGTCAAACCCAGAATATCCAGCGTTTCCTTGCCCGTGAGATTCAGGCTCTTGCGGTTCTGATCCAGTTTGAACTGCAGTGGCAACACGCCCATGCCCACCAGATTGGAACGGTGAATCCGCTCGAAGCTTTCGGCGATGACCGCTTTCACACCCAACAGATTGGTGCCCTTGGCGGCCCAGTCGCGGCTCGAGCCGGTGCCATATTCCTGCCCGGCGATCACCACCAGCGGCGTGCCCGAGGCTTGGTAACGCATGGCCGCATCGTAGATCGCCATTCGTTCCCCGGTGGGAATGTAAATCGTATTGCCGCCTTCCTCGCCACCGAGCATTTCGTTGCGTATGCGGATGTTGGCGAAGGTGCCGCGCATCATCACTTGATGGTTGCCGCGACGGGAACCGTAGGAGTTGAAGTCCCGAGGTTCCACGCCTTTCTCGCGCAGGTAGTTGCCCGCCGGGCTGTCGGACTTGATGTTGCCGGCCGGGGAGATGTGGTCGGTGGTCACCGAGTCGCCGAGCAGCGCGAGGACCCGGGCGCCTGCGACGTCCTTGACCACGGGCGGCGGGCCGCCGATGTCGTCGAAAAACGGCGGATGCTGGATGTAAGTCGAATCGTCCTGCCAGACATACGTCGCCGCTTGCGGCACTTCAATCGCCTGCCATTGCGCATCGCCGGCAAACACTTCGGCGTATTCCTTGTGGAACATCGCGGTGTTGACCTGATTCACCGCGTCAGCGATTTCTTTGGTGCTTGGCCAGATGTCCCGCAGATACACCAGGTTGCCATCCTTGTCGGTGCCCAAAGGCTCACTGCTGATGTCGATGCGTACCGTGCCGGCCAGCGCGTAAGCAACGACCAGGGGTGGGGAGGCCAGCCAGTTGGTTTTCACCAGCGGATGTACGCGACCTTCGAAGTTGCGATTGCCCGAGAGCACAGAGGCGACGGTCAGGTCGGCGGCCTGAATGGCTTTTTCGATCGGCTCCGGCAAGGGCCCGGAGTTGCCGATGCAGGTGGTGCAGCCGTAACCGACCAATGCAAAACCCAGTTCATCAAGGTATTGGGTCAGGCCGGCGGCCTTGTAGTAGTCGGTGACCACTTTCGAGCCTGGGGCCAGCGAGCTCTTGACCCACGGTTTGCGCTTGAGGCCTTTCTCCACGGCTTTCTTCGCCACCAGCCCTGCGGCCATCATCACGCTCGGGTTGGAGGTGTTGGTGCACGAGGTGATTGCGGCGATCACCACCGCGCCGTTTTTCAATCGATAAGTCTGGCCGTCGTATTCGTAGTCTGCTTCACCGGCCAGATCGGCATTGCCCACCGCAACGCCACCGCCGCCTTCACTTTCGAGACGACCGACTTCCTTGCTGGTGGGTTTGAATTGCAGTTCGATGAAGTCACTGAACGCTTGCGCGACATTCGGCAGCGACACCCGATCCTGGGGGCGTTTCGGCCCGGCAAGGCTTGCTTCGACGCTGCCCATGTCCAGCGCCAGGCTGTCGGTGAACACCGGTTCCTGAGCCGGCAGACGCCACAGCCCCTGGGCCTTGCTGTAAGCCTCGACCAGTTTCACGGTTTCAAGCGGCCGACCGGACAGGCGCAGGTATTCCAGCGTCACTTCATCCACCGGGAAGAACCCGCAAGTCGCGCCATATTCCGGGGCCATGTTGGCGATGGTCGCTCGGTCGGCCAGCGGCAGGTCGGCGAGACCGTCGCCATAGAACTCGACGAACTTGCCGACCACGCCTTTCTTGCGCAGCATCTGCGTGACGGTCAGCACCAGGTCGGTGGCGGTGATGCCTTCTTTTAACTTTCCGGTGAGTTTGAAGCCGATCACCTCTGGAATCAGCATCGACACCGGTTGGCCAAGCATGGCTGCTTCCGCTTCGATCCCGCCGACGCCCCAGCCGAGCACGCCGAGGCCGTTGATCATGGTGGTGTGGGAATCGGTGCCGACCAGGGTGTCGGGGAACGCGTAGGTGCGACCGTCCTCATCCTTGGTCCAGACAGTGCGGCCGAGGTATTCGAGGTTGACCTGGTGGCAAATCCCGGTGCCCGGCGGCACGACGCTGAAGTTGTCGAAGGCGCTCTGGCCCCAGCGCAGAAAGGCATAACGCTCGCCGTTGCGCTGCATTTCGATGTCGACGTTCTGTCCGAAGGCGCTTGCGCTGCCGAACTTGTCGACCATCACCGAGTGATCGATCACCAGATCCACCGGCGACAGCGGGTTGATGCGCTGCGGATCGCCGCCGGCCTTGGCCATGGCGGCGCGCATGGCTGCCAGGTCGACCACGGCGGGCACTCCGGTAAAGTCTTGCATCAATACCCGGGCGGGACGGTACTGGATTTCGCGATCGGAGCGACGTTCCTTGAGCCAGGCGGCAATCGCTCTGAGGTCGGCGCCGGTGACGGTTTTTTCGTCTTCCCAGCGCAGCAGGTTTTCCAGCAACACTTTCAACGACATCGGGAGCTTGTCGAGATCACCGAGGCTTTTGGCGGCGTCGGGCAGACTGAAATAATGGTAGGTCTTGTCGTCGACTTGCAGGGTTTTAAGGGTTTTCAGGCTATCGAGGGACGGCATTGAAATGACTCCTTTGGGTCCGCACGGCTACGGACTGACGGGACAGACAGAGCCTTTAACCTAGCCCTGTTCATTCGCTAAAGCTAATAACTGGACTCTATGGCCAAGTCCGAGGTTCCGAACTCGGCTATCATGCGCCGGTTTTCGTGACAGGCTTTGCTTCAACGCAAGTCTGGGCATCGCGCAGTGGCTGAATTCTTCGCCAACTGCCCAGGAGTAAGAATGAACACCCTCTTTATGCATTGCCGGCCGGGCTTCGAAGGCGAAGTCTGTTCCGAGATTTCCGAACACGCCGCACGGCTGAACGTGGCCGGTTATGCCAAGGCCAAAACCGCCAGCGCCTGCGCCGAATTCATCTGCACCGAAGAAGACGGTGCCGAGCGCCTGATGCGCGGCCAGCGTTTTACCGATCTGATCTTTCCGCGCCAGTGGGCGCGGGGGATTTTCATCGACCTGCCGGAAACCGACCGCATCAGCGTGATCCTCGCGCACATGGCGGACTTCCCGCTGTGCGGCAGCCTGTGGCTGGAAATGGTCGACACCAACGATGGCAAGGAACTGTCGAACTTCTGCAAGAAGTTCGAAGTGCACCTGCGCAAGGCGCTGATGGCGGCGGGCAAGCTGGTAGAAGACGCGAACAAGCCGCGCCTGTTGCTGACGTTCAAAAGCGGTCGCGAAGTGTTCATGGGCCTGGCCGAGTCGAACAACTCGGCGATGTGGCCGATGGGCATTCCACGCCTGAAGTTTCCCCGCGAGGCACCGAGCCGCTCGACCCTGAAGCTGGAAGAGGCGTGGCACCACTTCATCCCGCGCGACCAGTGGGACGAGCGCCTGCACAGTGACATGACCGGCGTCGACCTCGGCGCAGCGCCGGGTGGCTGGACCTGGCAACTGGTCAATCGCGGCATGCTGGTCACCGCCATCGACAACGGACCGATGGCGGAAAGCCTGATGGACACCGGTCTGGTGCAACATTTGATGGCCGACGGCTTCACCTATAAGCCCCGACAGCCAGTGGACTGGATGGTTTGTGACATCGTCGAGAAACCGGCACGCAACGCCGCGATGCTGGAAGAGTGGATCGGCGAGGGCCATTGCCGCGAAGCGGTGGTCAACCTCAAACTGCCGATGAAACAGCGTTACGCTGAAGTGAAACGCTTGCTGGAGCGGATTGCCGACGGTTTCAAGGAGCGCGGGATCCGGGTCGAGATTGGCTGCAAGCAGCTGTATCACGACCGGGAAGAAGTGACGTGCCACTTGCGTCGGCTCGACGTGAAGAAACCCAAGTCCCGCTGATACGCGAATTATGTATAGGGCCTGTGTGGCGAGGGAGCTTGCTCCCGCTGGGTCGCGAAGCGGCCCCAATTCTGGCTATGCGGTCTATCAGTAGATTTCGGCGTCTGATTTTAGGGCTGCTGCGCAGCCCAGCGGGAGCAAGCTCCCTCGCCACATACCCGGCAATACGCGACAATGCCGGCCAGTTTCAGGAGTGAATCATGAGTGAAATGCTTGATACGCCGGTAGACGGCACCCTCGACGCCACCGGCCTCAACTGCCCGGAACCGGTGATGATGCTGCACCAGCACATTCGTGACCTGGCGCCCGGCGGCCTGCTCAAGGTGATTGCCACCGATCCGTCGACCCGTCGCGACATTCCCAAGTTCTGCGTGTTCCTTGACCACGAACTGGTCGCGCAGCACGAAGAGGCAGGCACCTACCTGTACTGGATCCGCAAGAAGTCCGATTGACCCACAAAAAACTACTGTGGGAGCCAGCCTGCTGGCGATGGCTGATTCAAACTCAACATCATTGTTGACTGAATCACCGCAATCGCCAGCAGGCTGGCTCCCACAGGGTCAACTCAGCCCGTTGCGAATCCGCTTGCGCGCACTACGCGTCAGGCGGATCGACAGCATCAGCGCGGCGCAGCTCAGGCCGACGATCAAACCCTGCCACAGCCCACTCGGGCCGCTCGGTGCGCCGAACCAGTCGGTCAGGCCCAGCGCGTAACCCACCGGCAAACCAATGCCCCAATAGGCGAAGAGCGTCAGGATCATCGTCACCCGCGTGTCCTGATAGCCGCGCAACGCGCCCGCCGCCGTGACCTGGATCGCATCGGAAAACTGGAACAGCGCCGAATACACGATCAGCATCGCAGCCACGCGAATCACCGTCGGATCAGCCGTGTAAATCGTGGCGATGTGCTCGCGCAGCAACAGCATCATGCTCGCCGAAATACACGCATAAGCCAGCGCCGTGCCCATGCCGACACCGGCGGCGAAGCGCGCTTCACGGGGTTCCTGACGGCCGAGCGCCTGGCCGACGCGCACCGTCACGGCCATGCCGAGGGAGTAGGGGATCATGAACACCAGCGAACTGAAATTCAGCGCGATCTGATGCCCGGCCACCACGGTGGCGCCGAGGCTGCCGATCAACAGGGCGATCACGGCAAAGATGCTCGACTCGGCGAACACCGCGATGCCGATCGGCAGGCCAATGCCCAGCAGGCGTTTGATCACCGACCATTGCGGCCAGTCGAAACGGCTGAACAACTGGCTCGACTGATACGCCGGCGCCCAGCGTTCCCAGCCGGCCATGCCCAGCGCCATCACCCACATCACAATCGCGGTGGCCCAGCCGCAACCGACACCGCCCATGGCCGGCACACCGAAGTGGCCATAAATGAAGACGTAGTTCAGCGGAATGTTCAGCGCCAGACCGCACAGCCCCAGCACCATGGCCGGGCGTGTGCGCCCCAGGCCATCACTGAAACAGCGCAGCACATGGTAGAGCGCGACGGCGGGCAAACCGCTGGCGATCCCGTGCAGGTATTGCATGCACGGGCCGATCAGCTCGGGGTCGACTTTCATGATGTGCAAAATCGGCTCGGCGCTGAACAGCATGCCGGTCGCCATCAATCCCACCACCAACGCCAGCCACAGCGCCTGACGGACAATCGGGCCGATCTCACTGTGCGTGCCGGCACCAAAGCGCTGGGCGACTTTTGGCGTGGTGGCCAGCAGGGTGCCGGTCATCAGCAGAAACACCGGGACCCAGATCGAGTTACCCAGTGCCACCGCCGCCAGATCCCGCGGACCGACGCGTCCGGCCATCACCGCATCGACGAAGCCCATCGCGGTGGTGGCAAGCTGCGCAATCATGATCGGCAGCGCCAGGTCGAGCAGGTTTTTCAGCTCCAGGCGAACCCGGGCCGGGCGGTTGAGGGAAATGGCAGCGGGGCGGTCAGTTACGGAATTCAAGGGCGAAACGTCCAGAGATTTTGAGGCGCGAGGCGGGGCATTCTACGCGTTGACGCAGCGGTCAGGAAAAGTCCTGTGTTAGCGTTTTGTAATCATCTTTCGGACATGCGACACCCCCTGTGGCGAGGGAGCTTGCTCCCGCTGATTCGCGAAGCGGCCCCCGGCAATTTGTCAGGCGCATCGCATTGGCAGAATTTACGACTGCTCCGCAGTCGAGCGGGAGCAAGCTCTCGCCACAGTGGTAGTGGTGATCATTAATGCCCGCTGGCCCATCACATCCTTCTCCGCCTACACTGCCGATCCGCCAAAGGAGCCTGCCCATGCTGATTGTTGCCGACGAAAATATTCCGCTGCTCGATGCCTTCTTCGAAGGTTTCGGCGAAATCCGCCGGTTGCCGGGACGTTCCATCGACCGCGCGGCCGTCGAGCAGGCCGATGTGTTGCTGGTGCGCTCGGTGACCAACGTCAATCGTTCGCTGCTCGAAGGCAGCAAGGTGCGATTTGTCGGCACCTGCACCATCGGCACCGATCACCTGGACCTCGATTACTTCCAGCAGGCCGGCATTACCTGGTCCAGCGCTCCCGGCTGCAATGCCCGTGGCGTGGTCGATTATGTGCTGGGCAGTTTGCTGACCCTCGCCGAAATTGAAGGCGCCGACCTCACCCGGCGCACTTACGGCGTGGTGGGGGCGGGTGAAGTGGGCGGTCGACTGGTCAAGGTTCTGCAAGGGCTGGGCTGGAACGTGCTGGTCTGCGACCCGCCACGGCAAGCCGCCGAAGGAGGGGATTTCGTCAGCCTCGAGCAGATCGTTGAGCAGTGCGACGTCATCAGTCTGCACACACCGCTGAAGAAACACGGCGCCGGCACGACCTGGCATCTGTTCGACAAAAAACGTTTGAACCAGCTCAAACCCGGCGCTTGGCTGATCAACGCCAGCCGCGGCCCGGTGGTGGACAACGCCGCCCTGTGCGAGGTGCTACTGCAACGCGAAGACCTGCAAGCGGTGCTGGACGTCTGGGAAGGCGAGCCCGAAGTCGACGTGGCACTGGCCGAACTCTGCGTGTTGGCGACCCCGCACATTGCCGGTTACAGCCTCGATGGCAGACAACGCGGGACGGAGCAAATCCATCAGGCGTATTGCAATTTTCTCGGGCAACCGGCGCGGGTCAGCCTGAGTGATTTGCTGCCGGCGCCCTGGTTGTCGCAAGTGACCTTGCACGCTGACAGCGATCCGGCCTGGGCGTTGGCGATGTTGTGCCGGGGCGTGTACGACCCGCGCCGGGACGACGCGGATTTTCGTCGCAGCCTTGTAGGCAGTGTCAGCGAACAGCGTGCGGCGTTTGATGTGCTGCGTAAGAACTATCCATCGCGGCGGGAAATTGATGGGTTGCAGGTGCGGATCGAGGGGAATTCGCCTGAGTTGCGGAAGATCGTGGCGGCGTTGGGGGCGTCGGCTGTCTGAAGACCGCGTTGGCTGCTTTCGCGGGCAAGCCTCGCTCCTACGGGGTTTGCGCCATTTTCGACATCGCGCTGATCTGTAGGAGCGAGGCTTGCCCGCGAATGGCCGCACCACAATTCTGGATCAGCACCCACAAAAAACCCGGCCATCAGGGCCGGGTCAAGAAGACGGTGGCTATATCAATCTTGTTTGGCAGGCTTGACCAATCGCTTCTCCAGTTCGCGGCAGGCGTCCTGGATCATGTCTTCAGTGATCGGTACTTCCTGGCCTTTTTCGTCAATGATTGAGCAACCCAAAGATTGATCTGGCTGTGTGCGGATCACTGGAATCTTGTCATCGCTGCTGTGTTGCAAGGACATGGCCTGTCTCCTCATCAGGTTGTGTGCTTACTGTAGAACCGCCAGGTGACCGGGCTGTGACAACTCCCTGCGATCTTCTCGGAGCGGCAATACCAGTCCACCAGAAATACCGCAACGTTGCCACCCGGACTTTAGACCAATAGCGACTAGGTGCTGGACTTTGCGGTCATAATTAACCTGACTCATTGTGATTTACAGAGTTCCCCCCCATTGAGCGGTATAGCCGGCCCCTTAACTTGTGAACTGGAAACCCCCGATGCTCTCTGCCCGTCACCGCCGCGCGATTCGCCTGGCCAGTCGTTTCCTAGTGCCCTATCGCTGGCAGGCCTTGGGTGCGTTGCTCGCACTGATTGTCACGGCGGGCATCACCTTGTCCATGGGGCAGGGAATTCGGCTGTTGGTGGATCAGGGCTTCATGACCCAGTCACCGCATTTGCTCAACCAGACCATTGGCCTGTTCATGCTATTGGTGGTTGGGCTGGCGCTCGGCACCTTTGCGCGTTTTTACCTGGTGTCGTGGATCGGCGAGCGGGTGGTCGCCGACATCCGCCGTCAGGTGTTCAACCACCTGGTTTACCTGCATCCGGGGTTTTACGAAGACAACCGCAGTTCCGAGATCCAGTCGCGGCTGACCGCCGACACCACGTTGCTGCAATCGGTGATCGGTTCTTCGCTGTCGCTGTTTCTGCGCAATCTGCTGATGGTGATCGGCGGGATTGTGTTGCTGTTTATCACCAACCCGAAACTCACCAGCATCGTCGTTGTGGCTTTGCCGCTGGTGATTGCGCCGATCCTGATTTTCGGCCGACGGGTCCGCAGCCTGTCACGCCTGAGCCAGGACCGGATTGCCGATATCGGCAGCTACGTGTCGGAAACCCTCGGCCAGATCAAAACCGTGCAGGCCTACAACCATCAGGTCCAGGACGAACAGCGTTTTGCCGTGACCGTCGAGGAGGCGTTCAATACCGCCCGTAAACGGATTTTCCAGCGTGCCTGGCTGATTACCCTGGTGATCGTGCTGGTGCTGGGCGCGGTCGGCGTGATGCTGTGGGTCGGCGGCATGGATGTGATGGCCGGGCGGATTTCCGCAGGTGAACTGGCGGCGTTTGTGTTCTACAGCCTGATCGTCGGCAGCGCGTTCGGCACGCTGAGCGAAGTGATCGGCGAGTTGCAGCGCGCCGCCGGGGCCGCCGAGCGAATTGCCGAGTTGCTGCGCTCCGAAAACATCATTCAGCCACCGACGACGGGGCTGGTGACATTGCCGGAGCGGGTGACGGGGAATCTGGTGCTGCAAGACGTGCGTTTTTCCTACCCGTCGCGTCCTGAAAGCTATGCCATCGATGGCTTGAATCTGACCATCAAGGCCGGCGAAACCCTGGCACTGGTCGGACCTTCCGGGGCGGGCAAGTCGACGGTGTATGACTTGTTGCTGCGTTTTTACGACCCGGCCGAAGGCCGCATTCTGCTCGACGGTGTGCCGCTGACTCAGCTCGATCCATTGGACTTGCGCCGCTGCTTCGCCCTGGTGTCCCAATCCCCGGCGCTGTTCTTCGGCAGCATCGAAGAGAACATCCGCTACGGCAACCCGACGGCGACGCTGGAACAGGTTCAGGAAGCGGCGAAAATCGCATACGCCCACGACTTTATCGAGGCGATGCCCCACGGTTATCAGACTCATCTGGGGGACGCAGGCCTCGGTTTGTCCGGCGGCCAGCGCCAACGCCTGGCCATCGCCCGCGCGCTGCTGGTGGACGCACCCATCCTGCTGCTCGACGAAGCCACCAGCGCCCTCGATGCCCAAAGCGAACACCTGATCCAGCAAGCCCTGCCCAGCCTGATGAAAAACCGCACCACCCTGGTCATCGCCCACCGCCTGGCCACAGTGAAAAACGCCGACCGGATTGCAGTGATGGATCAGGGAAAACTGGTGGCGGTGGGAACGCATCAAGAGTTGATTGCGAGCAATGCGCTATACGCGCGGCTGGCGGCGTTGCAGTTCAATGATGGGCGTGATGTTTCGGCAGACCCCGTAACCGACCCGGTACCGTTCAAGTAACCGACCCAGTAGATCACCATAAAAAAATGCCCGCATTTCTCAATGCGGGCATTTTTGTCAGTGCCTCAATTTACACTCATTGATCATCAAAATACCGCTCATGCCAGTCCACCAACGGCTGTGGCGAGTTGAGCTTCTGGCCGTAGATCACCGAGTACGACAATACGTTCTGCACGTACTGGCGGGTTTCGTCGAACGGGATGCTTTCCACCCAGACGTCGAAGCTCAGATGATCCGCGCCGCGCAGCCACTGACGCACGCGACCCGGTCCGGCGTTATAGGCGGCCGACGCGAGGACTCGGTTGCCATTGAACTGACTGTGGACCTGGCTCAGGTAAGCGGCACCGAGCTGGATGTTTTTGTCCGGATCGAACACCTGCTGCGGCGAGGCCAGTGGAATGCTGAACTTGCGCGCGGTTTCCTTGGCGGTGCCGGGCATCAGTTGCATCAGGCCGCTGGCGCCGACGCCAGAGCGGGCGTCGTCCATGAAGGCGCTTTCCTGACGGGTGATGGCGAACACCCAGCTCGAGTGCAGGCCACGGACCTTGGCTTCGCGGACCAGGGTTTCGCGGTGGGCCATCGGGAAGCGGATGTCGAGATCGTCCCAGTACTGTGCCTGGCTGATCGTGCGGATCGCCGGGAAGTACCATTTCAGGTCGTAGGCGAGTTTCGCCTGAGCAACCATTTCATCGCGGTTGAAGTGGCGGCTGACGTGATACCACTCGCGACGACCATCAACGATCTGCCCGCGTGCGTGGAATTCCAGGGCGCGACGTACGCCCGGCGTATTGCGCACCTTGTTGATCAAAGCCTGGCTAAGCACCAGCGGTTTGTTGTTGAGCGAATAGGGCAGCTGCGAGCGGTCGGCGGCGAGGAAGCCGTAGAAATCACGCTCACGGGCGAGGCCTTTGTAAAGCGTCTGTGCTTCCGGGTTCTGTGGCTGCGCCAGTTCCAGGCTGCGGGCCTGCCAGTAGCGCCAGCGGTTGGTGGTCGCCAGGTCCTGCGGCAGGCGGCGGGTCAGCTGATAGGCATCGTCCCAGCGGGCCAGGCGCAACAGCAGGCGCAAGCGCCACTCCGACACAGTGTTGTCGCGCAGTTCCGGGTCGTACTTGGTCATCACGTCGAGCGCCCGGCTATCAAAGCGGCGAGCGAGGGTAAGGCCGATTTCCCGGGCGATCGCGACTTTTTCGTCACGGGAGAAGTGCATGCTGCTGGCATAACCGTCGAGCAACTCCATCGCCTTGTCCGGGTCTTGCTTGGCCAGGCGGCGCAAACCGAGGCTGACGATGTCAGACATCGGCTCATCGGCCGGGGTGAAGCGCGACGGCTGATTGAGCAGTTCAGGTTTCTGCGCCACATCCACCAGCAAGCGACCGCGCGGGGCGAGGGTGGTCAGGCCGTTGACCAGGCTGTTGGCCAGCGGATAGTTGCGCGACTGGGCGGCGAGCTTCGCGCGCTCCCAGCGTTTCTGTTCGGTCAGTTGGCCTTCCGCCGCCCAGGCGCCAAACAAGCCGTCGCACGCGGCGGGCAGGGATTTACCGGTCAGCCAGAGTTTGTTCGCGTTGGCGTAGCCTTCGGATTTCTGGTTGTGCCCGATCTGGTACTGCGCGTTCAGGCAGTCCAGTTCGGTGAAATTCAGCTTGGGGTCGTAGTACTTGACGAAGGTCGCCCAGTCGCCACGCTCGGCCAGCCAGCGCAACCAGCGCAATTTCATCCAGTTGGCTTGCGGCAGGTCACCGTGCTCGGCGAGAAATTTTTCGATCTCGGCGTTGCTCGCGGTTTTCAGGCGCGCGGTCAGTTCGTCGTAGGCCAGGTACGGCTCCAGCGGGTAGTCGCTGAGTGCCTGGCTGTAACGAAAATAAGGACCGGTATCGCCCTTGGCCAAGGCGCGCTTGGCTTCATCGTAATATTGTCGCTGGGTGGACAAGTCCACCGCCTGGGCGGTTTGAACGGCAGTGGCAGAAAGAAGAAAACAGGATAAAAGACTGAAAAGGCGACTGCGCATGAGACGTCCGGGCAGAGAAATCATGACAAGTGCAGGCTTGAGCCGCACTGAATAATCTGTAGCTTAGCCTTTTGCCAGCAGCGGGCGAAAGCTTTGCGGGCCTGTCAGCATCAGTTCGCAACATTTGTCATGCAGAGTGCCGTGAAGGTGAAATTGCCGGCCTTCTGAAGCCTCAAGTCAGGTAGAATGCGCGCCCGGTTTTTGGAGAAGCTCATGACCCTGCTCAAATTCAGCGATGTGTCCCTTGCTTTCGGCGCTATGCCGTTGTTGGACAAGGTGTCCTGGCAGATCGCCCGTGGTGAGCGGGTGTGCATCATCGGCCGCAACGGCACTGGCAAGTCCAGCATGATGAAGCTCGTCAAGGGCGACCAGAAGCCCGACGAAGGCTCCGTTTGGCGTGCACCCGGCCTCAAGATTGGCGAATTGCCGCAAGAATTGCCGGTAGCCGACGAGCGGACCGTGTTCGACGTGGTGGCTGAAGGCCTGGACGGTGTCGGCGAGCTGCTCGCGCAGTATCACCACCTGAGCCAGAACATCGTCACCGACGCCGATCTGGACAAACTGATGCACGTCCAGCACGACCTCGAAGCCCGTGACGGCTGGCGTTTGCAGCAACTGGTCGACAGCACGTTGAGCCGTCTGCAGTTGCCGGCCGACAAGACCCTCGCCGAATTGTCCGGCGGCTGGCGTCGCCGCGTCCTGCTGGCGCAGGCGCTGGTTTCCGAACCGGATCTGCTGCTGCTCGACGAACCGACCAACCACCTGGACATCGGTGCCATTGCCTGGCTCGAAGAAGCGCTGAAGGACTTCCAGGGCGCCGTGCTGTTCATCACGCACGACCGTTCCTTCCTGCAGAACCTCGCGACCCGCATCCTCGAACTGGATCGCGGCGGCCTGATCGACTGGAACGGCGACTACGCCAGTTTCCTTGTGCACAAAGAAGCCTCGCTGGCCGCTGAAGAAACCGCCAACGCGCTGTTCGACAAAAAACTGGCCCAGGAAGAAGTCTGGATTCGTCAGGGCATCAAGGCCCGTCGCACCCGTAACGAAGGCCGCGTCCGTGCACTGAAAGCGTTGCGCGTCGAGCGCAGCGAGCGTCGTGAGCGCACCGGCAAGGCCAACATTCAGCTGGACACCGCTGACAAGTCCGGCAAGCAGGTGATGGTCCTCGAGAACGTGAGTTTTGCTCACCCGGGCGGCCCGTTCCTGATCAAGGATTTCTCGATGGTCCTGACGCGCGGCGACCGTATCGGTCTGCTCGGCGCCAACGGTACCGGCAAGACCACGCTGCTGAAACTGATGCTCAGCGGCCTGCAGCCGACCAGCGGCAAAGTGGAAGAGGGCACGCGCATCGACGTGGCTTACTTCGACCAGTTGCGCCATCAGCTGGACCTGGAAAAGACCGTGATCGACAACGTGGCCGAAGGTCGCGACTTCATCGACATCGATGGTCAGAGCCGTCACGTGCTGAGCTACCTCGGCGACTTCCTGTTCAGCCCGCAGCGAGCCCGCACGCCGGTCAAGGCGCTGTCGGGTGGTGAACGTGCGCGTCTGTTGCTGGCGAAACTGTTCAGCAAACCAGCCAACCTGCTGGTCCTCGACGAACCAACCAACGACCTCGACGTGGAAACACTCGAGCTGCTGGAAGAGGTCTTGCTGACCTTCAACGGCACCGTGCTGATGGTCAGCCACGACCGGGCATTCCTCGACAACGTGGTCACCAGCACCCTGGTCTTCGAAGGTGAAGGCAAGGTTCGCGAATACGTCGGTGGTTACCAGGACTGGCTGCGTCAGGGCGGCTCGCCGCGCCTGCTGGGCGTGACCGAGAGCAAGTCCGGCAAGGCCGACTTGAACTCTGCCGTCGTTACGGCTGAGGCTGCACCCGTTACGGCGCCAGTTGAAGCGCCAGTGGCGAAGAAAAAACTCAGCTACAAATTGCAGCGTGAGCTGGAAATGTTGCCGGGGCAGATCGAAGCCATGGAACAGCAGATCGCAGTCGTGGAGGCCCAGATGGCCGATGCCGGCTTCTATCAGCGTCCTGCTGCCGAGACGGCTGCGGTGATCGCTCAGTTGGAGCAGTTGCAGGCTGAACTCGACGTGATGGTCGAGCGTTGGGCCGAGCTGGATGCCTGATTGATCCTGCACTAAAAAAGCCCGGCGCTCAGTGATGAGCGCCGGGCTTTTCGTATGGAGAGCTGAAGGTTGTTGCAGTCCAATGTGGGAGCGAGCCTGCTCGCGATGGCGGCCTTACAGTCACATTGATATCGACTGACAAGGCCTCATCGCGAGCAGGCTCGCTCCCACATTGGGGCGGTATTGTCAGCTTTTGTTTTGAAGGCGCACTGCAAGCACATCGCAAGGCGCACCGTGCAGCACGTCGTTGGCAGTGGAGCCCAGCAATAGCGCCAGACCGTGCCGGCCATGACTACCTACCACGATCAGGTCACAGGTTTGTTCCTTGGCCAGGTGATGAATCTCCTGGCGCGGCTGGCCGTAGGTCAGGTGGCTGTATTCCTTGGAGAGTTCCGGATATTTCACGATCAATCGCTCCAGTCGCTCCTTGGCCTGATCGAACTGCTGTTGTTGCAGTTGTGACAGGTCCATCGGCACGTCGCCGCCGAAGGCCATGGCCATGGGCTCGACAATGTGCACCAGGGACAACTTCGCGCCATTGCTCACTGACAGTTCGCGAGCACGGTGGATGACAGGGTCGCACTCTTCGGTCAGGTCTACAGCGACCAGAATGTGGTTGTAGGGCATGAGGTGCTCCTCCTGAGGATGCAATATTGGTAAGTATGGCTGGTTTCAAGCGCATTGTTTTCAAAGTGACTCAAAGCGCTCATCAAGAATCGGGAGTACAGATATGACGGTCTGGATAGTGGTGTCAATCCTGTTGGTGGTGCTGAGCCCGCTGGCATGGCTGCGACCGTCCCGTGGTCAGAGCGGGCGCATGGCCCTGCGCATGGAGGCACGGCGCATCGGGCTGGCCATGCAACTGGCGCCTCAGGAGTGGCCGCACTGGCTCAGCCAGGAGCCACCGAGCCCCTGCGCGCAGTACCATCGACCGCGTCGCGGCAATCAGCCGGCGTGCTGGAGTTATTGGCAGAAGTCGCCGGGTGTGTGGGTGAATCAGTGGCAGGAGGTCTGCGAGGATCAAACGCTGCTCAATCATTTCGAAAAATTGCCAGCCAACGTCTACAAGGTCGAAGCGGACAAGCAGATGATCACGTTGTATTGGGGCGAGAAGGGCGAAGCGACGGTTTTGCAACAAATCGATGCCACCCTCAAAGCATTGGCCTGAAACCTATCCCACGTGTCACATCATCAGGCAATAAAAAGCCCGACATTCATCATCGGGCTGGAGTTGGCCAGGCAGGCCGGTAATTCGCTGTGGGCCGATCTTACGCCGGGCATTCGCCGACGCGTTCAAATTTTTTTCCTCATTCTTCCGCCCAGCGTAGCCCGTTAAACAAAGGCTGCCGCGAATTAGGGCGACTTTTCTAACTATTGATTCTATGAATGGCCCCACATGCATCCGTGTGTTGCAGGTACTCGTGGTACGGAAATGACCGGAAAGTCGCGTTTCAACCCGTATTTTGGGCGATTGACAATTGCCGGAAATTCCGTGAAGGTGGCGTACCCAAATCAAACGGGCGTATGAATCGGGCGTTTGCATTGCAGACCGCTCCTACAGAATCCCGACTATCGCGTTGGCGGGTGTGCCGGGTGGATTGGCGTAGCATCGACGATAAACGTCCCTGCCGAGCCATTCGCCTGCGTCCGACGTGTACTGTTCAGCTTCCATATCGTGGAGATCAGTTGATGATTTACGAAGGTAAAGCCATCACGGTTAAGGCTCTTGAAAGTGGCATCGTCGAATTGAAATTCGACCTCAAGGGTGAGTCCGTCAACAAGTTCAACCGTCTAACCCTGAACGAACTGCGTCAGGCCGTAGACACCATCAAGGCAGATGCTTCGATCAAGGGTGTGATCGTCAGCAGCGGCAAGGACGTGTTCATCGTCGGCGCCGACATCACCGAATTCGTCGAGAACTTCAAGCTGCCGGATGCAGAGCTTGTTGCAGGCAACCTCGAAGCCAACAGGATTTTCAGCGATTTCGAAGACCTCAACGTCCCGACTGTCGCCGCGATCAACGGCATCGCTCTGGGTGGCGGTCTGGAAATGTGCCTGGCGGCGGACTACCGCGTCATGTCCGCTACCGCGAAAATCGGCCTGCCGGAAGTCAAACTGGGCATCTACCCGGGCTTCGGCGGTACCGTGCGCCTGCCGCGCCTCATCGGTGCCGACAACGCCATCGAGTGGATTGCCGCGGGTAAGGAAAACCGTGCTGAAGACGCGCTGAAAGTCGGCGCTGTCGATGCAGTGGTTGCTCCCGAGAAGCTGGCAGAAGCGGCACTGAACCTGATCAAAGGCGCCATCTCCGGCGAATTCGATTACAAAGCCAAGCGTCAGCCAAAGCTGGAAAAACTCAAGCTCAACGCCATCGAACAGATGATGTCGTTCGAAACCGCCAAAGGTTTCGTGGCTGGTCAAGCGGGTCCGAACTACCCGGCACCGGTCGAAGCGATCAAGACCATCCAGAAAGCCGCGAACTTCGGTCGCGACAAAGCGCTGGAAGTCGAAGCCGCCGGTTTCGTCAAACTGGCCAAGACCTCTGCCGCGCAGAGCTTGATCGGTCTGTTCCTGAACGATCAGGAACTGAAGAAAAAGGCCAAGGCCTACGACGAAATCGCCAAGGACGTGAAGCAGGCTGCCGTATTGGGCGCCGGCATCATGGGTGGCGGTATCGCTTATCAGTCGGCTTCCAAAGGTACGCCGATCCTGATGAAGGACATCAACGAGCACGGCATCGAGCAAGGCCTGGCTGAAGCCGCCAAGCTGCTGGTGAGCCGCGTTGATAAAGGTCGCATGACGGCGGCGAAAATGGCTGAAGTGCTCAACGGCATTCGTCCAACCCTGTCCTACGGCGACTTCGGTCACGTGGATCTGGTGGTCGAAGCGGTCGTCGAGAACCCGAAGGTCAAGCAAGCCGTTCTGGCCGAAGTCGAAGACAAGGTCAAAGAGGACACCATCCTCGCGTCCAACACCTCGACCATTTCCATCACCTTGCTGGCCAAGGCCCTCAAGCGTCCGGAAAACTTCGTCGGCATGCACTTCTTCAACCCGGTGCACATGATGCCGCTGGTGGAAGTGATTCGTGGCGAGAAGTCCAGCGAGCTGGCCGTTGCCACCACCGTGGCCTACGCCAAGAAAATGGGCAAGAACCCGATCGTCGTCAACGACTGCCCGGGCTTCCTGGTCAACCGCGTGCTGTTCCCGTACTTCGGCGGTTTCGCCAAGCTGGTCAGCGCCGGTGTGGACTTCGTCCGTATCGACAAAGTCATGGAAAAATTCGGCTGGCCAATGGGCCCGGCGTACCTGATGGACGTGGTCGGCATCGACACTGGCCACCACGGTCGTGACGTGATGGCTGAAGGCTTCCCGGACCGCATGAAAGACGACCGTCGTTCGGCTGTCGACGTGCTTTACGAGGCCAAGCGCCTGGGCCAGAAGAATGGCAAGGGCTTCTACGCCTACGAGACCGACAAGAAGGGCAAGCAGAAGAAAGTCGCCGATCCGTCGGTGCTGGAAGTGCTCAAGCCAATCGTTTTCGAACAGCGCGAAGTCACTGACGAAGACATCATCAACTGGATGATGATCCCGCTGTGCCTGGAAACCGTGCGTTGCCTGGAAGACGGCATCGTCGAAACCGCTGCCGAAGCCGACATGGGTCTGGTCTACGGCATTGGTTTCCCTCCATTCCGTGGCGGTGCGCTGCGTTACATCGATTCGATCGGTGTGGCAGAGTTCGTTGCCCTGGCTGACCAGTACGCTGATTTGGGCGCGCTGTACCACCCGACCGCGAAGCTGCGCGAAATGGCCAAAAACGGCCAGAGCTTCTTCGGTTAAGCGCCCCCAACTAGAGTGAGAGTGAATATATGAGCTTGAATCCTAGAGACGTCGTGATTGTCGACTTCGGTCGTACTCCGATGGGCCGCTCCAAGGGCGGCATGCACCGCAACACCCGCGCCGAAGACATGTCGGCGCACTTGATCAGCAAATTGCTGGAACGCAACGTCAAGGTCGACCCAAACGAAGTCGAAGACGTGATCTGGGGCTGTGTGAACCAGACCCTGGAGCAGGGCTGGAACATCGCCCGCATGGCGTCGCTGATGACTCAGATCCCGCACACCGCTGCCGGTCAGACCGTCAGCCGTCTGTGCGGCTCGTCGATGAGCGCACTGCACACTGCCGCGCAAGCAATCATGACCGGCAACGGTGACGTGTTCGTGGTGGGCGGCGTCGAGCACATGGGTCACGTGAGCATGATGCACGGTGTCGATCCGAACCCGCACATGTCCCTGTACGCGGCGAAAGCCTCGGGCATGATGGGCCTGACCGCTGAAATGCTGGGCAAAATGCACGGCATCACTCGCGAACAACAGGACGCCTTTGGCGTGCGCTCCCACCAACTCGCCCACAAGGCGACCGTGGAAGGCAAGTTCAAGGACGAAATCATCCCGATGCAGGGCTACGACGAGAACGGTTTCCTGAAACTGTTCGACTACGACGAAACCATTCGTCCGGAAACCACCCTGGAAAGCCTGGCGGCATTGAAGCCAGCGTTCAACCCGAAGGGCGGCACCGTGACAGCCGGTACGTCGTCGCAGATCACTGATGGTGCTTCGTGCATGATCGTGATGTCGGCGCAGCGTGCGCAGGACCTGGGTATTCAGCCTCTGGCGGTGATTCGCTCGATGGCAGTGGCAGGTGTGGACCCGGCGATCATGGGCTATGGTCCAGTACCGGCGACACAAAAAGCACTGAAGCGCGCGGGTCTTGGCATCAACGATATCGACTTCTTCGAGCTCAACGAAGCTTTCGCCGCGCAGGCCTTGCCAGTGCTGAAAGATCTGAAAGTGCTCGACAAGATGAACGAGAAGGTTAACCTGCACGGCGGCGCGATCGCCCTGGGTCACCCGTTTGGTTGCTCCGGTGCGCGTATTTCCGGCACCCTGCTGAACGTGATGAAGCAAAATGGCGGCACCTTCGGGGTAGCCACCATGTGCATTGGTCTCGGCCAAGGCATCTCCACCGTCTTCGAACGCGTCTAAGCGTTTCGTTGATGGAAGCCGGGGCCAAGTGCCCCGGTTTTTGTTTTTCCGGATTTATTTTTGTTTTTATTTTGAAAAGATTTGAGTGAGGGCCAAACCATGCCGATACAACCTGGGCTCTACCAACATTACAAAGGTCCGCAGTACCGCGTTTTCAGTATTGCGCGGCATTCGGAAACCGAAGAAGAAGTGGTCTTCTACCAAGCCCTGTATGGCGATTACGGCTTTTGGGTGCGTCCCTTGAGCATGTTCCTGGAGTCGGTCGAGGTTGACGGCGAACAGGTGCCACGCTTTGCTTTGGTGCAGTCCGAACCGAGCCTTTTTTCGAAGCCATAAGCTGAGTGCGCGCAAAACCCTGCGCTTGACCTCACCTTGTAGCCACTATATATAGCGGTGCCGCGTCAGGCGCCAACCGCCTTTCACTTCTAGAATTCAGGAATTTTCTGATCCATGGGCAAATCGCTGGTCATTGTGGAATCCCCGGCTAAGGCCAAGACCATCAACAAGTATCTGGGTAACCAATACGTGGTGAAGTCGAGTATCGGCCATATCCGAGACCTGCCCACCAGCGGTTCGGCTAGCGCCAGCAAAGAGCCAGCCGCCAAGCGCGGCAAGGCCGCCGCGGGTGAAGGTCCGGTGCTCACGCCGAAAGAGAAAGCGCGCAAGCAGCTGGTCTCGCGCATGGGTGTCGATCCCGATCATGGCTGGAAAGCCAAGTACGAGATCCTCCCGGGCAAGGAAAAGGTCATCGAAGAGCTGCGCCGGCTCGCCAAGGATGCTGACACCATCTATCTCGCAACCGACTTGGATCGCGAGGGGGAAGCCATTGCCTGGCACCTGCGCGAAGCCATCGGTGGTGACGACAGCCGCTACAAGCGCGTGGTGTTCAACGAAATCACCAAAAAGGCGATTCAGGAAGCCTTCTCCAAGCCGGGCGAGCTGGACATCGACCGTGTCAACGCCCAGCAGGCGCGTCGTTTCCTCGACCGCGTGGTGGGTTACATGGTTTCGCCGCTGCTGTGGGCCAAGATCGCCCGTGGCCTGTCCGCCGGTCGTGTGCAATCGGTTGCCGTGAAGCTGGTGGTCGAGCGTGAACGCGAAATCCGTGCGTTCAACCCGGAAGAGTACTGGGAAGTCCACGCCGACCTCGGCACCGCGAAGGGTGCCACCGTGCGCTTCGACGTCGCTCGCGAGAAGGGCGAAGCCTTCAAGCCGCTGAACGAAGCCCAGGCCATGGCCGCGCTGGAGAAGCTCAAGGCTTCCAGCTACAGCATCGTCAAGCGCGAAGACAAGCCGACCAGCAGCAAACCGTCGGCGCCGTTCATCACATCCACCCTGCAACAGGCTGCGAGCAACCGCCTGGGCTTCGGTGTGAAGAAAACCATGATGATGGCCCAGCGTTTGTACGAAGCCGGCTACATCACGTATATGCGTACCGACTCCACCAACCTCTCGGCCGATGCCGTGACGATGGCGCGTACTTATATTGAAGGCGAGTTCGGCAAGAAGTACCTGCCGGAAACCCCGAACGTCTACAGCAGCAAGGAAGGCGCACAAGAGGCTCACGAAGCGATTCGTCCGTCCGACGCCAACACCGAGCCAAGCAAGCTGTCGGGCATGGAGCGTGATGCAGAGCGGCTCTACGAGCTGATCTGGCGCCAGTTCCTCGCCTGCCAGATGCTGCCGGCCCAATACCTGTCGACCACGGTCACCGTCGGTGCCGGCGATTTCGAGCTGCGCGCCAAGGGCCGCATCCTGAAGTTCGACGGTTACACCCGCGTCATGCCGCAAATCGCCAAGCCTGGCGATGACGACGTGCTGCCGGACATGGCCCAGGGCGACGCGATGAAGCTGATCAAGCTTGATCCGACCCAGCACTTCACCAAGCCACCGGCGCGTTACTCGGAAGCTAGCCTGGTGAAAGAAATGGAAAAACGCGGTATCGGTCGTCCTTCGACCTACGCGGCGATCATTTCGACCATCCAGGACCGCGGCTACGTCGCGCTGCACAACCGTCGCTTCTATTCGGAAAAGATGGGTGACATCGTCACCGAGCGGCTGTCCGAGAGCTTCTCCAATCTCATGGACTATGGCTTCACCGCCGGCATGGAAGAGAACCTCGATGACGTGGCCCAAGGCGAACGCGACTGGAAAAACGTGTTGGACGAGTTCTACGGCGACTTCAAGAAGAAGCTCGAAGTAGCCGAAAGCCCGGAAAGTGGCATGCGTGCCAATCAGCCGGTCATGACGGACATTCCATGCACCACGTGCGGCCGCCCGATGCAGATCCGTACCGCGTCGACCGGCGTATTCCTCGGCTGCTCGGGTTACAGCCTGCCGCCGAAAGAACGCTGCAAGGCTACCGTCAACCTGGTGCCGGGTGATGAAATCGCGGCGGACGACGAGGGTGAATCGGAGTCGCTGGTTCTGCGCGGCAAGCATCGTTGCCCGATCTGCAGCACCGCGATGGACGCTTACCTGCTCGACGAGAAGCGCAAGCTGCACATCTGCGGCAACAATCCGGATTGCGACGGCTACGAAATCGAAGAAGGCACCTATCGCATCAAGGGCTATGAAGGTCCGAGCCTGGAATGCGACAAGTGTGGCAGCGAGATGCAACTCAAGACCGGCCGTTTCGGCAAGTTCTTCGGTTGCACCAACGCAACGTGCAAGAACACCCGCAAACTGCTGAAAAGCGGTGACGCGGCGCCGCCGAAGATGGATCCGGTGAAGATGCCTGAGCTGAAATGCGAAAAGGTCAACGACACCTACATCCTGCGCGATGGTGCTTCCGGCCTGTTCCTGGCAGCCAGCCAGTTCCCGAAAAACCGCGAGACGCGCGCTCCGCTCGTCATGGAAATCGTGCCGCACAAGGATGAGATCGATCCGAAGTATCATTTCCTCTGTGAAGCGCCGAAGAAAGACCCGGACGGCCTCCCGGCGGTAATCCGTTACAGCCGCAAAACCAAAGAGCAGTACGTTCAGACCGAAGTCGACGGTAAGCCGACCGGGTGGAAGGCGTACTACGACGGCGGCAAGTGGACAGTTGAAGACAAGCGTCCGGCAGCCAAAGCTTAAAGGGCTCCGACACTAAAAGGCCGCATGACAACCCTCGGGTTTTCATGCGGCCTTTTTGTTTTGGGCTTGCGGTGAGCTCGGGTGATCCACGACACTGTCTGACCTGCGTGAAGCAATTATTTCGTTGTGGAGGCTGCCGTCATGGCCCACGAACTCTATACCCGTACCAACCAGAAGATTTATTTCGCCGGCCTGTCGCTAGAGGCGCTCGCGAAGGCCGAAGAGGGGCGGGCGATGAATTCCCTGGCGCTGATTCAGGCCGGGCGCGAATCGGCATTGTTTCACTTGTACGGTGCGTTGCTGGGCCTGTGCCATGAAATCGCTGGGTTCTATCGCTTGCCACAGGCCAATGCGCCTCGTGCGGAAATGCTGCTGACCCGGGAAGTGCTTGAGGCTATCGCCATTCCTGAAATGGCCGAGATGGTCGAGCTGGCGCAGAACCCCGAAACCTGGCTGGCCAAGCTACTGTCGGCGCATGCGGCACTGTTTCAGCCACCCCGCGCTCCGCACAAGCCCAAGGGCGACGTGACACAGCCGTTGATCCTGGCCGTTAACCTGGATGAAGAAGACGCGCCCGAAGAGTTGAGCCGGGAAGAACTGGAGAGTTGGCGTCAGAACCTCAAAGGTCTGGCGATCCGGTTTCGCGAAGGCTTGAACGAGTGCTGAAGGATTGAGTGTTCGACGGACGGTTTCGAGAGACTGTCTGTTCAGGGATGAGCGTGCTGTCAGAAATTTCTCTTCGTAGTGGCATCTGGTCAAGATCCCGAGCGAAGCCTGGCCGATGCCTATATAATCCCCGCCTTTCGTGGAGAACAGACCTTTATGCCAACGTCCTTTCTAGAAATTGTCGAGTTACCAGACGGCCGAATCGAGCTGCGCAGGGCTGAGGACGAGGGTTCTCTGGTTACTTTGGATTTCTCCGAGGATGCCAAGGCGTTCCTGCAAGGCCAGCACGTGGAAGTCGCCAAGGCGATGTTGAGCGTGGGTGTTCAGATGGCCGGTCGCCTGGTTGAAGGCGATTTCAATACCGATGAGAGTGCTCGGGTCCTTCATTGATCCCCGTTCGTCGCATTTAACTGATACCGCTATTGATCGGCTTCTCTGTCCTTGGAGAAGCCCCGCGTTGCTCAGCGCATTCTTCGTTCAGCCCAGTCGAATATTCAGGCTTTGTGCGTCCCCGATCCGGGCGGCGCTGATCAACTGTTGCCGTGAGGTTGTGCTCAGTGGGTTGAGCCAGCTGACGACAGTGTGGCTGCGGCCCAGGCGCAAGGCTTCGCAGGTCAGCTGTTGTGCGCTCTGGGTGCCGCGCGGTTGCAGCAGCAGAATACGTTCACGATTCAGGCCGGCTTCTCGCAGCCAGGTTTGTGTCAGGCTGGCGGGCGGGGCGATCAGTGTCAGCCAGCGCGCATCCTGATCCTCGCTCAACTCCCTGAGGATCGGTGCCAGAAGACTCAGGCAGTTCCCGGCCGCACCACGCAGTGACAGCTCACTGAAAACTTCAGGTTCGGCGCTCCAGGGCGACTCGACCACGTCTTTCAGATTCGGTGCCATCGGCTGCACCATGAAAGCCTCGAACAACGGCAGTTGGGCTTGCTGTGATGTGTGTGGGAACTGCATAAAGCCTCCTTTAGCGGCGAATGACGCCGACACTCAAGCCTTCGATCACCAGTTCCTGATCTTTCAGGTTCACTTCGATAGGGGCGAATTCAGGGTTTTCGGCAATCAGCCAGACTTTGCTGCCGTCACGCTTGAAGCGTTTGACTGTCACTTCGTCGCCGATACGCGCCACCACGATCTGGCCGTTGCGGGCTTCGCGGGTGGTATGGACGGCTAGCAGGTCGCCGTCGAAGATGCCCACGTCCTTCATGCTCATGCCATGAACGCGCAGTAAATAGTCAGCACGAGGATGGAAGAACGCAGGATTGATGTTGCAGGATTCCTCGATGTGCTGCTGGGCAAGGATCGGCGCACCGGCAGCGACTCGGCCAATGATTGGCAGGGTGGACTCGTCTGCCTTGGCTTCGAAGCCGGGGATGCGGATGCCGCGGGAGGCGCCTGGCGTCATCTCGATCGCGCCTTTGCGGGCCAGTGCCTTGAGATGTTCTTCTGCCGCGTTGGGCGACTTGAAACCCAGTTCCTGAGCGATTTCTGCGCGTGTCGGCGGGTAGCCGTTGTCTTCCAGGCAGCGTTTGATGAAGGCCAGAATCTCGGCTTGGCGTGGCGTCAGCTTTAGCATATTGATCGCTCTGTCTTTTTATACAGTGACTGGGATTATATACAGTGAAAGCATCTTGGCAATGCCCCTTTTTTTGCCGGCCGCCGGACGGTCAATCAGCGTGCTGATTAACACGGCGCAGATGTATGGTTAAATAGCTGACTGACCATTCCTGAAACGAACCAACCAGGCTTGACAAGGCCTGGGCTGAAACGTATGTTTCAAACAAGTGTTTGTCATGCGGAGTAGCCATGGCCCAGTCGGAAACCGTTGAACGCATTCTCGATGCTGCGGAACAGTTGTTCGCGGAAAAAGGTTTTGCTGAAACCTCGTTGCGTTTGATTACCAGCAAGGCCGGGGTCAATCTGGCGGCTGTGAACTACCACTTCGGCTCGAAGAAGGCGCTGATTCAAGCCGTCTTCTCGCGTTTTCTCGGACCGTTTTGCCTGAGCCTCGATAAAGAGCTAGAGCGGCGCCAGGCCAAGCCCGAGAACAAGCCGACACTTGAAGAACTGCTGGAAATCCTCGTCGAGCAAGCCCTGGTGGTGCAGCCACGCAGCGGCAACGATCTCTCCATCTTCATGCGATTGCTGGGACTGGCATTCAGCCAGAGCCAGGGTCACTTGCGTCGGTATCTCGAAGACATGTACGGCAAGGTATTCCGCCGCTACATGATGCTGGTCAACGAAGCCGCGCCGCGCATTCCGCCGATCGAACTGTTCTGGCGTGTGCACTTCATGCTGGGTGCGGCGGCTTTCAGCATGTCCGGTATCAAGGCCTTGCGCGCGATCGCCGAAACCGATTTCGGCGTCAACACCTCCATCGAGCAAGTGATGCGCCTGATGGTGCCGTTCCTGGCGGCCGGCATGCGTGCCGAAACCGGCGTGACCGACACGGCCATGGCCACCGCGCAATTGCGTCCGCGCAGCAAATCGACACAGGTTGCCGCCAAGGTTTAACCGCACACGGGTGGGCGCGGCAGCTGACATCCGCTAAGCTAGCCGCCCATGCCGACTCTCGTTCTGAACCCGCTCCCCATTTTTATCGCCGACCTGCCGGGCACAACCCAAGGCGGCGAATGCGTGCGAGCCGGGTTCATCGTTATCAAGGAATCTCTATGACTGCTGGCCTGCAAGGCTCGTTGATGGTGGACGTCGCCGGTACCTGGCTGACGGCCGAGGATCGCCAATTGTTGCGCCAGCCCGAAGTGGGCGGCCTGATCATTTTTGCCCGCAACATCGAGCACCCGCGTCAGGTGCGTGAACTGAACGCCTCGATTCGCGCCATTCGCCCCGATCTGCTGCTGGCAGTGGATCAGGAGGGCGGTCGCGTCCAACGCCTGCGCCAGGGCTTTGTGCGACTGCCGGCCATGCGCGCCATTGCCGACAATCCAAACGCCGAATACCTTGCCGAACAGTGCGGCTGGATCATGGCCACCGAAGTATTGGCCGTCGGCCTCGACCTGAGCTTTGCCCCGGTGCTGGATCTGGATTACCAGCGCAGCGCCGTGGTCGGCACCCGTTCGTTCGAAGGTGATCCGGAACGCGCGGCGCTGCTGGCGGGCGCATTTATCCGTGGGATGAACAGCGCGGGAATGGCTGCCACCGGCAAGCATTTCCCCGGCCACGGCTGGGCCGAGGCGGACTCCCACGTCGCGATTCCGAATGACGAACGCAGCCTCGACGAGATCCGCGCCAACGATCTGGTGCCGTTCGCCCGGTTGAGCAAGCAATTGGCCGCCGTCATGCCGGCCCACGTCATTTACCCGCAAGTCGATTCCCAGCCCGCCGGCTTCTCCCGTCGCTGGTTGCAGGACATCCTGCGCGGCGAATTGCAATTCGATGGCGTTATCTTCAGTGACGATCTGTCGATGGCCGGCGCCCATGTGGTGGGTGATGCCGCTAGCCGAATCGAAGCCGCCTTGTCTGCCGGTTGCGACATGGGCCTGGTGTGCAACGATCGCGCCGCCGCAGAACTGGCGCTGAGCGCCGCCCAGCGTCTGAAGGTCAAGCCGTCCGAGCGCATTGCGCGGATGCGCGGCCAGTCGTACGCCAGCACTGAATACCGCCAGGATCCGCGCTGGCTGACGGCCATTGGCGCGCTCAAAGACGCTCAACTGATTGAATAAGGACTTCACGTTATGACGGTTTACGCGATTATTGGTGGTACCGGCCTGACTCAACTCGAAGGCCTGAGCATTCGTCAGTCGTTGGCGGTGGACACTCCTTATGGGGCGCCTTCGGCCGACGTGCAGATCGGTGAATACGCCGGCAAGGAAGTGTTGTTCCTCGCACGTCACGGGCACCCGCACCGTTTTCCGCCGCATCAGGTGAACTACCGCGCCAACCTCTGGGCATTGAAGCAGGCCGGTGCCGAGGCGATCCTGGCGGTCAATGCGGTAGGCGGGATTCATGCCGCCATGGGCACCGGACACTTCTGCGTGCCGCATCAGCTGATCGACTACACCAGCGGCCGTGAACACACCTATTTTGCCGATGACCTGGAGCAGGTCACTCACATCGACTTCAGCTATCCCTACAGCGAGCCGCTGCGTCAGCAATTGATCGCGGCACTAGCGGCTGAAGGCGTCGGCTACAGCAGTCATGGTGTGTATGCCTGCACCCAAGGGCCGCGTCTGGAAACGGTGGCGGAGATTGCGCGCCTGGAGCGTGACGGCTGCGACATCGTCGGCATGACCGGCATGCCGGAAGCAGCATTGGCGCGCGAGCTGGAACTGGATTACGCCTGCCTGGCGTTGGTGGTGAACCCGGCGGCGGGCAAGTCGACGGCGGTGATCACCATGGCCGAGATCGAGCAGGCGTTGCATGACGGGATGGGGAAGGTCAAGTCAACGTTGGCGCGGGTGCTAAAGGGCTGAGTCAGGCTGTATTCCGAGTCGACCCCTTCGCGGGCAAGCCTCGCTCCTACAGGTTTCGTATCGGTCGCAAATACCGCGATCAACACAAAACCTGTAGGAGCGAGGCTTGCCCGCGAAGGCAATCTGATAAACGCCAAAGATCTCAGCGCTTTTCGAGTTTCTCCGGCAACGGCGCAAACAACGCCTCAATATCATCACTCTGCAACTTCCAGTCCCCGGCCTTGCGCCCATCCAGCACGCCCGCCGCCAGATCGGATTTTTCCTTCTGCAGGTGCTGAATCTTCTCTTCCACCGTGCCTCGGGCAATCATCTTGTAGACGAACACCGGTTTCTCCTGGCCAATGCGGTACGCACGGTCAGTTGCCTGGTTTTCTGTCGCCGGGTTCCACCACGGGTCGTAGTGAATCACCGTGTCCGCCTCGGTCAGGTTCAGGCCCACACCACCTGCCTTCAAACTGATCAGAAAGATCTGACGCTTACCACTCTGGAATTCCTTCACCGGCGCACGGCGATCACGGGTCTGTCCCGTCAGCAGCGCATATTCAACACCGCGTTTTTTCAGTTCAACCTCGATCAGCGCAAGCATCGAAGTGAACTGGGAAAACAGCAGAATCCGTCGACCTTCCTCGAACAATTCCTCCAGCATTTCCATGAGGCTATCGAGCTTGCCCGAGGTGCTTCCGCGAGCCGGCAGCGCAGCGTCGTTGACCAGGCGCAAATCGCAGCACACCTGACGCAGCTTCAACAGCGCCTCAAGAATGATGATCTGGCTGCGCGCCACGCCCTTGCGGGTGATTTCGTCACGCACCTTCTTGTCCATGGCCAGGCGCATGGTTTCGTACACATCGCGTTGGGCTTCGTTGAGCTCGACCCAGTGGATGATCTCAGTCTTCGGCGGCAACTCCGTCGCCACCTGCTCTTTGGTCCTGCGCAACAGAAAGGGTTTGATCCGACCATTGAGGTGCTGAAGTCTGACTTCACTGGCGCGCTTTTCAATCGGCACGCGGTAATCACGGTTGAAGCTCTTCACATCGCCGAGCCAGCCGGGCAGCAGGAAGTGAAACAGCGACCACAGTTCGCCCAGGTGGTTTTCCAGCGGTGTGCCACTCAGGCACAGGCGCTGGCGCGCATTCAGCTCGCGCGCAGCCTGGGCAGCCTTGCTGTTGGGGTTTTTTATGTACTGCGCTTCGTCCAGCACCAGGACGTGCAACGGCTGAGCGGCGAGGCGTTCGACGTCTTTGGGCAGCAGCGCATAGGTGGTCAGGATCAGGTCGTAATCGCCCAGCGTGTCGAAATGCTTCTTGCGACTGGCGCCGTACAGCGCCAGCACTTTGAGTTGCGGCGTGAAGTGAGCTGCTTCGTCGAGCCAGTTCGGGATCAGGCTGGTGGGCATCACCACCATGCAAGGTCGATCGAGGCGACCAGCGTTTTTCTCGCTGAGAACGTGCGCCAGGGTCTGTAGGGTTTTACCCAGTCCCATATCGTCCGCGAGAATCCCGCCGACTTCCAGTTGCCGCAGCGATTGCATCCAGCTCAAGCCTTCCAGCTGATACGGGCGCAGCGTTGCGTTCAAGCCTTCCGGTGCAGTCGCGGTGTAATCCTTGATGTCCCGCAGGCGCTGGGCAAACGTGCGGATCTGCTCGCCACCTTCCCAGAGCAGCGGCAGGTCTTCCAGCGGATTCAGGCGCGTGGCGTCGGCCTTGCTCAGGCGCAGCGTGGTCTCGCCGGGTTCTTGCAGGTAGAACTCGCCGAGGGTCGCCAGTACCGGTTTCAATCGGCCAAAGGGCAGGGCGACTTGCAGCGGCCCATACTCGGAGTTCGGGCGATTGGGGATGTTCACCAAGATCAACTCGTCGTCGCGACGTCGGGCGAGGCGTTCCGGGTTGAGGATTTCGGTGTGGGAGCGCATCAGGTTCAGGAGGATGGGCAGCAAGCTCAGCCGCTCGCCGTTGACGATGATCCCCAGTTCCAGATCGAACCAATCACGTTCCGGCGCCTGTTCGACGGTGGCGTACCAGTCGTCCACGGCGGTCAGGTCGAAGCCGAAATCCTCGTCGATCTGCAACTCCCAGCCTTGAGTGCGCAGCTTCGGCAGCTCATTGAGGGTGAAGGTCAGCCAGGCGCTGTCGTTGACCATCTCGTAGAGTTCACCGGCACTTTCCGGCAGGGCTTTACTTTGACGGGTGGCGACTTTGAAGCCGAGGATTCGCAGTTGTTCCCTGTAGGCCTGTTCGACTTCCGGGTGACGTTTTATCCGTAGTGTCTGCGTCTCCTGGCGAATCAGGATGTCGGCGTTTTTTTGTCCGCTGACGTATTCATCCAGATAGCTGAAGGACAGCGCTGCACGATGCTGAATGTAGCGCTGCATCTTGCCGTTGCGCGGTTCGAAGGCGCTGAACTCGATGCTCGCCAGCCACAGGCGCGGCACCGGTTGCACATTGTCCACCAGCACTTGCGGCGGCGCTTTAGGGCTGCGGTTTTCCAGTACCGCCTGAAGTTTTTCCAGCAGTTCGGCGTCTTGCGCGGCAGCGGGGTAGGCGAGGGTTTCCTGCACTTTCAACAGCACCGCTGCGCAATGTTTGCAGTTGCTGCGAACCGGGCAGGTGCACGTAGCGTCGACCATCAGCAAGGTGGATTTGGCCGACTCGCGCAGGCGAATGGTCTGACGGTAAACGTTACCGCCAGAACCTTCGCACGCGGCGGTAATGGTCGCGTCGCCGACCTCGACGATCCTGACGCGGTTTTCCAGCGCGTAGCGGCGGCCACGCTCCAGACTTTGTTCCTTGAATCGGCTGACCCATGAAGGTGCCAGGGGTTTGCTCAGGGTCGCAGGCATAGGGACTTCAATCAGTCCGGAATTTCATCGGGGACTGGCCGAGGCGCAGGGGCGGTGAGCGAGGTGATCTTGATCAGCAGGCCGAGGTGGCCGTTGTCGAGGAAGTTCAGCTGGCCGTTCTTGGTGTGGCTTTCCTGTTTGAGGCGTTCGCTGGCGGTGACCATGCCGTTGGCGTCGATCTGGTTGACCCAGAAGTCGGCGTCAACATCGGTGAAACGGCCCAGTTTCAGATCCAGCGTGCCCTCGATCGGGAACTGGCCGAACTGTTCCTTGCCATCGCTGATTGCGATTTTACTGGCTTCTTCCCCGAGGTTCTGTTGCCAGGCTTTGTGCAGCAACACCGTGTATTCGTTGCTGGCGGTGAGTTTTTCCACTTCGCCATTCAGGCTCGGCGTGCGCAGGCTGTCCTTGCTGATGGGTTGGGCACCGGCAGCCCAGTCTTCCGGCGCGGCTTTGCTGACAATGGCAGGCACAGCGTTCTGCCGGACCAGAATCATTTCAATCTGATACAGGTCATCGGCAAACGCCGTGGGGGCGGCCAGGGTCATCAGCAAGGTCAGTGAGCGAAACAGGCGCATGCGGCGTCCTTCAAGCAGTTTTCGGAATGAGGCATTCAAGCAGTGCCTCTACAGTATTAAAGCGCTCTTCCGGGCGCTCCATCGGGACCATGAATTTAAACATCGTGGCGCCTTCGAATTTGTAGCGTTTAGGCTGGCCCTGAATCAGTTTGATCAGTGTCAGCGGATCGACCGGTGTCTGTGCCGCGAATTCGATTCGACCGCCTTGCGGGCCGCCGTCGACTTTCTTGATGCCCAGCACTTCGGCCTGCAACTTCAGCGCCGTGATGCGCATCAGGTTCTTGGTCGGCTCCGGCAGCAGGCCGAAACGATCGATCATCTCGACTTGCAGGTCCTTCAAGCCTTCCTCGTCGGTGGCCGAGGCAATGCGTTTGTACAGGATCAGTCGAGCATGCACGTCCGGCAAGTAGTCTTCGGGAATCAGCGCCGGTACACGCAAATTGACTTCCGGACCACCGCCCAGCGGCTGATCGAGATTCGGCTGTTCGCCCTTGCGGATCGACTTCACCGCGCGTTCGAGCATCTCCATGTACAGGGTGAAACCGACGGCCTGGATCTGCCCGCTCTGACCGTCGCCCAGCAGTTCGCCGGCGCCACGGATTTCCAGGTCGTTGGTGGCGAGCACGAAGCCCGCGCCGAGGTCCTGGGTATTGGCGATTGCTTCCAGGCGCTTTTCTGCATCCGGAGTGATTTGCTGGCGCGGCGGTGTCAGCAGATACGCGTAAGCCTGGTGGTGACTGCGACCGACGCGGCCGCGCAACTGGTGCAGCTGCGCCAGGCCGAATTTGTCGGCACGCTCGATGATGATGGTGTTGGCGCTCGGCACATCGATACCGGTCTCGATGATGGTCGAAGCGATCAGCACGTTGAAGCGCTTGTGGTAGAAGTCGCTCATCACCTGTTCGAGTTCGCGCTCGCGCATCTGCCCGTGACCAATACCGATCCGCGCTTCCGGCACCAGTTCGGCGAGGTCGGCGGCGCATTTCTCGATGGTCTTCACATCGTTGTGCAGGTAGTAGACCTGACCGCCACGCAGCAACTCACGCAGCAGGGCCTCTTTGACCGTGCTCTTGTTTTGCTCCATGACGAAGGTCCGCACCGACAGGCGACGGGCCGGCGGCGTGGCGATGATCGACAGGTCGCGCATGCCCGACACCGCCATGTTCAGCGTGCGCGGAATCGGCGTGGCCGTCAGGGTGAGGATGTCGACTTCACTGCGCAGCGCCTTGAGCTGTTCTTTCTGACGGACACCGAAACGGTGCTCTTCGTCGATGATCACCAGCCCGAGGTTTTTGATCTTCACGTCGTCTTGCAGCAGTTTGTGCGTGCCGATGACGATGTCGATCTTGCCTTCGGCGAGGTCCGCCACGGCGGCGTTCACTTCCTTGGTCGACTTGAAGCGGCTCATCACTTCCACGCTCACCGGCCAGTCGGCGAAGCGGTCGCGGAAACTGTTGTAGTGCTGCTGGGCGAGCAGGGTGGTCGGCACCAGGATCGCCACCTGGCGACCGCCGTGCACGGCAATAAACGCTGCGCGCATCGCCACTTCGGTCTTGCCGAAACCGACGTCGCCGCAGACCAGGCGGTCCATCGGCTTCGGCGCGAGCATGTCGGCGCGCACCGCATCGATGGTGGTTTGCTGGTCCGGGGTTTCTTCGAAGGGGAAACCGGCGCTGAAGGTTGCGTAATCGGCTTTCGGGTCTTCGAAGGCATAACCTTCGCGAGCGGCACGGCGGGCATAGATGTCGAGCAATTCGGCCGCCACGTCGCGCACCTGTTCGGCGGCTTTGCGTTTGGCTTTCTGCCAGGTTTCCGAGCCGAGACGGTGCAGCGGAGCCAGGGCATCGTCGCTGCCGGTATACCGGGCGATCAGATGCAGGTTGGCGACCGGCACGTATAGCTTGGCGCCTTCGGCGTATTGCAGGGTCAGGAACTCAGCGGCCTGATCGTCGATTTCCAGCGTCGCCAATCCGAGGTAGCGGCCGACGCCGTGATCGATGTGTACCACCGGCGCGCCTTCACGCAGCTCGGTAAGGTTTTTGATGACCGCATCGTTGTTGGCGTCGGCGCGTTTTTCGCGGCGACGGCGCTGCATGACGCGCTGACCGAACAATGGACTTTCAGCGACCAGCGCCAGCGCTGGATTGTCGAGTACCAGGCCTTCGTCGAGCGGCGCAATGGTAATCGCCAGGCGTTCCTTGCTCGCGACGAAGTCTGGCCAGCTATCGACGGTTTTCGGTCGCAGTTTCAGGCGTTCCAGCAGTTCCAGCAGCACTTCGCGACGGCCCGCGGATTCGGCGGTAAAAAGCACGCGACCGGGGAACTCGTCGAGGAAGCCCGCCAGCGCCGCCAGTGGCTGCGTTGCCTTGGCCTCGATGGCCAGGTTCGGCAGCTCCCGCGCCGGGAAGCGCTCGCGGCCGACACCGGTTTCAACATCCTGTTGACTGGCCACCACACGCGGCCAGCTCTTCAGGCGGGCAAAGCAATCTTCCACCGGCAGGAACAACTCGGCCGGCGGTAATAAAGGACGAGAGGGGTCGACGCGGCGCTCTTCATAACGATTGCGCACATCGTTCCAGAAGTTTTCCGCCGCCTGTTCAATGCCCGGCAGGGAAAACACTTGCGTGTCCTGGGGCAGGTAATCGAACAGCGTCGAGGTTTCGTCGAAGAACAGCGGCAGGTAGTACTCGATACCCGCCGGTGTAATCCCGCTGCTCAGATCCTGGAAGATCGGGCAGCGACGGAAGTCGACATCGAAGCGCTCGCGGAAGCGTGCCTTGAAACGGGTGACCGCGTCTTTTTGCAGCGGAAACTCGCGAGCCGGCAACAAGCGAACGGTGTCCACCTTGTCGATGGAGCGCTGGTTTTCCGGATCGAAGGTACGCAGCGTCTCGATTTCGTCGTCGAACAGGTCGATCCGAAAGGGCAGTTTGCTGCCCATCGGGAACAGATCGATCAGCGAGCCGCGGACGGTGAATTCGCCGTGCTCGTACACGGTGTCGACGTAGCGATAGCCACTGGCCTCGAGCCGGGTGCGCATCTGCTCGACATCTAGCTTCTGGCCGACGTCCAGCACAAGGCTGCTGCCGAGCAGGAATTTGGTCGGCGCCAGGCGATGCAGGGCCGTGGTGATCGGCACCACCAGCACGCCATGGCTCAGCTCCGGCAGCCTGTAAAGGGCGGCGATGCGCTGGGAAATGATGTCCTGGTGCGGCGAGAACAGATCGTAGGGCAGGGTTTCCCAGTCCGGGAAATGCAGCACCGGCAAATCCGGGGCGAAGAAACTCAGCTCCTGTTCCAGCCGTTCGGCACTTTGGCTGTCGGCGGTCAGCAGCAGGGTAAAGCGCTTGGCAGCGCTGGCAGCCTCGGCGATGGCCAGGCTCAGGGCGGCACCGGGCAGGTTGCCCCAGTGCTGTTTACCTGCCGCGGCAGGGAGAAGCGGTAGACGCAGAACGGGCACGGAAGGTTGAGCTCCAAGCGTTGCGACAAAGTCGGTAATTGTAGCGGCCCCGGGTGCCGCCTGTCAGTTGCTGACTGTGTCTATTACGCAGGTTTGGCGAAATGTAGTGGTAAAGACAAAAAACGCCGGTTTTTTGCTGAAAATTACCGATTATGTAGTGGCAAAACGATCGAGTGTTACGGAGAGTTACGGATAAGACAGTGGTGTCTCCAAAAAATTGACTTCGCTGAAAGCCGCGGTTTTACAGGGCTCCGGCAGCGCGTGATTTTTTTGAACGGGAATTTGTTACGGATCGCACGACAGGCGCGCATTGCTACGGGAGTCACTCGGCGGCATAATGTAGCCCCTTTTTTCTGCCCCTACATGTGGAAGGTTCCCGTGACTCAGAAGCCCGACCAGTGTCTTGGTGAATGGATCGACCGTGAAGCACTCGCAGAAGCGATGATTCCGCTTATCGGTCAGCTCTACCGCAACAACAACGTGGTGAGCTCGATCTATGGCCGCAGCCTGATCAACCAGTCTGTCATCGCGATTCTCAAAGCTCACCGCTTTGCTCGCCATCGTTCTTCCGACGATAGCGAACTCTCCGTCCACGAAACATTCCCTCTGCTTAAAGCCATGAGCGAGCTCAAGCTCGGCGCGGCGTCGGTAGACCTGGGCAAGTTGGCGTTCAAATTCCGCGTCGAAGGCAATGGCCGCACTGCCGAGCAGTTCGTCCGTGAAGAACTGGCGGACGTGGTTGGCCAGCAAAACGCCTCCGCTCGCAAAGGCACCGACGTTGTCCTATACGGCTTCGGTCGTATCGGCCGTCTGCTGGCGCGCATCCTGATCGAAAAAACCGGTGGCGGCGACGGCCTGCGCCTGCGTGCCATCGTGGTGCGTAAAGGTGCCGAGAACGACCTGGTCAAGCGCGCCAGCCTGTTGCGTCGCGATTCGGTACACGGTCCGTTCAACGGCACCATCGTCATCGACGAAGAAAACAACACCATCACCGCCAACGGTAACCTGATCCAGGTGATCTACGCGAAGAACCCGACCGAAGTGGATTACACCCAGTACGGCATCAAAGACGCACTGCTGGTGGACAACACCGGTGTATGGCGTGACGCCGATGGCCTGGGTCAGCACCTGGCGTGCCCGGGTATCGACCGTGTTGTTCTGACCGCGCCTGGCAAAGGCAAGCTGAAGAACATCGTTCACGGCATCAACCACAGTGAAATCACCGCTGAAGACAAGATCGTGTCCGCCGCTTCCTGCACCACCAACGCCATCGTGCCGGTGCTCAAGGCTGTGAATGACAAGTTCGGCATCATCAACGGTCACGTCGAAACCGTTCACTCGTACACCAACGACCAGAACCTGATCGACAACTTCCACAAGGGCGATCGCCGTGGCCGTAGCGCCGCGCTGAACATGGTCATCACCGAGACCGGTGCTGCCACGGCTGCTGCCAAGGCCCTGCCTGAGCTGGCCGGCAAGCTGACCGGTAACGCGATCCGTGTTCCGACGCCGAACGTGTCGATGGCCATTCTCAACCTGAACCTTGAGAAAGCCGCCACCCGTGAAGAGATGAACGAGTACCTGCGCTACATGGCGCTGCACTCCGATCTGCACAAGCAAATCGACTTCGTCAATTCGCAGGAAGTGGTTTCCACCGACTTCGTTGGCTCGCGCCACGCAGGCGTTGTGGACGCTGAAGCAACCATCACCCAAGACAACCGCGTTGTTCTGTACGTTTGGTACGACAACGAATTCGGTTACAGCTGCCAGGTGGTTCGCGTGATGGAAGACATGGCCGGTGTAAACCCGCCAGCGTTCCCGCGCTAAGCGTTAGCTGGAAATGAAAACGCCCCGACTTTGGTCGGGGCGTTTTTGTTTGTGTGTCTGTTGGATCTTTGTTGTCAGCACCGGCCTCATCGCTAGCAGGCTAGCTCCCACACTGGATCTGTGGCGTTCACAAGTTCCCTGTGGGAGCTAGCCTGCTAGCGATGGCGATCTATCAGGCGCCGCCTGCCACAGCGGCTTGCGCGGTCCGCAGTTCATGCCGATTGCCTTTGAACAATACCAGTGTCGCAATCAACCCCAGCACCGCCGCTCCACTGAGCCAGATCCCCGGTGCAGCCTTGTTGTCCAGCACATGAATCAGGTACGTACAGGCCGCCGGTGTAAACCCGCCAAAGGTCGCCGTCGCCAGGCTGTAGGCTAAAGAGAAACCCGTCGTACGAACTTCCACCGGCATGATCTCGGTCAGCGCCACGACCATGGCGCCGTTGTACGAGCCATACAGGAACGACAGCCACAATTCGACAATCAGCAAATGGCTGAAGCTCGGGTTCGCCACCAGCCACGACAGGGCAGGATAGGCGGTGAGGATTGCCAGAATAGTCGCCGCCAACAGCAGGGGTTTGCGTCCGATCTTGTCAGACACAGCGCCCATCACTGGCAACCAGAAGAAGTTCGACAGACCGATACACACCGTCACCAGCAACGCATCCAGATCCGACAAATGCAGTTCGGCTTTGCCAAAGGTCGGGGTGTAGGCGGTGATCAGGTAAAACGATACGGTCGTCATCACCACCAACGCCATACCGGCGATGACAATGCCAAAGTTCTGACCGATCGAGTGGACGATTTCCCGCAGGGTAGGGCGGTGTTTTCGTGCCTGGAACTCAGGGGTTTCTTCCAGCGAACGACGAATCACGAAGATCACCGGCACAATCATGCAGCCGATCAGGAATGGCACGCGCCAGCCCCAGTCGCCCATTTCTTCCGGGCTGAGCCAGTGGTTCAAGACAACCCCCAACAGGCCGGCGAAAACCACCGCCGCTTGCTGACTGGCGGACTGCCAACTGACGAAGAAGCCTTTGCGGCCCGGTGTGGAAATCTCCGCGAGATACACCGACACGCCGCCCAGTTCCACGCCGGCAGAGAAACCTTGGAGCAGTCGACCGAACAGCACGATCAACGGCGCGGCTACGCCCAGCGTGGCGTAACCCGGTACGCAGGCAATCAATACCGTGCCCGCAGCCATCATCGCGAGGGTAATGATCAGGCCTTTGCGGCGGCCATGGCGGTCGATGTAGGCGCCGAGGAAAATCGCCCCCAGTGGGCGCATGAGGAAGCCGGCACCGAAGGTGGCCAGCGACAGCATCAAGGAAGCGAATGCGCTGTCGGCAGGGAAGAAGGTTTTGGCGATGGCCGTGGCGTAAAAGCCGTAGACCATAAAGTCGAACATCTCGAGAAAATTGCCGCTGACAACGCGAAAAATCGCTTTGCCTTTGCCTTTGCCTTTGCCGGTCGTGGAGGACATGTCTGGATACTCACTTTTAAATCTTGTAAGAAATCGTTTCGCGCGTGTCCCATAATGGCCGGCGTGCTTTTGCTGGGAGATGAAGATTTGTTCACTGGACGTTGGAAGGTAGTTGTGATGCTGGCTGGTGTTTTGGCTGCATGCGGCAATGGCGATTCCATGGAGAGCTTCGGCGGTCGGACTATGGGCAGCACTTATTCAATCAAATACGTGCGCCATGCCAATCTGCCCGTGCCCGCACAGGTGCGCAGCGAGGTGGAGAAGATCCTCGCCGAGGTCGACAAGCAAATGTCTACCTACCGCAGCGATTCTGATATCTCGCGCTTTAACGAATTGCCCGCCGATCGTTGTCAGACCATGCCCGCGTCGATTCTTGAATTGATCCGCGTTGGCGAGCAGCTGTCGCAACAAAGCGAAGGCTCCTACGACCTGACCGTAGAACCGCTGATGAATCTCTGGGGATTCGGCCCACAAGGGCGCGAGGAAAAAGTCCCAAGTGATGCGGCGCTGACCGAGGTGCGGCAGCGGGTCGGCCGCCAGCATCTGCATATCGACGGCCACCAGTTATGCAAAGACGCAGCGGTCGAAGTCGACTTCAACAGCATCGCCGCCGGCTACGCCGTCGACACGATTGCCGCAAAACTCGAAGCCATGGGCATCCACAACTACCTCGCCGAAGCCACCGGCGAACTCAAGGCGGCGGGAAAGAAACTCGACGGTTCACCCTGGAAGATTGCGTTGGAGGAACCCCGCGACGATCAGCAAGTGGCTCAGCGCGTCATCAATGTGGACGGCTACGGCGTGTCCACTTCCGGGGACTACCGCAACTATTTCAAACAGGACGGTCGGCGCTTTTCCCACACCTTCGATGCCCGCACCGGTGCGCCAGTCTCACACGCCCTGGCGTCAGTCACGGTGATTCATCCTTCAGCGTTGATGGCCGATGGCTTATCGACGCTGTTGCTGATTCTCGGTCCTGAACGGGGTTGGGACTATGCCGAAACTCACAACATCGGTGCATTCTTTGTGATTCGTGCCGATACAGGTTTCGTCACACGAACCAATCAGGCTTTTGAACGCCTCAGTAGCGGAAAAACCGAATGATTACGGCGATTTGCGCATTGAAGACTGGCGTTGTAGTGCAGGCAAAAGTAGCCTACGACGCGACCAAGGGTTAATGTGCGCGGCGTTGACGCTTCTATAGACTGTGTCCGGGTTCTGCACTGGCCCCAAATTGTTCCTTCACGCCGCAGATCGGCGTGATTTAGCCGCAGGTGCCGAGGGCGCCGCGGCCTGTTCTGAGGAGTACGCATGGCTGTCTACAACTACGACGTGGTGGTGCTGGGTTCCGGCCCGGCGGGAGAAGGCGCGGCAATGAACGCCGCCAAAGCAGGGCGCAAGGTGGCGATGGTTGATAGCCGTCGCCAGGTCGGCGGCAACTGCACCCACCTGGGCACCATCCCGTCCAAGGCACTGCGTCACTCCGTCCGGCAGATCATGCAGTTCAACACCAACCCGATGTTCCGGGCCATTGGTGAGCCGCGCTGGTTCTCGTTCCCGGACGTGCTGAAAAGCGCCGAGAAAGTCATTTCCAAACAAGTCGCTTCGCGCACCGGCTACTACGCCCGTAACCGCGTCGACGTGTTCTTCGGCACCGGCAGCTTCGCCGACGAGCAAACCATCGAAGTGGTCTGCGCCAACGGCGTGGTCGAAAAACTGGTGGCCAAGCACATCATCATCGCCACCGGCTCGCGTCCTTATCGCCCGGCGGACATCGATTTCCATCACCCGCGTATCTACGATAGCGACACCATCCTCAGCCTCGGTCACACCCCGCGCAAACTCATCGTTTACGGCGCTGGCGTAATCGGTTGCGAATACGCGTCGATCTTCAGCGGTCTGGGCGTGCTGGTTGAGCTGGTGGACAACCGTGGTCAGTTGCTGAGCTTCCTCGACTCGGAAATTTCCCAGGCGCTGAGCTACCACTTCAGCAACAACAACATCACGGTTCGCCACAACGAAGACTACGACCGCGTCGAAGGCGTGGACAACGGCGTGATCCTGCACCTCAAGTCCGGCAAGAAGATCAAGGCCGACGCCTTGCTCTGGTGCAACGGCCGGACCGGTAACACCGATCAACTGGGTCTGGAAAACATCGGCGTCAAGGTCAACAGCCGTGGCCAGATCGAAGTCGACGAGGCCTACCGCACCTGCGTACCCAACATCTACGGTGCCGGTGACGTGATCGGCTGGCCGAGCCTGGCCAGTGCCGCGCACGATCAGGGTCGTTCTGCCGCTGGCAGCATCGTCGACAACGGCAGCTGGCGCTTCGTGAATGACGTGCCGACCGGCATCTACACCATTCCGGAGATCAGCTCGATCGGCAAGAACGAGCAGGAGCTGACGCAGGCCAAGGTGCCGTACGAAGTCGGCAAGGCATTCTTCAAGAGCATGGCGCGTGCGCAGATCGCCGGCGAGCCTCAGGGCATGCTGAAGATTCTGTTCCACCGCGAGACGCTGGAAGTGCTGGGCGTTCACTGCTTCGGTTATCAGGCGTCGGAGATCGTCCACATCGGTCAGGCGATCATGAACCAGCCGGGCGAACTGAACACGCTGAAGTACTTCGTCAACACCACGTTCAACTACCCGACCATGGCCGAAGCCTATCGGGTAGCGGCGTACGATGGTCTCAACCGGCTTTTTTGAGCGGCTCCGGCCGGTGGCCTGAGCCGGCCGGGGAGACCGATTTCAGCAATTCTCGAGCGTGGCAGTGGCCAAACCGGGAAAGTCTGTAATCAGGCTGTCAACGCCGAAGTCGGCGAGTCTGCGCATTAGCGCGGGCTCGTTGACTGTCCACACCGACACATGCAGCCCCTGACGCTGCGCCTTCTGCAGGCGTTCCGGCGTACACAGGGTCCAGTTCAGCGCCAGAATCTCACAGCCATAGCTTTGCGCGACCTTCAACGGGTCGAGCCAGGCGTATTCGGCCACCAGTCCGCGGGACACATCCGGCACCAGGTCCAAAGCCGCTTTCAACACTTCTCGTGAACTCGAGGTGATGGTGACCTTGTCGAGCATGCCGAAACGCTGAGCCATTTCGCGAATCGCCAGCACCGTGGTTGCGGCGCGGGTGCGTGAAGCGCTTTTGACTTCCAGCTGCCAGTGCTCGAAGTCGCATTTCTCGAACAATTCTTCCAGCGTGGGAATCGGGCACGGCTTGATCCAGCCCGGGCCGCCCGTGCGTGCGTCGTAGGTCACCAGCTCTGCCGCCGAGTGCTCGACGACCTTGCCGCGCCGGTCGGTGGTGCGCTTGAGCGTCGGGTCGTGAATGACCATCAACTCGTTGTCCATGGACAGATGCAGGTCCAGTTCGCAGCGGCGTACGCCGTGCTTGAGGCATTCCTGAAAGCTGGTCAGGGTGTTTTCCGGTGCTTCGCCCTTGGCGCCGCGATGGCCGTAGATGAGGGTCACGGTTCTTCCTTAAATTAAATGCCGGATTCGTTTTCGCGGGCCAGACGTCGTTCCTGGGCCTGCTTCTGCAAAATGTAGCGGGCCAGCAGTTGGCGCTGGGCATCGGTCGGACGTTCGAATTCGGTGCCGACGTCGTAGCCGTCGCCCTTGCGATCGCAATGGGTAACGCGCGCCCGCAGCAGCAGGCCGAGGGCTTGCGGCATCAGCACCAGTTTCACCGACAGGTGCGTACCCGCGGCAATCGGTGTGGGGTGCTGGAAGTCGACGCCACCCTCGGAGATGATCACGGGCTGCGGCTCGCCGATCTGTCCAAGCACGGTGATGGCGACCACCTGGCTGAGCAGATCCATGCGTTTGTTCTGGGATTTCAGGAACGCCGCGAGGTTGCGGTCGCGTTCGCTGATCTGGCGCAACAGGTGTTGCGATTCGAACTCGCTCAGGTGCAGTTCGCTGAGCAGGTTGAAGAGTGGGGAAGCATCCTGCAACACTTCCTGGCCTGCGGCTTCGGGAGCGGACAGGGGCCGAATTTCCAGTGCGATCGTGTCCTCGATACGGTAGTATTCGCGGCGATCTTCTTCATCTAATGTCGACATGGCGAACCCATGGTAGCGGCGGTGGTCTGAGTGTAAAGCTGGTTATCGACCCCCGCCACAAGGACGTTCCTTTTCCCTCCGAACAAGCCCCGACATGTTCAGACCTCTCTTCGTATTTATTGGCACGCGTTATACCCGTGCAAAGCGTCGCAATCATTTTGTGTCGTTCATTTCCCTGACTTCGATGATCGGTCTTGCCCTCGGCGTGATCGTGATGATCGTGGTGCTGTCGGTCATGAACGGCTTCGATCATGAGATGCGCACCCGCGTGCTGGGCATGGTGCCCCACGCGACCATCGAGTCCGGCGAACCGATCAGCGACTGGCAAGACCTCGCCGCCAAGGTCAAGCAGAACCCGCAGGTGACGGCCGTGGCGCCGTTCACTCAGATGCAGGGTTTGCTGACCAACAACGGCAAGGTCTCCAAAGTGCTGCTCAATGCCATCGACCCGGCGCTGGAACGCCAAGTGTCGATCATTGACAAGTTCATGCTGCAGGGAAAACTCGATGACCTCGCGCCGGGCAGTTTCGGCATCGTCATCGGCGACAAGGCGGCTGCCAAGCTCGGCGCGGCCATCGGCGACAAGCTGACCTTCGTCGCGCCGGAAGTCACCGTGACCCCGGCCGGCATGTTCCCGCGCATGAAACGCTTTACTGTGGTCGGCATCTTCCATGTCGGCGCCGGCGAGATCGACGGTTACCTGGGTGTTACCAACCTGCAGGACCTGGCGAAGCTGCACCGCTGGAAGCCGGATCAGGTGCAGGGCATCCGCCTGAAGTTCGACGACCTGTTCCAGGCGCCACGCACTGCGTGGAACATCGCCCAGCAGCTCGGCGAAGACCATTTCTACGCCCGCGACTGGACCCGCACCCACGGCAATCTGTATCAGGCGATCCGCATGGAAAAAGCCATGATCGGTCTGCTGTTGCTGCTGATCGTTGCCGTCGCTGCGTTCAACATCATTTCCACGCTGGTGATGGTGGTGAACGACAAGAAAGGCGACATCGCGATTCTGCGTACCCTCGGCGCCACGCCAGGTTCGATCATGGCGATCTTCATGGTGCAGGGCACCGTCATTGGCGTGGTTGGCACACTGATCGGCGCCGTGGTCGGGATCTTCGCCGCGCTGAACGTCAGCGCCGCGATCTCGGTGCTCGAAGGCCTGATCGGGCACAAATTCCTCAACGCCGACGTGTACTTCATCGATTACCTGCCGTCGCAAGTGCAGAGCCAGGATGTGTTGATGGTCTGCGCCGCCGCGTTGGTCCTGAGTTTCCTCGCCACCCTGTATCCAGCCTGGCGTGCCGCGCGCACCCAGCCTGCGGAGGCGCTACGTTATGAGTGAGTCGGGCATGAGTGATAAAGCAATCTTGAGCTGCCGCAACCTGGGCAAATCCTACGAGGAAGGCCCGGAATCGGTAGAAGTTCTGGCCGGTCTGCAACTGGAGCTGCATCCGGGTGAGCGCGTGGCGATTGTCGGCACGTCGGGGTCGGGCAAAAGTACTTTGCTCAACCTGCTGGGCGGCCTCGATACGCCGACCAAGGGCAGCGTCTGGCTCGACGGCGAAGAGCTTTCGGCACTGAGCGAGAAGAATCGTGGCCTGCTGCGTAACCGTTCCCTCGGGTTCGTGTACCAGTTCCACCATTTGCTGCCGGAATTCACCGCACTGGAAAACGTCTGCATGCCGCTGCTGATCGGCAAGACCGCGATCCCGGAAGCGCGTCAGCGTGCGACGGCGTTGCTGGAGCGGGTAGGGCTGGGCCATCGCCTGGAGCACAAACCGGCGGAATTGTCCGGAGGCGAACGTCAGCGAGTGGCCATCGCCCGCGCCCTGGTGAACAAGCCAGGCCTGGTGATGCTCGACGAGCCGACCGGCAACCTCGACTCCCACACCGCTCAGGGCATTCAGGATTTGATGCTGGAACTCAGCACCTCGATGCGCACGGCGTTCCTGGTGGTGACCCACGACATGAACCTGGCTCGCCAGATGGATCGCGTCCTGCATTTGCAGGAAGGTTGCCTGACGCCTATCTGATTGGCCGAAACCCGATGTCTGAAAAGACATCGGGTCTTTTATTTTTATACGGTGCCCCAGCGAATGTTCAGACCGTTATCGATCTTTATCGGCACGCGCTATACCCGCGCCAAGCGCCGCAATCGCTTTGTTTCGTTCATCTCGATGACTTCGATGATCGGCCTCGCCCTTGGTGTGCTGGCGATGATCGTGGTGTTGTCGGTCATGAACGGCTTCCAGCGCGAAATGAGCTCGCGCATCCTCGGCATGGTGCCCCACGCGACTATCGTCGGCGTCAATCCGATTGATGATTGGCAACCGGTGGCTGCGGCCGCGATGAAAAATCCCGAAGTGACCGCCGCCGTGCCGTTCACCGAGATGGAAGGCATGCTCTCCTATAAAGGCACGATGCAGCCGATTCAGGTCAGCGGTGTCGATCCGGCACTGGAAGGCAAGGTCTCGATCGTTGCCCAGCACATCGTTCAGGGTCGTCTCGATGCCTTGAAACCGGGCGAGTTCGGCGTGGTGATCGGCGAGATCACGGCGCGACGTTTCCGCTTGAATGTCGGCGACAAGATCACCCTGATCGTCCCGGAAGTCAGCAATGCACCGGGCGGGATTACCCCGCGCATGCAGCGACTGAACGTGGTTGGCGTGTTCAAGGTAGGTGCCGAGCTGGATGGTTCGATGGCGCTGATCCACGTTGCCGATGCCGCGCAGATGCAGCATTGGGAACCGAATCAGGTGCAGAGCGTACGCCTGGCGGTGAAGGATCTGTACGCGGCGCCGAAGGTTTCCAGCGACATTGCTGGCGGCCTGGGCACGGCTTACAAGGCTGACGACTGGACCCACACTCAGGGCAGCCTGTTCAGTGCGATGAAAATGGAAAAAACCATGATCGGCCTGTTGTTGTTGATGATCGTTGCGGTGGCGGCGTTCAACATCATCGCCACCCTGATCATGGTGGTGAACGACAAGGGCGCGGACATCGCGATCCTGCGCACCATCGGGGCTACGCCACGGCAGATCATGGCGATCTTCATGGTCCAGGGCACGGTGATAGGGGTGGTCGGCACCTTGATCGGCGGCGTGCTCGGGGTGATTGCCGCGCTGAACGTCAGTGAGCTGGTGGGCTGGGTAGAGCGGGTGAGCGGGCAGCACATCTTCAGTTCCGATGTGTATTTCGTCAGCAACCTGCCTTCGGAATTGCAGGGTGGGGATGTGTTGTTGATTTGCTCGGCGGGGTTTGTGTTGAGTTTCCTTGCCACGGTTTACCCGGCGTGGCGTGCGGCGAAGATTGAGCCGGCTCACGCGTTGAGGTATTCGTAAGCCTTAAGACCGCCATCGCGGGCTTGCCCGCGAAGGCGTCAGTACTGGTGCCGCAATAATCAGCCTGTCAGAGTGCAACTGCCCATTCGCGATAAGCTACATTCATTTCCGCGGTACCATTCATCAAAGTGCCGGTCTTGTTTTTAAGAGTGAACGTGCAAGTAGCTTTGAACAACTTGCGCGACTGATCGAGCTCCAGCCTCATTGTGCCGCTAATCGCCATAAATCCCTTCCAGGGATCTCCTCCGACGATGTCATCGTTTCTTTCCTGCAATACCAGACTTCGGATCATTGGTCCCGGAATCGCATGTGTTCCACTGCGAATTTGCGGGTCCAGGCTGATATTAAACATTTGCGAGTGCGGCGCCGAGGCATTACGTTGCGAGGCTGTCAGCATCACCCCGCTACCGGGAAGGGTTACGATGCGGGGAAGGGTGTCCGAAAACACCCCGCGGTTATTCAAAGTGCAATTGAAAAAACCAGTGCTCGAATTATTAATGGTGGGTGCGGCGAGTGTCATATCTTCCATGATGTTCTTCTTGAATCAGTTTATAAGTTGGCTGTTGTTAGCCGGTCAAATAACTATATATCGCTGAAGATTGGTTGAGTGGCTGGGTTTTAAAGTTGTTTGTAATCGAGTGTGTGAGTGCAATTTGGTAATTATTTAACGCACTTGACGAATCGAATGGTGAACGAAGTCCACTGCGGGTTCGAATGACAAGTAATGTCACCACCATGGGCGCGAACAATGGAGCGCGTAATGGCAAGTCCCAGACCCGCATGCTCACTGATGCCTTCCCGGCGTGCCGGATCGGCCCGATAGAAGCGATCAAACAGTCGTGGAAGCAGTGCTTCGGAAATGGCTTCGCCCGTGTTCTCGATGCTCAGGCTCAAGTGATCGGGGGCGTCAGTGATTCGCACCCGGACTTGCCCGCCCGACGGCGTAAAACGCATTGCGTTATCCAGCAGATTCGAGAGCGCCCTGCGCAACATGCTGCGATCACCCTCCATGCAAGCGCTGCCTTCTCGGCTCAGCGTTACCTCTGCGTCCTCGGCCAGTGGTGCAAAAAACTCCAGCAACACGTCCACTTCGTCCGCCAGTTCCAGCGGTTCTCTCTTGGGCATCAACAAACCATGGTCAGCCTTGGCCAGGTACAACATGTCGTTGACCAGTTGCGCCATCCATTGCAGTTCTTCGAGGTTGCTGTGCAGCGCTTCGCGATAATCCTCGATGGGCCGCGGGCGGGTGAGGGTGACCTGGGTGTGGGTCAGCAGGTTCGACAACGGTGTGCGCAGTTCATGGGCGATGTCGGCGGAAAACGCCGAGAGCCGCTGAAAAGAGTCGTCGAGGCGTCCGAGCATGGCGTTGAAGTGGTGGGCCATTTCCGCGAGTTCTGGCGGCATGTCGTCTTCGGGCAGGCGAGCGTTGAGCGATTGCGCGGAAACACCGCGGGCGACCGCACTCATGCGTCGCAATGGGCGCAACCCGCTGCGCGCCGCCCAGGCACCGAGCAGCGCCGTGGCCAGGGCGGACAACCCCACAGTGAGCCAGATCAAGTGTTGCATGCGTTGCAGAAAATGCTGGTGATGGGTGATGTCCAGCAGCAGGGTCAATTGCGGTGAGTCAGGCTTGTCCACAAACAATGGCGCATTCAGGACGCGGTAGTCGGTGTCGTTGTCATTGATGGTTGATAAGCCCGGTTTGTGCGGAAGTTTATTGGGCAGGCTCGCGGCGCTGTCGTACCAACGCTTGCCGTCGCTGCCAGAAATGCGTAGGGACAAATCAGCCTGACGATTCAATTCATCCGCCAGTCTGACTTCGCTTTCACTGGACTGAAGATCGTGAAGCGCCCGACGCAAACCAATCAACTTGCCGTCCAGCAACTGTTGGTCCAGTTCAACAAAATGCGCCTCGCTGGCGCGGCTGAACAGCACCCCGGCAAACAACGAAACCACGGCGGTGCAGGCGGCAAACAGCAGCGCCAGGCGGCTGCTCAAGGATAGTCGGCGCATCAGGCAGGCCGCTCTTCAAGGACATACCCCATGCCGCGCACGGTGTGGATCAATTTGTTCGGGAACTCGTCGTCGATTTTCAGGCGCAAACGGCGGATGGCGACTTCGATGACATTGGTGTCGCTGTCGAAATTCATGTCCCAGACCTGAGAGGCGATCAGCGACTTGGGCAGCACTTCGCCCTGACGGCGCAGGAGCATTTCCAGCAGGGCAAATTCCTTGGCGGTCAGGTCGATGCGTTGACCGCTGCGTTCGACGCGGCGGCGGATCAAATCCAGGCGCAAATCGGCCAGTTGCAGGCTGGTTTCCTGTGGCGAGGCGCTGCCACGGCGCAACAGGCTGCGGACCCGGGCCAGCAGTTCGGAGAAGGCGAACGGCTTGACCAGGTAATCGTCGGCGCCGAGTTCGAGGCCGTGGACCCTGTCCTCCACCGCATCTCGCGCTGTCAGAAAAAGTACCGGTGTATCGAGGCCGGCGCTGCGCACGGCTTGCAGGATTTGCCAGCCATCGCGCCCCGGCAGCATCACATCGAGGATCAGCAACGCATATTCACCACTCAGCGCCAATTGTTGACCGGTGCTGCCGTCGGCCACCAGATCGGTGTTGAACCCGGCCTCGGCCAAGCCCTGGCGCAGGTAGTGGCCGGTTTTCGGTTGGTCTTCGACGATCAGCAGTTTCATGGGCGACTCGAGGCAAATGGAACGAACGCTTTATACCGTGGGCAGCGTCAGTACAGGCCAACCTGACAAAGTTGTAATCTGGCCGTCAGGTTGTGGGCAGTGGCGGCAGTTTAAAGTTTTCCACAGGCTGAACCTTATCTTGTTGGAGTACGACTATGTTTTTGCGCAAACCTCTGCTGCTGGCCGCGTGTTTGCTGGCGCTGAGTTCGCCGGCCTGGGCATCGCCGGCACACACCTTCGATTTCGGTCAACCAGCCCCGGCCGCCAAGGCGGATCGCAGCGTCGAAGTGGTGATGGGCGACATGTCGTTCACCCCCAAGACCATCGATATCAAGGCCGGTGAGACCATTCGCTTTGTGCTGGTGAATAAAGGTCAGTTGCTGCACGAATTCAACCTTGGCGACGCGGCGATGCATGCAAAACATCAGCAGGAAATGTTGAAGATGCAGCAGAGGGGCATGCTGACGCCTACAGGCATGAAGGAAATGGACCACGGTTCGATGGCTGGCATGGATCACGGAATGATGAAACACGACGACCCCAATAGCGTCCTCGTCGAACCGGGCAAAACCGCCGAATTGACCTGGACCTTCACCAAGGCCACCAGCCTGGAATTTGCCTGCAATATCCCTGGCCACTATCAGGCTGGCATGGTCGGCAAGTTGACTGTCAGTCAGTAAGCACTCAAAGGCGGGCGCAAAGGCTGGTAGAATCCGCTGATTCTTCAGTCAGGTTTCCGCCATGCATCCCGCAGCCGAACACTCGCCGCTGGGCAAATCCAGCGAATACATCGCCACTTACACGCCGTCCTTGCTGTTCCCGATCCCGCGCACCGCAAAATGGGCCGAGCTGGGCCTGACGGCAGAAACCCTGCCATACAAAGGCGTGGACTTCTGGAACTGCTTCGAGCTGTCGTGGCTGTTGCCGTCCGGCAAACCCGTGGTGGCGATTGGCGAGTTCAGCATCCCGGCGGATTCGCCGAACATCATCGAATCCAAGTCGTTCAAGCTGTACCTGAACTCACTGAACCAGACGCCGTTTGCCGACACCGCGAGCCTTGAAGCGACGCTGGTGAAAGACCTGTCCGCGGCGGCGGGAAAACCGGTTGGCGTGCGGATTCGCAGCCTGAAAGACGTTGAAGCCGAAGGCGTCGTGGCGCTGCCGGGCGTGTGCATCGATGATCTGGAGATCAGCGTCAGCAACTACGAGCATCCGCGTCCGGAGCTGCTGCGTTGCGACGAGTCGCGCATTGTCGAGGAGAGCGTGCACAGTCATTTGCTCAAGTCCAATTGCCCGGTCACCAGCCAGCCGGACTGGGGCAGCGTGGCGGTGGAATACCGTGGCGCGGCGCTGGATCATGCGAGTTTGCTGGAATACATCGTGAGTTTTCGCCAGCACTCGGACTTCCATGAACAGTGTGTGGAGCGGATTTTCCTCGACCTGCAGCGGTTGCTGAAGCCGGAGAAGCTGACGGTGTATGCGCGCTATGTGCGTCGGGGTGGGTTGGACATCAACCCGTATCGCAGCACTGAAGAAGTGCAACTGCCGAACTACCGCCTGGTTCGTCAGTAAAGAACCAATGTGGGAGCGAGCCTGCTCGCGATGAGTCCAGCACATTCAACATTGATGTTGACTGACACTCAGCCATCGCGAGCAGGCTCGCTCCCACAGGGATTGCGTTGCAAATTGTAGATATGAAAAAGCCCCGCTATCGGTAGCGGGGCTTTTTTTTTGTATCCGGTGATCTTCAGATCCCCATATTGCCCAGGGCCTGCACGATGTTGCGCAGTGTGCCGGCGAGGGTAGGGTGCTCAATTTCGAAGCGCTCTACGGCCAGATTCACATTGTCGGAGAGGCTGGAGTCCTGGGTTTTGGTTTCGAGCTCGATTTCGAGTTCGATCTGTTGCATCAGCGCGTGCAGGTCTTCGCGCTCGGCTTCCGTCAGCGGTGGATTCTGTTCCAATTGCTCGCGCAGAGTATTGAGCTGTTCTTGCAGTTCGCGGGCAGGCATGGCGTTCTTCCTTTTATCGATAGGCACTGGCATAGACCGCGGCAGCGCGCCAAAGGTCTATGGCTGACCTTTAGATTAATCCACTCGCGCGTAACCTGCATGATCCCGGTCAGGGCTTTTCACCCTTGAGGCGACGCAGGCTGATGTCGGCCAGACAGGTGTCGAGCTCACCGAGGTGATCGATCACCGAATGCACGCCCAGACTGAACAACTGGACCGTTGCCTTGCCGCGCAGGTGTTCGCGTTCCTTTTGGCTCAAGGCTTGCCATTCACTGGGCGCCAGCCCGCAGAGCGAGCCGCAGGAGGCCAGGCCAATCGTCCACAGCCCGGCATTCAGGCCCGACTGCAGCAATCGCGGTTCACCGCTGACCAGCACACAGCCATCCAGGCGCTCGACATTCAGCGCCATCAAGGCTTGCCAGCATGCATTCGGCGCGGGCCAGGGATTGATTGTTGCGGGGTGTTGCGAAGGTTTGATCCATTCCGGCAGAGCGGCGGCCAGGGAGTGGCTAATGGCAGGGGCGAATTCGTCGAGCCAGGCGCAGGGAATTTGCTGACGTTGCAAACTGTGCAAACTGTCCAGAGCCCCCGGCGTAACCTCGGCGTGCTCGGCAGAATGGGCATCGTGCTGGCGCGTGCGAGCGCCGAAATCCACCAGGCAACCGCTGAGACCGAACAGGACGGCTGTCAGGCTGGGTGCGGCGAGGGGCAAGGCTTCGGCGTGCGGCATGTCAACGTCCCTGAAATAGCGACAAGGCTATGCGTTGCCGGTGACAGTTGGATGACATTGATGTGAATCGCTCACAGTCAGGGCGAATCATCCGTAGGCTATCACGCACGATACTGCCTAAAGCGGCTTTTCCACCTTATACTAACCAGCTTAATGCCCGGGCCAAGACGCCCGCGTCAGTACAAACCAAGGAGTTTTCTATGCGCTGGAGCAATCATCTAGCTCAGCTTTGTGTGTGCGCCAGTGTGTTACTGGCTCCGTTCGCTGCCCAGGCAGCCTCGGAAGACGACCCTTGGGAAAGCATCAACCGTCCGATCTACAAATTCAACGATGTGGTCGACACCTATGCGCTGAAGCCTTTGGCGCAGGGCTACCAGTTCGTCACCCCGCAGTTTCTCGAAGACGGCATCCACAACATGTTCCGCAACGTCGGTGATGTCACCAACCTTGCCAACAACATCTTGCAGGCCAAACCGGCCGCTGCCGGGGTCGATACCGCGCGCCTGATCTTCAACACCACTTTCGGCGTGCTGGGCTTTTTCGACGTGGGCACCAAAATGGGCCTGAATCGTAGCGACGAAGACTTCGGTCAGACGTTGGGCTACTGGGGTGTAGGAAGCGGTCCGTACGTGATGCTGCCGTTGCTGGGCCCAAGCACTCTGCGTGACGCTCCGGCGAAATACGTCGATGGCTACACCGGCCCATACCCGTACATTCACGATGTGCCGGTGCGTAACTCGATCTTCGGCCTGAACATCGTCGACACCCGCGCCAGCCTGCTGTCGGCCGAGAAGCTCATCAGTGGCGACAAGTACACCTTTATCCGCAATGCGTACTTGCAGAACCGCGAATTCAAAGTCAAGGACGGTCAGGTCGAAGACGATTTCTGATCTCGACCGGTAAAACGAAGAAGGCGGCCAGTTGGCCGCCTTCTTTGGTTTTGGATCCGGGTTATTTCATCTTCAAGATTGTAAGGCCGAGTTTCTGACTGCCGCCGTCCTGTTCTTTGACCCACACCACTTCGGTGTCGGCCTCCAGGCCTTTGAGTGCCGCGTGATCGGAATCGATCCGCACGCTCAGGCGGTCACCGACCTTGAACAAACGAGGCGCCTCAACCTGCATGCCACTGCTGGAAAGGTCGATACAGACGGCTGCAACCTCGTCTCCTTCATGAATCAGCGCAACATCGGCATCAACCCGCATGCGGATGAAATCACGCTTTTCGCTGTAGTCCCGATCGGTTTGACTCATGGGCTTGGTCCTTCCATTGGGTTACGGTTTTGCCTGTTCTTATAACTCCCGGTGATTTGACAAGTAAAGACGTCAAGCGACCATCGGCGTGAGCTTGAAACGCCCCGCGGATGGGAGTACCGTCTGCGCCTTAGAAGGGCACCTCTGGTGTGCCTGCAAGTAAGGTGAATGCCCGAAAGCGGTGCAACAGAGAGGCTAGAAAGCGAATCCAGTAGTGTGCGCGGGGTCAATTGCCCAGCCTGCTACGCCAACCTAATTCTGGCGCCGTTTGCCCACATGCCAAAAACCAGTGCCACGCTGCTGATAATCGATGATGACGAAGTAGTGCGCGCGAGCCTCGCCGCCTATTTGGAAGACAGTGGTTTCAGCGTCTTGCAGGCCAGCAATGGCCAGCAGGGTCTTCAGGTATTCGAGCAAGACAAGCCCGACTTGGTCATCTGCGATCTGCGCATGCCGCAGATGGGCGGACTCGAACTTATCCGCCAGGTCACCGAGCGGTCACCGCAAACCCCAGTGATTGTGGTGTCGGGTGCCGGCGTGATGAACGACGCGGTCGAGGCCTTGCGCCTGGGCGCAGCGGATTACCTGATCAAGCCTCTCGAAGATCTGGCCGTGCTCGAGCACTCTGTGCGCCGGGCCCTGGATCGCGCGCGCCTGCTGCTGGAAAACCAGCGCTACCGCGAGAAGCTGGAAAAGGCCAATCGCGAGCTCGAAGCCAGCCTGAACCTGCTCCAGGAAGACCAGAACGCCGGTCGCCAGGTGCAGATGAACATGCTGCCGGTCAGCCCCTGGACCATCGACGAATTCCAGTTTGCTCACCAGATCATCCCGTCGCTGTACCTGTCGGGTGATTTCGTTGACTACTTTCGGGTCGACGAGCGTCGGGTAGCCTTTTACCTGGCGGACGTTTCCGGTCATGGCGCCTCTTCAGCGTTCGTGACCGTACTGCTGAAATTCATGACCACGCGCTTGCTGTTCGAGTCCAAGCGCAGCGGTACATTGCCGGAATTCAAGCCTTCAGAGGTCCTTGGCCATATCAACCGGGGCCTGATCAGTTGTAAGCTGGGTAAACACGTCACAATGGTCGGTGGAGTCATCGACGAGGAGACAGGTTTGTTGACCTATAGCATCGGCGGTCATTTGCCGTTGCCTGTGTTGTACACGCCAGACAGTGTCCGTTATCTGGAAGGGCGTGGCCTGCCGGTGGGCCTCTTCAATGAAGCCACCTACGAAGACCACGTGCTTGAATTGCCGCCGACGTTCAGCCTGACGCTGATGTCTGATGGCATTCTGGACCTTTTGCCAGAACCTACACTCAAAGAAAAAGAAGCGGCTTTGCCCCAACGGGTCAAGGCAGCGGGCGGCACCCTGGATGGGTTGCGGCAGGTTTTTGGATTGGCCACGCTAGGGGAGATGCCGGATGATATCGCCCTGTTGGTGTTGAGCAGGAATCTTTGATGAGTACCGGTAGAATCCAGTTCGCCGAGCAGGACGGCACCTTCGTCCTGAAGTTCGTCGGTGAAGTTCGCCTGACCCTGTGTTCGGCGTTGGATGCGACTATTGAGCGGATCTTCACGGCGTTGAACTTCAACGCGATCGTGATCGACCTGACCGAAACCCGCAGCATCGACAGCACCACCCTTGGCCTGCTGGCCAAACTGTCGATCCTGTCGCGGCAAAAGGTCGGCCTGCTGCCGACCGTCGTCACCACCCACGAAGACATCACCCGTCTGCTGCAGTCCATGGGCTTCGAGCAGGTGTTCAACATTGTTGATCGCCCGATCCCGTGCCCTGAATGCCTGACCGACCTGCCAGACCAGGATCAGTCCGAGGAAGTGGTGCGGATCAAGGTGCTCGAAGCGCACAAAATCCTGATGGGGCTGAACGATTCGAATCGTGAAGCGTTCCATGATCTGGTGAACGCCCTCGAGCGTCACTGATCCCTGTGGCGAGGGAGCTTGCTCCCGCTGGGCTGCGAAGCGGCCCTAAATCCATTCACCTCGTTGTGTCAGTCAGATCCCGGTTAGTCGTTTTACGACTGCTGCGCAGCCGAGCGGGAGCAAGCTCCCTCGCCACAGTTCTTCATCTGCCTCAAAGCCGCACAAAAAAGGGCGAACCCAATGGGTTCGCCCTTTTTGCATTGCGTCGAAACTAGATCACAGCTTGGCCTGCAACAGCGCCTCAAGCTTCTCCTGATCCCGAGCAAACTGACGAATCCCCTCAGCCAGTTTCTCGGTCGCCATCGCGTCTTCGTTCGACAACCAACGGAACTGCGCTTCGTTCAGGCTCAAGCGCGCCTCACCGGCATGACCCGGAGCAAGTTTACGCTCAAGTTTGCCTGTGTCCGCCGCCAGCTTATCGATCAAGTCAGGGCTGATGGTCAAACGGTCGCAACCGGCCAACTGCTCGATCTGATTCAGATTACGGAAGCTCGCGCCCATGACCACGGTCTTGTAGTCATTGGCCTTGTAGTAATTGTAAATGCGCGTCACCGACTGCACGCCCGGATCATCCGCGCCGGTGTAGTCGTTGCCGTTGGCCTTCTTGTGCCAGTCGTAGATACGGCCCACGAACGGCGAAATCAGGAATACACCCGCATCGGCACACGCCGCCGCTTGCGCGAACGAGAACAGCAACGTCAGGTTGGTCTGGATGCCTTCTTTTTCCAGAATCTCGGCAGCGCGGATACCTTCCCAGGTGGAAGCGATCTTGATCAGCACGCGGTCTCGGCCAATGCCCGCCTTGTCGTACAGCTCGATCAGACGGTGCGCACGCTTCAATACGGCGTCAGTGTCGAACGAGAGGCGCGCATCCACTTCAGTGGAAATACGGCCCGGAATCACCTTCAGAATTTCTTGCCCCACCGCAACGCCAAAACGGTCACTGGCCAGGCCCACATCACCCTTGCAGTCGCTGACGCAAGCGTTCAGCAGCTCGGCATAACCGGGAATGGCCGCCGCTTTGAGCAGCAGGGAAGGGTTGGTGGTAGCGTCCACCGGTTTTACGCGAGCGATTGCTTCGAAGTCGCCGGTGTCGGCAACCACGGTGGTCATCTGTTTGAGTTGTTCCAGCTTGGAAGTCATGGGCGTGCTCTGTCCTATGGGTCTAATGACATTACCCGAGCGCTGACAGCCACTCAAGGGCGCATGTACGTATCGAAGGCCCCAGCGGCAACAACCTGAAAACGGCTGTTTGAATGGCGGGGCACGGTGTCCGTAAATACGATGCCAAATCCGGGCGCAGGTTCAACCCGGGTGACCGTTAGCGTCCTTCAAGCAACTCTGCCGCCTGATCCAGCAACACCAAAGGCTCTTTAGCCTTATGAATATCAACCGACAACAACTGCCGAAACTTGCGTGCCCCCGGAAACCCGGTGCCCAGCCCCAGCACATGCCGGGTGATGTGGTGCATGGAACCACCCGCTTCAATATGTGCCGCTATATAAGGCCGCAATTGCGCCAGCGCCTCGGCTCGAGAAATAACCGGTGCCGTGCTGCCGAACAGTTGCTGATCCACCTCGGCCATTACATAAGGATTGTGATACGCCTCACGGCCGAGCATCACGCCGTCGAACGTCTGCAAATGCTCGTGACAGGCCTCCAGCGTCTTGATCCCGCCGTTGAGAATGATCTCCAGCTCCGGAAAATCCTTCTTCAACTGCGCCGCCACGTCATAGCGCAAAGGTGGAATGTCGCGGTTCTCCTTCGGCGACAACCCCTCCAGAATCGCGATCCGCGCATGCACGGTAAAACTCGTGCAACCGGCATCGCGAACCGTGCCGACGAAATCACACAACTCCTCGTAACTGTCCCGCCCGTTGATCCCGATCCGATGCTTCACCGTCACCGGAATCGACACCGCATCGCGCATCGCCTTCACACAATCAGCCACCAACTGCGGATGCCCCATCAGCACCGCGCCGATCATATTGTTCTGCACCCGATCACTCGGGCAGCCGACATTCAGATTCACCTCGTCGTAACCGTGCTCCTGCGCCATGCGTGCGCAAGCGGCCAGGTCCAGAGGGACGCTGCCGCCGAGTTGCAGGGCGAGTGGGTGTTCGGCTTCGTTGTGGCGGAGGAAACGGTCGTGATCGCCGTTCAGGAGTGCGCCGGTGGTGACCATTTCGGTGTAGAGGAGGGCGTGCTTGGAGAGCAGGCGCAGGAAGAAACGGCAGTGGCGGTCTGTCCAGTCCATCATCGGGGCGACGGAGAAGCGGCGGGAGAGTGGGGCGGGTGTGGCGGTGATTGGGGGCATTGGCGGTTCTGGGATGGGTGAGCCTGGGAGGTGGGGAGTTTATCAGGATTGGGGTTGCGGGGCTTAGGCGAGTCTTCTTGCCGTTGTTCAGGGCATCTGAACAACGGCATGAGAGGAATTCGACGATGGGGCGACGAGATTGCATGGTAAAGAGAAACCAAACCCCGTCATTTCAATAACGGGGTGCTAGTCCAGAGCAGTTGAAAAGCTGATGTAAAGTAAGGGAACAACTGAACTCTGCAGGGTGCATTTCGATCCCGAGAGTTCGTTTAGACGATCTTCAACCCTTCGAAAGGGTTCCAGCCTTGCGAACCTTTTACCTGTTTCAGGTAGTAGGCATAGTTGGCGCTCAACCCATACATAAGCGCAAAGACGACGTTCAGGCCGCTGCCTAAGGCTTTGGGCATTTCATAGCCGAGGATTGCAAAGGTGAACGTCAGGCCGAAGGTGATGCCAACGATGATCGCTATGAGTGCCAGGTTCTTTTTCCACAGACCGAGCACGAAAAGATAAATCGGCCCGAAGAAAATAGCGATGAAGTTTATATTGATCAGCATGCGCTTTCGGGTCGGTAGTTGCTTGAGCGCCGAACTGAAGTTGGGGCTTTTGGGGCTGCCGTTCTGATTGAAAAAAGCGAAACGCTCTTTCCATTTTGGGCTGGCATTGTCGGTTTGCAATTCATCCGTGTTGCTCATGTTCTGTCCTTTTTTCGGTGGCGCTCGGTCGAGGTATCGACCAGATTTTCTTTCAGTGCGCTTGGTATCGCGTTTTTTGCATGCTGCAGGCCAGTGGCCAATGTTGCGAGGTGAGTTTCCGGCAGCGTATGAAATTTCACAAGCCATTATGTTTGGCCGAGACTTCGTTCGTTTCCCCTCATGTACCCGCAGAGAACTGCAAGTTGATCTTGAATATCATCAAAGTCGTGCTGATCGTCGGTGCTTTGTTTCTGAGCGCGTGCTCGGGTGACCCATGAATTCGAGGGGCGTCCGTGGAGGGCGCCCCTTTGTGACGTCAGGAGTGTTCAGCATCCATACGTCGCGCAACGACATCTAGAACATCACAGCCATCGCGCAAGGGTATGCAGCAAAGCATTGCGAAGTCGCTGAGAATCACCGAGTCCGTGGTGATATCGCCGCGCATCGCGAGGTTTTCCAGGATCTGCGTTACCGCGCCAATTCGGTAGCGTGCGGTGCTAAGCAGTGAGTGCAGCGGTTGGGTGGTGTTTACATACAGCGAGGGAAGGTCGTCGGCGTTGCTGGTTAAGGCCATATATTCGTTCATAAGTGAAGCTCCGTTAATTCAAGGGATCTATCACTCCAATTGCAACGAGTCGCCAAACCCGCAACGCCATTTCGGCGCTGGTTGGACTATAAGCTTCATGACAAAAACGCAGCAATGGCCAGATGTACGGACCGTTCCGAGTGTCGTGTAGGACTTTGCTCTTTTGATGGTTTCTCAAGGGGGCGCGTTTTTTTCGCATCAAGAAACCGCAGCAGCTGAACAAAAGCTGTCGTCCTGCAAAGTTTCATAATCCCCCGTGTGCTCACAGCCTACGATGAAGACTAAAACTCGCATCACCACGCCTCCAGCCCACAGGGAAACCGAAAAATGATCTCAAATCTCGCCAAAGTCTTGCTGATCGGTGGTGCGTTGCTCTTGAGCGCCTGTTCGGGCGCGAGCACCCACAGCAATTACTCAGAAGACATCCAACCGTCTGCCGGTTTTGGCCCTGGCCCCACCAACAAGTCCAGTCAATTGAATTTCCACGGCAGTGCGCTCGGTAGCAGCTTCGGCGAGTACAGTTCGGGGTTGTTGCACGACGACTAGGGTGTGACGTAACGGCGCGGTATTTCTGCCGTTGCGTGTTCTCCGAGGGGGCGACTACTGCGCAGCCGAACGCAGACGTCGTCAGCGAATAGGGCTATTTGGTCTCGGGCGTAGCTATCCACTCACCCAAGACCTTCTGGTATTTCCCCGTCACCTTAGCCAGATGCAACCACTGATCCACATACAACTTCCACGTCATATCATCACGCGGCAGCAAATACGCCTTCTCCCCATACTGCATGAACTGACCCGGATTCACCGCGCACAATCCGGGCTTGAGTTTCTGCTGATACAACGCTTCCGACGCATCCGTAATCATCACGTCTGCCTTCTTGTCCAGCAGCTCCTGAAAGATGGTCACGTTGTCATGAAGGCTCAACTGCGCCTTGGGCAGGAAGGCGTGAACAAAGGCTTCATTGGTCCCACCAGCCGGTTCGACCAACCGAACCGAAGGCTGGTTGATCTGCTCGACAGTCTGGTACAGCGCCTGATCCTCGCAGCGCACCAACGGGACTTTACCGTCGACATCCAGCGTGGTGCTGAAGAAGGCCTTTTTCTGCCGCTCAAGCGTGACCGAGATCCCGCCCATGCCGATGTCGCATTTGCCCGCCAGCATGTCGGGCATCAGGGTTTTCCAGGTGGTCTGCACCCACTCGACCTTGACGCCCAGGCTGTCAGCCAGCGAGCGGGCCATGGCGATGTCGATTCCCGAGTATTCGCCATCCTCGGCTTTGAATGTGTAGGGCTTGTAATCACCCGTGGTGCATACGCGCAATTGGCCTTGCTGGATGACGTTGTCCAGATGCGAAGGCTCTGCCTGAGCGGTAAACGAGAAGGCAAGCAGCCCGCCAAGCATCAATGTGTGTTTTACAGTTTTCATTGTTATCCGGCTTCCATGATGGATTTGATTGATTTCTCGGCGAAACGCCTTAAGCGGTGCCCAGCGGAAAATAAACACTAAACACCGTCCCACTCTCCAGACTCGAACTCACCGAAACATCGCCGCCATGCGCCTGGGCGATTTCCCGAACAATAAACAACCCAAGCCCCACGCTCCGCACATCACTGTCAGTCTCGGCACCTCGGGTCATCGGTTGAAACAGCACTGCCATCAACGCCTCAGGAATAACCGGTCCGTGGTTTTGCACCGACACAACGGCTTTATCTTCTTCCAGTCGGGAAGTAATCGTGATCGCTTGTTTCAAATCCCCGTAGGCCACGCTGTTGGCCACCAGGTTTCCAATGATTTGCTGCACGCGATCAGCATCAAAAACAGCAGGGCCGGAACCAAAAGACGCGTGCAGCAGAATCGCGTCAGGAAACGCGACGCGCAGTTCGTCGACGCTGCGACTAACGAATGCATGCAAGTCCTGCGCGGAAGGGGCAATAGCAATGCCACTCCCGACCCTGACCAGCGCAAAGTCCAGCAGGTCAGCAATCATGCGCTCGGCGCGGTCTGCCGACTGACCGATGTGGCCGAGTAACTTGGTTTCCTTGGCGGTGCGGTCGCCTCGGGCGAGGATGTCGGAGGCCATTTTGATCGCGGTCAGCGGGTTTTTCAGGTCGTGGCTGACGATGGCGACCATTTGCTCGGCGAAGGACGCACGACGCTGGGCCTTTTCGTAAGCCAGGTTCAGTTCGGTCTGGGCTCGCTGAAGAGCGTTTTCGGCAGCGGTTTTTTCGTGCAGCAGGCCTTCGGCGATTTTTCGTGCGTTGAGCAGTTCACGTTCGTACTTGTCGCGGTCGGTGGTGCCGAACAGCGCCAGTTCATTGACTGCGCCGCTGGCGTGTTCGCGCCGGACGCCGTTGAGCAGCATGGTGACGATGCGTTTGTCTTGATGGACCAGGTCAAGTTTTACTTCGGCGACCGAGCCTTGCATTCGCATCAGCGGCGCCCAGTGGGTTTGATGGAAAATCCGTCCGCCCATGGTCAACAGGTCTTGAAAACGCTTGCCGCACAGCTCTGACTGAGTGAAGCCGATCCCGTGGCTGAACGTCTGATTGCTGCGCAGGATCGTGCCATCCTCTTTCGTCACCACCAATCCGCAGGGTGCTTCTTCGAACAATGTCTGCGGGTCTAACTGATCAGTCGACATGCGCGCCTACCCACGGCGACAGGAAGCTGGCCATGGCGTCGGAGCAGGCGCCGGGCGCGCTCATGTGCGGACAGTGGCCGACGTTGTCGACCACGCACAGCGTGCTGTTGGGAAGTACGGCGTGCAGGTATTCACCCACGGCCATCGGGGCGATGAGGTCGTCAGTGGATTGCAGGATCAGCGTTGGCGTGGTCAGGCCGGCAACGTCCTGGCGGTTGTCCGACAGGAACGTTACGCGCGCAAATTGCTTGGCGATCTCGGGTTCGGTGCGGCAGAAACTGTTGGTGAGCTCTTCGCCCAGCGCCGGTTGACCGGGCGCGCCCATGATGACCGGGGCCATCGTGCTGGACCAACCGAGGTAGTTGCTGTCGAGGGTGTCGAGCAACGAATGGATGTCTTCGAGTTTGAAACCACCCACGTAGTCGTCGGAATCGATGTAGCAGGGCGACGGACCAATCATCACGTGGGCGGCGATTTTTCCGGGAGACTGGCGATCCGCAAGTGCACCGATCATGGCACTGACGGAGTGGCCCACAAGAATCACCGGGCCGCTGGCGAACTGATCGACGATTTCACCCAAGTCCTGGGCGTAACCGTTCAGCGAGTTGTATTTGTCCCGGTCGTACGCGCCAAGATCCGACTGGCCCGCACCGACCAGGTCATACAGCACGACCTTGAAACGACCCGTGAAGTCATTGACGAGATAACGCCACATGGTCTGATCGCAGCCAAAGCCGTGGGAGAAGACCAGCGTTACCGGACCCTCGCCCATCACTTTGACGTTGTTGCGATGTTGGAGGTCCATGTGCGTTTTCCCAAGCGTGCCGAAAGTGTTTTTGGCGTGTTCGGGAGTTTAGATAGTCGCGGGCATCAGGTCACGCGTTGTCACATGGAAAGTGGGCGTCAACGGTTGGTTGTGGATTTCGATGCCGTCGCCACGGTCCCGCTACCACAATTGATATACGAAGATTTCTTCAACCAGCGCTGATCCGGGTAGTACGAAAACAATAACTGCCCGCCTTTCATCGAATCAATCAGCTTGTGCGCAATCGCCGGCCGTACAGCCGGGCAGCCCAGGCTTCTGCCGATTCGGCCATTGGCCCGCGCCAGCACCGGGCTGACGTAAGGCGCGCCATGAATCACGATTGCCCGGTCGAACGCATTGTCGTTGAAGCCCGGCTCCAGGCCTTCCATGCGCAGCGAATAACCGTTCTGCCCGACATAGCTCTGTTGCGTGCGATACAAGCCTAGGCTGGTGGCAAAGCTTTCATTCTGATTGGAGAAATTCACGGCCATGTTTTCGCCGCTGTTGCGACCATGGGCGACCAGTTCATGAAACAGCAACTTGCGTTTCTTTAAATCGAACACCCACAGGCGCTGTTCGGTCGAAGGCAGGGAATAATCAATCACCGCAAGTCTTTGGACAGGAGCAGCACCTTGAGCGATGCTGCATTGCGAGGCGCGAACGGCGAGGTTAATGACGTTGGCGTTGGCTTTCGGGGCCGCTTTGATGAGGGCGGCCGCGAGTGAATCGGCGTAGGCTAACGGTACGGACATTGCAGTCAATAGCAGGGCCGGCAGCAGATAGCCAATACGTAGTGGCGCCATATAGATGTCTCATCATGTTAAGTTCGAGTCTAGCAGTGCATTGAAAGCCAGGCGTTGAATGCGGGAGATTAAGGATTATCCATGGTGCTTTTAACAAGGTTATTCGTCATAAGCCGCGTATTTTTTATGGGCTTTCTGATCAGCGGCACGGCGTTTGCGGAAACTTCGCCGATTGAGTCGACAATTGCGCCTAGCTCCGTTATCGAAGCCGCAGCGGAAGACAACGTCGGTCAGGCGATTCAGGCTTCGCTTGAGCCGCTGAAAACGGCGTTTCCGCCGTTGCTGACCTCGCCTCTTCATCGGCGGGTGGATGTCAGCCGTCTGGTCATGGATTTTTATACGCACCGCGCTTATCGCGCGGCGTGGACGAATGACAGCGACGTCACACAATTGATCGCCAGCTTGAGCGCGACTGACGCCGATGGCTTGAACCCGACGGATTTTCATATTGATGAGATGATCCGATCCCAGGCGACGATGCAGACCACGCCGGTGACGCCCGAGCAACGGGCGGCCTTTGATCTGGCGACGACGCATACCTTTATTACGGCGCTGCTGCAGTTGCGGCGGGGCAAGGTCGATCCTTCCCGGCTCGACATTCATTGGAATTTTGACGCGAATGGCGTCGATCCGCGCGACGACGTCAATGCGTTCTTCGCTGCGCTCGACCAACACGATGTAGCGAAGGCCTTTGCCCTGGCTCCGCCGCAAGAAGCGGTGTACGGAGGGTTGCGTCAGGCGCTGGCGCAATTGCGCGGTATTCGCGATCGGGGCGGCTGGCCGAAGGTGGTTGTAGACCATTCGCTCAAGCCCGGCATGGACGAACCGGCTGTCGCGCAGTTGCGCGCGAGGATGGTCGCGGCAGGTTTTCTCGATCCGCGATTGGTCCACGGTACGAAGTACGACGGCGCCGTCACCGCAGCGGTGAAAAAGTATCAGAACGAGCAATACCTCGGTGCGGATGGCATGGCGGGGGCGACCACGCTGGCGGCGTTGAATGTGCCCGTTGACGCACGCATTGACCAGGTGCGAGTGAACATGGAGCGGGCGCGTTGGCTGCTTTATAAGCTTCAAGGTACGTTCGTTATTGTTGATATTGCCGGCTACAAAGTGGCGATGTACCGCGATGGTCAGCCGATCTGGCGCTCCCGGGTGCAGGTCGGTAAAACGGCGCGCAATACACCGATCTTTCAGGCACAGATTACCTACATCACGTTTAATCCGACCTGGACGGTGCCGCCGACGATCCTCAAGGAAGACGTGCTGCCGAAGATTCAGAGCAATCCCGGCTACCTGGCCGCCAACCGTATTCGCGTGATTGACCGCGAAGGCAACGAGCTGGATCCTGCGGGCGTCGACTGGACCAACCCGCGTGGCATCAGCTTGCGCCAGGACGCCGGGCCCGAGAGTTCGCTGGGCCAGGTGGTGATCCGCTTCCCCAACGATTACGCGATTTATCTTCACGACACGCCGCATCGCGAGTTGTTTGCCAAGACTGTCCGCGCAACCAGTTCGGGCTGCATCCGGGTAGAGAACCCGCTGCAACTGGTGGAGTTGTTGTTCAACGACCCGGTTAAATGGAACAGCGCCGGTATTCAGAAACAGTTGGCCAATGGCAAGACCGAAAACATTCGGCTGCCGGTGAAAGTGCCGGTGTTGTTGGCCTATTGGACAGTCGATCTGGGCAGCGACGGGCGCGTGGCATTCAAACCGGATGTGTACGGCTACGATGAACCTGTGTTGCGGGCGTTGAATCGACCTGCGCAAATGCCGGTGTTGAATCTACATGCGGCGACGGCCTCGGTGGGGCCAAGGCAGTAACTGGGGCGAATCCAGACGGATCAATGCGTCTTCGTCAGGGACGGCCGTCAACCGTTCGGCGCTTGCCCCGGGTCGCCAAAACAGCTTCGCCTACTCTTTGATTTACCGGAAATGCTTCCGGTGCTTACAAGGAAGGTGTGGCATGACTTCATTAAAGTTCGGCGCGTCCCTCCTGTTGGTCTGCCTGGCAGGCTGCGCAACCACTCCCCGTAGTAACTACGAGCCACCGCCGGTGCCTGCATCGGCGGTTACGCTTGACGATGCGCAAATCACTAGCGCTTTGGTAGGAAGGAAGTTTTACGGGACCACCCGAGAAGGCAGTCACCCGTTTTCGATGAGTTTTGCGCCGAACGGAGTAGAGATGTTCGAGATGGCGCCATACAAGCCGGAGAAGGAAAAATGGACGCTGAAGGACGGGGTTCTATGTATTGAAGCGAAGGGTTATCCAACCGAATGCGGTCAGGTGAAGACGGCCAATAACGAATACTGGTTTGTCGATCCGAAAAGCGGGAGGGTCCACGGGCATTTGAAAACTACGCCCTGAGTCGGATTACCGCAGATGAATGGGCGTTCGTGGCTCACCCATTCAAGCCTGGCCCAGCTCCTCCCGCAAAAACTCCACCAGCCCTCGCTGCAATCCAGTCAGCGCGCCTTCCCGGCTGATCAACGCCAACTCTGTCGGCGGCAGGTCCGGCAGATCAGTGCACACAGTATGTTCTGGCAACACCGCCGAAACGGGCAGCACCGACAAACCCAGTCCGGACGCCACCGCCGCCTGAATCCCCGTCAGGCTGTGGCTGCCAAACGCAACCCGCCACGGCCGCTGAGCCACATCCAGCAAGCGGATCGCCCGTTGCCGGTAAATGCAGCCCTGTGGAAACAGCGCCAATGGCAAAACGCCCTGGGCCGAGTCGACCCCCGCACCTTTGACCCACACCAGCGCTTCCGGCCACGCCGCCCAGCAGGGGCCGCTGTCCGGTTCACGCTTGACCAGTGCAATGTCGATGGCGCCCGTCGCGAGCTTCTGCTTTAGATCGGTGCTCATGCCACTGACGGTTTCCAGTCGCGCTTCAGGTCGGCTGCGATTGAAGCCCGCGAGGATCACGGCCATACGCCGTGCATCAAAATCCTCCGGTACGCCGATGCGCAGGATCTCCAGGTCGAGATCACTGGCGAGGGCTTCCACCGCCTCCGAAGACAGGGCCAGCAGGCGCCGGGCGTAGTGAATCAGCATCTCGCCGTGCTCGGTGACGCTGATGTTCTGCCCGGTGCGGTCGCGAAGAAGCAGCGCATGGCCGACCAGTTCTTCCAGTTTGCGAACCTGTTGGCTCACGGTGGACTGGGTGCGGTGTACGCGTTCGGCAGCGCGAGTGAAGCTGCCTTCGTCCACCACGCAGACGAAGGTCTTGAGCAGTTCGAGATCGAGCATGGTGGCTCCCTTGATATTCGATTTATCACTGACGAGTCGATATTAATTTAATTTCACACTATCACTGTTCGCTCGTAACCTGAAGATCACCTTTCAGAGGACATGAACATGACACTCACAAATACCCCACGTCCCGAGTGGCTGACCTTCGATTGCTACGGAACGCTGATTCAATGGGATGAAGGTTTGAAAGCCGTGGCCGCGCAGATCCTGCGGGACAAGGGGGATCACGCCGTCGATGTCGATCGCCTGATCGAGGTGTACGACCGGCACGAACACCGGCTGGAGCAGACACCGCCGCATCGTTCGTTCCGTCAGTTGAGCACCCTAGGGTTGCAAATGGCGCTGGAGGAGTTGGGGTTGGCGAGCTCGGCCGAAGACAGTCAACGGCTGGCGGCGGCTATCCCGAAGATGCCGCCGTTTCCCGAGGTGATCGGCACGCTCGCCCGACTCAAGGCGATGGGCTTCAAGTTGTGCATTGTGTCCAACACCGATGACGACATCATCGCCGGCAACGTGGCGCAACTCGGTGGGCACATCGATCGGGTCATCACCGCCCAACAGGCCGGCGCCTACAAGCCGAATCCGCGGCTGTTCGACTACGCTCACGAGCAGCTTGGCGTCACTCGTGATCAGGTGATGCATATCTGTGCGAGCCCGACGCTGGATCACACCGCCGCGCGCGATATGCATTTTCGCTGCGTGTGGATCGACCGCGGCACTGGTCGTCAATTGCTGCCCGACTATCAACCCGATGCGATATTGAGCACGCTGGACCAAGTCGTGCCCTTGTTCGAATCCCTTGGCTGGTAACCCCCGGAGTCATTGCCATGGCACACATCCTTGCAGGCGGTTCCCGTTCCGCGCGTTACATCGACCTGAACCTGGATTCGCCGGTTGTCATCACGGCGCGCACAGAACTGGCGGCGTGCTTTCAACTGGCGGCACTGCATGGGCTGGAGGAGGGGATCTGCAACCACTTTTCCGCCATGGTGCCGGGGCGCGATGATCTGTTTTTCGTGAACCCCTACGGCTGCGCGTTTGCAGAAGTCACCGCAGACAACCTGCTGGTCTGCGACTTCCACGGCAACGTCGTGGCCGGGGAAGGCCAACCCGAGGCGACCGCGTTCTACATTCACGCCCGCCTGCACAAACAGCTGCCGAGGGTGAAAGTGGCGTTCCACACGCACATGCCCCACGCCACGGCGCTGTGCTTGCTGCAAGGCCCGCCGTTATTGTGGCTGGGGCAAACAGCGTTGAAATTCTACGGGCGTACGGCGGTGGACGAAGACTACAACGGCCTGGCCCTCGATGAGTCCGAAGGTGACCGGATTGCCAGCGTCATGGGCAATGCCGACGTCCTGTTTTTGAAAAATCACGGCGTGATTGTCGCAGGGCCGACCATCGCCGAAGCCTGGGACGATCTGTATTACCTGGAACGCGCCGCTCAGGTGCAATTGATGGCGATGGCGACCCAGCGCGATCTCAAGCCGGTGCCCCCCGCCATTGCGCAACGTGCCTACGAACAAATGCGCCTGGGAGATGCCGAGAGTGCTCAAGCACATTTGCGCAGTGCAATGCGACGCCTGTCCAAAGGATAATTGCCCCGCACCATCCCGTAGATTAAGCTCGCAAACATTAAGGGTTTTGGGCCTTCGCCCATGCCTTACCCTTGCAGGACGAGCTTTTGCCTATCTCCCATGACGACCCGAGCCACGCCAGTGGCGTCACTTTGAAACGGCTACCCCTGCGCAAGGCGGCGGTGCTGTTTATTGTGGTGGTGTGTCTGTGCCTGTGTGGTTTGCTTTATTTGCAACTGGAACAATCGCGCCGGCACGATCTGGCGGTGGCCGAAGCGGCGTCATCGAACCTCACACGCGCCATGGCGCAGCAGGCCGAAGACACGTTTATGAAAGCCGACCTGGTACTCACCAGTCTGGCGGACTGGATTCAGGTTGATGGGTTCGCCCCGGCTCAGGTCCCGCGTCTACAGAAAACGTTTGCCCGACGGGTGCAGACACTCAGTCAGCTGCACGGGATCTTCCTGTTCGATCAAAAGGGGCAATGGGTTGTCACCTCATTTGAGGATTTACCCCGTGGCCCCGGCGTGGCGGACCGCGATTATTTCCTGTTTCACCAGCAGAACGTATCGTCCCTGGCACACATCGGACCCGCGATTCGCAGTCGTGTGAATGGCGAGTGGATCATTCCGGTTTCCAAGCGGGTGAATGACAAGGACGGCCATTTCCAGGGCGTTTTGCTGGCCGGCATCAAAATGTCCTACTTCGATCAGTTTTTCAAAAGCTTCAGCATCGATGACGACGGCTCCATTTTCCTGGCGCTGACCGACGGAACGCTGCTGGCGCGACGGCCGTTTGTGGAATCACAGATTGGCCAGTCACTGGCCAACGGGGAGATTTTCAGCAAGTACCTGGCGGGCTCAATGTCCGGCAACGCCATGATCGGTTCTGTACTCGATGGCACCGTTCGCTTGCATGGCTACCGGCAACTCGACGCCTATCCGCTGGTGGTGTCCGCGGCCTCGTCCAGGGATTCGATTCTCAAGGGGTGGTATGACACGGCGTTTAAATCCAGCGTCATTGTGGCGCTGGTTGTGCTGGGCGTGGGGCTGTTCGGTTGGGTGTTCGTGCGCCAGGTGCGCCTTGGTGAGCGGGTCGAGAAGGATCTGCGCAAGGCCAAGGAGGCGCTGAAGCTGATCGCGACCCATGACAGTCTCACCGGCCTGGCCAATCGCCGACTGTTCGAGCAGGCGCTGGACCTCGAGTTTGGCCGTGGCATCCGGCAGTCGAGTTCGCTGAGCCTGATCATGCTGGATATCGATTACTTCAAACGCTACAACGATGCTTACGGCCACGTCGCGGGTGACCATTGCCTGGCCGAAGTGGCGAGGGTGGTGAAAAGTTGCTGCCATCGAACCACTGATCTGGCGGTGCGGTACGGCGGTGAAGAGTTCGCCGTGTTACTGCCGAATACGGATATTCATGGTGCGATGGTCATTGCCGAGCAGATCCGCCGCAGCGTCATGAACTGCAACATCAACCACAGCGGTGCGCCCAGCGGTTACGTGACAGTCAGCCTCGGTTGTTATGCCTTCGTTCCGACGCGCCTGGACAGCACCGAAGTGTTCATCGAGCGCGCGGATGCGGCGTTGTATCAGGCCAAGCATTCCGGGCGAAACCGTTCGGCGGTGCTGTCGATGGACGGGAGCGTCGGGGAATTGATGCGCTCGGATCGTTGAGGCGGCTTCAGATCCGGGAAGTGACCGTTGATTTCATGTTACGGGCCGTCCCTACGTATTCACCGCTAGTTTTTGTTCAAGGCTCTGCCGCACTTGCGGCCATTCATCATCAATGATGCTGAACCGCACCGAGTTGCGCTTGCGACCGTCCGGCATGATTCGTTCGTGGCGCACGATACCTTCCTGCTGCGCCCCTAGCCTGAGGATTGCGTTGCGTGATTTCTGGTTGTTTTCGTCGGTGGTGAATTGCACCCGCACACAGTCCAGCACGTCGAAGGCAAAGCGCAGCATCAGGTATTTGGCTTCGGTGTTGACGAAGGTTTTTTGCCAGCGGGCCGAGATCCAGCTGCTGCCGATTTCGAGCTTGCGGTTGAGCCGGTCGATTTTCCAGAAACGCGTCGAGCCGATGACCTCGCCCGTGTCGTTCAGCACGATGACGAAGGGCAGGACGGTGCCGGCATCCCGGCCGTCGAGGGCTTTTTTCAGATAACTGTCGACGGTGGTCGGGGAGGGCACGACGGTGACAGTCAGGTTCCACAGTTCGCCGTCAGCGGCGGCGTGTACCAATGCGTCGGCATCGCTGTATTGCAGCGGGCGCAGGCTGATTCCGTGGCCTTTCAGCGTGGTTTCCATGACAACGGTTTTCTCGGCAGATCGGGCGGGCGTCGGCCGTCTATTACGCCGTACTTGAGATGGCCAACGCAACCACCGGAATGCCTGGATGTCACACACTGAACACACATGTCCGGAGCGCTGGCCCATGAAGAATCTGCGAATCGCAACGTTCAACGTCAATGGCATGCGCGCCCGGCTGCCGAACCTGCTGGCCTGGCTGGAGCGGGAAAAACCGGACATCGCCTGTTTGCAGGAGCTCAAGTCGGTGGACAGTGCATTTCCTGCCGCAGAACTTGAGGCTGCCGGCTACGGCGCGATTTGGCAGGGTCAGTCATCGTGGAACGGGGTGGCGATTCTGGCACGGGATGCGCAACCACTGGAGAGTCGTCGCGGTTTGCCGGGTGACGACGGAGATACCCACAGTCGGTATCTGGAGGCCGCCGTGCACGGTGTCCTGGTGGGCTGCCTGTATCTTCCAAACGGCAATCCACAGCCAGGGCCGAAGTTCGATTACAAGCTGGCCTGGTTCGAGCGGCTGATCGCCTACGCCAAGGATCTCCAGAGCAGCGAACACCCGGTAGTGCTGGCCGGCGACTACAACGTGGTGCCGACTGACCTGGACATCTATAACCCACGGTCCTGGCTCAAGGATGCGTTGCTGCAACCGGAAAGCCGCGAGTGTTATCAACGGTTGCTGGATCAGGGGTGGACCGATTCCCTGCGCCATCTGTATCCAGAGGATCGGCTCTACACCTTCTGGGACTATTTCCGACAACACTGGCAGAAAAACTCCGGGTTACGCATCGATCATCTGTTGCTCAATCCGGCGCTGAGTCCTTATCTGCAAGAGGCCGGTGTCGATGCCTGGGTGCGCAACGAGCCGCATGCCAGCGACCATGCACCGACGTGGATTCAACTGGGTTCGCGCAAGCGCCGTTGATTTTTTGTGAGTGGCGATTGGCGAAATCAATTGTCGGTCGAACCGCTTTATCCCTTATACATGGCGCCCATCGGCGGAGATATCCGCGGCCCCGTGCATAAGGACCGAGCAATGAGCGAGCCACGTCTGAGCAATCCTGCGTTGTACCTGCAACGTCTGGGTTTCGACGCGCCACCGGCGCCAACCCTGGAAACCCTGCGTCAGTTGCAGTTTCGTCACACCGGAGTGTTCCCGTTCGAGAACCTCACCACGTTGTCTGGCGAGCCGGTACTCATCGACTTGCCGTCCATTGAGCAAAAAGTCCTGCACGATGGCCGCGGTGGTTACTGCTACGAACTCAACAACCTGTTCCTGGCCCTGCTTCAGGCGTTGGGTTTCGACGCTTGCGGCATCTCCGGGCGCGTGGTCATGGGCCAGCCCGAGGGCGCATGGACTGCACGTACGCACCGCTTGAGCCTGGTCACACTGGAGGGCGTGCGCTACATCACCGATGTGGGTTTCGGCGGTATGGTCCCCACCGCGCCGCTGCTGCTCGACACTCCGGACGAGCAACTCACCCCTCACGAACCCTATCGGATCGAACGCCACGAAGACGGCTACACCCTGCGCGCCAACGTCGCCGGTGAATGGCGACCGATGTACATCTTTGACCTGCAACGCCAGGAAGACATCGATTACACCGTCGGCAACTGGTATGTCTCAACCCACCCCGAATCATCTTTTGCCAAACAGCTGATGGTGGCGCGGACGGGGGAAGGTTGGCGGCGCACGCTGAACAACGGCAGCTTTGCGATTCACCGGCTCGGCAGCGAGAGCGAGCGGCGGCAGATCGCGGAGCTGGATGATCTGGTCCAGTTGCTGGAGAGCGAGTTCGGGATCCGGGTGCCTGAGCATGCCCATTTGAAACAGGTGCTTGGGCGGTTGATCGAGCCGGCCTAGGGGCGAACGTCAGGCTCCATCATTCGATGGATTTCGCTGACGGCGTCCAGCAACTTTTTTTCCAGGCTTTTCAGGTCGGAGGGCGTTATCCCTTTTTTGAGATGCCCGGTCTCTGCAGATTCTTTTTTGCCACTGAGTAACGCGTGTCGCAGTGTGTTGTTGATCACCGTCTGGTACCCATACCCCTCTTTTTCCGCGAGTGCGCGAGCGGCCTCTATGACCGCTTCATCCAGCATGATGGTAATGCGGGTTTTGCCTTTGCCGGGGGCAACCGCCCCACGCCTGGCATTGCTGAAGTCGTATTCATCTTTCATCACTCAAGCCTCCAAATATTGACGACGCTCGTTTTTCGTGGCGAGACGCGCAGAAATGATTCGAACGAAATTCGGATCGCGGTAGGTGTACGCGACGACCAGCAAGCGAGCTTTGGCGTCCAGCCCCATGGTGATCCATCGTTGCTCATCATGAAGATCATCCTGGAGAGTTAGCGCTCGTTCGTCATGGAACACGGCCTCAGTCTCTGCGAGGCTGATGCCTTGATGCTTCAGTTTGTTCGCCGCGTTTTTTGCCTTGTGGTACTGAATTTCGAATGACTTCATTATGCATACTTTATATGTATAAAAAAGAGAGCGACCCTACCGGTGGTCGCCAGGAACTCAAAAGACTAGCGGCAGATGTGGGGGGGGGCTGGGACGGATATATTTCAAGGTTTATTGAAGGATGCTATGGGTGAGGTGCTGGGCGGGGATGGACACATGTCCATAATCTGACCGATGAGTTGTATACAACTCTATAGACATTTGTCCTGAGTCTTGCATACAGTGTGCGCATAACAAAAACCAGGGAACCCCCCAACCATGAAAACGCCCCATGTTTCACACCAACGGCCTGAGGACGAAAACCTCGGGGTCGGCGCGAATATGGCTTACGGCCTGCAACATGTTCTGACCATGTACGGCGGTATCGTCGCTGTGCCGTTGATTATCGGCCAGGCGGCCGGGCTCTCGCCGGCGGACATCGGTTTGTTGATTGCTGCTTCATTGTTTGCGGGGGGCTTGGCGACATTGCTGCAGACCCTCGGTTTACCGTTTTTCGGCTGCCAGTTACCACTGGTGCAGGGCGTGTCGTTCTCCGGCGTCGCGACCATGGTGGCGATCGTCAGCAGTGGCGGGGAGGGCGGGTTTCAGTCGATTCTCGGCGCGGTGATTGCCGCATCGTTGATCGGATTGCTGATCACCCCCGTGTTCTCGCGCATCACCAAATTCTTCCCGCCGCTGGTCACGGGCATCGTGATCACGACCATTGGCCTGACGCTGATGCCGGTGGCCGCGCGTTGGGCCATGGGCGGCAACAGCCATGCGGCGGATTTCGGCAGCATGGCGAACATCGGTCTGGCGGCGGTGACGCTGGTGCTGGTGCTGTTGTTGAGCAAAATCGGCAGTGCAACGATCTCCCGTTTGTCGATCCTGCTGGCGATGGTCATCGGCACGATCATCGCGGTGTTTCTCGGCATGGCAGACTTCTCGTCCGTCACCCAAGGCCCGATGTTCGGCTTCCCGACGCCGTTCCATTTCGGCATGCCCACCTTCCACTTTGCTGCGATCCTGTCGATGTGCATCGTGGTCATGGTGACGCTGGTGGAAACCTCGGCGGACATCCTCGCCGTCGGCGAAATCATCGGCACCAAGGTTGACTCCAAACGCCTGGGCAACGGCCTGCGCGCCGACATGCTGTCGAGCATGATCGCGCCGATCTTCGGTTCTTTCACGCAAAGCGCGTTCGCCCAGAACGTCGGTCTGGTGGCGGTGACCGGGATCAAGAGCCGTTTCGTGGTGGCCACCGGCGGCTTGTTCCTGGTAATCCTGGGTCTATTGCCCTTCATGGGCCGGGTCATCGCCGCCGTGCCGACTTCCGTGCTGGGTGGTGCCGGTATCGTGCTGTTCGGCACCGTGGCGGCCAGCGGCATTCGTACATTGTCCAAGGTCGACTACCGCAACAACGTCAACCTGATCATCGTCGCCACTTCCATCGGTTTCGGCATGATCCCCATCGCCGCGCCGAATTTCTACGACCACTTCCCCAGCTGGTTCGCGACGATCTTCCACTCGGGCATCAGCTCCTCGGCGATCATGGCCATCGTGCTGAACCTGACCTTCAACCACCTCACCGCCGGCAACTCGGATCAACAGTCGGTGTTTGCGGCGGGCACTGAACGTGTCCTGCGTTATCAGGATCTGGCCGCGTTGCGCGAAGGGGATTACTTCAGCGAAGGCAAATTGCATGACTGCGACGGGAAAGAGATCCCGGTGGTGGAGGCGGACCATGGGCATGGAGAGCCACGGGCGATGCCTGCGAAAAGCAGTGAGCACGTGTGAATAAAAAGGTGCCTTCCGGGGCGCCTTTTTACATGATCGACGTACAACGCAACTTTTCTGCCGACCACAAAAAAGCCCCTGAACCTTTCGATTCAGGGGCTTTTCGTTATTTCTGTCTGGCTCCACGACCTGGACTCGAACCAGGGACCCAGTGATTAACAGTCACTTGCTCTACCAACTGAGCTATCGCGGAATGGCGTGTATGTTACTGATTCAAAAAGAGAAGTCAAGCACCTGTTAACAACTTGAGGGTTTCATCGGGACGGACGGTGGTTTATCGGCGATTGGCGGTTACCAGAACAGCACCAGAGGTCTACCATGGCCGCCCGGAAGTGGTTACACGCGCTGCCGGCCATTCGCCGAAAAGGTACGCGCCATGAATTACCCAGCCCTCGCATTCCGAAGCAACGAGGTGTTCGCATGAGCATCGCACAGATCAGCCTGCCCAAAGGGGTCGGCCCCCACGCCGAAAAACTGTTCGACGCCATCACTCAGGCCAGCACCGCTGACGAATTGAACCGCGCAGGCGGCAAGGCCGAAGGTTTTGTCCTGGGCCTGGAAAGCACCAAGGCCATCAAAAGCCAGGTCGCCGAATCGCTGTACGTCGCCTATGACGACGCGGCCAGCCAGCGTGCGACCGAACTGGCTTAACCGCCGAAGGTAACGGTGGCGAGCATCAGTTTGGCGTAAAGCAGCGTCGCGCCCAGTTGCACCAGCCACAAGGCCAGACCGCCGAGAAACACACCCGCAGCCACTTGCAGCACCAGGTTATTGCTGCGTTTGGCCGGGACGCGGGGGATGAAGTCATTCAGGTCATCCAGGTCATCGCGCTCAGCGCGCAGGTCATCGTTTTTCATGTGGGCTCTCGTCAGAATTCAGGGTGTACACAAAACCTTGTGGGAGCCGGGCTTGCCCGCGATAGCGGTCTGTCAGCCAACATTGATATTGAATGTGATGGCTCCATCGCGGGCAAGCCCGGCTCCCACAGTAATATGATGTGCAGTCTAGAGCGCTCGGCCATGAGGTCGAGAATTATCTGCGACCAATAAAAAACGGGAAGCCATTTGGCTTCCCGTTTTTCGTAGTGCCGGAAGACTCAGATCACCGCAACGATGGCCTTGGTCACGACATCTATGTTGCTCTGGTTCAGCGCGGCGACGCAGATGCGGCCGGTGTCCAGGGCGTAGATGCCGAACTCGTTGCGCAGGCGGGTCACTTGCTCAACCGTGAGGCCGGAGTAAGAGAACATGCCGCGCTGACGACCGACGAAGCTGAAGTCACGTTGCGGAGCCTGTTTCGCCAGCAGGTCAACCATCTGGGTGCGCATGCCGCGAATCCGCAGGCGCATTTCGGCGAGTTCTTCTTCCCACTGGGCGCGCAGTACCGGGCTGTTCAACACAGCGGCGACGATGCTTGCACCGTGGGTCGGCGGGTTGGAGTAGTTGGTGCGGATCACGCGTTTGACTTGCGACAGCACGCGCGCGCTTTCTTCTTTCGATTCGCTGACGATCGACAGGGCGCCAACGCGCTCGCCGTACAGCGAGAAGGATTTGGAGAACGAGCTGGAGACGAAGAAGGTCAGGCCCGATTCAGCGAACAGACGCACGGCGGCGGCGTCTTCGTCGATGCCATCGCCAAAGCCCTGGTAGGCCATGTCGAGGAACGGCACGTGACCTTTGGCCTTCACCACTTCCAGGACGTTTTTCCAGTCCGCAGGGCTGAGGTCCACGCCGGTCGGGTTGTGGCAGCACGCGTGCAGCACAACGATGGAACCGGACGGCAGGGCGTTCAGGTCTTCCAGCAGGCCGACACGGTTAACGTCGTGGGTCGCGGCGTCGTAGTAACGATAGTTCTGCACCGGGAAACCGGCGGTTTCGAACAGCGCGCGGTGGTTTTCCCAGCTTGGGTCGCTGATCGCCACGACAGCGTTCGGCAGCAGTTGCTTGAGGAAGTCGGCACCGATTTTCAGGGCGCCAGTACCGCCAACGGCCTGAGTGGTGATGACGCGGCCAGCAGCGATCAGCGGCGAGTCATTGCCAAAAAGCAGTTTCTGAACGGCCTGGTCGTAGGCAGCGATGCCATCGATTGGCAAGTAGCCACGGGAAGCGTGTTGAGCGACGCGAATCGTCTCGGCTTCGACAACGGCGCGCAGGAGTGGAATTCGCCCCTCCTCGTTGCAGTAAACACCGACCCCCAGGTTGACCTTGTTGGTACGGGTATCGGCGTTGAATGCTTCGTTGAGGCCCAGGATTGGATCGCGTGGTGCCATTTCGACAGCGGAGAACAGGCTCATTTTTGCGGCGGCTCTGAATGGAGAGTGGAGGGACGTGTCGCGCTCCAGCCGAATGCACTAGAGCGGTGCACAAACGGGGAGCTAGTATAGAGGCCATCTGCGATTGATGGCGACAGTCGATTCGGCTTTTACCGTAAGTTTTTCCGATTATTTTTCGACCGTTAGTCGATTGATCCCGTCAAAGACTTCAAGGGATGTAGGACGTTTGCCTTGAAAGCGAGGGCAATCGACTCCACATTGAGCACAATCCAGTTTTTTCCTCGGGCGACGTCGGTCGTTTGTGGTCTTTTTCGTTGCTGTCCGGTTTGCCCGGACGGGCGCGACCCAGAGGGTATTTCATGTCTGAATTCCAGCTAGTCACCCGCTTCGAGCCCGCCGGCGATCAGCCGGAAGCCATTCGCCTGATGGTCGAGGGCATCGAAGCCGGGCTGGCGCACCAGACGTTGCTCGGTGTGACCGGCTCGGGCAAGACGTTCAGCATCGCCAACGTCATCGCCCAGGTTCAGCGCCCGACGCTGGTGCTGGCGCCGAACAAGACCCTGGCCGCGCAGTTGTACGGTGAATTCAAGGCGTTTTTTCCGAACAATGCTGTCGAGTACTTCGTTTCCTACTACGACTATTACCAGCCCGAAGCCTACGTGCCGTCCTCGGACACCTTCATCGAGAAAGACGCCTCGATCAACGATCACATCGAACAGATGCGACTCTCGGCGACCAAAGCGTTGCTGGAGCGCAAAGACGCGATCATTGTCACCACGGTGTCGTGCATCTACGGTCTGGGCAGTCCGGAAACCTATTTGAAAATGGTGCTGCACGTGGATCGGGGCGACAAGCTCGATCAGCGCGCCTTGCTGCGTCGCCTGGCGGACCTGCAATACACCCGCAACGACATGGATTTCGCCCGCGCAACCTTCCGCGTGCGCGGTGATGTGATCGACATTCACCCGGCAGAATCCGATTTCGAAGCGATCCGCATCGAGCTGTTCGATGACGAAGTCGAGAGCCTGTCGGCCTTCGATCCGCTGACCGGCGAGGTGATCCGCAAGCTGCCGCGCTTCACCTTCTACCCGAAAAGCCACTACGTAACGCCGCGAGAAACCCTGCTCGGTGCCATCGAAGGGATCAAGGTCGAGTTGCAGGAGCGCCTGGAATACTTGCGTTCCAACAACAAACTGGTGGAAGCGCAACGTCTTGAGCAACGCACCCGTTTCGACCTGGAGATGATTCTCGAGCTGGGCTACTGCAACGGCATCGAAAACTACTCGCGCTACCTCTCGGGCCGTGCCTCCGGTGAAGCGCCGCCGACCTTGTTCGATTACTTGCCGGCCGACGCCTTGCTGGTGATCGACGAATCCCACGTCAGCGTGCCGCAGGTCGGCGCCATGTATAAGGGCGACCGCTCACGTAAAGAAACGCTGGTGGAATACGGCTTCCGTCTGCCTTCGGCGCTGGACAACCGGCCAATGCGCTTCGACGAGTTCGAAGGCATCAGCCCGCAGACGATTTTTGTCTCGGCCACGCCGGGCAACTACGAGGCGGAACATGCGGGCCGGGTGGTCGAGCAACTGGTGCGCCCGACCGGCCTGGTGGACCCGCAAATCGAAATCCGTCCGGCGCTGACCCAAGTCGACGATTTGCTTTCGGAAATCACCAAGCGCGTCGCCCTTGAAGAGCGGGTGTTGGTCACCACACTGACCAAGCGCATGTCCGAAGACTTGACCGATTACCTGGCCGACCACGGCGTGCGGGTGCGTTATCTGCACTCGGACATCGACACCGTGGAGCGCGTGGAAATCATCCGCGATTTGCGTCTCGGCACCTTCGATGTATTGGTGGGGATCAACCTGCTGCGTGAAGGCCTGGACATGCCGGAAGTCTCGCTGGTGGCGATCCTCGATGCGGACAAGGAAGGCTTCCTGCGTTCCGAGCGCTCGCTGATCCAGACCATCGGTCGCGCGGCGCGTAACCTCAACGGTCGGGCGATTCTCTACGCAGACCGGATCACCGGCTCCATGGAACGGGCGATCGGCGAAACCGAGCGTCGTCGCGACAAGCAGATTGCTTTCAACCTGGCCAACGGCATTACGCCGAAGGGTGTGTTCAAGGACGTTGCCGACATCATGGAAGGCGCCACCGTGCCGGGCTCGCGCAGCAAGAAGCGCAAAGGCATGGCCAAGGCCGCCGAGGAAAGCGCCAAGTACGAAGCCGAATTGCGTTCGCCGGGCGAAGTCGCCAAGCGTATCAAAGCCTTGGAAGAGAAGATGTACGCGTTGGCTCGCGATCTTGAATTCGAAGCGGCGGCGCAGATGCGCGATGAGATTACCAAGTTGCGGGAGCGGTTGATCGCTGTTTGAGATTTGCGGTGCCTGTCAGGCCGCCATCGCGAGCAGGCTCGCTCCCACAGTTGACCGAGTTGACCCAGTGAACGCGATCCAATATGGGAGCGAGCCTGCTCGCGATGAGGCCAGTCTTGACGCCACAATACTCAACTAGTGCGCCTCGCCAGCCTTCAACCCCACCGGCAACTTCCTGGTCAGCAACACCGCCAGCATGCTGATCCCCAGCGCAATCCCGACAAAATGAAACGCATCGTTGTAAGCCATGATCGACGCCTGCTGATGGGCGATCTCACTGAGCTTGCCCAGCGCCGCCGTTTCACTGCCAAACCGGTCCGTCAGCGACGCCATGCGCTCGGCGACCTGCGGGTTGCTCGGCACGATGGATTCACGCAAATAATCAAAGTAGGTCTTGGTCCGCGCATCCAGCAACGTGGCGAGGAGGGCGATGCCGATCGCGCCGCCGAGATTGCGCAGGATGTTGAACAGGCTCGACGCTGACCCCGCATCCTGCGGCAGGATGTACGCGGTGGCGATCAACGAGATTGTCACCATGATCAACGGCTGACCCAGCGCGCGGATGATCTGGATCTGATTGAACTGCGGTCCGGCAAAGTCCGGGTTCAGCACGCCCGAGGAAAAGCTCGCCATCCCGAATAGCCCGAACCCCAGCGTGCACAGCCATTTCGGCGAAATGACCTTCATCAGTTTCGGCACCAGCGGAATCAGGAACAGCTGCGGCACACCCATCCACATGATCACTTCGCCGATCTGCAGGGCGTTGTAGTTCTGGATCTGCGCCAGGTACAGCGGCAACAGATAGATCGAGCCATACAACCCGACGCCCATCCCGATGCTGGAAATGCTCGATAAGCCGAAGTTTCGATTGCCGAGGATGCCGAGGTTGATCAGCGGGTTGGGCTTGGAAAACTGCACGATCACAAAGGTGATCAGGCTGACCAGCGCGATGCTGCCGAGCGCTACGATCAGGTCCGATTCCAGCCAGTCCTTGCGATGGCCTTCCTCCAGAAACACCTGCAAACAACCGAGGCCTATACCGAGGGTGACAATCCCGGTGTAGTCAGTGCTTTTCAGCAGTTCCCAGTGCGCTTCTTTTTTCTCCAGGCCATACATCAGGCCGGCGATCATGATCAGGCCCGGCGGAATGTTGATGTAGAAGATGTATTCCCAGCCCCAGTTTTCCGTCAGCCAGCCGCCGAGCGTCGGGCCAATGGAGGGCGCGAATGTGGCGGTCATGGCGAACATCGCCATGCCTTTTGCGCGGTGGTGTTCGGGAAGTTTGATCAGTGTCAGGGTGAACGCCAGAGGGATCAGTGCGCCGCCGGTGAAGCCTTGCAGCGCGCGGAAAATGATCATGCTTTCCAGGCTCCACGCCATGGAACAGAGCAGGGAGGCGGCAAGAAACCCGAGTGAGACCCACACCGCCAAACGGCGCGCCGAGAGCAGCTGCACCAGCCACGCCGTCAGCGGAATCATGATGATCTCCGCAACCAGATACGACGTGGAAATCCATGAGCCTTCTTCCAGGGTCGCCGACAGCGCGCCCTGAATATCCTTGAGCGACGAGTTGGTGATCTGAATGTCGAGCACCGCCATGAACGCGCCGAGCATCACGCTCATCACCGCGATCCAGTCCCGCCGGGTCGGTTCGCCGGCGGGGCGGATCAGTTGATCACCGGCCATCGTCAGGGGTGTCTTTGATGTTCACTTTGGCGGTGACCGACATGCCCGGACGAATCTTGCCGTGCAGCGGGCTGTCCGCGGCGAAGGTCAGTTTTACCGGAATCCGTTGTACGACTTTGGTGAAGTTGCCGGTGGCATTGTCTGGCGGCAACAGGCTGAACTGCGCGCCTGAGGCAGCGAACAGGCTGTCGACCCGCGCTTCAATCGGCGTGTCGCTGTAGGCGTCGAAAGTCAGTTCGGCTTTCTGGCCGGGCTGCATGCGGCCGATCTGGGTTTCCTTGAAGTTGGCCTGAATCCAGATGTCCTGGTCCGGGACGATCGACATCAGATAAGCGCCGGCCTGCACGTATTGGCCTTCGCGGGCGGCACGCTGACCAATCATGCCGCTGATGGGGGCGTGGATTTCGCTGCGGGTCAGGTTCAGTTCCGCCTGGGCCAGATCGGTTTTGGCGTTGGCGATCATGGCGTCGAGGCGCTTGATTTCGGCGCTCAGGGAATTGACTTGCTGGCGCTGACTTTGAGCATCCGCCTGGGCTTTGGTCACCTGCGAGCGGGCGATGTGGTTGTCGGCGGAGAGGGTGGTTACCCGCTCTTCGGAAACGTAGCCCGGTTTGCGCAAGGTTTGCGCGCGAGACAAATCGATTTGCGAGCGACCGAGGCTGGCCTGGCTGGACGCAACTTGCGCTTCGCTGGAGGCAATCAGGCTGGCTTGCTGGGTCAGTTTGCTCTGGGCTTGCAGGCGTTCGGCCTGGCGGGTGGCGAGAGCGGCGTTGGCGCGGTCGACGGCGAGGTGGAAATCATCGCCTTCGAGCTTGATCAGCAACTGGCCTTTCTCGACGTGCTGGTTGTCCTGCACCAGCACCTGATCGATGCGCGCGCCCAACTGGCTCGACACACGGGTGATCTCGCCCTGGACATAGGCGTTGTCGGTGCTTTCATAAAACCGTCCCTTGAAGAACCACTGGGCAAAAAAGCCCCCGGCAATCAGCAGGACGATCAACAGGAAAATAAACAGGCGACGCTTGAGTTGGGCAGGCATGGGGCAAACTGTAGTCGAGAAATTGTAAGGAAAGTTATCAGCAGGTGAATCTGGCATACAGTCGATAGTGGGTAAATGCCATCGGCTGATAATCCATCATTCATCGCGGCTCAAGCACTTTGTAGACGCAAACTTGGCTTAAATGCCCTGCTTACTGGAGCCGGGCGGGCAACGCCTGTTACCATTCGCCCTTTGTTTTATCTTCATTTCGAGACTTGCCATGACCACCGTCCGCACGCGCATCGCGCCATCGCCTACCGGGGACCCCCACGTAGGTACCGCTTACATCGCTTTGTTCAACTACTGCTTTGCCAAGCAGCACGGCGGTGAGTTCATCCTGCGGATCGAAGACACCGATCAATTGCGTTCGACCCGCGAGTCCGAACAGCAGATTTTCGACGCCCTGCGCTGGCTGGGTATCGACTGGAGCGAAGGTCCGGACGTTGGCGGCCCGCACGGTCCGTACCGTCAAAGCGAGCGCGGTGACATCTATCAGAAGTACTGCCAGCAACTGGTCGAGATGGGGCACGCGTTCCCGTGCTTCTGCACCGCCGAAGAACTGGACCAGATGCGCGCCGAGCAAATGGCCCGCGGCGAAACCCCGCGTTACGACGGTCGTGCACTGTTGCTCTCCAAGGAAGAAGTCGCGCGCCGCCTGGCCGCCGGCGAGCCGCACGTGATCCGCATGAAAGTGCCGAGCGAAGGCGTGTGCGTGGTGCCGGACATGCTGCGTGGCGACGTCGAGATCCCGTGGGATCGCATGGACATGCAAGTGCTGATGAAGACCGACGGCCTGCCGACGTACTTCCTGGCCAACGTGGTCGATGACCACCTGATGGGCATCACCCACGTTCTGCGCGGCGAAGAGTGGCTGCCTTCGGCACCGAAGCTGATTCTTCTGTACGAATACTTCGGCTGGGAACAACCGGAGCTGTGCTACATGCCGCTGCTGCGTAACCCGGACAAGAGCAAGCTGTCCAAGCGCAAGAATCCGACCTCGGTGACGTTCTACGAGCGCATGGGTTTCATGCCGGAAGCGATGCTCAACTACCTCGGGCGCATGGGGTGGTCGATGCCGGACGAGCGCGAAAAGTTCTCGCTGCAGGAAATGGTCGACAACTTCGACCTGAGCCGCGTCTCCCTCGGCGGGCCGATTTTCGACATCGAGAAGCTGTCGTGGCTCAACGGCCAGTGGCTGCGTGATTTGCCGGTGGAAGAGTTCGCGTCGCGCCTGCAAACCTGGGCACTCAACCCTGAATACATGATGAAGATCGCGCCGCACGTGCAGGGCCGCGTTGAAACCTTCAGCCAGGTCGCACCGCTGGCCGGTTTCTTCTTCGCCGGTGGCGTGAACCCGGATGCCAAGCTGTTTGAATCGAAGAAGCTGTCGGGCGATCAGGTTCGTCAGTTGATGCAGTTGATCCTGTGGAAGCTCGAAAGCCTGCGTCAGTGGGAAAAAGACAGCATCACCGCAACGATTCAAGCGGTGGTCGAATCCCTGGAGCTGAAGCTGCGTGACGCCATGCCGCTGATGTTCGCTGCAATCACTGGCCAGGCGAGCTCGGTGTCGGTGCTCGATGCGATGGAAATCCTCGGCCCGGACCTGACGCGTTTCCGTCTGCGTCAGGCGATCGACTTGCTCGGTGGCGTGTCGAAGAAGGAAAACAAGGAGTGGGAAAAACTGCTGGCGAATATCGCCTGACGACACGGCCTTGTGGGAGCGTGGCTTGCCCGCGAAGAACGATGACGCGGTGTAACCGATACACCGCGGCGTCAAATTCGCCGGCAAGCCTGGCTCCTACAGATCCAGTAACCACCGGATTTACGGGGGCAGGGCGGTAAGTGATTGTTATGTCGGCAAAAAAGTTTGGAAATTGTTAAAAATAAATTTGACACGTTTCCGAAGCGCCATTAAGATTCGCCCCGTCCTCAGCGATGAGGGGCTATAGCTCAGCTGGGAGAGCGCTTGCATGGCATGCAAGAGGTCGACGGTTCGATCCCGTCTAGCTCCACCAATTTACACTTCAAGGTCTGGCCACACCGGCCTTGAAGGGATCAACACTCAGCGTTGATCAGTTGTATAGAAGGGTTTGCGTCCCCTTCGTCTAGTGGCCTAGGACACCGCCCTTTCACGGCGGTAACAGGGGTTCGAGTCCCCTAGGGGACGCCAGTTTTACAGAAGCGATGTTGCAAGATGTCGCTCCGCCGCGAGGCGAAAAATCCGGGGCTATAGCTCAGCTGGGAGAGCGCTTGCATGGCATGCAAGAGGTCGACGGTTCGATCCCGTCTAGCTCCACCAATTTTACAGTTCAAGGTCTGGCCACACCGGCCTTGAATCGATCAGCTCTCAGCACTGATCAGTTGTATAGAAGGTTTTGCGTCCCCTTCGTCTAGTGGCCTAGGACACCGCCCTTTCACGGCGGTAACAGGGGTTCGAGTCCCCTAGGGGACGCCACGATTACCCGCTCTGCGGGATTTTATAAGGGTCATTCAATTATTGAATGGCCCTTTTGTTTGTCTGGCGTTTGGCCAAATCCCCTCATTTCTTTCAAACTGCGCATCAGACCAACGGTCACACTCACGACTTGCGTAAAATTATTATGAGAATAATATTCTAGTCGTAATATTCGGAGGCAACGATGAACGATAAAAAAGCTCAAACCCGCGAACGCATCCTCAAGGCCGCCAGCGCAGCGCTGATTCAGCGCGGCCCGGCCGAACCGAGCGTGGGTGAAGTGATGGGCGCAGCCGGCCTGACGGTTGGCGGCTTCTATGCGCATTTCGAAAGCAAGGACGCGATGATGCTGGAAGCGTTCAAGCAACTGCTCGGTCATCGCCGTGGCCTGATCGCTGACATGGACACTGAATTGACCGGCGAAGAGCGTCGCGCGTTGGTGGCTGCGTTTTACCTGTCACGCAAACACCGTGATTCCTCTGAGTCGGCGTGCCCGATCCCGGCGTCTGTCGGCGAGCTGGGGCGTCTGCCGGACGCGTTTCGTGTGGCGTTGAATGAGCATGTGGAAATGATGGTCGCGCAGTTGGCGGCCAGCCCGGAAGACACCGACAAAGCCCTGGCCGACATGGCCTTGATGGTCGGTGGTCTGGCTCTGGCGCGGGCGCTGGGGCCAGGAGAATTGTCCGATCGATTGCTGCGTGCCGCCAAGTCGGCGGTGTTATGACCTGAAGGCAATGGCCTGAGGAGTGAGAGCGATGAGCACGTTAAAGTGGGTTCGTGGCGTTAATGGCACCTTGGGCTGGTTTGCACCGAAACTGGTCGCGAGCAAAATGCGACTGGCATTCATGACGCCGCGGGATCTGCCGCCGCGTGACTGGGAATTGCCGCTGCTGGCGAAATCCGAGCGCATCACTTTACGTTTCGGCCTGTCGGCGTTGCGCTGGGGACAAGGCCCGGCGGTGTTGCTGATGCACGGTTGGGAGGGCCGGCCGACGCAGTTTGCCAGTCTGATCACCGCGCTGGTGGATGCCGGTTACACCGTCGTTGCGCTGGACGGCCCTGCGCATGGTCGCTCACCGGGCAATGAAGCAAATGTCGTGCTGTTCGCCCGGGCCATGCTCGAGGCCGCCGCCGAGTTGCCGCCACTGCAGGCGGTCATCGGTCACTCGATGGGCGGTGCCAGCGCCATGCTCGCCGTCCAGTTGGGGTTGCGCACTGAAACCCTGGTGACGATTGCTGCGCCGGCGCGGATTCTCGGGGTGCTGCGTGGTTTCGCTCGCTATGTGCGACTGCCGCCAAAAGCTCGTTCGGCGTTCATTCGCCAGGTCGAAAAAGACGTCGGCATGCGCGCCGCTGCACTGGATGTCTCGCACTATCAACTCGACATGCCTGGGCTGATCGTTCACGCCGAAGACGACTGCTTCGTTCCGGTCAAGGAATCCCAACTGATCAATGAAGCCTGGTTCGACAGCCGTCTGTTGCGACTGGAAGAGGGTGGTCATCAACGGGTATTGGCTGACCCTCGGGTGATTGATGGCGTGTTATCACTGCTGGCCGGCCGCAGCCTGCAATCGCGCCAATCGGCCTGAGCATCCGTTACACTGCCCCGGTCGACATAATCTGACCGGGAGTGGGGCATGGGCTGGGATCGGGCAACGCCATTTATCATCGATCTGGAAGTGGGCGCCGAGGACATCGACGGGCTGGGTCACGCGAATAACGCGGTGTACGTGACCTGGCTCGAGCGCTGCGCCTGGCGTCACTCTCAGCGACTGGGTCTGGATCTGGTCGAGTATCGGCGGCTGGATCGGGCGATGGCGGTGGTGCGGCACGAGATCGATTACCTGGCCGCGGCCTACGAGGGCGATGAGTTGCAGCTGGCGACCTGGATCGTCGATTGGGATCAGCGTCTGAAAATGACCCGGCACTTCCAGCTGAAACGTCCCAGCGACAACACCACGTTGCTGCGGGCGCAAACCACGTTTGTCTGTATCGAATTGTCCACGGGCAGGCCCAAGCGCATGCCTGCAGAGTTCATTGAAGGCTATGGCCCGGCGTTGCAAGTTGCGAGCTGACACGGTCCTGTGGCGAGGGAGCTTGCTCCCGTTGGACCGCGAAGCGGTCCCCTGCAATGGAGAGTGCTGCGCACTCTAACGGGAGCAAGCTCCCTCGCCACAGAGGTATGAACAAGTCTTTCGACAGGGAATCCAGTAAACTGCCGCACGTTTTTCGTCGAGTGTGTTTTTCATGCAAATTGCTTTGGCACCCATGGAGGGGTTGGTCGACAACATCCTGCGGGACGTGCTGACCCGTGTGGGCGGTATCGATTGGTGCGTGACCGAGTTCATCCGGATCAACGATCAGTTGCTCACGCCTGCCTATTTCCACAAGTTCGGTCCTGAACTGCTGACGGGTGCGCGCACCGCGTCTGGCGTGCCGTTGCGCGTGCAGCTGTTGGGTTCCGATCCGGTGTGCCTGGCGGAAAACGCCGCGCTGGCCTGCGAGCTGGGGTCCGAAGTCATCGACCTGAACTTCGGTTGCCCGGCCAAGACCGTCAACAAGTCGCGCGGTGGGGCGGTGTTGCTCAAAGAGCCCGAGCTTCTGAACCAGATCGTCGAGCATGTCCGTCGCGCCGTTCCAGCGCACATTCCGGTCACCGCGAAAATGCGTCTTGGCTTCGACAGCCCTGACGGTTCGCTGGTCTGCGCCACGGCCCTGGCCGAAGGCGGCGCGGAACACATCGTGGTGCATGCACGGACCAAGATGGATGGTTACAAGCCACCAGCGCATTGGGAGTGGATTCCCCGGGTGCAGGACGTGGTCAAGGTGCCGGTGTTCGCCAATGGTGATATCTGGAGCGTTGAAGACTGGCGCCGTTGCCGCGAAATCAGCGGTGTGGAGGACATCATGCTCGGTCGCGGGCTGGTGTCGCGTCCGGACCTGGCCCGGCAAATCGCTGCCGCCCGTGCCGGTGAAGAAGTGGTCGAAATGAGCTGGGCCGAACTGCTGCCGCTGATTCAGGACTTCTGGTTGCAGGCCAAGGCACAGATGACACCCCGCCAGTCGCCCGGTCGCCTGAAGCAGTGGCTGGCCATGCTGACGCGCAATTATCCCGAAGCGGTGGCGCTGTTCACCGTCCTGCGTCGTGAAACCGAACTGGATCAGGTTTCGCGTTTGCTGGGTTTGCAGGTAGCTGAAGCGGCCTGAAAAAAAATCTGAAATCAATCTCTTGAAAAGCAATCAGCGGTCCCTATTTAGGGATTACGCGATGCCGAATTCGGGTCGCGGAGACAAAAAACTTGCTGATTGTTTTCAGGAGATTGAATCATGACTACTGCATTTTCCCTGGCTCCACTGTTCCGTTCCTCGGTAGGCTTCGACCGTTTCAACGACCTGTTCGAAACCGCCCTGCGCAACGAGCCAGGCAGCACCTACCCACCTTACAACGTGGAAAAACACGGTGATGATCAATACCGCATCGTCGTGGCGGCGGCCGGTTTCCAGGAAGAAGACCTGGACCTGCAAGTCGAGAAGGGTGTGCTGACCATCAGTGGCGGCAAACGTGACGCGACTGAAGGCGTGACCTTCCTGCATCAAGGCATCGCCCAGCGCGCGTTCAAACTGTCGTTCCGCCTGGCCGATCATATCGAGATCAAGGCCGCCGACCTGCGCAACGGTCTGCTGAACATCGACCTGCTGCGCATCGTTCCGGAAGAGGCGAAAGCCAAACGTATCCCGATCAACGGGACACAAAAACCAGCGCTGCAGCACTAAGGCTGGGCAATGAAAAGGGCGCCAATGGCGCCCTTTTTTGTGCCTTGTCCCCTGTATGAGCGAGCTTGCTCGCGATGGACTTCGGGGCTCGTTTATCCAGAAAATGAGCGTCATCGTTAACGTTCATCGCGAGCAAGCTCGCTCCTACACGGGTTCGTGTTATTTCAGGAGTTTCTGGAACGCCTCCACCGGCAACGGCGAGCTGTGCAAATACCCCTGATAAAAATGGCAGCCCAGCCCCTGCAAGAATTCAAGCTGCTCCGGGGTCTCCACCCCTTCGGCAATCACTTTCAATTCCAGGCTGCGGGCCATGGCGACGATGGCGCGGATGATCTCGGCGTCGTTGGGGTCGGTGGTGGCGTCGCGGATGAATGACTGGTCGATTTTCAGCGTGTCGACCGGCAGTCGCTTGAGGTAGGTCAGCGAGGAATAACCGGTGCCGAAGTCGTCCATGGCGAAGCTCACGCCGAGTTTTTTCAGGCGACGCATTTTGCTGATGGTGTCTTCCAGATTCTGGATGACGATGCCTTCGGTGATTTCCAGTTTCAGCAGCGAGCAGGGGAGGCCGTGGCTGACGAGGCTGTGTTCGATGCGCTCGACGAAGTCGTTCTGGCGGAATTGCCGCGGACTGATGTTCACGCACAGGCTGAAATTCAACGGGTCGATCAGGCCCTTGGCGATCAACCGTTTGAAGGCCGCGCATACTTCGTCGACGATCCAGGTGCCGACCTCCAGAATCAACCCGCTGTCTTCCAGCACCTTGATGAATTCGGTGGGCGATTGGGCGCCGAGCTCCGGATGGCTCCAGCGCACCAGCGCTTCGGCACCGACGATACGGTTGTCGCGAGCGTCTACCTGCGGCTGGTAATGCACCTCGAACTCGCCCCGGGAAAGGGCCAGGCGCAAGTCGGTTTCCATGCGCAGGCGTTCACTGGCGGCCTTCTGCATGGTGTTGTGGTACATCTGCGTGGTGTTGCGCCCGGAATCCTTGGCCCGATAAAGCGCGATGTCGGCGCGTTTAAGCAAATCGGTCGGGGTCGAGCCGTGATCGGGAATCAGCGCGATGCCGATACTCGGCGTCACTTGCAGGCGTTGACCATCAAGGAACATCGGCTCGGACAGCAGTTCGCGCAAGGTGTCCGCGAGGTCGCGGACCTGGGCGCTGACTTCATTGCGTGAACCTTCCAGACCGCTCAGCAACACCACGAATTCGTCGCCGCCGAGTCGCGCGACGGTGTCTTCCATGCGCACGCTGGCTTCAAGGCGGGCGGTGATGATCTTCAGCACCGTGTCGCCCACCGGGTGGCCGAGCGAGTCGTTGATGTGCTTGAAGTGGTCGAGATCGAGAAACATCAGGGCGCCACGCAGGTTGTGGCGTTTGAGCAGGGCGATCTGCTGGCTCAGGCGGTCCATCAACAGTGCGCGGTTGGGCAGGTTGGTCAGCGGGTCGTGGTAGGCCAGGTGACGGATCTGCGCTTCGGCGTTTTTCAGCAGGCTGACGTCCCGCGCGGTCAGCAGCAGGCAAGCAGTTTCGTTGAGCGTGATCGGTTCCACCGAGACTTCGACGGTCAGCAGTTCGCCGCGCTTGTTGCGGCCGAGCATCTCCTGGTGATGCACCCGGCCCTTGATCTGTAGCTCGGCCAGCAGCGCCGAGCGTTGTTTTTCTTCGGCCCAGATGCCGACCTGGTACACCGTGCGGCCGACCACTTCATCGGCGCGATAGCCGGTCAGGCGGCAGAAACCATCGTTGACCTCCAGATAGCGCCCGGTGTCGCGTTCGGTGATGGTGATGGCGTCGGGACTGGAGTGGAAAGCCTTGGCGAACTTCTCTTCGCTGGCCTTGAGCGCCGCTTCCGAGCGTTGTTGCTGGGTGATGTCGCGCAAGGTGGTCACGATACACGGCTGGTCGCCGACGCTGATCTGGCGGCTGGAAATCACGCAGGTCAGCGATTGACCGTCCTTGTGCTGAACGAGGATGGCGACGTTGTTCAGGCCTTGTTCGCGGATGACTTGTTCGATCCGGCGCAGGCTTTTTGCCGACGCGTCCCACAGGCCGATTTCGTCGGCGCTGCGACCAATCACCTCGGCGGTGCTCCAGCCGAAGGTCTGGGTGAAACTGGAGTTGATTTCGATGAACTGGCCGGTGTCCTGGCGGGTGACGCAGATCGGGTCCGGACTGACCTGGAACAGGGTGGCAAATTTCTCTTCGGAGGCGACCAGCATCTGCTCGCGCTCGACCTGATCCGTAATGTCGAGCAAGGTGCCGGCCATGCGCACCGGCACGCCGTTATCATCGCGGTAGAGGCGGGCGCGGCTTTCCAGGTAGCGCGAAGTGCCGTCCTCCAGCTGTACGCGGTAGGTCAACTGATAGTTGCCCGCCGGACCTTCGCGCAGGCTGCGATAGGCATCGCGCATGCTGTCGCGCTCTTCGCCGGGCACGCCTTCGAAAAACGCTTCGAAGGATTCATGGAACGGTTTGGGTTCCAGCCCGTGCAACTGGGCGGCCCGGGCCGAGCCATAGAGCATGCCGCTGGGAATGTGCCAGTCCCAGGTGCCGAGTTGCGCCGAATCCAGCGCCAGATCGAGGCGCTCCTGGCTGTCTTTCAGGGCGAGTTCGGCGGCCTTGCGTTCGGTGGTGTCGAGGAAGGTACTGAGCAGATAGGGCTGGCCCTCGAGTTCGACTTTTTGCGCGCTGAGGATGCCGTCGTGGATCTGGCCATTGCTGGCGCGGAACTGCACTTCCATGCTGATCAGCTCGCCTTTGGCCTTGGTCGCCTTGACCAGTTTTTCGCGTTGTTCCGGGTGCACCCACAGGCCCAGTTCTATCGTGGTGCGGCCAATTGCGTTCTGCACCGGCCAGCCGAACAGGCTTTCGAAATACTGGTTGGCCTCGGTGATCAGCCCGTCTTCCTGGCGGGTCAGAAGTACCATGTTCGGACACAGGTGAAACAGCGTCGCGAAACGTTTTTCCGAGCTGCTCAGCGCCTGTTCGCGCTGGCGCTGGTGGGTGATTTCGCGGATCACCCCGATCATGCGCGGCCGACCGTGTTTATCCGGCAGCAAACTGCCATTGATCTCCAGCCAGTGAAGGCTGCCATCGGGCCAGCGAATGCGGTGGTGCATTGCCTGCTCCAGCGGAGCGCCGGCAATCACGGCGTGGAACGCGCGAATGGTTTTGGCCCGGTCTTCGGGCGGCAGCAGGTCGAGGTATTCCAGGTCGGCCGGCAATGGCTGCCGGGGATCGAAGCCGAACAAAGCCTGCGTACCCCGCGACCAACTGATCTGCCCGCGCTCGATGTCCCAATACCAGGCGCCCAGACGTGCTCCGTTGAGGGCGGCCAGCAACTGCGGCGCGCTTTCCCAACTCTGCTCGGACCGTTTCGGGTCAAGCGCCTGTATACGTGGCATCGGCGGAATACGGTCAACAGATTTCGGCATTGGCAGGCCTTGGGCTGAATTGGGCGTTAGGCACAGGATTTCGCGGCTCTATAGGAGTAGCACAAGTTAGCCTTGAGTCCCTGGCAGATCGATTTGTGCATCCAGCAAGGCCATAAAAGCCCGTGCTGCGTTCGACAGCGTCCGTTCGGTGTGCAAGATATAGCCTAGCTGGCGAGACAGTTGTATGCCCGGCAAAGGTATTCGTGCAACTTGATCGTCGAGCATGGTGCGCGGCAACACGCTCCAGGCCAGGCCGATCGAGACCATCATCTTGATGGTTTCCAGATAATTCGTGCTCATGGCGATGTTCGGCGTCAAGCCTTGCGCTTCGAACAGGCGCTGGACGATGTGGTGAGTAAAGGTGTTGCCGCCGGGAAACACGGCCGGATGCAGGGCGATGTCCGCCAGGTTGACCGCGCCATTGCTGATCAGTGAATGCTCCGGCGCGACCACGAAATCCAGCGGGTCGTCCCACACCGGCGTGGCCTTGACCAATGCGTGGGGCTCCGGCGCGAGGGTGATGACGGCAAGCTCGGCGCGACCATGGAGGATTTCTTCGTAGGCCACTTCCGAATCGAGGAACTGAATATCCAGCGCGACTTGTGGGTAGCGGCGGGTGAACTCCCTTAATAAGGGCGGCAAACGGTGCAGGCCGATGTGGTGACTGGTGGCCAGGGTCAGGCGGCCGCTGACTTCACCGGTCAGGTTGGTCAGGGCGCGGCGGGTGTCGTCCAGCACGTTCAGAATCTGATAAGCCCGCGGCAGCAGGGCGCGACCGGCTTCGGTCAGACCGACTTCGCGGCCCAGGCGGTCAAACAGGCGCACCTTCAATTGCTGCTCCAGCCCGGCAATGCGTTTGCTGATCGCCGGTTGCGTCAGGTGCAACCGTTCACCGGCACCGGAGAAGCTTCCGGTCTCGGCGATGGCAATAAAAGCATTGAGGTTGGCGAGGTCCATTTATGTATTCCAGTTGGTTATCCAAAGCATAAAAAATATGAATTTGAGTTATTTAATGTAACCCCCTAGGATCGACCTCACAAGCCAAAGGGTTATTGAACTGTTCAGAACCCGGGGCATAGAAACAAGCTGATGAGGAAACCGTCTGATGGCCGGCAAAACGCTCTACGACAAGCTCTGGGATTCGCATTTGGTCAAACAGCGCGACGATGGCTCTGCGCTGATCTACATCGATCGTCACATCATCCATGAAGTGACCTCGCCGCAAGCCTTTGAAGGCCTGCGTCTGGCCGGGCGCAAGCCTTGGCGCATCGATGCCAACATCGCGACCCCGGACCACAACGTACCGACCACGCCGGAGCGCAAGGGCGGCATTGACGCCATTGTCGACCAGGTCTCGCGTCTGCAGGTTCAGACCCTCGACGACAACTGCGACGAATATGGCATCGTCGAATTCAAGATGAATGATGTGCGTCAAGGCATCGTTCACGTGATCGGCCCGGAGCAGGGCGCGACCTTGCCGGGCATGACCGTGGTCTGCGGCGACTCCCACACCTCGACCCACGGCGCATTCGGCGCTTTGGCTCACGGTATCGGCACCTCCGAGGTCGAGCACGTGCTCGCCACCCAGTGCCTGGTCGCCAAGAAAATGAAGAATATGCTGGTGTCCGTCGAAGGCAAATTGCAGTTCGGCGTGACCGCCAAGGACATCGTTCTCGCGGTCATTGGCAAGATCGGTACCGCTGGCGGTAACGGCCATGCGATCGAGTTCGCCGGTAGTGCGATTCGCGATCTGTCTGTTGAAGGCCGCATGACCATCTGCAACATGTCCATCGAGGCCGGCGCTCGCGTAGGCCTGGTGGCGGCGGATGAAAAAACCGTGGCGTACGTGAAGGGTCGTCCATTTGCTCCGAAAGGTGCGGAATGGGACTTGGCCGTCGAAGCCTGGAAAGACTTGGTGACCGATAAAGACGCCAAATTCGACACCATCGTCGAACTCGATGCGACCCAGATCAAACCGCAAGTCAGCTGGGGCACCTCGCCCGAGATGGTGTTGGCTGTTGACCAGAACGTTCCCGATCCTGCGAAGGAAATGGACCTGGTCAAGCGCGGTTCCATCGAGCGCGCGTTGAAATACATGGGGCTGACCGCCAATCAGGCGATCACCGACATTCAGCTGGACCGCGTGTTCATCGGTTCCTGCACCAACTCGCGGATCGAAGACCTGCGCGCTGCAGCCGTCATCGCCAAGGGCCGCAAAGTGGCTTCGACCATCAAGCAGGCCATCGTGGTGCCGGGCTCGGGCCTGGTGAAGGCGCAGGCCGAGTCGGAAGGTCTGGACAAGATTTTCCTCGACGCCGGTTTTGAATGGCGCGAGCCGGGTTGCTCGATGTGCCTGGCGATGAACCCGGACCGTTTGGAGTCGGGCGAGCATTGCGCATCGACCTCCAACCGTAACTTCGAAGGCCGTCAGGGCGCCGGTGGTCGTACCCACCTCGTGAGCCCGGCCATGGCCGCCGCCGCCGCGGTGAACGGTCGTTTCGTCGACGTCCGTGAATTGATCTAAAGGAGCGCAGCATGAAAGCTTTTACCCAGCACACTGGTCTTGTCGCGCCTCTGGATCGTGCCAACGTCGACACCGACCAGATCATCCCGAAGCAGTTCTTGAAGTCGATCAAGCGCACGGGTTTTGGCCCGAACCTGTTCGATGAATGGCGTTATCTGGATGTGGGCCAGCCATATCAGGACAACTCCAAACGCCCGTTGAACAAGGACTTCGTCCTCAATGCCGAGCGTTATCAAGGCGCCAGCGTGTTGCTGGCCCGCGAAAACTTCGGTTGCGGCTCCAGCCGTGAACACGCGCCGTGGGCGCTGGAAGAGTACGGTTTCCGCAGCATCATTGCGCCGAGCTACGCCGACATCTTCTTCAACAACAGCTTCAAGAACGGCTTGCTGCCGATCATCTTGAGCGACGCTGAGGTTGATGAACTGTTCCAACAGGTTGAAGCGAATCCTGGCTACCAATTGCAGGTAGATCTGCAAGCCCAGACCGTGACCCGTCCGGACGGCAAAGTGTTGAGCTTCGAAATCGACGCATTCCGTAAGCATTGCCTGCTCAATGGCCTGGATGACATCGGTTTGACCTTGCAGGACCACGAGGCGATTGCGACGTTTGAAGCCAAGCACCGGGCTAGCCAGCCGTGGTTGTTTCGCGACGCGTAAGTTTGCGTAAGGCGTGATGACGCCATCGCCAGCAGGCTGGCTCCCACATTGATTTGCGGCGTTCACAAAACCCTGTGGGAGCGAGGCTGCTCGCGATGACGGCAGCTCAGACAACACATATATCAAGGATATGACTATGACCAGCACCGCCCAGCACGCTCAGGTTGTACAAAAGCAATTCGGTGAACAGGCCTCGGCCTATCTGAGCAGCGCCGTTCACGCTCAAGGCACCGAATTCGCACTGCTACAAGCCGAAGTGGCCGAGCAGGGCGATGCTCGGGTACTGGACCTGGGCTGCGGCGCCGGTCATGTGAGTTTCCACGTGGCCTCGCTGGTGAAAGAAGTGGTGGCCTACGACCTCTCGCAGCAAATGCTCGACGTGGTCGCTGCCGCAGCCGTTGATCGGGGTTTGAGTAATGTGACCACGGTCCTCGGCGCCGCCGAACGCCTGCCGTTCGCCGATGGCGAGTTCGATTTCGTCTTCAGCCGTTATTCGGCGCACCATTGGAGCGATCTCGGCCTGGCCCTGCGTGAAGTTCGCCGGGTGCTGAAGCCGGGCGGTGTGGCGGCGTTCGTCGACGTGTTGTCACCGGGCAGCCCGTTGTTCGACACTTACCTGCAAAGCGTCGAAGTGCTGCGCGACACCAGCCATGTGCGCGATTATTCCGCCGGTGAGTGGTTGCGTCAGGTCAGCGAAGCGGGGTTGCACACTCGCACCACTACGCGCCAACGCCTGCGTCTGGAGTACAACAGCTGGGTCGAGCGCATGCGCACGCCACAAGTGATGCGCGCCGCGATCCGCGAGTTGCAGCAGTCGATGGGCAACGAAGTGCGCGAATATTTTGAGATTGAGGCCGATGGTTCGTTCAGTACAGATGTGCTGGTACTGATGGCTGAACGATAGGCTCTGAACGATTGCCGTCGAAAGATAGAATTTTTCCGGGTGTGCTCAAAGGGCACACCGACTGAAGACATGAGGAAAGCATGAGCAAGCAGATTCTGATTCTCCCGGGTGATGGTATTGGTCCGGAAATCATGGCCGAAGCGGTCAAGGTGCTGGAACTGGCCAACGACAAGTACAGCCTGGGCTTCGAGCTGAGCCACGATGTGATCGGCGGCGCCGCCATCGACAAGCACGGCGTGCCACTGGCCGACGAAACCCTGGAGCGTGCTCGCGCAGCCGACGCTGTCTTGCTGGGCGCCGTGGGCGGTCCGAAATGGGACACCATCGAACGTGACATCCGTCCTGAGCGCGGCCTGCTGAAAATTCGTGCGCAACTGGGTCTGTTCGGCAACCTGCGCCCGGCGATCCTGTACCCGCAACTGGCCGAAGCTTCCAGCCTGAAAGCGGAAATCGTTTCCGGTCTGGACATCCTGATCGTTCGCGAACTGACTGGCGGTATCTACTTCGGCGCGCCACGCGGCACCCGCACCCTGGAAAACGGCGAGCGTCAGTCCTATGACACGCTGCCGTACAGCGAAAGCGAAATCCGCCGCATCGCCCGTGTCGGTTTCGACATGGCCATGGTGCGTGGCAAGAAGCTGTGCTCGGTGGACAAGGCCAACGTCCTGGCTTCCAGCCAGTTGTGGCGTGAAATCGTCGAGGAAGTGGCCAAGGATTACCCTGAAGTCGAACTGAGCCACATGTACGTCGACAACGCCGCCATGCAACTGGTGCGTGCACCGAAGCAGTTCGACGTGATCGTCACCGACAACATGTTCGGCGACATCCTGTCTGACCAGGCGTCGATGCTCACCGGTTCCATCGGCATGCTGCCGTCGGCTTCCCTGGACACCAACAACAAGGGCATGTACGAGCCTTGCCACGGTTCGGCGCCGGACATCGCGGGCAAAGGCATTGCCAACCCGCTGGCGACCATTTTGTCGGTGTCGATGATGTTGCGCTACAGCTTCAACCAGCAGGGCGCGGCGGACGCGATCGAGAAAGCCGTCAGTCTGGTTCTGGACCAAGGCCTGCGGACGGGCGACATCTGGTCGACCGGTTGCACTAAAGTCGGTACGCAGGAAATGGGTGACGCAGTAGTCGCCGCGCTGCGGAATCTGTAATCTCTCGGGCCCGCTGCAACTTTCACTCTTGAAAGCAGCGGCCCACTTTTTAAAGAAGGTGTAGTTGCGATGAAACGTGTAGGTCTGATCGGTTGGCGCGGTATGGTCGGTTCCGTGCTCATGCAGCGGATGCTGGAAGAGCAGGATTTCGATCTTATCGAGCCGGTGTTTTTCACCACTTCCAATGTCGGTGGCCAAGGCCCGTCCGTGGGCAAGGACATTGCTCCGCTCAAGGACGCTTACAGCATTGAAGAGCTGAAAACCCTCGACGTGATTCTGACCTGCCAGGGTGGCGACTACACCAGCGAAGTGTTCCCGAAGCTGCGCGAAGCCGGCTGGCAGGGTTACTGGATCGACGCCGCTTCCAGCCTGCGCATGCAGGATGACGCAGTGATCGTGCTGGACCCGGTGAACCGCAAGGTCATCGACCAGCAGCTCGACGCGGGCACCAAGAATTACATCGGCGGCAACTGCACCGTCAGCTTGATGCTGATGGGCCTGGGCGGTCTGTTCGAAGCCGGCCTGGTGGAGTGGATGAGCGCCATGACTTATCAGGCGGCCTCCGGTGCCGGCGCGCAGAACATGCGTGAACTGATCAAGCAAATGGGCGCGACCCACGCTGCTGTCGCCGATCAACTGGCCGACCCGGCCAGCGCCATCCTCGACATTGACCGCCGTGTGGCCGAAGCCATGCGCAGCGATGCGTACCCGACCGAAAACTTCGGCGTACCGCTGGCCGGCAGCCTGATCCCGTGGATCGACAAGGAACTGCCGAACGGTCAGAGCCGCGAAGAGTGGAAGGCCCAGGCCGAGACCAACAAGATTCTCGGTCGCTTCAAGAGCCCGATCCCGGTGGACGGTATCTGCGTGCGCATCGGCGCCATGCGCTGCCACAGCCAGGCGCTGACCATCAAGCTGAACAAAGATGTGCCGATCGCCGACATCGAAGGGCTGATCAGCCAGCACAACCCTTGGGTCAAACTGGTGCCGAACAACCGCGACATCAGCATGCAGGAGCTGAGCCCGACGAAGGTCACCGGCACCCTGAATGTTCCGGTGGGTCGTCTGCGCAAGCTGAACATGGGTTCGCAGTTCGTCGGCGCGTTCACCGTCGGCGACCAGCTGCTGTGGGGCGCGGCCGAGCCGCTGCGTCGCATGTTGCGGATTCTGCTTGAGCGTTGATTGATTGAAGTAATCAAAGAGCCCGTGCCTTGAAAGAGGTGCGGGTTTTTTTATGGGCAACATTCTGACGTTGATCGGTTGCCTGACCCGGCCCCATCGCGGGCAAGCCCGCTCCCACAGTGGTTGGTGTCATACACAAAATTTGTGTACACCGCTGAAAACTGTGGGAGCGGGCTTGCCCGCGATGGGGCCGGAACAGGCGCCGCAAATCTCCACCGAATTGCCTGCGTGCCCACCACCCGGTAAAGTGCCGCTCCCCCCGTTTCGCCAGAGGTAGAACCATGAGCCAGTCCTTTGATATTGCCGTGATCGGCGCCACCGGTACTGTCGGCGAAACGCTGGTGCAGATTCTCGAAGAACGCGACTTTCCGGTCGGCAACCTGCATCTGCTGGCCAGCAGCGAATCCGCCGGGCATTCAGTGCCGTTTCGCGGCAAGAACGTGCGGGTGCGGGAAGTGGATGAGTTCGACTTCAGCAAAGTGCAGTTGGTTTTTTTCGCCGCAGGCCCGGCGGTGACCTTGAGTTTCGCCTCGCGCGCCACAGCCGCCGGTTGCTCGTTGATCGATCTGTCCGGCGCCTTGCCGGCCGATCAGGCGCCACAAGTGGTGCCGGAAGCCAATGCCCAGGTGTTGGCCGGTCTGAAAAAACCGTACCAGGTCAGCAGTCCAAGCCCATCGGCCACCACGTTGGCCGTAGTGCTCGCACCGTTGCTCGGTCTGCTCGACCTGCAGCGCGTCAATGTGACCGCCAGTCTGGCCGTTTCTGCCCAGGGGCGCGAAGCCGTCACTGAACTGGCCCGGCAAACCGCCGAACTGCTCAATGTGCGTCCGCTGGAGCCGACTTTCTTCGACCGGCAGATGGCTTTCAACCTGCTGGCGCAAGTCGGCAAGCCGGATGATCAGGGCCATACGCTGCTGGAAAAGCGCCTGGTGCGTGAACTGCGTCAGGTCATGGCTTTGCCTTTATTAAAGATTTCCGTCACTTGCATTCAAGCCCCGGTGTTTTTTGGCGATAGCTTTAGCGTGACCTTGCAGTCAGCAAGCGCTGTGGACCTGGCGAAAATCAACGAAGCGCTGGAAGACGCGCCGGGTATCGAACTGGTAGAAGCCGGCGATTACCCGACCGCGGTCGGCGACGCGGTGGGGCAAGACGTGGTCTACGTCGGTCGGGTTCGCGCTGGAATCGACGACCCGTCGGAACTTAATTTGTGGCTGACGTCAGATAACGTACGCAAAGGCGCGGCGCTCAATGCTGTGCAGGTGGCTGAATTGTTGATAAAAGACCTGCTGTAAAAGATACTTGGCAACAATTTGCAGAATGATTCTGGCCGGGCACCATGCCTGGCCGGATTGCTGAAGGCGAGTCACCCTGCGGGGCTTTCCGGGGCATGAAAGAAATGATCGCGCGCGACGACCCTTCGCCGCCGCGCGCAATGCCTTACGGCAGCGACTATCAACACCTTCTCGCTGGCCGAGGAATGTTCAGACAAAGGATGAGGCTATGGTTCAAGTTCGCAAACTGGTGTTAGCAATAGCGGCCGCCTCGGCGCTGTCCTCCGGTATGGCGCATGCGCTCGGGCTCGGGGAATTGACCCTGAAATCGTCGCTGAACCAGCCGCTGGTGGCGGAAATCGAGCTGCTCGACGTCAAGGACCTCACCGCTGCCGAAGTGGTGCCGAGCCTGGCGTCGCCGGAAGATTTCGCCAAGGCCGGTGTCGATCGCCAGGCGTTTCTCAACGACCTGAGCTTCACCCCGGTGCTCAACGCCAGTGGCAAAAGCGTCCTGCGTGTGACGTCCAGCAAGCCGCTGTCCGAACCGATGGTGAAATTCCTGGTTCAGGTGATGTGGCCCAACGGTCGCCTTCTGCGCGATTACAGCGTGCTGCTCGATCCGTCCAAATTCTCGCCGCAAACCGCTGAAGCGGCTGCGCAACCGGCACCGACCCAGACGGTCACTGCACCCGTGACCGGCGCCACCAAACCGACCCAATACACCACCACGCCACGCGATACCCTGTGGGAAATCGCCGAGAAGGCGCGTAATGGCGGCTCGGTTCAGCAAACCATGTTGGCCATCCAGGCGCTGAACCCGGATGCGTTCATCAACGGCAACATCAACCTGCTGAAGACCGGTCAGGTCCTGCGCCTGCCGGATCAGACGCAGGCCACCAGCGTGCCGCAACCCAAGGCGATTGCTGAAGTCGCCGCGCAGAACACCGCGTGGCGTCAGGGTCGTCGCTATGTAGCCAAGCCTGGTACAGGGCAGCAGCAACTCGACGCGACCAAACGCGCTCGCGGTGAAGGCGCTCCTGGGCAGCCCGCCAAGGACAATCTGAGCCTGGTGTCTGCCGAGTCCGGCAAGGCCGGTGGCAAAGGTGCGGCAGGTGATGCGAAGGCCTTGAGCAACAAACTGGCAGTGACCCAGGAAAGCCTCGACACGACCCGTCGTGACAACGCTGAACTGAAAGGCCGCATGACCGATCTGCAAAGCCAGTTGGACAAGCTGCAACGCCTGATCGAGCTGAAGAACAATCAACTGGCCAAGTTGCAGGCTGAAGGTGCTGCGGGTGCGCCGGCTGCTGCGACGACGGCTCCGGCCATCTCGGCCGAATTGAGTCCGAGCCCTGCGCCAGTCGCAGCCGCGCCGGCAACGCCTGCCCCTTCGGCGGCGGCCCCTGAAGCAACGCCGGCCCCGGCCGAGACGCCAACCGAGCCAGCGCCTGCAACATCTGACGACCAGAAGTTCAACGAACTGCTGACCAATCCGTGGTTGCTGGGCATGGTCGGTGGCGGGGCGGTGGTTGTGCTGCTGTTGCTGCTGTTGCTGGCCCGTCGCCGCAAAGCCCAGCAGGAAGCCGAAAAACACCTGCGCATGGCCCGTGCGTTGTCCGAGGAGCAGGAGTTCTCTGCTGATCTGGACTTGCCTGAAAGCAGCTTTGAAGGTCTGGAAGTGCCGCCGCCAAGCGTGAAGCTCGCGACCGCACCGGCTCCTGCACCAGCGCTGACCCCGGCACCGGCTCCAGCTCCAGTGATTGCGCCAGTGGTGGTAACGCCGCCGATTGCCGCACCACTGGTCGCGCCTGCCGCTGATCGCGATGACGACGTGCTGACCAAGGCGCAGTCGCACATGGCCGCCGGTCGCCTGAATCAGGCTGCTGCGTTGCTGGAAGACGGCATCAAACAAGAACCTCAGCGCAGTGACCTGCGTCTGAAGCTGATGGAAGTCTACGGTCAGCAGGGCGATCGCGATGCGTTCGTGGCCCAGGAGCGTCAGCTCGTGGCCAACGGCGAAAACTTTGCCCGTGTCGAAGAGCTGAAAAGCCGCTTCCCGGCCATGGCGGTCGTCGTGGCGGGTGGTCTGGCTGCTGCGGCCGTCGCTGCCGAGCTGGACGCCCAATACGTCCAGGATCTGTTGAAGGACGAGCCCGAAGAACCGGCACCGGCACTGGCCGATGACGACTTCGACAGCGCGTTTGATCTGAGTCTGGATGATCTGGAAACGGCCTCTCCTGCGGTGGTTGCACCTGAGTCGGCGCCTTCGCCAGAGGCTTTGGCCGAACTGGATGAATTCCCGCTGGACGACGACCTGAGCTTTGAGTCGGTGCTGCAGCAGCAGACCGAAATCAAGGAAAACCTCGACGACCTGTCGGACTTCGATCTGGACATGGACCTCGGTGGAGAGCCGTCGTCGGGGATCCTCGCTGAAGACGATTTCCTGTTGAGCCTGGATGACGACGTCAAGGACTTGCCTGCTGCTGAAGTGCCGGCCGCTCCTGAGGTAGCGCTGGATGATCTGGAGCTGCCGGCGGATTTCGATCTGTCGCTGGCCGATGAAATGGATGCTCCGGATGCATTCGCGGCTGAGCTGGATGACGTCAACGCCGAGCTGGATCGTCTGTCCCAGAGCATTGGCGAACCAACCTTTACCGCAGAAGACGCATTGGCTTCCGCCGCTGACGAGCCGGAATTCGATTTCCTCTCCGGCACCGACGAAGTCGCCACCAAACTCGATCTGGCCCAGGCCTACATCGACATGGGCGACGCCGACGGCGCACGGGACATCCTCAACGAAGTCGTGACCGAGGGTGATGCGGGTCAGAAGAGCGAAGCGAAGGAAATGCTGGCGCGTCTGGCTTGATGAGTCAGTAAGTTGTAAAAAAAACGGCAGCCCATTGAGGCTGCCGTTTTTGTTTGAATGATAATGCGATGGTGTTTGTCGGGATGTCTTCGCGGGCAAAGCTCGCTCCTACAGGTTCGGTGATCCCCGTAGGAGCGAGCGGTGCGGCGATCCGACTTGGCCGCGAAGCTTTTTGGCTCAAGCCAACAAATCCTCATAAAACGCACCAAACGGCCGGGTAGGGTGGGCGATCTGGATTTCCAGAATCCACAGCCCGACATTCGGACACTCCTCGAAATTGCCCAAATCCCCGGCACGATAAATCGCATGGGGAAAATCACTGACCCGGTGCCCCTTGATCTCCAGGTTCAACTTCCAGCCCATCTCCGTTGCCTGTTCGTCGGCGTAACGGTACAACTCGGGGCCGGCCACTTGCCGGGTGCGCCAGTAATCGTGAACCTGATCGAACAACGTCTTGGCTGCCGTCGCGCACGCCTTCATTTCGGGATCGTTGCCGACGACAAACGTTGCGCCAGAGTCGCCTTCATGGCGATCCCAGACGACGCCGAGGTCGATAAAGAAAATGTCGTTCTCCGCCAGTACCGGATCGCCTTCGGAACGTTGCTTGAAGGTTTTCAGGGTGTTTTTGCCAAAGCGGATCTTCGAGGGGTGCCAGATGCGATCCATCCCTAGCTCGTTCAATACTTCAAGGCTCATGGCCAGCGCCTCGGATTCGCGCATGCCGGGTTTGATGCGTCGGGCCATCTCGTCGATGGCTTCCCACGTCTTGCGTTTGGCGTGCACCATGCCTTCCAGGCTGTAAGCCAGGCCGACGGCTTCTTTGAGGAGTGCGGTCATCGTCAGGTCTCGGTGGTTTTCTGTTTTTCGTTGTGTATTTATCTATATAGCGAAATCTGCATGGGCACCGCAACGGCACAAACATCACACGCCTCTGGCGTCCCGGTCCGGCGGCCTTATAATGCCCGCCTTTGCGTACATCAGCAGGCTGTCACTCCTTGGCAAATATAGATAACCCGGCTGCCGAAATGGCGGCCGACGGCTTTTTCCGCATCGCCTTGGGCGTTGAATACAAAGGCTCGCGCTTTCGCGGCTGGCAGCGTCAGGCGTCCGGTGTGCTCACGGTGCAGGAAACCCTGGAAAAGGCTTTGTCCAAAGTCGCCGACTCACCGGTGTCGCTGCTCTGTGCCGGGCGTACGGACGCGGGCGTGCATGCGTGCGGCCAGGTGGTGCATTTCGACACGCAGGTCGAGCGTTCGATGAAAGCCTGGGTCATGGGCGCCAACATCAACTTGCCCCACGACGTCAGTGTCAGCTGGGCCAAGGTCATGCCGGCGCATTTCCATGCGCGGTTCAAGGCCATCGCCCGGCGCTATCGCTACGTGATCTACAACGATCAGATCCGCCCGGCGCACCTGAACGAAGAAATCACCTGGAATCACCGCCCCCTCGACGTCGAGCGCATGGCCGAGGCCGCGCAATACCTGGTCGGCACCCACGATTTCAGCGCTTTCCGCGCGGGCCAGTGCCAGGCCAAGTCACCGATCAAGGAGCTGCATCACCTGCGCGTCACGCGCCACGGCAAGATGATCGTGCTGGATATTCGCGCCAGCGCCTTCCTGCACCACATGGTGCGCAACATTGCCGGGGTACTGATGACCATCGGCGC